>NZ_CP084703.1:1480039-2960079 GCF_020519665.1 Bacillus shivajii
GTTCATCCAAACAGTAAAATCAGTATAAGGGTCAGAGGGGGAGACGAGCCGTGAATATGCAAGAAGCAATGCAACGTTTAAAAGAAGAAGGATTTAAGCATACAGATAAACGTGAAGATATATTGCAGTTATTCTCCGATGAGAAAAGATATTTAGCAGCTAAAGACGTATTAGATCATCTCCAAGAAAAATATGGGGGATTAAGTTTCGATACAATTTATCGTAACCTTTCTCTTTTTACAGACTTAGGGATATTGGAAGCAACAGAGTTAGATGGTGAAAAAAAGTTTCGATTTTCGTGTTCTACAGAACACCATCACCATCATTTAATTTGTTTAGATTGTGGAAAGACAAAGCATATTCATGACTGTCCGATGGAGATGTTTCCAATTGGAGATGAAAGTTTTAAAATAGTTGGACATAAATTTGAAGTATATGGATATTGTAATCAATGCCAAAAAAACGAAAACCCAAGCTAAAGTTATAATTGCTTAGCTTGGGTTTTTTGCTTGTTTTTATTAGAATTTATTTCATGTATGACCAACTGCCCTTAGAGTTGAGAATAGAGCTCATCGAATTTTATAGCAATGATTGAACAATTTTTTTTGCAGCTTGCCAATCTTTTGCACGATTAACGAGTTTATGAACAGGGTCTTGGTTGTAAGGTGTATCCATTAAAATAACAGGAATTTCGCACTCTTCAGCTATATTACACGCATTATCGTGCTTATCTTCAAAGAAAAGATCGACACGATGTTGTTTTACGGCAGAAATTTTATCATGTGTACCAATTAGTTCGATGTGATCATATGGAACTTTTGTTTTATTAAACCAATCAGTAGTCAGGTTTAAATATTCAGTTGGTCTTGCACTAATGTAATAAAGCTCATGCTCATTTGTCCACTCTGTTAATATTTGATGTGCATCAATCGCTAATTCAGCTTGCGCATAAATATTTGGTTCGTGTATTTTCATCCATTTCCAAAAATCTTCTTTTGTCACACCGAGAGCTGTTGATAATTCGTATTCTTTAATGTCATGAATCGTGAGCTCTTTTTTAAAGTGTTCATTTAAATACGGGATAAAGGTTGCTGGATCCGTTACTGTTCCATCAATGTCAATCCCAAAACGTTTTTTATTCATTTTCTCACCACTTTACACTTGAAATCATTGTCATCCATAATCACTCTTTTATTGTAACATACTAAGGCTACACGTAATGGCAAAGGAGTGGATTTAGATGTCCGAATATGATAAGAATCACCCACGTGATTTCCATGTAGTAAAAGATGAGCGTAGTGATGATAAAAAGGTTGACCCTGAAAAGGAACATCATCCTGACTTAAGAGAAGAAACAGCGGCTGAATATACGCCCAATCCTGGCTTAGTAGGGGGAAGACAACAAGTTGATCTTTCTTCTGATAAGACAAGAGAAGTTGAAGATACAGAAAATGAAGATGAAGCAGTAGCAGGTAAAGGTGTCGGTACACTTGCACTTGCTTTATCAATCGTATCTTTATTTTTCTTGCCAATCATTTTTGCCGCTGCAGGCTTAGTCTTAGGGTTTGTTTCGCTTAATCGACATGCAAAAGGGCTTGGCTATACAGCAATTGCTATTAGTGCCTTTTCGATTATCATGAGTGTCTTTTTCGCACCATTTGTATCATAAAATGCCATACGTGTGATGTTTCATATAAATGGAACATGATGAGGCTGGTCATAAGTGGCCAGTCTTTTAAATTGTTATTGATGTTTTCTCTACTAGTAAAGTTACTGACAAATAGAAAAAGTCGCGGACAAATAGAAAAAGTCGCGGACAAATGGAAAAAGTTGCGGACAAATAGAAAAAGTCGCGGACAAATAGAAAAAGTTGCGGACAAATAGAAAAAGTTGCGGACAAATTGAAAAAGTCGCGGACAAATGGAAAAAGTTACGGACAAATCGAAAAAGTCGCGGACAAATGGAAAAAGTCGCGGACAAATCAAAAAACTCACGGACAAATGGAAAAAGTTGCGGATAAATCGAGATTTTCGCGGACAAACAGAAAAAGTTGCGGACAAACCGAAAAAGTTACGGACAAATCGAAAAAGTCGCGGACAACTTTATAATATAAAAAACGCGGAGAAAATTCCCCGCGTTTTTAGCCGTTATTTTGTTTCTAATTGTTCTTTTTCAAGACGCTGTTTTTCTTCGTGTTCAGCTGCTAATTTATCAATTTCTTTCTTAAGTTCCTCAACCATCGTTTCTTCAGGTACTTTACGGATGGTCTTTCCTTTACGGAATAAAAGTCCTTCGCCGCGAGCTCCTGCGATACCGATATCTGCTTCTTTCGCTTCACCTGGGCCGTTAACGGCACAGCCAAGCACAGAAACTTTAATTGGAGCATTTATTTTTTGAATATATTCATCGACTTCGTTTGCAATACTGATTAAATCAATCTCAATTCTTCCGCAAGTAGGGCATGAAACTAATGTAGCTGCATTTGCTGCTAGACCAAAGGATTTAAGTAGCTCTTTAGCAACTTTTACCTCTTCAACAGGGTCTGCACTTAAGGAGATACGAACTGTACTTCCGATCCCTTTATGGAGCAATATTCCTAATCCGGCAGAACTTTTTACTGTTCCTGAAAAAAGTGTTCCGGATTCAGTGATCCCTAAATGAAGTGGATAATTAAAAGTTTTTGCCGCTTTTTCGTAAGCTTCGACTGCTAAATTCACATCAGAAGCTTTCATTGAAACGATAATGTCATGGAAGTCGAGATCTTCTAAAATTTTGATATGATGAAGAGCACTTTCGACCATGCCGTCAGCAGTAGGGTAGCCATACTTTTCTAAAATTCGTTTTTCAAGTGATCCAGCATTGACCCCAATACGAATTGGAATTCCTTTTTCCTTTGCCGCATTAACAACGGCTTCTACTTTTTCTTTTCTACCGATATTCCCTGGGTTGATTCGGATTTTATCTGCTCCGCCTTCAATAGCTTTTAGAGCGAGCTTATAATCAAAATGAATATCAACGACGAGTGGAATGTTAATACGTTTTTTAATTTCAGAAATTGCCTCAGCATCTTTCATTTCTGGACATGCTACACGAACAATTTGACATCCGGCTTCTTCTAAACGTGTAATTTCAGCAACCGTTGCTTCAACATCATGTGTTTTTGACATTGTCATACTTTGAATCGTTACTTCATCTGTCCCGCCAATCGTTAAATGGCCAACTTTGACCGGACGTGTATCTCTACGATGAATGATCTCAGTCATTCTTAGATCGCCCCTTTATTTTATAAAAGTAATAAATGAATAGTAATTGCAATTTCACTTTATCCATTGTATCAACGGGGCAGCAAAGTGGCAAGAACTATGAGTGATCTTCATCACTTATCGTCGAATAGAGTGGAAATCGATATGATTCTCCGACGATAATACGGTGTGCTTCTATTTGTGGATTTAATGCTTCGAAGTCATTGACAACTTGTTCTGCTTGAACGTTAAATGGTTCGTCTTGATGTAAGGCTTGGACAATACCATAAACAGTGTGTCCTGCTTCTACGATGACCTCCTCATAAGCTAGAGCAGGTTCGGCAATGTCACTTTCATCAGAGTCATCTATATCATCTTCTAATTGAGAAGCGACAAGTTCAGGTTCAGGACTTTCATTTATTGATTGATCGGGGATCGTCCCTGTATTTAAATCGTAATAAGCACTAGCAATAACGATGATAATAATAGTAAGTACAAGAATTGGTCTCATTAGACATTCTCCTTTTATATACATGTTCTTTATAAAACAATATGCTTGTCCACTTAAGTTAGAACATTTTTTTGGAGGTGAAAGAGTGAATTCAAAAGAACGTATGATCATTATGGTACTTAGTATGCTTCCACTAATTATGGTTGTTGGTAATTCAATATTTATTCCCATCTTACCTAATATTGAACATGCATTAATGCTTCATCCAACTGAAACAGGTTGGATTATAACGGCATTCGCTGTGCCAGCAGCTGTGACAATTCCTTTAATTGGTTATTTATCAGATCTATATGGAAGGAAGAAGTTAATTCTTATATCCTTAGCAATTATTTGTATAGGTAATGTTATTTCAATAATTGCAGCGGTAATACCTCCTTTCCCATCATCATATCTATTATTGTTAGTCGGACGAGCAATTCAAGGTTTTGGGGCAGGAGGTACAGCACCACTTGCAATGACAATGGTCGGGGATCTTTTTCGTGAAAAAAAGCGAAGTGTTGCCCTTGGAGCAATCGAGGTATCAAATGGAGTAGGAAAGATGATGAGTCCGTTTTTAGGGATTCTAGCTGTCATGATTATTTGGTACAGTTCGTTTTTCTTATATTTTTTAATGGCTTTGGTTGCATTTCTCACAATGTTTTTCTTTATAAAATTTGATAAAAGGGCACCTTATACAAGTTTTCATGATTATCGAAAGACGATTCAATATGCATTTAAGCGTCAGTATTATTGGTTGATTCCTGTTTTTTTTACAGGTGGAGTGGTACTCTTTATTTTATTTGGTCTATTGTTTTATTTATCGTACGAAGCAGAGAGGATCTATGGAATTATTGGGTGGTCAAAAGGGGTATTATTTTTTATTCCATTTGGATTACTTACGATTGCTTCATATGTTTCAGGAAAGTTTATTGGTGGGAATGATGAACATATACCAAGGGTCATGTTCGTATCTTTACTTCTTTTATTTTTAAGTGTCATCATTGGAATGATTGATCATAACTTCTATGTCCTTATGTTTGTTATATCTGCCTTTTCTATAGGAGCTGGGTTGCTATTACCTGTTTGTAACCTTTTTGTGACTTCTAGCGTCTCAAAGAGTGAGCGAGGAATGGTCGTATCAATTTATAGTATGGTTCGGTTTTTAGGAGTGGCTCTCGGCCCACTGATATATAGTTATTGGATGATGTATGAATGGGACATGTTTTTAAGGTCAACGTTATTACTAATGGGCATGACTGCTCTATTGTATACGGGATGGGTCATGAAGGAGAAGAGAATGGGTGCTCTTGGCAGTATATAGTAAATAGACCTTTTGTCCCTTTCTTTTTATGGAGAAATAGTGTTTTCTACTTATAGGGGATAAATGTATAAATACGATGGTGAAAGGGATGATCATATGCGTCAAAGTATATGGAAAATAGGATTAACAACCTTTGCATTTTGGTTTTTATTTGTTTCTGTCTCATTTGCAGATGCGATACCTGGAGATGTCATCATTACTTTAGGTGAGGATTTATCTGAAGAGGATAAGCAAACATTATTAAATGAAATGGGTGCAGACCTAGATGAGGCACAAGTGATTTACGTAACAAATGAAGAAGAACATGAATATTTAGGAGACTATATCCCCGCTAGTCAAATAGGTAGTAACGCAATTTCTTCCTCTATGATAACAATCACTGATAGTGGAGAAGGAATTAACGTTGAAACGAATAACATTACTCGTATCACGGAAGGAATGTATGCAAACGCACTTGTTACTGCCGGTGTGAGAGATGCTGATGTGTATGTCACTGCTCCCTTTGGAGTATCTGGGACAGGAGCTTTAACAGGACTTATAAAAGCTTATGAAATCTCTGCTGATGAAGCAATTCCAGAAGAACAAAAACAAATTGCCAATGAAGAGCTTGTTAGAACTGTAGAGCTTGGTGACGAATATGGTGTCGATAAAGCGACAGAGTTGATGGCTCGAATTAAAGAAGAAATTGCAAAACAAGATATTGAAACAGAAGAAGATTTGCGTGATCTTATTCAGCGTATTGCAGGTGAATTAGGAATGACGTTAACAGACGAAGAGCTTAATGGTCTTGTCTCTTTGTTTAATCGTATGAAAGATATGAACATTGATTGGGATCAAGTTCAAAATCAAATAAATAAAATTCGTGATAACATTACCGATTTTATTCAGAGTGAAGAAGGGCAAGGGTTTATTCAAGCGGTCGTTGATTTCTTTGCAGAGCTTTTTGATGCTGTGCGAGGTTGGTTATCATCAACGATTTATAATGTTCCAAATCAATATGAAGTAATGAGTAGTGAAATCACGGAAAAATATAAATAGCTATATTGAACGGTGTGAGTGACTCATGCCGTTCTTTTTCAATTTCTTTATGTTCTTTGCTTTAGGAGAGGCTAATATTCTTCGAGCTGCCTCGACGCATCATCTTCCACCGTCACCGGAGCTGAAGAAATAGAAATATAAAAAAAGGAAAAAGATTATTCTGAGTGAATGAATTTCATAAATCCCAGCTCTTATGGGTCTGGTTAAGCTATAAAGTCCATTTTGACCTCGTTACGATGGTTTATAACGGAATGAAACTTTTTTCAAGATATTTCGTAGATGTACATAAGTGTAAAGATTGATACAATAGATATAACAAATGTAAAGAATGAGACAGGGGGAATTAAAATGGAAATGTTAGATAATGCCTCCTTTGGCTTCTTCGTTGTTTTTATAGCTACGTTATTTATTTTTGGAGAGCTAATGGTAAGGGTAAAAGGGATATTTGGTATCATAGGTGTTGTTATTATGGCGTTGTATTTTTCACACCATCTAACGGCCTCTGCTAGCTTATGGGTTGTGCTCTTATATTTAATAGGTTTAATGTTAATCATCTTTGATGGTAAAGTAACGGGAGACGGTACGGTAGCTGCTATTGGGATCCTTTTAATGATACTAGGACTTGCAATCCCTTCACCAAATATCGTATATGGAATTTTAGTGGCAATGGCTCTTATGTTGGCAGCACCTACTTCATATTTGTTTACAAAAGTTTTTCCAAAGCGAGATATGTGGGCGAAGCTTACTTTTAAAGACAAACTATCTAGTGAAGAAGGCTATAATTCAATGAATGAAGAATTCAAGGAGTTAGTAGGAAAAACAGGGATAACAAAGACTCCATTTCGTCCGACAGGTACAATTGAAGTGGATGGTAAATTATATAGTGCAACAACAGATAATCAATGGGTAGAAGCGGAGAAAAAAATAAAAGTAATTTCAGCAGATGGAACGAGGATCGTTGTCGTGCCTGAAAAATAACATGAAGCCTGATTTTAAAAAACAAGTACCTGGCTCATGCCAAAGGTACTTGTTTCTTTTTAATGAAGATTATTATACTAACAATATTTAATCGTACTATTGTCCAGCTAAAATAAAATGAAAAGAGGATGATTCATAAGTGCCTAGCACTTTTGAGTCATCCTCTTTACGTTAAGCAACGATGAGATAAAAGGTCACATGGATGTGACTTAAGTTTATTCAGATTTTATTCGTTTGTAGGTGGTACTGGAGCATCGGGCTGTTTTGGTTGAGGTACTTCTCTAAGGACGAAATACATCATGATAATCGCGATCACCCAATAAATAGTAAACGAAAATGGAATAAATATTCCTAAAGCTTCGATGACTGCAAACAATGTAGTGGGTAAAGTTACTGCATACACAGATAGAACCCAGCAATGGCGGTAACGAAGCTGTGAGGCTGTATTCCGCTTCATAAATAATGTAATCAGTGAAAGCGTAAAGATCCCGATAAACTTCAACCCTGTTGTGAAGATATACATAAATACTAGAATAAGACCAATAATGAGAGGGAGTAGCCCACCAACATTTTCGGAAAACTCCAATACTTGGTCTCTTGAAACATTTAAGCCGAGTTGTTGATAATTAAATGATTCTGTGATGCCTCCTGTAATAAAAACAGCTTCACGTTCTAACATTGCAAAGCCATCTCCATAGGTGGATACATCAGTAAGTGAATATTCCCCTGTCGGATCAAAAATAATGACACCATCTTCTTCATCGATCACGACTGGCTCTTCAACATCTGCGTCTAGCACTCCGTTTTGAATCGTGAAGTCAGGTACTGAATCATTTAAATGCGTATCCACTTGGTTATATAATGAGTTGAATCCGCTTCCTAACATGATCCCTGCAGGAATACTTGTAATTAACATTAAGAAAAATACATAAAGTATCGCCTTACCGATTTTTTGGAAACGGAATTTTGCGATCGTTTCTGGCGAGTATAAACTTTTAATAAATTGTTGAATAATATTCATCAGTGCACTCCTTTTTTTAACCCTTGATTTATTTTAATCGATTTCGTGACTCTATTGAAAAATATACAATTTTATTTTATCGAAAGAAAAATTCAGAAACAAGCATTGGTTTTTTTGTCGAAAAAGTGTAGGATAATGAATGGCATATGAAAACTTAATAAAATCTTTACAATTGATTAACAAACAATTAATACTTTAAGCGTAATATGGACTTCGTTGACGAAAGAAGTCGATTACATGGATTAAGGGGATGAGCTGGTTGGAAATACCATTAAGGGATCTACTATTTATGTTTTTTGGTGGATTGGCAATTTTCTTATTTGGAATTAAATACTTAGGTGATGGTTTACAAAAAGTTGCAGGGGATAAGCTTAGAGAAATCTTAGAGAAGTTTACAAGTAACCCACTAATGGGAGTATTAACAGGTATCGTTGTAACAGTATTATTACAAACGAGTACTGGAGCTACAGTACTAACAATCGGTCTTGTTAATGCTGGTTTCATGACTTTTAGACAAGCGATCGGTGTTATTATGGGTGCCAATGTTGGTACAACCGCTACGGCATTTATTATCGGACTCAAAATTTCTGATTATGCACTGCCTATTATTGCAATTGGAACGTTTCTAATCTTCTTTATTAAGAATAAAAAAGCGAACAATTATGGACAAGTATTTTTCGGATTTGGTGCGCTTTTCTATGGTTTAAACTTAATGGGAGACGGTTTATATCCACTTCGTGACTTAGAAGTGTTTAGAGAATTAACCGTTTCAATGAGTGAAAATCCGTTATTAGGTGTCTTAATCGGTGTTATTTTTACTGTAAGTGTACAGAGTTCAACAGCTTCAATTGGTTTACTACAGCAATTATATGCTCAAGGAGCACTTGATTTGCAAGCAGCTCTACCTGTTTTATTTGGTGATAATATTGGTACAACCATTACAGCTGTTATTGCAGCATTAGGTGCTTCTCTTGCTGCTAAGCGTGCAGCGGCATCTCACGTTATCTTCAACTTAGTTGGCGCAACGATTGTGATAATATTTATTGTCCCGTATACGAAAATGATTGCCGCATTGAGTGAAAGACTTCAATTAGAACCAGAAATGCAAATAGCATTTGCACATGGTATTTTTAATGGGGCAAATGTTTTATTACAGTTACCATTTGTCGCAGTTATCGCATACATTGTAATGAAAATTTTACCGGGTAAAGAAAATGTCATTGAGTACAAGGCTCAGCATTTAGACCCTACATTAATATCTCAATCCTCGTCAATTGCACTTGGTCAGGCGAAAAAAGAAACGTTAAGAATGGCTGAGCTTTCTGAGCAAGGTTTAAAAGAAGCCGCTCAATTTGTGAAAACAAAACATAAACGTCATGCTGAACTAACTTATCAGTTTGAAGATGCGGTCAATAATTTAGATAGAAAGATCACCGATTATTTAGTGAAAGTTTCCGCTAACTCACTCTCAGTTCAAGATTCTGCGATCCATTCCATGTTAATGGATACTGTTCGTGATATTGAACGAGTCGGAGATCATATGGAAAATATTATTGAACTTGCTGAATACCAAGTTACGAATAAGGTGAAAATGTCAGAGCTTGCTATGGAAGATTTAAATGAAATGTTTGATTTAACAATTGAAACATTACACAAGGCAGTAAAAGCCCTTGAAGATGGCGATATTGTTGCTGCAAGGTCTGTTGTATTAAAAGAAGAACAAATTGATAAAATGGAACGTCAGCTACGCAAAAAGCACATTATACGTTTAAATGAAGGTAGCTGTGATGGTTCTGCTGGAATCGTATTCGTTGATATGGTTAGTAACCTAGAACGTATCGGTGACCATGCAGTAAATATTGCAGAAGCTGTTATTGGCGAAGAAGAATAGTATTTGTTGGGGTTGTTCACTTAAGTTCAACCCCCACTTTTTCCTTTACAAAACGATATTAAAAAAAATAATAAAAAAATATAAAAGAAATTGTTGACTTTAAATTAAAAGACATGCTAATATATTCATTGTCTCACCGAAAAGGAAATCAAAGTTTATGGCGGTGTAGCTCAGCTGGCTAGAGCGTACGGTTCATACCCGTGAGGTCGTGGGTTCGACTCCCTCCGCCGCTACCATATAAATTTTTTTCACTGAGACGGAAAACATAATTAAACCAAGGACCCTTAGCTCAGTTGGTTAGAGCTGACGGCTCATAACCGTCCGGTCGTAGGTTCGAGTCCTACAGGGTCCACCATATAATACGGAGGAGTACCCAAGTCCGGCTGAAGGGATCGGTCTTGAAAACCGACAGGGGCTTCACGGCCCGCGGGGGTTCGAATCCCTCCTCCTCCGCCATACATAAGATACAAACTCACTGAAATTACAGTGAGTTTTTATTTTTATCGCTGAACGATTCTTTACTTAAATGATGAATGATGTATAAGGAGAAGGGAAAATGAATATTTATATAACCGAATCAGCTGAAACAGAACTATTATCTAGGCGTCCAGAACTTACTTCTAATCTATTACTAATTAAATTTGATATAGATGGGTGTGGCTGTGTTGTAAGTGGCGTAAGTAAGTTAATAGAGGTTAAGGAAATTTCCGAGGGGGAAGAACTCCTTCTATGCAATTCAAAATGCTTAAAGGTTGCGGTTCAAACCCAATATAAATGGGCATATGACAATACAATAATCATTGAATATTCTACTACGGCAAAGATGTTTCAACTAAAAAGCCCAAATGAAATGTTAAATCCTAGAATGATGTTTGTTCCTTTAGTGTAATAGCTTTTATAGTAGGCATCACTAATGATTTTTAGAATAATGAAAGCATTTTATTTGAATCATCATGTTAATTCTGATAATGTAAAAATTAAATGAAGCCCCTTTTCTACTGTGAGAAGGGTGCTATCATAGTGGGCTGATACCGAGGATTGTATCTTGGTTTTATCAGAGACCTACATAATTATTAAGGAGGAGATATGAAATGGCATTTACACTTCCAGAACTACCATACTCACATGACGCATTAACACCACACATTGATGAAGAAACAATGAAGATTCACCACGGGAAGCATCACAACACTTACGTTACTAAGTTAAATGGTGCACTTGAAGGGCATAGCGACCTTGAAGGTAAAAGCTTAGAGGACTTATTATCTAATCTTGACCAAGTTCCTGAAAGCATCCGTGGAGCTGTTCGTAATAACGGTGGTGGACATTACAACCACACGTTATTCTGGCAAATCATGTCTCCAAATGGTGGAGGAGAACCTACTGGTGATTTAGCAGATGCTATTAATGGAGCGTTTGGAAGCTTTGACAAGTTCAAAGAAGAATTCAAAAATGCTGCGCTAACTCGTTTTGGTTCCGGTTGGGCATGGCTAGTTGTGAACAACGGCAAAGTAGAAGTAACAAGTACTCCAAACCAAGACACTCCTATTATGGAAGGTCAAACACCAATTCTAGGTGTTGACGTTTGGGAGCATGCTTACTACCTTAAGTATCAAAACAAGCGTCCTGACTACGTTGATGCATTCTTTAACGTTGTTAACTGGGATGAAGTTGCAAAGCGTTACGCTGAAGCAAAATAATGTTAAAACCCCTGTATGCCAAACGGCCTTCAGGGGTTTTTTAGTGTACTTGATGATTGTTGGTAAATTAGCTTTGTTGCTTAGTCGGTAGAGGTATACTATTTTACCTCCTTCATGAATTGAAATCTGGCTTCACGATAGAGATTGACGCTAAAATTATAAAGGGTGGATGTTGGTACTTTCAACTTATTAAAGACATCTATTATCGTTATAGATTATAAATTCAAAATGACCTAGGCGTCTATCACCATTACACACTATAATTCAAAAAGTTAACACTCTTGCAAATCAACATAAAAAGGACGTTTTGTTTTTTGTTATAAATCCAATGATTTGTTTTTTATTTTGATAGCAACTTTACAACCGACTTCGTTTCATCCATTTCTTTAGCGATTAGTTGGTTCTGTTTATTTAAATTGTCAACTGTAGCACTTACTTCTTCCAAACTGGCAGAAGCTTGCTCGATCATAGATGCAAAATCAGTTGTAGAATCTTTAATGTTTGCAGAGTTATTTTTAGCTACCTCAGCTAATTCGCTAAAGGAATTGAATTGGTTGTTAATAAAAGTTAATGATTTGTTCAGTTCAGTAAAGAAGTCATTCATTTCACTAGTTTTGTTTAAATTTTGAGTAACCATTTGTTTATTGACGTCCATTTTATATAAAGCTGATTCATTTGTTTGGTTTACACTAGAAATGTTATTCGTTATTTTTTCAGCTGTTTTATTCGTCATTTCAGCTAACTTACGAATTTCATCAGCTACAACTGCAAACCCTTTTCCGGCTTCACCAGCTCTAGCTGCTTCGATAGAGGCATTAAGAGCAAGTAAATTTGTCTGTTCACTTATGTTGATAATGTCTTGAGAGAAGTTATTTGTTTCATTAATTTTGTTCGTTAATGTAGCAAATGAAGAACTCAATTCCTCGATCTGTCCTTCTAACGTTTTCATTTCTTCCATTAAGTTAGATAAGAGCTCACTTCCAGAAGTAGAGTTTGATGTTGCTTGTTCTATTTGTGTTTTTATATCGTTTGACTTCCTTAACATATCTTCCATCTGAGAAAGTGTATTTTCAGAATTTGAGGAGATTGTTGTAATCTGATCACTTTGAATAGAGCTAGCAGATGCTATTTCAGAGACAACGGTTGAAATTTCATCTTGTGACTGGACGTTTTCCTGGACTCTATCGTTAACACTAGCTATTTTTTCCATCATCTCTTTAACGCTATTTTCTAAGTTGTGTTTATCGTTCTCTTTTTGTTTCGCTTCAGTTTCGCTTCTAACAAGTAATTCTTCAATTTGCTTAAATTGTCTAGAGCTTAAATAAATTTGAACATTACATAAAAGACCAATTAAAAAGTAGACAAGCATGGTTGACGCAAAGTTTTCTTGAAGTATTTGTGCTTCAATAGGTGAATGAAATGTATTGAGGTATATACCTATAATACCAAGTGTAAAACCAATCCAAAAAACCGCTCGGTGCATATGTACGGTAGATACAATAGCTAAAAAGATGAAAATTAAAGTTACCGCTAATCCTCCACCAAACAAGTAAATATAAGTTATAGTAAATATGTAAATTAACGGGATTGCAATATAAGGAAAAAGTGTTTCTCTTTTTACACTGTACTTAAGTATAAAATAAAGAGCGATTAGAAAAATAATTTCAATTCCATATAGCATGCTTTTAGTTAATTCTTCTTGAACAATGGTTAAAATCAATCCACTAAAAATTGAAATGAAAAGAGCGGTAAATACTAATACATTTTTCTTTTGAATATCTTTTAATTTAATATGGTCGACTTCGGTCATAAAATTGTTCCCCCTTAATTAGAAATAAAAATCCACCCTAATTATTATATCGGTAAAAAACCTTTATCTTTTTAATTGAATAAAGTGAAAATTTATTGACAATCGTTTTATGTTTATTTGTCAATCACTCCTTTTTCATCTCGATGTTTCCGCATATCATCTTATCGTAGTGGCACAATAATGTGTGTGATGTTAAAAGGAGCGTCGGCACATGAAAAAGGTTGTAAAAGCATTTATCGGTGATGTAGAAGTAAATCGAGATCTGAATTTTCTTTTACTCATTGGTGGTTTATATGCGTTAGGTATTGCTTTATCTAATACATTTGTCAATGTATACTTATGGAAGCAGTCAGGCGAATTTATGGATCTTGCAATATATAATTTGTCTGTCGTTATTATGCACCCCTTGACCTTTATTTTAGCTGGAAAGTTGGCGAAAAAGATCGACCGCGTAGTCGTTTTGCGGTTAGGGGTTATTTTTTTATCGATTTTTTACTTTACCGTTTTATTTTTAGGAGAAGATGCAGGGAAGTATTTAATTTTACTCGGTGCTTTACTAGGGGTAGGGTATGGGTTTTACTGGTTGTCGTTTAATATTCTTACATTTGAAATCACAGAGCCAGAAACACGAGACTTTTTTAATGGATTCTTAGGTATTTTAACATCCTTTGCTGGAATGATTGGTCCTATTGGGGCTGGTTTTCTTATCACTCATATGGAGAAGCTAACAGGGTACAAGCTCATCTTTGGAATTTCACTAAGCTTGTTTGTAGCCGCTGTTATCGTTAGTTTTTTTCTGGAAAAGAGGACTACAAAAGGGAAATATGAATTAATGAGTGTCATAAAAATTCGTAAAGAGTATGAAGCGTGGAGACGAATATTGTATGCTCATTTTTTTCAAGGTTTGCGTGAAGGGAGCTTTGTTTTTGTCATTGTTGTTTGGGTATATGTGGCAACGGGGAGTGAGCTTGCATTAGGTACATATGGATTAATCGCTTCAGCTGTTGCATTTGTCTCCTATTTCTTGGTGGGAAGATTTATTAAGCCTCACTTTCGAAAAAAAGCAATTTTTATTGGTGGGATCATCTTATATTTGGCAGTATTATTTATTGTTTTCGAATTAAACTTTACACTCTTAATTGCTTACGGTGTAACAATTTCAATCGCATATCCACTCCTTTTAGTTCCATACGTATCGTTAACATATGATGTTATAGGTAGTGGTTGGAAAGCCGCTGAAATGCGTGTAGAATACATTGTTGTTCGTGAACTGTTTGTAAACACAGGGAGAATTACGTCTATATTAATATTAATGGCGTTTATTCTTATATTTAAAGAGGATCAAGGGATTCCTTACGCATTAATGCTTCTAGGGATTGGGCACATGGTGATTTATTGGTGCATAAGGAAAATTAACTTGCCGATATCTAGAGATAAGGAAACATATAGTGTAATGAAGAAGCGCCACAAGCAAATGGAATAAGGCGACAAAATATGGAGGAATATAACTGTCGAATCTCTTGGACGCTCTATTGATATAACTTTAAAATATGATATAATAAAGACAAATCAAAGATAACGTTGCCTGCGGTGTTGGTGAACTTCGAGTATTAATTCGAACCGAACACCAATTCACATTGGGAGCTTAAGATTAAAGTTTGGCCAACATGCCTCTAAGAGGAAGTTGAATATTCTTTTGAAAGCACCCACCTGCCATCGAGCGGGTTCGTGAAATCTGGAAGATAACCGCACATGCGGGCACACTTTTATAGACACCTTTATTTAAGGTGTCTATTCTTGTAGTGGAACGTATTACAATTCGCCTGTTCTTAGCTAAAATTTCAATTAGGATAAAGGGTTAGGATGATTTAATTGAATAGTGAGTATAAAGATCTATGATATTAATAATGAGTTTTAATAAATATAAAGAAAGTTAACTTTGACTATAGAAAAATTTAAAAAAATCACTCATAATTATTAATGGTAAAAGTTGTTCAATAAAATGGATTCAATTGTTTTAGCCATATGTTTGAAAATAAGTTTATTTTATTAGATTATTTATGTGAATCAATTTCATAATTACGTTTTTTGCGCAATGAAACGAATGATATTATAAATTTTCTCATTAAATGTATGTTTTATTTGTACTATCAGAATTTATAGAGCGTCCGAGCATAGGTTATATCTTATAGTGGGTGGGAACCCCACCGGGCAAGAGCTAACCACTCACCCGTAACGAGTCTTGGAGGGTTGTAGGCAACTATAACCTTTAAGCGTAGACAGTAAGACAGTGGGCCGTAAGCCAAGTGGTTGAAGGGATTGAGCTTCGAAAACTTATAAATGGGAAAGCTGATGGTCTTATAATTCCAGAAAGCAATACCTGTATAAACACTATGGTAAGTTTATATAGGTTTCCCCGGAGTCTGTGACCTCGGCACGCTGGACATTGGTAGGGTATGGCAACTCGGGAGGTCCTGAATGATCTTCTGGAAAAGAAGTATGGTAGACAAGCGATACAAAGTGAGGAAGCCAAATGTCATTCAGGAAGTCGGATGGATGCGTAGTACCAATGAAGTCGGGTAACGCTGACGGAGGAAAGGCATCCACCTTGTATCGATCGAATCAGGGACACATGAACTACACACAGAGGTAGGAGGGCATATCTCATGGAAACAAAACTGATGCGAATAGCTGAAGTAGCGAAAACAAACCCAGAACTAAAATTTACTTCACTGATCCACTTACTGAATAAAGATTCCCTAAAAGAGTGTCATCATCAACTCAACGGAAATAAAGCACCAGGTATATTAGGGACAACGAAACAAGAATACAGTGAAAACCTGGAAGGGAACCTTCAATATCTTATCAATCGAATGAAGAAACAAAGCTACAAACCACAACCAGTTAAACGGGTTTATATTGATAAATCAGGTTCTAAGAAGAAGCGTCCCCTAGGTATCCCAGAGTATGAAGACAAGATCATTCAAAAAGGTTTAGCCAAAATCTTAAATTCAATCTATGAACAAGACTTTCTAGATTGCTCATTTGGCTTCAGGCCAAACCGAAACTGTCATGATGCGCTAAAGGTACTTAATATGTATATTGAAAGAAGGTACACGAACTATATCGTTGATGTAGACATTAAAGGGTTCTTTGACAATGTGGATCACAAATGGATGGTGGAATTTCTAAAACATCGGATCAATGATCCTAACGTATTAAGGTTAATCAATAGATTTCTTAAAGCAGGGTATGTAAAGGATATGAAGTGGTACAAAGATGAATTTGGAACGCCGCAAGGCGGCCTAGCTTCTCCGATTCTTGCAAATGTTTATCTACACTATGTGTTAGACCTATGGTTTGAAAAGCATGTAAAGAAAAGATGCAAAGGACAAGCTTACATAGTGAGGTACGCAGATGATTTTGTATGTTGTTTTCAATATCACAAAGATGCACAACAGTTTTACCGTGCGTTAAAAGAACGATTGAAGAAGTTTAACCTAGAAATCGCTGAAGACAAAACAAAAGTTATTCCATTTGGAAGGTTTGCCAAGGAAAATGAGCAAAGAACAGGGAATCACAAACCACCAACATTTAAATTCTTAGGTTTTACGCACTATTGTAGTGAAAGTAAACAAGGAAAGTTTCGCGTTAAAAGGAAAACCGACAAGAAGAAAATGAGAACAAAACTAAAAGAAACAAAAGAGTGGTTAAAGTCAAAACGCAATCTTAAAATTCAAGCGATTATGGATAGACTCCAACGTTCACTAAAGGGTTACTACAACTACTACTGTATCACTGATAACCTTCCTACCGTGGAGGAATTTGTCTATCATATAAGACTCCTTCTATTCAAATGGATGAATAGAAGGAGTCAAAGGAAATCTTTTACATGGGATAAGTTTAACCTTTTCATGAATAAATTTCCATTACCGTCACCAAGAAAGAAAGTAGATATTTATAATCTGAGGTCACATATCAGCTATATTCAGTAAAGGGTATAGGGAGGAGCCGTGTGCGGTAATTCCGCACGCACGGTTCTGAGAGGGGGTGAGGGTGTGAACCCTCTTCCTACTCGACAATTTATCGTCGATAGATAATTGCTCCTGCGCCGAGTAATCGCAGGAACAACGAGCTGAAGATCCACTTAGGTGAAGAGTTGTCGAGCCTAAGTTAGCTGAAGACAAGCCCTCGGGAAAGCGTCCGTCTGAAGTGAAGTTCACGTTTATCATTCGGAATTTCCCACCTTATTTAGAGTGATGAAATTGATTCATGTAATAGACAAAAAGAAAGGAACTACATTCATGACAGAGAAAAAAAATAAAAAGTCACATTTACCTGTCAGGTTAAACATTATTTTTTTCCTTGTCTTTCTTTTGTTCTCAGCACTTATTTTAAGGTTAGGTGTCGTACAAATTGTACAAGGAGAGGAATATCAAGAACAGCTAGAAAGAACGGTAAATATTAGTGTACCAGTTGAGGCTCCACGAGGCTTAATGTACGATCGTTATGGAAACATTTTAGTTGATAATGAACTTTTGTTTACCGTGACTTATACTAATCGTCGCACACTTCCTAGTGAAATGTTAGAAACAGCGAAGAAATTAAACGAATATATCACTCAAGAGCCTCGAAACATATACGATCGAGAAATTCGTGAATTTTGGGGGCTGTTACATAGTGACAGTGAAGATGGAGAATTGAGTGAATTTGATGAATTGTTAACAATTGAGGATGCGAGTGAACAAGAGATTCCGATGGATGAGATCTATGATAGACGACTAGCACTTATTCCTGATGAAGAGATTGAACGCTTAAAAGAGTCAGAAGAAGATATGCATGTTTTTGGTATTTGGAGAGAGTTTATCGCTGGTTATAATAACTTGCCTCATAAAGTGAAGCGAGGAATATCTTATGAATCAGCCGCTCAAATCATGGAGAATCTCGAAGACTTACCTGGTGTAGATATTATCCGTGATTCGAGACGTTTAAATGTATTTGATGATACATTAAGTGGTATTATTGGTAATGTTGGTTCAATAAGACGTGATGATTTAGACTATTACCTTTCACAAGGGTATAGACGTAATGAAGAGGTAGGGACTAGTTTTTTAGAAGCACAATATGAATCAGTATTACGTGGTGAAAAAGGAAGCCTTGATAACTTTCTTGACCGTGAGGGGAACTTTCTAAGAAACCCTGAAGAACAGCTTGGGAGCAGAGGAAACGACCTTGTATTAACATTTGATATAGAATTACAGCAAAAAGTTGAAGAAATCGTTAATAGAGAGGTAGAAGCAGTTGCATCAGAATTTGTTGGAGACCCTGATGCCTACGTTGTCATGATGGAACCTCATACTGGTGAAGTACTATCAATTGCACGTTATAAAAGGGACGAGACAGGGACGATAACTAGTGCATTTGAGATGGGTTCAACGATCAAGGGAGCGACAGTTCTTGCTGGATATGACTCTGGAGCTCTTCCGCCAGGTTCTAGAATTCTTGATAGACCGATTGATCTTCCTCAAACACCCTTGATTCGGTCTCACCAACGATTAGGCTATATTAATGACTTACAAGCTTTAGAACGTTCTTCAAATATTTATATGACTTATGTCGCAATGAACTTAGTTAATTATACTCCTGGTGTTAGTGGTACAAATTGGAATATTTCGAAGGTGTATGATACTTATGATTATTTACGTAATTATTACAATCAATTTGGTTTAGGTGTGCATACAGGGATCGATTTACCGAGCGAAGCAGTTGGGATCGATGGTGGATATCAAGCTCCCGGTAATTTACTTTATCTAACTTTTGGTCAATTTGACACATATACAACGATGCAATTAACTCAATATGTAGCAACACTTGCGAATGGGGGCTATCGTATTGCGCCAAGAGTCGTACGAGAAATTCGTGAGCCAGGAAAAGATAGAGGGGAATTAGGTCCAATATCACAGCAAATGAAACCGAAAGTGTTAAACACAGTAGATACGAATGATGAATATCTAGACCGAGTAAAAGAAGGTTTTCGCCTTGTCATGCACGGTTCAAATGGAACAGCTAGATCGTTTTTTAACGATGCAGATTATGAAGTTGGCGGGAAAACAGGTACAGCTCAAGTGAGTGTAAATGGAGAAAAAGCAAATAACCAAGCGCTTGTAGGTTTTGCACCATTCGACGAACCAGAAGTCGTATTTTCCGTTCTTGCTCCAGGTATGGACCGCACAACACAAGCAAGATTAGCGAATACAATTGGAAGACAAATATTAGATGCATACTTTGATTTAAAAGAGCAACGTAGAGGTCCAGTTCTGCCAGAGCATAACCGTGACTATGAAGATGATAACGTTGACTTTGATGAAATGGATGATTAAAGAACAAAAGCGCAAGCGCCTTGTACACGAGCGACCTCGAGCGAAGCTACGGCATTGAGTTTGCTTCCTTGCAGCTTTGCGACGAGTAAAACGAAGTGACGCAGGAGTCAAGTAGGCGCGTAGCTGTCTCTTCCTCTACTAGCTTTCCTTCGAAGATTTATCCGTCGAGACAACTCGAAGTACCTCTGAGAAGTAACGCTCGTCGCTGAAGCTAGACGTAACCACTAGCTAGAAATTTATCCACAAGCACATATTTTATAATTTCCTAGACTATTAAAAAAGAGGCAAACTCATCGTATGAACTACATGAGTTTGCCTCTTTTATAGGTTTAAATACCTTACTAGGCGTCGAATGTGATTTTGTAAATTATGAAGTAATCCTTCTAATGATCTCTTCTAATGACATATCACTAGAAATTTCTGTTTCCCCTAACTGGATTTTTGTTTCAACACCCATGTCTGCAATTTTTCTTTCAAAATCACGTCGATTATCGATGATATTCATTTTTTCTAAATGGCGTCCTATATCAGTTGATGTCATCCCTTGTTGAATAGATATGATTGTTTGGTATATAACCTCTTCATCACTTTGTTGTTCGTTGTTTTCACCTTGTTTCAGTTCTTCATCTAATTTAGAAGTTTCATCTAACCTCGCAATCAATTCTTCATTATCAGCTTTTACAGCTGTTAATTCACTCGATAATTGTTCGTATTCATCATTTGTTAAAATGACGTGTGAGTCTTCTAAAAATTGATGAGCATCGTCTTCTGTCATTGCGTTTGTTTGTTCACCAGCATTCATCGGGCTACTGAAAAAGTAAATAGCAGCAATGGCTGATGTTGCTATAAATATGCCAGCTGCAATTCCACGCATTTTCTCGTTTCCTTCCACCTGTTCATCCCTCGCTTTTAAGAAATTTATGCTAATAAATCTTCAATTTCTTCTTCACTTTTTTCTGTATAGTTTGCGATTTCTTTAACTGTAAGACCGTCTTCATACATGCTTAAAACCTCATCACGAGAAAGCTCTTTACGTGTAGGATTTGATAATGATTGTTCGATTGAATTAGGAGAAGAAGGAATCATATACTCCTCTTCTAGAACTTGGACTTTTTTCTTCACTTGATATAGCTCTTGCATAAATTGAATCGAAAAGTTCTCTAATTGCTTTTCAGTTTCTTTTGCAGGGTCCTTTCGGAAAAAAGAAAGAACGAATAACAAAATTGATACAGAAAATAAAATAATGATCATTGTTTCCATGACTTAACCTCCAACTTTCTTTTAAACAGTGCTAAAGTTTTCTCTAAAACTATCATATAAAAAATAGCGTTGAGTTTGTAGCAGATTTTTTTGGTAATTCGACAATATCTAAAATATACTAAATTCCTTGTCAAGATAAGCTAAGAAGGTCATGGGTATATTGTAGAAGATTGTTGGAAAAATTATTGAATTATGCCATTCATTATTTTTTTTATAGATTATCTCCTACAATGACGCACAACTGACAAGTACTGACAAAATAACCTTCTTGTTGAAGTGGGGAAGACTCGGTAGAATTACAATATAACAAAAAATGGAACGTGACTAATGCTAATAAGATGTATGGACAAGTATTCATTTGAAGGAGGAAACAAATAGTGAGTATAACAAAACCAACTTCATTAAATGTGACAAAAGAATATGTACTAAAAGTGAATGGAGAATGCTTTGCAAAAATAAATTGTGATGGAACGGATCAATACCACCAAGAAAAATCTAGTTTGTTAGATTGGAAGTATATGAATTTGATGGATTCGTCAAAAGGGAAGAAATTAAATAAACTATGGATGAAAAGCCATTTAGAAGTACCGCTAACGATCTCAATTTTAGTAAACTGTTATGTAAATGAATCAGCTGAGAGACCGTTAGTATACTATTCACCAACAAAAGAAGCAATAATGATTTTTGATGGCGACAAGTATCATCTATATGGAGGAATATCGTCTTCAGGAAAAGCAAAGAAATATCATACTGCTTCTGTAGACATAGCGGAGTGGGAGGCAAATGCACCAGTTCAATTTCAACCGTTAAAAAATAATGCCGACGGCTGGGCAATGGAATATCAATTAAATGTTACAAAAAATGACTTCACTTATTTATACGATTGGGAAATTAGTAGTCCAACAATTCATGACATCGAAGGATTACACGTCCATTATGAAAACGTATTAGCAGCGAGTAAGTAGTGCGCTTAAAAGTCGGAATTTTCTTTCTCTTGAATATATCGTCATGTTCTGCTATTATTTTAAAGGTATGAGTAAGATATGACGTTTGGAGGGATAATGATGCGCGTACAAGTTACTTTAGCATGTACTGAAACAGGCGACCGCAACTATATTACGACTAAAAATAAACGTACGAACCCAGACCGTATGGAGCTTAAAAAATTTAGCCCACGTTTAGGTCGTCACACTTTACACCGTGAAACGAAGTAAGCAGAGGATTTTTCCTTCTGCTTATTTTTTTTACCAAAATATAAGCATTCACAATGCATCTTAACTATAATAAGTGACTTTATCAACATAGGATTACTAATGGCTTATGCTAAAATAAAAAGAGATTACTTATAAAATGGGGTGGGTATGAATGAATAAAAAGTCTTTACGTAAAGAAATGAAGAATAAGTATAATACGATGTCTAATGAAGAGAGAAAGACACGTACAATAAGAATTCATAACCAATTATTACATTGGGAAGGATGGAAAGCATCGAAAATAGTAGGAACGACAGTCTCTGTTGGTAATGAAGTAGATACATACGAGTTAATAAAAAATTGCTGGGAAGAAGGAAAACTAGTTGTGGTTCCAAAATGTGAACCAAACGGTAAACAACTTCATTTTTATAAACTCACTTCTTTTGATCAATTAGAAGATTCGTTTTATGGATTAAAAGAGCCGAACCCTAATAAGTGTGAGCGTATTCAGCCTACTGAAATTTCTTTACTCATCGTTCCTGGGCTTTTCTTTGATAAAAACGGGTATAGAGTCGGTTATGGCGGCGGATATTATGACCGTTTTTTATCTGAGTTTCAATTGAAAACATGTGCCCTTTGCTATGACTTTCAGATATTAGAATATGTACCGTATGAAAAACATGATATTCCAGTTGAAACACTAGTTTCGGAGTCAATAGTTATACCATGTATGTAACGATTCTAGCAGTAATCGGAGTTTATTTATTATCAGTTGTTGCTTATAAGAAAGGGTCATTAACGAAAGGTGGAGCGTTAGCCGCCTTTGCTATCGGTGCTACAATAGCGATCAGTTTGTCATTGTTTGGTTTAATCATTTTAGGGGCATTTTTTCTCTCTTCTACAATGATTGGTAAGTATATTCGTTCGGAGGTTGAAGAAATAGAACGAAAGGGGGAAAGAAGAGATGCCATACAAGTCCTTGCAAACGGTGGTTGGGCTTCAGTTTCTGCACTTATATATGGCATGACTAGTATGACCGTTTGGCTTATTGCTTTTATTGCTGCATTAACTGCTGCAAATAGTGATACTTGGGCCTCTTCAATAGGAAAATTAAGTAAGAGAAGGCCGATACATTTTTTTACTTTTAATAAAATAGAATATGGACAATCTGGTGGCATGACAATAGCCGGGACATTAGGTGCTATAGCAGGAGCATTGTTTATAAGCTTGGTTACATGGCTTATTGCACCTTTACTCCATCCCTCAGTGGAAATAGGTGTATCAATTATCATCATTATTGCTGTTATCGGCTTTTTAGCACAATATATTGATACGGTTGTTGGGGGAACAATACAAGCATTATTTCAATGTCGGATATGTGGCAAAGTAACGGAAAAAAATTTACATTGTAAAATCAATACAGAAAAAATAAGAGGGTTTGCATGTATTACAAATGACGTGACTAATCATGCATGTACACTATCAGCAATTGGTTTGACTTGGTTATACTTTTTAATGCTTTAGGAGGGAAACAATGAGCCAAAGTTGGACAAGATATTCAAGACAAATGTTATTTAAACCTGTCGGTGAACAAGGACAGAGAAAATTAGATGAATCAAAAGTGTTTATCGTTGGAATGGGTGCGCTTGGCACAGTTATTGCTAATCATCTCGTCCGCTCAGGTGTCGGACATGTTGTTTTTTGTGATCGAGATTTTGTTGAGGAAAGTAATTTACAAAGACAAATGCTTTTTAATGAACAAGATGTTCAACAATTCCTCCCTAAAGCTGTAGCGGCTGAACAAGCTTTAAAAAAGCTAAATTCATCAGTGAATATAAAAGGCCATGTGACAGATGTTAATGCTAATAATGTGGAATCATTCATTGACGGGGTAGACGTTATTATGGATGGAACCGATAACTTTGAAACCCGTTATTTATTAAATGATGTTGCATATAAGCATGGCATTCCATTTGTTTATGGTGGCGCAGTTAGCTCACGTGGAATGAATGCTGTTTTTCTACCTGGGAAAACCCCATGTTTACGTTGTATGTTTCCGACTTATGGTGGAGCAGGTCAAACCTGTGATACGATCGGTGTTTTATCGCCGATCGTAGATATTATTGCGAGCATGCAAGTAATGGAAGTATTGAAAATTTTAACAGGCAATTCAGAGAAATTGCGTAATAATTTGGCATCCATTGATTTATGGGAAAATCATTCTTTTGAGATGAAACTCGAAGAAATTAATGAAGAGTGCCCAACATGTCAATTAAAACAATATCCTGCTCTAAGCCAAGGTGAGAATGAACGTGTTACAACGTTATGTGGAAGAGATACGGTGCAATTTATGACAGCCAACAAACTTAATTTAGTTAGTTGGGAGAGAAAATTAGAAAAAGTGGCAAGTGTAAAAAAGAGCCCATATTTATTACGTGCCGTTTTAGAAGAAGGAGAAACGTTCGTACTATTTCCCGAGGGGAGAGTACTTGTGCAGGGGACAGAAAATATCTCGAGAGCTAAGACATTGTATGCGAAATATATAGGTATGTAATGTGAAAAAACTTTTTGTAACAAAATCTCCTTTTGTAAACGTTCGCAAAAACACAAAAGTTTTGTGAAGTAATGTACAATCTAATTATGAGAAAATCAACATCAACTGAAAGGTGGCGTTTCATGATGGATTATGGAAACAAAACGACTAGAGTCGTTGTTATTGGTACTGGATTTGTCGGCTCAAGCTACTCTTTTTCATTAATCAATCAAAATGTAGCAGATGAAATGGTATTAATTGATTTGAACAAAGAAAAGGCTGAAGGGGATGCGATGGATTTAAACCACGGTCTCCCGTTTGGTTCTCCGATGAAAATTTGGGCAGGAGATTATTCAGATTGTAAAGAAGCAGATATTGTCGTTATTACAGCAGGGGCAAACCAAAAGCCAGGTGAAACGAGACTAGATTTAATTGAGAAAAACGCGAAGATTTTTAAGGGAATTGTTGGGTCTGTAATGGAAAGCGGCTTTAATGGCATCTTTATCGTTGCAACAAACCCAGTAGATGTTCTTTCATATGCAACGTGGAAATTTAGTGGTCTTCCTATGGAACGTGTCATCGGTTCTGGAACAATCTTAGATACAGCGCGATTCCAATTCTTATTAAGTCAATATTTTGATATTGATGTGCGAAATATTCACGGCTATATTATGGGAGAGCATGGTGATACAGAACTGCCGGTTTGGAGTCAAACTCGTATTGGTGTTGAGTCAATCGACCGTTATATGGAGAAGTATAAACAAGATGCAAGGAAAGAAGATTTAGAAGAAATTTTTGAAAATGTACGTGATGCGGCTTATCATATTATTGAGCGTAAAGGAGCAACTCATTATGCGATTGCAATGGGGTTGATACGGCTAACAAAAGCGATTTTACGAAATGAAAATTCAATCTTAACTGTATCGACATTAGCACAAGGTGAATATGGACTAAATGATGTTTATTTAGGAGTCCCTGCAATCGTCAATCAAAAGGGTGTACAAAGAATTATTGAAATCGAGTTAAACGACAAAGAGCAAAGTCAACTTACACATTCAGCAAATGTATTAAAGGACGCGATGAAGCCGTTATTCAACATGTAAATAAAAAGGTCAATATAATTAACTTTAAGTAGTTCCGTTTAAATGGATGAAAATAACGCTCATTTTTTGGAGGTAATTCGCGCCTGAATTATCTCCTTTATTTTTTTGAGACGCAGTAGAAATACACTTCGCTTTCCCCTCTAGGCACAAGTGCGACATCAATTCAAGCTTCACTTTTTACGCTTTCATGGTGTCTTCTTTGCCGCGGGCGGGCCCGCAGAAAGCGTCCGCCTGTAAACAGATTCGAGTACTTATCTTATTAAAAGCCTTTCATTATCCGCATAATATCCTTTAACCTAAGGCAACCTAATGAAGGAAGGAGGCGGATTCAACATGCAGCGTTGGGTAGGGTTTCTGGTAATATTTTTGACGATCTTCGGTCTCTATAAGTATAAATATCGTCTACTAAACCTTTTCTTATCAAGACAGTGGTTAAGACGGCTCTCCATCGCGTTTGTGATGAGAATACCAGCCGTTCGTCAAAAAATGATGTATCAAATGCTTAGGTAAGGACTAATGTACATAAAAGGCGAAACGATCGACTTTTTCCATGAACATGAAGTCGTATGTGGAAATTCGCCTTTTGTACGTTAGTCTTTTCTTTTATACTTTAAGAATTTTTAACTTTGCTAAAGGATTAAGGTAACTGCTCCTACTCTTGCTCGTCGCAGGTCGGGGTAAAGTCGAGGAAGCTGTTGCTTTGTGCTCCTGCGATTACTCGTCGCAGACTACGTGCCTCTTCCTCTTCAAGCACTTCATGGAAGATGATGCGTAGAGGCAGGCGATAAGCCAAGTTTTGTTTATTTTGACTCTCCTGAAAATTAAAGGGTTCGTATGGTAGCAAGTGCTGCTTCTCTTTCACTTCTAGGTACAAGTGCGATCTTTCAACCTTACACTTTGTTCGTATTCAAGCTTGGCTGGTTGTAGTAGCAAAAGTGCCAACTTACTAAAAATCGAATCTAATCGGTGTGTTTCAATTTTTGGAATAAGACGAAGGTATTCTTCGTAATATATCATAATCGTTGATATAATGTGGTTGAGGTGAATGCCGTTGAAATGGGAAGGGATTTGTTTTGACTTAGATAATACATTATTTAGCCATGAAGAGGCGTTTCAATATGCGATAAAGGCATGCTATGAAAAATACCTTTCAGAAATAAACGTACCAAATTGTGATATCACTTTTGGGCATTTTTTTTCTGAATTTAAAGCAAACAGCGACCGTTATTGGGGAAGCTTTGAAAATAAACAACTAACAGGAAAAGAGTATCGAAGAATCCGTTTTAATAAAACGATGGAGTCATTGCAATTACCGTTTAGTAATGAGCATGCAGATGCCTTCCATGCTCATTATTATCAAATTGTAGACGAGTATAGTGTTCCTTATCCTGGGATGAAGGAATTACTTTCGACGTTGAGTAAAAGAGAAGTTAAGTTAGGTATCATAACAAATGGAATGGCTGATACTCAACTCAAAAAAATAAAGAAGCTTGGTGTAGACCAATGGATACATAATGAGCATATTATTATTTCAGAAGAAGTAGAGTTTGTAAAACCTTCTCGAGAAATCTTTCGTATCGCAGAAAAAAGGTTACAAATTCATGCTGAGCAGCTAGTTTTTATTGGTGATTCATGGAAACACGATGTAGAGGGGGCGCTTAACTCAGGGTGGGATGCGATATTTTTAAATTCGAGAAATGAAGTCAAAAGAAATGTTCGAGCAAAGCTGACTGCTGAATTTAAGACGTTAGAAGAAGTCAAAAGGTTTATTTTAGAGGAAGAGGGCCGGGGGGTGACCGTATGAATACAATGACTTTATCTCTTAGGTTTTGGGAAATCGTATACCACCTTGTCGTTAAAGAAGGGATGCGAGTCGTACATATTAATAAAAATGCTAGTGAAGTTTGGGTTGAAGATGATCGGAAAGAACCTTATCAAATCATTCGTCTTGCTGAGAAGGACCTTGACTGGAGTAATCAACTAAAACAAGATATTAAGAGTACACATGAACGAGCGAAGCAAGTCCGTAAACAGTTAGGGCTTAGGCAGGCAAATGTAGTGAATGTGATTATCTCCCAATATCCACCTGTTGATGACTATCAAGAGATAGTGGACCAGCCACTTCCATTTTCTGCAGGCGGAAAACAGCAGCAAAGAACGATCCTTGTGACTTTAGATAATTTAACGGAAACGCTTTTCCCCCTTGCAACAGAGTGGAGTTTACATGAGATGCCTTCATTTATTTCAAGTGATCGTGTTGAAGATGAAGAGTCGGTGATCCGATCGTTACGTCGTGCAGTACAACATTCGTCAGATAAAAGATTAGAAGGGGAAAGAAATCTCTTCTTTTTTGGAAAGCCAATTTTTACATACATTATTTTAGGTTGCATCTTAGCAGTTTACACAGTTGTAGAACAATTTGGTTCCACGACGAATCCAGAAACATTAATTACATTTGGTGCGAAGTTTAACCCACTCATTTTAGAAGGAGAGTGGTGGCGATTTTTCTCAGCGATGTTTTTACACATTGGTATTTTCCATTTACTTATGAACTCATTAGCTCTATTTTACTTAGGCGGTGCGGTTGAAAGAATCTTTGGTACAAGTAGATTCTTCATCATTTACTTCTTAGCCGGCTTAGCAGGTTCTGTAGCAAGCTTTGCTTTTAACGAAAATGTATCAGCTGGAGCCAGTGGCGCAATATTCGGTTGTTTTGGTGCATTATTATACTTTGGCGTTCGCTACAAAAGGCTATTTTTTAGGACGATGGGGATGAATGTTATTGTCATATTAGTGATTAACTTAGCGTTCGGTTTTATGGTACCAATGGTCGATAATGGTGCACATATTGGTGGGTTAATTGGTGGCTTTGTTGCATCAGCAATTGTAGGTATGCCTAACCATAGTCATCAGCCAAAACGGCTTGTTGCTTTTATATCTGGTGGTTTAGCTCTAATTGCACTTTTATTCTATGCATATAATCAAGAAGGAACAGGACAGTCGTATGCTGTTTATTATCAAATAGGTACTGAGTATATGAAAAGTGAACAGTATGAAGATGCACAACCATACTTTGAAAAAGTAGTTAATAATGATCACATTCAAGATGAGGAACTTATAGCGCAAAGCTATTTTCAATTAGGATCGATTGAAATTAGCTCGGAAAACTTTGATCAGGCAAAAGAATACCTTGGGAATACGGTATCTTTAAGTCCCTCATTTTTTGAAGGGCAATATAATCTGGCAGTCGTCTATTATTATCAAGGCAATTATGAAGAAGCTTATGAACAGTTACAAAAAGCTATGGAAATTCAACCGAATCATGAAAAAGCCATTCAATTAGAAGAGGAGCTATTGCGACATCTTGAGAGGTCGTCATAGCTCCTTTTTTCATTGCTCGTTTTTTGACAAGTTTTCATTGTCTTCACTTTTAGGGATCAGTTGTAAGAGTTGTTGCCCCTTTTTATCAGCTGTTTCATATAAAACGAGAAGGTGTGTGTCGTCCTTACTTAAAAAAACAAATGGCATGGTATTTCCGATGGGGTCATACGTTTCTTCTGTAAATGTGTTTGTTCCTAATAAATAATATCTATATAACCCTTCCCACATACGGCCGATTACTGCATTTGTTTCTTCTTGAGACATTGATGGAAGAGGCTCTGTTTGAAATTGGGCTATCTCAGTCAAAGGAAATATATGATAAGATTCTTTATTAATTTTAAATTGTTCTATTAGACCTTCAACTGTATAAGTTAATTGTTGGTCAATAATGGAGTCTAACAACTCTTTTCCTCTTTGTTCGGACTGCGATTTAGCTTTTTTAAAGTCTACTAGTGGGGATAATGGGGTATCGATTACATAATGCTTATCCTCAGTCATGATTTGTTTACTCTTTATAATATCGTCAGGGTAATGAACTTCAGCAAAATGAAACGTAATAGCTTCATACCTCCCGCTATCCTCACCATGTAAGGTCACTTTATTTTTTAACTTCTTCGTTTTTTCTCTCCATTCGCTCTGCGTACTTATTAAGACACCATTTTCAAAAATGAAGCCAATATCTTGTCTTAGGTATGCTTTTTTATCCGTTTCAGATGCTGTTTTCCATTCTAAATAGTACTCATTTTCATCTTTTGTATCTATTAATTTTATGTTTGTACTTGCATCTATAAATTCAATTTGATCATCTTCAGGAAAGTAAATGAATGCTTCACGCATCGTAGTAGAATAAAAATGAGGGAATAGGTAGAAGATGATCGCTACAATGAAAGCACAACATATATATATAATGATTTTTTTATTTCTATTGGACATTTGTCTACTCCTCTCATGTACGGAACGTGTCTAATACGTTATATGATAAGGGCTGTCCTTCTATGCATAAAAACATTGACATGCATGGTTTTCTTGTTTTTACAAACAATGAAAAGAGGAAGGAGGAGGTTCAAAATGGCAAATGTCGTTCAAAGACCAGCTTCAAAGGACTTACAAACAAATGTCTCATATTTAAAGGATCAGTTAGGAATAGATAAAAGCTTTGATTTAATCCATCTAGACTTGGAATATAATGGGATTGACATGGCTGTTTTTACAGTGGATGGATTTGCAAAAGATGAAGCGTTAACCCAAATCCAAAGGGAATTGAACCATATCAATATGGATGAAGAAGACGATGTTAATGTTGTTGAGAAATTAACGAAGTCGCGTATTCCTTATATAGAAATTGAAACGGAACACGATTTAGAAGAAGTAGTTATCCAAGTGTTATCTGGTCCGGCAGCGTTAGTGATTGATGGATATGATCAAATTATCATTATTGATACACGGGAGTATGAGATACGTGGTCCAGAAGAGCCTGATACCGAACAAGTCATTCGTGGGTCAAAAGATGGTTTTGTAGAAACACTTGTTTTTAATGCAGGCTTGATTAGACGTAGAGTTAGAGATAGAACGTTAAGAAATGAGTACATACGCGTTGGAAGGAGGTCTCATACAGACCTTTGCTTAACGTATATTGAAGATATTGCTGATGGAGAACTTGTCCAATATGTAAAAGAGGCTTTACAAAACATTGATACAGACGGCTTGCCGATGGGGGATAAATCATTAGAAGAGTATATTTTTGGCCAGCATTACAATCCTTATCCACTTGTACGTTATACAGAGAGGCCAGATGTTGCATCTACTCATTTATTTGAAGGTCATGTTTTAGTGTTAGTCGATGGATCACCAAGTGTTATTATTACACCGACAACATTTTGGCATCACTTGCAGCACGCTGAAGAATATCGCCAAAAGCCATCTGTAGGTACAGCACTCAGATTTGTACGCTTTGCAGCAGTTTGGATGTCGATCTTTTTACTTCCTTTATGGTTTTTATTTGCAGAAAATCCTCAGTTGTTACCGGATAACTTACAATATATAGGACCGGATGAAGTCGGAGAAGTTTCATTAATTGCTCAATTTATATTGGCTGAAGCCGGTATCGAGATGCTGAGGATGGCTGCCATTCATACCCCCTCAGCATTGGCAACTGCACTTGGTCTTGTTGCAGCCATATTAATTGGGGAAGTAGCAATTGAAGTAGGGCTATTTTCAAACGAAGTCGTCTTGTATTTAGCGATTGTTGCGATCGGTTCTTTTGCAACCCCTAGTTATGAAATGAGTTTAGCAAATCGACTTATTAGAATTGCTTTATTAATTACTGTTGCTATATTCCATGTGCCAGGATATATCATTGGATCATTATTGTTGATTGTTTTATTAACATCGATGAAGGCCTATGATACGCCTTATTTCTGGCCATTTATTCCATTTAATGCGAGAAGCATGCGAGATATTGTTTTACGCGCACCAATTCCACTTAAAAATCGGCGTCCTAGAGCGATTCATCCATTGGATCCAGACAGATAAGTTAAATAAGCAAATAGGTGTAACTAAACAAAATGGTATATAGTGAAGAAAAAAGAGGCTACTTATACTTGTAAGTAGTTCCGTTTAAAGGGAGAAAATCGTAAATAACAACACATTTTTGGAGGTAATTCGCACATGAATTATCTCCTTTATGATTGTTGATATACAAATGTTTCTCGGGTATTCTCATAATAAATAACGCTTTATTTAGCACCCTTTTTTAGTGAGTAAATAATATTTATTAGTTAGATGTTACTTGAAGTGATATTTTTAGGTCTAATTTCATTTTTACCAAGAAAAAATTCCTACTAAATTCTTGATCAAACTAGGTTATTTTTCATAGATTTTATAACTCGAAGGAATGAAAGGCGGAGACACCAGCGACGAGCAAAGCCTCTTGAATCAGCTACGAGTTGTCTCGACGGATATACTCCAGAGCGATACTAGTAGAGGAAGAGACAGAACCCCGCAATGAGCACGTTTTTAGCGAATGAGGACGCTGAAGTATTGCCCGCGGCAAAGAAGACACCGTGAATGCAAACGAAGTGAAGCATGAACGGATGTCGCACTTGTGCCCTGGGGTGCAAAGAAGACACCGTGAATGCAAACGAAGTGAAGCATGAACGGATGTCACACTTGTGCCTAGAGGTGAAAGCGTACGCTTGTAATGGATTCGAGTGATTTTCTTAAAGAAACCACATAAAAAAGCAACACGTAAAACATAATGTTAAACGCGTTGCGAATTCTATTGTGTTTAATGTTTTTCTCCTCGAAAACGGAACTACTTATTATACTTGAGTAGCCTCTTTATGATTGAGGAGTAAAAAGATAAAGACTATTCCATGTCGTAATCAAAAGCATCATCTTTTATAAAGATATCCCCTTGGTTGTCGATCGCTTGTTCTGCAGCAATAACTACACCTAGAGGACTATCTTGTCCATCGCTAACTATTGTAAATTGAACAGAGTTTTTATTGGCAGATTGAACATAATTCGAGTAGGATGGATAATTTAATGTACCATTAATATATAATCGAATCCCTTTTTTCGTTTTCAACAGTTTCTCAACTTCTGGGTACATTCCTTTTTTGCGGACTTGGGCATTTGTTAAAGCTAAATAAACTCGTTCAGATATTGTACCTAAGAACAGTTTTCGTTCTTCTGGTTTAACTTCACCAGCCCCATAAATCCCCCTTTTTAATACTTCTTCTAATTTTTCATGTGACATCACATTTTCCCTCTTTCTTCATATATGTTATTCATGCTGTCTTTTGTTTTAATTTTTTAAAGCTTTACTTCAGTATATCAAGTGAAAATAACGTTTTGCAAAAAATAAATTCTTGTCCTTTTTTCTTCTTGTCCTTCATAGATTGTGACAAGGAGGGGGAAAAAATGAGCGGATTTTTCTTTATGCTATTTATTATTGGATTATTAGGAATCGCACTAGGTTCGTTAGCTGCAGTAAAAGTTTGGTATGCTTTGCCGATCTTTTTATCTATTATTGCTGGGGTCTGTTTCGGTTCATTTTGGTTTGGGGTAATAATTGGGGCAGCATTTTTTAGTTGGTTTCCAGTTCTTTTATTAAAAATTATTTTAATCATCATGTTACTTGTGTTAGTTATCATCTTTTTTAAACAGTTTCATCCTTCTTATGGGTATTTTCCTTTTCAAGGGTTTGTTCATTGGGGAATCTTATGTTTATTTTTCTTTATCTTAGGGATTGAGTTTGCAGCATTAGGTTTGTCGGCATGGTTATTATTGTTTTATTTTCCGTTCTTCTTGTTTACGCTTTTTATTGGTATATTCCTTATCTTTAAATTAAAGGTTATTTTTAGATTTTCAGGTGTTGTCATTTATTTCCCATTAGTTTTATTTGTTTTTTTAGCTATATTTAAATTATTATTATTATAACCAATAGTGAAAAGGGAGAACGGTTATGACTTTTTTTGACGTACAGCAATTATTAAAAAAATATGGGACGCTTATTTACACAGGAGACCGTTCCGGTGATCTGCAATTGATGGAAGATGAACTGAAAGAACTATACGAATTAGGTATGATTGAAAAGGATGAATATCAAATGGCTAGGCTTGTCATTATCAAGGAAAAAAAGTGAGTGAAACATTTTATTTTCACAGAATGAACAATGTCTAACGACGTAGAACATGATACAATATGAAAGAATCGAGATATTGAACAAAAGGATGATACATATGGACAAGCATGTTTACGTTGGGGTTGACGTTGGCGGAACAACGGTTAAATTAGCTTTTATTCAAGGGACGGGAGAAATTTTGAATAAATGGGAGATACCTACGGATCTCTCTAATAAAGGCAATAACATTTTAAAACAGATAGCAGATACAATTGCAGAGAAGATGAACGAATATGGTGTGCCCTCTGATTCTTTAAAGGCAGTTGGTGTTGGTGCTCCAGGGTTTATAGATGTTACAAATGGTTCAATTATTGAAGCGGTAAATATTGGGTGGAGAGACTTCCCTCTTAAAGAAGTACTGGAAAAAGAAACAAATTTACCAGTATTCATAGATAATGATGCAAATTTAGCTGCTGCCGGGGAGATGTGGAAAGGAGCAGGTGAAGGCGCTAAAAATCTACTTGCTGTTACATTAGGTACAGGTGTAGGTGGAGGAATACTTGCTGGGGGAGAAATTATTCATGGAGAGAGCGGTATGGCTGGTGAGATTGGTCATATCACATCAGTAGCAAGTGGAGGTGCACCGTGTAATTGTGGAAAAACAGGGTGTTTAGAAACTGTCGCATCTGCTACTGGAATTGCTAGGCTTGGTATAGAAGCAATTAAAGAAAAACGTTATGGTTTATTACAGGATACCTTTGAAAAGAAGGAAACACTTACTGCGAAGGATATTTTAGATGCAGCTAAAAAAGAAGACCCTCTTGCTAATCAAGTTGTTAAACAAGCGATGAGTTATTTAGGGTTTGCGCTAGCGAATTTAGCGAATGCATTAAACCCACAAACAATCGTTATTGGTGGAGGAGTTTCTAAAGCGGGTATTTTCTTAGTGGACCTCTTAGAAACTGAATTTAAAAAATACACGATTCCGAAGATCGGTGAAGATACGAAGATTCGAATTGCTACGTTAGGAAATGATGCTGGCGTAATCGGGGCAGCATGGTTGGCAAAACAAAATACAAATGGTTGATTCATTTATGAGGATTGAAGCACTGCTTCAATCCTTTGGTACTAATTAAAGCGTCTTCTAGTTTAACAAGGCTGCCTATAACTCTTACTTGGGTAAGTGGGCATAGACACGAGGCGTGATCAAATTTAGCTGAAGTTCTTTATCAGAATTTGGAGGTAAGCTAAGTTTTGTTTCAATAAATATAGTGAAAAATGTTTGTGAATGGGTTGGTAAATTAAAATGATATGATATTGAGGGTGAGGCTGATTGAAGTACATTTACTTCCTATTGTTGTTAATTTTCGTTATGACTGGATGTTTTCAGCCTGACCGTACAGGCGAAGATTTGGAACATTTGAAAGAAGTGAATCTGATAGAGAGGCCCCCTGCAGAAATAGCATTTTCAATATCTCCACTTGAAGTAAATGAATACTCGTTTATTGAGGTAAGTGGTTGGTTTGATGAGGAGCACATTTTATTTTTAACGGATGAAAGCGGGACATCCAAAGTTTATAAGCATCATATCTATTCAGGTGATACTGAACTGTTCTTTGAACATCATGATCCTATTTTACAAATGGACGCTAGTTTCGATTACGAATATTTTTCCATTCAAAAAGTCGCTTTAACTGATCAATCAGATATATTATTTATTAATCGTCAAGGCGATATTGTGTATTCATGGGAAAATGAAGGGGTGGCATTTGATGTTTTTTGGAATCCTTATGCAAATGGAAGGCTCTTAATAACAGAAATGGATGGGGATTTTCAGTCATCGATTCATGAAGTGAACTTAACGGAAGGATCTATTAACACACATGAAGATACACCTTATTATTTACAGTGGCTTGGTGAAAACCAATTAAGCTATTTAGCTTGGGATGATTATTCTTTAGGGTTTAGTGCACCGATAAAAAGCTGGTCATTAAATGGTGATAATGAAGGTGCTTCTGTTATACAAAGAGATGTTATTACATACTTTGGACTATTTGATGAGAAGTATGTAACTGTAAGAGCAGATGAAGACGATAATGATCTATCAGTTTTTGAAGTATATCAATATGATGACCTTGAACCGCTTATTTCATGGAAGACAAATACCTTAAACACATATTCCAGTGAGTGGTGGATCCCTTCTTTTACTTATACGAAGGATCATTTTTATTTCCTAGATCCGATTGAAACAGGGGATATCTTTGACTATGAAGCAGGGTTTCATCTAAAGTCAGTGAACCTAATGAATGGTAAAATAATGAAGATTGTTGAAGATATTGAAGAACTCGTTCCGTTAAAGGTATCACCAGATGGGTATTGGGTTTTAAAAGGAAACCAGCTTGAACATGTTGTTTCTACAAGTACAGGGGCTAAATGGGATTTATTGTGGTAAGTCACAGTTGTATGGACTTACAGAGTGATTCATATAACAGAAGATATAGTAGATGAATAATAAAGGAGATTGTAATAATGAAGGGTAATAAAATAGTCTTTATTCTCCCTGCGTTAGTCATGGCAGGTTTATTTCTATTTGGGTATTTCGTTATTCAGCAAACAGATTCTGCTTCTAACGAAACGCTTAATCAGCTTATTTATGTTGATATGACAACGGATGAGCTAGATAACGATTTAGAGGTTCAGATAAATTGGGGATGGGGAGATTTACCAAGTGATGGGCTAATCGGCCAAGGGGTTGTGGAGATTGTAGCAACAAACGAAGAGGCAATGGATGTAGATGTGAATTGGCTACATGCGAATTTGCAGCTATTACAAGGGAATGATCGAATATACGAATCTGATCATTTTACGAAAACAAATGATGGGATTGCGTTCTTATTTCAAAATGAAAGAGTAGATAATGAAATATACGGTCCTCAAGGAAAAGTAGTTGCTCAACTAAAGAAACATCAAGATGTTAGTCATATAGAAATTCGTTATTACCATCATTGGGAGAATGAAAATATTGTCCTTGAAGAGCACGAGGATGTTCAAACACAACTCGATGAGAGAGGAATTGAACAATTTTGGATGATTCAACGTTCAGTTTCAATTGACTAAGGAGGGCATGCGTTGGTCAGAGGACTATCATTTCAAAAAGGGATAATCTTTATCGGAAAACGTTATATGGCTTGTACATATGAAGAAAAAGGTGCTTTAACAACAAGCGTGAAACGCCTGAATACATCAGCCTTTCTTTCGATAGGAAAGTTAGTATTCTTTTCAATGCCAAAGTGGTTTCACTTTTTTTTATTAACTTGGGTTCTAGCCATCACTATCCCGATCATGTTGGAGTACTTTGATATAGCATCGGTAAAAGGTTTACCTCCGTTTACGATCCTTTATTTTTTCTTCGGAACACACTTTTGGTTTCCTCGTCAATTAAGAAAATACCATGGGGCAGAACATAAAGTATTTAGTTATAAAGGGGTCGTCTCAACAACCAATAAGGGTGATATTCAAAAGGCAGAAATTACGAACAGGTATTGTTCCACAAATGGTGTGTTATTATTTTTCTTATTAGTGCCATTAATAACTTTTCTTATTGTTATCGTATCGAATATACATTTACAATTAGCGTTTGAATATGGTACATATGCATCTGTATTTGTATGGCCTGCAGCTACTTATTGGCTAAATCGCATGAGAGAAACGAAAATAAAAAGAATGATTTTAACGATGTCTTATTGGTTGCAAAAACATCTAACAACACTAGAACCTGATGAGCACCATATGCGAACAGCGATTCGTTCCTATCGTCGTTTAGCATTTAAAGAGTTTCCTCACAAAGTAAGAATTTCGAAAAATAGAAAGGAGAAACGCAACATGGCAATAGCTGATATTACTGTAATTCCGTTAGGAGGAGAGACAGCAAGTGTATCTCCAGTCGTTGCAGAAATTCACCGAATCTTAAAGGAAAGCAAGAAAGATATAAAAATAGAATTAACACCAATGAGTACCATTATTGAAGGGGACATTGATGTATTGTTTGAGGTGATCCGTGAAGTGCATGAAGTCCCATTTAAATTAGGATGTAAGAGGGTTGCGACGAATGTGCGTTTTGATGACCGAAGGGATAAGCCTTCCTCAATGGAAAAGAAAGTAGATGCTGTGAATCGAAAGTTAACGCATCAAGAGACAGAATAACAAAAACTCGCCAAATGGCGAGTTTTTATGTATCAACATAAAAGAGGAACGGGTTTGTCCGTTCCTCTTTTATAGCATATTCATGCTTGAGGCTAAGCAACTGTACCGCCGCCTCCAGTGAAGATAATTGAGTAAAGTGTCATCACTGAGAACCATCCAAATACCGCAATGGTAACAGCAGCAAATCCTACAGCAAAGAAATTTTTGCGCTTTAGTTCTTTAACTAAACCAATGGCAGAAAGAATGGTGATTAGAAGTGTAATAATTCCTAACTCCATTGTGTCAACCTCCTTCGTTTATGTATTCCTTCCATGTATGCTCATCAATAACTTATGTATTCGTTGATTATTTGAGCATACACCACGTAATGGTTGAATAACGTCGTTTTTTACAAAGCTCTCACTTAGTATATCAATAAAATACATTTTATATTTTACTTCTTTTTCACGTATTTGTCGAGGAAAACAAAAAGATATTTCAGCAGAAATGTGTTAAAAATTGAATAATGAGATTGTAACAAATGTTTAAGGATCACACTTTGTTTTTTTACCAATATTCATAGTAAAATAAAGGGGAAGGAGGAGATCAATATATGGAATGGAAACAAGTTCCCTTAGGTCCATTACAAACGAATAGCTATGTCATTTATAACGATCAGAAAAAAGCGTTAATTGTCGATCCCGGTGGTGATGGTGATTCGTTCGTACAATGGCTTGAAAATGAGAACATGCAACCGCAGGCGATCTTATTAACTCATGCGCACTTTGATCATATTGGTGGAGTAGAGGAAGTAAGGAATGCGTTTAACGTTCCTGTTTATGTACATAAAAATGAAGAAAATTGGCTCACAGATGCTAGCCTTAATGGTTCGGGGTTATTCCCTGGCATTGAACCTATTTCAGCAAATAAAGCAGATGAGATCATAACAAAGGAAGGTCCACTAGAAGTTGGTGATTTCAACTGTCAAGTTTATGAAACACCTGGTCATTCTCCTGGAAGTGTCTCGTATTATTTTCCTGAAGATGGAGTGATCTTTTCTGGTGATGTGATTTTTAGAGGAGGAGTTGGACGAACGGATTTACCAGGTGGTGATGAGAATATCCTTATGGATACGATTCATCATAAAATGCTATCTCTTCCGGATGAGACATCTGTTGCTAATGGTCACGGACCCGTTACAACAATAGGAACGGAAAAAGAAACGAACCCTTTTATTAATGGATTTGGTTGGTAAAAAGAAAGGTCTTGAACAACAAAGTCCATTAAATAAGCCCTCCTCATATTTTGTGAACTCAACTTATATGGGGAGAGCGTTTATAATTTTTATTTTTTAATGTTTTGTTAAGTATTTAAAGTGCCGTCACTAGTTGTCTAAGAATATTAAGTTCACTACTATGGACAGGCTTTTTTTTTAGAGGATCCTAAAAAAATGACCTTCTATGGGGACATAGAAGGCCGTTTGGGGAGTTAATCAAGTATCAATGAACTTTGAGGGGGGAGGGGGAACTCCCGAAGATCATTGTTCTACTGACAAGTTTATTATAATTCGACATTTTCACTATGTCAACAGTGTTAAATGAATTTTTGGGGGAGTTGTATTATGGGAAGTGTTGTCGAAAAGTTACGTCAATATAGTAGAGGTCCGTGGAGTTATGCAACATATATGAATGTAGCACTCTACGATGAAGAAATGGGATATTATACAAGTGATAAAGAAAAGTTGGGCAAAAGTGGTGACTTTTATACGAGTAATCACGTTCACCATGTCTTTGGACGTACGTTTGCACGATTTTTTGCGGATGTATTTGAGAGAGAAGAGCTTACGCCAACTATTTATGAATGGGGAGCAGGGGACGGAAAGTTTGCCTTAAGTGTGCTGGAATATTTTCGCAATGAACAAGCAAATCTTTATAAAAACTTGACGTATGTGATCATCGAATCTAGTTCTTTTCATAGAGAAGTGTTAGATGAGATATTAAGAGAACATCGAGAGAAAGTGTATGTTTTTGGATCTTTAGAAAATGCAAAACAAACGTTCCATATAGGAAAAGGAATTCTTTTCTCTAATGAATTGATTGATGCTTTTCCCGTTCACGTTGTAGAGAAAAAAAGTGATGAACTGTTTGAAGTGATGGTTTCAGAAAACGAGGAAGGATTATTAGAAGAAACGTTGGAGGCATGTTCAAATGAACAGTTAACTACATGGCTCGACAAGTATGGTCCAAATCTTCCAGAAGGTCACAGAATAGAAATATCATTAGAAATGAAAGAATGGTTAACTGCAATAAATGAATGGTTTGATCAAGGTCTTATTGTTACTGTTGATTATGGTTACTCCAATGAAGAGTGGGTTCAACCAGAACATAAGGAAGGGTCTTTGAGAGGATATTATCAACATGAATTGATTCGTAATCCTTTAAAATTTAGTGGAGAAATGGATATCACTTATCATATTCAATGGGATGCGTTTAACGATATTGCGAAAGAATGTGGGTTAAAAGCAATATTTCATGATAAACAAGATCAATTTTTAAAACAAGCTGGTCTTTTCCGTTTTTTGATGCAAACCATGAATGCGAATCCTTTTTCAGAAGAATATAAACAAAACCGTGCAATCCAAACGCTTGTCCATCCTGGAGGTATTAGTTCATCCTTCCATGTAAATGTACAATCTAAAGATTTACATCGAACAGAGGATTATCGGTTATTTACTGAAGATCCATACAGTATGAAATAAGAGTTGATTTGATAATAGGAACAAAAAACCGCTTAGTTTAACTAAGCGGTTTTTTTCCTTCATGCATGTGCCATTTTTAGTGGCCAATTCCTGGTTCCAAAATGAATGTCGAATAGTATGTAAATCCGACGAAGAACAAAGTTAAATATGCGGCGAAAATGTAAATGTATGTTCTTTCAGACAGCTTTAAGTAGCTTAACGCTAAAAATGCCCCCGTTTGTCCGAAGAACAAGATCGCCATTTCATGCATGTCTCCGACCATAAATAAAACGGCCATTATTCCAGTCCAAAAGCTAAGTACACGGAACATGCGATCCACGACGCTTCCCTCCTTTTATGTACCTACACGTTTAAAGTATTATGTGCGAAAAACAGTTCACCTTATTATAAAACGAAATAGGAACTTTGTAAAATAAAATTGAGTTTATTTTTCTTATGGCTTAGGAAATTATAAAATATGTGCTTGTGGATAAATTTTTAGCTAGTGGTTACGTCTAGCTCCAGCGCCTACTTGACTCCTGCGTCACTTCTTTTTTCTCGTCGCAAAAGTGTCGCTCGTGTACAGCCCACAACACTTCGTCGAATAAGCTATGAGTTGTCTCGACGGATACAGCTACAAAGTGATACTTGTAGAGGAAGAGACAAGGCGCTTGCGCTTTTGTTCTTCACATCAGAAGTTATTTTTTATAGCTAATAGTATAGTGGCGATTACAGTTTTTTTCTTTATGGCTCGTATTCTTATATGTTATGGAGTGCTATTAATGATTTATACAATACAATTAGCGTAAAAAAGCTTTCAATTGTTAAGTATAAGGTAACTACGGTACTCCTTTTTGTATAAGGACTCCGCAATCACCGAGTTTTCTTTATGATAGAACTGCAGTTGTATACGTACAAGTCATTTCATCTGGATGGAGCATATTCGATTCTTGTTTAAGTGTAATATCACCAAAGAAGTACTTAAAAATTCCTTTAATTTGTGCATGATGCATTTTACAGACGGCATAGTTTTCTTTCGCAAGTTCTTTAAACGTGCAATTAAATACACGAAAGACAACTTCATTTTTATCTTCGTTATAGTAAATCTCAGGGTTTAAGCCTTGGTTTAAGGAAATCTTTTCTATGAATTTTACTTTCTCTTCAGGTGTAAATTCATTTAGGCTTTTATCTAGTGTACCTACAAAAGCTTTAGAAGTTTCGAGACCAAACTGTTCTCCACACTGAGTGAGGGCTTGCTCCCCATCTTTTCCTAAAGAAGCTAGTGCTTGAATCGTGATTTCAGATAGGCGTTGATAATCACGGTATGGAAATTGGAGGCTGACTACTTCATCTGATAGTCGATAAAATCGACTAGGACGTCCGCCCTTTCCTGTTTTTTTAGTGTCTGAGTAAAGCATATTGACATCTTCGAGTTTTGTTAAATGAAGTCTTGCTACGTTTGCGTGAATTTTAAATGTGTCTGCAATTTCTTGAACAGTTACATCCCTGTGTTGTCTTGCTACATATTGATAAATTGAAAAGCGGGTTGCATCGGATAATACACTCGTAATTTTAAGTGTTTGCTGTTCCATTTCGACTCACTCCTATGGAAGAAAGATTCTGTCTTCATTATATTATAGTGCTTTATATAAATAAACGCATTTTCAAGCTAATAATGGGGTTAAAAGTAATAATTTCACACGATGTTCACATCCGACATTTTTTGCAAGCATTATACTCTTAAAGTACATAACGTGAATCAATTTCATAATTACGTTTTTCGCGAAATGAAACGAATGATATGATAAATTTTTTATTAAATGTACGTTTAATTTGAAAGTGAACATAACAAAAGACGGCGTCTCCGGGAGGATCAGCGACGAGCAATACTTCTTCGAACTGCTTCGAGCTGCGACGAGTAATCGCAGGAACACTGTTTATCTGCGACGAGTAACCGCAGGAGCAACGAGCTGAAGATCCATTTAGGCGAAGAGTCGTCGAGCCTAAGTTAGCTGAAGACAAGCCCACGGGAAAGCGTCAGTCTGAAGTGAAGTTCACGCTCACCATTCGGAATTTTGCATCTTATTTTGAGGTACGAAATTGATTCAACGTATAAAATTCGGAAGAAGAATTATTACAAAAGACAGGTTTAATGTTAAGAAAAAGAAGGGAATTAGGACAATAATAGTGAATTGTATATAGAAATATAGTAGGAGGAATGCGTTATGAGTAAAATGGATACGAAAGATTTTGTCATCGGAGCAATCGTCGGAGGAATTATTGGGGCTTCAACAGCGGTGCTCATGACTCCTAAGTCTGGAAGAGAGTTACGTGAAGATATTAATGAAAAAGCAACAACAGCGAAAGACAAAACAGTTGAATTAACTAGTGTTGCAAAAGAAAAAGGGGCAGAATACTCTCAAATTGCGATGGAAAAATCCGATGAGTGGTCAAAGTTAGCAAAAGATCAGTGGGGGCGCATAACAGATAAAGGTGAAGAAATGACGCAAAAAGCGTCTGACTTAAGTCAAGATATTAAAAGTGACGTAAAAGATGCCATGGAGACTGAAAAAGAAGAAGGAAAGAAGTTAGCTCAACAAGTCATTCAAGACATTGAAGAAACACGTGATACGTTAAAAGAAGATGTTGAAGAATTAAAAAGTAAGTAAAAAAGCAAGGGAATTTAATATGTGCAAAACATAATGAAAGAGGATGATTTATAAGTGCTAGGCACTTATAAATCATCCTCTTTAAAATGGCTGGGATGGCAGGATTCGAACCTGCGCGTCACGAAGTCAAAGTCCGTTGCCTTGCCACTTGGCTACATCCCATTGGGTGACTAGTCATTAAGATGCTTCATTTATAAAAAAAATATTCATTTTTTATAAAAAAAAGAAGGATTTTTATATTTCATGTCGAATATAGAGCTCGAAAGATTATGAAAAGCAGGTGATACATGAAAATGAAGATTGAACAAAAAGCAAAAGAAATTTTGTCCTCCGCTGTTTCGTTTCAAGCCTCTGACATCCATCTCGTTCCATTAGAAAGAGAAGCGGTTATTCGCTATCGGATCGATGGACAACTCATGGACATCCAAAAGGTCCCAAATCCACTAGCATTGAAATTAATCAGTCACTTGAAGTTTCTTTCAGGTATGGATGTTGGTGAAAGGAGACGTGCTCAAAATAGCTCCTTAGAAATACCTATAGATGGAAGGAGGTATTCTGCGCGTTTATCTACATTTCCCTCGTCATTTCATGAAACACTCGTCATTCGATTATTTCCTCAAAGTGTCACATACACCTTGCAAGAACTATCAATTTTCCCAAAACAGGCAAATCAACTTACAGAAATTATACAGCAGCCAAGCGGATTACTAATCATATGTGGCCCTACTGGTTCTGGTAAAACAACGACGATATACTCCTTATTGCATATGGTAGTAAATATGATGAACAGAAATATTATTACACTAGAAGATCCAATTGAACAAAGGCATGAGCGTCTGTTGCAAATGGAAATCAATGAAAGGGCAGGGATTACGTATGCACATGGCTTAAAAAGTTTGTTACGTCACGATCCCGACGTAATTATGTTAGGAGAAATCCGTGATGCAGAAACAGCAAAGATTGCGATAAGGTCAGCCCTTACAGGTCACTTTGTGATTACTACTCTCCATAGTGATAACACATTTAATGCTTTAAAAAGACTATACGAACTAGGGATTTCAACAAGTGACTTAAAAGATACGTTAAAGGGAATAGCGGCACAACGATTAGTAGATATTACGTGTCCTTATTGTTTATCTGAATGTTATCCTCTTTGTCGAAAATATCGAAGAAAAAGAAGAGGAGCAGTGTTCGAACAGTTAGTAGGCACTCATTTAGAATTAGCACTTCAGTCCTTTCCTCATCCCCCAAAACTTTCGAAATTTCATACATTACAACAAGTGATTTTAAAAGGGATAGCACTAGGATATATTCATGAAAAAGAATATTTCCGTCTTGGAAAAGGAACGTTTCAATGAAACGGGTATTTCGGAACGACCTCGATAGAAGTCTTTGGCTAGAAGATCTCGTTTCTTTGTTAGAAGAAGGGTTTAGTTTGGGGGAGTCATTATTACTCTTAACGAATATTCATAGAGGAAGAAAAAGAGTTTTTATTAAAGAGCTGTATGAAGGATTACTTGAAGGAGAGCAACTTTCTACGCAACTAAGAAATGGAGGCTTTTCAAAAGAGATTATTAGTTATTTATATTTTATGGAAAAATACGGTGAAATTATCGAAGGTTTAAAAAATATGAAGGAGCTACTTCGCAAAAAGTACGAAACACAAAAGCAAGTGAAGAAAACATTAAATTATCCCCTTTTTCTTTTTATCATTATGGTATTGATGATCTCAGTTATGGCAGAGGGTGTGTTGCCACAATTTGAACAATACTTTGCTCAAATGAATCACGAGTTACCTTTCCTAACACGAGGGATGATTTTTCTCCTTTCGCTTCTAAATCCGCTTACTTTACTCATTGCTTTATTTACCTTGTTACTTTTCCTTTTATGGCTTAATAAAAAATCATTAGAGGAAAAGCTCCACTTCATCTTAAAGGTCCCATACATTCGAACGTTCACCCGTTCATATTTAACATATTATTTTACTGCTCAATTAGCTCCAATGTTAAATCATGGCTTTTCTTTAAAGCAGTCATTAAAAGTTATGAGCAAAGAATCATACAATCCATTTTTACAAGAAGAAGCAAAATATATTTATTTTCATCTTCTAGAAGGAGAACCTTTACCAGAAGTACTCAAGGAAAGGGGATATTATGAAGATCATCTACCTACAATCGTAGCGTTAGGTGAAAAGAAAGGGCAACTCGGAAAAGAGTTAGATCGTTATGCGAACTTTTTGTTTGAGAAATATTATGAAGATATGCAAAATAAAATATCGATCGCACAGCCACTGATCCTTACATTGATAGGTACGATAATACTTGTCATCTTTTTATCGATGATGATGCCAGTTTTTCAAATGGTTGATGCAATGTAACGAAATATTGAAAGGAGAAGATCAAATGAAAAAACAGTTCATCCAAACGACAAAATGGAAATCTGAATATGGATTTACGCTGATTGAGATGATGATCGTCCTCGTAATTATCTCCATTTTATTGTTAATTGCTGTTCCAAACATGACGAAAAATAAAGGGATAGCAAATGATGCAGGGTGTGATGCGACGATCGAATTGTTACAAACACAAGTTGTAGCCTACCAAATAGAGAACGATCAAGAAATTCCTGATTCAATTGATGAGTTAGAGGAGTATGTTGATCGGGAGAAGTTAACTTGCCCAGATGGGACTAAACTTACCATTGATACGGATGGGAAAGTAACAGTAGATAATGAGAAGAGTGAGTGATAATAGTGTGTGGTAGGAATCAACGGGGATTCACTTTTATTGAAATGCTCATTGTCCTTACAATGCTATCGGTTCTCATCAGCATTACGGTCCCCAGCTTCTTTAATATGAACAAAATGTTAGAGGGGCATTATTTCTTTAAGCAATTAGAGAGAGATTTGAATGAGGCACAAATGAGAGCGATCTCCGAAGGGAGTTCAATTCGAGTGATTTTTTCTCATACTCAAAATCAATATTCCGTTCGTCGGGGCGTAGAAACAATCAAAACAAGAACACTCCCTAAAGGTATGACTGTAAATCCAGGCTCCCTACCTCTTAATGGCATTCAATATCGGACAGATGGGACATTAATGAGAACGGGAACGTTAAACTTTGTCTATCGTGGTGATTTTTATGAATTGAAGTTTCATTTTATTAGGGGGCGCTTTACCATTGAAAAATTGTAATGGATTCATGTTGATAGAAGTAATGATTGGAATGTTTATTATTAGCGTAATCATTTCAGTTATTTTTCCAGCGATATATTTCGTTCAGATCGAACGAGTTACATTGAAAGAGGAGAAAGCCGCAGAACATATCCTTCAGAGATTAACGTTTGAAAGTTTAAAAAATACAGGTCATCTTGAAGAGAAGGTCGTTTATAAAAACAATGTGACGTATACCGTTATTTATGGTCAGAAACTCACTCATTCAGAATTATGTTTACAGTGGGAGGGGAGAAGTGGACGGTTATATGAAAGGTGTTCATATTTTTAAAAGGACGTCAACACAAGATGGAATAACGTTAATCGAAACACTCGTTGTCCTCTCAATTTTCCTCATTATGATTAATGTGATCCCTTTGTTTTTCTCGGTCTTTTTACATGATGAAAACGAAAATGCTTTAAGTGATCAAGAATTTCAGCTCTTTGTAAAACAACTTAAAGCAGAGTTTCAGAAAAGTCGTTCATATGGAGTAAATGAATCGCATAATGAACTATACTTTCATCATGAAAATTCATTAGGACACACCGATATCGTTAAATTTGAACAGTATGGCAACGTTTTGCGAAGAAGAGTCAATGATTCAGGGCATGATGTATTCTTACACCGCATTTCAAGTTTCTTCGTACAAGAAAAGGAAATAGGGATATTTCTCACTATTGTAAGTGTCAATGGTAACTCTTTTGAAGCTTATATTATTCATCCAAAATCATTTATTCGTAAACACGTACAGGAGTAATGAAATGATGAACAATGAAAAAGGATTTATTCTTCTGCTGTCATTAAGCTTACTTAGTCTTAGCTCTGCGCTACTCATTCACCTTCTAATCATTTATGAGACAGAAAAATCCTTTATATATCTTGAAAAGGAAAGAAATAAAGTAGATAATTTATTACTAACAACATTGACTCATGTAGTTAATAATGTAGATGAAGTGATGAATGGAGACGATGGCACAATTCAGTTCCGTCGAGGACAAGCCAGCTATACAGTCGAGCTAAAAGAAGAGGTCGCTAAAATAACAATAAATGCTCAATCACAAAATGGCACAACACGTGTCCTTGACGTAGATTATCATATGACCTTAGGAGAAATTTTAAATTGGAGTGAGAGGCCGCGATGAAATATAACATTTATTTAATTGGCTTTATGGGGGCAGGCAAAACAACCATAGGCAAACATCTAGCAAAGGATCTTCAAATGCCTTTTGTTGATTTAGACGAATGGATAGAAGCAAAAAATAATAAAAGAATTACTGATATTTTCCATGAAGATGGTGAAAGTACTTTTCGGAAATTAGAATCAGCCAGTCTCCATGCACTCGATAATCTTGGAGGGGTTATTGCAACTGGTGGAGGGGTTGTAGAAAATGATGCCAACATTGAGTTTATGAAAAATAACGGGACGCTTATTTACTTGAAATCTCCATTTAATGAGTTACTTGAGCGAATTAGTGGCGATGAAACTCGGCCACTTACAAAAGGTGGACAACATAAATTGTTAAAAAGGTATGAAAAAAGGGAGCCTATGTATGAGAAGGCTGATCTACATGTTTATACATTTGAAAGTACACCTACTGATGTTTGTCGAAAAATTATGAAAATGTTGCGTGTATAATTTTCTTTATTGATGAAATACTTATATATGAATGGTAAAAAAAAGTGAGTGTGGTAGGAATGAAAACAAATGATTATGTGAAATTTATGACTCAACAGTTTGTCTCATATGTTGATCAGCCGAAAGAAGAGAGGCTTGCTAAAAAACAGCAGAAGAAAGAATTGAAAGAGCCAAGGTCTTACCGCTGGTTTGGGTTAATTCCGATGTCTCTATCTGTTACGGCAAAAAAATTACGGAAAAAATAATCTTTTATAAGGCTGTTTCACATGTACAAATCATATGAAACAGCCTTTTTTTGTTTGATGATTTTGATTTTTAAAGTTAAGGCTCATTTCGTAAACTTTGTTGCTATTTTTAAAAAGATTGGTTGAGTGAAAGGCGGCGACTCCAGCGGGAAAAGCAACGGCTGAAGACCCCGCAGGAACGAGGAGGCTGAAGCGTTGCCCGCGGAAAGCGCCCGTCTGTAACGTAAACCAAGCCTGAAAGATTTCTCGAAAACAACAATCTATGCGGAAAGAGCCTAAGTTAAAGGATGGTTAGCAAAATAAAATAGTCCACCATTAATGATATTAATTTTTACTAGTGGTTCGTATTGTTGTTTAAGTGCTTCTTTTTCCATTTCATATGTTGAAGGTTTCTCATCATATTCTTCGTAAAATGCTTCAAGTAAACGTTCATCCTCTTGCCAACGTTGGGCAGCTTCATATGCCCAAGCGTGATTTTCCTTTTCTAACGTAAGCAGGATTTGTTTTTTGATTCGCTCGATTCCAGACTTTGGCTTAATGATTGGGTTAATCGTATAACAATAATCAGGAATAGCTTCTTGGAAGTCCTTATTTTTCATTAAAGAATGGAAATCACTAATCATCTCCCCTGTAATTAGGTTTAGCCCAATTGAAAATAGTTGCTCTTTCGTACGGTCACAGCAATAGGAAACAATCACATTCAAAACAAGCCATGGATTTAACCCAATGGAGGGCTTGTTTACTTGAATGGATTCATATAATAAGGCATGACTGCCTTGTTCAATGGCTGTTTCAAATATTTGATGAAGTCTAGGTGCACCAAAATGAAGGGCTTCCCCTTTTAACCCTTCAGGTGCATTGTTTTGGTCAGTAATTAAAGTGAGTTTCATTGGGTTTGGAACCCCGCCCATTTTCTCTAAATAATGCCAATAAAATGGGCGGTTCATTAATGCTTTATCCATGTCGATCGATAATTGTATGTGTAAGTAACTCGGAGATTCTTCAAGAATTTCACTTTCGTTTTCAACAAAGAACTGTTTAACATAACTATGAATTTGCTCTGTATTCATGAGAACCTCCCCCCTTAGCATGTAATATAGATGTTAAATTATCCATTTTAATCTTCATTTCTCCTTGCGTCTCAGATTCAAGAAGAATATTTTTTACGTGATCTTCAACTGGTTCATCAGAAAACTTCTCTAATATTTCATCTAGTTCACCAATAACACCTTCAAAGAGGCCGATCTTCTTGTAGAGTAATTGTAAAATATGATCTTCAACAGTGTTTTTTACAGCAAAATTATAGATTTGAACATCGTGTTCTTGCCCTAAGCGATGGATTCGACCAATTCTTTGTTCTATTCGCATTGGATTCCATGGTAGGTCGTAATTAATCATATGGTGGCAAAATTGAAGGTTGATCCCTTCACCACCTGCCTCTGTTGCAATGAGAACTTGCGCATGGTCACGGAATAATTGCTTCATCCAATCCTTCTTACTTCGTTTGAATCCGCCGCGAAATGGGACGGATTTAACCCCATGTTGAGCGAGGAACCATTGTAAATATAGTTGTGTTGCACGGTATTCAGTGAAAATGATTACCTTATCATTACAGTCTTGAATTAATTCCAAAGCTTTTTCAGCTTTTGAATTCACTTGTACGTTATTTATGAACTGTAGTAATTGTTCAACTTCTTCTTTTACATACTCATTTTCACCGTATTGCTTCATTAGGTTATTTAATGTCATATAAACGGCTTCACGGCTTGAGCATGCTTCACGCTGTAACGTTAATGTTGTAAAACCTAGGCCCATTAAGGATTCGTCATTTTTCCATCGATGTTTCCATTCACTAATTGCTTCATATAATTGTTTTTCTTCATTAGAAAAGTCAACTTGGACAGTTTGAACACGACGTTTTGGCCAAGGCATGTCTGAATCTGAACGTCTGTTTCGAATCATTACCTTTTGTATAAGTTGATTAAGCTGTTCTTGATTTTCTCCATCTTGATATTGTTCAATAAACGAGGTTTCATCTCCGAGATGACCTGGCTTTAAAATAGAGATAAGGTGAAACACTTCACTCAAACGATTTTGGATCGGAGTTGCCGTAAGTAAAAGGCAAAACTTCTTTTTTAATTCACGTACAAACTTATAGTTTTTCGTTTCTTTATTTTTTAATTTATGTGCTTCGTCAATAATGAGAAAGTCAAAATCAATTTCCTTTAAGATTGAGGCATGAGGTTCTCTTTTTGCCGTGTCAAGTGATGTGACCATGACATCGACATGTTCCCAAGCAGGATTCTTCCTTTGTTCAACTGCAGGGATATAAAACTTTTCATTTAACTCCTTACACCATTGGGTAACAAGAGAGGCCGGTGCAAGAATTAATACTTTTTTTGCTAAGCGACGAATCATGTATTCTTTCAAAATTAACCCAGCTTCTATCGTTTTACCTAGACCAACTTCATCTGCTAAGATCGCTTTTCCGTTCATTTCTTCAATGACCCGTTGGGCTGTTTCGTATTGGTGCGGAAAAATATTTAAATGTGGTAAATGATTGGGAGAAATTAACCCATTAAAATCATCGATCATTTGATGTTTTCTTGCTTCAACAGCCATTAAATATTTTGACCAACTGCTGAAATCACGATGGTTTTCTAAACAATCTTGAAATGATTCAACCCATGCTTCATTAAATTCAATTCTCGGTTCCACAAGTATCTCTCCTAGCAATTATCGGTTCTTTTTTCATTGGCTACCTTGAAAATAAGTGCTTATGTTTGACAGCTTATGTGCTCGCTTTCACCCTAGGGCACAAGTGCGACATCCATTCAAGCTTCACTTTGTTCGCTTTCATGGTGTCTTCTTTGCCGCGGACACGGCTGCGGTTAATCGTCGCAGGTGAAGAGTGTTGCTTTTGAATTGAAAGGGTAATATATAAACTCAAATAAGTGAAAGGCGGCGACTCTTGCGGGAACAGCACGAGCTGAAGATCCACTTTGGGAAGAAGATGCAATTTCTTTTCAAAGTTAGCTGAAGCCGTGCCCGCAGAAAGCGTCCGCCTATAACGGATTTGAGAAACAACAATTTATGCAAAAGAGCCAAATAAAACGTTTCAAAAAACAAATTTTTACGTATAAAAATAAAATCTTCGAAAAAAAAGAAAAGTTCTATATTGCTTTGAAAATTAAAGTAATGGTAGGATGTAAGTAACCGTGTTAGTAACTAAAATTTAGTATGAACCTAATAAGGCAAAAACATGAAAATTTTTTAGAACGCTTCTAATTACATATAGCGAATGAGAGCAAGGGGAGAGAGCATTGTTGTTGTAAAGAAACGGTGATGCCGCCGAAGGAGCAAGCGTAAATGCGTGAATCTCTCAGGCAAAAATGACTCTTGTTTGACGCAACTCTGGAAAGAGCTCATACCATGAGACACCCAAGGGGCAACCTTCTTTCTTATGAAGGAAAACTCTCAGGTAATCAAGACAGAGACTTACCACTATTATTTGGTATGTCTCTGTCTTTTTCTATGGAGTAATTTTCATGAAAAAACTTTTTGGTTTGTTAGTTAGTTACTAATGATATACTTATTCGGTGTGTAAGCGGTTACACAGCAAAAGCTGACAGCGAAACAAGCAATCAGCGATCTTGTACTCTCTTAATACATCTTGGAGGTGGGAATATTGTCAACGCAAAAAACACCATTGTTTGAAATTTATAAGGACTATAATGGAAAGACGATTGATTTCGGTGGATGGGATCTCCCTGTTCAATTTTCAGGAATTAAAGAAGAACACGAAGCAGTAAGAACGAAGGCAGGTTTATTCGATGTATCCCATATGGGTGAGATTGAAGTGAAAGGAAAAGGAGCCATCGCTTTTCTACAAAAAGTCATGACAAACGATGTTTCCAAAGTAAAGCAGAGTGCTTGTCAATATACAGCGATGTGTTATGAAGACGGCGGTACGGTTGATGACCTCGTTTTCTATAAGCGTAATGATGAAGATTACTTATTAGTTGTTAATGCAGCAAATATTGAAAAAGATTATAACTGGTTAAAAGAGCATCAAACAGAGGATGTTGAGATTATTAATGTCTCAGACGAATATGCGCAAATAGCGGTTCAAGGTCCTAAAGCAGAAGAGGTTACGCAAAAATTAACGAGCCAAGACTTATCTGAAATTACATTCTTTAAATTCCGTGAAGGGGTCTCGTTAGCTGATAAAGATGTATTAATCTCACGTACTGGTTATACAGGAGAAGACGGGTTTGAAATTTATTGCCGTCCTGAAGATGCTGTGCATTTATGGAAGGCACTACTTGAAGCAGGGGAAAACGAAGGAATTGTTCCTTGTGGTCTTGGTGCACGTGACACATTAAGATTTGAAGCACGACTTGCATTATACGGTCAAGAATTGACAAAAGATATCACTCCGATTGAAGCGGGAATTGGTTTTGCTGTAAAGCCTGATAAAGAAGCTGACTGTATCGGTAAGGAAGTATTAAAGGAACAAAAAGAAAATGGTCCAGCTCGTAAGCTAGTAGGTCTTGAAATGATTGATAAAGGGATTCCGCGAACGGACTATGAAGTATATAAAGACGGGGAAAAGATTGGTTTTGTTACAACAGGAACGCAATCCCCTACGTTAAAGAAGAATGTCGGTTTAGCAATTATTGATTCAAAATATAAAGCATTAGATACAGAAGTTGAAGTACAAGTTCGAAAGCGTCGCTTAAAAGCGAAAGTAGTTTCTACACCATTTTATAAACGATCCTAATTAGGTGAAAGGAGAGGAAAGCATTGAAATTTCGTTATTTACCAATGACAGAAAACGATCAAAAACAAATGATGGAAACGATCGGAATTAACGATATTGAAGAATTGTTTTCTGATATTCCAAAAGAAACACGTTATGATGGGGAATTAAAGATTGAAGAAGCATTAGATGAGCCAAAGCTTGTAAAAGAAATGACTCGTCTTGCTAATAACAATAAAAATATTAAAGAGTATACATCATTTTTAGGTGCAGGGGTATATGAGCACTACATTCCTTCCTTTGTAAACCATATGCTACTTCGTTCAGAGTTTTATACTGCGTATACACCGTACCAACCAGAGATTTCACAAGGTGAACTACAAGCGGTTTTTGAGTTCCAATCAATGATTTGTGAACTTACAGGAATGGAGATCGCAAACTCATCAATGTATGATGGTCCAACTGCTTTAGCTGAAGCGGCAATGATGAGTGCAGGGCATACGCGTAAAAAGACGATTCTCGTTTCAAAAACTGTTCATCCTGAAGCACGTGAAGTATTAAAGTCAAATGCTAACGGACAAAACTTAACGGTTGTAGAAATTGACGAAAAAGATGGCGTAACTGATATCGAGCATTTAAAATCTCAGTACAACGATGATATTGCAAGTGTTATCGTCCAATATCCGAACTTCTTAGGAAATATTGAAGACTTAAAAGCAATAGAAGAAGTCGCGCATCAAGGAAAAGGGTTGTTTATTGTATCTTCTAACCCATTAAGCCTTGGCGTATTACAACCACCTGGAGAATTCGGTGCAGATGTTGTCATCGGTGATGCTCAACCGTTCGGTATTCCAACTCAGCTTGGTGGACCGCACTGTGGTTACTTTGCTGTAACAAAAAAATTAATGCGAAAAGTTCCAGGGCGTCTTGTCGGTCAAACGACAGATGATGAAGGAACACGTGGATTCGTATTAACATTGCAAGCACGTGAACAACATATTCGCCGTGATAAAGCAACAAGTAACATTTGTTCAAACCAAGCATTAAATGCATTAGGTGCAGCAATGACTATGACGGCATTAGGTAAACGTGGCGTTAAAGACATGGCAATGCAAAACTTGCAAAAAGCACATTATGCGAAAGAGCAGTTGAAGAAACACGGGGTTGAAATCGTTTATGATCAGGCGTTTTTCAACGAGTTTGTTGTAAAGCTTCCTAAAGCTGTGAAAGATGTGAATAAAGAACTTGTCAAACACGATATTTTAGGTGGATACGACTTATCTAGAACGTATGATGACAAAGAAAATATGATGCTTATTGCGGTAACAGAACTACGTACTAAAGAAGAGATTGATCACTTTGCTTCAGTATTGGGGGGAGTAGAATGAGCCATAAAGACCAGCCATTAATTTTTGAACTAAGTAAAGAAGATCGTGTTGGACATAGTTTGCCAGAATTAGATATTCCAGAAATAGATGTCAATGACTTGTTACCAGAGCAGTTTCAACGTGATGAGGCACCTGAACTTCCAGAGGTGTCAGAGCTTCAAATTGTTCGTCATTACACTGCGTTATCAAAACGTAACCACGGAGTAGACTCCGGGTTTTATCCACTAGGGTCTTGTACAATGAAGTACAATCCAAAAATAAATGAAGATATGGCACGTCTACCAGGATTTGCTCATATTCATCCTTATCAAGATGAAGAAACGATCCAAGGTGCATTAGAGTTAATGTATAAACTTCAATCTTCTTTAGAAGAAATTACAGGAATGGACAGAGTAACGTTACAACCAGCTGCAGGTGCTCATGGCGAGTGGACTGGATTAATGTTAATTCGTGCATACCATGAAGCGAACGGCGATTATCAACGTACGAAAGTAATTGTCCCAGACTCTGCTCATGGAACGAACCCAGCATCTGCTACAGTAGCAGGATTTGAGGCTGTTACAGTACGATCAAATGAGCGTGGACTTGTAGATCTTGATCACTTAAAAGAAGTTGTTGGTGAAGATACAGCTGCACTGATGTTAACAAACCCAAATACACTTGGATTATTTGAAGAAGAAATTCTTGAGATGGCAGAGATCGTTCATGATGCTGGTGGTAAGCTTTACTACGACGGAGCGAACTCAAACGCGATTTTAGGTATTTCTCGTCCAGGGGATATGGGATTTGACGTTGTACACTTAAACCTTCATAAGACATTTACAACGCCTCATGGCGGTGGTGGACCAGGTTCGGGGCCAGTCGGTGTTAAGAGTGATTTAGTTCCTTATTTACCAAAACCGTTGATTGTGAAAGATGAAGATGCTTATCGTTTTGAATATGATGTACCTGAATCGATTGGTCGTGTGAAGCCTTACTATGGAAACTTCGGAATTAATGTAAGAGCATACACGTATATCCGAACGATGGGACCAGTTGGACTACGTAACGTATCTGAGTTCGCTGTATTAAATGCGAACTATATGATGCGACGTTTAGAGCCGTATTTTGACGCGCCGTATTCACAACATTGTAAACATGAGTTTGTATTGTCAGGTAAGCGTCAGAAGAAGCAAGGTGTACGTACATTAGACATCGCCAAACGTTTATTGGACTTTGGGTATCACCCACCAACAATTTACTTCCCATTAAACGTTGAAGAGTGTCTAATGATCGAACCAACTGAAACCGAGTCTAAAGAAACATTGGATGAATTCTGTGATGCAATGATCCAAATTGCCAAAGAAGCAGAAGAGAATCCAGAAATCGTTCAAGAGGCACCACACCACACAGTAATTGGGCGTCTTGATGAAACGACGGCAGCAAGAAAACCAATTTTACGCTATACAAAAGAAGCAACTTCATAAATATTTTATGGCATCTCAAGTCTTGCAGGGCTTGAGGTGCTTTGTTTTGGCTATGTTAAAGTTTGTTGTTGATTTTTCATCGTTACAGGCGGACGCTTTCCGCAGGCAATGCCTCAGCTAAACAGGACTAAAGTCCTACTGGAGTCGCCGCCTTTTACTCTTCAAATTCATAGTAAGGAAAAAGTGAGAAAAAGGTAATTAATCTAATGAACCAAGTTGAAAAATAATGAACCGTATAAAAAAGCCTTAAAGATGGTGTTCCAATCAATATCCAATTTCCCTTTAAACCGGATGTTAATTTTTATAAAGTTTATTATTCATGTTCATTGTAAAAATTAATCATGGAGAGAGAAAAGTAATCTTATGTTAAGCGTAAAGTCATGCTGGAATAAAGATAAAAGCAGTAACATGAGGTAAAGCATCTTAATAAGGAGAATGATGCATAATGGCAAGAAGAAATAAGATTCTTGTTCCTGAAGCACGTGAAGGGTTAGATCAATTAAAAGCAAAAGTGATGAACGCAAACCATCCAAATAATGCAAAGTATGAGGTAGCACAAGAGCAAGGTATTAAATTAAATAAGGGGTATAACGGGAATATGAAAGCAAAGGATGCAGGGAAAGTTGGGGGAAGTCTTGGCGGAAATATGGTGCGTGAGCTTGTGAAGATGGCAGAACAACAATTAATTCAGCAGAAAAAATAAACGTTTAATATTAGCATAAATACTGACTGGCATTACCTCTCGGTATGATGAGCCCCCTATTTTCAAAAATTCGGTTTTGAAAAAGGGGGGTTTTACTGCTCTATTCTTTTCTCGATACAATCTATTGAAATTTTTAGCTCGACATCTTTTTATATTATCTACAAAAGTATAAAAAGCTGTCGAGACTTTCTCGACAGCTAATGGGGGATACCCTTAGTTTATTTTTTTACTTTACCTGACCACTTTCGAAATCCGCCTTTTAACATCACAAAGTTATCAATTCCGCGCTTTTTACGAAGGACTTTAGCAGCTTGATAGCAGCGAGTTCCATTTTGGCAGTACAAATATACAGGCTGATCTTGACGAATTTCAGTCATACGATGTCTCATTTGAGATAGTGGGATATTTCTCGCACCTAAAATATAACCTGTTTTAAACTCTTTTTCTTCACGTACATCGATAAGCTGAGCTTTGCGATAATCTTTTTTAAACTCTTCTTGTTCTAGCGGTTTCAAATACTTTGGACGTTTTAATCGTAAGGCAAGGAAAATAATAAGTACAATTGTTAAGCCAATTAATACCCAGTTCATGATGTGGGTCCACTCCTTTTTACTGTCAGAATTAATGAAATGATCGTCGATCGTTTAACAACTACTAAAATTTACTTACACAGGATGTGATAGCTTCGACATTGATCACACGAAGTGATTAGATTTAGCCGAAGTTCATTTATAGTATTTGGTTGCTAAGCTTAGTGTAGTTAAACGATCTAATTGCTTTGTCCATTATAAATGATATACGGAAATATGTGAACGTGCAACGTTCTGGAAGAATTTTTTGCATGGAGTTAATTATTTTCATCTTTGCGTTATTTTTTGTATGATAGGGAAGGTAGAAATTCGTTTTGAATAGAGGGATGATTCATGGAAACATGGTATTTTTTAGACTCTGGCAATAAAGGCCCTGCATATAATATGGCTTTAGATGAAAAGTTAATGGATTGGCATCGTAATAGTGACATGCCACCAATCGTCCGTTTTTATGGATGGGAGCCTGCGACATTATCGGTTGGGTACTTTCAAAAAGTAGATAAAGAAATTGATCTTGAAGCTGTGGGAAAACATGACTTAGGTTTTGTTAGGCGCCCTACTGGCGGACGTGGTGTTTTACATGAAGAGGAATTGACTTATAGTGTTATCGTATCTGAGAAACATCCGGAAATGCCGGAATCAGTCACAGAAGCTTATCGTGTTATTTCAGAAGGACTGTTAGAAGGGTTTCGACAACTTGGTCTTCAAGCGGAATTTTCGATTCCAAGAACAGATGAAGAAAAAGATCGGTTAAAAAGACCACGTTCAGCAGTATGTTTCGATGCTCCTTCTTGGTATGAGTTAGTTGTAGAAGGGCGAAAAGTAGCAGGAAGTGCGCAAACTCGTCAAAAAGGCGTCATTCTTCAACACGGATCTATCATTTTGTCACTAGATGAAGATAAACTATTTGATTTATTTAAATATCCTAGTCAGCGGGTTCGAGAACGGATGCAAAAGGCATTCAAAAATAAAGCTGTGCCTATCAATGAAATTGCAGAAAGAGATGTATCTATCGAAGAAGCAAAAAGTGCTTTTCGAGCGGGTTTTGAAAAGGGAATGAATATAAAGCTTGAACCATTTTCATTAACTGGTGAGCAAGAGAAACAAGTAGAAGAACTTGTAAAACATAAGTATGGGACTAATGCATGGAACTTTAAATCATAGAAAGAAAAAAAGAACAGAAAAAGTTAAGGTGTAGCTACATGTAGTAGTTGCACCTATGTTTTTTTGCTTAACAACCATAATATGTGTCTTTTTTCTATAAGTAGTTCTATGGTATTCTTAAATTCTGTTGTTTTTTAATAGAGTTAGATGATGTAAAAAATTGTTTTGTTGATTTAATGGCGTGTCGAAGTTTTGTCGAAACTTCTTTGTGATTGTTGAACCCTCTATATGACAGTTTTTTTATCATCGTTTTTTAAGCAACTGACAAATTTCTCGATTATCTTCAATTAGCTCTATGAAAATTATGTTTTGCTCTTATTAAGTCTATTAAATGGCAATTTTTAAAGTTGACAATTCTCGTTTCTTTCGTCCAAAAATCAATATATAGTACTTTTTGATATTTATCACGCACTATATGTTGATGTGGTGTTCAGAACTATGATATAGTGATTACAGCAATCGAGAAATTGGCAATAGGTGCCAAACATAAATGAAAAAAATAGATTTCGTACTAGTTTTAGTAGAATTTAGAAAAAGGAGAGAAAGCCTGTGACAACGTTTATGTCGACACAGACAATTAACGTGGAGGAGCTGAATCGTGATATTGAGCAGTTTCCACAAGTTTTTCCAATTACTCCAGAGATGAATTTAACAAAAAGTGGTGTATCAAGACTTGTCATGCTTGATCGTTACACATTTAAAGATACGGAGAAGAAAACGTTAAAAGCTGGGGATTTCGTTGTTTTAACTGTCAAAGAAGACCCTAAATTCCCTGCTAGAGGTTATGGTATTGTCCAACATATTGATTGGGATCAGAAAATGGCAAAAATCGCTGTTGATGAAGAGTTTGTTGGAATATTAGAAGACGAAGAAGAAAAAGAATCAGGAATCGTGACTCGTTCTCTAGATACAATTGATAAACCTCTCGAAATTTATTATGAACAAATTGCTAAGCGTAATGCTCGAGGGCTTTCAGAAGTGGAAACAGATCCAGTAAAAAGACAAGAGTCATTTGAAGATTTTTATCATGAGCTTGTAAACATGAACTTTGTTCCTGCAGGTCGAGTCCTTTACGGAGCAGGTGCAGAAACAGATGTTACGTATTTTAACTGCTATGTAATGCCATATATTGCAGATTCTCGTGAAGGCATTTCTGAGCACCGTAAACAAGTAATGGAAATCATGAGTCGTGGTGGCGGAGTTGGTACAAATGGATCAACATTAAGACCAAGAAATACGTTAGCTCGTGGTGTTAATGGTAAGTCATCTGGTTCTGTATCTTGGTTAGATGACATTGCAAAGTTAACACATTTAGTTGAGCAAGGTGGCTCAAGACGTGGTATAGCAGGATAATTAAGTGCCTCGTCTATAAAAAACCTCGTGAATTGCTGGGAACTCTTTAATGGACTTGTTGGCTACAACGTGACTGGAAACGGTGAGCGTGAATGCTTAAAAACAACAAGTGGATAAAGACAATCAGCAGCCAAGCTCCTATTTTAAGGAGAAGGTTCAACGACCATCGAAAGCATGCCGCACTGCGGTAGAAGCGAGTAGAGTAGGATCTAAGCAGATCCGAAGAGCGAGGGCACATAAGTTTAGTGCAAGATATGGTCTGAACTCTATGGTGACATAGAGAGTCGAATTAGCGAATCGATGTAACAAAAGTGGCACAAATGATCATGCTATCAGATTGGCATCCTGACATTTTAGAATTTATTATTTCTAAAATGCAAAACCCAAGAATATTACGTTATCTCCTTGAAAATACAGAGGACGAACATATTCAACGACTAATTAAAGATAAATTAAAGTTCACTCCACTTACAGAGTTAGAAGAAGCGATGTATCAGAGTATCGTTAATTTTAAAGGAATTGAAGGACAAGGTGGTTTTGACTTGAAAGTGATTGCTGAAGCAGAAGAGAAGCTTCGTACAGGTGGCACATATTCAGTCAATAACCCTGAGTTTTTAACAGGTGCAAATATTTCTGTTTGTATTACGAAAGAGTTTATGGATGCTGTCGAAAATGATGAAGACTATAAGTTACGCTTCCCAAATGTAGAAAATTACACGAAAGAAGAAATGGAAGCATACAATCGTGAGTGGCATAATTATGGCGATGTTCGTGAATGGGAAGCGTTAGGCTTTGACGTTCGCACATACCGTAAGATCAAAGCAAAAGAGCTTTGGAACTTAATTAATATTTGTGCAACGTATTCTGCAGAGCCTGGCATTTTCTTTATCGATAATGCCAATGAAAAAACTAATGCAAGTGCATATGGACAAAAAGTCGTAGCGACAAACCCATGTGGGGAGCAACCTCTAGCTCCTTATTCAGTTTGTAACTTAGCTGCTGTTAACCTTGCTGAAATGGCAGATAAATACACGAAAGAAGTGGACTTTAAGAAGTTAAAACAGACAGTTGCAACTGGTGTAAGGATGCAAGACAATGTCATTGATGCGACTCCTTACTTCTTAGAGGAAAACACGAAGCAAGCAAAAGGTGAGCGCCGCGTCGGGCTTGGTGTTATGGGGTTACATGACTTACTTATTTATACAGAAACGGTTTATGGCTCAGAAGAAGGTAATGAACTCGTTGATCAGATTTTTGAAACGATTGCAACAACTGCTTATCGTACAAGCCTGGAGATCGCAAAAGAAAAGGGAAGCTTCCCTTATTTAGTTGGGAACAATGAAGAAGAAACGAATCATTTACGTGAGAAGTTTGTTCATACTGGATATATGAAGCAAATGCCTGAAGACATTAAAGAAGGGATTATGGAACATGGAATTCGTAACTCTCACTTACTGACGGTCGCTCCTACAGGTTCAACTGGAACAATGGTTGGTGTTTCGACAGGGCTTGAGCCATACTTCTCCTTCTCTTACTTTAGAAGTGGTCGTTTAGGGAAGTTTATTGAAGTAAAAGCGGAAATTTTACAAGAATATTTAGACCATCACCCTGAAGCAGATCCAAATGAAATGCCAGAATGGTTCGTATCAAGTATGGATCTCTCACCAGAAGCACACGCTGATGTACAGTGTGTCATTCAACGCTGGGTCGACAGTTCGTTAAGTAAAACCGTAAACGCACCTCGTGGATATACGGTGGACCAAGTGAAAAGCGTGTACGAGCGTCTTTATAAAGGTGGAGCAAAAGGTGGAACGGTTTATGTTGATGGAAGCCGTGACTCACAAGTATTAACATTAAAAGCAGAAGAAAATGATGTATATGCAGTTGATTTAACAGGAACTTCTGAAGAGGAAGAAAATAATGAGAAAAAGCCAGTTGTTCTTGTAGACACGATTTCAGATATTCGAAGCACTTCTGTCACATACGGAAGTGAAGTAGGGGATACGTGCCCAGTATGTCGTCAAGGAACAGTAGAAGACATCGGGGGCTGTAATACATGTACAAACTGTAACGCACAATTAAAGTGTGGACTGTAGAGTGTCATAAGCAAGAGGTTACCTGTTTTGGGGGCCTCTTGCTTTTTTTTTGCACTTTAAGAATTTTTAACTTTGCTAAAGGATTAAAGTAACTGCTCCTGCGGTTACTCGTCGCAGGTCGAAGTAGCTCTGGGTTGTAGGGCTGTGTGCTCCTGCGGTTACTCGTCGCAGGTCGAAGTAGCTCTGGGTTGTAGAGCTGTGTGCTCCTGCGGTTACTCGTCGCAGGTCGAAGTAGCTCTGGGTTGTAGGGCTGTGTGCTCCTGCGGTTACTCGTCGCAACTCGTAGTTTAATCAATGGAGTTATGCTTGTGGCAACTAAGGCTTACTTCGCAGGAGGTGGTGGCTTCGGTGTTGATCACAGGACGTGATCGACTTTATCCGAGGTTCCTTATTAGGACTTGCACTAAAGCACACTTCGCTTACATAGAAGCTCTTTAACAATAAGCCAAATTTTGTTTATATATTCTTAGTGTTGAAAATATGATGGTAAAAATCAAAAAGAGTTATGAAACATCCAGTCGGTATGGATTGGATCAATATTGAAAACAAGTTCTCATACATAAATCACATGACTTCAATAAAAACTAACGGTAAAACGAGAAATGAAAGGAGTATAAATCATGCTTATAGATCTAGACGGCTTATTACTTGCTTATTTAATTAGCTTAACCACAGTGATTTTTGGCTCAATTATGCTTGGGAAAAGACTCGTGCAAAAAGAAGGTAGGTCAAAATCATTTCGCAAAGTTATAACTACCTACTTATTACTTATTTTTGCTATACTCACTGCTTTTTTCTTTGCTGCGTACCCAGTTACATTTAATAATTTTTTAGCAGTATGGTCATTAGTGGGAAGTATAGCAGCAATGTTTGGTTTAGGGTTCCTAGTATATTATATGCAATACCCAAAAAAAAGCTTAGTGAAAGCATTAATACAAAGTAAAGCAGAACATAAAAAAAATAACCAGCCTCAGTCATGATACTTTGGAAAAATGTTAAAGGTTTGTGAATTCTCAACCAAATGAAATTGAAAAGAAGGTAGGCCAATCGTTGCATCGCGAATATGTTAAAAGTACGAATAACATAGGAGGCGATGTAAATGAAGCTAAATGGCAAAGTAGGAATCGTCACTGGTGGAGCTAGTGGTATTGGAGAAGAAACAGTCAAGTTGTTTTTAAAGGAAGGAGCACAAGTTGTAATTGCTGATTATAGTAATCAAGGCGAGGAACTCGCAAGATCATTAAGAGTTGAAGGGCATGATTGCTACTTCAAGAATGTTGATGTAGCAAATGAAGAGGATATACTCGAATTAATGAAAGAAACGGTTGATCGTTATGGGAAAATTGATATTATGTTTGCAAATGCTGGTATAGGAGATGCTGTACCGGCACACGAATTAACACTTGAAGAATGGAATAAACTAATCAACATCAACTTAACTGGAGTGTTTTTATCTAATAAATATGTCATTGAGCAAATGAGAAAACAAGGTTCTGGCGGAGCTATTATTAATAATGCTTCGATATTAGGTCATGTCGGCCAAATGAATGTAACTTCGTACGCAGCTGCTAAAGGTGGAGTAGTAAATTTAACGCGTTCTCTTGGTGTAACGTACGCAAAGGAAGGTATACGAGTCAATTCTGTTTGCCCAGGTTATGTTAAAACGCCTCTTTTAAAAGAAGCGCCGAAAGAAATGTTACAAGAGTTAACATCCCTTCACCCGGTCGGGCGATTGGGAGATGCTGAAGAAATTGCAAAAGCAGTGTTGTTTTTGGCTAGTGATGATGCTTCGTTTATTATCGGTGAAAATTTGATGGTAGATGGAGGCTACACAGCTCAATAAAGGAAGGTCCCATTAAGGGACCTTCCAGGTTGTAAATTTCATGCATCTTTGGGGGGCTCTGCTTATATATCATAGGCGATCTCTGACAATTAGATAGCGAATCACCTCTTAACTAGCTAAGGGGTGGTTCGCTATCTTTTTGATGTTCTGAATGAATACATATTCGTATCCAAATACATAATTGATATGAAAAAGTTGATGAAAATGACGTGATTCCCTGTGGAAAAACGGACGAGTTGAGGTAATCCTTAAGAGCAGAAGCGTGAAGTAGTTCAGCCGTTCGTCCACGTAAAGAGAGAGTCTAATTTTCACCAGCGATGGGGTATAGAAAAAAAGAAACGAGTGCACACCTTGCATATTCTAGGTAAAACGAGTTTGTCAGACGACTTTAAGTTTTCTTTATGATCTGTACGTAGAAGATAGGAGAGCGGTAGTTTCTAAATGAAAAATGTAGTATACTTTTTAAGAAAGCTTGGATTTTCTAGACATATCGCTATAAAAGATATAAGAACAGATGAAATTTTTAAAAGAAGTCAGTGTGGAAGTTTGGAGGGGACAACATGCCAACACCGAGCATGGAAGATTATTTAGAACGAATTTATTTACTCATTGAAGATAAAGGGTACGCAAGAGTTTCTGATATTGCAGAAGCGTTAGAAGTGCATCCCTCCTCGGTAACGAAAATGGTACAAAAATTAGATAAAAAAGAATATTTAGTTTATGAAAAGTACCGTGGACTTATTTTAACTGCAAAGGGTAAAAAAGTAGGCAAACGCCTCGTATACAGACATGAGCTATTAGAAGAATTTATGAAGATCATTGGTGTTGATAACGAAAACATTTATGATGATGTAGAAGGAATTGAACATCACTTAAGTTGGGATGCGATTGACCGTATTGGGGATCTCGTCCAATTTTTTGATGAAAAACCGTACCGGGTAGAGGAATTAAGAGAAGTACAAAAGAAAAATGACGAAATAGACAACGAGTCTTGACCTACATAGGTTAAGACCGTTTTTAATATTGACTCATTTTTTTGTGAAACTCACATTAAGATAATATAGGAGGGGGCGGGGCTGATGTTAATTGATGGTGTATTTGCAGGTGGTGGAATAAAAGCACTTGCTTTTGTTGGCGCATTAGAAGTACTGGATAAGAAAAACATTCAATTTGAACGTATAGCTGGTACAAGTGCAGGAGCTATAACAGCAGCTTTCATTAAATCAGGCTATAATGGTGCCGAAATTGAACAAATGTTTGCAGACATGCAATTTCAACAGCTCTTAGATCCACGGATAGGAACGACGATTTTTCCGTTTTTACGATGGCTTCGGTTATATCGCAAAATGGGGATTTATAAAGGTAATGAGTTTGAACAATGGGTTGACAAATTGCTAAAGAAAAAAGGTGTTTCTACATTTAGTGACTTTCCAGAAGGCTCGTTGAAGATGATTGCATCTGATATTACGAATGGACGGATTCTCGTGCTCCCTGATGATTTAACGAAGTATGGTATTATTCCTCATTCCTTTTCAGTAGCAAGAGCGATTCGAATGAGTTGTAGCTTACCTTTCTTTTTTGAACCTGTAAAGTTAACAGACAGTGATGGTAAGGAGTCATTAATTGTTGATGGGGGAGTACTTAGTAACTTTCCGATGTGGATTTTTCAAAAAAGAGGACAGAAGCATTTAAAAAGGCCTGTTATCGGTTTTCGGTTAACTCCATCCTTAGATGCGATCCCTCCAAGACAAGTTACAAATGCATTATCAATGCTGACCTCCATGTTTGATACGATGAGAAATGCTCATGACCAACGATATATTTCCAAAAATCATGCAAAAAATGTTGTCTTCATACCAGTTGAAGATGTATCAACGACACAATTTACATTAAGTGATCAAGATAAATTGAAACTAATTGAGTTAGGGAAGACAAGTACTGAGAAGTTTTTGAAAAAATGGTCTTATTAAAAATAAGTTGTCGTAATCAGTTAAAAGGGAGGGGAAACGAGTTTAAAAGAAAACTCGGCTTTTCCCCTGTCTTTCGTACAGTTTGAAAAATATGAGCACCACAGGGACGAAAAGAGTAATCCAAAGCCCAATGATAATACCTTTTGTTAGTTCTGGAAGAGGAAGCCATGGTTGGAGGATTCGGTCTACACCATAAAATATTGCAAGCCCAGCAAAACCAATGATAAGCCCAATGGCTCTTTTTGGGATTGTTGTATTTTCAGTTTGTAACCTTACTTTAAAGATCTCTAAAGAAACACCGATTCCGCTTCCTAACAATATCCCAGGGTAAAACATATATTCGTTGTTTGGGAATATAATGCCAGCGAGAAATAAAGGCAATACCATGGAGAAAATGAATAAGTAAGGTTCAGGCATACCACCTATCCAATCTAACGTACGGTAAAATGAATAGATGATAAACCCACCAATTAAAAGCCCGCCAACAATTGTAAAAACTGCAATATCAGTTAGGATTAACAAGAGGAAACTAAATACTGCTGGAGGCAATAGAAATAAGCCAACTTCCTTCCGGTTTCTAGCCAATGGGATGAAGAAAGCAAAAAAAGTCATCATTGCTTGTACACTCGAAGCAGTAATTGGAATTAATGCTTCATCTGTATATAAAAATGGAAAGTAAAGCGTGATGATATTTGCTACGATGATTGATAACGTTGTTAAATATAATAATTGAAAGGCGATGCGTTTACTGATGTTCCAATAAAGAAAACTCATAAACAATAAAAAAATAAATAGGAGCCAATCAACTGGAACAATAGAATTGAAAGCAGTGGTATCATTAAGTTGCAAAACTATTCCTCCTTTCAGGTAGAAGGTTTTATAATGATTTGACAGACAAATTTGTTAAAGAAAAGAACCAAGCAATTAAAATAAAGCTCGGTTCTTTTTCTTATTCTTTTTCCCTTCAATCACGGTTAATTTCACATCTGATTGTTTTTTGACTAAAGGCCTAGATATTCGATTTTTCTTATCTTTTTTCTTTTTTTGAAATGAAGCAGGGGTACGAGTTGGTTGAGCTCCCTTAGTCGAATACGTCCGTTGCTGTTGGGCGTAAGGTGCTTGATTGTTCATCATCTTTGGCATGATAAATGTCTTAAAAAGAAAATAAATCACAGCAGCAACCCCGATCATCATTAAAACCCTCATGATGAAGGCTCCAGGTTCTGTGAAAAGGAGATATCCAAGACCTAATACAGCTAGAATTAAAACAGTTAATACAATCGGGTGATATGAATAACGAAACATTCCCACACACCTCCTACACTTTTTAGTAGAACTCGAAAAATATGATTCTCGATATATCCTGATAAAAACAATGCTTGACCACGATAATGACCTATAGCATGTTATTACATTTTAAAAAATGATTAAACAACTACAATAAAAACTCATTGATTGCAGTGAGTATTTATAATTATATTATTATTCTATTCTACATGAAAAGTTCTATTCCCTCCATATAACCCAACAAAACTTACTTCTAATATTCCCTTTTGTTTACAAAACTACACGTTGAAACTCCAAAGTACTAAATAAAAAATATCTTTAAAGTAATATGCAAGATTTTTATATAAAAGGACATGCTAAATTCTTGAGGTGAGGATAATGAAAAATACTCAGAAAGAACAACAAAAACAAGAAGCAAGTGTATCTTTCCATGCAACAGTTGCTCTCATAGGGGTTTTTGGGGGCTTATTTTGGAGTCTAATTGGTTATGTTGCGTTTTATTTAAACTTTTCTAGAGTCGGCCCTGCTTTAGCTTTAATGCCATGGGCATTAGGAGATTGGAAAAATGGGTGGTTAGGTCATTTAGTGGGTATTGCGGTCATTTCTTTATTATCTATTGGCGTAGCATTTTTGTATCGACTCGTTTTTGCTAAGGTTAATCATTGGTGGCCCGGCTTAATTTTTGGGTTTCTATTATGGGTGGTCGTCTTTGGACTTTTAAATCCGTTATTCCCAGGACTTAAGCCGTTGACAGCATTAGATCTAAATACGATTGTGACAAACCTTTGTCTATATATCGTGTATGGAATTTTTATAGGTTATTCGATTTCCTATGAATACCATGAGAGAACAGTTCATGAGGGTGAAGCTATTCAAAGCTAGTTAACTATGTTAGAATGTTCCTTGGAACATTCTCTTTTTATTTTAAATAATTGGCTATTTTCGTAATATTCGTTTTCTTTACGAGTGAAGTCAGTTATATCATCCTTTTCTTTTAAAGGAGCGATTTTGTATGCGTCTCGTTATTTTAAATGGACCGAACTTAAACAGATTAGGCAAAAGAGAACCGTCTGTATATGGTACGGAAACCCTTGATGATTTAATGAACGAAATTAATGAACACTGCTCCCAAAATCAAGTCAGAATTTTACATAAACAGTCTAATTGGGAAGGGCAGCTTATTGATTGGATTCATGAAGCTCAAAGTCATCAGCTTGATGGGATCATTATGAACCCCGGTGCTTTTACTCATTATAGCTATGCGATAAGAGACGCGGTAAGTAGTGTGGAAATCCCAGTCATTGAAGTGCACATTTCCAATGTACATAATCGAGAAGAATTCAGGAAAGAATCTGTCATTGCCCCTGTATGTGTTGGTCAAATAAGTGGCTTTGGATTTGAAAGCTATAAAATGGCTGTTGATTATTTTATAAGGAGGAGAAATCATGGGACGTCTTAATCAGTTAAGAGACAAATTTTCAAGCAATAACATTGATGGAATGTTAGTTACAAGCAGTTATAACCGTAGATACATGGCTGGCTTCACTGGAACAGCGGGTGTTGCATTAATTTCAGAAAACGGTGCAAAATTTATTACGGACTTCCGCTACGTAGAACAAGCTCAAGAGCAATGTGAAGAGTTTGATATAGTTCAACATACTGGAGCTATTCACGAAGAAATTGCAAAGCAAGTAAAAGAGTTAGGAATCAAGCAGCTCGGTTTTGAAAAAGATCATGTGACTTACAGTGCGTATGATACATATAAAAGCAACATTGAGACAGAGCTTGTTGGGGTCAGTGGTTTAATCGAAAGTTTAAGGTTAATCAAAAGTGATGATGAATTAAAAGTTATCAAAGATGCTGTAAAAATTGCAGATGCGGCTTTTGATCATATTACAAATTATATTCGTGCTGGGGTCAAAGAGATTGACGTATCAAATGAACTTGAATTTTTCATGAGAAAACAAGGCGCAGTATCTTCGTCATTTGATATTATTGTTGCATCTGGTTACAGATCTGCCTTGCCACATGGTGTAGCCAGTGAGAAAGTGATTGAAAAAGGCGAGCTTGTAACATTAGACTTTGGTGCATATTATAATGGGTACTGCTCCGATATTACTCGTACTGTAGCTGTTGGTGAGCCAGACGAAAAACTAAAGGAAATTTATGATACAGTGTTACAAGCACAGTTACGTGGGGTAAATGGCATTAAACCAGGAATGACAGGGAAAGAAGCAGATGCGCTAACTCGTGACTATATTACTGAAAAAGGGTACGGGGAATACTTTGGTCATTCAACTGGACATGGTATGGGCCTTGAAGTGCACGAAGGCCCAGGACTATCAGTTAAATCAGATAAAGTCCTTGAACCAGGGATGGTTGTAACCGTTGAACCAGGGATTTATGTTGCTGGTGTGGGCGGAACTCGAATTGAAGATGATATTGTCGTAACGAAAGACGGAAATGACATTTTATCTTCATCAACAAAAGAGTTACTAATTTTAGGTGAGTAAGTTTAGTACGTTCAATTAACAGGAGGATTAAAGAATGATTTCAGTTAATGATTTAAAAACAGGTTTAACAATTGAAGTAGACAACGACATTTGGCAAGTAATGGATTTCCAACACGTAAAACCAGGGAAAGGTGCGGCATTTGTTCGTACGAAACTTCGTGGTCTACGTAATGGAAACGTTCAAGAAAAAACATTCCGTGCAGGTGAAAAAGTCGGGAAAGCACATCTTGATAACCGTAAAATGTCTTATTTATACTCTAGCGGTGACATTCATACGTTCATGGATAATGAATCTTTTGAACAATTAGAGTTGCCAAGTAACCAAATTGAAAACCAGTTAAATTACTTAAAAGAAAACATGGAAGTATCGATCTTAATTTATCAAGGTGAAACACTTGGGGTTGATGTTCCAAACACTGTAGAACTTGAAGTAACAGAAACAGAACCAGGAATTAAAGGGGATACTGCTTCTGGTGGAACGAAGCCTGCAACATTAGAAACAGGCTTAACAGTACAAGTACCATTCTTTATTAACGAAGGAGATGTTCTTGTTATTGATACGCGTAAAGGCGAGTATGTATCAAGAGCATAATTCAAAGAATTAAAGTAAAAACGCGTGAGACAATGTCGTCTTGCGTGTTTTTTTTGTTTGACTATCCTAATATTAGTGCTTATGTGCACGCTATCACCTCTAGGCACAAGTGCGACATTCACTCTATATTCGTTGGTTCACTTGCTATAGCGGTTAATAAGTTATTAAGCCCCCCCGTGAGCAGATAAAGCTTTCATACATAAAGTAACCAAAATCTATATTCACGCTGTAAAAAAGAAAGGTCACCAAAGCTTGGTGGCCTTTTTCGCACGCAAAATAGCGAACTTCATCCGTTCAAAAAAGAGCCGTTTTATGTAAAGGCATTGTTGATCTTCATTATTGATTATCAAAAGGCACTAGATGACCGCAGCAAGCGAGTGTAATTTTGAGAAATCAACATTAACCTTTAACAAAGCCTTCCTAAAAATGAAATTCTTTCATGAAGCCGATAGATATAGTCATAAATAGGACACGCATTCATATATTTTTCAGTAGACAGTCTAACGCGAAGAAATGAGGGTGAGAACGAATGAAAGAAATCATTAACGTTCTTCCAGAAGTAATAAGGAAGCTAGTAGTTCAATTACCTGAATCAATACAGTATGAAGTTGAGGAGGTAAGACTCCGAGTGAATCGACCTGTTGAAATTAGAACAGGAGATCGTTCAATGACATTACCTAGAGGTTCCACACCTTATGTTTTTTCATCACAAGATGCAAAGCTAATGTTAGGGCTTTTAAGTGAACATTCTGTTTATCGTCTAGAAGAAGAGCTAAAAAAAGGCTATTTAACAATTGCGGGTGGACATCGTGTTGGGTTAGCTGGACGAGTCATCATGGAGAAGGGGGCAGTGAAAGGACTTCGCGATATCAGCTCTTTTAATATACGCATCGCAAGAGAGAAACAAGGTGTGGCTGATCCTTATTTAGAAAGACTCCTTCATCGAAAAGGGTGGTGCCACACATTAATTATCGGACCTCCTAAAACAGGTAAAACAACATTATTACGTGATTTAGCAAGAAACATTAGCTTGGGAGTTAAAAACAAACATGTGCCACCGATGAATGTTGGGATTATAGATGAACGCTCAGAAATAGCTGGCTGTGTAAAAGGAGTTCCTCAACATGAATTTGGAACAAAAGTAGATGTACTAGATAGCTGTCCGAAGGCAGAAGGACTGATGATGATGATTCGTTCGATGGGGCCTGAAGTTCTAATCGTTGATGAAGTAGGAAGACAACAAGATGGAGAAGCGATTTTAGAAGCTGTACATGCTGGTGTTTCAGTGATTGCAACAGTTCACGGGAAAAACTTAGAAGATGTTAAGCGCCGCCCAACAATCTCCAACTTACTTAACGAGAATGTTTTTGAAAGAATTATTGAAATTCACCCATTAACAAAAAAAGGAACCATTCATTATTTAGATAAACGCCCAGCCCAAGGTGGGATACGAAAATGAAGTTGTTAGGTGCTTTTATCATAATTGTTACAAGTACATTGTTAGGGTGGGAATTTGCTAGAAGGTTTACGAGGAGAAAGAACCAAATACGCCAACTACGCTTAGCGTTTGAAGCATTAGAAGGGGAGATGGTTTTCTCAATGGCTCCGCTATCAGATGCATGTCAGAAAGTGGCTGTTCAATCTGCTGCTCCAATTAATCAGCTTTTTTCCGAGGTATCTGAAAAGTTGACTTCTGAAGAAAAGTCAGCTCCTGACATTTGGGCGGACTGCTTAAAGAAGTGGAAGAAAAAAACGGACCTTGAAGCAGCAGAGATCAATATTTTAGAGCAATTTGGCCAAACAATCGGCCAACAAGATATTGAAACACAGCGAAATCAAATTAGGCTTGCCATTACTTATTTTGAACAAGAAGAAAAACATGCCCAAGAGTCCGAGAAGAAATATGAGTCAATGTATCGAAGCCTCGGGTTTTTAGGTGGGGTACTCATTGTCATCATCATGATGTAAATAGGGCGAAGGAGGAACCACAATGAATTATGATGTTAGTTTGATCTTTCAGATTGCTGGAGTAGGGATTGTTGTTGCTATGATTCACACTGTATTAAAGCAAATGGGAAAGGAAGAAATCGCAAATTGGGTAACCTTAATTGCCTTTGTTGTTGTGCTATATATGGTTGCATCTGTTGTCGATGATTTATTTACAAAGATAAGAAGTGTCTTTCTTTTCCAAAGCTGATAGGGGGTGATGGTCATTGAAATCATCCAAATCGTCGGCTTAGGGATGATCGCGACGTTTTTAGCGTTAGTCGTTAAAGAGCATAAGCCGATATTCGCATTTATACTGACAGTTTTTGTTGGCGTTATTATCTTCTTATTCCTAATCGATAAAATTGCACTCATTATTGGCATGTTAGAAGATTTAGCGGCGAGTGCGAACATTAACCTTATGTATGTACAAACGATTTTAAAAATAATTGGTATAGCTTATATCGCTGAGTTTGGAGCACAGATTGCAAAGGATGCAGGTCAAGGGGCGATGGCTTCAAAAATTGAATTAGCTGGAAAAGTACTTATTATGGTCATGGCGATCCCAATTATTTCAGTCATCATTGAAACAATTATCGGACTAATTCCAAATTAATGGAGGGGGAAGGATGAAAAAGTACATTTGTATAATCATCGCAGCAGCATTGATGATGATCCTTCTTCCTGAAGATGTACAAGCAGAAGGTAATGTGACAACTGAACAACAAGAGCAGATGATTGAATCGCAAATTGAGAAGTTAGGGTTAGAGGACATAGGTCAATTTTGGAATGATGTACTCCATGAATATGAAGGGTACCTGCCTGAAAGTCAAAGAGGTAGTTTCATGGAGTTTGTCAAAGGAGACAAGCAATTATCTCTTTCAGCATGGGTACAAGGGTTATTAAAGTTTTTATTTCATGAAATTTTTGCAAATGGAAAACTTTTAGGAACGTTAATTTTACTAGCTGTCTTTAGTATGATTCTAGCTCAGCTACAACAAGCGTTTGAAAAACATTCAATTAGTAAAGTTGCTTATGCGATAACGTATATGGTTTTGTTGATCATTGCTTTAAATAGTTTTCATATTGCGATGGAATTTACCCAAAACACAATTAAGATAATGAGTAGTTTTATGGTCTCGCTAGTACCATTAATTCTTGTCTTAATGGCATCGATAGGTAGTGTCACCTCTGTCGCACTATTCCACCCGATGGTTATGTTTCTTGTTCATACGAGTGGACTTTTTGTGCAATATTTTGTTTTGCCACTTCTATTTTTATCTACGCTTCTTTTTATCGTCAGTACAATGACGGAACATTACAAGGTGACAAAATTAGCCCAATTCTTAAGAAATTTAGCCGTAGGTGGTCTTGGTATCTTCCTAACTGTTTTTCTAGGTGTCTTATCTGTTCAAGGAGCTACAGCTGCTGTGGCAGATGGAATAGCAGTGAAAACGGCAAAATTTGTTACAGGAAACTTTGTACCAGTTGTAGGCCGCATGTTTACAGATGCTGCTGACACGGTCATGGGGGCATCCGTCTTACTGAAAAATACTGTCGGTGTGGCAGGACTTGCAATCTTGTTACTCATTTGTGCATTTCCAGCACTAAAGATTCTATCATTAGCGGTCATTTATACATTTACAGCAGCAGTTCTTCAGCCGTTGGGTGGTGGCCCGATTATCCAATGTCTTTCGATTATTGGTAAACAAATGCTCTTTATTTTTGCGGCATTAGCAGCAGTATCACTTATGTTCTTTTTATCAATTACGATCATTATTATCTCGGGCAACCTATCGTTAATGATGCGATGATCGTAAATAGAAAGGAGTCGGGCGAATGAGTATTGTAACGGCATGGGTGACAAACATTATTATTCTCATATTATTTGCTACGGTGTTAGAACTTTTGTTACCTAACTCAAAAATGCAACGTTATGTAAAACTAGTAGTCGGTTTAATGTTACTCATGGTCATGTTACAACCAGTACTCTCTATTTTTCAAACTGATCCTGAAGAATGGCTTTCTGAAGTTGTAGATTTTGGGGGGCCAAACCAAGAAAATCAAATGAATAAAATTGAATCAAAGAAAAGAGATATAGAAACGGTACAAGATGCATATATTTCTGAACAAGTGGCTGTCCAACTGAAGAAACAAGCTGAGGGTCCATTAATTGAACAGTTTGAGGTGGTGCCAATAGAAGTGACTATGAACGCAGAGTCTATACCATTAGAGGAAGGATCATTTGATACTTATCCGGAGGTACATGTTCTTATTCAAACCCTAGAAGAAGCTGAAAAAGAAGAAGAAACCGATGAAATATCGATTGTTACGATTGATCCAGTCATTATTGAGAATGACGTTGATCAAGAGCTTGAAGGAAAAACAAGCAGCATAGATAAAGACATCGCTTCATTACTAGCTCGGGAATGGAATGTTCCAGTTGACAAAGTACACATTCATTGGAAGGGAGGGGAGGAATAACGTGGAAAAGCAACCAAAAAACGCAACATTCTTTAAGTTTTTACAGTTTAAGAATCCTAAGAAATTAAATATGAAATATTTAGGGGTTTTACTGGCACTTGGGGTATTTTTTATGATCATTGGAGTCGTTTTACAACCTGATGAAGAGCCTGCTTCAGTCCCGACTTTACAAGAAAATGAAAAAGAAGAGAAGGAATCGTCACAAGAGGTGTTTGGTTCATCAAACGAGAGGCCAGAGCTGTCTTCGATGTCTGATTATGAAAGCTTTTATGAGTCCGAACTTGAGAGAGTTTTAGAGCAAGTCGTTGGTATAAATAACGTGACCGTTTTTGTGAATCTAGACCAAACAGAAGAAACGGTCTATCAAAAAAATATAAGTACAAGAGAACAAGTAACAGAAGAAACAGATCGTGAGGGAGGGTCGAGACAAGTAGAAGATCGAACAAATGATGAAGATGTAGTTATCATTCGCAACGGAGATAAAGAAGAACCGTTAGTTGTCAAAGTAAAAAAGCCATCAATTCGCGGGGTGGTAGTAGTAGCTGAAGGTGTTGAAAATATACAAGTAAAGACGTGGGTCATTGAAGCTGTTAGTAGAGCTTTAGATGTTCCTTCTCACCGTGTATCAGTATTACCGAAAAATTCAAAGGGGGATTCATAAATGGTCTTAAAACGACAAACCGTATGGCTATTAACGATGTTAAGTTTAATTATTGTACTTTCGGTCTATTACATTTCAATGGATCGTATTGACAATCAATATGCAATTGACAATGAAGAAGTAACTGGGGAAGAAATGGACAATGAAGGTGTAGGTATTGAAGGGTTAGATGAAGATTTTACAGTAATTGAGTTGGAAGATGTCGATGATGTTTTTGGGCAAAACTCACAATTTTCAAATGTCAGTGCACAAGAGATGTTTGATACAATTCGTTTACAACGTCAAGATGCACGAGCACGTATGAATGAAGATTATGCAGAGGTTATTGCTTCTTCTGATTCATCACCTGAAGTACAAGTCTATGCCCTAGAACAATATGAAAGCTTACAGACATTATCCCAGCAAGAAGAGCGGTTAGAAACGATGATTCGAGCAAAAGGCTATGAAGATGCACTAGTTATTACAGATACAAAAGCCAATCAAGTGAAGATCTATGTAAAAGCACCAGACTTATCTAAAGCAGAAGTTGTAGAAATTAATATGCTTGCTTATGAAGAGCTGGGTGATAAAGATATTCGTGTTGGATTCCAACCAGGTGATGGCAAAGACGATCCAACAGATGGTGAAGATTAAAAGAGGTCCCGTACAAAATTATTCTCAATAATGGAATATGACCACTTTAAGTTAAAATCAACATGTATTATAATAACTAGGTTTTCAAAGAGTTAATTGTTATTCTCTTATAAATAATGAAGGTATCGCGAAACATTGTTTCGTAGATGCCTTTTTTCACGTTAAGTTTATAAAATTTTAGCAAAGTAGAAGCACGACGTAGTGAAAAATTTTTAAGAATTAAGAATCAATTTCATAATACGTTTTTTGCACAATGAAACGAATGATATGATAAATTTTTTCATTAAATGTACGTTTTATTTCGAAGTGAACGTAACAAAAGACGGCGACTCCCGGAGGATCAGCGACGAGCAATACTTCTTCGAACTGCTTCGAGCTGCGACGAGTAACCGCAGGAGCACTGTTTATCTGTGACGAGTAATCGCAGGAACAACGACGAGCAATACTTCTTCGAACTGCTTCGAGCTGCGACGAGTAACCGCAGGAGCAACGACAAGCAATACTTCTTCGAACTGCTTCGAGCTGCGACGAGTAACCGCAGGAGCACTCTTTACCTGCGACGAGCAAGCGTAGTGGCGCAGGAGCAACGAGCTGAAGACAAGCCCTCGGGGAAGCGTCCGTCTGAAGTGAAGTTCACGCTCATCATTCGGAATTTCGCACCTAACACCTCTGTCTTCGCCTAAAAGGCTCGCCAATAGGCGAGTTTTCTTTAAAAGATAAGAAAGTATAAAATTATTGTCCTGGATAGTTGTCTAGCTCAGCCCCCTATCGACGTGAGAAACTTCCCTCACCTCGTCTACGATAAGTCGAGAATGAACGACTCGCGTCTTTCAACTCTCCTTTATCTCACTCGGCTCAGTCCAGTTTTCATCGCCGATGAGCAACAAACGTAACTTCTTCGGATAAGCTGTGAGCTGTCTCGACGCATCTTTCCACATAGCATTACTAGTAGAGGAAGAGACAAGGAGGCTTGCGCTTTTCTTACTGTAGGTTGGACTAGTTAATTGAAAAAGTGAAGATTGAGTCACTACCAATACATTAGTAGAGTAAAAAACAAGCGAGTAAGAAAAACGATTTATGTGATTGATTGCTATGTAAAGAAAATATTCTTTTAGAAACGAGGAATAGAAATAAATGTTTAGATGAAAAGTAAAATAAACGGTCCTTTAGATGGATTCAAGTAAAAAACATGATTTTATGTAATGATGGTGGTATAATACCGAGATGGAACGGAAACCCCATGACTTAATATGTAACTTTGTTAAGGGAAAGGGGATACAAAATTTGACTTGTCACAAAAGGTATTTTTATTCTCACTTTAAATGAGTGAAATAGTAAACCTTTAGTGAAAAGTTACTATCAAGGGCAAAATTTCTATTTGGTAGTAAAATGAAAGGGAGAGATAATGCATGGAATGGTCTGATTTAACAGAGGGCGCTAAAGCAGTTCTCGAACAAACACGCAACATTAAAAACGATAAAATTCAAATTGTAGAATTTGAAGTTGGCTTTATGCAAAATGAGGAAGAAGCGGATGGAGAGCCAGTTTCCATTCAAGAGGAAGATTACCAAAGTTTAAAGAAATATACTCAAGGGAATGAGTATGGCGAAAAATATCATATGGCTCGAAACAAAGATATTGTAAAAATCATCCTATTAGAAAATGACAAGATCCCAGAGAATTTATCCGAGTTTCCTGTTTTTCGTGAATATAAAAATGATAAGGCGGAAGTGCAGGAGAATCTATCAGAAACTGAACAAACAGAATAATATGAAAGGCTGTCTCATGAAGTGTTTGACACTTTAACATTGAGGCAGCCTTTTTATTTGGCACTGTTAAAAGTGAGTGTTGATATTAAGGATGGGCAACGCCTACGGCTCTTCTTTCTTCGAGAGTAAAGCTTATAGATGTTTAAAATGTTTGTACGATGTTGAAAATGGTAGGGTGAGTCGAAATGTTTCTTGTTATACGTGGAAATTGTCAATTTTACTCACTTTACGAAACTGTTTGTCCGAAGTGATACAAAGTGAAAAAAATGAGGTAAAATAATATATAGCTCGTCAAAAAAAGGTTTTCTTTTCATCGATTTTAAGGTAGCATATTTTTAGGACTTGCTCATAAGACATACTAGAAAAGGTGTCAATTATTAGAAGATTCTATTCGTTTTGTTATAAAATAGCATTAGTATGTGAAAACGTTTTAAAAACAATATTGAGGAGTGTATACTATGTTAAAAATTCAAGAGATTCGTGAACTTATTAAACTTATTGATCAATCATCTATTAATGAATTTAAGTTTGAGCAGAATGGTTCAAAAGTTACAATGAGAAAAGACATAAAAGGAAATGCGCAAGTTGAACCAACTCAACCTGTTCAAAACATGCAGCCAGTACAAGAAAGTACACAAATCGTTCCCGCAGCTAACCCTGTAGTTCAAGAGCAAGTTAAGTCTGAACCTGAAACAAAAGTAACCCAAGAGAAATCAGATGAAAAACCTGTCGAACAAGACCGTTCTGGATTACATACAATTACATCACCGATGGTTGGAACGTTCTATGCTGCTCCGTCTCCTGATTCTGCTCCATATGTAAAAGTTGGTGACAAAGTAAAAACAGATTCTGTCGTTTGTATCGTTGAAGCTATGAAATTAATGAACGAAATCGAAGCAGAAGTTAACGGAGAGATCGTTGAAATTTTAGTGGAAAACGGACAGCTTGTAGAATATGGACAAGAAATGTTCTTGGTTAAACCAGAATAGGGGATGAGGATATGATCAAGAAAGTTCTAATAGCGAACAGAGGAGAAATAGCTGTACGGATAATAAGAGCGTGTAAAGAGTTAGGGATAAAAACAGTTGCTGTATTTTCAACAGCTGATAGTGATGCTCTTCATGTTAGACTAGCTGATGAAGCGTATTGTATAGGACCGACATCGTCAACCGACAGTTACCTAAACTTCACAAATATCATGAGTGTAGCTACATTGACTGAAGTCGATGCAATCCACCCTGGTTATGGGTTTTTAGCCGAAAATGCCGACTTCGCTGAAATTTGTGCGGCATGTAAAGTTACATTTATCGGACCGTCACCTGAAGCAATTAGTCAAATGGGTACAAAAGATGTAGCAAGGTCGACGATGCAAAAAGCAGGGGTTCCAACCGTTCCAGGCTCTGATGGAATTATTGAAGGCGTAGAAGAAGGTGTACGTGTAGCCGAGGAAATTGGTTATCCTGTTATTATTAAAGCGACAGCAGGTGGTGGCGGAAAAGGAATCCGTGTAGCCAAAGATGAGGCTGAACTTAGAAAAGGAATTTCTGTTACACAAAAGGAAGCAAAAGCGAACTTTGGAAACCCTGGTGTTTATTTAGAAAAATACATTGAAGATTTTCGCCATGTTGAAATTCAAATAATGGCTGACACACACGGTAACGTCATACACTTAGGTGAGAGAGATTGTACAATTCAACGTCGTCTTCAAAAATTAGTAGAAGAAACCCCGTCTCCAGCAATTGATGAAAAGATGCGTCAAGAAATGGGAGGGGCTGCTGTTAGAGCAGCACAAGCTGTTGAATACGTTGGTGCAGGGACGATTGAATTTATTTATGACCACCGAGAAAACAAGTTTTACTTTATGGAAATGAATACACGTATTCAAGTAGAGCATCCTGTAACTGAGATGGTTACTGGGATCGACTTGATAAAAGAACAAATTTTAGTTGCCTCAGGGGAAAAGCTTTCCTATACTCAAGAGAAAGTCACCTTTAATGGATGGGCAATTGAATGTAGAATTAATGCAGAGAATCCCGATAAAAACTTCATGCCATCGCCAGGAAAGATTGACATGTACTTGCCTCCAGGAGGCTTAGGTGTTAGAGTCGATAGTGCTGCTTTTCCTGGTTATACGATTTCTCCATATTACGATTCAATGATTGCAAAAGTTATTACTTATGGAGAAACAAGAGAAGAAGCAGTTTCAAGAATGAAGCGCGCCCTCGGAGAATTTGTTATTGAAGGAATAGATACAACGATTCCGTTCCACATAAGATTGTTTAATCATGAAGTCTTTGTAGGTGGTGACTTTAATACGAAATTTTTGGAACAATACTCTTTAAAGCCTGAACTAGAGGAGTAATGTCTGAAAGGTGGAGGAACATGGAAAATCATTTAATTCACATGGCTAATGACAAAGAAGAGCTAGGGAAAGTAGAAATTTCACCAGAAGTCATTGAAGTCATTACAGGTTTAGCGGCATCAGAGATTGATGGTGTTGCAACAATGAGAGGGAATTTTGCTGCTGGTGTTGCAGAGCGTCTAGGTCGGAAGAATAACCACGGTAAAGGCGTTAAAGTTGACATGAGTGATGAAGGGATTGCTGTTGAAATTTTCGTTGTTACAAATTACGGTGTATCAATTCCGGAAGTTTGTAGCAAAATCCAAGAAAATATTTATCAAACGATAAAAAACATGACAGCAATTGAATTAACAGAAGTAAATGTTCACGTTGTAGGTGTTCACTTAGAGCAGAAAGTGGATCAAGAAGACAATACAAAGAAAGAACATGGAGCATAATTTATAATCGTAAGGTCTGACTACCCCCTTTCTGAAACTTTCGTTTACGTAAGGAACAGTCAGACCTTTTTTATCGATATAAATGATGGGCGAGATAACTACATCTACGAATCTACGTCGCAGTACATTGCTTATCATAGAAGGTAAGCTCTGTGTAATTTAGGAATACTTTTATAGGATGTTTAACATTGGCGTTAATTACAGAATGTGATCGAGTTTAGCTATAGTTCCATGGAGATTTGCCAAGGGTTGTTTATACATGGACTGTCTACAAAATAATTTTATACATAATAAAAATGGAAAATCATTTAGAGCTTCTGTATTGAACGGTTAAGTTATGCTATTATCATGTTGGTAGATATTTTTAAAAGTAAGTTTTAAAACTACAAATTTTTATTAAAACTATAGTTGGTAGCATAAGCGAAAAAAAGCTTTACTTATACAGAACGTGGTGTTGGCGAATTTGAAAATAACTTTTTGCCGTTTTAACTAATTATATCGCTTTCTGGTGATAATCTGCTAAGTTTTGTTTAAAGGAGACATTTATAGATGAATCGAAGAGTCGCAAGAATTAAGGCAGTACAATCTTTATATCAAATAGAAATGACTTCCGTCGATCCACAGGAAGCCATTCAAGCCGTATTAGAAGAAGGGGAAGAGGCGTCACCATTTTTAGAAGGTGTCGTATACGGAACGGTCGAACATCAAAGTGAGATCGATCCGTTATTAGAAGAGTCTTTAGCAAATTGGACGCTTTCTCGTATATCGAGAGTGGAGCGTGCAATTATGAGACTTGCTGTGTATGAAATGAAATGGCAAGAGGATATTCCGCACAATGTAAGCATAAATGAAGCGATTGATTTAGCGAAAGGCTTTAGTGGGGAAGAAGAACCAGGACGATTCGTCAATGGTGTCTTATCTAAAGTGGAGAAATCTTTAATGCAATCCTAATCTTGTTGCAAGGACATTGTTATGAATTCCAACATAACAATTTTCTTTTATAAAAAGGCGCTGTTAAAGTGCAATAATGTTGATAAAAGATTTTTTGTACAGTCGTTTCCTTTTTGAGAAGCGAAGGTGGTACTGTCTCTTCCTCTACAAGCATACTTTTTGGTGTGTATTCGTCGAGACAAATCGTAGCATATTCGACGAAGTAATCCTCTTTCCTGCGGGAAAAGCACGAGCTGAAGATCCACTTTGGAAAGTTTCATTCCAAAGTTAGCTGAAGCCGTGCCCGCGGCAAAGAAGACACCGTGAATTCATACGAAGTGAAGAATGAACGGATGTCGCACCTGTACCTAGAGGTGAAAGCGTCCACGGAGAGCGGCTCAAAAAACAACAACAAGCATGCTTATTACCTGCTTAGAGCTGCTCCGACGCATACACTACTGTGTATTGCAAGCAGAGGAAGGGGCAAGCAACTTTAACAAAGCCTATAAAAAATAAGGGGGAGTACTTATGTCAGCAACAGTCATTTCAGGTAAGGAATTAGCGAAAAAGAAAAGAGAAGAATTAACACATGAAGTTGAAGGATTAAAAGGAAAAGGAGTAACACCGGGTTTAGCAGTTATTTTAATTGGTGAGGACCCTGCTTCACAATCCTATGTACGTTCAAAGCAAAAATCTTGTAAAGAAATTGGAGTTCACTCTGAATTATATGAACTTCCTGAATCAACGACACAAGAGGAACTTTTAGAGCGTATTGATGCTTTAAATAAAGCAGAACATATCCACGGAATTCTTGTTCAATTACCACTGCCAGATCAAATTTCTGAAGATGCTGTGATTGAAGCGATTGATCCAAATAAGGATGTAGATGGTTTTCATCCAAGTAATATCGGAAAAATGATGATCGGTCAAGAAACATTCCTTCCTTGTACACCATTTGGAATTGTAGAGATGATTAAATCAAAAGAGATTGAAATTGAAGGAAAGCATGTTGTTGTAGTCGGTCGAAGTAATATCGTAGGAAAGCCAGTAGGACAACTTTTATTAAATGAAAATGCAACTGTTACATATTGTCATTCAAGAACGAAGAACATGAAGGAAATGACTCGTTCAGCAGATATCCTTGTTGTAGCTGTAGGAAGAGCTCATTTCTTAGATGCAGACGCTATTAAGGAAGGAGCCGTTGTCATCGATGTTGGTGTAAACAGAAATGATGAAGGAAAACTTGTTGGTGATGTCGTTTATGACAACGCAAAAGAAGTTGCTTCATACATCACTCCCGTACCAGGTGGAGTGGGACCAATGACAATTACAATGCTTCTTCATAACACAGTAGAATCTGCAAAGCGAATAGTTAAGTAAGGGGTTTAACGCCATGAATCAAGAAATATTGTCTGTTAGTGAGTTAACAAGGTTTGTTAAGCGACTCATTGATGGCGAACCTTACCTGCAGAATATATGGGTTCGTGCAGAAATTTCTAACTTTAAGAAACATAGCCGTGGCCATATGTATTTCACATTAAAAGACGAAAAATCACGACTGAATTCTGTGATGTTTGCTGGTAATAACCGTTTTTTAAAGTTTACTCCTGAAAATGGAATGAGTATATTAGTGCGTGGAGATATTTCTGTGTATGAGCCACACGGTCAATATCAATTTTACGTAAAAGAGATGCAACCTGACGGCATTGGAAACTTATATTTAGCTTTCGAAGAGTTAAAGAAAAAGTTAGAATTCGCAGGTTTTTTCTCCCAAGAACGTAAGAAACCGATTCCTAATGTACCTGAATCGATTGCCGTTATTACCTCTCCAACTGGAGCTGCAGTGAGAGATATCATCACAACGTTAAATAGGCGCTATCCGATAGCCAAAGTGACACTGCTTCCGGTCCTTGTTCAAGGACCGGAAGCAGCACCTTCTGTTGCTAATGCGATCCAACAAGCTAATGAAGCGAATATGTTTGATGTGATAATCGTTGGTCGAGGTGGGGGCTCTCTAGAAGAATTATGGGCCTTTAACGAGCAAGTTGTGGCTGAAGCCATTTTTTACTCTAACGTCCCAGTAATATCTGCAGTAGGACATGAAACCGACATAACAATCAGTGACTTTGTTGCTGATTTAAGGGCTCCAACGCCAACTGCAGCTGCAGAGATGGCAGTACCTGATCTTTTAGAGCTAGTAAAAACGGTAAATAACAATAAAGATAGACTTATTCGTACAATGGAAACTCACGTGTCTAGAAAAAAAGATAAGTTAAATTATTTATTGAAATCATATGCTTTTCGTTACCCGAAACAGCTGATCGAACAAAAAGAGCAAGATCTTGATAGGCATGTTGAATCATTACGTAAAGAAGCATTAAGGACTATCTCAAACAGTCATGAAAAGCTTAACAACTTCGTATCTAGACTTGAGAGAAGTCATCCTTACCATATGTTACGAGATGCAAAAGCGGAACATGCGAGATCAGAAGAGCGATTAGTCAAAAATCTGCAACAAATACTGAATGAAAAGCAATCAGCCTTCTCCGTGCAAGTTTCAAAACTGCAAGTACTAAGTCCATTAAGAATGATGGAACGCGGATTTAGTCTTGTTTATAAAGAAGATGAGCAACTAGTTAAAAGTATTAACGACGTAGATGAACAAACGGACCTTCGAATACGCCTTCAAGATGGTTATCTAAATTGCCAAGTATCTGAAAAAAAGGAAGTAGAGTTACCGAAAGTAAAGTGGGGTGAATATAATGACAAATAAAGGAAATGATCAAGAAGAGTTAACTTTTGAAGAGGCAATGGAGAAGCTTGAGTCTGTGGTTGGGAAATTGGAAGAAGGCGATGTACCATTAGAAGAAGCGATTTCCATGTTTCAAGAAGGAATGAAACTTTCGCAATATTGTCACGAAAGATTGCAGAACGTAGAAAAACAAATGACGCAAGTTTTAGATCAAGATGGAGAAGTTTCTACTTTTGAAGTTGATGGGGAGAGTTAGTGTGAATAACATCGAACTAGAACAGTTTATGAAAACTGAAAAAGAAGTAATTGATAAAAAATTACCTATTTACATAGAGTCACTACAATCCCCTGAGAAGTTGAAGGCCTCAATGATCTATTCTTTAGAGGCAGGGGGCAAACGTGTTAGACCACTTCTATTATTAGCAACGTTACACGGTTTTTCTAAGCCGTTAGAAATTGGGTATGACGTAGCAAGTGCTCTTGAAATGGTGCATACGTATTCATTGATTCATGATGACCTACCTTCTATGGATGATGATGATTTAAGAAGAGGAAAGCCAACCAATCATATCATTTACGGGGAAGCGATGGCGACTTTAGCAGGAGATGCACTACTTACGAAGAGCTTTCAACTGATTTCTTGTTCAGAGCATTTAACAAGTGAGCGGAAAGTAGACCTCATTCAGCGTATTTCTAGAGCGATTGGACCCGAAGGAATGGTCGGTGGACAAGTTGCAGATATGGAAGCGGAAGGAAAGAGTTTACAAGCAGAAGACTTACAACAAATTCATGAACGAAAAACAGGTGACTTATTAGCAGTTGCGGTTGAAGCGGGTGCTATGATAGCTGAGGCTGACGTAGAGGATGTTCAGTTACTTCGTCAATTTGCACAGCATGTTGGGCTCGCTTTCCAAATTAAAGACGATATTCTAGATATCGAAGGTGATGAAGAAGAGTTAGGAAAACCAGTCGGTAGTGATGAAGATAATGATAAAAACACATACCCAAAACTGTTAGGCTTAGATGGAGCAAAGGAAAAACTAGAATACCATCTTACTGAAGCAAAAAAATGCTTATATCAGACGTCTACGAATCATACACTTTTAAAAGAACTTGCCGATTATATCGGCTCTCGAGTCAATTGAGTAAAATCATGTCAAACGTGGAAGAATAATGCTGTATATACATTGGTTGTTTGTTGTTTTGCCACGATATATCATGCTATACTATATTTAGTTACCGAGTGGTGCAGTATTCTAGTCGGTTCTCCATTTTCGAAAGCGGGCCTAAAAATCCGCTAAAGGGCACATCGATGAAGTTCCTAGTTTTGGCTTGAGGCGCCCAGCCTTGGGTCCTAACTGGGAGTAAAGGCTGTAGGGCGATCCACAAAGGCATGTGGGCGATGACCCTGCGCCGCGGAGGCCTTTCGTGGTGGTATCCGTACCCGCGGATCACTATGACGCAAGGTATGAACCTGCTATGCAAGTACGGGAACTTGTGAGCAGCGTAGCCTGCCTTGAGTGGGGGGCGAGGGGATTATGAATGCTAGGTTGTATATCGAACTCATTCATATGAAATCGACCCTGCAAAAGAGGATAGAAAATGGCTAAGGAACTGTCGAGGAAAACTCCTAGACTGTTTCACTTTTCGGACATTTAAAGAGGATTATAGTGCGTTCTAAGTGGTAATCCAGTCTGACGTTTGGTGACAGCGTCAAGGTAGGCTTAAAGGGAAACCGCCACAGCGGCGACGCTGAGGTGCTTACTTGGGAAAACCTACTGGACCTAAGGCGCAGTTTTTACTCTTTAAATGACCACTCGGATACATAATAATGTTTCGAACTGATATGAAGAGGAACGATGTATATAAATGAAGGAATCTGTTAGAAAGTCACTACGTTGGAGCACAATGATAGCCGTTATCACCTTGGTGTTAGCGGCTGTTTTTGCTATTGTGTCAACATCGATATTAAGTGGTGTATCCTGGGGTTTTGGGATGGTCATTGTATTATTAATTGTGTTTATCGGTGTTTTTGTTGATACAATAGGCGTAGCAGCGACTGCTGCGAAGGAACAACCTTTTCATGCCATGGCAGCAGAGAGACTGCCAGGTGCAAAACAAGCAGTACAAATTACCCGAAATGCAGACAAGTTTGCAAACTTTTGTAATGATGTGATTGGTGATATTGCTGGGGTTATTAGTGGAACTGCTTCAGCTTATGTCGTATTAAGATTTTCTTTACAAATAGGTTATGAAGAGGGAACGACGATACAGTTCCTTATATCTGTTGTATTTACAGCTATTGTTGCTGCACTGACTGTTGGTGGAAAATCTGTCGGAAAAACATTAGCTATTCAATATTCAACAGAAATCATATATCATGTGGGTAGATTATTTTACTTTTTAGAGGTAAAATTGAGGATAGTCATCTTTGATGGTAAAAAACGTAAAAAGCAAAAGAAACATAATAATAAGAAAAAATTACGAAAGTGAGGGTTTTTCTTGGATTTGTCTAGCATTAAAGACCCAGAATTTTTAAAGCAATGCAGCAAAACCGAATTGGAAGACCTTGCTCAAGATATTCGTGACTTCTTAATTGAAAACCTTTCAGTTACTGGAGGTCACCTTGGGCCCAACTTAGGTGTTGTAGAACTAACATTAGTATTACATCAATTATATGACAGCCCAAAAGATAAATTCTTGTGGGATGTAGGTCACCAAGCATATGTTCATAAAATATTGACAGGTCGTGCAGACCAGTTTGATCAATTACGTCAATATAAAGGATTGTGTGGATTCCCAAAAAGGTCAGAAAGTAAGCATGACGTTTGGGAAACTGGTCATAGCTCGACATCATTATCAGCTGCAATGGGAATGGCTGTTGCTAGAGATATAAAAGGAACTGATGAGAGCATTATTCCGATTATTGGTGATGGGGCACTAACCGGAGGTATGGCGTTGGAAGCGCTTAACCATATCGGACATGAACAAACAGATTTGACCGTTGTTTTAAACGACAATGAAATGTCAATTGCTCCAAATGTCGGTGCTTTACATAACGTTCTTGGTAGGATGAGAACGGCTGGAAAGTATCGTAAAGCAAAAGAAGAATTAGAAATGCTAATTAAACGTATCCCAGCATTTGGAGGTAGATTAGCGACAACAGCTGAAAGAGTAAAAGATAGTCTGAAATACTTACTCGTTTCTGGCATGTTCTTTGAAGAGTTAGGGTTTACTTATTTAGGTCCAGTTGACGGTCACGACTACGATGACTTAATTAGTAACATGAATTATGCAAAGAAAACAAAAGGACCTGTCCTTGTTCATGTTATTACGAAAAAAGGCAAAGGTTATGCTCCAGCTGAAAATGACGCAAAAGGGACATGGCACGGTTTAGGACCATATAAAATTGAATCTGGTGAAGTGGTGAAAAAGCCAGGACCTCCAAGTTATAGTGGCGTGTTTGCCGAGTCGCTTAAAAAGGTTGCTCGACAAGACGAACGAGTAGTTGCTTTAACAGCAGCAATGCCTGGAGGAACGAAGTTGGATGTATTTGCAAATGAATTTCCAGATCGAATGTTTGATGTTGGAATTGCTGAGCAACATGCAACGACAATGGCTGCGGGTCTGGCAACGCAAGGGTTGAAACCAGTTTTTGCGGTTTATTCTACCTTCTTGCAAAGAGGTTACGATCAGCTCGTCCATGATGTTTGTCGCCAAAATTTAAATGTCTTTTTTGCTATCGACCGTGCCGGTTTAGTCGGTGCCGATGGTGAAACACATCAAGGAGTATTTGATGTTTCTTATTTAAGGCATTTACCAAACATGAAAATATTAATGCCAAAAGATGAAAATGAGTTGCAACATTTAGTATATACAGCGGTATGTCATGATGATGGACCAATTGCCGTTCGTTACCCTAGAGGAAATGGATTTGGCGTAAAAATGGATGAAAGTTTAAAAGAAATTCCAATTGGAAAATGGGAAATCCTCAAGGAAGGGTCAGACTTATCTATCCTTGCGTACGGTACGATGATTCCAGTTGCAATGGAAGCAGCGGACATTCTCGAAAAGGACGGAATTCATGTTGAAGTTGTAAATGCTAGGTCAATTAAACCATTAGATGATGACATGTTAAAACAATTTGCAATGGAAAACCGTCCGCTATTAACAATTGAAGAAGGTGCTCTCCTCGGAGGCTTCGGCAGTGCAGTAGTCGAACATTTCCATGCAAAGCATCACCACAACATGGTAGTGGAAAGTATGGGAATCCCAGATCGATATATCGAGCACGGAAGTGTCCCTGAGCTGTTAGAAGAGGTTGGATTGACACCTCAAGCAGTAGCGGAACGAGTGGAACAGATTCTTCCTAAGAAAAGGAAACGAGCGTAACAGAATGGATAAAAAAGAACGTATCGATATTTTATTAGTTGATAAAGGTTTGATCGAATCAAGAGAAAAAGCAAAACGGACTATTATGGCCGGCTTAATTTTCGTTGATGGAGATCGCGTCGATAAACCAGGAACAAAAGTGAAAGTAGATAGTCAAATTGAAGTAAAAGGTCAAACGATACCTTATGTAAGCCGAGGCGGATTAAAGCTAGAAAAGGCGATAGAAACGTTTCATTTTGACTTGAATGATGCTGTTGTTCTTGATATAGGGGCTTCGACAGGTGGCTTTACGGATTGTGCTTTACAAAATGGAGCAAAGCTCGTTTATGCAATTGATGTCGGTTATAATCAACTTGCTTGGAAGCTTAGGCAAGACGAAAGAGTCATCGTTATGGAAAGAACAAATTTTCGCTATGTAAGTGAAGATGATCTTTTATACGGAAAACCAGATTTTGCGACGATCGATGTTTCGTTTATATCGTTGAAACTAATCCTTCCAGTATTAAAACAATTATTAAAAAAAGATGGACAAGTCTCTGCATTAGTAAAGCCGCAATTTGAAGCTGGTAGAGATGAAGTAGGAAAAAAGGGAATTGTCAGAGACTCGAAAGTTCATGTAAAAGTATTAGAAGATATGATTCGTTTTGCAACAGATATTGGGTTTCATGTTGAAGGTCTCACTTTTTCACCAATCAAAGGTGGAGAGGGGAATATTGAATTTTTACTTCACCTTTCTTTAAGTGAAACGACTGATAAGGGTCGTAGAGATTTCAATGTAGAAGAAATCGTTCGCTTAGGACATCAATAAAGTAGATATAAAAATTAGGGAGGAGCAATTTATTTTGCTTTCTCCTTTTCTTTTGATTCTTTTAACCTTCATTAATTATTTTTGGTAAAATCAACACTAGTTCTTTAACGAAGCCTTTCTTTTTGAAAGGCTGTTTTCAAAAAAAGGTGTTGCTATTGAAATATTTGGTTAACTCCAAGCAGTGAAAGGCTGCGACTCCAGCGGGAGTTGCACGAGATGAAGATCCAGTTTGGAAAGCGTCATTCTGTAACGGTTTTGAAAAGTAAAGAATTAATGCGAAAAGAGCATTTTGAAAATAAGTCAAGTTTGATTATGCAAAATGGTATACATTAATTGTATAAATATAAAAAATCATTTAATATTAAAGTATAGATTTTAATAAAGCATAAAGAGCTATAGAATGATGGAGGAATTATTAATGAATAAAGGGCAACGTCATATAAAAATTCGTGAAATTATATCGAACCAAGAAGTTGAAACACAAGATGAATTAGTTGACCAACTGCGTGCAGATGGATTTAATGTTACTCAAGCCACGGTGAGTCGTGATATTAAAGAACTTCATTTAGTGAAAGTTCCGATGATGGATGGTCGATATAAATATAGTTTACCAGCTGACCAACGTTTTAACCCACTTCAAAAATTAAAGCGCTCGCTAATGGATAGCTTCGTATCAATTGACCAAACGAGCAATATGATTGTAATGAAAACGCTACCAGGAAATGCCAATGCTGTTGGAGCACTTATTGATAATTTAGATTGGCATGAGATTATGGGAACGATTTGTGGAGACGATACATTGTTAATTATTTGTAGGGCCGAAGCTGATACAGAACAAATTAGCGAACGATTTTTAGAAATGCTTTAAGACATAGAAAAAGGATGTGTAGCTAATGTTAATGGAGCTCTCTATCCGTAACTTTGCAATCATCGATACAATGACTGTTTCCTTTGATGAAGGGCTGACTGTTTTAACGGGGGAAACTGGAGCGGGGAAGTCAATTATTATTGATGCAATTGGATTATTAATTGGTGGAAGAGGATCTGTTGAATTTGTTCGTCACGGGAGTAAACGAGCAGAGATTGAAGGACTTTTTTCTGTGGACAGGCATCATGATGTATATAAACTTTTCAATGATGTAGGAATTGAAACAGGTGAAGAAGAGACAATTTTATTGAAAAGAGAAATAACAAAGCAAGGAAAAAGTATCTGCCGTGTTAATGGAAAATTGGTGACTTTAGCAGTTTTACGTCAAATCGGGCAAATGATTGTTGACATTCATGGACAACATGAACACCAGCAGCTGCTACAAGAAGATAAACATTTAACATTACTCGACCGATTTGCAGAAGACCATATTAAAAAACCAAAGCATGAATATAAGGAATTATACCAATCATTTATAAAGAAACGAAAAGAATTAAAGCAATTGTCGGAAAATGAACAAGAGATGGCTCAACGATTAGATTTAATTAAATATCAATATCACGAGATTACAGAAGCGAATATACAGCCTGAAGAAGACACCCGTTTAACAGAAGAGAAAAAGCGGCTTTCAAATAGTGAAGAATTATTTAAAACAACACACGGTGCTTATGAGGCTTTATACGGAGATAACCGAGGGCTAGAATGGGTAATGGTCGCTATGAATCAAATCGAAGAAGCTGCAGAGATGGATGAGCAATTACATAAATTAAAAGAGACAATTACGAATTGTTATTACTTATTAGAAGAAGCAACGTATTCACTTCGTGATTATCATGAAAATATTGAATTTGATCCTGATCGTTTAAACGAGATCGAATTAAGGTTAAATGAATTAACCCAACTGAAACGAAAATATGGTGAAACCGTTAATGAAGTTTTAGAATATGCTTCAAAAATTGAAGATGAAATGGATACATTAAATAATCGAGATGAACGACTTCAGCAATGGGAAAGTGACTTGGCAGGCATTGCAAAAGACCTAATAGTTGAAGGGAAGCATTTAACGGAAGTTAGGAAGTATGAAGCGAAAAGACTGGAGGAAAATATTCAGACAGAACTCGAAGACTTATATATGAAAAATACAAAGTTCCAAGTGGAATTCCACGAACATTCGTTTCAAGAAGAGGACTTACTTTCATTATCGAAAAGTTTACCAATAACAAAAGAAGGCATAGATGATATCTCATTTATGGTTGCAACGAATAAAGGAGAACCGTTAAAGCCTCTTGCAAAAGTTGCATCTGGTGGAGAAATCTCAAGAATGATTCTTGCTTTAAAGAAGATCTTAGCAACCCATGAAGGGGTCACATCTTTAATATTTGATGAAGTTGATACTGGTGTAAGTGGTAGGGTGGCTCAAGCAATTGCCGAAAAAATTCATCATATCTCTGTTGGATCACAAGTTTTATGTATTACACATTTGCCTCAAGTAGCTGCAATGGCTGACACACACTTATTTATTTCTAAAGGTGAAGACAGTGAACGAGTGACAACTTCCGTTAAACCTTTAAATGAAGAAGAACAAATTGAGGAACTTAGCCGAATGATTTCTGGGGTGGAAATTACTGAGTTAACAAAAGAACATGCAAAAGAATTATTGGAACAAGCAAACCAAATTAAACAATCGTTGGGATGAAATATGCAAAGCTAACCAATTAAGGTTAGCTTTTTTCTTTTTAATTAGTTATAAATGAAGCAAGTCAAGGCAAAATTAGTAATACAGCCATGGTGGAGGTGTAGGTTAGGAACGAGGAGAGTGAAAAGGTTTGAAAAATGCGAAGGTCCGTAAAATTATAGGTGCAATTCTCCTTGTACTATTGTTCTCCGCTGCTTTTTATCCACCCATTCAACAATATGCATCATTACCTGATGAATTAATTTTTTTTGAAGGTCAATCATATGAACTTGATACAGCACTGCCCGTTATGGCACAAGACGAGAGTCCATTAACTTTTGAAGAGGTAGATGGAAAAACTCAAATAAAAGGTCTTGAATCGAATCAAAGTTCATTACAGTTTGGCTTTGGCCGTTTACCGTTAAAGTCAATGGATGTTACAGTTCTTCCGAAACTAAAGGTGATACCTGGAGGTCAGTCAATAGGCGTAAGAGTGCAAACTGATGGGGTGCTAGTTGTAGGGCATCACCTTATTGATACGAAGGATGGAGATGTTTCTCCTGGTGAACTGGCTGGAATTAATGTAGGTGATATGATTACTAAAATGGATGGGGTCAATATTGAAGAGATGAGCGACATAAATGAAGTCGTTCAAAATGCTGGAAACTCGGATAAACCAATTGAAATGAAGATCAAACGAAATGGTAAAGAAATGACAAAAGAACTTACTCCTGTAAAAGGCAAAGAAGACCAATCATATCGTTTAGGTTTATATATTCGTGATTCAGCTGCTGGTGTTGGGACATTAACCTTTCATGACCCGAATTCAAAAAAATATGGTGCGTTAGGTCATGTCATTTCTGATATGGATACACGTCAACCGATTGAAGTTCATGAAGGTGAAATTGTTAGCTCTAAAGTAACATCAATTGAAAAGGGATTAACAGGTGAACCAGGTGAAAAGCTTGCTCGTTTTTCAAACGACCGTAAAGTTTTAGGGGATATTAAGAAAAATAGTCCCTTCGGTATTTTTGGCACATTGACAGAAGAAGTGTCAAGTGGGCAAGTAAATGAACCAATGGAAATCGGACTATCCCATCAAGTTGAAATTGGCCCTGCAGAAATTTTAACTGTTGTGAATGGAGATGAGGTAAAGCGGTTTGATATTGAAATCGTAAGCAGTACGGAGCAAAAACATCCAGCTACTAAAGGAATGGTCATTAAAGTGACTGACCCGGAATTGTTAGAAGCTACAGGAGGAATCGTTCAAGGAATGAGCGGTAGCCCAATTATTCAAAATGACCGTATTATTGGCGCAGTGACACATGTATTTGTAAACGACCCGACAAGTGGTTATGGGTGCCATATTGAGTGGATGTTACAAGAAGCAGAAATCGATATATATGGTGAAGGTGCAAAGGCGAGCTAAGTACTCGCCTTTTTGGCATTTTATGACCTCCTCTTAAAGTTTTGTTTTAAGTTTTACCAATACTATGCTAAAATGAAAATAAATATTTTTCGACAAATGACTTCTTTTGGTGTTGTTTGTCATCGAATGCAGTCGAAAACCGGAGTAAATAAGAATAATCAGGAGAAAACGAAAGTTTTTTTAGAAAAAATCAAAAAAATAAAAGGAATACAATTCTCCTTGTCGAATACAAGTGTTAGCCAAAAAATAAAAAGTGATTGGGGAGGAAAAATAGTGAAAAAGGTAAATGTGTGTGTCGCAGATGATAATCGTGAACTTGTAAATTTATTAGAGGATTATATTAATTCGCAAGAGGATATGGATGTTATTGGAACAGCTTATAATGGGCAAGAGTGTTTAGACTTAATTGATGAAAAAGAGCCGGATGTTTTAATTTTAGATATTATTATGCCTCATTTAGATGGATTGGCAGTTTTAGAGAAGTTAAATAGTCGCCAATTAGCGAAACGTCCTAATATTATAATGCTAACTGCATTCGGGCAAGAAGATGTAACAAAAAAGGCGGTTGAGCTAGGAGCTGCTTACTATGTACTTAAGCCATTTGATATGGATACATTAATGAATAAAGTGCGTGACGTAAGCGGGAACGGTTCTACCTATGTAAAGTCTCCTGCAGCACCTCACGGTCAAAGAGAGAACAAACCGATGAACTTAGATGCAAGTATTACGAGTATTATTCATGAAATCGGTGTCCCGGCTCACATTAAAGGGTATATGTATTTAAGAGAAGCAATTACTATGGTTTATAACGATATTGAACTATTAGGATCCATTACAAAAGTTCTTTACCCAGATATTGCAAAGAAATATAACACAACGGCAAGCCGTGTTGAGCGTGCGATCCGTCATGCCATTGAAGTAGCATGGAGCCGTGGGAACATTGAGTCTATCTCAAAAATGTTCGGCTACACAGTAAGTGTTTCTAAAGCAAAACCAACGAACTTTGAATTTATTGCGATGGTGGCAGATAAGCTACGAATTGAGCATAAAGTAAGCTAACTGTTGATATAACGGTACTTATCACTGTTATCACTTACTGTTAAACAGTGAATAGTAACCCACTAACTTCTTTTTAAATTATAAATAAACACTTTTTTTTTACTAAAGGCGCTGTTAATATTCATTGATGATTTTCAAAAATCACGAGACGCCTGCGGGGAAAGCAAGAGCTGAAGATCCATCGGGGCGCTTTTCCCCGATTAGCTGAAGCCTTGCCAGCGGCAAGCGAGTGTATTTTTGTGAAATCAACACTAGCCTTTAACAAAGCCTTACTAAAAGACATTATTTTTTATTGGTTTGTAAATCAAATCAATAAAAGGTGGTGTCTTTTTTGCTTTAAAAGAAAACCACGCAGCTAAGCTCACCATTTGAGGTATAAACATGATTGAGCGATATATTTATTTTTTACTTGTTTTTGTTTTAACAATAACCTCTCGTGGCACTTTAAGCATTATTAAAAGTAGAACATGATGAATTTTTCGTAAATAGAAATTGGCCATTTTATCACTCGCATTCATGTTCTCTTTAATAATGACCATACTAATTGTGACGACGACAAATATAGAGGTGCATGAGTGTGTCAAATCGATTAATAGTTGGCTCTGCTTACAAAGGGGATATAACAAAAAAACTGCTATTATCTATTCCTGATAAATCAATTATCATTATTAATCATGAAGATATAGATGTAGTTTGCGCTGAAGAAATTGTTAGAAAAAAAGTGAAAGCTGTAATTAATCTAAAGCGTTCGATGTCAGGGAAGGTTCCAAATTTAGGTGTTCCATTCATCTTAAAACACGGTATTCCGGTTTTTGATTTATTTAAAACGAAATCATGTTTTATTCCGAATGAGCTAAGGGTGCAAGTTTATAATAATCGTTTGTATAAGGAAAATGAGAATGGGTTCGTTCTTATAGGGGAACTAGAACAATATACAAGTGAGCTTTGTTTGAAGCGTCAACAAGAAGGGGATAATGAGTTTCCTAAACTTTTTCGACAGTTTGTCAATAATAGTTTATCTCACATGGCTAAAGAACTTGATGTCTTTTATCAAGAGATTGAAAAGCTCCCTCGTTTATTTAGTATAAAGGAGGAAAGAGTTTGGATCTTTTCAAGGGGAGCGGGTATTCATGATGAGATTTTATTTTTGAAACCCTTTATGAAAGGGTCTGGTACGGTCATTGCGGTTGATGGTGCAGCAAATACCCTTTATAAACACGGTTTAATGCCTGACTATATTATAGGTGATATGGACTCGATATCTGATGATATTGACAAGTATTCGAGTGTATTCATTGCTCATTCTTATGTGAATGGCTATTCTCCAGGAAAAGAGAGATTGCAACAAGCGGGAATCATGCCAATTACTGTTTCGTTTCCAGGTTTAAGTGAAGATTTAGCGATTATGTTAGCTTACATATCTGGAGCCAAGCAAATTATTACTGTTGGGTGCAGGTCATCGGTGAAAGAGTTATTAGAAAAAAATCGGCAAGGAATGGCTTCTACCTTACTAACGAGAATGTTTACAGGAGATATCATTCATGATTGGAAGCGAGGTTCAACTATTTTTTCTTTAGAAGAAGACCTCCTTACTTCAGGTCTTGAAATGACAAGGGAGGCGGGTGCAGATGAGAGCTGATATTATTATACCTGCGTACAATGAAGGAGATATGATTAAAGAGACGTTAACTCATTTACGTCAGTGTACGTGGATAAATAACTTGATTGTTATCGATGATGGCAGTGCTGATAATACGTTTACAGAAGCTTTGCCGCTCGTAGATAAAATGCTTCATCACGAACGGAATAAGGGTAAAGTACAGGCGGTAAAAACAGGCTTACCTTACGTCGAGGCGGGAATTGTTCTATTGCTAGATGCAGACCTCGGCTTATCAATCATTGAAGCAGAGAAATTGTTAGTCCCCTTAACTGATAGTCGTGTTGACATGACAATTGCAACTTTTCCCCCACCTGTTAATGGTGGCTTTAGCCTTGTGAAAAGGAGAGCTTCACATACTATTTATAAAAAAACAGGTGTTCACTTGTCTTCACCACTTTCTGGACAACGTGGCTTTAAGAGTGAATGGATTCCTCATATATTAGATATGCCTTCTGTCGGCTTTGGGTTAGAAATGTCATTAAATATTTCTTTCTTAAAGAAAGGTGCAAAATTAAAAGAAGTAAAAACAAATATGACTCATCGAGAACATGGGAAATCAATGTATGGCTTTTACCATCGCTTAAAACAACTCGTTGAAATGGAGAAATCATTATGGCTTATGGAATAATGTTTATTCTCATCGTGCCTTTTGTATTTTTTGTTATGAATGTGATTTTTCAACGTTATCACTTCAGTACAACGAATTATAAAGGTCTTTACGTTCCCTATAGTGGTGGGTTTACTTTAATTATAATGATGTGCATTGATTTTTTGTTTTTTTCTTTTACAGTTACTACATATGCTTCAATTGTTTTCTTAATTTTTATATGGGGATTAGGGTTTGTTGATGATCGTTATGGCACCAGTTACCCGAAAGGACTAAAAGGTCACTTTTCCTATGCTTTTAATAAAAGAACTTATACGACAGGATTGTACAAAGCTGTTGGTACGGTTGTGGCTTCTTTTTTTTACGTTTCATTAATGCCTCAAGGCACAGTAGCTATGGTGCTCCTTATTTATTTTTTTCTCCTAATCTTTACACCGCATGTCATGAACTTGATGGATACTAAGCCGTTAAGAGTTTGGAAATTACTTTTTCTCTTAATTCTCATTTTTCATCCATTTTTAACAGCTGGAATGGATTTCATTTATGCACTAGGAGTTGTCTTATTCTCTTGGTTTGTATTTGAAGGCAGAATGAAGATGATGCTTGGTGATAATGGTGCGATGCTGGTTGGTGGTTGGTTAGCATTATTGGCCATCCATAACTGGTCAATAGGTGCTCAAATTATACTCTTGATGTTTTGTTTACTAATGACAATCATTTCGGAAAGGACATCGATCCAAGCTTGGATCGTAAAGACACCTATCATAAATGGGGTTGACAAGTGGGGAAGGGTTAATTAAAAGGCTGACGGAGATATTTTTTTGCAATGTCGTCAGCCTTTCAAGCTATTTTTTAAACTTTGGTGCAACTTTGTTATTTTTTCGGTCTCTGTGTAAAATAAATCCTCCAATTAAATAGAGACCAATTAAAAATGCTGCAACTCCTGCGAAAAATTGTAACCATAATAAGTCGAAAGGCCAATTATACCTTTGAAATAAAGTATCTCTCATTAATTTTATTCCATAACCTGCTAAGAATACAGGTACTAATAATATGCACAGTGCAATAAAACGTTGAATCGTCATGAATGGCTATCCTTTCTTTCTATTTACTTATCAAATAGACAAACTTACTTTTTATTTTAGCTGAATAGGTAATGATGAGCAATGAAAAGATTTTACCTTTCATTCTTGAAAAAAATGTGTATAGTAATAAGAGGTATGAAAATAATTGCACACTCTTTAATAAAGGCTCTTTTCGCATAGATTGTTGTTTTTAATAATTTTGAAGAAGTGGCAGCATCCAACTATAACAGATTAGAGAGGTATTTACCTTACTAAGAGCAACAATCTTTTAGGAATTACCTTATTAAATAGTGGATCTCACAAAAAAATGTGGGGGAGGTTTTCTTTATGAAAAGGTTATTACTCATTGGAGCTGGGCAAGGTGGTTCATCTTTACTTGATGTACTAGTAGAAACGGAACAAATAACTGTTGCGGGTGTTGTTGATATTGATCCTACATCAATAGGATTACAGAAGGCAAAAGAAGAGAAAATCCCTGTTTTTACAGATTGGCAAACGGCATTAGATGAAATATCCCCAATTGATGTCATTGTTGAAGTTACAGGTAACAAATTGCTATATGAAAAATTAAGAGAGAAATTAGAAGGAACACCTATAACAATTATACCTAGCTCTGTCGCATCGATGATGTTTTATTTAATTGAAGAAAAGGAAAATTTAATCGAAGAAACAACACGTCACAATACAAAATTAAATATGATTTTAAATGCGACGCACGATGGGATGATCGCCATCGATAAAGATCGACGGATTACGTTAATTAATGAAAAGGCCGAAGTTATGGCTGATTTGAAAAATATAAACGTTATCGGAAAACGAATTGAAGAAGTGATGCCAACAAGTAAGTTGCCACGAGTACTAGAGTCTGCTAAAACAGAAACGAACAAAAAACAAATAATCGGAAAAAACCGTACAATTATAACAACGAGAGTCCCGATGTTTAAAGGGGAAGACTTGTTTGGTGCACTTGGTGTTTTCAGAGATATTACGGAAATAGAAAACATGGCCGAAGAAGTCACAAATTTAAAGAGTATACAAACGATGCTTGAAGCGATTATTTATTCATCAGATGATGCCATTTCAGTTGTTGATCAAGAAGGGAAAGGGTTGCTGATTAACCCTGCTTATACTAGATTGACAGGACTGACGAAGGACCAAGTGGTAGGTAAACCTGCAACAACCGATATATCAGAAGGTGAAAGTGTACATATGCATGTTTTGAGGACGAAAAAGCCTGTGCGCGGAGTGAAGATGAAAGTAGGCCCTCATCGTAAAGATGTCATCGTAAATGTTGCCCCGATCATCGTTGATAATGAATTAAAAGGTAGTGTCGGAGTTATCCATGACATGTCTGAGATTCAATCATTAACAACAGAACTTGAACGGGCGAAACAAATTATACGAAAGCTTGAAGCAAAATATATCTTTGATGATATTATCGGAAGTTCAGAAGAAATGACAGTGGCTATTGAACAAGCAAAAATGGCAGCGGTTACTCCTGCCACGATTCTACTTCGAGGAGAATCTGGAACGGGGAAAGAATTATTTGCCCATGCCATTCATAATGCAAGTAATCGGAAGTTTAATAAATTTATACGGGTAAATTGTGCCGCAATATCAGAAACTTTATTAGAGAGTGAACTATTTGGGTATGAAGAAGGGGCATTCTCCGGAGCAAAGCGCGGTGGTAAAAAAGGTTTATTTGAAGAAGCGAATGGAGGAAGTATATTTCTAGATGAAATTGGAGAGATTTCTAGTCAAACACAAGCCAAGCTGTTGAGAGTTCTTCAAGAAAAAGAAATAATGCGTGTTGGTGGTACAAAGGCGATTTCCATTGACGTCCGAGTGATTGCTGCAACAAATATTGATATGGAAAGTAAAATTCAATCTGGTGAATTTAGAAGTGATTTATATTATCGCTTAAACAGAATGCCGATATATATTCCACCGCTTCGATCACGAAAAGAAGATTTGCATCGCTTGTGTATGCATTTATTAACGAAGTTAAACCAAGACTATGGTCGAAATGTTGAGGATATCACCAATCGGGCACTAGATAAATTGAAAGTGTATGATTGGCCTGGGAACGTGAGGGAATTAGAAAATATATTAGGAAGAGCAATGATCCATATGCATTATGCTGACAAAGCCATCGATGATTCCCATATCCCTGATTTAATAAATGATCAAAGTGAAACTCATCGACTATCATCAAATGACCACTCGACCTCTGAACAGACACTACAAGAACGACTTGATGAAGAAGAAGAAAACATCATTGCAGAAACTCTTAGAAAAAATGGTGGAAATAAAACCAAAACTGCAAAACAGTTAGGATTATCTGTTCGGAATTTATATTATAAAATCGAAAAACATGGTATTGTATAAAAGTGAGAAAGAAATTGCATGAACTATCTTGCACACTATGAAATAAATTGCAGACATCACTTTTAATAAATCGTCCGTATGAAAGCGTTTTCTGCTTTTTTAAAAGTTGGCATGGTAATTGCATATATAATGTGGTGGAAGATAAATCAGCATGAAAGGTGGGATACATCATGACTTTGGAGGAGCTTCTAGCTACTGTAAGCAAACTTGAAAACAAACAAACGATTGCTGTAGCGCATGCAACGGATTCATCTGTCTTTCAAGCAGCAAAAAAAGCAATGAATGATAACATCGCTTCTTTTATATTTGTAGGACCGATAGAAGAAATGAAAACAGCGATGGAAAATGTTTTTAATGAAGATGACCAGCAGCACTTTCAATTGGAAGATGCAGCAAATGATAAAGATGCAGCGATGAAAGCAGTTGACAAAGTTAGAAGTGGTGACGCTGATGCATTAATGAAAGGAATGGTTGGCACTTCTACACTCCTTAAAGCAGTTTTAAACAAAGAAAAAGGTTTAAGAAGCGGGAAAATCTTATCTCATGTAGCAGGGTTCGCATTGCCTAATCGCGATAAACTATTGTTTCTTGCCGATGCAGCAATGAATATCCATCCTACATTGCAAGAAAAACAGCAAATTATTGAAAACACTGTTGATGCTGCTAGAAGAATCGGAGTTGAAACACCGAAAGTCGCAGCACTTGCAGCAGTTGAAAATGTAAACCCAGCAATGGAAGCGACAATGGATGCTGCAGCTTTAACACAAATGAATCGACGTGGCCAGATTAAAGGATGTATAATCGATGGTCCGTTAGCTTTTGATATTGCAGTTTCAGAAAAAGCAGCTACTCAAAAAGGGATTGACTCAGAAGTTGCTGGTAGAGCAGACGTACTAATGGTACCAACAATTGAAGTTGGTAATGCCCTTTACAAATCATTTACGATTTTTGGTCAAGCTGAAGTGGGCGGCATGATCGTCGGTGCTAAAGCGCCCATTATTTTAACTTCAAGAGCTGACTCTGTTGAAAGCAAGTTATTATCGATGGCAATGGCTGTAAGTACCTCAGCCAAAAAATAAATAAAAAAGTTTTCCACAGGAAAATGAGGAGGAATGTTGAAATGGAATTATTTAAGTACATGGAAACGTATGATTATGAACAGGTTGTAGTTTGTCAAGACAAAGAATCAGGGTTAAAAGCAATTATCGCGATTCACGATACAACACTTGGACCTGCCCTCGGTGGAACAAGAATGTGGACTTACGACTCAGAGGAAGAAGCTTTTGAAGATGCTCTACGTCTAGCAAAAGGTATGACATATAAAAACGCTGCAGCTGGTTTAAACCTAGGTGGAGGAAAAACGGTTATTATCGGAGATCCGAAAAAAGATAAAAACGAAGAAATGTTCCGCGCATTTGGACGTTACATTCAAGGCTTAAATGGTCGTTACATTACTGCAGAGGATGTTGGTACAACAGTAGATGACATGGACCTTGTATACTCAGAAACAGACTATGTGACAGGTATTTCACCAGCATTCGGCTCATCCGGTAACCCATCACCTGTTACAGCTTATGGTGTATATGTAGGGATGAAAGCAGCAGCAAAAGAAGCATTTGGAACAGATTCACTTGAAGGTAAAAGAGTAGCTATTCAAGGTGTAGGGAATGTTTCTTACAACTTATGCCGTCACTTACACGAAGAAGGTGCATCTTTAATTGTTACTGATATCAACAAAGAAGCTGTAAATAGAGCAGTTGAAGAATTTGGAGCAGAAGCTGTAGATATCGATGACATTTATAGTGTTGATTGTGACATTTACGCACCTTGTGCATTAGGTGCAACAGTTAATGATGAAACGATACCACAGTTAAAGGCAAAAGTAATTGCTGGAGCTGCAAACAACCAATTAAAAGAAACAAGACACGGTGATATTATTCAAGAAAAAGGAATTGTTTATGCACCGGACTACGTTATTAACTCCGGAGGCGTAATTAATGTAGCTGATGAATTATTAGGCTATAACCGTGACCGTGCAATGAAAAAAGTTGAAACAATTTATGACAACATCTCAAAAATATTTGAAATCTCAAAGCGTGATAACATTCCATCATATATGGCAGCTGATCGTTTAGCGGAAGAGCGTATTGAAACAATGCGTAAATCACGCAAACAATTCTTAACGAATGGCATGAACATTCTTAGCCGCGGACGATAAAAATAAGCGGCAAGGAACACTGTTGGAAGAACCTTTAGTTTTCGTTTGGAGGTAAACGACTTGGAACAGAATGAATATCGAATCCTGACAATCAATCCAGGATCAACATCAACGAAAATAGGAATTTTCGATAATGAACATGTTGTATTAGAAGAAACGATCCGACATGATCAAGATACAATAAATTCATATGACTCAATTATTCAACAATACCCATTTAGAAAACAAATGATTTTAGAAACTCTCGATAAAAGCGGAATTAATTTATCCAAGCTTTCAGCAGTCGTTGGACGAGGCGGTCTGCTTCGTCCAATTGAAGGCGGGACTTACAATGTTAATGAAGCGATGTTAAAAGATTTAAAAGAAGGTTACTCAGGGCAACATGCATCTAACCTAGGTGGAATTCTTGCACATGAAATTGCAAATCAATTAAATATTGAGTCATTCATTGTAGACCCGGTGGTTGTCGATGAGCTAGCCCCAATTGCAAAGGTTTCAGGTTTTGCTGATTTTGAAAGAAAAAGTATTTTTCACGCATTAAATCAGAAAGCTGTTGCAAGACGTGTCGCACACCAGTTAGAGCGCCCATACGAAGATTTAAACTTAATTGTCGTCCACATGGGTGGCGGTATTACGATAGGTGCTCATAAAAACGGAAAGGTTATTGATGTGAACAACGGTTTGCATGGGGAAGGGCCTTTCTCACCTGAACGAGCTGGTACAGTACCTGCTGGGGATCTTGTTTCAATGTGTTTCTCTGGTGATTATTATTCAGATGAGATCATGAAGAAGATTGTCGGTCAAGGCGGCCTAGTAGGTTACCTTGGTACAAATGACGCTGTTGAAGTTGAAAACCGAATTGCACAAGGTGATGAAAAAGCAGAGCTCGTTTATGATGCGATGGCTTACCAAATTGCTAAAGAGGTCGGTTCAGCTGCAGCCGTACTATATGGGAACATTGATGCTATTATCCTTACAGGTGGTTTAGCGTATGGAAAAGGGTTTGTTAAGAAGATTTCTGATCGTATTCACTGGATCGCTGATGTTATCGTGCATCCAGGAGAAAATGAATTACAAGCCCTAGCTGAAGGGGCATTACGTGTCTTACGAGATGAAGAAGAAGCGAAAGAATACGGACAAGGTACTGTAAAAGAGCCGTTAAATAGCTAACTTAGAGGAGGTTCAAAATGGCTTTAGAATATGATTTAGTGATACTAGGAGCAGGTACTGGCGGCTATGTGGCTGCCATTCGTGCTGCCCAGCTCGGGAAAAAAGTAGCTGTTGTAGAAAAAGAAAAGCTTGGTGGAACTTGCTTGCATAAAGGGTGTATCCCTAGTAAAGCTCTTCTTAGAAGTGCAGAAGTCTATCAAACAGTTAAGAAAAGTAATGACTTTGGTGTAGAAACGAGTGAGCCGGGTCTTAACTTCTTAAAAGTTCAAGAGCGTAAAAATCAAATTGTTGATCAACTATACAAAGGTGTTCGGCATTTGATGAAAAAAGGAAAAATTGATGTTTACGAAGGGCATGGAAGAATCTTAGGGCCATCAATTTTCTCTCCATCACCAGGGACCATTTCTGTTGAAAATAACGACGGTTCAGATAATGTCATGATTGTCCCTAAAAATGTTTTAATTGCAACTGGTAGTAAGCCGAAATCACTGCCAGGATTAGAAATTGACCATGAAAATGTCATTACTTCAGATGAAGCACTTCAAATGGAGGAGTTACCCTCATCGGTTTCTATTATTGGCGGTGGAGTAATTGGAATTGAGTGGGCATCTATGCTTGCAGACTTTGGTGTTGAAGTAACTGTTTTAGAATATGAACCACGTGTTCTTCCGTTAGAAGATGAAGACATTTCAAAAGAGATGCTTCGTGCACTAAAGAAAAAAGGCGTAAAAGTCCTTACAAATGCAAAGGTATTATCTGATCAAGTAAAAGTCGTTTCTGAAGGACAAGTAGAAGTACCTTATGAACATAAGGGTGAAACGAAGAAGGCAGAAGCAAACAAAGTTCTTGTCTCTGTCGGACGTTCAGCAAATATTGAAGACATTGGCTTACAAAACACTGACATTAAGACTGATAAAGGTGTGATTGTTACGAATGAATTTTATCAAACGAAAGAATCACACATTTATGCAATTGGTGATGTGATCGGTGGCCTGCAGCTTGCTCACGTTGCTTCTCACGAAGGAATAGCGGCAGTTGAACATATGGATGGACTAGATGCACATCCAGTAGATCCTGATATGGTTGCTAAATGTACGTACTCGTCACCTGAAGTGGCAAGTGTTGGAATTACTGAACAAGCTGCAAAAGAAAAAGGATACGATGTAAAAACAGGTACTTTCTCTTTTAAAGCAATCGGTAAAGCGCTTGTTTATGGTGATACTAGTGGGTTTGTTAAATTTGTATCTGATAAGAAAACAGATGACTTACTTGGTGTTCACATGATTGGACCACACGTAACAGATATGATTTCTGAGGCAGCTGTAGCAAAGTTATTAGATGCGACTCATTGGGAAGTGGCAGAAACCATTCACCCACACCCAAGCTTATCTGAAGCAATTGGAGAAGCAGCTTTAGCCGTTGATGGCAAAGCGATTCATAGTTAAAAAAGTAAAAGATGGATGTATTTAAGGAGGGAATCTCATGAGTGATCTTCGACATCAACAATTAGGGTTATCAGATGAAGAAGTAATGGAAATGTATGAAACGATGCTAATGGCACGTATGATTGATGAACGTATGTGGTTATTAAACCGAGCTGGGAAAATTCCTTTTGTTATTTCTTGTCAAGGGCAAGAAGGTGCTCAAGTAGGAGCGTCATTCGCTTTAGACCGTAATAAAGACTATGCTTTACCATATTACCGTGATATGGGTGTTGTACTAGCATTTGGTATGACTGCAAAAGATTTAATGCTTTCAGCATTTGCAAAAGCTGAAGATCCAAACAGTGGTGGTCGTCAAATGCCAGGACACTTTGGTCAAAAGAAAAACCGTATCGTAACAGGTTCATCACCAGTTACAACGCAAGTTCCTCATGCTGTTGGAATTTCGTTAGCTGGAAAGATGAAAGGTGAGGAATTTGTTTCAATTACAACATTTGGTGAAGGTTCATCCAACCAAGGTGATTTCCATGAAGGAATCAACTTTGCTAGTGTTCATGATTTACCAGTTATTTTCATGTGTGAAAACAACAAATATGCAATCAGTGTACCTCTAGAAAAGCAATTAAATTGTGAAAATGTATCTGACCGTGCTGTAGGGTATGGTATCCACGGTGAAACTGTTGATGGAAACGACCCTCTTGCAGTTTACGAAGCGATCAAAAATGCACGTGAACGCGGACTTTCTGGTGGAGGACCATCATTAATTGAGACGGTATCATATCGTTTGACTCCACACTCTAGTGATGATGACGATAGTACATATCGTGCGAAAGAAGAAGTAGAAGAAGCGAAGAAACTAGACTCTATCTACACATTCGCTGATTATTTAAGAGAAGCTGGACTTTTAACTGATGAAAAAGAAGAAGAAATGCGCGGAAAGCTTCGTAAAATTATCGACGAGGCAACTGACTACGCAGAGAAAGCACCTTATGCTGAACCTGAATCTGCATTAGAACACGTGTATGGAGAGGAGTGATCACAATGCCAACAATGTCTTATATTGAATCAGTAACATTAGCTATGAAAGAAGAAATGGAACGTGATGATAACGTATTTGTCTTAGGAGAAGACGTAGGTAAACGTGGAGGAGTATTCCGTGCAACGAACGGATTATATGATCAATTTGGTGAAGATCGCGTGATCGATACGCCATTAGCTGAATCTGCCATTGCAGGTGTCGGTATTGGTGCTGCAATGTATGGAATGAGACCAATTGCAGAAATGCAATTTGCTGACTTTATTATGCCAGCTGTCAACCAAATTGTTTCTGAAGCTGCAAAAATCCGTTATCGTACAAATAATGACTGGACTTGTCCAATTACATTCCGTGCTCCATACGGTGGTGGTGTACACGGTGCGTTATACCATTCACAATCAGTGGAAGCATTATTTGCAAATGTACCCGGGTTAAAAATTGTTATGCCTTCTACGCCATATGATGCAAAAGGGTTATTAAAGGCGGCAATCCGTAGTGACGATCCGGTTTTATTCTTTGAACATAAACGTGCGTATCGTCTTATTAAAGGTGAAGTACCACAAGACGATTACACATTACCGATCGGTAAAGCTGATGTAAAACGTGAAGGAGATGACATTACAGTCATCACATACGGATTATGTGTTCACTTTGCGATGCAAGCAGCTGAAAACTTAGCAAAAGAAGGATACAATGCTCACATCCTTGACTTAAGAACGGTTTATCCTTTAGATAAAGAAGCAATCATTGAAGCTGCAAGAAAAACAGGGAAAGTCCTTCTATTAACGGAAGATAACAAAGAAGGAAGCATTATGAGTGAAGTGTCTGCCATCATCTCTGAACACTGCTTATTTGACTTAGATGCTCCTGTTAAGCGAGTTGCAGGACCAGATGTGCCGGCAATGCCTTATGCTCCACCAATGGAGAAATACTTCATGGTTAACCCTGATAAAGTTGAAGAAGCAATGAAAGAATTAGCAGAATTTTAATCGATCATCATAGGGAGGTGCCACATACTTTATGGCTACGAAAATCACAATGCCTCAGTTAGGTGAAAGTGTAACTGAGGGTACGATTACAAAATGGCTTGTTCAGCCAGGAGATAAAGTGAACAAATATGACCCTCTAGCAGAGGTTATGACAGATAAGGTTAATGCAGAAGTCCCTTCATCTTATGAAGGTACGATTAAAGAACTGATTGCTGAAGAGGATCAAACGATCGCTGTAGGTGAAGTTATTTTAACAATGGACGTTGAAGGTGAGGTTTCTGAAGAAGAACCAGCACAGGAAGACGGACCATCAGAGGCAGAGGAAGCACAGCCTTCTGCTCCACAGCAATCAAAACCATCAGCACCGAAGAAAGATTCAGCAAATAAAGGACGCTTCTCACCAGCTGTTTTACGTCTTGCTCAAGAAAATGATATTGACCTAGACCAAGTTGAAGGAAGCGGTCGTGGTGGACGTATTACACGTAAAGATGTTTTAGCAATTGTTGAGAGTGGAAACATTCCGAAGAAACCTGCTGCACAAGAAGCACCTGCAGCTAAAGAAGAGCCGCAAACTGCTCAACAACCAGCGAAGCCACAGGCCCCAGCACAACCAAAGGGGACGCCGACAACAACTCCGCAAGGAAGAGCTGAAGAAATTCCAGTTAGCGGTGTGAGAAAAGCAATTGCAAATAACATGGTTAAGTCGAAACATGAAGCACCACATGCATGGATGATGGTAGAAGTAGACGTAACTGACCTTGTTAAATACCGTAACAAAGTAAAAGACGAGTTCTTTGCAAATGAAGGCATGAAATTAACATTCTTACCTTTCTTTGTAAAAGCAACAGTCGATGCATTGAAGAAATACCCAGAAATTAACTCGATGTGGGCTGGAGATAAGATTGTTCGTTATAAAGACGTTCATATGTCAATGGCAGTAGCAACAGAAACAGATCTTTTCGTCCCAGTTATTAAGCATGCTGATGAGAAAACAGTAAAAGGGTTAGCGCGTGAAATTAACGACTTAGCGAAAAAAGTACGTAATAATTCACTATCTTCAGCAGACATGCAGGGCGGAACGTTTACGATTAATAACACGGGTTCTTTCGGATCTATTCAATCAACACCAATTATTAATCACCCACAAGCAGCAATTCTTTCTGTTGAATCAATTGTAAAGCGACCAGTCGTATTGGAAAATGATGCGATTGCAGTAAGACATATGGTAAACTTATGTATGTCTCTTGACCATCGTGTTCTTGACGGGCTTATTTGTGGTAAGTTTATGTCCCACATTAAAAATAGCTTAGAGAACATGAACGAAAATACCATTTCTCTATATTAAGATGATCCAAGAAGGTTCGGTTGTAAAAACCGAGCCTTTTCTTAATTGTATAATAATTTGCAAAATGTACGGGACCTGGTCTCGTGCATTTTTGTGAACATTTATTATATGCATATATGACAGGTGGCAGTAAATACTAGCAAAAAAAGAAAGGGTGAATTACATGACAAAAATGCTTTATCGTCTCATTGCATTATCCTTTATATTTTTAACCTTTGTTTTTCCTATTGGCCAACCTGTTATTGCTGAGGATGGTAGCGAAGAAAACGATTTTTGTGAAAATTGCCATGAAAAAATCAGCTATGAACATCAAGTGATTCGGCCACATATGGAATATTACTTTGAATTACTACTTGATAAATATTCCCCAGATTTAAAAGAAGAGTGGACAGAAGTGTTAAGAGAGAGGGAATCCATTTTAAAGAAGTTAAAACAAATGAAGAAAGAGGGGAAGTTGAAAGAGCACCCTTCACCAAGTGAAAGATGGTACGAAAAGCATGGTCAAATACACGATCAGTTTTTAAATGCAGTAAAAAAAAGAGATGACGAAACAATTACACAACTACTTCCTCAATTACTAAGTCTACAAAAAGAGTGGAATGTCATTCATAAAGAATTTTAATCCTTTTGTAATCGTAGTCATTCTATTTACGAAGGATAAGGTGTTCGATAACATCCTAATTAGTTTTTTTGGTAAATGGGATTGATTACGAAAGGGTAAGCTTAATGATCTTTTTAGATGTTATTTCTTACTCTTTATTTCCATCAAAGTCTTTACAAGACGAATAGGTAGGGGATTTGTATACGTTGAAAGTATTGTCCCTCTAGATGATGATGTACATACATTGCTAACGGCAAACAATTGACTAAAAATGCCGAATCAGATTTGTTTATATAGTTCGGAGTTCGCTTTAAGGTTTTGCAGAACGCCATTAATGATACAGGTGAATCACAAGACGTTAAAGTTATAACAGTAATGACGGTGTTGAACTGATTGATTACAATTACGACGATAACATAGCCATGGAGAAGGTACTCATTGACACGGTCACCAACGAAAGACATGATCATGTGAGGTTATCGTACAAAAGTAAGTGAAAATGTTGGTAAAGTAGTTAAATACAATGTAAAATAGAGATATTGGATATGAAGAAGGAGTGTTTTTAAAATGGATTTTCAATTATTTATGAATGATGTCGTGCAGACAGCGCGTAAAGAAATGGTTGAAGGTGGTTATCAAGAACTTACAACTCCAGAAGAAGTGGATGCTGTGTTAAGTAAGTCAGGAACCAGTTTTGTTATGATTAATTCAGTTTGTGGTTGTGCAGGTGGAATTGCAAGACCTTCTGCGCAATATATGAAAAATTATGAAGTTCAAGCTGACAACTACGTAACGGTATTTGCAGGACAAGACCGTGAAGCAACAGCACAAGCTAGAACATATTTCGAGGGCTATGAACCATCATCTCCTTCATTTGCTCTAGTAAAAGATGGGAAAATCCAAACGATGATAGAGCGTCACGAAATTGAAGGTTATGAACCAATCGAAGTTGTTCAAAAACTAGAACGTGCTTTCGACGAATATTTCAAAAAGTAATGTGTGATGAGGGAGGTGGAAGCCTCCCTATTTTTATGCTATAATTTTTTCGCAATCATACTTAAATAGAGTTAATCATTAAGGAGTGAACGAAAGAACCATGAATGAGTTATATAAACAAATACAAGAATATTTAAATCTAGGAGAAGAGATTCCATTTGACGAATTTGAAAGTTTTTATAAAAAATTAATCGACGAATTTAATGAACGTGCAGACGAATTCGGTGAAGATGAGCTATGGAAAGCATTATTTATTAGTGAAAATGTCATGTCTAATTCTGATTCACGTGCGAAAGAAACAAAGGGATCTAAAGCGAAAAAATATAAAAAAATGGCTCAACGTTTGTCTCTATGGGCACAAAATTTTGCAGGTCGCTTAGGTCAAATGGGTTATACGAAAGAAGAGATGAACGAGCGTTTTGAAAAGATGTTCGATGACTATGAAAAGTAACAAATAAAATAACTTGATTTTTTTGTGAGTTATTGCTATACTGCGATAGTACAGACGGTTTTTCAAAACCGTCTGTTTTGCGCCCATGGTGAAATGGATATCACACGAGATTTCGGCTCTCGCGTTCTGGGTTCGAATCCTGGTGGGCGCGCCAACTTCGTACATATTCAACTCCTTGCATTTCTTGCGAGGAGTTTTTTGTTTTATGTAAGGCTAATTTTCATTATTAGGGTAGAAATAAACAGCCTGCCTTAAATCAACAACCTTTAAGAAAAGAACTTTATACAAAGACTATAACAAGGAAGTTAACGGTGCTTTATATCATGAAAGGTAGGTGAGTCATTTGTTTCGAATTGGATCACGTACAGTGAAAACAGCGTTAGGAGCATCTCTAGCTATTATGATCGCTCAACTTTTGGAGCTAGAGTTTTTTTCATCGGCAGGAATTATTACAATTCTTTGCATTCAACAAACAAGAAGAAAGTCATTACAAATGTCTTGGGCACGGTTTGTGGCTTGTATCATTGGAATCGTGTATGCTGCTTTAGTTTTTGAATTAATTGGTTACCATCCATTAGCAATGGGAATTTTATTATTACTATTTATTCCAACAACTGTACTATTTAAAGTGCAAGCTGGGATTGTAACGAGTGCTGTTGTCATTTTACATTTATATTCATATGGAATGGTGAACACAAGCATTGTGATTAATGAAATTGCGTTAATTGTTATTGGCATTGGTTGTGCATTGTTAATGAATACATATATGCCGAGTGTTGAATCAGGACTCGATGCAATGCGGCATAATTTAGAAGCTCATTTCTCAAAAATCTTTTATGAATTCTCGGTTTATGTTCGTAATGGAGACAGTAATTGGGGTGGAAGTGAAATCACTAAAGCAGCAGAGCTATTAAATACAGCCAAAAATAAAGCATTACATAACTTAGAAAACCATATTTTGAGGTATGAAGATCAGTATTATCATTACTTTAAAATGCGAGAGAAGCAACTCGACATCATTGAAAGAATGATGCCTTTACTTGTCTCTGTCGATGTAAAATTAAAGCAAGGTGAAATGATTGCTGATTTTCTTGAAGAGTTAAGTGCAGGTGTACATTCAGAAAATACTGCTTATGTTTATATAGAGAAGTTAGAAAGTTTGCGTATGTGTTTTAAAGGAATGGATTTACCTAAAACACGAGAAGAATTTGAAGCGAGGTCGGCATATGTACAATTACTAAATGAGATGGAACAATATTTAATTTTAAAAAGCCGCTTTAAACCGATTAAGAAATATTCCATCTTCAGATGAATAATTGCTCCGAATTTCGAGCCTACTAAGGGTAAAAAGAAAGGTAGTGATGCATGTGTTAACGATTCTCCTTTCTTTTCTCTTAGTCATTTCGCCTGTTTGGCCTTTAGGTGAAAATCCGGTAGTTGGAGACCCTTACTTAATTGTAAAAAAATCGACCAATGAACTTGCATTTATTATTGACGGAGAAGTGAAACAAACATTTCGGGTTGCAACAGGGCAAAAGGAAGCACAAACTCCTGAAGGAGAGTTTACGGTTACGGTAAAAGCAATTAATCCATATTACCGAAAAACAGATATTCAGGGCGGCGATGAGAAAAATCCATTAGGAACACGTTGGATCGGCTTTGATGCGGATGACACAGACGGTAGAACATATGGCATACATGGAACAAATCGGCCGTCTTCGATAGGGTACTATGTAACTCAAGGCTGTGTTCGCATGAAAAATGAAGATGTTGAGATACTCTTTGAGGAAGTCCCTTTAGGAACGAAGGTCTTTATTACTGAACGTGAGGACTCATTTGAAGTGCTAGGTAAAGAAATGGGGGCAATAAAAAAAGAGTAAAAAAAGACAGCATTTAGCTGTCTTTTTTGTTTTTTCAAAAGTAAGAAAGTATAAAATTTGAGCTCTGGATAGATGTCTAGCTAAGCGCCTACTTGACTCCTGCGTCACTTCGTTTTACTCGTCGCAAAGCTGCAAGGAAGCAAACTCAATGCCGTAGCTTCGCTCGAGGTCACTTCGCCACGTCAATTGAAGTCTTGATAGAGCGACTTCTTCTTGCCGGGGCTCCAATGCTTTACGCTCGTGTGCATAGGCGCTTGCGCTTTTCTTATAAATAAGCTTGTACAAAAAATGTTTGAGAAATTGCTTATAGCAATCCTCCAACACCTGCAAAGACTGTACCTAAAAACATGGTGGCAACCATGATATATATAATTAATTTTCTATATTTACGGGGCATTTTTCTACCTCCTCAAAACATTTGTAGTATATATTTTACTAATTTGCAGTAAAAATGACAAGGGGTAGAGAAGAGTTTTACTTATTTTCAAATGAATCTTTATATAATTGCAGGAATTGTCTGCGATTTTGTCGAAGGTATGCATGTTATTTTCGGTTAATTCGTTCTTTTTGAAATTTTTAATAAAAGGGGGCTGCATCATGAATGAAAAATCATTATTAAACGAATATGAAAGATGGAGAGAAGAAAGGGAAAAAGAAGTCGAAAAAAGACCAGAAAGAAAAGAAGAATTTCAAACGTCTTCACATATTACGATAGACCCTTTATATGTTCCAGAACAAATAGATAAGGACTACATGGAACAAATCGGTTTTCCTGGTGAGTATCCATATACAAGAGGAGTCAGAAGAACAATGTATCGAGGTCGGCATTGGACGATGCGTCAATATGCGGGCTTTGGTTCTGCAAAAGAAACGAATCAAAGATTTCGTTACTTATTGGAGCAAGGGCAAACAGGCCTTTCTGTCGCTTTCGATTTGCCAACACAGATTGGTTACGATTCTGACGATCCGATGGCATTAGGAGAAGTGGGAAAAGTTGGGGTTGCCATAGACTCATTAGAAGATATGGAAATTTTGTTAGACCAAATTTCACTTGATGAAGTTAGTACATCAATGACCATCAATGCACCGGCATCGATTTTACTGGCAATGTATATTGTTGTTGCTGAAAAACAAGGAGTTCCGAAAGAAAAAATTCAAGGAACCATTCAAAATGATATTTTGAAAGAATATATAGCTCGTGGGACATATATTTTTCCACCAAAACCATCAATGAGACTTATCACAGATATTTTTGAATATTGTACAGAACATACACCGAAGTTTAATACGATCAGTATTAGTGGTTATCACATCCGAGAAGCAGGTGCAACCGCAGTTCAAGAATTGGCCTTTACGTTAAGTAATGCAAAAGCTTATGTGAAAGCGGCAATTGACGCGGGACTTGATGTAGATAAATTTGCGCCAAGGTTAGCTTTCTTTTTTAATGGTCATAATCAATTTTTTGAAGAAGTTGCTAAGTTTCGCGCTGCAAGAAGAATGTGGGCAAAGATTATGAAAGAAGAATTTGGGGCGAAAAATCCGAAGAGCTGGCAACTTCGGTTCCATACACAAGTTGCAGGGTCAACACTAACAGCACAACAACCGGATAATAATATTGTTCGTGTCGCTCTTCAAGCATTGGCTGCCGTTATGGGCGGAACTCAAAGTTTGCACACGAACTCAAAAGACGAGGCATTAGCACTGCCTACTGAGGATTCAGCAAGAATTGCACTACGAACACAACAAATCATTGCGAATGAAACAGGTGTAGCAGACACTGTTGATCCATTAGGTGGCTCCTACTATGTCGAGTCCTTAACTGACAAAATTGAAGAGGAAGCCACTAACTATATTGAACAAATTGAAAATCGCGGTGGTGCAGTTGCCGCAGTCGAGCAACAGTATATGCAACGAGAAATTCAACGTTCCGCATATGAAACGCAAAAGCGTCTTGAAAAAGAAGAAGAGATTGTTGTTGGCGTAAACCGTTATGAGTTAGAAGATGAACCAGAACCTGAACTAATGAAAGTTGATGATGAGTTAGTGGAAAATCAGCTTACTCGTCTAAAAGCAGTTCGAGAAAATCGAGAACAAGAAAAAGTTGATCGAGCGTTAAGTCAGTTATCAGAGGCAGCAAAAGAAACAGAAAACTTAATGCCATATATTATTGAAGCGGTTCGTGTTTATGCAACTGTTGGAGAAATCAGTCATACGTTACGGGATGAATTTGGTGAATATTAGATCGTTAGCTTTTAGGAGGAGAGACAATGGACAAAATCAGGGTATTAATTGCAAAACCAGGGTTAGATGGACACGACAGAGGAGCACTCGTTATTTCTCAAGCACTTCGTGACGCAGGGATGGAGGTCATATATACAGGGTTAAGACAATCCCCGAAACAAATCGTACGTGCAGCAATTCAAGAAGATGTTGATGTGATTGGTCTTTCCAGTTTATCAGGTGCACACAATGTTCTTTTTCCAGCAGTCGTTGAGTTGTTAAGAGAAGAAGACGCTGAAGATATTCTCGTTTTTGGTGGTGGCGTCATTCCTTATGAAGATGTCAGAGAGCTTGAAAAGCAAGGAGTACAAAAAATCTTTACACCAGGAACTCCGACAAGTACTGTTGCAGCCTATATTGAACAAGCGGTAAGAGAAAAAGAACCGGGAGAAAAAACGGTCCTAGCACCACCACATAGTCTTGACCATATTGGTATTGCTGTCTCATCGATCGAGGATGCCTTGCCATTTTATTTAGATCACTTACACTTAGAAGTCGAAAAAATTGTGGAAGTTCCTTCGCAAAAGGTACGCGTCGCCTTTTTACCATTAGGTAATAGCAAAATCGAACTGTTGGAACCGCTTACAGACGATAGTCCAGTTGCCTCTTTTATAAAGAAGAAAGGTGAAGGGATTCATCACGTTGCAGTAGGAGTTAATAATATTGAAGCTAGACTCGATCAATTGAAGAAAGAAGGTATTCAGCTGATAGATGAAACGCCAAAAGAAGGTGCAGGTGGATACCCAATTGCCTTTTTACATCCGAAAAATGCGAAAGGGGTATTAGTTGAACTTTGTGATACTCACGACGAAAAAGGAGACGTTTAGCCATGGATATGTACGATAAAATAAATGAACTTTATGATAAACGTAGAGAAGTAGAATTAGGTGGCGGAGACAAACGAATTGAAAAGCAACATGAAAAAGGGAAACTTTCTGCTAGAGAACGTATTGATATTTTCTTAGATAGTGGTACGTTCGTCGAGCTCAATCCGTTCATGGAACATCGGTGTATGGATTTTGGGATGGAAAAAGGTTCAGCACCTGGCGAGGGTGTTGTCACTGGCTATGGAAAAGTAAATGGCCGACTCATCTTTTTGTTTGCTCAAGATTTTACTGTTTACGGTGGAGCATTAGGAGAAATGCACGCAAAGAAAGTTGCTCATGTGATGGATTTAGCTGTAAAAAATAAAGCTCCTTTTATCGGATTAAATGACTCTGGAGGAGCAAGAATTCAAGAAGGGGTTCTTTCTCTTGATGGATACGGACATATCTTTTACCGAAATTCGATTTATTCTGGAGTGATCCCACAAATTTCAGTCATTATGGGGCCTTGCGCTGGAGGAGCTGTCTACTCTCCGGCGATTACAGATTTTGTTTTTATGGTTGAAAAAACTAGCCAAATGTTCATTACAGGTCCGAAGGTGATCGAAACAGTCACAGGTGAAACGATTACATCAGAAGAGTTAGGTGGAGCGAAAGTACATAGTAGTACGAGCGGGAATGCTCATTTCTCTTGCGCTTCTGAAGAAGAAGCACTACATGAAGTGAGACGTCTATTAAGTTACTTGCCGCAACACAATGAAGACCGTCCGCCTGTAGTCGAGACAGAAGAGAGAAATGATGATTTCTTGTATGATTTGTTAGATTATGTGCCGGTCGATCCATCACGACCTTATGATGTTAGAAAGGTGATTCATGAAGTTGTTGATGAAGATAGCTTTATGGAAGTCCAGCCTTCGTTTGCTAAAAATGCAGTCATCGGATTTGCTAGGTTGAATGGAAAATCGGTAGGAATGATCGCGAATCAGCCGAAAGTAATGGCAGGGGGCTTAGACATCGATTCTTCAGATAAAATTTCTCGTTTTATCCGTTTCTGTGATTGCTTTAATATTCCACTCGTCACATTTGAAGATGTGACAGGATTTTTCCCAGGGATTAAACAAGAACATGGTGGAATTATTCGTCACGGGGCAAAGATCTTATATGCCTATTCTGAAGCAACTGTTCCAAAAATTACAGTGATTACAAGGAAGGCTTACGGTGGAGCGTACGTTGCATTAAATAGTAAAGCGATTGGTGCTGACCTTGTCTTTGCATGGCCAAATGCTGAAATTGCCGTAATGGGACCACATGGTGCAGCTAATATTATTTTCGCGAAAGAGATTCGTGAGAGTGAACAGCCAGAAGTGACAAGAAATGAGAAAATCGAAGAGTATCGTGAAAAATTCGCAAATCCTTATGTAGCAGCTGCCAATGGTATGGTTGACGATGTCATTGATCCAAGAGAAACACGAATGAAGCTTATTCAAAGTTTAGATATGTTGGAGAGAAAAGATGAAGAAAGACCGAACAAAAAACACGGAAATATTCCGTTATAATTAATTGCATACGAAAGAGTCTGACTCAAAGTCCTAGTAGGCTGAGTCAGACTTCTTTTTTGTTTTGCGCGAGTAACTATGAGGTCTTCCTGAGTAGCTCCAGTGCCTTACCCACGGCAAAGAAGACACTGTGAATTCAAACGAAGTGAAGAATGAACAGATGTCGCACTTGTGCCCAGAGGTGCAAAGAAGACACTGTGAATTCAAACGAAGTAAACATTAAGGGGGCAAAATAAAATTGCTTCCGACTTGGCTGTAAACGTTGTTTTGTATACAATGAGTAAGGAACGAATTTTACTATGTTGGAGGAAAAGATAATGGTGAATAAAGAAAGAGTAATTGATGAATTTATTACATTAGTTAAAGTAGACTCTGAAACGAAATATGAGCGTGAAATTGCCAATGTCCTAAAAGCAAAATTTGAAGAGCTTGGTGTGAAAGTAAAAGAAGATGATACAACAACTCAAACAAGACACGGTGCGGGAAACTTAATTTGTACCCTTGAAGGGTCAAAAGATGTTGATCCAATTTACTTTACATCACATATGGATACGGTTGTTCCTGGCAAAGGCATCGAACCAATTATTGAAGATGGATACATAAAGTCCGACGGAACAACAATTCTTGGTGCCGATGATAAAGCTGGAATTGCTGCAATGCTTGAAGCAATTCGCGTTTTAAAAGAACAAAATATCGAACATGGAACGATCCAATTTATTATTACAGTTGGTGAAGAATCAGGATTAGTCGGTGCAAAAGCTTTAAACGCTAACGATATCATCGCAAAATATGGTTACGCTCTTGATAGTGATGGGGAAGTTGGAACTGTTATTGTCGCAGCACCAACACAATCAAAAGTAAAAGCTGTCGTACACGGAAAAACGGCTCATGCTGGGGTAGCCCCAGAAAAAGGTGTCTCTGCAATTACGATTGCTTCAAAAGCTGTAGCAAATATGCCATTAGGACGAATTGATGAAGAAACGACAGCAAATATCGGTAGATTTGAAGGCGGCAGTCAAACGAATATTGTTTGTGACCGTGTAGATATTTTAGCTGAAGCACGTTCACTTGTACCAGAAAAAATGGAGAAACAAGTAGCTCAGATGAAGGATGCGTTTGAAGGTGCAGCTAGTGAAATGGGTGGAGATGTTGATGTAGAAATTAACGTCATGTACCCAGGATTTAAGCATAAAGACGGTGATCATGTCGTTGAAGTAGCGAAAGAAGCAATTCAAACAATTGGACGGGATAGCAACCTTGTGACAAGTGGTGGTGGTAGTGATGCAAACATCATTGCAGGTCACGGTATTCCGACAATCAACTTAGGAATCGGCTACGAGGAAATTCATACAACAAATGAGAAGATGCCAATTACAGAGCTTGTCAAAGCATCTGAATTAGTCCTTGCGCTCATTAAAACTGCAGCAAAATAAGCTTGAAAGAGCACTCTTATGAGTGTTCTTTTTTGTTTTCAACGAAGTTAGTTTATCGTTTCCGAGTTTGAGGTAAAAGTGGTGTAAAGCACTTACAAGTCATATTCACAGTGACGTTCATCGGATGAAAAAGCTGAGAAAGTTAACCAATCCAAGTATTTATTTGCGAAAGACGGCGATAATTAAACAATAAAGAAAAAAATTAGAAGTGATCTTGTTAGGGCTGTCTACCAACTCTAGTTCTCTTGTATTCCTCCCAAAAAAATGGGGATATATGGTATTATGTTAATTAGAGAGAGATAACTATTTTGGGGAAGTGATGAAACTGACTGAAAATCTAAACAACCACTTACTATTAAACTACATAAGAGGCATAGGAAAAGTACTTGAAGATGAATGGCAGAAGAATGCCCAAACTTTAGGACTAACACTAGCTGAACAGCACGTCATGTGGATCGTTCACTCTGAATCGAAAGTGTCGATCTCAAACATTGCGAAGATCGGCCTTTGGGATCGTTCGACGGTCATGCAAATCATTAAGAGACTACAAGCGAAAAAATTAATAAAAATGACGAAAGATGATCAAGACTTACGTGTAACATATATAGAGCTCACCAAACAAGGAAAAGAAAAACGTGAGCTTTCAAAAGAAAAGGATTACAAGTTATTTGATTTTATTAATCAATACGAAACGGGAAATGAAGCGTTTATGGATGAGCTAGTTCGATTTCACCGTGAAGTGAATAAGTATTTTCATGGGGAAGAGTTTGTCGATTGGGTAGAACGAACAACAGTAGAGTATGAAGAAAGTAAATAATAGAAGGATTAACGAAAGTGAAAGAGCCCGCAGTTACTTATTGAAGTAAACTGACGGGCTCAATTTTTCCGAATTCGAGTGACTCTAAGATCGTTTCTTCAGAGTAGCCAATTTTATTTGCGATCTGATGAATCGTTGGTGAAGGCATTTTATTTTGTTTATGTGTAGATACGACTTCTGTAACGAGAAATAAAACAATATCATGGATGGAGTGACTTCTTTTTAACTTGGCCAAATGTATCGACCGCCTTTCCATCTATACTATTTTCATCGTAACATAGTTATGCTTGTTATAAGGGGAAAAGGATGTGTGAAAATATAAAAAATTGTCGGAAAAACATAAGAAAGTTCTCTTGTATTTTTTTGATTATCATATCCAAACTGAAGTTTTCCGCCCCTTTTAAATGATCCGTTAGACCAGAATAGCAATTTTGTTGATTTTATTTTTATTGACAGGCATCATGGTATTGGGAGGATGTTACGATGGAGCAAAAGAAAAAACATCGGATCATATTTCACGTAGATATGAATAGTTTTTACGCTTCCGTAGAAGCTGCTCACGATCATTCGTTACAAGGTAAACCACTTGCGATTGCAGGTAATGCCGAGAAACGGAAAGGTATTGTAGTTACAGCCAGTTATGAAGCGAGAGCTCGTGGAGTCAAGACACCCATGCCTTTATGGGAAGCATTAAAAGTGTGCCCAGAACTCACCGTTCGGGAACCCAACTTTGATAGATACCGCGAAGCGTCGAAAAGGATGTTTCAAATATTATATGAATATACCCCTCTTGTTGAGCCAGTCTCCATCGATGAAGGATATATGGATGTCACATCGCCGGACGCTAATTTAAAGGCAATCGAGTTAGCTGAACATATTCAGCATCGTATTAAGTCAGAGCTGAATTTACCATGCAGTATCGGCATTGCTCCAAATAAGTTTTTAGCAAAAATGGCTAGTGATATGAAGAAACCGATGGGAATAACGGTTTTGCGAAAACGAGAAGTAAGAGATAGACTATGGCCCTTACCTGTAATAGAGATGCACGGAGTTGGTTCAAAAACGGCAGAAAAATTAAAGTCGCTCGGTATTACAACGATTCAGGAAATCGCACAATCAGATCAGCAATACTTGAAAGCACGTTTCGGTGTTGCAGGAGAAAGAATGTACGAAAAAGCTCACGGCATATGTGATAGACCAGTCGATCCTGATGCGGTTGATGAGTTTAAAAGCATCGGTAATTCGACGACTTTACCTGAAGACACAACAAATGCAGTACTCGTTAAGAAAATACTTATGAACTTATCTGACTCTGTTGGGAGGCGAATGAGACGAAAAGACGTCTATTCAGGAAATATACAGCTGACAATAAGGTATCACGACCGAAAAACGATTACGAGAAGTAGTAAACTTCCTCATCCTGTTAGTTCACATGATGATATTTTTCAAGCTGCTTGGCGGTTATGGGAAAAATATTGGAATGGCGAATCAATACGTCTTTTAGGTGTAACAGCAATGGATCTAGTAGAGAAAGGACATGCATATAAGCAGCTTGACTTATTTTCTTATAAAAAAGATGAGAAAGAAGAGAAATTAAGCAGTACTGTAGATTTGTTAAGAAATAAATTTGGTGAAAGTGCCCTCTTAAAGGGAACGCAGCTAGGCGAAGACAAAAGTGGCAAGATTCGAGATAAAAATAAAAGGGGAACGAGTCTTGAAAAAGATTTTTTAAGAGATAATCTATTCTCAAAAGATGAGTGATGAAAGCGTGGTGATCAGAATTGGTCCACGCTTTTTATTTTTGCCGAGTGAAATTACTTAATCTATCACCGTAATTAACCGATAAAATAAAAGAGAGTTTGTGATAGGAAGTGTTTACTTATGGAAATTCAAGGACAGACAACGAATATACAGTCAAATAATCAAGGGCGTCCTCTACAGCTTAGAGAAGGCGATGTTTATAAAGCGAAAATAGAATCACGTACTTCTGATCGAGAAGCAGTTATTTCGATAAGAGGACAAGAAGTAAAAGCGAAGTTCGAGGGAAGAGTTCCTCAAGGAGATCGTGTCACAGTTCAAGTTGAAGGAAGGACAGAGGACGGTGTTCGAGTTCGCGCAATTGAAGCAGATACTCGTCAATCACAAGGCGAAAGCCGATCGAGTGGGAGTAGAGAGCAACAAGCTTCAACAAGAGTGCTCCGTCAATTTGGTCATAGAGAGCCTAGCCCGGAACTTCGTCAATCTATTCAACGAATGCTCGATCGTGGTGTTCCATTAACGAGAGAATCGATTAATGAAATGAATCGCTATCTTCAATCTGGAGCGGGAACAGAACGACAGCGTACACAAACCCTTCATATGATGGCACAAAAGAGAGTCGAACCGACGTCTAATCAAATAAGAGCTGTTCATGAAGCATTACATGGGCAAAGGTCTACAGACCATTTAAAAAATTTAACTCAAAATACAACACCAAGGTCAGTTGATCGAGAGGGACAAGTACGTCAAGAAATGGCCAATGCTATTCGTGAACCTTCCAGTGCCTCTAACAGAGACCTTTCATCTCGTGAAGCAATTATTCGAGCTGTTGAACAAGTTCGTACTAGTTTACAGACAGGTCAAAATTTGCGTCAGTCTATTGAACAACTCCAACAAGTAACTCAACGAAGTGGAGATAGTACGCTTCAACAAACGGTTAATAATGCCTTAAGGGAAATGTTGCAAATCCAAGCGAAGTCTGGACGTAATGCAGCAAGTGAGAGAGTAGCAGCGTTAATACATCAGCTAAGTTCAAGTCAATCCCAAGGATTAACGGGTGCATCAATGACGACACAACTTCCTGGGGGAAATAATCAATCAGCTTCTCTTATTGAAAATTGGTCAGTATTAGTACGAAATGAAGCGAATTTAATGTCTGCTCTTGAAACAATACGGAATGAATTGAGCCAAGCAGCACTTCCTGAAGATACAGTAAATAGACTTCAAGGAAGTTTAAATGATGCAATGAATCGTTTAGAGTCAGGAAGAGAGCTTAAGGCACGTCAAATCGTAATAGATTCCTTGCAACAAGCAGAACAAACAATACAACGAAGCGAGCAAGCAACAGCTGCATCTGATACGAGATTAGAAATGCAGCAATATATGAGAAATGAAATTATGCAAACGACAGGTATTTCATCTAAAAGCGTTTTAGTTACTGAAGTAACTGAACGCCTTGCTACAGCTACCGATAGTTTCAAAGCCTTCCAACGCGATGTGTCTAAGCAATTAAGTCGAATAGAAACAATGATTCAGCAATTTCGTCAACATGCTGTGCAGCAGACAAAGCCGATGCTGGAAAATGTCATTAAACAATTAGATCGGGCAATTATGAAAAATGACTGGATGCTATTTGCAGATATGAAAACAGAAAGAAAAATGTTAGGTGCCAGTAGTAAGTTAGCAGATGCGAAAAAACTTCTTTCGAAAGGTCGTCATGATGAAGCAAGGCAAATTGTTCGAGAAGTTCAACGAACAATGGATGGTATCCAATTTCGTCCTTCAAATCAACGTGTGCAACATTTTATGACGCAAGAACAAGGCTGGAGAGAACAAAGCCCTTCTGCACATCGATTGTCTCACCAATTTGATCATACAGCACGAACACTTGCTAACAATGAAGGTTCAGTACGTCAAGTGTTTGAAGGTGTAAGGTCAATGGGATTAACGAGGGAAGCAGAAATTGCACAATTTTTATCAGCTGGAAAAGACGTTCCACAAGATGTCAATCAGAGGAACATGAAATCATTGCTCTTACAAATGGCTCGGGGTGAAGAAGAGAATGTAAGAGGTCAGCAGCAACAAGCACAACAAGCACTGCAAAACTTATCTGGGCAACAATTGATGAACAGAAATGACCCACAGCAGAACTTGCAGATGCATATGCTCCAGCTTCCATTAATGTTGAAAGATGAAGCTGAAAATCTTCAAGTTTTCGTTAACTCTCGTAACGAAGGTGACAAAGTAGATTGGGAAAACTGTAGCTTATATTTTCATATAGACACAAAAAAACTCGGTCCTCTAGGGATCGCATTAAATGTCTCTGACCGATCACTGAGTGTCACATTAAAAAATGACAAAGTGAATCATTCTAATGAAATTGAGGCACTCGTTAGTAAATACGTCGATAACCTGAAGGATGTTGGCTATAAAGTAAGTGGGATTAAATTTTCACCAATGACATCCCGAGAAGATGAGGTTGTCAGCAACTCTCACAATGAATCGGTGAATGACAATGCTGATCTTCAACCGGTCATGACAGAGAAAGGGTTTGATTTTAAAATATGATGGTTTCAAAGCATTTCAATCATGTGAACCGGCGTAAAATGAACGGTCCATCAGCAGCAGTGATTCGATACGATGAAGCAAGTGGAGAAGAACCATCTGTCGTCGCTTCTGGAAAAGGGTATATTGCTGAAAAGATTTTAGAACTTGCAAAAGAAAATGATATTCATATGGAAGAGGATGCACTTCTACTAGAAAATCTGCTAGATATGGATTTAGGTGAAAATATTCCTCCACAACTATATGCTGTCATTGCAGAAATTCTACTATTAATTGAAGAAATTGAAAGAAATTATTAACTGTTGTCGAATAAATGCCGATAAATATAGTAGACCAAGGATGAAGTAACTAATATACATGGATGTGTTCAAGTGTTTTCGTGGAGGTGAAAAGAATGATCTCAAATGAAGCTTTACATAAAAAAACGTCACAAGAGATTACGGCATTACTGTATGAAGCACTTCTCGATAACTTAGAGGAAGCAAAGCAGGCAATTGTAGACAAAGATTATGTGTTGTCTAATGAAAAAATGCAAAAGGCTAACGACATCTTGCATCGATTAGGTGCTGGTATCAACTATGAAGCTGGTATCATCGCAGATCAATTAGATGCTTTATATAATTATATGGCTGGAAGAATTATTCAAGCGAACTTTAAAAAAGATGAAGCGATTTTAGATGAGGTAATCACGACTCTTCAAGAAATCTCTTCTTCATGGCAAAATGCGATGAAAAAGAACGTCGATAATCAGCCGAAAATGATGAAACAAAAGGCAAGTGCTTACGAAAAAAATGTGATGTTTGAGTAGAAGGGGAGTAAAGAATGAAAATTAATAATAATATTCAAGCGCTCAATGCGTATCGAAATTTAAATCAAAACCAGTTCCAAACTTCAAAGAACTTAGAGAAGCTCTCGTCTGGTCTTCGTATTAACCGTGCATCAGACGATGCAGCAGGACTTGCGATTTCTGAAAAAATGCGTTCCCAAATAAGAGGTTTACAGATGGCTGAGCGTAACGCGATGGATGGTATTTCTTTACTTCAAACAGCCGAAGGGGCAATGACAGAAGTTCACTCTATGTTGCAGCGTATGAGGGAATTAGCTGTTCAAGGCGCTAATGATACAAATACAGATCAAGACCGAGCAGAGATCCAAAAAGAAATTCGTCAATTACAAACGGAAATTGATAGTGTTGCAGAAAAGACAGAATTTAACACTCGCAAACTATTAAACGGATCAAGTGCGGTATTAAGTGTGGTTGATTACAACCATACAAACGTTGTAGGCCTTCCTGAAGTAATTGATCCAAATGTTGAATCAGGCAGGTATGCTGTTGATGTAGGACCTGACCATGAAATTAAATATAACATTACTCAACCTGCAGCAGGGCTAAAAGACGAAGGTGACATTGAGTTTGATCCTAATGTTAAAAATCAAGCGCTAGGTGAATATACGATTAATGTTCGCGAATATAATGAAGATAACGGGAATACAGGGGCAACAATTGAAGTTCTCGGTCCAAATGGTTTACCAGTTGAAGATGGGAAGAGAGCAGTTGCAGTAGGACCTGGTGCAGATGAACAGCACCAAACAATCGGTGGCTTAAAAATTGATGTCAGTAAAATTAACGGATCTGGCACAGCTAAAGTAACAATGGAAGCTGAAGCTACTTTTACAGTATCTAAAGACCGTAATGAACAGACACCTACTTATCGTGAAGCTGAAGTAGATGGTCGTTTCATAAACGTACCAGTAGTAAACCAAGGTGATCAAGATACAACGGTAGAAAATGTATTGAATGCTGATACACAGTTAGGAATGCCTTCTCAAGGTGAAGATGGTGGACTACCATCAGGGTATGAAAAGCTTGCTGTTTTAGAGCCGATGTTGATGTCTAATGAACCTGAACTAGATAAAGATGGGAATCCAGTCAACTTAAAAGCATCAACACAAAGTGCAGAATCCATAAATCTAGATGGTAATTTTGGAAATTTCACGGATATAAAAGATGAATTCCTAGAAGAACTAGAAGATGACATTAGTGCTGCTAAAACTGAAGGTGTAGAATATGTGGATCAAGCTGTTGAAGCAGCATTTCAGGCTGCAAAAAACAGTGCTTTAGCAGGGAAGACAAATGAGGCAATTATTGAAGATGCTATAAACGCTGCAACTCAAACACTTGAAGATAATAATGATTTAGATAACGGAGATGTAGTGAGTGCTATTGGCACACTTATTGGAAAGATTGATGAAGCAATGACTACTTTTGGTGATGACAATGAACATATAGGCGATCTTTTTAAACCAATAGTAGAAGAAGCAGTAACAGGAGATGAAACAAAGCTAGAAAGTGAGTACGAATCAACTTACTTCTCTGTCACTAACTCAGACGGAGAAGACCGTTTATTCCGTGTCGCACAAGAACAATTAGGAGTTGACGGTCCAAAAGCAGTTGTTAACTCAAGTACTGGGGTCGTTTCGATTAACACAGAAGCTGATCCAAAAGTAACTACAAATGATGTACGTAATGCCCTTGTTGCTGATGGTTATAGCGGAGTTCAAGCATGGAGCGTTGCGGGTGATGATACAAAAGTTGAACGTGATATGCTTGTCGTAACGAACAATACAAATGAAGACAGCTCACCAATTGTACGTGAGCCATATGTCGTTAGTACTGCACAATACGAACCAGTTGCATTTTCGAAGACGTTAACAACTGTTAACGGAAAAATCGAACACGGTGGTGTAGAATTTACATTCAATAGTGATATCCGCGAAGGAAAGTCTGAGTACTCAGTGATCAACAATGCTCTCTCTTTCCAAATCGGTCCAAATACGAATCAAAATGTCATGATTGATGTTTCCGAATTAAATACTGTTCGTCTTGGAATTGATGAAGTCAGTGTTCATACCCAAGATGGTGCAAATGACGCGATCCATTCCATTGATCAAGCGATTCAAAATGTATCTTCTATCCGTGCAAAGCTCGGTGCAACGCAAAACCGTATGGAGCACACAATTAACAACTTGCAAGTAACGCAAGAAAACTTAACGAGTGCGGAGTCCCGAATTCGTGATGCGGACATGGCTCTTGAAATGACTGAGTTCACTCGTAACAATATCTTGAATCAGTCAGCAACAGCGATGCTAGCACAAGCAAACCAATTGCCACAAGGTGTACTTCAGTTGCTTCAATAATGAAATCTACAGGAAGGCTCCATTTGGGGTCTTCCTTTTTCAATGCTTCGAATAATACTTGCTAAGACAAAAATACGTTTTGAAAAAACTTTTACGTAAAGAAAGAAAAAAGTCACTTGGAACAGTAGTTATAATCTTTTATAATAAAGTGGATGTCATAGAAAAGGAGTTCTTATGATGGATGTGCAAAAAGTCGGAAGAACTGGGTTGCAAAAAACAAATCAAAAAAAATCATCTGGAACAGAGGCAAAAACAACGTTCCAAGAAATAATGAAGCAAGGACGAAACAATCAGCAATATGAAAAATTAAACCAACTTTTAACCAAAATAGATGACCAAGGAAAAGTACTAGCCGAATCAAGGACGGTTGATGAACTAAGGAAATATAAACAGCTAGTTAAAGAATTTATGGATGATGCAGTGAAGCTTGGCCTTAGTCTCGAAGAACAAAAAGGTTTTAACCGAAGAGGGCGAACAAAAGTTTATAAAATTGTCCGTGAGGTTGATCGTAAGCTTCTAGACATAACGGATGCCGTATTAAAGGAACAGAAAAAAGGGATCGATATTTTAGATATGGTTGGCGAAATACGTGGATTATTAGTGAACATTTACGCGTAAAAAAGAGCTGTCTTATGTGCTTGACACAGAAAGACAGCTCTTCGTTTTTGTTACGGCTGATAGGGTTCAATTTCTTTAAAAATGTATGTTTTTGTCGCATCTATAATCGATGAAAAATGTTCGAAAGCTTTAATAGGGTGTACATTCTCCATGTTCATCGAGTTAAGAGTGCTTCGGTCAATGATTAAACTATAAATGTATTGGTCGACATCGTGGCCGGTTGAATCGTCGAGCACTTGATTATATCCAGAGATAACGACTTCCTCTAGAGTTGGTAAGTAAGAAAAGAAAAAACTAGCTAAATAAAAAGCTGAGCCACCTACCATAATTGCATAGTCTTCGCGGTGATCTCTCTGTGTTTTATTTTCAACCTTTAGACGGTTCGTTTTTAATACGCGAGCTTTTTCAAAAGGAACATCTTCTAACTTAGGTAAGTCGATATCTACATAGGCTTTCTTATCTGAAATGATTTGAAAATCGACGTCTGTCTCTAAAGGGAAATCAACTTCATCTAAAAAGAGGCTAAGCCATTCTTCCATTGCTTCAGTATCACCTTGCTCCACTTTTTTTGCTAATAACATTCTATAACGTTTTTCTTCTTCAATGGCAGTTGATTCCTCTTCAAATGTTCTTAACTCTTCTTTAAAGGACTCGTCAGTGATTTTGTTTACTTCTTCTTGGAATTCTTTTCGCTTACTCGGAAGGAAAAGCTTTAATTGATCAAAGAAGGAAAGGGTGCTTTTCTTTTCCAATTCAATGTCGTGATAAATATTTTCACGATTGGGACGATCAACACTTAATGTCAAACTGTTCGCGGCAACATTTGTTAGGTCTTTATCTTGGTTAAATAAATGGTGGTGTAAGTCGAGTAGTTTATCTGTTTTCTCGTTGATTTCTTTTGCTTTTTCTTCGTAAATTTCGCGAATTTCTTCTTTATGTAAACTTCTTACTTTACGTATTTCGGTATCAGTGAGAGAACGACCATCTTCTGTTTGGAAGTCGAGGTCGTTATTTTGAGCGTCCCAGTTCACTTGGACCTTTTCAGCATCTGGCTTTCCTGTTCTTTGTTGGTTCATACTGCTTTTTTTACGACTATTTCCCCTGTTAAGTTTTGTTCGATAAGAAAGTCCTGTGCCAGGAATTCCAGCATTTCCGTAAAGTCCTCTTTTACCAATTGTCATCGATGCCCCGCGACGGCCAACAGAGCTACTGACACCTCGTTTACTAAAGTTGATACGTACACCTGGTGCCACCCTTACTCGTTTTTGAAAACGAAAGCTCATTTGCTTCACACCCTTCTTCTAAACCGTTAAACTTAAGATACTAATATTGTAAAAGATATAAAGAGAAGTTAAAAGGGGCGGTTACGTGTTTAAGGGAACATTTACGTTTGAAACAATGATTGAAAAACCTTTGCCTGAAGTATGGTGTTTCTTTCAATCTAACGAAAACCTAGTCAACATTACAACTTATCCGAAAATTGAGTTGTTGGGGGATAAGGGCATGTATAAAGGGGCTGTCATCCATTTGAATATGCAATTTTATTTTGCAAGTTTTGAATGGAAAGGTGAGGTCATTAATATAAAGGATAAGGAGTTTTTTGTTGATGTCGCAAATGTACTTCCTTTTCCGTTAAAAGAGTGGAAGCACGTCCATTCGTTTGAAAAATTAGATGAAGAACGCACTAAAATGGTCGATACAGTTCAGTTCGAATCGTATATTCCATCAGTTTATATAAAGGCTGGTCTTTATGGAATGTTTCATAGTCGGAAGAAGCAACTAAAAAAGCACCTCGAAAAATGATATTCTAGAGATGCTTTTGGGTCAAAGCTTCATGGTGCCTATAGAGGAGACAAAATGCCGTGGAAGATCACCATTGAGTCGTCATTGATATTGACATTTTTTCCATTGATGCTTAGCTAATCTATGAGCTGTGTCGACGGTTACGAAGTCTTCAGAGGCCCCGGAAAGACACAACGAGCACTATTGTTTTTTACCAGGAACGCCTATATTGTTTTGGGGCTTCTAGTTCAACACCGAGCTCTTTTGCGGCTGTCCTTGGCCAGTAAGGATCTCTTAACAGTTCTCGGCCAATAAACACTAAATCAGCACGTTCATTTTGTAAGATTTCTTCTGCTTGTGTGCCAGTTGTAATAAGACCTACTGCACCTGTTGCAATATTTGCCTCTCGTTTGATTGTTTCAGCATGACGTAACTGATAGCCAGGATATACGTTGATGGGTGTTCTAACAATTCCACCGGTACTACAATCAATTAAATCGACATTCAGTTCTTTTAATTCTTTTGTAAAGTATACGAAGTCGTTCAGTTTGTTGCCTTCTTTATGATATTCATCTGCAGATATTCTGACAAAGAGCGGGCCGTCCCAAACAGTATTAACACGTTCGATGATTTCTTTTAGGAAACGGAAGCGGTTTTCACGAGAGCCCCCGTATTCATCTGTTCTCTTATTAGAGAGGGGCGATAAAAATTGGCTAATTAAATAGCCGTGAGCGCCGTGAATTTCAATCATGTCAAAACCAGCTTCTTTAGAGCGTCTTGCTCCTTCTTTAAAAGCTTCGATTGTTCGTTCAATATCCTCTTTTGTCATCTCTTTTGGCACTTTTAACTTATCAACGAATGCTATAGGTGAAGGTGCGAGAATCTCACCATCATAAATTGCTTTTCTCCCTGCATGGCCAAGTTGAATGGCTGTTTTCGCTCCGTATGCTTTGATTCCTTTTATTAGCTTCCTCAACCCTTCAATATGGTTATCGCTCCATATCCCTAAATCTTGGGGAGAGATTTGACCTTGTTGAGTAACGGGCGTTGCTTCTGTCATGATTAAACCGACTTGTCCAATCGCGCGGCTTATGTAATGGGTGAAATGCCAATCCGTGACTTTACCATCTTCATCGTGTGAAGAATACATACACATCGGGGACATGACAATTCGATTTTTTAATGTGACTCCTTTAAAGGAAATCGGTGTAAACAATTTTGTTTCCATCTTGTACGCACTCCTTTTCTTTCGCCTGTCTAAATAGTCATTAATAAATGTAACATAACGAAGAAGATTTGTCAGAAAATACTTGAAACATAAAGGGGCTTGGTGATTGCAGAACCTTGTGAGCAAAGGGGGAGCGTTAGTTGCAACGAGCTAAATTTCTTTTATTTATGTAAGGTGATAGAGGCTTACATATTTATATACGGAGTGTAGGCACGACATATTAGTTAAATATAAAAAAGCCGTTTCAAGTATTAAAACGGCTTTTCGTGTTCATGCTTATAAAATAATATTTTTGAATGCCATTGCACATTGTTTATTGCTTTTTCCTTTGCTCGTGTAAATATCCATTTAAGTAGGCTAACAGTTTACTTCGAGTGATGATCCCTATAAAAGAGCCGAAATCGTCTTCAACACAAACGAACGGATGGTTAATAGAGTACGACAAAGCTTTTTCAAAAGGCGAAAAATCATTGATGCAAGCTAGAGACGTGGACATAACGTCTTTTACTTTTGTGTCATTTAGTCTTTCAGGTTCAATTTTCTCGATTCCTAAGATCGTATCTAATATTTCAGCTTTGCTAATTAAGCCTTTTAATTTAAATGCAGTATCCAATACAGGGATTGCTGTATATCCAGATTTTACGAGAACGAGCAGAGCGTGTTCTAACGAATTATCTGGTTGAACATGAGCCACTTTTTCAGCGGGAATTAAAAACGGTGTAATTTCTTTTCCTAAAATGTTCGATTCTTCAAGTTTTTGCATTTCCATGCACACTTTCCTTTGTTAGATTTAACCTCAATTTCTTAACCACCTTGAGATTACTTATGAAATATCATTTATACCCATTTAATATGTTAGTTGGAAACGAAGAAATTGTCAACAAATATTGTAAGCGCTTACATTATGTTTATGAAAAAAGTGAGCTATCGTGCTTGTCTTTAGTTTATTCTTTTTTCTATCGATCCATACTGATGGTGAGGTGAGCGTTATGCATAGTAAACAAACAGTCAAATATATTTGTGAAAAATATCCTTCAGGAAATTGTTATTTTTATAAACAAGAAATGATCACTTTTAATACGTGGGACGATCCATCATCGATTATGTGGGGGAAAAAACGCCCTATATCAAAAAAAACATATGAAAGGCGAAAAAAAGAAGGGTACAAAACAACGGAAACATTTATTAACAAAGAACCAGCTGAAATCGTCCAGTTCATAAAAGCCCATTCATAAAGTAAAAATCTGTATTCGTTAAAGGTTTTTTCGCACATCACAGAGAATGTGTGTGGTAAGGAGACACTTTGCTTTATAGCGGGCTTTTAGGAGTGAAGAAAAATGGAAAAGTGGCAAACAGCTGAAGGGGTAAAAGATCTCACGATTTCTCTTGTGGAATATGGTAGTGTTACAGGCTCCGAAGAAGAAATTGGTATTATGGAGTTTGTAGATTATGAACTACGTTCTCTTCCTTACTTTAAAGAGCATGAAGGATTTCTCCAAACCCATTATACAGATGATGGGCGAAAATTTGTGACGGCTTTTGTAAAAAGTAAGACAAACACAGAGAAAACTGTGATATTAATGGGGCATTTGGATGTAGTGGATGTAGAAGATTATGGTGAATGGAAGCACTTGGCATTTAGGCCGAGGGAATTGACGAAGCAAATGTTTGAACAAAAAGAGCAGCTTCCACCGATCATTCAAAAAGACCTAGAAAAGGATGAGTGGCTATTTGGGCGAGGAACGATGGATATGAAGGCTGGTATAGCGATCTGTATGTCCATGGTCGAAGCGGCTTCCAACGGAGAATTTGAGGGGAATATCGTGTTCTTAGCTGTTCCTGATGAGGAAGTGAATTCAACGGGAATGCGTGCTGCTACACCAGTATTATTAGACCTAGCAAAACAACATCAATTAAAATATGAAGTTGTCTGGAATACTGAGCCGGTTTTTTCGACATTTCCAGGTGATGAACAATTATATATATATCAAGGCTCATTAGGGAAAATGTTACCTGGTTTTTATTGTTTTGGAGAAGAGTCACATGTAGCAGAACCTTTTTCAGGATTAAATGGGAACTTCATGACCTCTTATTTAACAGATGCAATCGAATTAAACCCTACGTTATCTGAAAAGGTCGGGAAAGAAAAGACGCCTCCTCCAACATCTTTATTACAAAAAGATCTGAAACTAGATTATTCTGTGCAAATACCTCATACTGCTGTAATGATTTTTAATTTAATGACGATGAAAAAGACGGCAAAAGAAGTGACAGGTCAATTGTTGAAAATTGCTAGATCGACAGCTGAAAAAATTGCCATTGCTTATAAAGATAGGGAAACTGCCTTCGCTGAAATCCATGATTATTCCCCAAAGGAGAGGAAAATCAATGTTTTTACGTTTCAAGAGCTTCTTGATTATGCGATTAAAACGGCAGGAGAAGATGAGGTAGAAAGACGAGTATCTTTTATTCAAGCAAATGAAACAGATGGGGATGAGCGTGAACTGACGATCCAAATGGTCAATGAAATTGCATCGCTTTGTAAAGAGTTAGCCCCCATGATTGTTTTATTTTATGCACCCCCATATTACCCTGCAGTTTCTTCAGAAGAAAACGAAACAGTGATTGGATTGTGTCGTTATTTAACAAAAGAAGCGAAAGAACGTCTAAATATTAACTTAGAAACGGTTCATTATTTTCCTGGCTTATCAGATTTGAGTTATACTTCGTTAGGAGAATCAGCAGTTCACCTTCATTCTTTAACGAAAAATATGCCGTTATGGAATGTAAGTTACAACCTTCCGTTGAAAGAAATGGAGGAGCTTGATATGGCAGTCGTCAATTTTGGTCCACTTGGTAAAGACCCACACAGTTGGACAGAACGGTTAAATGTAACCTATTCGTTTGAAAAGTTGCCTCCACTTATTAAAAAAGGAATACACTTCATTTTTTCAAAGTAGGAAAAGTGAAATGAAACGGACAAACAGACCCGTGGTTTTTTACGGGTCTGTTATTGTTTTACTCATAAAAGTAAGCCATAAATATTTCATCATCGTATTTACCGTCGATGTAAATTTGTTCTCTTTGAACACCTTCAGTAACAAATCCGTATCTTTCATAGAGTTGCTTGGCTACTTTATTTTCTGCAAAAACAGTGAGGCAAATTTTATGTAATTGATGAATTCGCCCCCATTCTAACGTATATTCCATGATTTTTTTACCTAACCCTTTCCCTTGGGCGTCTTTACTTAACCATGTTCGAAATAAAGCAGTATGCCTCTTCATTTTTAAGTCTCCCCGAATGAGTCTGGCAATGCCGACAACGTGACCACCAATATCAACTGCCACATACATATTATCTTTTTCAATCATTTCTTGAATGAATGATTGTTCTTCTTCAATCGTTCGTACTTTTTCTTTTTGAATGTAACGTCCTTGTTGAATAATGTCTTGTACATTCGTAATGATGTCAAATGCATCATCCTTTACTGCGGGGCGTAATGTAACTTCCGTACCGTCTTTTGCTGTAAAATTCATTACTAGTCTTTCTTTTGTTTTATTCATCACTTTCTCCTTCTCCTTGCCAAAATTTATCTGGTTCTTGCTCAATTTTTGTTTCAATTAAGTGAGAAGCAGGAACAATCTGCACGTTATTTTTCACAAAGTAAGGTAGAGAATCATTAATTCCGTTAAACGTATCTATTCCTTTTACGCCGACGTGTCCAATAGCGATTACTTCTCCGTGGTCTTTTGCTAACTCACATACTTTTACCATTTGTCTATAAACATGATTTCTACTCGACATACTGTCATCTATAAAGCGATCACGAATTTCAAACGGAATGTTCATTTCTTGTGCTAGTTGTGGAATAACAGACTTGGGATTGGTACCGCTGTCAATGACATATAATTCATGTTCTTTAGCTACTTCCATGATTGCACGCATGATTCGTTCATCACCGACGATTTTAGATCCCATATGGTTATTTAGTCCCTTTGCGTGTGGGACATCTTCAATGGCATTACGGACTCTCTTTTTCACCTCTTCTGTAGATAAATCTGAGGTGATCGGTGATGGACCTAACCACGATCGTTTCCCTCTTTTTGGCTCTAATGGCATATGAATAATTACTTCAAAGCCAAGTTCGTTCGCTTTTTTCGCTTGTTCGGTCGAATGCTCTAAAAATGGCATAATCGCGAAGGTGATCGGAATATCTGAGTCAAAAAAGTCCTTAACTCCGCCAGTCTCTCCTCCGAAGTCATCGATAATAATCGCAGCTTTAGGAGAGTCTAAGCTAGGTTCTTGGGCATAACTTATACTTGTCGTACTAAAGACAGAGATGGAAGTGAGCGAAAAAATTATAACCAACAATTTTATCAATTGTAAAGAGGAAAGTTTGTCAGGAGAAAAATTTGTAGGATTCGGAATATTTTTGCCTAATAGACAAGTCAAGATACTTTTTGTTTCTTTTAGGAGTTTTACTAATGGATTCATCTTTATTCACCTCATGAACATCATTTTGTCTTTAGTATGCCAACTGTATGGATGTTCATGAAGAAGTGGGGGAGATAAAATGGATTTTTTTGTTTTATAAAGGAAAAAGGGGGAGGAGAAGGTGCTCAAAATGCTTAAAGGAGGCGTTATTTACGTATTTTAAATGCAGCATTTAACTGTCCACGCAGCATTTTTTCTCTAAGACCTGCCTTTCTTTTCATTTCTCTGCGGATTTCAAATGTTTGCATCCCATCTTCCATTTTATTTGCAATATCAACGAGGCGTTCTACATCATTAAAAGAATATTTCCTCGTACCTCCATTACTGCGTTCAGGAAAGATCAGTTTACGTTCTTCATAATAACGAATTTGGCGTTCTGAAAGTCCAGTAAGCTCACTGACCACCCCGATTGTAATTACTTTACGTTCTTTATAGGACAATGCCGATCCCTTCCTCCATCACGTTTCTAGTTCATCTTTTTCATACTATATCATAAAAAATGATAACTGAATGTAAAAGATGTAAGAAAACCTTACAAGGGGATTTATATTTGAGGTGGTGTTGTAGAAAAGTGCCATTTTTGTAGGTGGTACAAAGTCAAGGTAGGAGTGTTGGGAAGAATTTAGCTGTACTGGTGCTGATGCAAGCGGTCCTTAGAGGAAAAGTACCATGAAGTGTTCATATTCATGAGGAAGGAAAGATGGAGTGTCATGAAGCGTTCATGGGGCCCGTGTTGAAAAAGAAAGGTCACCAATCGAGATATTGGCGACCAAAGTTTCTTTAACCTGGATGATTGTTATTCTCATCAATTTGCTGCTTCATTAGTTCCTTTAATTCTCTAACCTCTTCTCGTAATGCCATTACTTCCTCGTGAGTATCTTTAACATCTTCTTGCGTTTCTTTTACGTCTTCTTCGTCAGCTGTTTCCGATTTTTCGACATTGTTGACGATGACACCAATAAAGAGGTTGAAGATGACAAATGTTCCAACGAGTACGAACGATACAAAGTAAACCCAAGACCAAGGTAACTCATGAAAGATTGGTCGCATTACTTCACTTGCCCAAGACTCCAATGTGACCACTTGGAATAAAGTGAGTAGTGATAATTCCAATGTACCAAAGTACTCTGGCGCCACTGTTTGAAATAACATCGTCCCAGTTACTGCAAAGATGTAAAAGATGATGCTCATGAGCAATAAAATATTTCCTAAAGATGGAATCGTCATAACGAGTGCATCAACAAGTTTTCGTAACGATGGAATAACCGAAATCGCACGGAAAACACGGAGCACACGTAATATACGTAGCACTGTGACAAAATGAGCACCTGCAAAAACATGTCCAGCTGTAACGATTAAAAAGTCAAACCAGTTCCAGCCACTTTTAAAGAAACCTTTAAATGAAGGTGCTGCAAGTAATCGTAATGCAATTTCAATTGTAAAGATCCATAAAAGGATAAAGTCTAATGTGAAAAAGAGTGATTTATAATCTGCATAAATTGTAGGGTATGTTTCTATTCCAACAATGATTGCGTTAAATAAGATCAGTAAGATAATGGCGGTATGAAAGTATTTATGTTCTACAAGGTTTTGTAAATGCTGTTTCCACTTTGGTGTTGTTTGTTCAGTTGTCATTTTGTTTAGCCTCCAAAAAAATACGATGGATTGCATGTTAGCCGTCTACTATTCTACTAAAAAGGGAAGGAAGAATAAATAGATAATGAAAGCAAATCTATAAAAATAAGTGTATGGACAATAAAAACAGAGCAGTTCACTAATAACTGCTCTGCATGATTAAAGGTTAGGCTCCTTTTTGTTCAGTTTGCTTTTTGATGATTTCTTGAGAAACGCGGTATGCACTTGAAAATGAAAGCTCTGATAATTGTCCTTCTCCTTCACACCAATCTCCGGCAAAGTATAAGTTTGAGAGACTTGAGAAGTGAGTAGGTAATCCGCGTTGTGTCATCGTCCATTTGATCGCTTGAACGACGGCTTTGTTGGAGACACGCGGAACAACTAATTGCTTTCGCCATCCTTCAAAATGTTTATCGTAGAAATCTTCGATTCGGCTCTTTATCCGTTCGTAAGCGGCTGGGTCATCGACTTCGTGTTCTTTTAAGTAAGCAATCGCTTGGAGTAGTTGCCCTCCAGGGGGTGCCGCTTCCATATCATAGTAAGAAATATCGGTAATAAAGATTTGTCGGTCACGGTCAAAAATATATGTGTAGGGAGAGTCGATCCGCTTTTTTAAACCAATATCGTAAAACATGACGTATGTTGGTTCGTACTCAGAATAGCGCTTTAAGTCGTGCTCAACGGGTGTATGCTCAAAAACAGTACGTAGTTGATCCGGCGGGATTGCAAAGACAAAATGATCTGCTTTAAAGCTTTCCTTTTTGGAGAAAGCTTCTTTCACCACATCGTTTTCCGTCTTAACATTTGTAATTTTCGTTTTTGTAAACACTTTCCCATTATTATCTTCGATGATATCGATAAACTGTTTAATTAACTCTTCCCAGCCACCTTGAATATAGCTAACTGGAATGTTTGTTTTAAATAAACGGCGATAGTAAGAAAAGAACACGTCAGAAGGGATTTTTTCAGGTTCCCCGGTGAAGAAATTTGATGCAGCTAAATTTAGCATCATTTCTTTTACAGAAGGACTAATTTTCCTTTCATCAATCCAATCTTGTATCGATACTTTAGGGTCGCCTTTTTCAAAACCGAGCATCGTAAAAAGGATATGATAGGCAAAACGGAATTTGTCCATGCCCTTTAAAAGTTTGGTTTGAATGAGACCGCCGATGTTTGTTGGGACAACTGACACTTCTTCACCTAAGTCGTATTTAGCTTTCAATTGTGTAAAATCTGCCCAATATAAGTTGAGTTTAAGTTCTTTCTCAAGAGTGGTTAAGTAGGATTGGTCCCGCCCGTAAATTGCATGAGCTCCATAATTAAATTGGAAACCTTTTAAATTCATGACCGTTGCACGGCCTCCAAGTTTTCCACTTTCAATTAAGGCTACTTTTTTACCAGAGTTGGCTAAATAAGCAGCGGATGATAATCCTGCTAAGCCACCGCCGACGATCACAACGTCGTATTGGCTTGTTTTCATGAAGATACCTCCTAATATAGGAAAAAAACGATGGTTCATTCGTAACACGTATAAATGAGTTCAAAATAAATTAAATGTAAGATAACACTATTTGCATATTGTATAGTATAACTTAGAGGTACTCATTTGAAAAGGTACAGTTTATTATATTCAGAATTTTCTAACTCTAGCACTTTCAACATTAAAAACATTTTGTTCGTTTCATTAATGTCTTATCATTATACATGTGTTACGACAATATACGCGATGAATGATTGTTAAACATCATGAATAGGAAGAAGGTCTATGGTACGAAGCAAATGGACCTTACGTTTATACTGCGCAATTAAAAACTACATATTTTGTATGATGTTTATATGAACGTGAAGCCGTGATAACAGGTATTGATATTTCATAATGAAAAAATAATTAGTAGGTTTGTTATATTTTTCGTTCAATAAAAGACAAGTTATTAAAGAACCGTTTATAATGAATGCATTGATAATTATGAGAGGATACGATACGGATGATTGATTGGAGTAAACAGCGAGTAGTCATTACTGGAGCGTCAAGTGGAATTGGGGAAGAGGTGGCTAGGGAAGTAGCAAGGCGAGGTGGAGTGCCGATTTTGATGGCTCGCTCCTATGGAAAACTTTTAAATATCGCTTCTGAAATTAAGGAAGAAACAGGTGTCGCTCCTTATGTTTTCGAAGTCGACATTTCAAATAAAGAAGATATTCATGACGTCTTTTTAAATATTAAACAGACGATCGGTCATGTTACTGTATTAGTTAATAATGCAGGGTTTGGCTTGTTCGATTCCGTTCAAGAAGCGTCAATCGAGGATATTGAAGCGATGTTTCAAGTGAATGTTTTTGGGGCGATTTCAAGTACCAAGTCCGTTTTACCTTCGATGATCGAGAAAAACGAAGGGCATATTATTTTTATTGCGTCACAAGCAGGGAAGTTAGCGACGCCAAAGTCGAGTGGCTATTCCGCATCAAAGCATGCCATTTTAGGGTTTGCGAACAGTTTACGCATGGAAGTTGCTGATGAAAATGTGAACGTTAGCGTTGTCAATCCTGGTCCAGTACGAACGAAGTTTTTTGATATGGCTGATAAAAGTGGCGAATATCAAAAGAACGTTGAACGCTACATGCTTGACTCAGAAAAAGTAGCTATTAAAACCGTTGACTTAATTGAAAAACCGAAACGAGAGCTAAACTTACCGCGATGGATGAGTGCAGCATCAAAGCTTTATCAAGTGTATCCAACCTTAGTAGAAGCGGTTGCAGGAAAACAATTTCGAAAAAAATAAACATGAAGTATTGCATCATTCATTAAAAGGGTGATGCTTTTCTTATCCAAAATTAACCAGGTGCCTGGCACCTGGTTAATCTTGGATGATCGTTAGAAAAATATGGAATGTTCTCTACTGTTCGCTTACAATAAATAATGGTTAATAAATTTTAGGAGGGAGATTATGATTGAGCTCTTGAATGTAAATAAGCGGTATGGGGATCGAAGAGCATTAGAGAATATCGATTTACATATTGATGAAGGAATTTGTTTCGGTCTGATCGGTCCGAATGGGGCGGGGAAGTCGACACTTATGAAAATCCTTTCTAGTATTCTAGAAGACTTTGAAGGAGATGTGTCTCTTTTCAACCAGCCGCTAAGAAAGGATAAGACTGCGATACAAAGGCGAATTGGATATGTCCCTCAAGATATTTGTCTTGAGGAGAAGTTGACAGCGATTGATAACCTTTCGTTTTTTGGACGTATTTATGGATTGAAAGGCAAGCAACTAAAAAAACGGATGGATGAAGTTTTAAAGAAAGTCGGTCTATTTGATCGAAGGAAGGATCCGGTGACGAATTTTTCTGGAGGGATGAAAAGACGTATGAATATTTCATGTGCTTTACTCCATGACCCGGATTTAATCATTTTAGACGAACCGACAGTTGGTGTTGACCCCCAATCAAGAAATCATATTTTTGACATTATTAATGATTTGAAGTCAGAAGGGAAGACGGTGCTCTATTCAAGCCATTACATGGAAGAAGTAGAAAACTTGTGTGACAAAATTGCGCTCATTGACCAAGGGCAGATTGTAGAAAGTGGAACAGTAAGAGAAATCCTTGTGAAGTATGCAACGCCTTCTATATTTGTTCAAGGAACAGGTGTAAAAAAAGAAGATTTAAAACAGTTCGGCGAAGTTTCCGATGTGAAAGAAGGATATAAAATTGATACGAATGAACCCTTACAGGTGATCGATGATATCGCAGACCTGCTTTTAAAAAAAGAAGCGCAAGTCGAGCGTCTTGAGATTACGAAACAAAGTTTAGAAGATATCTTCCTGTCACTGACAGGATCATCTTTAAGGGATTGAGAGGTACAGTGCGATGATTTTTAGTATGATCAAAACAGAATTGAAAAAACAATTGACAGATAAAGGCTTTTTCTTTTGGTTACTTGGGATGCCGATTCTTTTCATCGTCTTATTCTCGTTCATTTTCGGTGCGGTTGATGAGGTCACTTTTACCGTCCATTATATCAATGAAGATGCAACAGAAATGTCAGAACAATTTCTTATGATTATCGAGGAAGCAGAAGTTTTTGATCTGATCGAGAAGTCAAGTGAACAAGCGGCTATAGAGGAGTTGGAGGGCGGTAATATATCTACCCTTATTATCATCCCAGAAGGATTTGAAAACCGCCTTTATGAAGGGAAACAAAATGCCATTGACTTTCATTTCGATTCACTAAAACAAGACTCGGTTCGTCCGGTTCAAAACCTTGTTGAAAACATCGCTTATTCTTTTCAACAAGAAAAAGTGGAACAGATATTAAGAGAGCGAGTTTCAAACGAAGAAGAGTTAACGGCGTTATTAGAGCCACCATTCTCTATTAATGAAGTCGCTCAGCAGTCTGAGGAACAAAATGCGATTACGCAAATCGTACCAGGTTATACGGTTATGTTCACCTTTTTCATCATCATTTCAATGGTCAACTCATTTTTGAAAGATCGAGAAGGCGGAATGCTAGCGAGGCTAGCAAGCACACCATTAAATAAGTACCAATATTTATTAGGAAAGTGGGTCCCTTTTATCATTATCGTCTTTGTACAAGTTTGGGTGTTACTTGGCTTTGGTTACCTTGTTTACGATCTTTATCTCGGTAATTTATTTGCGATTTTCATTTTATCGATCGTTCTATCACTCACAACAACTGGTTTAGGCCTTGCCATCGCACTTTTTGCGAAAAGTGAAAACTTTGGGATTGCAATTACACAAGTGTTAGCTTTAGGTGGCGCAATGCTAGGTGGCCTTTGGGTTCCGATCGAGTTTTTACCAGAACTCATGCAACGAATCGCTTTATTTGTTCCACAATATTGGGCACAAGCAGGATTTCAAGATATTATGCTTCGCGGCGCAGGTGTAACAGATATTGGGGCATCAATAGCCGTATTACTTATCGTTGCGATTATAGGCCTGCTTTTTGCAGCAAAACATTTCAATAAATTTTTAAATGGGGCGAAAAGCTAGGGAAGTCACAAATAAAAATCATTTTTTACACAAGCTTAGAGGCTGATGTTTACAAGATAAACATTTCTCTAAGCTTTTTTCATTATTTGACAAATAATGATGTTAAAAAGTTGAGGCCGCTGAAAAACCACTTGATAAAAGGATTTTTTGGACGGACATCATGACTTTTTCAGTGGGCTTAAAAAAAGGGCGGGGCATTTTTCCAGTTGATATAAAAATGGTCATTGCATATAATAAAAAATAGAACACGAACATATGTTCTTTTACAAGGAGTGAGAACATGGATATTGCGTACGATTCACTACCAAAGCGGACGATTATGTGTATTGATATGAAAAGTTTTTACGCAAGTTGTGCGGCAGTCGCGCTCGGGCTTGATCCTTTAACATGTCATTTAGCGGTTGTAGGGGACACAGAGCGGGAAGGAAGTGTTATTTTAGCCGCGACACCGGCTTTAAAAAGAGACTTCGGGATTAAAACCGGAAACAGGCTTTTTGAAGTGCCGAAAGATTCACGAATTCAACTCGTTAACGCAACGATGGCGACGTATTTAAATATTTCAGTGCAAGTGACAGAACTGTTTTATCAATATGTCCCGATGGAGGCGATCCATACGTACAGTGTGGACGAAAGCTTTCTTGACATTCGTGGTACCGAGCGGTTGTGGGGGAGTGATTGGGAACTAGCTGAAAAAATTCGCGATGACTTATATAAGCGATTTGGGCTTTCATGTGCAATCGGGATTGGTCCGAACATGCTCATGTCAAAAGTATGTTTAGATATTGAGGCAAAAAAGCGCGGAATTGCGAAGTGGACGTATGATGATGTCGAGAAAAAACTTTGGCCGATCTCGCCTCTGCAAAAAATGTGGGGGATTGGTTCGAGAGTGGAGAGAAGACTTAATCATATGGGGATCTTTTCAGTCGAGCAGCTTGCCGCTTATTCATTACCTAAATTAGAAAAAGCATTTGGCGTGATGGGCAACCAACTTTATTACCATGCTTGGGGTGTTGATCTTTCCGAGCTCGGGGCACCGATTTTGAACGGGCAAATTAGTTACGGAAAAAGCCAAATATTAATGAGAGATTATAATGATCCAATAGAAGTAAAGCGTGTTATTTTAGAAATGTGTGAAGAAGTGGCAGCGCGTGCGCGTGAAGAACGTAGGGCTGGGCAGACGGTTTGTCTCGGTGTCGGTTATAGTAAAGATGCTACAAGTGGAGGGTTTCATCGTCAAATGACGGTAGCAGAACCAACGAATATAACGATGGAGATGTACGACGTATGTTTAAAAATATTCGCAAAGAATTATGATGGTAGCACGGTACGGCGTGTTTCCGTTGCTTTAGCAAACATTTGTGATGATGACTCGATCCAGTTAAATTTGCTGGATACAGCTCGTCCGAAGCAACGAGAACTCGGCTATGCGATGGATGAAATTAGACGAAAGCATGGGTCAAACGCATTATTACGAGGTGTTTCTTATGCACAAGGAGGAACTGCCCGTCACCGAAATACACTTGTCGGAGGCCATAAAGCATAAAGAGGAGAACGGGGTCTGCCCCGTTCTCCTTAAAAATTATGCAATCACTGAAAGGTCAATGATATCAGAGAAGGATACTCTTTCTTTGCCCTCCCTTGTTTGAAGTACTAATTTATTTGCCGTTTGATCAATGCGAAGAACTTCTCCTTCAATAAATATTTCATCGCCATCTCCAAATAATGTGAGCTTAATTGAATGGTTTTCATAATAAGCTTTTCCAAGGACTCGACTCCATTCTTCGAAAACTTGTTCATCTAATGCCGGTTTTTCCTTTTTTTCTTGTTGCTCTGTTAACTCTTTTAATCGTTTGACATGTTCAGGAAGCATCATCGATGTCCACTTAATCACACCACGATCTCGATTCATTTTGATCACTCCTAAAAATTATTTTAAATGATGGTTTACTGAAATTTGATAGTTACCTTGGGTGAATTGTTTATTAAAATGGTTGTTTTCTAAAAGATTGCTCCTGCGATTACTCGTCGCAGGTAAAGAGTGTTGCTATTGCATTGTAGGAGTAGTATATAAACTCAAAGAAGTGAAAGGCGGCGACTCCAGCGACGAACGTCATCTTCAAGAGTAAGCTTCGAGTTGTCTCGACGGACCCATCCTCAAAGCATTGCTTGTAGAGGAAGAGACAGGAAATTCTTGATGCTGAAGCCGTGTCTGCGGCAAAGAAGACACCGTGATAGCGAGTAAAGCGAAGCTAGAACGATGTCGCACTTGTACCTTGAGGTAAAAGCGTGCGCCTGTAACGGTTTTGAGAAGTAACAATTTATGCGAATAGAGATAAAACGAAAAACGAACGTATGTTCTTATTCTACGCAAAACAGTGGAATTTTACAACAAAAGATTGCTTTCAAGATAAAGTAGTTCGCTTCTCTTAATAACTGTAAAGAAATTTTCATAATTAAATTGAACAAAAGCGTTTTTAAGGTGTATAGTGGTAATTGTAATGAAGGTTAGTGATGTGTTTCACAAACTCAACTTATACGTGAAAGAAGGAGATTAGTGTGATCGTCAAAGATCTAGTTGAAACGAGAGAATTACTGGGCGAAGAAGTAGGTGAAGGGGTTACCGTAATTTATGAACGGTTTGAAAATGTTGATTGCAACTGTGACGGGGTCAACCTCGAGCAATTTGAGTGTGATCCAGAAGAAATCGTGCAAATTTTGAAAGGGGACGTCTCATCATTTGAATCGCTAAAATCTGTAAAAACATTTACAGTCGGAAATGCATTTACAACGGTTGATGAAGTGGTTGAACATATTCGTACGAACCATGCGGACTTATTAAATAGAAAAGAGCTTGTTGCTGCTGGATAATAGAAAGTTAAAATGCTTAGAGGTTCTTTTGAACCTCTAAGCATTTTTTTGAATTGAAAGCTTTCAGGAATAAAGATAACAGCCCTTGCTCATTTTCAGGGAAGAAAGCTAAAATAAAGGATAGGTTTTTATCGTCTTTTCTGGTGGGATATACTAGAAGAGGATGTTCAAAAAGTCTGGTAAAAATGACACACCGAGAAGAAGAACTTCGACTAAGTACCGACACGTCCTGTGTCGAACGTCGAAGTCACACATCCTATTGAAGCTAGTTGGCTTGCTTTTTAAGGTTCTCACGTATCTAAAAGCATACGCTCGATCCTCAAAGCTACGCCGCCTCGAACTTTAGTCTTTTTTATCCTCCTTTTTGAACAAACACTAGAATGAAGAGACAAATCAAAGGGGCGAATATGTGTGGTAAAAGTGTTATTTGTATGTCTTGGAAACATTTGCCGTTCTCCGATGGCTGAGGCAATTTTTCGAGATAAAGTAAAAAAAGCAAACCTCGAAGGTCATTTTGATATTGATTCAGCTGGTACAGGGGACTGGCATGTTGGCAATCCTCCTCACGAAGGAACGATTGAAATGTTAAAGAAGTATCAAGTTGAACATGAAGGTTTAAAAGCAAGACAAGTGAAAAAAGATGACTTGAAAACATTTGATTACATTATTGGAATGGATGCTTCAAACATCGGAAACTTAAATCGAATGAAAAGCTTCACAGAAGGTGGAGAGATCGCAAGACTTCTTGACTTTATTCCAGAAAATAAAGTCGAAGATGTACCAGACCCGTACTTTACTGGCAACTTTACAGAAACATATGAATTAGTCGAAGAAGGCTGCGAGAGGCTGTTAACTTACATTCGTGAGAAAGAAAATATTTAAAGCAGGCAAACACATGGGTAAAAGCACTCATGTGTTTTTACTTTTGAAACGGATGTAGGTGAGGAGGTTATATACATTGCCATACTAGAAGGATAAAAGTTGTTCATTTAAAGATTCATGAAATGATCATAGCGGTTGCTATTATCAGAATAATTAAAATGAAGAAAGTTGGAGGGGTGCCGGTGGATATCAACTTTGGAAATGTGGTGAAGAATTGTAGAGCCTAAGTTAGCTGAAGACAAGCCCTCGGGAAAGCGTCCGTCTGAAGTGAAGTTCACACTCATCATTCGGAATTTCGCATCATCTTTTGAGTTATGAAATTGATTTAAATACATGTGATTAGTAAATCACACTGTAGGCATAGAGAAAGGGAAAATTCTCTATGCCTTTTTTGTTTTTACGAACGGCTAGTAAAACCTTCCTGTGCTTCTATGAGATCTTTCTTTTTCAATGGTAATTAGCTTTTCCGTTTCTTTTTCTTGTTGTGTTTTTTCCTTGTGAGGCGTATTTCTATTTTTTTTCTTTTTTCTTTTGTCGAGCAAGTTCACGAAGAGAATTGTTGAGAAAATAAGGCAAATAACGATAAAGATATCTATTAACAACATTCCACCTCCCTATTCCTCGTAAATTAGTGGCTGTTTCCTTTTATGTACGATTACGTCTTTAGTATCGTTTCAAAATCCGTGGTAATCATTTTCGGCTTCTTTTTTTAGAAAGCTGTGTGAAAAGTAATTTTTGTTTTATGGTCAGAAAAAAAGAAATTATTAGTGAAAAGGTGAACTTTTTTGCTTTAAAGGGTTGTAAAGAAACAACTTACTCTCTATAATGTCCTTTATATAAATACAAATGTATTTTTAAAGAGGACAATAAGGAGTGGGGAAGAAATGGAAACAACAATTAATATAGGGATTCTTGGTCTAGGTACTGTTGGCACGGGTGTTGTCCATATTATTGATCAGCATCAGGATAAATTAAGTCACCAAGTGGGCTGCAACGTAAAAGTCAAGAAAGTGCTTGTAAAACAACTCGATAAAGAAAGAGACATTTCAATTGGAGAAGAGAGGCTAACAACCTGCCCGGATGATGTATTAAATGACCCACAAATTGATGTCGTACTTGAGGTGATGGGCGGTATTGATGATGCGAGAAATTACATGATTCAAGCACTAGAAAATAAAAAGCACGTAGTGACGGCTAATAAAGATTTAATGGCCGTTTACGGAAGTGACTTACTTCAGCTAGCAGCTCATCACCAATGTGATTTATTCTATGAAGCTAGTGTAGCTGGAGGGGTTCCGATATTACGAAGTTTAGCAGACGGGTTAGCGTCTGACCGAATTACAAAAATGATGGGGATTGTAAATGGAACGACAAATTATATCTTAACGAAGATGTCACAAGAAGGTCGTGATTATGAGGAAGTACTCTGTGAGGCACAAGAACTTGGATACGCCGAAAGTGATCCAACAGCAGATGTAGAAGGGATTGACGCTGCAAGGAAGACAGCAATACTGGGTACACTTGGGTTCTCTATGCCGGTTCACCTCGATGATGTGACGTTTTCAGGTATTTCTCAAGTGACGACGGATGATTTAGATTATTGTGACCAGCTTGGTTACACCATGAAATTGATTGGGCTAGCTGAGCGAACAGATAACAAAGTAGAAGTGAGTGTACAGCCAACACTTTTTCCACACTCTCATCCACTCGCATCTGTAAACGACGAATTTAATGCTGTATATGTATACGGAGAAGCAGTAGGTGAAACGATGTTTTACGGTCCTGGTGCAGGAAAGCTCCCAACAGCAACGGCAGTCGTTTCTGACCTTGTAGAAGTTGTGAAAAACATACGTCTTGGAGTCAATGGAAATAAGGCTGTAGCCCCTCAGTTTGAGAAGTTATTGAAATCGGCAGATGAAATATATGCGAAATATTTCCTTCGCTTACAAGCTAACGATAAACCTGGAACATTCTCAGCACTCACTTCGTTATTTGCACAATATGAAGTGAGTCTCGAAAAAATCTTACAGCTCCCAGTTCAAGGCAGTGATGCAGCAGAAATTATTTTAACAACACATAAAGTATCAAAAATGAATTATGAGCAAATTTTACACAAATTAGAAGGATTAGAAGTTGTTAATCTTATAAAAAGCAGTTACCGGGTGGAAGGAGATGAGGAGGCATGAGATGGAAAGGGCTGCTAAATGAATATAAAGATTTTCTTCCTATAGAGAAAGATACACCACAACTTTCGTTAAATGAAGGGAACACTCCACTTATTCCACTCAAACATTTATCAGAAAAATGGGGGATTGAGCTTTATGTGAAATATGAAGGTGCAAATCCAACAGGCTCATTTAAAGATAGAGGAATGGTGATGGCGGTTGCTAAGGCGAAGGAAGAAGGGAGTGAAGCGATTATTTGTGCCTCGACCGGTAATACATCAGCAGCTGCTGCCGCTTATGCTGCTCGGGCAAAGATGCGCTGTATCATCTTAATTCCAGATGGGAAGGTAGCATTAGGGAAGCTCGCACAAGCTGTCATGTATGGAGCTGAGATTTATACGATTGAAGGCAACTTTGACCAAGCGTTAAAGATGGTACGCAATTTGAGCCATCGGCTTCCAATCACCCTGGTGAACTCCGTCAATCCAAATCGCATAGAAGGGCAAAAAACTGCAGCTTTTGAAATTTGTGACCAACTAGGTTATGCACCCGATGTTCTCGCTATACCAGTAGGGAATGCAGGAAACATAACTGCATACTGGAAAGGATTTGAAGAATATTGCCAGTATAAAAATACGAGTTTGCCAAAAATGTATGGATTTCAAGCTGAAGGTGCAGCTGCAATTGTAAAAGATAGAATAATAGAAAAGCCTGAAACCGTTGCTACAGCTATTCGTATTGGAAATCCAGCAAGCTGGAAAAATGCTGTAACAGCTGCTAATTCTTCTGGAGGCATCATTGATGCGGTAACGGATGAAGAAATCCTTTCAACATATAAAATGCTTGCAGAAGAAGAGGGGGTATTTGCTGAACCTGCTTCTTGCGCATCAATTGCAGGCATCCAAAAGCAAGTAGAAACAGGCGCTATTCAAGCAGGACAGTCAGTTGTTGCGGTTTTAACTGGAAATGGATTAAAAGATCCACAATGTGCCATTGAAGCAGCGAACTTTAAATCATCTGTCCTTCCAAATAACGAACAACTTATTTACGATCGCATTGCAAAGGTTGTCGTGCAATGAAAAATAAATACTTATTCTCAGTAACAGTACCCGGTAGTACTGCAAATCTTGGTCCTGGGTTTGACTCTGTTGGCTTGGCAATTAACCGTTATTTAAAATTAAATGTCTATGAAAGTGATAAGTGGCGGTTCGTTCCATTATCTGAAAACCTGGATGACATCCCTCAAGGGAAAACAAACTTTATTTATAAAATAGCCTCTTCAGTAGCAGAACAATTCTACCGTTTACTCCCGGCTTGTGAAGTCGAAGTAAACAGTGAATTACCTCTTGCAAGAGGGCTTGGTAGTAGTGCAGCGGCAATCGTTGCTGGTATTGAACTTGCAGATCAATTGCTCGATTTACAGATGCATCCTAAAGAAAAGGTCCACTTGGCAAGTCAGTTTGAAGGCCATCCTGACAACGTTGCAGCTTCATATTATGGAGGCTTAGTAATTGGTACTCATCACCATAAAGAGACAGATGTTATATTTGGGATTTACCCTGAATTCGATATCGTCGCTGTCATACCAGAATATGAACTAAAGACATCTTCAGCACGTGATTTGCTGCCTAGTGAATTATCATATTGTAACGCGGTGAAAGCAAGTAGTATAAGTAATGTTCTCATAGCTGCCCTATTACAAGAAAGGTGGGACATAGCAGGGAAGATGATGCAAAATGATCTCTTTCATCATCCATATAGAGATAAAGTAATACCGGAATTCAACGAAGTGGTATCTCTTTCTTCGAATTTTAACATGTATGGAATTGCGTTAAGTGGTGCAGGCCCGTCGATCATGTGCTTTGTTCCTCAAGGTATAGGAAGTGAGCTACAACAGGAACTTGCGGCAATATTTAAATCCCACTCCATCCAATTGTTAAATGTTGAAAAGCGTGGAGTGGTTGTTGAACTAAATTCATCATTATTAACAAAAACTTGACTAGTGAGGATGACTCAAATTCAAAGTGCTAAGCACCTCCATAACAGAAGGGGGGAGCCTGGCACTTATGAGTCATCCTCTTTCATTATAGAGTTGTCCCTTCACTTTTTGAGAATAAACAAGCATATTCACATCTCATATTGCAATGAGACAAACTGTCATGAATACATATAATAAGTGATTTAATACGTATAGAAATGAGGGAGACATCATGTGCGGCATTTCAGGGTGGATTGATTTTAGTCGGAAGTTAACGAATAAGGATGCTGTCATTGAAAAAATGGCAGAGACATTAAAGAAGAGAGGGCCGGATGCTACGAACATTGATGTCACTGATCACGTCCTGTTCGGGCACACAAGGCTCATTGTTGTTGACCGAACAGGTGGCGCTCAGCCGATGTCTAAAATAGTTGGTGGAAAGACATATACAATATGTTACAACGGTGAATTGTACAATACAGAAGATGTACGAACAAAATTGAAGCAAGCTGGCTATACGTTCCAATCTCATTCAGACACTGAAGTACTATTGACAGCTTATATTCATTGGCGAGAAGGTTGTGTTGAAAAGTTAAACGGAATTTTCGCTTTTGCTGTATCAGATGAAGAACGTCAGTCCGTCTTTTTAGCGCGAGATCGACTCGGTGTAAAACCATTGTTTTTCTATCCGTTAGGGGATGGATTACTCTTTTCTTCAGAAATGAAAGGGATCTTTGCTCATCCAGATGTTACCCCAACATTAGATGAAGAAAGCCTTCAAGAAGTCCTAGGGTTAAGTCCGTCGCGAACTCCGGGGCACGGTGTGTATAAAGGAATGGAGGAACTCCGTCCAGCTCATTGGTTGCGAATTTCTCATGATGGGATCGAAAAGCGAAGATACTGGCAAGTCCAATCAAAACAACATACAGATTCAGAGAAAGAAACTGCTGAAAATGTGCGTTCTTTATTTATTGATGCCGTCGAAAGGCAGCTCGTTGCAGATGTACCTGTTTGTACGTTTTTATCAGGTGGGGTAGATTCGAGTGCGATTACAGCCATTGCAAGCAACTATTTCGAGAAGCATGGTCGTGGGACTCTTCAGACGTACTCAGTCGACTATGAAGACAATGAGCAATATTTTAAAGAAAGCAAATTCCAACCCAATAGTGATAAACCTTGGATTGAGATGATGTCCAACGCTTTTATGACTGATCATAAGCGATGTGTTATTTCAAATGAAGCATTATACGATCATTTAAAGGAAGCGACAACGGCTAGAGATTTACCTGGTATGGCTGATATTGATTCTTCTTTACTATGGTTTTGTAAGGAAGTAAAAAAAGATGTCACCGTAGGCCTTTCTGGAGAATGTGCTGATGAAATCTTTGGCGGTTATCCGTGGTTTCATGACGAGAAAATGATGAATCAACCGATTTTCCCTTGGATGAGTTCGTTAAAAGAAAGAGAGGCGATTCTTCGTCCGGAGTGGAAAAAACGTCTTGATTTACAGAACTATGTCAAACAGCGTTATGAAGAAACGCTTAGTGAAGTGCCGTATAACGATGGGGAAACTGGGACTGAAAAAAAGCGAAGAGCGTTATTTTATATGAATATGCTTTGGTTTATGACGACGTTGTTAGACCGTAAAGATCGGATGAGTATGGCCGCTAGTTTAGAAGTACGTGTCCCGTTTGCGGATCACCGTCTTGTTGAATATGTGTGGAATATCCCTTGGGAGATGAAAATGCTTGAAGGCAGAGAGAAAGGGATTTTAAGAAAAGCATTAGAAGGCATATTACCTGATGAAGTTCTTTATCGAAAAAAGAGCCCATATCCGAAAACCCATCATCCTGTTTATACAGAGCTTGTCACAAATGGCCTTAAGTCAATTTTGGAAAGAAAACAGCGCTCCCCGCTTTATGAACTTTTTGATAAGAATGCGTTAAAGAAGCTTGTAGATACAAAGGGGGCTTCGTTTGCAACACCTTATTTCGGCCAGTTAATGACAGGACCACAATTTATCGCTCATTTAATCCAAGTACATTTCTGGTTAGAAGAGAAGAACATAAACATTAAGCTTTAATAAAGTGAGCCTATATGATGTTTCCTAAGTGCATTTTGATCTCCTGAAAAAAAGAAAGTTTTAGTGATTTTCTTGAAATTAAACTCTTCTATTTATTGCCAAGACATCGTAAATATAAAAGGGATTCGAAAAGGGATTTGCGCAAAATGACAGAAAATCCCTTATAATTAGAGGGGTTTTAGAAGATGTTGGCGAAGTGAATGATGATTGTAAAAAATCGAATATGGGGAGGTATCAAAATGAACTTAGGAGGCTACAAGAACAAGGAAGCGTGGGTAGATCTGACTGAGGGGAAGGTTGAGTACCGTAAACTGAACGAAGAGGATGCAAAAAAGTATGTTGGTGCACGAGGGTTAGGAGTTAAATACTTAGTAGATCATGGCATCTACAACGTTGATCCGCTTTCACCTGAGAACATGTTAGCCGTAATGACAGGACCTTTAACAGGTACTCGGATTCATATGAGTGGAAGACTTTGTACAGTGACACGTTCTCCACTTACTGGAACAGTGACGGATTCACATATGGGCGGATGGACAGCAGCCCGTTTAAAGTGGGCTGGTTTCGACAATCTCATTTTTACAGGAAAAAGTGATAAGCCGGTTTACCTCTATGTTGAAAATGGTCAAGCGGAGCTGAAAGATGCATCTAGTTTATGGGGGAAAGGTGTTCGTTCAACCGTTAAAGCACTTCAAGATTTATATGGTGATAAAGGTACAAGTGTGATGACGATTGGGCAAGGCGGTGAAAACCTCGTCAAATATGCAGGTTGGATGAATGAAGATGATCGTGCATCAGGTCGTGGGGGAACAGGAGCTGTTGCTGGATCAAAAAATTTAAAAGCGATCGTCATTAAGGGATCTCAAAAAGGGAATATGCCAGAGCCTGCAATGCCTGATAAATACCCAGAAGCTGTAAAAAGCGGGTTAAAGGCGATTGCTGAGGGTGTTTTAACAGCACCGAACAAAGGTGGACTCTCTGTATACGGAACGAATGTGTTAATGAATATTATAAATGAGTCAGGTGCACTTCCATCCCGTAACTCGCAAGTGACTCATTATGCTGAAGCGGAGGCAGTGAGTGGTGAAGCGGTTCGTGAAGAGATCCTTGTCGGTGAACCAACTTGCCATGCATGTCCAGTAGCGTGTAAAAAAGAAGTTGAAGTAAGTGACGGAAAATATAAAGTAAAAGTGGAGAGCTTTGAATATGAATCTGCTTGGGCATTAGGTCCAAACTGTGGTTCTCACAATAAAGAAGCGATTGCTTATATGATCGACCGTTGCAATGAATATGGCATTGATACAATTGAACTTGGAAATGCCTTTTCAGTTGCAATGGAAGCATATGAGAAAGGGTTAATGAAGGAACGTCTCGACTGGGGCGATGTCGATACCATGATCGAATGGATCGATAAAATTGTTTTCCGAGAAGGAATTGGAGATATTTTAGCAGAAGGGCCCGGTCGAGCTGCAGCGAAGTTTGGTGACGGAAGCCTTGCGATGGTTGTTAAAAATCAAGCCATTCCTGCATATGACCCTCGCGGCATTCAAGGGATGGGGCTTGCTTATGCAACAAGTAACCGAGGAGCTTGCCATTTAAGAGGGTATACAGTTGCAGCCGAAATTGCTGGGATTCCAGAGCCCGTTGACCGTAACACTGTACAAGGAAAAGGCGAGTTACTCAAAGTATTCCAAGACCTTCATGCATTCTCTGATTCACTTGATCTATGTAAATTCTCGGCGTTCTCTGAAAATGCTGATTTATATGCTGAACAATATTCAGCAGTCGTCGGTATTGAACTTACGGGAGACGACATTATGAGAATTGGTGAGAGAGTCTATAACATTGAGCGCTACTTTAATAATAAAGCTGGTTTCTTGAAAGATGCAGATAATCTGCCAGATCGTTTTACGAAAGAGCCAGCAACAGGAAACTCAAGTGGTGAAGTAAGCCACCTAGAAGAAATGCTTAAAGAGTATTATCACGTGCGCGGTTGGGAAGAAGGGACTGTACCAAAAGAGAAGCTAAAACAATTAAATATCGAAGTAAATGTTGGGGCTTAATTTGTAAGCATGGGGCGTAAATCCCATGCTTCTTTTGTTTTATAAAGGAAAGCGAAGCGGGACGGCAACTTATTGACAGTCCCGTTTTTACAAAAATTATCGAGGAAGGTATGTCGTTGTACGATGCTTATTTCCATAACGGTAGAATGGTTTTGACGAAAACATTTCGATACAAACATCCTTATTGACGTTTTAAGGGGATTTTTTCAATCCCCCAGCGGCTAATGGTCCGTAAAAGTTCATATTTGCAATGATCTTTCCCATCTCTTTCGGAGATTCTTGTAAGCCATTTTCAATCCAATGTTGAATGACACCTAAATGCGCAGAAACTAAATAAGCAATTAAATACTCTTGCGGGAGCGGTAACGATGTTTGATCCGCCTGAACAAATTGAGTTTTTATTTGATTCGTAATTAACGCTTTGATTTTATTTTGAAAAGCAGGGTCCCCTTTTGGTCCTAAAATCGCTTTTACAAAAACGGCATGTTCTTTTAAGTATGCAAAATATTTTTCAGCTGCTGGATGTGGTTCTTCATCATCCCAATTTTCTAATTCTATCGTTTCAAGCTCTTTTGCAATTTGCTGGATTCCACTCAATAATTCTTCTTCACTTTTTTCCAAAAGGTCATATTTATCCTCATAATGTAAGTAAAATGTTCCTCGGTTAATATTTGCTCTAGATGTGAGGTCTTTAATGGTTACTCGGTCTAATCCTTTTTCTTCGATAAGTTCAGCAAAAGTATTTCTTATCTGTTCTTTTGTTCGTACAACCCGACGGTCTTCACTGCTCAATTCCTTCACCTCCGATTTATTGAACACGCTTTGTTGAAGTGTTGAGTAATCAACATTCAGACAAACATTGTATATTGAATTCGTATAGGGACTAATTATAATTGTAAGTAGAACATTAATCAACATTGTGTTCATTAGTATCAAGGAGATGATTTCATGACAAATAAACAACCTTCAGTCCTATCACATTTGATATCTATTTTACTGTTGCCTTTTAATGTAACAGTGATCATTCCATCACTATTATTATTGTTCTTCCATTTCGACTTTGGGTGGGGACTTCGTTTTCCAATTACTTTAGTTGTGTATTTGGTAGGGGGGATTTCGCTTCTTTTAGGGCTTACTCTTGTCATATTGACAGTTCGCCAATTTGCAACGAGAGGAAAGGGGACGTTAGCACCGTGGGACCCTCCACAAAAGTTGGTCGTTACAGGTCCGTATCGGTATACACGTAACCCAATGATCAGTGGCGTCGTATTAGTTTTGATAGGAGAAGTGATGATCTTTGGCTCAATACCGTTACTTATATGGTTTCTAATGTTTACAACGATTAATTATTCCTACTTTATTATCGGTGAGGAACCACATCTTGAGAAAAAATTTGGCGAAGAATATGTCGAGTATAAAAAGAATGTCCCGAGACTATTTCCGAGACGTACGCCGTGGAAACAATAGGTTAAATAGTCTTTGAAATAAATGAAACCTTCACGAAATAGAATCGTAGATAAGAAAATTACATTTTCATTTGTGGAGGTAAGGACGATGATTTATGTGGTTAGACATGGACAAACAGATTTTAATAAAGAGGAGAGGCTCCAAGGTCGTTTCGGTTTACCTTTAAATGAAACTGGGATTAAACAAGCAGAACGACTAGGAGACCAACTTCGCAAGGTAAACTTTGACTTTGTTTTTTCATCTCCACAAGAGCGTGCAATTCATACAGCGGTGATCGTTACAGGTAAGGAGGTTGTTACTGATAGACGGCTAGATGTGTTTGATTTAGGTGAGGCAGATACACTGCGAAAACAAGAAGTGAAAATGGCTGGGACGATCCCCGATGCTAGCGTTTATAAAGGTGTTGAAGATCCGAATCTTTTTGTTAAAAGAGTGTTCAGCTTTATGAAAGAAATAGAAGCTAAACACAGTGGACTTTCATGCAACATATTATTATCAGGACATCGGTGTACGACAGGGTGTATCGGGGCCTACTTTGAAGGAATCCCAGAGGATCAAAATATTTTAAGGTTCTCATCAAATAACGGAGACTATAAGGTGTATAACCTCGAATAAAACAGAAGTGTGTGTGATAGAATGGCGTTACGTTTTGCCATTCTATCTTTATTTTAGCCACCGGCACGGAACGTTTTCTTGCGAAAAGATTTGATAAGTGTACTTAGTGTTTCTTCATTTTCTGCTTTAAAGGTAAGAAACACTTTTGGGACATCTGATTGAAAAAAACGAAACGTCATTTGTTTCGATAAAGAACACGCCCATTTGTCATGCATGACCGTACTCACATCTCCAGAGACTTCTTTACATACTCCACCAAGCTCTTGGAGGTACGAAATTAATTGTTTTTTATAAATTCCCCGAATCTCAAGCGTTTTTTCAATCATTATTACCCACCTGCAACAGGAGGGAATAAAGCGAGTTCATCTGATTTTTCGACTTCCGTTTCTAATCCGTTCATATGGATGACGTTTTTACCATTTATAAATACATGAATGTGAGGCTTTAGCTCATCTTCATTTTCGAAAAGCTCCTCCTGCATTGGTGGATACTGCTCAATAACGGACTGGAGAAGCTTCCCAATAGTGTCTCCATCTTCAAAAGGAACGTGAATCGTTTTATTGCCACAAATTTCTCGAAATGTCGCAAAGACTTTCATCTTCATACCAATCAAACTCCTTTACAGTGGAAGAATTAGAATATAATGACTTTTCTTTTTATTATGCGGTTATTTTCAAAAAGGCGCAATCATTTATATGAATCAATTTCATAACTCAAAATATGATGTGAAATTCCGAATGATGAGTGTGAACTTCACTTCAGACGGACGCTTTCCCGAGGGCTTGTCTTCAGCTAACTTAGGTTCAACAACTCTTCGCCTAAGTGGATCTTCAGACTGCACTAATCCTCCGGGAGTCGCCGTCTTTTGTTAAGTTCACTTCTAAAGAAAACTCGCCGATTGGCGAGCCTTTAAGGCGAAGACAAAGGCGTAGTTGTAACGCACAGGACGTGCTAACACCGGCGTTCCGACAGGATGTCGGGTATTTAGCCGGTGAACATAACTATACACATAGAAATTTTCACTACGCCGAAATTGCTTCTTAGCTAAAATTTTATACATTCTTATAGTGTAAACAAAACTTGGCTTTTCGTTAAAGAGATTCTTAGTAAGCGAAGTGTGCTTACTTAGAAGCTCTTATGCTTTAGTGCAAGTCATTAATTAGGAACTTCGACTACAATCGATCACGTCCTGTGATCAACGCCGAAGTCACCACCTCCTGTGGAAGTAAGCCTTAGTTGCCACAAGCTCAACTCCTATGATTAAACGTCGAGTTGCGACGAGTAACCGCAGGAGCAACGAGCATTCGCTTCTCCGAATATTCTTCGAGCTGCCTCGACGCATCAACTTCCAAGAAGTGCTTGAAGAGGAAGAGGCACGTAGTCTGCGACGAGTAACCGCAGGAGCAACGAGCATTCGCTTCTCCGAATATTCTTCGAGCTGCCTCGACGCATCAACTTCCAAGAAGTGCTTGAAGAGGAAGAGGCACGTAGTCTGCGACGAGTAACCGCAGGAGCAACGAGCATTCGCTTCTCCGAATATTCTTCGAGCTGCCTCGACGCATCAACTTCCAAGAAGTGCTTGAAGAGGAAGAGGCACGTAGTCTGCGACGAGTAACCGCAGGAGCAACGAGCAACGGCTTCCTCGAAATCCCTTCGAGCTGCGACGAGCAAGCGTAGCGGCGCAGAAGCACTTATCTATCGACCATAAATTTATAAATTCTGATAGTACAAATAAAACGTACATTTAATATCATTCGTTTCACTGCGCAAAAAACGTAATTATGAAATTCATTCATATATATAATGATAAATATCCAATAAAATTCCAGGTTGCACCTGGAATTTTATTGGAAGTTCGTGAGCTTTATAGGGGTATTAACGTTTATCGTTTCTAATGATGTCATCTGCGACGTTATTGCCACTTAATACGACGATTGGAGATCCTGCACCAGGGTAAGTACTACCACCTACGAAATATAAGTTACGAATGTCTTGAGAACGATTGTAAGGACGTAAAAGACTATTTTTCTTAATGTTTGCAGCAATACCTGCGATTGAACCATGAAACGCATGAAACTGTTTTTCAATCGTCTGTGGATCGATCACTTTTAATTGCTGGAGGTATGGTTTCATATCAAGGCCACGCCCTTTTAATAAATGAAAGACACGTTCACACATCACTTCCTTTGAAATATGTGGGTCTCGTTCGCTTAATGGGGGAGCATTTACAAGAATATTAAGGTTATCGCCATCTGGTGACATCTCTTGAGAAGTTTTTGATGACGTACTAATGTAAATGCTTATGTCATCACTGTATGTATGGTCATCAAATAGTTTCCGAAACTCATTGACCGGATCTTTACTGAAAAAAAACTGATGATGATGCAAGTCAAACCGTGTTTTTACACCTGCAAGAATCACAAATGCTGAACTAGATGGAGGCAATTTGCTGATTTTCTTATCCGTAAATGACTTTCGGTCACGTTCTTCAACGAGTCTCGGGTATTGCGTAAGTAAATCCCCGTTTAAAACGAAAACATCTCCTTCATATACGTCACCGTTTTCTGTTTCAACTCGTTTTATCACACCGCCTGTTGTTATAGCGCGCTTAACTTCACACTTTGTGACAATTTCAACGCCTAAATTTTTTGCTGCACGCTCAAATCCTTTTACAATCTCGTAATTTCCTCCTTTTGTAAAATAAACGCCGTCACCTAGCTCCAAATGTCCCATTAAACCGAATGATGCAGGTGCTGTATAAGGCGAGGAACCAATATATGTAGCGTATTTGTTAAATGCCATTCTAACCCGTTCGTCGCGAAAAAACTGTTGATGAAATTTGTCCATCGATTGAAATGGTTTGACAGATGACATTGCTTTTATTAATGGCAAGTTCATGAATTTTTTCCAGCTAGAAAATGAACGATGTAAAAAATGTTTTTGCGCAAGGAGAAAAAATTCCCCTACTTTTAATAAATATTGATCATAGTTATCAGCAGAAGAAGGATCAATAGTAAATAAATGCTCTTTCATTTCATCAATATTGGAGGAAAAATATAAGTGTGATCCATCATAAAACGAATTTTTCGTATGTTTTTCCAGCTTTATAAATTTAAAATATGTGTCAGGGTTCTCACCTAATTGTGAAATAACAGATTTGAAAACGTTCGGCATTGTTATGATATTCGGGCCAAAATCAAATCGATAAGAACCAAGGCGGACTTCATGAAGCTTTCCACCAACAACTTCATTTTTTTCTAAAAGTGTTGTTTGAAAGCCGGCATGTTGCAATCGAATCGCTGCCGATAGTCCGCCGAGCCCACCACCAATGATTATGACACGACTATTGCTCTTCACCATATTTATATCCTGCCTTTTTTGGTTATTAGCCTACACAAAAACGATTCATTTCATCACAAAGGGGTGACTCTATCTATAGGTTTAATTGGTTGAAACGAAAATCTGATTAAAGTAACATACATTGTGAATGATTAAACAAGGGAGAATTCAGTCATGAAAAACATTAAATTAATTGCAACAGATATGGACGGAACATTATTAAATGATGGTCGAAATATATCAGAAGAAAATATAAAAGCAATACAAGCAGCAATGGATAAAGGCATTCATGTGATGGTTGCTACAGGTAGAGATTACACTGAAGCAATTGCTCCGCTTAAAGAAGCGAGCTTACGGTTACCGTTAATTAATGTTAATGGCGCTGATTTACGAAAAGAAGATGGAGAAGTCATTCATCAACAAACACTAACTTATCATCAATTTAAGGATATGAAGAAAATCCTTGAAGAAGAGGGTGTATATTATGAAATATATACAACAAAAGGTGCGTATACAGATGATTCAAAGCGCGGGTTAGACGTCATCGTCGATCTTCTCATGAGTACAGGTGAATTTGGTTCTTACGATCAAGTACGAAGCTTAGCAGAAAGGCGTTTTGAAGAAGGGGCAATCAATCAAACAACAAGCTATGACAACCTATTACAAGATGAAAATTGTGAGCTTTTTAAGATCTTAGCGTTTTCAGAAGATCATGGAAAAAGAGACCGTGCTCGAAAGCGACTTGTAGAAGCTGTCAATGTTGATGTGAGTGCTTCAGGTAAGGAGAACTTAGAAATTAATCATAAAGAAGCGACAAAAGGCAACGGCTTAAAAATCATGGCAGAAACATATGGTGTTGATCTTTCTGAAACGATGGTGTTAGGTGATAACTTTAACGACGTGTCAATGATGGAAGTAGCAGGACTTTCCGTTGCAATGGGAAATGCAGAAGATGAGATAAAAGAGCTATGTGATGAAGTCACAGATAAGAATACAAACGACGGGGTTGCTAAAGCCATTTACCGCGTATTAGAAAATAAAACAAAATAATGATTTCTTCATCTGAAACAGCGGTTCAAAATGGACTGCTGTTTTTTCATGTAGCATAGCGCAAGTAAATCGCGGAACTCGCAAGTATATTGAGAAAAGTCGCAAGTAAACGAGTGAAATCGCAAGTAAAAGAGGAAAGTCGCAAGTAAGTGAAGCAAAACAAATTCCAAAAGTGACGAACAAAAAGAGAAAAGTGTTTAACAAATCGAGAGAGTGATGAACAAATTAAAGATAGTGACGAACAAATCAAAGAAAAAGCAGAATAATCATAGAGAGTGATGTAAAAACCAAAACACCGCGATAGAAAAGCGCCCAATTATCCGAACAGAACACCGTCTCGAATTCCAATTTCACAAAAAATAGGCACCTATCCTTTACACATCAAGGCGAATGACATACATATAACATTATATTGCCGGTCATGAACTTACAGTAGGAAGGTGAAGGAAATGCACGAATTGTATATGCACCACATGCTCAGCGGTCAACAGGCGGTATCAGAAAATCAGTATAAGAAATTATCCAATAAAACAGAGCGTCAAACTGATCAAGATGGACTTCAAGAAGGCGGATATGTTTTATATGCAAGACATGCTGAAGCAACAGTTGGTCAGGACCAACAGCAAATGGTTTTTCAAGATTGCGAGACACAAAGGAACCTTTCTGACGAAGGGAGAAGGCAAGCAGAAACATACGGAGAGACTCTTCGAGCATTAGATATTCCAATCAATTATCCAGTCATTACGAGCCCTTTTTGCAGAAATATAGATACAGCCTCCTTAGCATTTGGCGATGAAAATTATGAAGTTAATCCGTTTCTATTCGATCTATATTTGTTAAGCTATAATCCAAGTCCACAAGAACAACAAAGGATCTTAAATACGTTCCGTTCGATGTTAGAAACTCCTCCACCAGAAGGAACAAATACGTTAATCATTGGGCATAGTTTTCCACCAGGAGTAGCATTCGGTCCGATCCCTGATATGGGAACAGTCATGGTGAAGCCCCATGGTCAAGGGCAAGGATTCGACGTTGTCGCAAATATATCCTTTGAGAACTTAACAAATATGCTTGGTTAAAATAGAAATTGACCATCCTCCACATTCGAGTCGTTGTTATAAGAATCAATTTCATAATTACGTTTTTTGGGCAATGAAACGAATGATATTATAAGAGGATGTTCAAAAAGTCCGGTAAAAATGACACATCGATAAGGAGATCTTCGACTAAGTACCGACACGGTCCTTTTTATCCTTCTTTTTGAACATACACTATAAATTTTCATTAAATGTACGTTTTATTTGGAAGTGAACGTAACTAAAGACGGCGACTCCCGGAGGATCGGCGCAGTCTGAAGTGAAGTTCACGCTCATCATTCGAAATTTCCCATCTTATTTTGAGTTATGAAATTGATTTATAAAAGTGAGAAATTAAATTTCATTAAATATATACAAACACCCATGGTTAAACTATTTTTGTGGAGGTGGTACATATGGAAAATAAGCCAATGCATTTTGACGGTAGTTATCAAAATAGTGAACAGTTAATTAATGACCAAAGCCATGAAACGGTTCAACTGACAGATGACATGAGAAAAAATATTAGTGGGAACCCTTTTTTAGCAGATGAAATGAAATCTTAAAGTCATCTACCGTCTTTCCAATAGATTTTCAGAAATGGAAAAAACTAAAGCGGGATTTTAATTGAAAGGAATAGAAAAGTTATGACAAAAGTATTGTACATCACAGCTCATCCTCATGATGACACAGAATCTTTTAGTATGGCTGTTGGAAAAGCATTTATTGATCAATATAAAGAAGTAAATTCTTCTCATGAGGTTATCCACCTTGATCTTTATAAAGAAGACATCCCTTATATTGATGCGGATGTATTTAGTGGTTGGGGCAAACTCCAAACAGGGAAAGGATTTGAAGACCTTTCAACCGAGGAAAAAACAAAAGTTGGGAGACTATCAGAGCTATGCGATCAATTTATCTCAGCAGATAAATATGTGTTTGTTACCCCGTTATGGAATTTCTCTTTCCCACCAATTATGAAGGCATACATTGACTCAGTGGCGGTTGCTGGTAAAACATTTAAATATACAGAAGAAGGACCAGTAGGACTATTAACAGATAAAAAAGCATTACATATTCAAGCACGTGGGGGGATTTACTCAGAAGGTCCTGCAGCACAGTTGGAAATGGGTCATCGTTATTTGGACATCGTCATGCAGTTTTTCGGGGTGCCTTCGTTTGAAGGGATCTTTGTAGAAGGACATGCAGCAATGCCTGATAAAGCACAAGAAATAAAAGATGATGCAATTGCACGTGCAAAAGACTTTGCTCATACATTTTAATTGATACATTGAAGAACTAACCGACGCGGTTTGTTCTTTTTTTATGTGAAAGTACATTGAAGTATATTTCAGGATCTAAATAATCTTCAGAAGCTTTATTAAAAAGGAAATAATGTTAAAATATTCATATAAATGAATCAATTTCATTTTTTGCGCAATGAAACGAATGATATTATAAATTTATCATTAAATGTACGTTTTATTTGGAAGTGAAGTTCACACTCACCATTCGGAATTTGGCATCATATTTTGAGTTAGAGATTCATTCAAATTAAAAAACAAAAGATGTTCTTGAAGGAAGTGACAATAATGATAGAATTTTTCTTATTAATGGCGATTCTCTTTATTGGTCTTATTGGCTACGGTTTTTATGAAACGAAAAAGAAACATGAAGTGAAATTAGAACAAATTAAATTAGAAAGAGAAAAAATCGCATTAGAACAAAAGCGACTAGATTATGAAAGAGAATCATCGTAAAAGTGATTGGGCTGAAAGAGAATATAGATAGAGCGAGCAAGCAATTTCTAGTTCAAAAGGTGGGGGAGGGTCTTGCAAAAGGCCTTATTAAAATTACTAGAATTTCAAGGGAAAGCGTTAGTAGGAATTGCAGGATAAAGTTTTAACTTCAAAAAATATGAAAATACCATTTATTTAAATTGTCCGGACCGATTTATCATTGGTGAGCCATAAACCGAACCGATCGTCGAACGAATTTGATGCCTAGAGTGAACGGAAAATGAAGTTTGGGGTGATATTCTCTTTTTTCATGAACAATTAAACCCGGAACAGTTAAGCTATATTTATACAGGTACTAAGAGAATTATTATGATGGAACGTAGCTTCTATATTTTCAATAGCCTTATTCAACATGTGAAAGATACGGTTATGTAAATGAAGGGAAAGGTTATTTAAGAGCAATTCAGTTGGAGTTAGAAAAAGAATTAATTTACAGCGAATCGTTTCCTGTAGTTATGTATTAAAACTTTCGGATGATTCTCTGAAAGTTCCAGAATACCATATTGTTTTCGACTAAATTGTAAAAAAAATGAGCTTGGAAAACATCCAAGCTCATTTTTCACATTAAAATATTTATGCAGCGGTTACTTCATTTGTTTTATTTTCTTTTGCTTGAACACTCGCTTCTTTTAAGTAAAAGGCAGCGAAAAATCCACCGATGAGAACATAACCAATTGCAAAATCAACAGCGGCTCCAAATGCTAATTCTGGTGCGTGCATGAAGCCAAAGAAACTTAAAAATGCGGCAATACTAGAGAAAACCGCAGCTTTATGAAACTCGTGATCAATAATAAAGACAGTGATGGCTCCTAGCAAGATTGCTGTAAACATCGCACCCTCACCTAATGGAACAATTCCAGAAGAGATATCGGCAACTGCTTCTGGAGCAGCACCATCAAACCTAGTCATTAAATAATTTGCAAAGTATGGAAGCATTGCAATCGCAACGGCTGGGTAGTATTTCTTTTCGTTTTTCGCAAAGGCAGAAGAGACCATCGCAATCCCGACGTATACAAGGATTGGAGCAACAACTGCAATTGGAATCATTGCAGACAAAGCAGCGATAATACCTGTCATTGCAGCGAAGGCGAAAACCGCTGCGTTTAACAGACTATACCCTTGGCCAGCTCCCATGGATTTCGCACCGACTGACGCAATATAAACGGTCGTTGGAAACAACCCACCAAAAGCAGCTCCGAGCATCGTTCCAACACCATCAACTGCTTGACACTCGCGTACATCATAAGAATCGCCCTCTGCTGCCATTGCTTCAACGTTATTCATTGTTTCAACTGCATTATAAATGGTAATTGGTAAAATGACTGCAAGGAGTGCAATCATACCACCAAATAAGTATTGGAACCCTTCAAGCACAGCAAGCGACGGCAAAATAGGATAAAAACCTAAATGACTAAGTCCTTCACTAATTGCTCCGATTTCGACATAACCTAAAGTAAACGCAAGACCAGTACCGATAATAATTGCAAAAAGAGAAGCAGGAATGCGGAAAGGGAGTGCTACTTTTCCAACGATCCCGACTAAAATAACAGCTAAAACAAAAAGTCCAACTACAGGCATTTCGAGTGTATTAAATAACATTTCACCAGCAATAAATGTGATCGCGACCCCAGCTAATGCACCGAGCATTGCTGCACGAGGTAAGTTACGTTGAATCCAGTTTCCTGTAAAACTCGCTAATAGTTCAATTAAACCACTAATGAACGCTGCAGCTAAAGCAATTTTCCAAGCTAGTTCTGGATCACCAGTTAACGTATGAGCAGGTAATAAAACCCCAAATAAAAAGACGAACATGACAGGGGTACTTATCCCGTATGACATAGCAGTAACATTTGTGCGATTTTCCTTCTTTGCTAGTCGCTTAGCCATATATGCATAATATAAGTTCCCAAAAATAACGGCGACAGCGGCCCCAGGAATGACTTTCCCAAATACTAGGCTGGCAGGAAAGCCAAGACCTAACATTGCAACTGCGATGATGACAAAGTTAGCTAAGTTATTTTGAAATAAGGCAAAAAATGCATCAGTATCTTCTTTTTTAAAGAGTGGATAAACAACGGACTTTTCGGACATCGTGTACGCTCCTTTATACATGAAATTTTGTGATTTTCTAATATGAGTTACTTACCAGTCAGAGTTGAGTTGTTATTGAGTCACCCGCTCTTTTTTAGAAGTGAATGTGACTTTTCCATCGCTTAATGATGCAATTCTTGCTAAAGATTCAATACGGTACCCTTCTTTTTCTAACATCTCTCGCCCTGGCTGGAATGATTTTTCAATCACAATGCCAAGTCCTGCGACTGTTGCTCCTGCTTGCTTGACAATATCAATTAATCCTAGGGCAGCCTGGCCATTTGCTAAAAAGTCATCAATGATTAAGACGTTATCTGATGGCTGTAAAAATTCTTTTGAAATTGAAATTTCACTATATTGTTGTTTCGTAAATGAATATACTTTCGCGGTATACAATTGATCAAGCATAGTTAGTGATTTACGTTTTCTAGCAAAAACAAGGTCGCTTTGTAATTGTATGGAAGTCATTAAAGCGGGTGCGATGCCTGATGATTCGATCGTGATAATTTTTGTAATCCCTTCGTCTTTAAAACGATGGGCGAACTCTTCACCGATTTTTGTCATTAAGTTTGGATCAATGGCATGATTTAAAAAACTATCGACTTTTAATACGCCATCAGATAAAACAATTCCACGTTGTAAGATCTCTTCTTGTAAAGCTTTCATGATGTTTTCCTCCAATAACTTCATTTTAAATACAAAAAAACTCGAAACCGCCGTTCAACTATGAGTGAACGACCATCTCGAGTTTAATCATAAAAACAATACGGGAATATCACGTACATATCCAATTCTCGAATGTGGAATTATAACAGTACGAAATATGATTGATGAGAGATCCTTCACTCGTAGTCAAACAATTTACGGTTGTTTGGTAGAGACTCGTGAGCCATATCCTCACAGTTATACGAGTGTGCAAATTCAAATTATTAATTTAGGATTGATTATAACATAGAAATGAGGAGGTGCAACCATAATTACGAATAAAAAAATAAAAATTATAAACAATGTTCGGCTATTAAGAAAATTATTCCAATGATCTTTTGTTACAATTTCATGATAAAAAGTGAAATGAATTTACAAGTACAGGATTTTCGTATAAACTATGTATCGTTGTCAACTTGTACATACAAGATAAAGAAAGGTGATAAATATGTTAAAAAAATTATTTGGATTAGATAAGAAAGAAAAACCAGAAGTGCAAATGCCAGAAGCAGACGGTAAAGATGTGTTAGCGAGTCCACTTACTGGTTCTGTCGTGCCTTTATCAGAAGTACCTGACCCAACATTCGCAGAAAAAATGATGGGAGACGGTATTGCAGTAAAACCAACGAATGGGACGGTTGTCGCACCTGTACATGCAGAAGTTGTTCAACTATTTCCAACGAAGCATGCGGTTGGGTTAAAAACAGTTAATGGTGTGGAAATTTTGATCCATATTGGTATTGAAACAGTGAATATGCAAGGTGAAGGTTTCAAAGCTTTTGTTGAACAAGGTGATAAAGTGGCAAAAGGTGACAAGCTTATTGAGTTTGATATGAGCCTTGTAGAAGAGAAAGCAGAAAGTACAATTACACCTGTCATCATTACAAATGGTGATGCAGTAGAATCAGTTGAAAAAGAAGAAGGAACAGACGCAACGGCTGGTGAAACGACAGTAATGACAGTAACTGTAAAATAAAATGCTTTACTAATACTAAAACGCATGAAATTTTTTTACTGAAAATTTCATGCGTTTTTTATATGACATTTAATATTTAAGTTGTTTAATACTACATGCTCCTGCTATTATCTGAATCATTAATTGTTAACTAGCTTGATCCAGATTTTCTGGTTTTTTTCTTCTAAGAGCAAATGGGATAGCAACTAGACCTGCAATAGCTAGAGGGATCGTTGCGTAAAGCCAAGGAGAAGCACCAGCAGCCTCTTCTAATTCAGGTTCATAGACGATGACTTTACCGACCATATACGGGTGCGCTGTACATATATATTCATATTCACCGACTTCTTCAAAGGTATGGCTAAATTTCTCAGCATGCACTAACATTTCAGAAGAGAATCTCTCAGGACCTGATGTGACAAATACATCATGCTTTCCTGTATATTCTCCATCCAAATAAGGAAAGACATCTTCATTCGTCCACTCTACTTCAGTTCCAACAGGGACTTTTAAAACGGGGGCATCGTATGAGTTCCCTAAAATGTTAACCGATACTTTATTCTGCCCTGGTTCAATAACAATAGGTTCAGTATGTTCGGTTGGCGCATATGGGTTTACAACACGAACAGCATTTTCACGCTTTTGGGCCATTTCTTCTTCTGAGTATTCTGGACCATCCGCTAAAATTTCACGATCTAGTTCATCCTCCGTATAATCCCAGCTTGCATCAAAGGCACCGATTGCCCCTCTGGTAGCGCTACCAAAAGCGTGAGTAACAAACAAATACGTTCCTTCTTCCTCAGGTATTCTCCAATCAATGACCCAAGAGTCTGAAGGGCCAGCTAAAACAGTTTGCCCACCCGTCATTTTATTATCAGGGTGACCTTGCCAATAAACGTGGTCCCATATCCCTCCAACTACATGTAGAGTAGACATAATATTTGGGCCAATGTTAAGAAAATAAATGCGAACATTATCGCCAGGATGCACTTTTATCGGATCTTCAACATATCGGAAGTTTTTCCCGTTGAACATTACATACAGTGGATCTTCTTTCACAGAATCCGTACCTGTCTCATATACTTCATTTTGAATTAGAAAGAGCTCTAAGTCCGGTTCATCCCCTGACTTTTCAAGTTCATAGCCATCATCTGGGAGAACAACAATCATACCGTATTGTCCGAACAATGTATGCATCGGAATTGCGTGTCCTCCAGGTGCACAATGGTACATATATACGCCAGGGTAGGATGCTTTAAATTTGGCACTTTTTGTTTCACCAGGTTTTAGTTGACCAAGGTATTTTGACGTTTGTGTATAAGCAGCATGAATGGACATACCGTGAGGGACATCTCCCGTATTTATTGCTTCTAATTCAACAATATCCCCTTCATTTACAATGAGAGTAGGTCCAGGGAGTTTATTGTCGATTGTAAACCCACTGTAGACGACATTGCCACCTAAATAAACATCACTTTCTTGCAACGTTAATGAGAACTTTACATCCACTTTAACATTTTGATCAACAAAACTAGTGGGTGGTAATTCTGAATCATTACTGAGTGATTGAATGACTTCAACCGATTGTTCTTCATCTTCGTTTTCGTTATTCGTTGCTACTAAAGGACTAGATTGTAAATTCATGTCACTATCAATGTTGCCACTTTGAAATGCTTTCATGATCTCATTTGGGTCAAGCGTTTGAGACTTTTCTTCTAGATCGTTAACAAGGTTTTCATAATCCTCCATGTCATTAGCGTAAGTTGGTTGTGTGAGAGGAGTTACAGAAACAAAGATCAACCCAAGTGTTATTACCGTGATCAATAGTTTTTTAAATAAAAACACGATAATACCTCCTTTACATACTTTTAGATCCATTAACTTAGTGTTCATGAGTCACGACGTGCCTTGTAGTAATGCTCAAAAAAGTTGGAGAACCGGTGGCATGTGCTCACAGAGCTTTGTTGTTGCGAGGAAAAATCTAGATGCAGACTGTCCAATGTCTAAATGACGACTCTTCCTACTCTGTATACCGATTATAAAAAATATTCTGTTAAATTAAGTATAAAGAACTGTATTTATACTTATAGTGATGTACATCACTGAAGTGCTTTTGTTCACACCATGTTCTTAAGTATGTTGACAAGATAAAATCTTTGTTTTTGTTAGAAAAGGTGTAGTTCTGAGAAGCATGTTTTAAGGCTGTATTAGGGGGAAGTGAGAGAGTAGTTTAAATACTATTTGAATAATAGCTTAATTGGAGGGAGACGTGTTTTAAAAATAAAACCTAAATGTTCAAAGTGTGAAACTGAGGTCAACGGAATGGTGTCGTTTTCGTAAAAATGAGATATCCAAGCTGTGAATATAAAAAGCTTTAGAGGGTGTCCTCTAAAGCCTTTTTATATTTGGGTTTATCTAAAGCTTGGATATACATACGGAGTATCCGGTTCTTCAACCTCGTGTAAATAGCTATCGACTAATACTGGAAGCTTGTACCCATTATACTCTTGGATTTCAATCGTTCCCATCGCATAGAACCACGTATCTTCCTCAAACTCTTTCGCATCTTCAGATTCAATTAATGTTCCATATATTGCAGCATCTGCTGTACAGCACGTCATTGAAAATCTTGCAGCAACGAGTTGATGATCTTCAAAGTCTGGTTCTCGATAAGCAAAACCGATAATTTCAAGCTTTTTTCCTTCGAACTGTTCAAGGTGCAAATCGAGTACAGTCATAATATCTAAGTAGTTATCTTCTGTAACGGTAATTACATCTTGTTCTTCGAGTTCTTCTGCTAGTTCGATATAATATTCATCAAACCATTCCTGGTCATAAAAGTCTTCAATTGTATAATGCTCTTCTGCATCAAAATCAGCGCCAGATTCACTAGCTTCTAAATTACTAATATATTCATCTGGATCCTCTAAATACGCTTCAGCACGTGATGTCTCGGACGAATCAGCTTCACTCGTTTCTTCAGGTTGAGAAGGGACAGGCTTCGTAAATAAACCTGAGCCGTACTGGATACCGCGGTTAGCAGCGATAGAACTATCTAACATTCTATCAGGCAAAACAAATCCAGATAGAATAGGTAAAATGAAAACACTGTAAATAACGACCTTTACCCATGATGGTCCAGGGATTCGATGGTCGTGCTCACAGTTACAACTTTCACCGTGTTCATGTCCACTATCTTTTTTCGTACTGCGGAACACTTGAAGTAAGCCAAGCAAGAAAAATACAACTAGCGCAAAGTAGATAAACGGCATCATCGTTGGTGCGATATAATAAACGATATTTCCTGAAATGATCAGACCTAATATCAAAAGTGCAAATCCTATCAAAATTGTCCCTTGTATATAGGCATGAAATGAATGATCATATTTTTTCAATGAAAACACTCCTTGTTACAAAATAACGCCAAACAATACCATAACGGCGGTAAACACGACGAAGGTAACAGTAATCATAAAGGCAATAACAAATCTTGCTTTAAAGAATGCAAATAACATAAACGTATTCTTTAAATCTAGCATTGGTCCGTAAACTAAAAATGCGACAAGTGACTGATCGGTAAACTGATTACCAAATGATGAAGCAACAAACGCATCTGCTTCAGAACATAACGAGAGTAAATAAGCAAATACCATCATCACAATGACAGATGAATATTCATTAGAACCAATTGTAAGTAAGATGTTTCGGTCTAAGAATGTTTGGAATAAAGCTGCAATAAAAGCACCTAATATTAAATATTTTCCCATTAAGAAAAACTCGTCTACCGAGTGGTAAAACGTATCTCGCACTTTTGTTAGTGTAGAAGGTTTCTTAATTGGTTCAGTATGAATATGGACGTGATGTTCGTGTCTCGGGTTTACTCTTAACTGTTCGGTATTGTTTTTAAATAGAGCATATAATATTGCTCCGATAATAATGGATAAGACAAAGGCAAGTCCCATTCGTGAATATAAAATCGTGTTCGTTGGCTCACTTCGAAACGCGAAAAACGTAGAAGCGAAAACAATCGGGTTTAAAATAGGTGCTGCTACTAAGAAAACAACACCGACATGAAGTGGCATCCCTTTTTTTATTAATCGTCTTACAATTGGAACGATCGCACATTCACAAAAAGGTAAAATTGCACCTAACATTGCTGCTGGAAATAATGCAGCAATAGCGTTCTTTGGTAAAAATCGTTGAATCGTATCTTCTTTAACGTAAATCTGAATAAGTGACGATACGAAAACGCCGAGTAGAATAAATGGAATCGCTTCAATGACAATACTTAAAAATATCGTATTTACGTTAATCCACGCACTCGGTAGATTATTTAATTGTTCACTATCATTTAACCTGTCACTCATTAAAAATAATATTAAAAACAAAGATAACAAGGCTATGCCGAGTAAGTCTTTTCCTATTAAATTACGGTTTTCTGAACTCATGATGATCTCCTCTAATACGGACTTTTCACTGTTTCACATTTTAGCAGAATAAATAGTAGTCGTAAATTAGAGAAGTGGAATTGTTAAGTTTTTGTAATACAAATTAAGTGCCTATTCGACATCCATGATCGTGTTCGGATCGATCATTGTATAAACAAGAATAGCAACGACAAAGCAATAGATGGCGAAGTAAATGAGTTTACTTTTCTTTAAAAATTGTATGAGCCAAATAATTCCAATTAACGAAAAGAAAAACGTAACTAAAAAAGCGACGATTAAATTTGTTGTACCAATATATGAAAGCATCTCTGCAGAGAAGTCTTCGATAGCTAGAACAGTCGATCCTAAAATAACAGGTATTGCTAATAAGAATGAATAACGAACAGCAGTTTCACGATTTAAACCAGCTAATAATGAGACGACTAATGTGGAACCAGACCTTGAAATGCCTGGAATGACCGCTAAAGTTTGTCCGAATCCAACGATGACCGAGTCCCAAATAGTCATTGTTTCTTCTGTTTTAGACCCTGTACGATGGAAACGTTCAATAAAAATTAGGGCAAGTCCAGTAATTGCTAATGATGCTGCAATAAATGGAGGCGTTTTGATTGATTCAGCCGTCATGTCACTTAAAGTTTTACCTAAGACACCAGTGATAACGGTAGCAACAAGAATGTAGGTTCCAAAATAAAAGGACGTACGATCCTCTATATGACGTTTTATTATGAATCGGAAAAACCCACTAACTACCCTCCATAAATCACGCCAAAAAAATAATACGACCGCGAGGACAGATGCGAGATGTAAGATAATTTCGAAGGCTAGTCCAGGGAAGGTGTAACCAAAAATAAGTTGAGTAATAACAATATGTGCAGTACTTGAAATAGGTAGGAATTCAGTGATTCCTTGGACAATTCCAAAAATAATAGCTTCAATGAGTGTCACGTGGATCTTCCTTTCTTCGTCAAGAGATATAAGTGTTTAATCGTTTTACAAATAAACTTCTTAGTACTATGATATGTGGTAATATGTTGAAAAGAACAGACAACACAATGACTGAATATGATCATTCTTCATAAAATAATATTGTGAATAAAAAGTGAAAGCAATTTTCTTTAAAAATGAAAAGATATATACTCGTTTAATGAGGGGGGAGAATGAAAGTGAAGTTAAAACAAATCTTAACGATCATTATTTTTCTATCCGCTATTACAATCGGTGGATATATTATATACGAAGATCGTGCATCGAGTCCTAATATTGATGAACAACTCAATAATTACTACGATACTGCAGGTGACGAACGTACTGGAGAGGCAGAGTATGAAGAAGCAGAATATGTAGAGAAAGATGAAATAGGAGTTTCCCCTGGGATGTTGGCAAACAATTTCTCGCTCAAACTGTTTGATGAAGAGGATGAAGTTCAGCTCTCTGACTTTCAAGGCCAATTTGTTGTTTTAAACATGTGGGCTTCATGGTGTCCACCTTGTCGTGAAGAAATGCCAGATTTAATTAAGTTTCATGAAGATTATTCTCCTAAAGGTAATGTTGATGTTGTCGGCATCAATATAACGACCGCAGAAAGAAATGAAGGAGATGCCGAACAATTTATAGAAGATTTTCAAATCCCTTTTAAAAATTTAATGGATGTTGATGGAAAAGTATTAAATGATTACGAAGTTCTCTACATGCCAATGACATATATCATTGATCCTGATGGAAGAGTCTCTTTAAGACACCGTGGACATCTAACGTATGAAATGTTAGAAGATTATTATGAACAAGCGATTCAACTATATGAAGAAGGAACATAAGGAAAGCCGCCGTAATGGCGGCTTTTCAAGTGTCTTCACCTTTAGTTTCGGTGTTTATCATATGTGTCATATTTTAAAACTTCATTGATTTGCCTCATAATGCTCTCGTCAAGTGGAGAGGAATTTGCTGCAGCAATGTTTGCTTCTAGTTGATTCAACTTACTTGCTCCAGGGATTGCTGTTGCAATTGTTGAGTTTTTAACTGTATAACGGATGGCGAGTTCTTCAACCGTATACCCATGTTCTTCAGCGATGCTTTGAATTTTTGGAATAAGTTTCGTTAATTCACTTTCTGAGTAAGATAAAAACCCTTTTTCAGTTAATTTCTGTTTATAGTTGGATGTAAGTAGCCCTTTAGCCATTGGCCCTCGTGCAATAACAGAAACATTGTGGCGATCTAACAAATCAAACCATTCTTCAGGACGTCTATCTAGAAGGCTGTATTGCATCATCACACTTATGATATTCGATTTTTCCAAAAAGGTTTTAATCACATTAGGACGGATTGATGAGATGCCGTAATAACGGATGACCCCTTCTTGAACAAGCTCTTCGAATGTTTCAATTGTCTCATCAATTGGATCGTCAATTGTTCCACCGTGTAACTGATACAAATCTAGGTAATCAGTGTTTAATCGTTGTAATGAATTTTTCACTGCACTTTTCAAGTGTTGTTTCGAGGGGTTCCAACGCCACCCGTCAATTTCTTCTCCCCATTCATTTCCACCTTTTGAGGCGAGGATGATGTCTTCGCGCTTTCCTTTTATTGCCTTACCAACAGATTCTTCATTAAAGCCGAATTGATATAAGTCTGCTGTATCGAAAAAATTAATGCCATTGTCAATCGCTTTATGAATGAGTGCTTCGTTTGCTTCGTGATTATCGCCAAGAGACATACACCCGAAACCAATCTCTGAAACATATAGTGAAGAGTTGCCTAATTGATTTTTCTTCATTTTATGCCACCTCTCTTTTCTTCATTATCACTGATTATAAAGGAAGTTCATTCGTCTCTCCAAACAAAACGGGGTGCCGAAGATGAGGCCAAGGACTCTTATCAAATGTTTTTTAGTAGCCTAGCCGAAGATAACTGGATTTTATTCAGGATAGACATCCATGAGAAGTTATTTTCGCAACATTGCTGATGGAAGTAAGCGTAAGAATCGAGTTATAGTGAGCGCTAGTACGCGAGACTCCAGCGGAAGAACGGGCCAGGTGAGACCCCGCAGACAAGAATGAATCAACATGAATAGCTACAAGTCGAAGAGGCTCGACGGCACGTCCGCGGAAAGCGAGAGGTACTGTAGCGAATGAATATCAAATACCGTAGTTGATTAAAATAGTTGTCCCTTATAGATATTGTCTATTTTCAGAGAAGAGTAATGACGCATTAAAAACAAAGAAAGATCATGACATGAACTTACTCCCTTTGAATACGTTTGTCATATAAAGGTGGTGAGTGTTTTGTTGTCTGAAGAAAAAGTTGAAGTCATTAGTATTATTGATGAGACCAATGAGGTTATTAAAGTGAAAACGGATGGTGGATGCGGAAGAGCTCTCATATACAAAAGACTACTCGGCAGTGTAAATGTTGGTGAGAAAATCACTGTTAACACAACAGCTACTAATTTAAAGCTTGGAACAGGTGGCTGGGACATTACTCGTTCTATCGAAAGGGAGAAAAATCATTGTGTGATCAAACAAAATAAAGAAGGACATATTATGAAAGCCCGTTATTTAAGTGACCAACATTCGATTTATTCCGTTGAGGCCCCAGAAAGTAATGACCACCACTTTTTTCAAAAGAAATTAGATTTACAGGGCAAGAAGGTTTTAATCGGAGAGTTGCATAGTATAGTTCCTGTTGTGTGGCTGTTGTTACGTCAATACAACTATGATCACTCGCTCGTTACAATTATTAGTGACGAGGCTTCATTACCACTTATGATGAGTGATCATCTACATTTTTTACATGAGCAAAAGTCATTTCTTTCAATTACGACAGGTCAAGCATTTGGGGGCCAAGTGGAGGCAGTAAATATTATCACTGCATTGCAATATGTGATGGAAACGAACCGTAAAGCAGCTACACTTATCACATTAGGTCCTGGGGTAGTAGGGACAAATTCAACATATGGCTTTAGTGGGATTGCTCAGGCGGACTGGGCAAACTTAGTTCGCTCATTTCATGGAGTCCCAGTCTGGGTGCCGAGGTTATCAGAAGTAGAGGAGCGGTCGAGGCATCACGGAATAAGTCATCATACATTAACCCCTTTAACGGAACTTACTTATGGCAACCAATTACTACCGCTCCCTTATGGTGAATATAGTAATCAGTTGTTGGAAAAAGATATGAAGATGATAGAAAATAAACCGAATATTACAGTGATAAAAAGAGATGAATCACTCTTATTTCCGTTATTACGTAAGGTACAAAAAGATGCACCATTTCCTATCAAATCGATGGGGCGGACACTTGATCAAGACCCTCTCTTTTTCCTAGGTATAGCAGCAGCAGTTGATTTGCTTGTTAATGATAGAGATGATAGTTCGTGTACGAAATAGTGCGTTTTTGACGTTTGCTTTAAATATTCACGAACTTCCCATGCTTTTCCGACAAGGATGAATCCTTTCGGTCTTCTGTACATTTTCATTAAACCCCTCCTTCTAATAGATGAAATGAATCATTACGTGAAACCATTGGTGCTCTCTGATATACTTTCATCAGCATTTGTAATAGTTCATGAGTATGTTAAATAGAAGAAAATCAGAACTGGAGGATGTATATGAAGCATTTAAATGAAGAAACAATAAGGAAAGAATCGATTTATTCTGGACGGATCATAGATTTGTCAGTGCATGATGTGAAATTACCAAATGGAAAAGAAAGTAAAAGAGAAGTCGTTTATCATCCAGGAGCAGTGGCAGTCATTGCCTTTACGAAAGAAGGGAAGCTTATATTAGTGAAGCAATTCCGAAAACCGCTGGAAAAAGTGATAGCAGAGATTCCAGCAGGGAAACTTGAAAAAGGTGAAGATCCCCTCGAATGTGCAAAAAGAGAACTTGAAGAAGAAACAGGGGAAATTGCGGAAAACTGGGTATCTTTAGGATCTTTTTACACGAGTCCAGGATTTGCAGATGAATGCATTCATTTGTTTTTAGCTGAAGGTCTATCAGAAGGGATTGCCGGAACTGATGAGGATGAATTCGTAGAAAAAATGGAAGTCACGTTAGATGAAGCATTAACAATGGTAGAACAACAAGAAATACATGATGCAAAAACGGTGTTTGCTGTTCAATATTGGCAGTTAAAAAACAAAATGAAATAAGGTGTGTATGAGTGAAAACGTATTATATGGATCTTCATGTTCATATAGGGAGAACGTTTAATGGGAATGCCGTTAAAATAACAGCTTCGGATAAATTGACCTTAACGAATATTTTGGAAGAGTCGATCACTAGAAAAGGGATCGATATTATTGGGATTATTGATGCCCAGTCCCCTGAAGTCCTTGAAGAAATGAGTGAATTAATCGATGCTGGGTATGCATATGAGCTTGCTGGTGGTGGAATTCGCTATAAGGAGCAGGTGACGCTAATTTTAGGAGCTGAACTGGAGATTTACGATGAATATTCTTCTGGTCCAATCCATGTTTTATGCTATTTTCCTACTGTTAACGACATGGCTGACTTTTCAGCGTGGTGTCAAACGTATTTAAAAAATATCCAATTAAGCTCACAAAGACTGTATTGTAGCGGGATTGAACTACAAACAAAAGTTAAGGAACATCACGGCTGGTTCATACCAGCACATGTCTTTACTCCTTTTAAGAGTATGTACGGTAAAGGAGTCAAAGTATCTTTAACAGAAGTATTTGATCATTCCATGATCGATGCGGTGGAATTAGGGTTAAGTTCTGATACATATATGGCAGATGAACTCATAGAGTTAACACAGTTCCCTTATTTATCTAATTCTGACGCACACTCATTGCAAAAGTTAGGAAGAGAACACCAACTGATTCGATCCTCATCTTCTTCATTTGAAGCGATAAAAAAAGCAATTGATGGTCGAGAAAATCATCGAATAGTGAAAAATGTTGGGTTAAACCCTCGTTTAGGAAAATATTATTCGACAACATGTAAGGTGTGTAGCACTCCGTTAAAAAACGAGAAGTGTCCTAACGGTCATACATCTGGAACAATTAAAGGGGTTTCTGAAAGGATTACAGAACTTTCGGACCTTCAGCGATTTAGTATAGACAGTTCCAAACTAAAAAAGTGTATACAACGACCTCCGTATAAACACCAAGTACCACTAGAGTTTATACCTGGCTGCGGGCCGAAAACTGTTAATAAGCTGATACAAGCTTTTCACTCTGAAATGGCCGTTCTCCACGAAGTTCCAATTGAACAGTTAATAGAGGTAATCCCTCAAAAAATCGCAAATGATATATTGAATGCAAGAGCAGGTACCCTCGCATTTGTAGAGGGTGGCGGAGGAACATACGGAAAAATAAAAAAGTGAAAATGTAAAATCTATGAAACATGTCATAGCTCCCTCGTTAAAATCATAGACTGTGATAGATATGATTTAATGAAGGGGCGGAGATTGTATGATGCAAAGAAATGTCTTCTATCGAACCATAAATAACCATGTGGAAGAGAATAAAGCGATCTATTTATTTACGATTGTCCTCTTATTTATGGGGGTTATTTTCGGTGCTATAATCGTTAATAGTTTAAGCTTCGCTCAAAAAAATGATTTGTACGCGTATTTGAGCCTTTTTTTTGGACAAGTTGAACAAGGAGAATTTGCGAGTTCAACGGAAATGTTTACGCAAAGCTTTGCACACTATGGGAAATATTTAGGGCTCATGTGGTTTTTAGGGCTATCAGTAATTGGTGTACCAGTCATTTTTATCTTATTATTTATAAAAGGGCTTGTTGTCGGCTTTACAGTTGGCTTTCTTGTTAACCAAATGGGATTTGACGGATTCTTATTATCATTTGCGACAGTTTTTCCGCAAAACATTATATTAATCCCTATCTTTGTGGTAGTTGCAACGGTTGCAACGGCATTTTCACTTAAAATCTGGAAACAAATCACAAAAAGAGGGTATGAACCAATTTTTCAATATTTTATTTCTTATTCGATCTTTTTATTGGTTACTGGAGCATCTGTTGCTCTCGTTTCTTTGTATGAAGCATATGTTTCCCCGACTGTCATGCAATTCATCTTCAGTTGGATTAATTAAAATGATTATTTATTAATAGTGTTTATAAAATTCTTTTTATAACGATTCTCATTTGACACCGTTTTTTCTCAAGGAGTATAATATAGGTTGTATATGGCTTTTTGGGGGGGACATAAGATGGAACAAAGAATTGAAAGAATTAAAAAGCAGCTTCATTCGCAGAGCTATAAATTAACTCCACAGCGGGAGTCTACTGTACGTGTATTGTTAGAACATGAAGAGGATCACTTAAGTGCCGAAGATGTTTATATGCTCGTGAAGGAGAAGTCCCCAGAAATTGGTCTTGCTACTGTCTACCGGACGTTAGAATTACTAACCGAACTGAACGTTGTCGATAAAATTAACTTCGGAGATGGTGTATCGAGGTACGATTTACGTCAAGAAGGGGCAACCCATTTTCACCACCACCTCGTTTGTATTGAATGTGGATCAGTCGATGAAATACAAGAAGATTTATTAGAAGATGTAGAAAGAGTTGTAGAAAAGCAGTGGAAGTTCAAGATTAAAGACCACCGTTTAACGTTTCATGGCGTTTGCCACCGTTGTAATGGCCAATGAAAGTAAAAACCTTGCTTTAAGAATAAGTAAGGTTTTTATTTTTTCCAAAGTTAGCTGAAGCCGTGCCCCGGGGTGCAAAGAAGACACCGGGAATGCAAACGAAGTGAAGCATGAACGGAGGTCGCACTTGTGCCTAGAGGTGAAAGCGAAGTGTATTTCAACTGCGATACAAGTGAAAATGCAAATGTTAAAAAAAATCAAATTCAGAAGCTGTCATCAAATTTAATGAGGCGAATTATGAAATTGGCTCACTTCTTAAAAGTTTCATAAATTGTTCACATTGTTTTTCGGACAGACTGTTTTTCTACTTTTTTGCCATGAATTCTATGAAAAATAGTATAGAATGGGACCCGCTTGTCATACTCTTTAATATAATATGTTAAAGAGAGGGTTAATGATGAGAGGACTCCGTTCAATTTTTCAAGCTTTGTGGGTGTTTTTTATGTTCATAGGGTGCACAGTCGTATTTTATTATGGTATTCTATGGGTAAGTGAAGAGTATAAAAATTACCATCGTTATGATGAACCGAAAGGAAGAGCAGTGAAGGTACATCATCAGCAAATGGACGAAGACTCGTTACATTCTTGGGAGCGCTTACGAATCTTTCTTAATCACGGCGAATAGAAGAAAAGGTGGTGGGAGATTGCAAGACTCCGTTCAAGATTATATTCATTATTTGGTTGTAGAAAAAGGCTTGTCAAAAAATACAACAGAAGCCTATAAAAGAGACTTGAATAGTTATATTCAATATATGAAACAAGTAGAAGAGAAAACAAATGTTTCACAAATTACGAAAGAATCTGTTTTACATTATTTGTATCATCTTAAAGAGCAAGGTAGAGCATCGACAACAACTGCGAGAACGTTATCATCTATTCGGTCTTTTCACCAATTTTTATTAAGGGAAGGTGCTGTAACAACTGACCCATCTGTACATATTGAAATGCCGAAAGCCGAAAAGAAGCTCCCGAAAATATTATCACCTAAAGAAGTTGAGGCGCTCCTTGAGTCACCAATCGAACGTACAAGCTTAAGCATACGAAATAAAGCGATGCTGGAACTGTTATATGCTACGGGAATCCGTGTTTCTGAGCTTTGCCAATTAAAACTGTCTGATATTCATTTACAAATGGGATTTATTCGCTGTATAGGAAAAGGGAATAAAGAAAGAATCATTCCTTTAGGAAGTGTTGCTACAAAGGCATTGGACGATTATCTACAAAATAGCCGTCCTGAACTTACAAAAAAGCAACGTCATGAAATATTGTTTGTAAATCACCGCGGACAACAAATGTCTAGGCAAGGTTTTTGGAAGATAATTAAACAGTTAACAAGAGATGCAAAGATTGAAAAGGAACTAACTCCTCATACGTTACGTCATTCATTTGCAACGCATTTATTAGAGAATGGTGCTGACTTGAGAGCTGTTCAAGAGATGTTAGGTCATGCCGATATTTCTACAACACAAATATATACACATGTTACGAAAGCGAGAATGAAAGATGTTTATTCTCAATATCATCCTAGAGCATAATCATTAGCTCTATTTTTTCGGATGAAGAGGTCTGACCTCAGACCACGATATTTCTTACCGATTGAATTAAGCAATCTCGGGTATAGTAATAAGGAATATAAAGATAAATACATACTTTGTAGGAGGAAATAAACATGGACAACTATAAAAAATATAAGAGAATGTTTTTAATTGTGATGGACTCAGTTGGGATTGGAGAAGCACCAGATGCGAAAGAATTTGGAGATGAAGGTTCAGATACGTTAGGCCATATCGCTGAAAAAATGAATGGATTAAAGATGCCTCATATGGATCAGTTAGGTCTAACTCATATTAAGGAATATGAAGGAGGGCAAAAGCCAGAAAAAGCTTTAGCTTACTATGGAAAAATGGAAGAATCATCTGTGGGGAAAGATACGATGACAGGCCATTGGGAAATTATGGGCCTTCACATTGATCAACCTTTCCGTACATTTCCTGAAGGGTTTCCTAAAGAGTTAATTGATGAAATTGAAGAGCGCACAGGCAGAAAAGTGTTAGGGAATAAGCCAGCATCAGGAACAGAAATTCTTGATGAATTAGGTGAACAACATGTAAATACTGGTGACTTAATTGTCTATACATCTGCTGATTCTGTGTTACAAATTGCCGCACATGAGGAAGTTATTCCACCCGAAGAACTTCATGAGATTTGTAAAATGGCGAGACAATTAACATTAGATGAAAAATATATGGTTGGCCGTGTCATTGCTCGTCCATTCCTTGGAAAACCTGGAGAATGGGTAAGAACCGCAAATCGACACGATTATGCACTTAAGCCATTTGGTCGAACAGTGATGAATGAATTAAAAGACCAAGGATATGATTCGATTGCGATTGGAAAAATCTCTGACATTTACGATGGTGAAGGCATTACTGAATCGTTAAGAACTTCTTCTAATATGGATGGGATGGATAAATTAAACCAATCTCTTCAAATGAACTTTACTGGATTAAGCTTCTTGAACTTAGTTGATTTTGATGCGAAATTCGGTCACAGAAGAGATCCTATTGGATACGGGGAAGCGTTAGAGGAGTATGATGCTCGTTTACCAGAAGTATTTGAGCAGTTAGAAGACGATGATTTACTAATTATTACAGCAGATCATGGGAATGATCCAATTCACCATGGAACAGACCACACAAGAGAATATGTTCCTTTACTTGTATATAACAAACAAATGGCAGAAGGGCAGTCGTTAGGCGTTCGAAAAACATTTGCAGACATTGGTGCAACAGTTGCAGATAATTTCAACGTTGAATTGCCAAAACACGGAGAAAGCTTTTTAGACGAGTTAAAATAGGGGGAGAAACAGATGGTAACAATGAACATGATTGAAGAAGCAAAACAATTTATTAATGAAAAAATCGAAGATCGTCCGACGATTGGATTAATTTTAGGCTCCGGGTTAGGAGTCTTAGCAGACGAAATTGAAAGCGCTGTAAAGATTCCTTACTCAGAAATTCCTGGATTTCCAACCTCAACGGTCTCAGGCCATAAAGGTCAACTTGTCATTGGGAAGCTAGAAGGGAAGACAGTTGTTGCTATGCAAGGACGTTTTCACTTTTACGAAGGGTATGACATGCAACTTGTCACGCTTCCAGTTCGAGTAATGAAAGCGATCGGTGTTGAATCGGTAGTTGTGACCAATGCAGCAGGCGGTGTAAATGAATCCCTTAACCCAGGTGACTTAATGTTAATTTCAGATCACTTAAACTTATTTGGTACGAATCCATTGATCGGACCGAACGATGAACAGTTAGGCGTTCGCTTCCCAGATATGAGTAATGCATATGACCCAGCGTTACTTTCATTAGCAGAAAAAGTAGCGGAGGGCTTATCCCTGGAAGTTAAAAAAGGTATTTATGCAGGGAATACAGGCCCTGCTTATGAAACGCCAGCTGAAGTAAGAATGGCTCGTATTTTAGGTGCTGATGCTGTTGGTATGTCTACAGTTCCAGAAGTGATTGTCGCTCGCCACAGTGAGATGAAGGTTATGGGGATATCATGTATTTCGAATATGGCAGCAGGGATTTTAGATCAACCATTAACACATGATGAAGTGATCGAAACAACAGAACAAGTAAGATCACAATTTTTAACGTTTGTTAAAGAGATTGTGAAACAGATGGAGGGGGAGAACTAATATGCTAGGTTTAGAGCAAATTAAAGAAGCGGCACAAGCAATAGAAGGAAAAATATCAGTCAAACCAACGATTGGTTTGATTTTAGGATCAGGACTAGGTGAATTAGCAGACGATATTGAAAATGCAGTAAAAATGGAATATCACACGATCCCTCACTTTCCAACATCGACAGTAGCCGGACATAAAGGTCAATTAGTAATTGGTGAGCTTGAAGGTGTTAATGTTATTGCAATGCAAGGTCGTTTCCATTATTACGAAGGGTACTCCATGCAAGAAGTAACATTCCCGGTCCGTGTTATGAAGCAGCTTGGTTGTGAAACGTTAATCGTTACAAATGCTTGTGGTGGTATGAATGAAAGCTTTAAGCCAGGAGATTTAATGCTTATTGATGACCATATTAACTTTACAGGATCAAATCCATTAATTGGACCAAATATCGAAGAACTAGGCCCACGTTTTCCTGATATGAGTAAAGTCTATACAGAAAGTTTAAGAGAACACGCTCTACAAGTTGCTGAAAAAATCGATTTAAACCTTCAACGCGGTGTTTATACAGCAGTAAGTGGTCCGACATATATGTCAGGGGCAGAATTAATCATGCTTCGTAAATTAGGCGGCGATGTTGTAGGAATGTCTACTGTACCAGAAGCAACAATTGCAAGACATATGAATATGAACGTTTTAGGAATTTCATGTATTACAGACATGGCAATCGGAGAATCAATTGAGGGGATTACTCATGAGGAAGTCATGGAAGTAGCTGAAAAAGCAAAACCTATATTTAAAAACTTTGTCCGCACATTGTTAAAAGATGGAAATGAACAATTGTGGGCGATAAAAGAGGGGGAATAATAAATGAGAATGGTCGACTTAATCGAGAAAAAACGTAATGGTTTTTCTCATACAAAGGAAGAAATTGATTTCATTATTGAAGGTTATTCAAATGGTGAAATCCCAGAATATCAAATGAGTGCTTGGGCGATGGCTATATTCTTCCAAGACATGAATGAAGAAGAACGTGCCGACTTAACGAATGCAATGGTTCAATCAGGTGATGTCATAGACCTTTCTGACATTGAAGGTGTGAAGGTTGATAAACATAGTACTGGTGGTGTCGGTGATACAACGACTCTCGTTTTAGCTCCGCTTGTTGCAAGCGTCGGTGTACCTGTAGCAAAAATGAGTGGTCGTGGTCTTGGCCATACAGGAGGAACGATTGATAAATTAGAATCAATTCCTGGCTTTAACGTTGAAATTACGAATCAGCAATTTATTGATTTAGTGAATAAAAATAAAGCAGCTGTCATTGGCCAAACGCAAAACTTAACTCCAGCTGATAAAAAGCTTTACGGTTTAAGGGACGTTACAGCAACAGTGAATTCCATTCCGCTAATTGCAAGCTCAATTATGAGTAAAAAAATTGCCTCAGGTGCTGACGCAATCGTATTGGATGTAAAAACAGGTGCCGGTGCGTTCATGAAAGAGTTAGATGAATCGAAAGAGTTAGCAAAAGCGATGGTGAAGATCGGAAACGACTTAGGTAGAAAAACCTCTGCGGTTATTTCAGATATGAGCCAGCCACTTGGTTTTGCAATTGGTAATGCATTAGAAGTGAAAGAAGCTGTTGAAACATTACAAGGGAACGGGCCAAAAGATTTAACCGATTTATGTTTAGAACTAGGTAGTCACATGGTCGTTCTAGCAGGAAAAGCCGATACACTTGATGAAGCAAAGCAAATGTTAGAAGAAGTGATTCAAAATGGAAAGGCGTTAGAGCACTTTAAAGTTTTTGCTGAATCTCAAGGTGGTGACGCTTCAGTCATTGAGGATGTAGAGAAGCTTCCAAAAGCATCCAATATTGTTGAAGTAACAGCTGAAACGGATGGATATGTTTCAGGAATTGTTGCAGACCAGATTGGTACAGCAGCGATGATGCTTGGAGCAGGACGAGCGACTAAAACTTCAGAAATTGATTTAGCAGTTGGTCTTGAACTTCGTAAAAAGATTGGAGATAAAGTTTCAAAAGGTGATTCATTAGCGACGATTCATGCCAACACAGACCAAATTGACGATATAAAATCGAAAATTTTACAATCATTTACGATATCTGAGGATAGTGTAGAAGCACAACCACTTATTTACGATGTGATCTCTTAATAGGAAGAAGCCGCGAGTCGGCTTCTTTTTTTACGTAAAAATTTAGGCCCTTTTATACAAAAAAATGGTTTGTCCGTAAGAATGTTGGTTTATCCGCAACTTTTGGAGTTTGTCCGTGAAAATGTTGATTTATCCGCAACTTTTTGATTTTCTCCGTGAAAATGTTGATTTATCCGCAACTTTTTGATTTTCTCCGTAAAAATGACAATTTCTCCGTAACTTAAAATCATTCTAAATGATCGTAATGAAATCCATTCAAATTAATGAAATAAACTACCCTTTCAACAGAAAGTTTTTAGGCGATAGGAACAATGTCAAATGATGGTATAATTCAATTCTTTTCGGGCAGAATGGTAAAGAAAAAGAATGGAGGGATTTCATTGAAAAAGACAATAGTCGCATTTTTAGTAGCATTATATATGTTTGGTAGCGTGACGACAGTCTTTGCAGAAGAGGGAACAGTAGAGCTGGCAAATGAGGCAACATCAGCGATTTTAATGGAAAGAGATACGGGGACTGTTCTTTATGAAAAGAACAGTAATGAGCAGCTTCCTCCTGCTAGTATGACGAAAATAATGACAATGATTTTAATAATGGAAGCGATTGAAGATGGGAAGATCAAGTGGGACGATACAGTCCGTACGAGTGAAAGAGCAGCATCTATGGGTGGCTCGCAAATCTTTTTAGAACCAGGCGAAGAAATGACGGTTGAAGAGATGTTAAAAGGAATTGCGATTGCTTCAGGAAACGATGCATCAGTAGCAATGGCTGAGCATTTAGCAGGCTCTGAAGAACAGTTTGTTTCCATGATGAATGATAAAGCGAAAGAGCTTGGTTTAAAAGATACACATTTTGTTAACTCAAATGGACTACCAGCAGAAAACCTGTACTCATCTGCCTATGACTTAGCTGTCATGGCTCAAGAGTTGTTGAAATACGAAGATATAACAAAATATACGAGTCTATATGAAGACTATTTAAGAGAAGATACAGATGATAAATTTTGGTTAGTAAACACAAATAAGTTAGTAAAATTTTATCCTGGTGTTGATGGGTTAAAAACAGGTTATACGAGTGAGGCGAAGTATTGTTTAACGGCGAGTGCAAATAAGAACGATATGCGTATGATTGCCGTTGTTATGGGAGCACCATCACCAAAAGAACGAAACCGTCAAATCACTGAAATGTTTGATTATGCCTATAGTCAATATGAACTGCAAAGACGTTACGAACGTGGTGATTTGTTAGGGGAAGTAAAAATAAGTAAAGGTTCCGATTCTACAGTACAAGTACTTGCAGATCGAAATGTTTCGTTACTTATGAAAAAAGGTGAAAATGTTGAAGGGATTACAGAGCGTCTTGAGTTAGAAGAGCCAATTGCTGCTCCTGTAGATAAGGGGCAAGTAGCTGGAAAACTTTACGTTGAAAAAGATGGTGATGTATTGTCTGAAGTAGATGTGATCGTCGCTGAAGATGTATCAGAAGCTTCTTTATGGAAGTTATTTAAGCGTACAACGTCAATCCTTGTCGGAAATTAAAAGAAACACCATCAATTATCGTGTTCTTTTGGCGAAATGACACTACTTTTGCGAACGTGAAGGAGTTATATCTACAAAGCGAGAATTTTGTACGTGAAAATAATACGCCAATAGCCTCTGGGAGAGGGTGCTGGTGGAAAGAACTTACGATGAGGAGTGAAACAAATGAGTCTACTCATTGATCTTGAACAACGAGAAAATGTATTGTGTGTTAGGTTAGAAGGTGAATTAGACCACCACACAGCAATGGAATTACGTGAAAAAGTTGACCTTGCTTTAGAGGAACAACATTTACGTCACGTTTTGCTGAATTTGGAACAGTTGACGTTTATGGATAGTTCAGGGTTAGGTGTTGTATTAGGGCGTTATAAACTTGTTAAGGAACAAGGTGGAGAAATGGTTGTTTGTTCAATTTCCCCTCAAGTGAAGCGTTTATTTGATTTGTCGGGAATGTTTAAAATCATTCGTCTTGAATCGAATGAAATGGATGCACTAATGAAATTGGGGGTGGCGTCATGAGAAATAAAATGGAACTATCATTTTCAGCGCTTAGTGAAAATGAATCGTTTGCCCGTGTAACGGTTGGGGCTTTTGTGGCGCAACTCGACCCGACAATGGACGAGCTGACAGAGTTAAAAACAGTTGTCAGTGAAGCAGTAACAAATGCAATTATTCATGGCTACCACGAGGATACCGAAGGGATGGTTTACTTAGAAGTGGAGCTTGAAGAAGATGTCGTTCGTTTGAGAATTGTAGATAAGGGTGTAGGAATCCACAATGTCGATGAGGCAAAACAACCATTGTATACATCGAAGCCTGAATTAGAAAGAAGTGGAATGGGCTTTACAATTATGGAGAATTTTATGGATGAGATAAACATCGAATCAGAACCGATGATAGGTACGACAGTAACACTAGTAAAGCGACTATCTAAGCAACGAGCTCTTTGTAATTGAAGGGGCGGTGCTTATGGACGTAGGAGTACAACAATCCAAAGAAACGTACCTTAATGACAAAGAAGTAAAAAGGCTAATTAAAGCAGCCCAAGAAGGAGATCAAGAGGCACGAGACCGTATTGTCAATGTAAATACTCGACTTGTATGGTCAGTCGTCCAAAGATTTCTTAATAGAGGGTATGAAGCAGATGATTTATTTCAAATCGGTTGTATCGGTCTGATTAAGTCTGTTGATAAATTTGATCTAAGTTACGATGTGAAATTTTCAACGTATGCAGTCCCTATGATCATTGGCGAAATACAGCGCTTTTTAAGAGATGATGGGACAGTGAAAGTTAGTCGTTCAATTAAAGAAAGTGCAAATAAAATTCGCAAATTAAAAGATGAATTATCGAAGACGCTAGGGCGTGTGCCGACCATTAATGAGATTGCTGAAAAACTAGATATGACTCCTGAAGAGGTCGTGTTTGCTCAAGAAGCAAGCCGACAATTAACTTCCATCCATGAAACTGTCTATGAAAACGATGGCGATCCAATTACATTACTTGATCAAATTTCAGATGACGAGGATAAGAAATGGTTTGACAAACTTGCGTTAAGAGACGAAATTGACCGTTTAGACGAACGGGAAAAATTAATCGTCTACATGAGGTATTACAAAGACCAAACACAGTCACAAGTGGCAGAACGGCTTGGAATATCACAAGTGCAAGTGTCGCGTCTTGAAAAGAAAATATTACATCAGTTAAAAGAACAGCTCGGTTAATGCCGGGTTGTTTTTTTGTGTGATTCGATTTTTAATTTGACAGTTAATAGTATAACGGCCAACGAAGCTTTCGTAATTTAGACTTAGTGATCATCCATGTTTACACGTTTAGGATTTATTAACCTTAGTGAAAAATTAGCTCTATGTAGAGGGGATTTAAGAATATTAAAGGCTTACCAGCTTAAAAATGTGATGCCCTATAGCAACGCCTATACTAGCCCCTCCTGTGCGTGCACCCGAATAGGCGAGATTTCATTAATTTTACCAAGGCTAGGTAATCGTAAGTTTCTTTATGAATTGTTTTTCCATGATTACTACATACTACAAAATAAATATGTACCTTTCTTATTTTAATGGACGAGTTTTTTGACAGTCAGTATACGGTTAGAGGGTTCAATTACGTCTCGTGAAAAAGAGTTTTAAGAAATGAGGTTTTTCAATGGAAAAAAAAGTATACCTTCGATTGAAAAGTCGTCATTGGCAAAAGCGGGGTCAGATGGTTTATATCAAGGATATCGCTCAATTGATAACGGAAGGAGTATCTTTCTATAAGCTTTCCCAGCTTCCGGTTACACTGTTGCGTGCTGAAGATAAAACTGTAAAGGTCATTGATGTAATGAATGTTGTAAAAGTGATTCAAAAGGAAATCCCTGAAGCTGATATACAAGTGATTGGACCAACCCAGACAATTCTTCTATTAAAAGAAGAGAAGAAGCCGATAAAACCGTTATTATTTGTACTCGTATGGCTTTTGTTATTTATTGGAGCTGGCCTTGCGGTCATGAATTTTCATGAGGATGTAAGTATGCAAGAGGTGCATATTAAATTACATGAAAGAATTGTAGGAGAGCGTGTTGAACATCCTTTATGGCTACAAATCCCTTACTCGATCGGTTTAGGACTAGGGATGATCTTATTTTTTAACCATATTTTTAAGAAGAAGTTTAATGAAGAACCTAGTCCGATGGAACTGGAAATGTTTAATTATGAAGAGAATATCGATCGATATGTATCGGTGTATGAAAACCCTGCATGGGGAGACAAGAAAGATGAATAGTCAAATGACGTCGATCATTATCGGGTTAGCTGGTGGTCTTGCGGTTGGAAGTGGACTTGTTGCTTTTTTGACTGTATTAGGCATTATCCCAAGGCTTTCTCACTTAACAAGAACGACAAAGAATTTACGTGCGTATGAATGGGCAATTATTTTAGGTTCACAAGTAGGAATATGGTTTAGTCTCGGTGACCCGATGCTTTCTTTTCCGAAGTTTACTCTAGCGATTGTTGGACTAGCATGTGGTTTATTTATCGGTATGTTAGCGGCAGCGTTAACAGAAGTGTTAAATGTTTTTCCGATCCTAGCAAAACGGATAGGAATGAAACAAAAAATATCATGGCTTATTCTTGCGATTGTTTTTGGCAAAATTTTTGGTTCCCTTTATCATTGGCTCGTATTCGTCAAATAAAAAGAGATGGCTTATAGATGAGTATTGTAAGTAATTCAAAAAGTTGTTGGATGTCTGCTATTGAAAGAATGCAAAGGAGAGATTACATGATTTCCAAAAAGCGGGTTATATTAATCACAGACGGTGATGAATCAGCAAAGGCCGCTGTAAGGTTAGCTGCAGAAGAATTGGATTGCTCTGTCGTTAATGAATCAGGTGGAAATCCAACAAGATTAAGTGGTGAAGAGATTATAAAAGTGATCTTATCAGCGAAAAAAGAACCAGTTTTAGTCATGTTTGATGATTGCGGTCATGCTGAAGCAGGTCCTGGTGAGATTGCGCTAAAAAGAGTTGTAGAATCAACAGAAATTGAAGTGTTAGGAGCTGTGGCAGTAGCTTCCCAATCCTTTTCCCACGAATGGACAAAAGTTGACGTGTCTATTAACCGGAATGGTGATTTGACAGAGTATGGTGTCGATAAAGATGGGATTGATGGTCTAGAAATTGGCCGAATTCGAGGCGATACGGTTTATTCATTAGATGAATTATCTTTACCGATCGTCGTTGGAGTCGGTGATTTAGGAAAAATGGGAGGCCATGATGTGATAGAGAGAGGAGCACCAATTACAAAACAAGCAATAGAGCTGATTTTGGAAAGGAGTGGTCATATTGAGTAAGAAAGATGAAACGAAAATTGATCATCCGTTTACAAACGATTTACGAGATAATGAAAGACGTATTAAAGAGCGTGTAGGGATTGGGAAAAGTTTTGATGTTGGAGTTCGGAAGGTATACATACAAGATAAAGAAGTACAATTTTACTTTGTTAACGGTTTGTGTGATATTCAATATATCATTGAACTGTTAAAAGAACTAATGTTTCTCGATGCTAATGAACCAAAGGAGGGGCGTGTAAGAGATCAAATTGAAAATCGCCTCACACACGTACAAGTTGAATATGCAAAAACGATCGATGATGCATTGACTCAAATGCTGTCTGGTCTAATATTCATCTTAATTGAAGGCGAAAGTGACGCCATTGTTATTGATGTACGTAGTTATCCTGGACGTGGTCCTGAAGAGCCAGATACAGAAAAGGTTGTTCGTGGAGCAAGGGATGGTTATACTGAAAATATTATTGAAAATACCGGTTTAACTAGGCGACGAATTCGTGATGAACGACTACGAAATGAAATTATGCGAGTTGGACGTCGGTCAAAAACAGATATTAGTATAAGTTACATTGATGGACTTGCTGATCCTGACTTAATAGAGATTGTTCGACAAGAGTTGGAGAATATTGATATTGACGCATTAACGATGGGTGATAAATTTGTTGAAGAGTTTATTGTAAAACAAGGTGCCAATCCTTTTCCGATGGTAAGGTATACAGAAAGGCCTGATGTTGCTGCAACTCATTTGATGGAAGGACACGTGATTATTTTTGTCGACGCATCTCCTTCTGTCATCATCTTACCGACAACATTTTTCCATCACGTTCAACATGCTGAAGAATACAGACAAGCTCCAATGGTAGGCACTTTTTTACGTTGGGTTCGTTTTTCGGGAATGATCTTTTCTCTATTTATTTTACCGTTATGGTTTTTAATGGTCATTCAACCAGAATTACTACCTGAGAACTTACAATTTATAGGACCGGAAGATGATGATTATAACGTTCCTATCTTTGCGCAAATACTGTTAGCAGAGCTTGGGATAGAATTATTAAGAATGGCCGCCATTCATACACCATCTCCACTTGCCACAGCATTAGGCTTAGTTGCGGCGTTGTTAATTGGTGAAATTGCGATTGAGGTAGGAATGTTTGGTGCAGAGGTTATTTTGTATGTTGCAGTTGGTGCGATTGGTATGTTTGCAACTCCAAGTTATGAAATGGGAATTGCCTTGAAGATTTACCGATTTGTTTTACTATTTGCGGTGTTATTCTTCCAAGCCCCAGGGTTTGTTGTTGCAACGACCGTCTTATTCTTACTACTTGTAATCGTGAAATCTTTGGACGTTCCGTATATGTGGCCGTTCTTACCTTTTTATCCGAAAGCATTCTGGGATATATTAATTCGTCAAGCGATTCCTTCTAAACTAAGAAGGCCGAGTATTGTTCAGCCAGGTGACCCAATAAAACAAAGCAATTCTTCGTAAGGTTAAGGAGCTTGTTTATAAATTGATATAATGTAGGTAACTGGTGGGAATTAGTACTTGAAGGAATAAAATAGGTGTGCTATTGTTTACTCTAACAGTTTTATAATCCCTCGATTATTATCGTCGGGAGGTAGAGGTGCAATGAGAATTAGTAAGTTAGCGGAGTATTAGGAGTGCGACGATGATAACTGAAAGGTCAATTTGCCGAAGTATTTATAAGTCTCCAACTTATAAATTACTGGGGTATTACTGAATAAGTAATGCACTGTCACTACGAATGTAGTGGAGCACTATCCTGTTGGTCACGTGATAATATAACTTATTGTTGTGTCAAGGATAACGGAGCTCCGTTATCCTTTTTGTTTTTATTAGCTGGGAGACCGCGGAGAAGGACAAAACGAGGAGAGTAGAATGATGAATTTATATGGTACAAGTAGAGTAAACGAACAAGGTCACTTAATGATCGGTGATGTAGATACAACAAAATTAGTGCAAAAATATGGTACACCTTTATATGTATATGATGTGAAGGATATTTGTGATCGTGCGAATCAATTTAAGGGTGCTTTTGAAAGAAACGGAATGTCTTACCAAGTTGCCTATGCAAGTAAGGCATTTAGCTGCGTAGCAATGTTTCAACTTGTTGATGAACTTGGATTAAGTTTAGACGTTGTTTCAGGTGGAGAGTTATATACAGCGTTAGAAGCAAACTTCCCAGCAGAGCGAATTCACTTCCATGGTAATAACAAGTCATTACCGGAGATTGAAATGGCCGTACGAGAAAATGTTGGTTGTTTTGTCGTAGATAATTTTACCGAGTTATCATTATTAATGGGTGTCACACAATCAATGAAACGCAAAATGGATGTTCTTATTCGAATTACTCCAGGTGTTGAAGCACACACACATGAATATATTTCTACTGGACAAGAAGATTCAAAATTTGGGTTTGATATTCAAAGTGGTCAAGCAGCAAAAGCAATTGAGATGATTCAATCAGATGAATTCTTAACATTAAAAGGGGTACATTCTCATATTGGCTCACAAATTTTTGAAACAGATGGCTTTGTTTCTGCTGTTCACGAGATATATGAGAGTTTACGGAAGTGGCATGACGAATTTTCCTTCACTCCAGAAGTACTAAACTTAGGAGGAGGTTTTGGGATTCGTTATACTAAAGAGGATGAGCCTCTTCCATTAGGTGATTATGTAGAAGCGATGGTTCAAAGTGTGAAGAACGAAAGTCTCAAATCTGGATTTCCGATACCTGAAATTTGGATTGAGCCTGGCAGAGCTTTAGTTGGTGAAGCAGGAACAACACTTTACTCTATCGGCGCAAGAAAAACAATTCCAGGAATTCGTACGTACTTATCTGTTGATGGTGGAATGACAGATAATATTAGACCAGCCTTATACCAAGCAAAGTATGAAGCTGTTGTAGCGAATAAAATGGATGAAAAGAATGAAGAGACCGTGTCAGTTGCAGGTAAGTGCTGTGAAAGTGGAGACATGCTTATTTGGGATATTAACTTGCCAAAGGTAAACCAAGGTGACATGTTAGCTGTATTATCTACAGGAGCTTACGGATATTCAATGGCCAGTAATTACAATCGTATTCAAAAGCCTGCAGTTGTTTTCGTAGAAAACGGAGAAGAGCAATGTGTCATTGAACGTGAAACATACGCCGATCTTATAAAAAATGAACGTGGGTATAGTTTGAAGGAAAAAAAAGACCCAATAGTAAATAACTCTTAAAATAATATATGTGAAAAAAATTAGTGTCTTGTACTTTTTTCATACCTTTAAGGTATGAAGTGCAGGCACTTTTTTTGTAATGGTCTAGGAAATTATAAAATACGTGCTTGTGGATAAATTTCTAGCTAGTGGTTACGTCTAGCTCCAATAATAGATACTAGAAGCAGTAGAAATACACGCAGACTCTAGCGGTAACAGCATCGAGCATTACTTCTTTGAAGAGCTTCGAGCTGCGACGAGTAATCGCAGGAGCCACAAGGTGAAGATCCACTTTGGAAGGAAATGTGTTTTCTTTCCAAAGTTTTAGCTGAAGCCGTGCCCGCGGCAAAGAAGACACTGTGACTTCAAACGAAGTGAAGAATGAACAGATGTCGCACTTGTACTCTGGAGTGAAACCGATGTAGCGTGTACTTCCAAACACGCAATGTGTTTCTTTATTCATTTCACATGAATTTTTAGGTTGGACTTAACAAAAATCTAGTGTGAATTTCTTTTCTTTATAAAATGTTGTAATATAGTATGGATAGCTATTTCAATGAATGGAGGAACGAAAATGAAAAAAGGTGAAATTGTTTTTGAAACTGGTGAAAAGGTTGTTATTGAGTTTTACCCAGAAGAAGCACCAGGAACTGTTGAAAATTTTGAGAAGTTAGCAAAAGAAGGGTTTTATGACGGTTTAACGTTCCACCGTGTCATTCCAGGGTTCGTTGCACAAGGTGGTTGTCCTACAGGTAATGGTACAGGAGGCCCTGGTTATTCCATTAAATGCGAAACTGAAGGAAACCCACATAAACATGAGCGTGGATCATTATCAATGGCTCATGCCGGTAAAGACACAGGTGGAAGTCAGTTCTTCATCGTTTTTGAACCACAGCCACATTTAGATGGTGTACATACAGTGTTCGGTAAAGTGATTGAAGGGATGGAAGCTGTCGATCGAATTCGTCCTGGGGATGTAATGTCTGAGGTACGTGTTTACGACGAAGAGTAGAAGATAATGATTGAGGGTCTTTCCGATCTGTATTTTCACTATACATATTGGAGGGACTCTTTTTATATTCTAAAAACAAAAGGTGACCTTTTTTGAAATACTTGTGATATAATAAACATATATAAAAAGATGGCTTGCTGCCATATCGTACTTTCATTAATTGTTCATCAAGTGAATGATTAAGAAGGTAGGATTATACATGTTTCCTTCGGGGCAGGGTGAAAATCCCAACCGGCGGTGATGCAGATGAAATGTTCATACTGCTAAGCCCGTGACCCGGCATGAGAAATCGTGACGGTGGATCTGGTGAGAGACCAGGGCCGACAGTATAGTCTGGATGGGAGAAGGAACGAATGCAAAATGTTTTTAACTGAACGAAGGGATAAGTGTACCTTTATCCAATATTCGTTGTAGTGAAAGCATTTGTAAGGTTTAAAAAATGATATTTTAAACCTTTATTTAAGCGTGCGTTTCGTTTATAACCATAATCTGTCAGACCTGAAGGAGTTCATCCTTTAGGTCTTTTCTTTTTTAAATGGATAAATAAGGGAATGTTCAAAAGGAAGTAAGTGCCTTTTTTATTGAACAGTCTTTATAAAGTGAGGATTGCCTTATGAAAGATCACTATATGAAAATAGCTATAGACTTAGCGAAGTCCACGACTGGTCAGACGTCGCCAAACCCTGTTGTCGGTGCAGTGATCGTGAATGATCATCAAGTCGTCGGGATGGGGGCGCATTTAAAGGCTGGCGAAAATCACGCTGAACGTAATGCGATTGAAATGGCGAAAGAGAAATGTCGTGGAGCAACAATATACGTAACACTTGAGCCATGTTCTCATCATGGGCGCACTCCTCCGTGTGCTGATGCCATCATTGAAGCGGGGATTCGTAAAGTTGTTGTCGCATCAGTTGACCCAAATCCGAAAGTAGCAGGAAGTGGGATTCAAAAATTACGCGAAGCAAATATCGAAGTAGAAACTAACATGATGAAAGAGGAAGCTGATGCGATTAATAAAGTGTTTTTCCACTATATCCAAACGAAAAAGCCGTTTGTAACGTTAAAATCAGCAACAAGTTTGGATGGGAAAATAGCGACAAATACTGGAGAAAGTCAATGGATAACTGGAGAAGAAGCGAGGTACGATGTCCACAATTTACGTCACGAACATGACAGTATATTAGTTGGTGTGAACACGGTACTTGTTGACAATCCATCTTTAACAACGCGACTATCGGATGGAGGGAAAAATCCGATTCGTATCGTGTTGGATCACCATTTGCGAATACCTTTAGATGCAAAGCTTCTAACCGATCAAAAAGCAAAAACATGGATCGTTACGACAAAGCATGCAGACCCGTCGAAAGTGGAGCGTCTTAAGCAACTAGGTGCAGAAGTTCTCCAGCTCAATGAAGATAAGATCGAAGTACCCTCTTTATTAAAACTTCTAGGTGAAAAAGAAGTAACATCACTATTAGTTGAAGGTGGAGGGATCGTTAATGATAGCTTTTTAAGGTTAGGGGAGTACCAAGAAGTTGTCGTTTATTTAGCGCCTACGATTATTGGAGGCAATCATGCACCATCATCGTTTTCTGGTAAAGGCTTTTCATTATTAAAAGATACACCAAATTTACAAATAGAAGATATGAAAAGATTAGGAAAAGATTTAAAAATTATATTAAAGAAGGGGGAGGATTAAGTGTTTACGGGGATCATCGAAGAAAAGGGGACAATTTTACAAATGCGTCAAACAGGTGACGCTGTCGTTATGAAAATCGCCGCTAAAAAGGTTCTAAGTGACGTGAATCTCGGAGATAGCATTGCTGTTAACGGCGTTTGTTTAACCGTCACTAGCTATAATGATTCTGCTTTTACCGTCGATTTAATGCCTGAAACCGTTCGTCATACAAGTTTACGTAACTTATCTAATGGTTCATATGTAAACTTAGAGCGCGCAATGGCAGCAAATGGACGCTTTGGGGGACACTTCGTATCTGGCCACGTCGATGGTGTTGGTACGATAAGACAAAAACGACATGAGCATAATGCTGTCTATTATGAAATTGAAATTGCTAATGAACTAAGGAAATACATGATGATGAAAGGGAGCGTATGTGTAGATGGAACGAGTTTAACCATCTTTGGATTAAGTGAAGATTCATTTACAATATCGATCATCCCACATACGATTCAGGAAACGATCATTGGAGAGAAAGAACCAGGAGACATTGTCAATATAGAATGTGATATGCTCGCAAAATATATGGAGCAACTCTTATATTACAGGACATCAAACGACGAGACATCATCAGAAAAATTAACGGAAAGCTTTTTAAAAGAACACGGATTTTAACCCCGAAGGGAGAGAGGTTACATGTTTGATCCAATTGAGGAAGCGATATACGAGTTGATCCAAGGGAATGTTGTCATTGTTTGTGATGATGAAGACCGAGAAAACGAAGGTGATTTTGTTTCGCTTGCAGAAAAAACTACACCAGAAGTCATTAATTTTATGATTACACATGGCCGTGGTTTAGTATGTGCACCAATCACTCGCGAACGAGCTGAGAAACTTGAACTTCTACCAATGGTTGATCATAATACAGACCCACATGGTACAGCGTTTACTGTCAGTGTTGATCATAAGCATACAACAACAGGGATTTCTGCTCATGAACGTTCTTTAACAGTTAAAGCTTTGATTGATCCAGAGGCAAAAGTAGCCGATTTCAAAAAACCAGGACATATTTTTCCACTTGTCGCAAAAGATGGTGGTGTCCTACGACGCGCAGGTCACACAGAAGCGGCAGTTGATTTAGCAAGAATGTGTGGTTCAGAGCCAGCTGGAGTCATTTGTGAAATTATTAAAGAAGATGGTTCTATGGCAAGAGTCCCAGACTTAAGAAAAATTGCCGATGAACATGACTTGAAAATGGTAACCATTAAAGATTTGATCCAATACCGTAACCGTAAAGATCAACTAGTAAAAAAAGAAGTAGAAATTGACTTACCAACTGACTTTGGTGATTTCAAAGCGATTGGCTATTCTAATATCGTTGATGGTAAAGAGCACGTAGCGATTGTTAAAGGTGAAATTAACAGTGAAACACCTACACTAGTACGTGTACACTCAGAATGTTTAACAGGGGATGTATTCGGCTCACAAAGATGTGATTGTGGACCTCAGCTTCACGCAGCATTAGAACAAATTGAAAAAGCAGGTACTGGTGTGTTATTGTATATGCGCCAAGAAGGTCGAGGAATCGGCTTGTTAAATAAAATGAGAGCTTATAAACTACAAGAAGAGGGATACGATACTGTTGAAGCGAATGAAAAGTTAGGCTTCGCTCCAGACTTAAGAGACTATGGGATTGGCGCACAAATTTTACGCGACTTAGGTATTCGTAAAATGAAGCTACTTACAAATAACCCTAGAAAAATAACAGGGTTAAAAGGATATGACCTTGAAGTTGTTGACAGGGTTGCACTTCAACTTCCAACGTCAAAAGCAAATGAACGATATTTAAAAGTAAAAAAAGATAAACTAGGACATTTACTACATTTTTAACACTTTGAGGAGGCAAACTATGGGAAACGTATATGAAGGACATCTAGTAGGATCAGGATTAAAGGTAGGAATTGTTACAGGTAGGTTTAATGAATTTATTACAAGCAAATTATTAGGTGGCGCACAAGATGCATTTAAACGTCATGGAATTGATGAGGCAGATGTTGACATCGCTTGGGTACCAGGTGCTTATGAAATTCCGGTTATTGCTAAGAAAATGGCCGAATCAGGGAAGTATGATGCAGTTGTTACATTAGGAACAGTTATTCGCGGATCTACTCCGCACTTTGACTATGTTTGTTCTGAAGTAGCAAAGGGTGTTTCTTCGATTTCCTTATCAACAGGTGTTCCTGTTATTTTCGGTGTCTTAACAACAGATACGATTGAGCAAGCTGTCGAAAGAGCTGGAACTAAAGCAGGAAATAAAGGTTGGGAAGCGGCTGTTTCAGCAATTGAAATGGCTAACTTAACGAAAAGTTTCTCATAAAGAGGGGTAATCATGCTCGTTCCATATAAACAAGAATATGAAAAGATTGCGATGGGCTTACTTTCATTTATGCCAGATGAAAAGAAAGTAAAACATCTACAACAAACGATCGAGCAATATAAAGAACTTGAAAATGCTCATTTATATTTATGGAAAGAAGAGTCGTATATCGGTGTTATCGGAGTGGAAACGTGTGAAGAAGGGATCTTCTTAAAGGACTTATCCGTTAACCCATCTTATCGTAATGAAGGAATAGCTACGAAAATGATTGATTCATTAGAAGAGAAATTAAATGTTACATTACAAGGATCAAAATATACGAAGGAATTTCTTGATAAGTGTCGTAATGATTAAAGCAAGGAAGAGTTAACTCTTCCTTGCTTTCAGTTTTCTTTCGAGTGCATCTTCTCTTTCTTGAATGACTTCTGAGCGATCTCTTAATTTGTGTTTATATATAAGGTTTTTATTATCCATATTTTCAATACCGCACCATCGATAACCCTTTTGTGAGCATTGTTGTTTACAGAGACGAATCAACTCATCATCTGTAATTGGAATGTTTAAAGGCTGATAAGGTCCATTAACCCTAACACGTTGGATACGGTTTGTAACAATTTCTGCTAATACTTTGGGATCAATACCTATTGATTCAAATAATTTAGGGTCATTTGTTAATTGGTATCGCGTTTTTTCATATAAACGTAGACTGCCTTTTTGATTATTTTGTCTCTCGTGGTAAACGGCTACAGCAAGTTGAATGAGTGTTAACCATTTTTTACCACCGTATTCTTTCCAATATTCTTCCATAACTTCATGGCATTCGAAGTAATCTCTCGTACCATGAAAGTGGAGAAGGTATTCAATATATGCTTTAGGATAATAACTCATAAAATCCCCCTAATTAAAAGTAAAGACGATACAACGGTGCCTTTCGCTTTTCTTATAAATAAGAACTTATATAATTCTTGTCTCTCGATAGTTGTCTAGCTCAGCGCCTACTTGACTCCTGCGTCACTTCGTTTTACTCGTCGCAAAGCAGCAAGGAAGCAAACTCAATGCCGTAGCTTCGCTCAAGGTCATTTCGCCCCGTCAATTGAAGCCATAGAAGAGCGACTACTTCTTTCCGGCTATTCAAAGAGCGTTTACATCACGAGTGAGCTTCGAATTGCACGGGCGGATAAACTACAAAGCAGCGCTAGTAGAGGATGAGGCAGTGCTTGTCGCTCGTGTGCATAGGCGCTTGCTCTTTTCTTATAAATCGTAACATAAAAATAACACAGAATCTTTAATTTCGCCTTATTAATCAACTGTCAAACTTGTTTATGGTATAATGCTTGAAAGAATAATGAAAATGGTGAGAAGATGCAATACAGTGTGAAACTCCAGTCATTTGAAGGTCCTTTGGACTTATTATTACATTTAATACAAAAAAATGATTTAGATATTTATGATATTCCTGTAAAAGAGATTACAGAACAATACATGGCTTATATTCATGCGATGCAAGTTCTTCATTTAGACATAGCAAGTGAATATTTAGTAATGGCTTCTACGTTACTACATATGAAGAGTCAAATGCTATTGCCTGCTCAAGAAGAAGAGTTAGATGAAGAAGAATTTTACTATGAAGAGGAAGACGATCCTCGAGAATATTTAATGAAACGACTCGTTGAATATAAAAGATATAAAGAAGCTGCAAATGAATTGAAAGAACGCGAGCGCGAAAGAAGCGATTTATTTTCGAAACCAATGACCGATTTAACTCCTCTAATTAAAGAGCGAGATGAGCGTGAAGAAACGTCGAATATGAATGTCACAATTTATGATATGCTTCAAGCCTTTCAAAAAATGAAAAAACGTAAAACAGTAAAAGAACCTGTTTATTCCAAAATACAGCGTGATGATATACCAATCGATGATAAAATGACGCAAATCATGGAAGATTTACACCTTCATAAAGGAAGAAGAAGGTTTTCTGATTTATTTGAGACAGAAGAAAAGCATCATATTGTTGTAACTTTTCTCGCGCTATTAGAGCTTATGAAATCGAATGTAATAAAATGTGAACAAGAAAGTAATTTTGAAGATATTATTATATATAAAAAGGAGGCGGTCCTTGTTGAAAAGTCATGAAATTAAAGCAGTCATCGAAGGACTCCTTTTCGTTTCAGGTGAAGAAGGTATCGATGAGAAGCAGATCATGGATGTTCTGCAATTAGATCGAAAGTCAGTGAAGTTTTATATGAATGAATTAAAGGAGTTGTATTCTTCAGATTCGCGTGGAATACAATTAGTAGAAGTAGCGGGAGGCTATCAATTAACGACAAAGGCAGAACATGCGCCATTTTTTAAACGTTTAGTGCAAGCACCTTCTTCTACAACTCTATCTCAGGCAGCTCTTGAAACATTAGCAATTGTCGCTTATAAACAACCGATTTCGCGTGTCGAGATTGAAGACATACGTGGGGTGAAGTCTGAACGACCGATTCGAACGTTAACAGCCAAATCATTAATAAAAGAAGCAGGCAGAGCTGAGGGGACCGGACGAGCCATATTATATGGGACAACGAAAGAGTTTCTCGAGCAATTTGGACTTAAGTCCATAGAAGAACTTCCACCTCTACCAGAAAATATTGAAGAAAGTGGAGCCGACGAAGAAGTCGACCTCTTTTTCGCGAAATTCCAAGAACAAATGAATTCAAATATAAATGACGAAGAAGGGAATGACGAATCAAATGGGTAACGATTTAGTACAACAACAGTTAAGTTTCACGACAAAAAAAATGGAAGAAGTAACAAATGAGCTAAGGTACTTTTTAAACAATATTACGTTGAAACAATTACGAAAAGATGATGAAGAAACGGCGGTTGAAACATCCGTACAAGAGTATGAGTTAATTTTAGATCAATTTCGTAGACTCCTAGTTTTTTTTGATGAAGGTAGGGAATCGGGAAATTTAATTTTACGAAGCGGAAGCTTTCGAAAAGGGGCGGCAGAAAAAACATTGTATTGGATTTTCCACCAATGCATTGAGGAATTTTTTCAGCCGAAAACAGATGTATGGTATGAGGATAGCCGTGCTGCTTATACTGGTAAAAATGCAATTCAGTTTCGCACAGATGTACCGAAGCCAATGAAAGAGTTAATTGCTTCAATCGAAGGTCCGCTGCAAGAGATCCGCGAAGAATTAGAGTATTACGAAACTGATTATCGCACAAAGGTTAGACAACGTGGTGTTGAATAGGAAGGACAAAGGTGAGCATATGCTTGCCTTTTTTTGTTTTAATTAAGTCTAAAGTGAATGAATTTCATAATTACGTTTTTTTGCGCAGTGAAACGAATGAAAAGCCAAGTTTTGTTTACACTATAAGAATGTATAAAATTTTAGCTAAGAAGCAATTTCGGCGTAGTGAAAATTTTTATGTGTATAGTTATGTTCACCGGCTAAATACCCGACACCCTGTCGGAACGCCGGTGTTAGCACGTCCTGTGCGTTACAACTACGCCTTTGTCTTCGCCTTAAAGGCTCGCCAATCGGCGAGTTTTCTTTAGAAGTGAACGTAACAAAAGACGGCGACTCCCGGAGGACAGCGACGAGCAATACTTCTTCGAACTGCGACGAGTAACCGCAGGAGCACTGTTTATCTGTGACGAGTAATCGCAGGAACACTGTTTATCTGCGACGAGTAACCGCAGGAGCACTCTTTACCTGCGACGAGCAAGCGTAGTGGCGCAGGAGCAACGAGCTGAAGATCCACTTAAGGCGAAGAGTTGTTGAGCCTAAGTTAGCTGAAGACAAGCCCTCGAGAAAGCGTCCGTCTGAAGTGAAGTTCACACTCATCATTCGGAATTTCGCACCATATTTTGAGTTATGAAATTGATTCAAGTATAAAAATTTTTAAATGAATATTTTATTCGTGATCAAATCTGAATATGTTGTTGCATAGGATATAAATGGAATGTGAAGGGGGAGATTCTATGCAACGTGAATATAGCTATGAAGAGGAAGTGAAGCGTTGGCTTTTGAAGATGGAAGAACAAGTTCATCATGCGTTTAAGGATTCGAATCATCCGATACTAACTCGTATTAATGAACTTATCGAAGAGCATTTCCATCGTGAAGATACAAAGCTATCATCTGAGGAACGTGAACAATTAAGTAAAGAGGTCAATGGGATATACCAGGACTTTGTATCACAAGTAAATGAACGGAAGGAAGAAGATATAAAGCGTGTTCCCATTGGTGAACACCGATTGCCAGATTTGCCATATTCATATGATGCATTAGAACCTTATATTGCAGAAAGAATTATGGAGCTTCATCATCAAAAACATCATCAATCATATGTTGATGGGTTAAATAAGGCAGAAAAAGAACTACAAACGCAACGTAAAAGAGGTTCCTTCGAAAATATTAAGCACTGGAAAAGGGAATTAGCTTTTAATGGAGCAGGTCATTATTTGCATACGATCTTTTGGGAAACAATGTCACCTAAAGGTGGAGGAAAACCATCAGGTCAACTTTTCGATCAAATCATCATTGACTTTGGGAGTTTCGATGGTTTTAAAAATCAATTTTCAAAAGCTGCCGAAGAAGTAGAAGGAAGCGGCTGGGCAATATTAGTGTGGGCGCCAAGAGCGGGACGTTTAGAAATATTGACGGCAGAAAAACATCAAAACTTATCGCAATGGGATGTCATTCCACTTCTTCCGCTTGATGTTTGGGAACATGCGTATTACTTACAATATGAAAACAAACGGAAAGATTACATTGAAAATTGGTGGAATGTCGTTTGTTGGAGTGCTGTTCAAGATCGGTATAATAAAGCCAAAACAATCAAATGGGAGCCACTTGTCTAAATTAAAACATATGAAACCAAAAAGGGCTGTCTTTAAATAATTAAAGAACAGCCCAAAATTTTTATAACTGCAAGTACTTAATAAAAGGATCATGGTTTAATTGTAAATATAAAGGTTGATCCTTTGTCCATTCACCAACGATGACATACTCAACGCGAATTCCGTTACTTTCCAAGTGGTTGATAATTCTTTCTTTCGGGTAAGGCATTTGTTGAAGATTATCCTCTACCCACTCCCCGTCTGTAATGAATGTCATCGGTAATGGAGTCTGTTCGGGTGCAAGGTTCAGATCATTTCTTGTTGTACTTTGATAAGGACTCTTTTTTAAAACATTAATTGTTCCATTAGCTTCTAAAATGGCATATTCAACTTCTTGTAAGGAGAACACGTCTTTATTACGTAGTAAATTTTGAAGTTGATTGATGTCTAAACGATTCTTTTTCAGCTCACTCCTATCAATTTTTCCTTTGCGAATCACAATAGCTGGTTTCCCTTCTAAAAAACTACGCGTTCTTTTCCACTTTTGTGTAATGATCTCCACAACTGATATTAATGTTCCCCATAAAGAAACGGCGTATAAAACGTAATGAACACCTATTTCTTTATCGTAAATGGCATTACCGACAAGTTCTCCTAATACTAACGCAGAGATAAAGTCAAAAGGTGTTAGCTGTGAAATTTGTGTTTTTCCTAAAATTTTCGTCAATATAAGTAAGGCAATAAATCCGATTAGAAGTTCGATCGATAAGGCTGCAAAATTCGTATTCAAAGGTAACCCACCTTTTGTTAACATTTCCTTATATTAAGATGGACATTTTTGGATACGTTTATGAATTGAATCAATTTCATAATTACTTTTTTGCGGAGTGAAACGAATGATATTATAAATATTTCAATATACGTTTTATTTGGGAGTGAACGTAACAAAAGACGGCGACTCCCAGAGGATCAGCGACGAGCAATACTTCTTCGAACTGCTTCGAGCTGCGACGAGTAACCGCAGGAGCAACGACGAGCAATACTTCTTCGAACTACTTCGAGCTGCGACGAGTAACCGCAGGAGCAACGACGAGCAATACTTCTTCGAACTACTTCGAGCTGCGACGAGTAACCGCAGGAGCACTGTTTATCTGTGACGAGTAATCGCAGGAACACTGTTTATCTGCGACGAGTAACCGCAGGAGCACTCTTTACCTGCGACGAGCAAGCGTAGTGGCGCAGGAGCAACGAGCTGAAGATCCACTTAGGCGAAGAGTTGTCGAGCCTAAGGAAAGCGTCCGTCTGAAGTGAAGTTCACGCTCATCATTTGGTATTTCGCATCTTATTTTGAGTTATCAAATTGATTCAATTATCAAAGATGTGTTGTAAATGATCGTTTAATCTTTTTGTAAGTTGTTTAGATGCATAAATTACTTTTGCTGACTCTGACTGAGGATCATCTTCACTGCCACGAAAAACAGTACGGACATTTTCATCCTTTGTTAACCAATATTTCTGTAAATAAGACTGATACTCTCTCCAGAACGCATCAATTGCTTGTATTTGATTCTCGTTGTACACAACAAAAAGTTCATCGTTTGTTACGGACAACCTCTTTGGAGATAGTTCAATTTCTTTTTTATGTAATTGATGAGTTTGTTTCTGTACGGCATTCCTTACTTGCATACATTGAAGTTCAACTGTTCTTTGCACCTCTTCTTGCCAACTAGTTGTATCTGTTGGGCTATGGTTATCATCATGATGTTCATCTTTTAGATTCTTTTTAATATAGAGGATCGCTTTTTTCAGACGAAACAAATACAAAATGATGACAGTTTGAGACAATAATACAAAAATGATCCCTAGTAAAAGGTATAATTCCATACATGTATTCTCCTTTAAGGCACGTCATTCTCTTTGTGCTTGCTTTTCGTTTTTTTCATCGCCTCTTAAGTATAAATAAACCCGTGTATTTAAATACTAACTCTAAACGAGAAGGAGGCGAACTTTTATGTTTCGTTTATTAAAGATATGTTTGCTTCTATTGATGATAGTACCGATGTTCATAGGCTGTCAAACAGTGGATGAAGAGCAATATGAAGGTAGTGGAATGATCGCTCTACATAATAAGGAATTTCAAGATTTTAAAAATAAAGCAGACGGAGCGAAAAGGGAAGTACGACAGATGGAACAAGTTGACAGAGTTCGTGCTGTAGCAATTGATAATGATATTTATGTCGGGTTAGCTGTAAGTGGTTTTGACCGTTTTTTCTTAAAAGATATTCGCAAAAGTGCACAAGATCAGGTTAAAAAGAAGTATAAAAAAGAGAACGTTCATGTATCAACAGACCGTAAAATTGAAATGGAATTAGAAGATATTGAACGTGAGCTGCATACAAAGAATATGAGTAAAGATCAATTAAGGAAAAAGCTTGATAAGGTCGAAGAAGATATGAAAGGGTAGAGGTGGTGTCTCATGAGTTTCTTTTGGGCATTTGTCGTAGGGGGACTAATTTGTGTCATAGGACAACTATTAATGGATGGAATGAAACTAACGCCAGCTCATACGATGAGCGCACTTGTCGTGTCAGGTGCTGTCTTAGATGGTGTCGGTTTATATGAGCCACTTATCGACTTTGCTGGTGCGGGCGCAACTGTACCGATCACAAGCTTCGGAAATGCGTTAGTTCATGGTGCGATTGCTGAAGCTGAACAGCATGGTATTATTGGCATAATGACTGGAATATTTGAAGTAACTAGTGCGGGTATTTCTGCAGCGATTATATTCAGTTTTTTAGCTGCACTTATATTTAAACCTAAAGGGTAAAAGCCATCATAAAATTGATGGCTTTATGCAATTAGTTTTACCTTAAATAAGTGGCGACTAGCTGAATAAAGGAGAACGATTTTTCGTTTAATGGTAAAACAAAGGTCCACTCTCTTTTTCATTTTTTAAAGAAAGGTGAATCTCACCTGCATCGTTAAGGCTTGCGAATAATACTTCTTCTGTTTTTGAAATATTCCTGTTTAATAGTTCATAGTGTAGCCACTTTACATCTTTACCAAGCCTCTTTAATACGTCAGAATGAACTTTCCCTTCAATAATAATAGGATATGCTAAGCTTGAAGATTTTTTCTTAATGATTAAATCTTCAATTGTTATTTCGGACTTTTCATTTTTTTTATGGATGGACAGTTTTCCGTTAGCCTCCACGATCCCTAGTTTTACTTCACTTAAATTAAAAAACCCTTTTTCACGGAGCATCTGTAGTATGTTATCAATCGTAAATCGTATGGATTGGAGATTATGATAAATAAGACTCCCATCTTTTATAACGACTGTTGGTTCAAAGGTAACTTTTCTACCAAATGCTCGGTATTTTGTAGCTAAATACGAAATGAGGCGTTGTAAAACGGCAATTGCAATAATCGCAACGACCGTATGAAAATGCTGAACGTTAGGGTCTGCAATATCAGCACCAGTAACAGAGGCCAGTGTAATAATGATTAAAAAATCAAAGACAGGTATTTCTCCGATCGTTCGTTTCCCCATGAATAATGTAACGAAAAGTAATAAAGGCAGTATTGTTACAACTCGCAAGATTACAATGAAAATTTCTTGTGGTAACTCCATTTGCTATCCCCTTTTCCATACTCCTTCGTCTTTATAATTCACAATGTTTTACAGCTTATTCATCCCATATTGTCAGAAAGGTACTAATTGTTCTATCGTCTATCAATCATGAAATAGACATAACATGATTAGACGAGCATAGACTTGTACTACATGGTTGCTTTCAATGCAATCAGAGAAAACGATAATAAAGACAAAGAGTGGAGGCAGACATGAGAAGAAAGAGCATTTATATAATAATTACATGTTTTATGTTATTCCAATTAACAACAACAAATATTTATGCGGAAGAATACCCAGGTAATGTGTCTGCGGTAGGTGCAATTTTGATGGAACAAGAAAGTGGCAGGGTGTTGTATGAAAAAGACGCACATCAGCCAATGAGAATAGCTAGTATTACTAAGATCATGACAGCAATTTTAGCGATAGAATCAGGGGAAATGGATGAAAAGGTGAAAGTGTCTGCAAATGCTGAAGGTACAGAAGGCTCATCGATCTATTTAACTGCTGGTGAAAAAATAAAACTTGAGGATTTAGTTTACGGATTGATGCTTCGATCAGGTAATGATGCAGCAGTAGCAATTGCAGAACACGTTGGAGGCAGCTTAGAAGGTTTCGTATTTATGATGGAGGAAAAAAGAAGAGAGCTTGGGATGACAAACTCAGCCTTTGCAAATCCGCATGGCCTAGATGATCATGAAGAGCATTATTCAACGGCATATGATATGGCGGTTTTAACAAAGTATGCGATGGAAAATCCTCAGTTTCGCGAGATATCAGGTACTAAAACTTATAGATCAGAAGCGGATGGAAGATATCGCGTTTTTAATAACAAAAACCGATTACTAACTCAACTATATAAACACTCAACCGGTGGTAAGACAGGTTATACGAAAAGAGCGAAAAGAACGCTCGTATCTACTGCGACGAAAGATGATATGGATTTAATTACAGTAACAATTAACGCGCCTAGTGACTGGCATGATCACATGAATTTATTTGAATGGGGATTTAATACATTTGACGTTCGCGAGCTCGTGAAAGAAGGAAAAGTTGAGCGTGTAAAAGACGCTTATTATAAGGATAAACTACTCGCTGAATACAGTTTTGAATATCCCATTGCAGAAACAGAAATTGATAACATTGATACTCGCCTCTTGCTATATAAACCACCTGCAGATGATCGTTGGTTACGAGAGGGGCACCCATACCCTATAGGCACATATCAAATTGAGATTTCCGGAGAGGTTATAGGAGTCGTTCCGTTAAAATACCTTGAGGATAAAACAGAAGAAAAGTCTTTTTTTCAAAAGTGGAAAGATAAAATATTTATGATAACCGGTGTGAAAGCAAATGGTTAACCTTATATGGATTTCTTTATTTTTAATCGGGTTTATTTTTGCAGCAATTAATGGAACGATGGATAAGGTGAATGAGGGGATATTTGAGGGAGCAAAAGAGGCCGTTATGATTTGTATCGGCCTCATCAGTGTTTTGACCTTTTGGCTTGGTTTAATGCGTATTGCTGAAAAAGCAGGCTTATTACGGGCATTAAGTAGACTGATGCAACCGATCATTACAAGGCTTTTTCCAGAGGTTCCTAAAGATCATCCAGCAATGGGTTATATATTATCGAACATAAGTGCAAATTTGTTTGGCTTAGGTAATGCTGCCACACCAATGGGGATTAAGGCTATGGAAGAGTTAAAACGGCTAAATGGTGGGAGAAGTGAAGCAAGCCGTTCGATGATTACTTTGCTTGCGATTAACACAGCTAGTATTACATTAATTCCTACTACTGTCATTTCAATCAGAATGCAATACGGTTCTGTCTCACCGACTGAAATTGTTGGGACAACCATATTAGCAACAACATGTTCAACAATTGGTGCTCTTCTTGTAGACCGTTACTTTTATTACCGCCGAATGCGCAGAAGGACGTGACATAAATGGAATGGGTGACGACAATTTCCATATGGATCATCCCTTCAGTGATTGCTCTAATCTTAGTTGCAGGTACATTAAAAAAAGTACCTACGTATGAAACGTTTGTCGATGGAGCAAAAGAAGGGATTCAAATGTCTTTTTCTATCATTCCATATTTAGTAGGGATGCTAGTAGCAATTACCGTTTTTAGAGAATCTGGTGCGATGGAATTTTTTATCTCATTATTTAAACCAGCTTTACATGCATTAGGTGTTCCTTCAGAAATCGTCCCACTTGCTATGATTCGGCCTCTATCTGGTACAGGGGCATTAGGAATGACGAGTGATTTAATTGCTACTCACGGACCTGATTCTTTTATTGGAAGGTTAGCGTCTACAATGCAAGGGAGCACTGATACAACGTTTTATGTATTAACTGTTTACTTTGGCGCTGTTGGGATAAAGAAAATGGGAGACGCTTTAAAGGTCGGTTTATTAGCTGATATCATTGGGGTTATTAGTTCAATTGTCATTGTAACTTTAGTGTTTATGTAAGTAGTATAAAGTTTTGTTAGGCTAAAAATTATTGTAGCGGAAGAAATGACAGACAATATCATAGGTATTAAAAATGTAACTAATAGATGGTGCAGCAACCACCATTTATTGGTTTTTTTGTTTTCTGACCGTTTTTGTATGCAGTTCTCACCTTTTCGACAAGGAATGAGGGTTTTGTATTGTTTAATTATAAAAAAAAAGATAAAATTAACGTTTGAAAGCAAATTATGTTCGTCGACACTATTGAAGGGGTAGCTATTAAGGTTAAGTATTAATCAAGTCTTATTTATTGTCAGCTTATTTTGACCATTTAGGGTTCAAATGAAAGTATAAAAAAAGTATGTTTAAGAGGTGTACACATGGAACGATTGCAAAAAGTTATTGCTCAAGCAGGTATTACATCAAGAAGAAAAGCAGAACAATTGATCATTGAAGGTAAAGTACAAGTTAACGGAAAGACGGTTACAGAGTTAGGGACAAAAGTAGATACGAACCATGATGAAGTTGTTGTGAACGGGGTTCCTTTAGAAAAGGAAGAGCCTGTTTATTTTTTGCTGTATAAACCACAAGGTGTCATCTCTAGTGTGGATGATGATAAAGGGAGGAAAGTGGTTACAGACTTTATTGAAACCGATCAACGAATATATCCGATAGGCCGTCTTGATTATGATACGTCTGGTTTACTATTACTAACGAATGATGGAGAGTTTGCAAACTTGCTTATGCATCCGAAGTTTAAAATACAGAAAACCTATATTGCTAAAATTGAAGGAATTCCTGATCGTCAAGCACTTAAAAAGTTAGAAAAGGGAATTAAATTAGATGATGGCAAAACAGCTCCTGCAAAAGCAAAGATGATTAAATCTGACCGTAAGAAAGGGACTTCTATCATTGAATTAACGATTCATGAAGGGAGAAATCGTCAAGTTCGCAGAATGTTTGATGCAATCGGATTTCCCGTAATGAAGCTAAAAAGAGAAAGGTACGGCTTCTTAAATCTTCACGGATTGAATGCGGGAGAGTACAGAGTATTAAAGCCACATGAAGTGAAACAATTACGTGAACTAAGTGTCACATAATTTTCAAATTTACCATTTGATCCATATGTAAACTATACCGGCATAGTGTTAACATAGTATTATTGAAATGTATAAATGGGGGAGAAGAATGAAACAAAGAAGGTTAGTCATCCGGTCTGTCATTTTATTAGTGATGGTCATTGCGATAGGTTATACATTTTATAGTCATTTTTCAGAAGAACGTGGTTTAGTCGATCAAGGTGACATTGCACCGAACTTTGTATTAAATGATCTTGACGGAAACCGTATTGAGCTCGCTGATTTACAAGGTAAGGGTGTATATGTAAACTTTTGGGCGACGTATTGCTCTTTTTGCCGTTCAAAAATGCAATATTTAAAAGACCATTACGAAGACTTCAAAGAAAAAGGTGTTGAGATCATCGCAATAAATGTCGATGAGGCAACGTTACAAGTTCAAAGTCATACCGATAGGCATGAATTAAACTACCCAATAGTCATTGATCGCGACATGCTAGTAAGTAATGCATATGGGGTTGTTAGTTTGCCAGCGACATTTTTAATTGATGAAAATGGAGAAGTGATTAAAAGGCAAATTGGTGCGAAAACAGAAGAACAAGTTGTAGAATCTCTTGAATCACTTGTTCCAAACAGCTAGTGGGGGATTGAGATGGATAATGTGAAGTGTGAATGTGGCCATGTGAACCCATATGGAACTTATTTATGTGAATCATGTGGTAAACCTTTAATAGAAGAAGAAGGTAATTTGGCTAACATGCGTTATGAAGGGGTTGCAAGACGCTCTCAGACGTATAAGCGCTCGATCGTAGATAAAATTTGGAACTTTTTCTCATCGGTAAAAGTAGGCATATGGATTATTGTTATCCTTTTAATAGCTTCAGCCTTAGGTACAGTATTCCCGCAAGAAATGTATATCCCTCCTGGAGAAAGGGCGACAATTTATTACGAACAAGAGTACGGAACCTTAGGGAAATTATATTATCAACTTGGGTTTCATAACTTATATAGCTCATGGTGGTACATGCTCTTAATAGCTTCATTAGGTGTTTCATTAGTCATTTGTAGCCTTGATCGAGTTGTACCATTATACCGAGCATTAAAAACACAAAGAATTACACGCCACACTGGTTTTTTGAAAAGGCAGCGACTTTTCAAAAAAACGGCTAAGGTAGATGGTGCAGATCAAGAAATTAAAAAAGCTGTACAAGTACTTAAAAGTAAAAAGTATAAAGTAAGAGAAGAAAACGGGAATATTCTTGCAGAAAAAGGGCGTTTCTCCCGTTGGGGTCCGTATGTGAACCATGTCGGATTAATTATCTTTTTAATTGGTGCAATGTTAAGGTTCTTCCCAGAAATGTATATAGATGAGCACATTTGGGTGAGAGAAGGGGAAGAAGTCGTCGTTAAAGGAACAGACGGAGAGTACTTTCTTCGAAACAATGAATTTATCGTTGAGTATTATGATGAGGATGATGAAAGGTACCGTGATGCTTTTGAGAGAACAGGTCAACCTGTTGTAAAGACGTACCAAACATCGGCAACTTTACTAAAAAGGGAAGATAATGGCACAGTTGGTGCTGAAACGGAGCTTGAAGAAATTAAAGATTATGATATCCGTGTTAATGACCCATTAACTTTTGATGGCTTCGGTCTCTATCAAGTAGATTATAAGCTCAATGAGTTATCACAATTTACATTTACGATTGAACCTACTGATGGAAATACAGATGTAGACTTATCAGAAGTTCGATTTGATGTCAATTTGTATGATCCACAAGATGTTTATGAGTTTGATAATGGTTATCGAATTGAAATTATGGAGTACTTCCCAAATTTTTATATAAATGATGATCGTGAGCCGGATACATTAAATCGTATCCCGGATAATCCGCGTTTTATATTTGAAGTATTCCCGCCTGAACTCGACCCAGAAACAGATAGTGGTGAGCTTAGTTTCATAGGAATTCAAGTAAATGAGGAGCTCAATGGAGACAATGATTACCGTATCCGTATGGTTGATTTAGAAATGTTAAATGTGACAGCATTAACTGTTCGTAGAGACCGTACGATCCCAATTATCATTGTTGGTGGAGTTATTTTTATGATTGGTTTAGTACAAGGTTCTTATTGGCACCACCGTAGAATTTGGCTTCAAAATCGAGATAATGAAATTTGGCTAGCAGGTCATGCGAATAAGAACTGGCATGCGTTGAAAAATGACTTCGAAGCGATTTCGAAAGAAACATTCATTCCAGTGCCAGATGATCAAGCCGATGAAGAGGATAACCGCAAGAGTGAAAAAGATGAGGTGAATAAGGATGGTTCAAGCAAGTAGTAACTTACTTTTAGTAGCTTTTTTCTTCTACTTAGCTTCTACAATTTTCTTTGCAGTGTCTATTACTGGAAAGAAGTTCAAAGATAAACATGGTGAAGAGAAAAATAAAGCTGCGCTTCTAGGATATATTACAGCAGTACTAGGGTTACTCTCAGCAACTGGATACTTTATCGTAAGGTGGATTGCTGTTGAACACGCTCCGGTAAGTAATATGTTTGAATATACAACGTTCTTAGGGATTTGCTTGTCGTTGGCGTTTGTCATTGTATATCCGATTTACAAAGTTAATTTATTCGGATTGTTTACAATGCCTGTTGTTATGTTAATTATTGCTTATGCTTCGATGTTTCCAGGAGATGTTCAGCCACTTATCCCTGCACTTCAAACGAATTGGCTTACGATTCATGTTATCACGACCGCCATTGGTCAAGGGATACTAGCGCTAGGTTTTGCGGGTGGTTTATTATATTTAATTCGCGTAATCGATTTTTCGAAGAAATCGAACAAAGTAAAAGGCGTCGAATTTATCTTGTTTTGCGTTTTAAGTACAGTGGCGTATATATTAATTGGCATTGGCTTTAATGCAGCAGGATATGAGGCGGAATTTCATTATATAAATGAAAATGACTTTGAAGCTGAAATGACATATTTTATGCCTGCATTGATTGGACCAAATGAAGGGGAATTGTTAACAGAAGATCGCTTTTCTCCTTTAGTTTCTACACCTGCAATCATTCGAAGTAATGATTTAAATACAGTTGTTTGGTCAATCATTGGCGGTCTTATCTTATATTATGGATTACGTCTAATATTAAGGAAGCCTCTAGGTGGAGCTATGCAGCCACTGGTAAAAAGTGTTAATCCACGTACAGTTGATGAAATTAGTTATCGTGCGATTGCGATAGGTTTCCCTATTTTCACTCTCGGTGGACTAATCTTCGCAATGATTTGGGCGCAAATTGCTTGGACGAGGTTCTGGGGATGGGACCCGAAAGAAGTATGGGCATTAATTACGTTCCTTTTCTATGCCGCTTACTTACACCTTCGTCTTTCAAAAGGTTGGCATGGAGAAAGAAGTGCATGGCTATGTGTTATTGGATTTGCTTTAATTATGTTCAACTTAATTTTTGTGAATCTCGTTATTGCTGGTTTACATTCATATGCGTAAGTAAATAGTGTAAATAAAGAAAGTTGTATACTTTGTCATACAGCTTTCTTTTTGAAATGTGAAACATATGAATGAATTTCATAAATCTCGATGAAGCTTGAATGGATGTCGCGCTTGTACCTAAAGATGAAAGCGAAGTGTATCTCTACTGAGGTTCAAATAAAAGTGTACAAATCAATTTCATAATTACGTTTTTTGCACAATGAAACGAATGATATGATAAATTTTTTCATTAAATGTACGTTTTATTTCGAAGTGAACGTAACTAAAGACGGCGACTCCCGGAGGATCAGCGACGAGCAATACTTCTTCGAACTGCTTCGAGCTGCGACGAGTAACCGCAGGAACACTGTTTATCTGCGACGAGTAACCGCAGGAGCACTCTTTACCTGCGACGAGCAAGCGTAGTGGCGCAGGAGCACTGTTTATCTGTGACGAGTAATCGCAGGAACAACGAGCTGAAGATCCACTTAGGCGAAGAGTTGTCGAGCCTAAGTTAGCTGAAGGCAAGCCCTCGGGAAAGCTTCCGTCTGAAGTGAAGTTCACGCTCATCATTCGGAATTTCCCATCTTATTTTTAAATATGAAATTGATTCAAAAGTGTACAAATTAAAAAATCAAGATAAATAAATTCTGAGACTCTAATCATTTTTAATAAGAGGAATTATAAAATTGGTTCATATACCAATCATTTTATTATTCATGATACAATAATAATATTAAATGAATATAATTGATAAGATTAATAGTGAAAATAGTTGAGGGGGAAATGACATGTCAAATGACGCAAAAATTTTAGTAGTCGATGATGAAGATCGAATTCGTCGCCTTTTAAAAATGTATTTAGAAAGAGAAGAGTATGAAGTAGATGATGCTGAAAATGGGGAAATCGCATTAAAGCTAGCTCTTGAAAATGACTATGATCTTATTTTATTAGATTTGATGATGCCAGGAATGGATGGTATTGAAGTTTGTGAAGAATTGAGAAAGCAAAAAGCTACACCCGTTATTATGCTTACTGCTAAAGGGGAAGAAGCAAACCGAGTACAAGGGTTTGAGGCAGGTACTGACGACTATATCGTAAAGCCTTTTAGCCCAAGAGAAGTCGTACTAAGAGTAAAAGCGTTATTACGTCGTTCGTCTTCTACAAAGTTCTTACAAACAGAGACAACAACGAAAGATGTTTTAGTGTTCCCACATTTAACAATTGACAATGATGCACACCGTGTTACAGCGGATGAGCAATTTATTAATTTAACACCAAAAGAGTATGAATTGTTACATTACTTAGCTCAAGCTCCGGACAAAGTATTTTCAAGAGAGCAATTGTTAAAAGATGTTTGGAATTATGAGTTCTTTGGAGATCTGAGAACTGTCGATACACATATAAAACGACTGAGAGAAAAGTTAAGTAAAGTTTCACCAGAGGCCGCGAATATGATTTCAACCGTATGGGGAGTCGGTTATAAATTTGAGGTAGCGAAAGAAAAATGATGTTATGGCGTAGTGTGGTCGGTAAGTTGTGGCTTACAATTCTCTTACTAGTAACAGTTGTACTAACTGTATTAATGATATTACTTTTACAATATTTCCAGTATTTTCATACCGTTCAGGCAGAAGACCAGTTGAAAAATCATGCCACTTTAATTGGATCTTTATTAGAAAACGCCGATTCCACTGAGGCAGCGAAAACAATGAGTGAAAATATTGCAGAAACTTATTCGACAACAGCTGTGATTATTACGGAAGATGAACAGTATTGGAATACAACTGACGTAACTGACCACGACTTACCAATCTCGGTCTTTTTCGAAGATCGAGATCTTTCGCGTGTTTTCGTTGAAAATGAATCGGTTGTGGCCCAAGGAAATTACTCGATGTCAGAAGATGTATTAATCGTAGGAGAACCTGTTACATTTGCTGTTGGTAATGAGGGTGCAATTTTTGTTTATCAATCACTTAATGAAGTAGAACAAGCGACAAATCGAACGAAACATATTATCTTTTTAGCAGCGGGAATCGCGATTGTATTAACGACAATCTTTGCTTTCTTTCTAACAACAAGAATTACAGCTCCTTTAAGAAAGATGCGAAAAGCATCATTAGAAGTCGCAAAAGGAAATTTTAATACGAAAGTGCCAATCTTAACAAATGATGAAATTGGATTATTAGGGATTGCTTTTAACCGCATGGCAAGAGCTTTAAATACGAACTTAACAGCATTAAATCAAGAAAAAGAACAACTTTCTCGTATTTTGAGTTCAATGGCTGATGGCGTTATTACTTTAGATCGTGGTGGTTCAGTAATGGTAACAAACCCACCAGCTAACGAATTTATTAGTGCATGGCTTTATGAACAAGGATACGAAGTTGAAGAATCTGGACATTTGCCGGAGGAGTTACAAAACTTGTTCGAAAAGGTTGTAGAGGAAGAAAAAGAGCAAATGACAGAAGTTGATATTCAAGGTCGAAGTTGGGTTGTTCTAATGACTCCACTATATGGCCGAATTGATGTTCGAGGGGCAGTAGCTGTTTTAAGAGATATGACTGAAGAGAGATTGCATGATAAATTACGTAAAGATTTCATTGCAAATGTCTCACATGAATTAAGAACCCCAATCTCTATGCTTCAAGGATATAGTGAAGCAATTATTGACGGTATTGCAGCTTCAGAAGAAGAGAAAATCGAACTCGCACAAATTATTTATGAAGAATCGTTACGAATGGGAAGATTAGTTAATGAACTGCTTGACCTTGCGAGAATGGAAGCAGGTCATATTACATTAAATACAGAAGAAATACAAATCAATGAATTTGGTCAACGTATTTTACGAAAGTTCCAAGGTGTTGCTAAAGAACATCGAATAGAGCTATCTGGAGAACTTAAAGATATTGAAAAGCCAATCACTGCAGATTCTGACCGGTTAGAACAAGTGTTGACGAATTTAATTGATAATGCAATTCGTCATACCCCTGAAGGTGGTAAAGTTACATTAAGGCTTGATCCTTATCATAATGGCATTAAATTTGATGTCGAAGATACCGGTTCTGGCATTCCAGAAGAAGATCTACCATTTGTATTCGAACGTTTCTATAAAGCTGATAAAGCGAGAACAAGAGGGAGATCGGGAACTGGGCTTGGTTTAGCAATAGTGAAAAATATTGTCGAAGCGCATAACGGAAAGGTGTCAGCTCACAGCAAAGTGAACGAAGGTACGACATTTTCTGTGTTCATACCGCATGAGTCTGAATAATTATGACGGATGAGTAAGAATAATCTTGTTTCATAAGGAACAAAGGGGCTTGCCACAATTGGCAATGCCCCTTTGTTTATTTGAAAAAGTAAGAAAGTATTACATTTCAGCTCTAGGTAGATGTCTAGCTCAGCGACGAGCGCTACCTCACGAATAAGCTACGAGTTGTCTCGACGGATCAAGCTTCGAAGTGAAGCTAGAAGAGGAAGAGACAGCTACGCGCCTACTTGACTCCTGCGTCACTTCGTTTTACTCGTCGCAAAGCTGCAAGGAAGCAAACTCAATGCCGTAGCTTCGCTCGAGGTCACTTCGCCCCGTCAATTGAAGTCTTGATAGAGCGACTTCTTCTTGCCGGGCCTCCAGTGCTTGTCACTCGTGTGCATAGGCGCTTGCTACTTTCTTATATCCTTATAAATTTCTCGGATGACATGAGCTAACTCTGGAATAATTAGTTCTTTCATTGCTAATTTCACAGCTCCAGATGACCCAGGTGTTGAAAAGACAGCTGTTGTACCTCTTACCCCTGCAATTGCTCTTGTGAGCATCGCCGCTGATCCAATATCTTTTTCATAACTTAAATAACGAAACAGTTCACCAAATCCAGGTAATTCTTTATCTAACATCGCTGAAGTAGCTTCAAACGTTGTATCTCTAAACGTAATTCCTGTTCCACCGTTAATTAAAATCGCTTGTACATTTTCGTCAAGATCTGCCTCACGAATTTTTTCTTGAATGGCTATGTAATCATCTTTTACGATTGTGTGATTTACGACTTGATGCCCTCCATCTTCAAGAAATTGCTTCATTAATAATCCACTTTTATCGGTTTCTTTCGTACGTGTATCTGAAACAGTTAAAACGTTGCACGCAACACTCTTTGGAGCTTCTGACTTATGTTCATGTACACTCATTTGATCGCCTCCTTTATAATATATTACAACCCTTTGAGCGCTTTCACAAATATTTGTTGGTTTGTAGAAAAAAGAAAAATGGTGTTGCAAATACCCATTTTTGTGTATAATGAATATGTAAATCATTTATATTGTTTAGCTATCTGCTACATTAAGGTCATATCATTTGAGAATGATATGTTAAAAGGGAAGTCGGTGAAATTCCGGCACGGTCCCGCCACTGTAAGCGCTAGATGTCTCTATTTGCCACTGTCTTAATTGATGGGAAGGAAGAGGGCATCGTCATGCGTAAGTCAGGAGACCTGCCTTAATTGGAAATACCTTCGAGGAAAAGGTGAAGCAGTTATTAGGTACATTTTTCTGTTTTTGTGTATCTTTTAACTTGATTCTCGCGCCCCCAAGGTATTGGGGGCGTTTTCTTTATATTAAGAGGTAAATAGCAATTGGTAAGTGTTCTATGAAATGATTTACGAAATTAATGAATAAAAGAGAGGGAAAAAAGATGAAAAAGTACGTTTATCCATTGAGTTTCTTATTATGTATTCTTATTTTTACAGCTTGTCAAACAGAGGATTTGAATGAAGATGAGCAATTAACCAACGATGTAGAAGATACGAGTTTTCCTATTGAAATTGAAGATGCGAGAGGAGAGCTAGTCGTCATCGATGAAAAGCCAGAAAAAGTCATTTCAATTATTCCAAGTAATACAGAAATTATTTATGGAATTGACGGATGGGATCAGTTAATTGCAGTAACAGGAAATGATGATTACCCACCTGAAGTGACTGACTTACCTACTGTTGGTGATATGACGATTGATATTGAAAAAGTATTATCGCTACAGCCGGATGTTGTTTTAGCTTCTGCCATTAATGATCTTGAAGCTGTAAGCCGAATGGAAGAAGCCGGGATTGTTGTTTATGTTGCAAATGATGCCAATGATTTTCAAGGTGTTTATGAGACGATTGAAAATGTTGGTAAAGTAATTGGACAACACGATATCGCGCAAGAAGTAGTAGCAGACATGCAGGATAGGCTAGATACGGTTAAAACGAAAGCAGAAACAATTAATGAAGATGATGTAAAGCGTGTCTGGGTTGAAATTTCACCTGCGCCTGAAATTTATACGACAGGACAAGGGACATTTTTTGATGAAATATTGACGATAATTGGGGCTGAAAATGTCGTAGAAGAAAACGGTTGGGTTCAATATACAGAAGAAGATGCAGTGTTGCTTAATCCAGATGTGATTGTCACTACATATGGTTATTATATGGAAAATAGTAAAGAGGAAATTCTTGAAAGGTCTGCTTGGCAAGAGGTCGAAGCGGTAAAAAATGAAAGAATTTTGGATATTGATAGTAATATCATTTCTCGTCAAGGACCGAGGTTAATCGAAGGGGTCGAACAACTTGCGTCACTTATTTACCCAGACGTATATGAACAATAATTCAAGAGTTATATTCGCATACGTTTTTTCACTTGTCTTTTTATGTTTGGTCCTTATTGGTGGCATTTTGAGTGGAAGTGCAACAATTACGTTTTACGATGTTTGGGTAAGTATAAAAAGTATTCTGCCTTTAGGAGGAGTCTTAGAGGCAGAAACTCCAATGAATACACATATTGTCTTGCAAATAAGGCTACCTAGAGTTCTATTAGCGTTTTTGGTTGGAGCATCACTAGCACTAGCCGGAGTTACTTTTCAAGGCCTTTTAAGAAACCCACTTGCTGATCCTTATACACTCGGTGCCTCTTCGGGGGCTGCTCTCGGTGCTGTATCTGTTTTATATTTTGGATTATCACTACCACTGTTAGGAGCTTTAACATTACCAGTAATAGCGATCATTGCAGGTTTCATAACATTAATGTTAGTTTTGTTATTTGCAAGGTCTGTTCAAGACACATTAGCGGTAGAGACGATTATTTTAACTGGAATTATCTTTAGCTCATTTTTAGGTGCTCTCTTATCATTATTAATCGCATTAAGTGGGGATGAGCTTCGACAAATCATCCATTGGTTATTAGGCTCAGTAAGTATGCGTGGTTGGTCTTATGTGTATATCATTTTTCCTTTTTTTGTACTTGGACTTATTCTCTTAATGGTTCACTGGCGTGAGTTAAATGCTTTTGTATTTGGTGAACAATCCGCACACCATCTAGGAATTAATGTAGAAAGAAAAAAAGTTGTTTTACTCTTAGCGGCTTCATTATTAACAGGATCTGCTGTAGCTGTATCAGGGACAATTGGATTTGTCGGCCTTGTTATACCACATCTAGTACGGCTGTTGTTTGGTGCAGATCATAAGCATTTGCTACCGCTTTCTGCGATTTTTGGAGGTTCATTTCTTATATTAACAGATATTATTGCTAGAACGGTCATAGCACCAGCTGAACTACCAATCGGTGTTATTACTGCAATTATAGGTGCGCCTGTCTTTGGTATTCTTTTATTAAATAAAAAAAGGAATCAGAGATAAAAATACACTAGAAGTAAGGAACTTCGGCTAAATCCATAGGGAAACCCGAAGTCACGGAGGGAGACTCGTTATGTTAACGGTTCAAAATTTAACAGGAGGTTACAACCAGCCAATCATTAAAGATCTCTCTTTTCAAGTTAACAAGGGTCAATTTTTTGGTATTTTAGGGCCTAATGGTTGCGGGAAGACAACATTGTTAAAGTTAATCACAGGTGTACTAGAAAGACATCAAGGTGAGATCGACATTGATGGGAAGAGTCTCAGTGATTACTCGCGTAAGGAATTAGCTAGGAAGATGACCTTATTACCACAGCAGCCAGAGAGTTCTTTTTCTTATTCTGTAAAAGATGTTGTAGCAATGGGACGATACCCTCATAAGAAAGGGATTTTCCATTTCTATGATGTAGATGACAATAAAAAAGTAGAAGAGATGATTGAATTAGTAGGGTTAAAAAGCGACATGAATACACCACTTCCTTCTTTAAGCGGTGGTGAACAACAACGAGTGTTTCTTGCTAGAGCATTAGTGCAAGAATCATCGATTTTACTGCTCGATGAACCTACGAACCATCTAGACATTTCATATCAAATTGAGTTAATGAATTCAATAAAAGATTTAGCTGAAAAGAAGGGGTTAACGGTAATAGCAGTTCTTCATGATTTAAATATGGCCAGTTTGATTTGTGATGAAATTTTACTTTTAAAAGACGGGGAAGAAAGAACGGTCAATGACCCGAATCATGTTTTAGATGAAGAAGTTTTATCAGAAGTGTACGGGATCGAATTGAAAAAACAAGACCATCCGACAGTTCCGAAGCCATTAATTACATTTCAACCCAAATCGTATCATCAACCATCGATAAATAGCATTTATCAAATGATTGAAGAAGATCATCTTATTCGAGTCGAGTCTTCAACATATACGAAAATTTTATCAACGAATAAACGTTTATCTGGAATGACGTGGAAAAAAGTTTTTTCCATTTATAAAAGAAAAACCGAATTGAATATTAAGAATATGAAAAATGGCTATTATACCTATTATCCAAATAATGATAAACAAACGCTTCATAGTGACATCTCTTTTCATAATGATACGCAAATGGTTGTTTTATATGATGAAGAGAAGCGTGTGCAAATGGTAGCTGCTTTTTTAGACACGTATATTGAGGATTATGTATTCTTTCGCTTATTGATGAGCTTTACAAAAATATTGTCAAGAAGTCAAGGTGAGAGCGAAATAGAGCCAGACATTTTAATCGTTTCTAGTCAACAAAAGAAAAAAGATAATAACAATGAAGAGGAATTACTAATGAATGTGAAGAATCTCTTAATTAAAGCAACCTGTAATATGAACGAAAGAAAGGGGAATGTGCGTGAAGATCTATACGAAAAAAGGGGATAAAGGGGAAACACAGCTTATTGGAAAACGAGTGAAGAAAACTCATGAAAGAGTAGAAGCATATGGGTCTATAGATGAATTAAACAGCTTTATTGGTGTGGCAGTAGCTGAAATCGCCGATCGCAAAGATTTACAAGATGTAAAAAATGATTTACTAAAAATTCAACATGAATTATTCGATTTAGGCGGAGATTTGGCAAATGTAACAGGCAAAGTAGATTGGGCAACAAAAGAAGAATATGTGAATGACCTTGAAGAGAAAATTGATCATTATTGTCAAGAGTCTCCTGATATTACAAAATTCATTTTACCAGGTGGACAACAGGCAGCAGCACACCTTCATGTTTGTCGTACTGTAACTAGAAGAGCTGAAAGGACCCTTTTAAAAATTGATGAAGATGAGACACTGCCTCCAGTAGCAGTAAAATATGTAAATCGATTATCTGACTATTTTTTTGCTGCAGCGAGAGTTATTAACTATCGTTTGGGGACGAAGGATGTTTTATATGAGAGAGGAAAAGATGTCTTCTCGTAAAAACAGTAACTAGAGTAAGGTGAAAATAAAAACACGCACATCTGTGCGTGTTTTTTAGTATATATCCATCAAGAGTCAGCTTTTAACCTTAAATGTGGATTTCAATTTCTGCTGATTCGCGTAATTTTTCAAGATATTTAGACTGTTTAAGTTGTGTTTCGATTTGATCTTGAACTTCTTCAAATTCACCGAGCTCTTCATTTTGCATTGCTAATTGGTCGTAGTAATCTCTCATTTCATCTTCAGAAACTTCAATTTCTGTTTCGTCTAAATGATCTAAAGAGAGAAGCTCTTGTACTTTCATCATTTCACGAATTTCAGCTCTTAAAGACTCTTCTGTGTAATTTTGCATTTCTAATGCTTGTTCAAATTCTTCTTCTGAGAAACTACCTTTAATTTGTTCGAACTCAAGGTCTACTTCTTCTTCAGATGCTTCGATGTCATGGTTTTCAGCTTCTTGTAGCAAGATTTTTTGAGTAATTAACTCTTCTAAAATCCCATGGCGCATTTGGTTAAGTAATTCTTGATTTTCTTCATCTTCAAAGTCTAACCCTTGTTGAGCATATAAATCTTGAAGTTGATTTAGTTGATGGTCGATTTCGCTCATTGGAACATCTTCGCCGTTAACTGTTGCTGCTGCTTCTCCATCAGCACTCCCGTTGCTTGCTTCACCGTTGTCTTCACCATCACCACATGCAGCTAATGCTAAGACAGTCATCAATGAGATCGCAAGCAGAAAATTCCGCTTGATATGTTTCATTCAAAACATCCACCTTTCTTATATACCAATGTTAAGATGTAAATTTTATAACATTACTTACCACTTTAACATAGAAGAAGATTAAATTTCAATTTTGTAATTGTAAAAAATTATGGACGAATGCGCGAGAACAAAACGAAATGTCAATGTCATACATGTTTTACACTAATTTATAGGACAACATAATAACTATTATGAACTATATGATTTTCGAGAGAATTTTCATATTTATCATAGCTAAAAACATGTTTGATGATCATTTTTCATATAGTAGATAAAAATGAAAGGTGTGATTAAAGCTTGGACATGTATAACGTTAAAGTTGGAGACACATTACATCGCCTTGCCTATCAACACAATATACGAGTTCGTGAACTTTTAAATTTGAACCCTCAACTTTTTGATGAAAGAAGTTATATACAACCAGGTAACACGCTTTATATTCCAACATCGAATAAGCTAGAGGAAATAAAAGAAAAACGTGGGGAATGCCTAAAAGAGTTTTCGCCGCTTGATGTAGAGAAGTATATGAATAAATGGAAAAAATATAATCATAACAGCGTCGTTTGCGAAAATATCGGCTATAGTGTGATGAAATTTCCACTTCAAATGGTGAAGATTGGAACAGGTGCAAACGAAATATTCTACTCAGGAGGATGGCATTCGAATGAATGGATGACGAGTAAGTTTTTAACAGAATGGGCGGATGACATAATTGAAGCCCTTGTTTTCAATAAAAAATATAAACACCTAAATGTAAAAGAATTATTTGAAAAGATTACTTTATATATTGTTCCAATGGTTAATCCTGATGGTATATTACTTGTCCAGCAAGGAAATTATCAGGCTCACCCTTATTACGGGGTGGTTAAGGAAATAAATAAAGGAAGTAATACGTTCGATCATTGGTCTGCAAATATTCGAGGAGTGGACTTAAATCACCAATGGCCTGCTGGATGGAAGATCGAAGCTGATGAAAGCCCAAGCCAGGCTTGGCCACGTCATTATAGTGGGATAAAACCGTTAACAGAACCAGAAGCAAAAACGATTTATCGATTAACAAAACAACATGACTTCACACATGTATTAACCTTTCATTCCCAAGGTCAACTGATCTATTGGGGTTATCGAGAATTAGAACCTGAAGTTAGTAAAACAATGGCACATCGCCTTTCATTAAAAAGTTCATACCTTCCAGTTCGTACAGCTGATAGTGATGCTGGCTACAAAGATTGGTTTATTCAAGAAACAGGACGACCTGGATTTACAATTGAAGTCGGTGTAGGAACAAATCCATTGCCATTTCATGCTTATGGAGAAATTTGGTCTAACAACACCCTCTTAGCAATAGAAGGTTTACTATTATAAAATGGTTTAATTTCTTATACTTTTACTTTGTAGTTTTGTTGATAGTCTTGGAGAAACAAATAGAACGCAACTTCTCTATTAATAGTGTAATGTCGTTTATCCCCCCACTGGGCCTATCCATCTTCTGTGGCGCATGCCTCTTATTAGAAGATCCAAGATTAAATTGAAACTTGGATCATTAAAAGGTACAATCTAAATATATAATACAATGAAAATGCGTAACAAGTTGATGCAATGAAAAGGCATGTGAGTAGCTGATACGTACTTGTCGAGGTCAAAGGAGTGGCGGATGTGATCAAGCAAGTCCGAACGAAAAAAATATACGAAATCGTCGCAGAAAGTTTAACTGAAATGATTAAAAGCGGAAAGTATAAACCAGGTGACCGCCTTTCTTCTGTTCAACAACTAGCAGAGGACTTTGATGTAGGCCGTTCTGCAATTCGTGAAGCTCTAAGCGCGTTAAAAGCCATGGGATTAATTGAAATACGACAAGGTGAAGGAACGTTTGTAAAAAAAACGAACTTTGATTTAACCTCTGATATGATTCCAGCTGTTCTCCAAAAAGATGATCTAAGGCAACTCTTTGAGATTCGAAAGCTTAATGAATCTGGAGCAGCATCATTAGCCGCTAAAAACCGCAGTGAAGAGGACTTGAAACAACTTGAGAATATTTTAAGTGAAATGAAGAAAACAAATGGTCATGGAGAATACGGAGAAAAAAACGATATCGATTTTCATATGGCAGTTGTAAAGGCAACAAAAAATGACATGCTTTATAAACTGATGGCTACCATTTCAGGGACAATGAAAGAGTCAATGATGGAAGCTCGTCAACTCTTCATCTATTCCAATGCTACAAAAATGGACCAATTATATGAAGAACATTTCGCGATATATATGGCAATTAAAGCGCAGAATTCTTCATTAGCTTCTGAGAAAATGTTAGAACATATTATTGGGGTTGAAAACGAATTATTTATAGAAACTTAATGGTCAAAAGCCAGACTCCATTATGGTCTGGCTTTTCATACGTAATTATAGGAGGGCGAAAAGTTTGCGACAATGGGAAAAGCACCTTTCTGAAACAACGGTTTTTGAAGGCTTCACACAAAGTGAGATTGAACAATTAATGGACCTTTGTCACGAGAAAGAGTTAAAAGATAAAGAAGTGTTGTTTTTAGAAGGAGAAACAAGAAAATACATATATTTGCTTGGTAAAGGAACCATTCTAATCAGTAAATTAACGGAAACGGGTGAAGAAAGTTTAATTAATGTATTAGGAGAAGGAGAAATGTTTCCTCATACAGGTTTTTTCGATAATGCACCATACCCTGGCACTGCAACTGCAAAGAAAGATGTGACAGTGCTTTGTATTCCTGTGCGTGCATTTGAACAATTAATCCTAGATCAACCCGAGTTATCGATTAAGATCATAAAGGTCATGAACGAAAAGATTCATTATTTACAAAAGAAATTAAATGAAATTCTTTCTTTAAATGTTGAATCAAGGTTGAAAGGGGCCATGGCTCATTTACAAGAAACGCAAGGCAACACAGTACGTTTAACTCACCAAGAGATCGGGAACATTATTGGTGCGACTAGGGAAACAGTAAGCCGTCAATTGAAGAAATGGGAAAAGGAAGAGTATGTAGAAATAAAGAAAGATAGAATTATTCTTCATATAGACATGATGGAGATTTAGGTTCATACGTTAATCCTTTCCAAGTTGTAATTAGAGGAAAAAGGAAAAACCACCGAGAACATCGGTGGTTTAAATGTTTTATACTATCAAAATTTATAATATTTATGACCGATAGTATAACGGTAATTAAGTACTTAGCGCTAAGCTGAGTTTTGAATATTATTCAAACTTAAGTGCGTCTCCATCAAATGGCTCATCAGCGATTTTAATGGAGTCAGTAGGACAACCATCAAGAGCATCTTCCATGTCTTCATATAATTCTTCTGGAACTTCTGCTGTACCTTGGTTATCGTCTAAAATTACCCACGCGATACCATCATCATCATAATCATAAATGTCTGGTGCTGCAGCTCCACACGCGCCACATGCAATACAAGTGTCTTTGTCTACGATTGTGTACTTTGCCATAACAAATAACCTCCCAATAATAAATATAGATTCCCTTTACTTCTCTCTATTTATGCATAAAGGGCTCAGTAAAGAACTCATTTTTATTGTGAAGAAAGTTCTTACTACTTTTATTGTAAATGTTCCTTTATAACTTTTCAATAAAAATATGGTTGAAAAGTTATCCCTTTGTGTTTTTAAATAAAACTAGATTCCACGTTCAAACCTTTTTATAATATAGATAAGAACTTGGCAGTAAAGGGGAAACCTTATGAGTATGATGCAATGGCTATGCTTGAAAGTAATTGACCGGATTGGAAGTGAACGCTCACTTACTGGAGTGTACTATTTATTAAGTGGTAAAAAATCTTTTCAGACAATACAAGATGCCCACCTTTTTCGTTGTTCACCTTATGTTGGAACCTTGAAATTAATTGAAAAAGCTTCTTTTGACGAAATGATTATTAAAGGCGAGAAACATGGCTGGTTTCACTTTGACAAGCCAAACCACGCAAGGCTTACAGACAATGGTAAGAAAAAGCTTAACGAATACGGTCAAACATATAAATTACCCGATGATTACAACGGAGCAAAATATGAATGGAATGACTATGCCGTCCAATATTGGGACAGGCTCTCCTTAATGGTACAAACATGTGCTTTTTTTATAAAAGGAAACAATCGGTTTATACCTGTAAGTTATAACAAAGATACGCAATTACATGTAAAGTCGATCTTGTTAAATGAAGTACGATCACCAAAAGATTATAGTGAGCAGCTTTTAAAAGAGTTACGGTCAATTTTAAAAAACGTTTCCGACCTTGAAGCTTGGTTGTTTGTACAACGTCTAACTTCTACGGACAAAACTGGCCAGACATTTACTCAGTTGTCTAACCATTTTAAAGGTGATTCATTACATACGAAACTAACCTTCTTCGGAGTTATTCACAAAATCATACAAATGGTCCAATCCAATGAACAACGATCCCCTGCCTTAAAATTATTATTGCCCAAAACTCAGCGTTTAAATAGTATAACGGAGACTGCGAGTATAACGAATCATTTACTTATGTCACATTCGATAGATGAAGTAGCTAAGATAAGACATTTAAAAAGAAGTACGATTGAAGACCATATCATCGAACTGGCTATTTATGATGTTGATTTTCCGGTGAACACATATATTAAGATCGAACAAGTCGAACAAATTAATGATGCTGCGGAAAAATTAAAGACAAAAAAGCTAAGGGTGTTAAAAGAATATTTTGGAAATCAATACTCCTATTTTCAACTTCGCTTAGCCCTCACTGTTGCAGAAAAGGAATGAACAAAATGAACCTTGAAGAGATTCTTTATAAAAAGTTTGGTTATAAGTCATTTCGCAAAGGGCAACAAGCAGTAATTAAAGAAATTCTTCGTGGAAAAGATGTTTTAGGAATTTTACCAACAGGAACAGGGAAAACGTTATGTTACCAACTTCCTTCGTTGTTGTTAAGTGGGATGACTGTAGTTGTGTCGCCATTACTATCATTGATGGAAGATCAAGTTCATCAATTAAGAGCATCTGGAGATAAAAGAGTTGTTCAACTAAACAGCCTTTTATCCTTTGCAGAACGCAAAGAAACATTACATAACTTACAAGATGATGCATTAGTTTTTATTTCACCAGAAATGTTATCAAATGAATATGTCCTTCAAGTTTTATCAAGGTATAAGATAAGTCTCATTGCAATTGATGAAGCACACTGTATCTCACAATGGGGGCATGAATTTAGAACAGACTATTTACGTCTAAGAGAAGTCATAAAAAAGCTTAACAGCCCGCAATGTGTTGCTTTAACGGCAACTGCCACTAAAAAGGTCGCAGTAGATATTATTGAGCATTTAGGAATGAACAACCCTGCTATTCATCGACATTCAGTGAACAGACCTGAGATTAGCATAATTATGGACCATGGAGAAAATGTAAAAGAAAAAGATAACAAGTTAATGAATTGGGTGAATGTCTTAAAGAAACCAGGGATCATCTATGTAGGGACGAGAAATGAAGCAGAAAGAATGAATAACATACTTAAGGATTCATATGGGAGAAAAATAGCTTATTATCACGCAGGTTTAACGAAAGAAGATCGACTACTCGTTCAAAGACAGTTTTTAAATGATGAATTAGATTGGATTGTGGCGACGAACGCATTTGGTATGGGAATTAATAAAAGCAATGTCTGTTCGGTTATTCACATGTACATGCCATCTTCGATTGAACAATATGTACAAGAAATTGGCCGTGCAGGAAGAGGGGGACAAAACAGTACAGCTGTATCTATTTTGTCGATCGAGGACCGTTTTTTGCCGATTAGTTTTATTGAACGTGAATTTCCTACTGAAAATGAACTAAACACGTGGTTCTATAAAGGGTATGGCAGCTTATTAGCTGATCGAGAGTATGTCAATGTTGAAGAAATCAAAGAAGTCTTTCAAATCGATGATACGCTATGGCGAATGATACAATATTATTTAGAACAGGAATCAATTGTGAAGGACAATATGATTAACACTGACAATTTAACAACTGAAGTTCTATCTGATTTAAACGAAAGGTTTGCTAAAAGATCAAGTGAGAAGCTAGAACGGCTTGCGCAATATGAACGTTTCACTAACACTGATGGCTGTCTCAGGCAGTATTTGTTGCATTATTTTGGGGAAAGCACTTCCGAGCAAAAGATTTGTTGCTCGAACTGTAATACAAAAAAAGAGCTTATAAATGATGAAAACATCGATCGTGACGTGTACGTACCAATAGAAAAGCAAGATTTCCATTATTCTATATGGGAAAAAGAACTTGAAAATATATTTTTAACACCTTGAATCAATTTCATAATTACGTTTTATGCGTAATGAAACGAATAATATTATAACTTTTTCATTAAATGTACGTATTATTTGTCAACTAAGGTTTACTTCCACTAGGCCTGTCTCTTCCTCTGCTAGCATTGCTTCGTGGTATGATCCGTCGAGACAACTTGAAGAATACTCGTGGGGGAAACGCTCGTTGGTGACTTCGGCGTTGATCACAGGACGTGGATCGAAATTAGCCGAAGTTTATTATAAGGACTTGCACTAAAGCATAAGAGCTTCTATGTAAGCACACTTCGCTTACGAAGAATCTCTTTAGCGAAAAGCAAAGTTTTGTATAGAGGTGAACGTAACTAAAGGCGGCGACTCCCGGAGGATCAGCGCAGTCTGAAGATCCACTTAGGCGAAGAGTCGTCAAGCCTAAGTTAGCTGAAGACAAGCCCTCGGGAAAGCGCCCGTCTGAAGTGAAGTTCACACTCATCATTCGGAATTTCGCATCATATTTGAGTTATGAAATTGATTACCTTGTTAACGAATATCGGGGGGGGAAAATGTGAATAAACAAGCTGAAATTGTAAAAAAACTTTCAGATCGTGAATTGATTATCAATCTCTATTTAACACAAGTAATCATACTTATTATCGGCTTAGGGTTAAGCCGAATATTTTTTGGTCAATGGTTCGCCCCACTTCACTTTATTGATTGGAATGTAACAGATGTTGCTATTGGTGTAATTGCAGGAATTGTCATTGTGATTATCGAGGTGATCTGTATAAAGATATTGCCTACAGACTGGTTTGATGATGGGGGAATTAATCAAAGAATTTTTGAGAATATATCTGTAGGTCATATTGCTTTCCTGTCATTTACTGTAGCTTTTTCTGAGGAATTACTTTTTAGAGGTGTATTACAAACAAACTTTGGGATCGTCATTGCATCATTCATATTTGCAATCATTCATTTTCGTTATATGAACAAATTATTTCTATTTATGTTTACAATTTTCCTAAGTTTTGTTTTAGGTGCAATTTATTACTATACGAATAACTTAATCTCAGTGATTATCGCTCATTTCCTCATTGACTTTATTTTAGGCGTATTCATAAGAACAGGAGTATATAAAAAAATTATAAAGAACGGATAACAAGTTCGGATTTAAGGAGTTATCCAACTGAAATATCGAGGTGAACGAATATGGTCAAAAAATCATCGCGTTTTGAACATCAAACATCTGAACCGATAAAAGAGCAATCTGAAAGTAATCATATTGACAATGAGTCCATTGATGCTTTAAATTTACCTTCACGTAAAGATGTCCATCAATCACGCGTTAGCAAAAAAGAAAATAGGCATAGAAAAAACAAAAAGAAACGAGTTAACTACCCATTAGTCAGAGTATTAGTTGTATTGTTCTTTTTGATAGTAACATTTGTACTCACTTACCCTTTTTGGGCAGATAAAATAATCTTCTAAAAGAAATACGTATAACATACTAGCCTTGCATATAATGTACTAATCTTTAAATGAAAGGTGGTATGTATATGCGAGGAAGTTCCGATTCACGAAGTATAGTCCAGTATCACGAAGTTGTTGAACAAGCATTGATTGAAGCGAAGCAAAAAGAACAAAAGGCTGAAGACCGCTTAACGAAAGCAGGGTATGTGTTCTTTAGCTTATTATTTGCAGTTATTTTGTATGGTGCTTATTCAATTATTTATACAAAAAATGTCCAAGCATATTTAACTCATGTTTTATCAGATCAGATCTTATTATTTTTAATTCTAATATTATCAGTGAGCTTTTATTATATGAAGACTAAAAAAGACAAATTAGATAAAGCAGAGAAAGATTATGAAGAACTTTTAGAAGAGACAATTGATCGTTTATCTGATATTTGGCCTACTTCTGAAAAAGAGGAGGTCTTAGTAAGGTTTCATGAAATGAAGGATAAACACGATGTCAATTTATTTCATAAATGAATCAATTTCATAACTCAAATATGATGTGAAATTCCGAATGATGAGTGTGAACTTCACTTCAGACGGACGCTTTCCCGAGGGCTTGTCTTCAGCTAACTTGGCTCGACCACTCTTCGCCTAAGTGGATCTTCAGCTCGTTGCTCCTGCGCCACTACGCTTGCTCGTCGCAGGTAAAGAGTGTTCCTGCGATTACTCGTCACAGATAAACAGTGCTCCTGCGGTTGCTCGTCGCAGATAAACAGTGTTCCTGCGATTACTCGTCGCAGCTCGAAGCAGTTCGAAGAAGTATTGCTCGTCGCTGATCCTCCGGGAGTCGCCGTCTTTTGTTACGTTCACTTTCAAATAAAACGTACATTTAATGAAATATTTATAATATCATTCGTTTCACTGCGCAAAAAACGTAATTATGAAATTGATTCAAATGAAAAAAGGTTGATTCACGTTCGTTTCTTCCCAGTCTTGGAAGAATCACCAATGAGTCAACCTTTTTTATTTGTTATTTCTGATTGATTTATTTAAGAAGAAACGATCAAATACTAAGAGGCTTTAACCGAAAAATGCAACGGATTGACGGTCAAAAGAACGGCCATTTACAGATACTTTGTTATGGTTTACAAACTCCACTTTTCCAAAGGCTAAGGTTTTATAACACTTCATACAAAAGACTTCAATCGGCAATCCCATGTTAGCGTGAAAAGTGATGTCCTTATCAGTTACTAAAGAATGATTTTTCCACTTCTTAAATGTCAAAATAATCATCCCTTCCTAATAGACTGAAAATTTAGAAAATCTGAATTAATTATAACTGATAAAAATGGTCTTTTCAATGACATTTCATAAATTAGGCTTGGTTTAAAAAGAGGGAGAAACGTTTATAAACAAAAATCATTTTTGAACATATACTGTATTTCGTTGAATCAACGGTGAGAAAATTTGTGAAGATTTGATCAAAAATTATAAGAAAATAGTAATGAAGGATTGAAAGCGTTTTCAACATTCGTATATAATAAAGGATATGAGGAAAAGGGGAGGTGCAGTAAAAAGTCGTACTGAGCATGACTATTTTTACTGTAAAAAAAGTATTCATGTTAGGAATAACGACCTTTTTTGAGGGCTTTGCATGTCATTACGTACATACTTTGCAAAAGCTGATATACTTGAAAAAGACTCATAGTTTTGTAATCATTTAAACTATGAGATGAAATGTTTTAAGATGCAACCTTTTGTCCTCTAAGAAAACATAGTCTTTGAAGGAGTGGATACTACGTGGCTAAAGTGAAATCAGACATTGAAATTGCACAAGAAGCAAAGATGGTACCAATTAAAGAAATCATTGAGAGTATGGGGTTACAACAAGAAGAATGGGAGCCATATGGTCATTATAAAGCAAAGCTTTCTTTAGATGTTATGGATCGCCTTGAAGAAAATAAAGACGGAAAAGTAGTCCTTGTAACCGCTATTAATCCAACCCCAGCTGGTGAAGGAAAATCAACGATGACTGTTGGACTTGGTCAAGCATTAAATAAAATTAATAAAAAGACAATGATCGCTCTAAGAGAACCTTCATTAGGTCCAACAATGGGAATAAAAGGTGGAGCAGCAGGTGGCGGTTATTCGCAAGTTGTTCCTATGGAAGACATTAACCTTCACTTCACTGGAGATATTCATGCAATTACAACGGCACATAATGCATTGGCTGCAATGCTAGATAATCATATCCATAGAGGAAATGAATTAAATATTGATGTACGCCGTATTTCTTGGAAACGTGTGTTAGATATGAACGACCGCGCTTTAAGAAATGTTGTCTTAGGTTTAGGTGGGCCACTTCAAGGAGTTCCACGTCAAGATGGCTTTGATATTACAGTGGCTTCTGAAATCATGGCTATTCTATGCCTTGCTTCAAGTCTATCAGACTTAAAAGAGCGATTAGCTAAAATCGTTGTCGCATATACACCAGAAGAAGAACCAGTAACTGTAAAAGACTTAAAAGCAGAAGGCGCTTTAACTTTATTATTAAAAGATGCAATTAAGCCAAATCTCGTACAAACGTTAGAAAATACTCCTGCCATAATTCACGGAGGTCCATTTGCTAATATTGCACATGGGTGTAATAGTGTTATTGCAACGAAAATGGCTTCAAAACTTGCTGATTACGTTGTTACTGAAGCAGGTTTCGGTGCAGACTTAGGTGCAGAGAAGTTCCTTGATATTAAAACACGTGCGGGCGATATTGACCCAGACCTCGTTGTAATCGTAGCAACAATTCGCGCACTGAAAATGCATGGTGGTGTTCCGAAAGATCAGTTAAAAGAAGAAAACGTAGAAGCATTAAAAGCGGGCCTTGCAAACCTTGAAAAGCATGTGGAAACAATCCGCCAATTTGGTTTACCGCATGTTGTTGCAATTAACCGATTTATCCACGATTCAGATGAAGAAATTGCAACATTAAAGTCTTGGTGTGAAGAGCAAGGAATTAACGTTGAATTAGCAGATGTTTGGGCAAAAGGTGGAGAAGGCGGAGAAGCTTTAGCTAACCGTGTTGTGCAAGAAATTGAATCTGCTGAGAAAAACTTTACACATATGTATGACCTCGATACAACGATTGAAGAAAAAATCGAAGCAATTGCGACAAAAGTTTATGGTGCAAAAGGAATTGAATTGTCACCACAAGCGAAAAAGCAAATTGCTACGTATGAAAAGAACGGTTGGGGTAACTTACCAGTTTGTATGGCTAAGTCCCAATATTCGTTATCAGATGATCCTACAAAGTTAGGAAGGCCAACTGACTTTACGATTACTGTTCGTGAGCTTAAACCTTCTGTAGGAGCAGGGTTTATTGTTGCATTAACAGGTAACGTTATGACAATGCCAGGCTTACCTAAGCAACCAGCCGCTGAGAAGATGGATGTTGATGAAAACGGAAAAGCTGTTGGGTTATTCTAATATTGATTCAAAAGAAGCACTCTTATAGCAAATCTGCTATAGAGTGCTTCTTTTTGTATGAATACATTCAGTCTTTATTTTATGTTTTAACAAAACCTCACCCTTCTTCATATATTGTTGTTAAAATATGATGCTCCTTTAAAAAAAGAGGTTTTCGCTGAAATCATCAAATTTTTAAAGTATTTAAAAACAAAACATGGATATTTGAATAAGGAGCTTCTTAAAGAGATAGGTGGGAAGTAGTGTTACTCGACATCATAAAGAGGGCACTCATTGCGTTTCTTTCATTAGTGTGTACATTTTTATTAGATACAAGAATAAAAGAATTATTATCGATGACATCCAATAGGTGGCTTCATGAACTTGTGTTTGAACCGTTTTCAGTATTTATCGTAGTTTTCCTTTATATTATTTGCATCATATCTTTAGCGAAACTGTGTTTCCTTTTGTCATTTTCAACGGTTTCTAAACTAGAACAAATCTTTTATACTATGGGTATTATTTTTTTGTTGATAAAATTCCAATGGTTATTTTTAGCGATTGTACTCATTTCATTGATTTACTTCCTCTTAGATGTTAAAGAGTACAATTATAAAGTGAAACGGTTAAAGTGACGGGATATGTTTGTGTAACCTTGCTGCTTCAACTGGGCAGGGTTACCGTGGACGAGTTCCGTCACTTTCAGACCCGTAAACAATAAACGAGCAATAAAAGGCGATAAGTAGGAATTATAAACAATAAATGTATTTTCAAGGCACCTAATAATGAATATATAATACTTTTACACAAGGAGTTCTTTCAATTATAATCAAGTGAATGAGTAACGGGTAGAAGAAGGTGAAGAAGTTGAGTGCGAGTGAAGGTAAGTATAATATAAAAGCAGTCACTAATATGTTAGGCATCCAAGCAGGAACGCTAAGGGCTTGGGAACGAAGATATCGTATTATTGAACCGATAAGAAATCAAGCTGGTCACCGATTATATACTGATAAACATGTGTCTATATTAAAGTGGCTCATTAAAAAAGTAAATCAGGGTTTTACAATTGGACAAGCAGTCGATCTATTGGAAACTGAATTCAAAGGTCGGCAAATAAATACTGATCAAGTTTATCAAGGACAATTAGAAGTGCTACAAAATGATTTAATCGAATCATTATTAAATTTTAGAGAAAGTGAAAGTAATCAAATTCTTAATCAAGCTTTTGGTATGTTCTCTGTCGAAACTGTGGTCAATCAAGTTTTAAAAAACACGTTAATTGAGGCTGGTGACATGTGGGAGAGAAGTGAAATTAACACAGCTCATGAACATTACATCACTTCATATATCCGAACAAAAATTACCAATGTCTTTCAAAGCCTCCCATCAGAAGGATCACTACAAAAGGTAATTACTGTTTGTGCCCCCAATGAACAACATGAGGTAGGTTTATTGACTTTTACTTTATTTCTTAAAAGAAGAGGGTACGAAACGATTTATTTAGGGAGCGGGATGGAAGAGAAGGATTATTTAGAAATTATTAAAGAGCTTGCTCCCGATATGTTTTTTATGTCATGTACGATGAGTGAAAACCTCGCGGCTACTTTACGCCTAGTGAAAGCTATCGAAAATAGCGATCATAAAGTAAAGGTCGGCTTAGGAGGACATGCCATAATGAACTTGCCTATATCTGATCGAAAGACCATCCAACATAATATTGTTGGAGAGAATGAGGAAGATTGGGTTATGTGGGTGAAAAAATAAAAAATAGAAATGTAGGCATACGGTCGAACCAAAAAAGCATCTCTCTCATACGTTAACAATAAACACCGTCACAATAAAAGGCATTAGTACAATTTGTGACATAATTGAGGAGGTTCGACTATGCGCTTGGAGCGTTTGTCTTATGATAAAATAAAAATATTTTTAACGTTTGAAGACCTCCAGGAAAGAGGAATCTCAAAGGAAGAAATTTGGATGGACGTCCCAAAAGTTCATGATTTATTCCGAGATATGATATCAGAAGCAAGTACAGAACTTGGCTTTGAGGCAGACGGCCCTGTCGTGGTAGAAGTCTTTTCACTTCCATCTCAAGGAATGGTGGTTATTGTAACGAAATCCGATGATGATGATGTCGAAGAATCGTTCGACGATTCATTTATGGAACTACAAGTATCCGTTGACTTCAATGAGGACCTGATTTTTTCCTTTGAATCCATTGAAGATGTACTCCAACTAGCTGGCTCCTTTAATCGTTTAGATATTACAAGTGGAGAATTGTATTATTACAAGGGACAATATTACTTAAAGTTTAATGAAAATGACGAAGGTTTCCTTGATTTTGAAGACTTTATTTCCATTATTTTAGAATATGGCAACAGTTCAACAGTTGCGCCAATGTTATTAAAAGAGTATGGAAAGGTGATTATAGACCGAGAAGCAATAAAACAACTAAATGATTACTTTCTATAAAACTCCAAATATTGGGGTTTTTTTATCGTTTTTAGCTAAATGAACTTTATAAATCTCGACCCATATGAGCCAATTTCATCATTCATCTCTTTAAATTTAATGCCAGTTTCAGAAGGACGCAGTTGAAATACTCTTCGCTTTCACTCCAGAGCACAAGCGGGTGAATTTTATGAAATCAACATTCATTTTTAACAAGCCAATTAATAAAGGAAATTCGAGTAATTCTCTCCTTTTATTTCAAAAAAATTCAATAATCCTCCTTTAAAAAATAATTAATTAAAAAATTTCTGGAAAAACGAAAACAATAGTGGAAAATTCCCAATATATTCTTTATAGTAATAGATAGATGGTGATAGTCACTCCACATAAGTAATAATGGACACATGACGTTGAGGTGAAATCGATGGATGATAATGAAAAGTTAGACCAAGAACAAAGAGAAAATGCAAAATCACAAGATGTACTTACGTCAACGCGAACAGTTATCAAACGTGCTCTAGATAAGCTAGGGTATCCCGACGAAGTATATGAATTAATGAAAGATCCATTAAGGATGATGACCGTTCGTATTCCAGTTCGTATGGATGATGGTTCTATAAAAATCTTTACAGGTTATCGTGCACAGCATAATGATGCTGTAGGTCCAACAAAGGGTGGGGTTCGTTTCCATCCAGATGTTACAGAAACAGAAGTGAAAGCGCTATCAATATGGATGAGTTTGAAAGCTGGCATTGTCGATTTACCATATGGTGGAGGAAAAGGTGGAATCATTTGCGATCCAAGAGAGATGTCTTTCCCCGAGCTTGAAAGGTTAAGTCGAGGATACGTGCGAGCAATTAGCCAAATTGTAGGACCGACAAAAGATATTCCTGCTCCAGATGTTTTCACAAATTCACAAATCATGGCTTGGATGATGGACGAATATAGTCGAATGAAAGAATTTGACTCTCCTGGCTTTATTACAGGTAAACCGATTGTATTAGGTGGTTCACATGGAAGGGAATCCGCTACTGCAAAAGGGGTTACTATTAGTATTAGAGAGGCTGCGAAGAAGAAAGGCATTAACTTAGAAGGCGCACGGATTGTTATTCAAGGCTTCGGTAATGCAGGTAGCTTCTTAGCGAAATTTATGCATGATGCAGGGGCAAAAGTAGTTGGTATCTCCGATGTTTATGGAGGCCTTCATGACCCAGATGGATTAGACATTGATTATTTACTTGACCGTCGAGATAGTTTTGGCACGGTAACGAAATTATTTAAAGATACCATTTCTAACGATCAATTATTAGAGCTTGATTGTGATATTTTAGTACCAGCTGCGATTGAAAACCAAATTACCGAAAAGAATGCAGATGATATTAAAGCAAAAATTATTGTTGAAGCGGCAAATGGCCCGACAACAATTGAAGCGACAAAGATGCTAAGTGAACGAGGAGTACTTCTTGTACCAGACGTATTAGCAAGTTCCGGTGGTGTTACGGTTTCTTACTTTGAGTGGGTACAAAATAACCAAGGCTTTTATTGGACGGAAGAAGAAGTCGCGGAACGTCTAGAAAAAGTCATGGTTACAGCATTTGAAAACGTTTATCGTATTTCCTCTACACGTGGAGTTGATATGAGGTTAGCTGCCTATATGGTTGGTGTTAGAAAGATGTCAGAAGCTAGCCGATTTAGAGGCTGGATTTAAAAGTTAATTAACGTTAAAATAGGTTTTATGAAGAGTTCCCTTTCCCTTATCGGTGAAAGGGAATCTTTTTTTAAGGCTCTGTTAAAATTGAGTGTTGATATTTAAAAGTGGAGACAACTATTAAAATACAATAATTTGTGATGAGCAAAGGTGACGACGCCAGCGGGAACAGCACGAGCGGAAAATTACATACAGGAATCCACTAGTGTTGCATTAATTTAGGCTAACTATTAAAAATACTCAAAATGTTCAATAAAGTTATTTTGTGCAAAGAAAAAGTCCTTTATAATGGATAAGTCAGGTGGTAATCCCGTCCAAATCCAATAATAAAGGACCAACTCATGGATAAGATTACACGAAAAACTTCATTTGGACAATGGTTTTCACCAATAAATCTTCGATTATTTAATGAACAGGTGAAAACATTGAAATTAGATTTTTATACAAAGAAACTTACGACAGAATCATTCTTGAAATTATTACTATACGCACAGCTAGAAGAGGTAGAAAGTCTCCATGCACTGAGTGATTGTCTCTTTGATGATCAACTACAAAAAGGGATTGATCTTGATTCCATCAGTATTTCTCAGCTTTCACGACGATTGAACGGCATGAATCCAGATTTATTTCAACAGCTATTTTTGGATTTAGTTGGGCAAATACATGCCAAAACACATTACACGAAACTCATTATGCCATTAAAGATCGTTGATTCAAGCACCATGCCGTTGAATTTAACGAATCATAGATGGGCAAAATTCCGCAAAACAAAAGCTGGTGTGAAGTTACATTTGCGACTAGTTTTTATGGAAAAAGGAGTTTCATACCCTGAAAAAGCCTTGATTACAACAGCGAAGGAACACGATCGTAATCAGCTGGAAGTCATGGTTGATGACAAAGAGTGCATGTACGTGTTTGACCGTGGTTATCTCGACTATGAACGCTTCGATCGTATGACTGACGATGGCTACTTTTTCCTGTCAAGGCTAAGGAAGAACGCTGTGATACGGGTAGTTGACGACTTTATACTACCTAAAGAATCATCTGTTTTATCCGATCAAATGGTCTTGATTGGAACAACGCAAAATCGTGCTGAAAATTACTTTCGTCTTTTAAAAGTGATTGATTCTAAAGGGAATGAACTGCAACTGATCACCAATCGATTTGATTTAAGCGCCGAAGAAATTTCAGAGATGTATAAATCACGCTGGGCAATCGAATTGTTTTTCAAGTGGATAAAGCAACATCTCAGAGTCAAGAAGTTCTATGGGCAAAGCGAATGGGCAATCCAAAACCAAATATTTATTGCACTGATTGTTTATTGTCTGCATGTACTCGCTCAAATTGAGACAAATAGTAGGATAAAAACCTTGCAAATTAGCCGTTATTTAAGGGCTGCATTGTGGAAATCAGCGCATATTTGGCTTCGAAAGATTGAAGGGAAAGCCATCCCTTAACAGAGTTTTGTCATTGTCGCACTAGTCTAATTGTAAATTAATTTCCAAATGGATGGAGCCACCTTTAATTGGGTATTTACCTTTTTGGCTCTGAGAAGGTTATACAATTAAACTGAAAATTACGACACTATTTATGCAACACTAGTGACAGGAATCAATTTCATAATTACGTTTTTTGCGCAGTGAAACGAATGATATTATAAATACTTCATTAAATGTACGTTTTATTTGAAAGTGAACGTAACAAAAGACGGCGACTCCCGGAGGATCAGCGACGAGCAATACTTCTTCGAACTGCTTCGAGCTGCGACGAGTAACCGCAGGAGCACTGTTTATCTGCGACGAGTAACCGCAGGAGCACTCTTTACCTGCGACGAGCAAGCGTAGTGGCGCAGGAGCAACGAGCTGAAAATCCACTTAGGCGAAGAGTTGCCGAGCCTAAGTTAGCTAAAGACAAGCCCTCGGGAAAGCGTCCGTCTGAAGTGAAGTTCACGCCCACATTTTGAATTTCGCATCATATTTTGAGTTATGAAATTGATTCACAGATATAACAATTGAGGTGTTAAATATGCAACAGGAAGAAGTAATTATTATTGGAGGAGGCCCTTGTGGGTTATCTGCAGCAATTTTTCTGCAAGAACACGGAATAAACCCTTTAATTATTGAAAAAGGAAATATCGTAAATGCTATTTACCATTACCCGACTCACCAACAATTTTTTAGTACGAGCGAAAAGTTAGCTATTGGCAATGTCCCTTTTTACAGTACTGAGCGTAAACCTAAAAGAAACGAAGCTCTCGTGTATTATCGAGAAGTAGCAAAAGAAAAAGGTTTAAACATTCATGCTTATGAAAAAGTGACGAGTGTAAAGAAACAGGAAGATGGTACTATGGTCGTTTCTTCGGAAAAAGCGGGGAAAGAAAAGAGAGAGTATAAAGCTTCTCATATCATTGTTGCTACTGGCTATTATGACTCTCCAAACATGATGGGGATAAAAGGTGAAGAGCTTCCACATGTATTTCATTACTTTAAAGAAGCCCATCCGTTTTATAACCAAGAAGTCGCAATTATAGGTGGAAAAAATTCAGCTGTAGATGCAGCATTAGAGTTAGAGAAAGTAGGAGCAAACGTTTCAGTCTTTTATCGAGGAAGTGAATATTCTAAAAGTATCAAACCGTGGATCCTTCCTGAATTTGACGGGTTAGTTAGAAAGGGACACATTAACATGTATTTTGATACGAATGTCATCGAAATCAAAAAGGATAAAATGTTAATAGAACAAAAGGGTAAATCGTTTGAGAAAGAAGTGGACTTTGTGTTTGCGATGACAGGTTACCGTCCAGATCACTCATTTATTGAAAGTATGGGTGTTGAAATTGATTATACGACAGGAAGACCTTATTTTAGCAAAGATACGATGGAGACAAATGTAGAGAATATCTATATTGCAGGAGTTATTGCAGCTGGTAATAATGCTAATGAAATTTTTATTGAAAATGGTAGATGGCATGGGCAACTCATTGCGCAATCGATAGAGAAGAAAAAGAATCGATGATAGGTTGGATATATGAAGGAACGATCGAGTGACTATTTTCACTCGATCGTTTATTTATAAAAGGAATATTATTGCTGAAAAAATCCTTGTATTTTTTTAGGATCATGAGTTTGTTCTAAAGCAACCATTAGTTTAATTCTTGCCTTTTGTCCGTTTAAACCGTTAGTGAATATGACTCCCAAATCTTTTAGTTGTTTCCCTCCACCATCGTATCCATATATATCTTGGACAATGCCGTTAAAGCATCTAGATACTAATACAACAGGTATGCCTTTATCGATTAATTTGACTAAAGGCTCAATCGTCTCTGGAGGAAGGTTTCCTTGCCCTAAAGCTTCAATAACGATACCATCTACTTTAATGGAGCATAACGCTTCAAAAATGCTATTCTCCATTCCTGCAACTACCTTTATTAAGAGAACTTGATGGTCAACTTCCTCAATATTGTATTGATCACGATGGCTTGGGGAGTGGTGAAAAAGTACACCACGTTTTGTCACGATTCCAATCGGACCATATTGCGGACTTTGGAAAGTTGCAATATTACTTGTGTGAGTTTTCGTCACGTTTTTTGCGGTATGTATTTCGTCATTTAAAACGACTAAGACCCCTTTATCTAATGCAGAATCACTCATTGCTGTATGTATAGATGAAATAAGGTTATGAGGACCGTCTGACCCTAATTCATTACTAGAACGCATTGCACCAGTTACGACGATAGGTTTATTTGATCTGACAGTTAAATCAAGAAAATAGGCAGTTTCCTCTAGAGTATCAGTTCCGTGGGTCACAACAACTCCATCATAATCTTCATCATTTAAACAATAATTGATTCGTTTTGAAAGTGTGATCATATGTGATGGTGTGATGTGTGGTGATGGAACATTTAGAAAGTCTTCCACGTCAACTTGTACACCTTCTATATTCATGATAGTTTCATGTAATGGATTTTCTAAATTTGGTTTAACGGCCCCTGTATTTCGATCTTCGCTCATTGCGATTGTACCACCTGTATGAATCACTAAGATATTTTTCATAAATAATACCCCCATTTTAAAAAATACATATTGAACTTTACTCTATCATTTCCTAACATTAAAGTATCATGGATTAAAAAAAAAGAACAGAAAGGCTTGGGCCTATGATTTCTTTAATTGCAGTAGGAATAGCACCAGCTTTGGCCTTGTTATGCTTTTTTTATTTGAAAGATGAATTTGAACAAGAACCAATTCTGATGGTTATTCGTTCTTTTATATTTGGTGCCTTACTAGTGTTCCCTGTATTGTTTATTCAGTATGCATTAATAGAAGAAGGGTATGGACAACAGACGTGGCAACAAGCGTTTATTTACTCATCATTAATCGAAGAATTTTTAAAATGGTTTATTGTTGTTATTACAATATACCATCATGTTCAATTCAATGAACGGTATGATGGGATTGTCTATGCAACAGCAGTCGCGCTTGGGTTTGCTTCAATAGAAAATGTATTATATTTAATTTCAAATGGTGTTGAGACAGCATTTTTGCGAGCGGTTTTTCCAGTGAGCAGTCACGCTCTTTTCGGGGTAGTTATGGGATACTACTTAGGAATGGCAAAGTTTTATCCAATAAAGAAATATCGTTATTTATTTTATTCATTTTTCTTGCCTTATGCCCTTCATAGCTTATATAATTTGATTTTGTTGCGACAAGAAGTTTGGATTGTTTATTTAGTTCCATTTATGATATTTTTATGGTTCTTTGCGTTGAGAAAAGTAAAAAAAGCAAATAAGAAACAATTTGAATCAATGAACCGTTGCAAAGTTAGTTAATCTTAAAGTAAGTTAGTTGAATCCTATGTAAACTTCATTTATAGTAGGAAAATAAGATTAATGTATTTGGGCGGTTTAGGGAAAGATAAATGTAAGATAAACAATACTTTGCTTTTCGCCAAGACTAAATTGCGAAAGCCTATGTTGCAGAGTAACTGCGACGAGTAATCGCAGGAGCTTTTATACTTTCTACAGTAATTATCTAATCTAAATTCTGATAGTGAAAAAAGGAGTGATCTTTGTTGCCTGATACAAAGCCACGTTATAAGGTGATCATTCGATGTGGGGAATGTGGTGAAAAATATATTTTGCGCGGACGTCAAAACGAACAAGGTGGTTATGACACTGGGTTTAAGCGTTGTGTTTGCGGAAATGAAACGAAACTAGATATAGAAGTAACACCTGAATAATTTTCAATGTACTGTAAAGTCTTACTCTTAAAAGGGTAAGGCTTTTTTGTTTTTCCTTTACTCTTGTGCAAATCTGGCCACCGAGATACAGTACCTAGCTTTTTAGCGCCGGAAAGCCGTATTATTGACGTGCTATATTCCTATGTTTCGTACAAGACTTTCTTTAAAAATTCTCTCGTCTTATAGAGAATTTGTATAAAAAAAACATGATTGATAAAACTAACCATACGAAACTTTAAGGAGTAACATTGAGCAAATGCTCTCAGAGGAGGATGACACATGGAAAACCACAGCAAGAAAGCATTCAAGCGATTGTGCATAATCCTTATTATGTTTATGTATGCAACGGTTATCGTCTCGCCTCAATATTCAGAAGCTTTTTCTGATCAAGTCATTATTAAAGGGGCGACTGGAGATGATGTCGTAGAGTTACAATCGCGTTTACAGTACATTGGTTTTTATGACGGTAAAATTGATGGTGTGTTTGATTGGGGAACATATTGGGCACTTCGAAATTACCAAGAGGAGTTTGGATTAACCGTTGACGGTTATGTTGGTGATAAAACGAAAGCGATGCTGGAGAGATCTACGAAATATGATAAAGAATTTGTTCATAGAATGCTACGGGAAGGAAGAGAGTTTACGTATTATGGGGGAGTTTCGAAAGATATACAGAAAGGGCCGATAGGAAGCCGCGATTCAAAAGCTCCGGCTCAAGAAGAAAAACCTAAAGGTGGTCAACAGAGACGACCTGGTGAAGCACAAGAAACACCTGAGGCACCAGCTGAACCACAACCAGAACAACCAGGTGAAACTCCTGAAACTCCTGAAGAACCAACACCTGGAGAAGAACCGACCCCAACACCAGAAGCAGAAGATCCAGCACCAGAAGCTGAAGAGCCAGCTCCGACTCCTGATCAGCCAACGCCAGATGCTGAGGAGCCGGTCGAGGAGCCTCCAGCTGAGCCAACGCCAGAAGAAGAAGAGCCTGAACAACAGGATAATGAGGCTAATGTCGAAAAAGCAATAAATGTACCAGAAGGGTTTACAGATAATGATATTCAACTGCTTGCTGCAGCTGTCATGGGGGAAGCGAGAGGTGAACCTTATGAAGGTCAAGTAGCTGTTGCAGCTGTTATTCTTAGTCGTGTACAAAGCCCTGAATTTCCAAATACAGTTTCAGGTGTCATATATGAACCGAGAGCATTTACTGCAGTTGCAGATGGTCAAATTAACCTTGAGCCGAATGACAGCGCAAGAAGAGCTGCGTTAGATGCAATAAATGGACAAGATCCTTCAGGGGGAGCATTGTATTTTTATAACCCAGTTACATCGACGTCACCTTGGGTTTTTGGACGTCCAACAATTAAACAAATCGGTAAACATATTTTTGCGAAATAATGGATGGAGGTGTTAAGCATGATACGTTCGATCATCATAGGTGTATTAGCAGTTGCAGTGTTTGCAACAGGTTTTTGGGGGTACCGGGAACATCAAGAAAAGAATGCAATCCTCATCCAGTCAGAAAATAACTATCAAAGAGCGTTTCATGATTTATCGTATCACGTAGATTTATTACACGATGAGATCGGCTCAACTTTAGCGATGAATTCAAGAGAAAGGTTATCACCTTCCCTTGTAGAGGTTTGGAGACTTACATCAGAAGCACAAAATGATATAGGACAATTACCTTTGGCACTTACGCCATTCAGTAAGACAGAAGAATTTTTATATAAAGTAGGTAGCTTCTCTTATAAAAATGCCATTAGAGATTTGGAGCAAGATCCACTTACAGATGAAGAATACGAATCTTTACAAACATTATATGAACAATCCGGTGAAATTCAGCAAGAACTAAGGAAAATTCAAAGCAAAGTACTAAACGAAGATTTAAAATGGATGGATGTTGATATGGCGCTAGCTGCTCAAGATGAACCTTTAGATAATTCTATCGTTAACGGGTTTAAAATTATTGATGAAAAGGTAGAAGGCTTTTCAGAAGTAGATATTGGCGCTGAATCTGCAGCATTATCACCAAATGATGAGGAAATTGCAGAAAGGTTAGAAGGGGAAGAAATTAACGAAAGACAAGCTTTACAAAAAGCAAAAGAGTTTTTAGATTTAGATACAGTGGAAGGAGCAGACATAACCGAAACAGGTGATGGCTTAGCATATGAAGCATATAGCTTAACAATTCCCGATCCTGAACACAACTCATACATTACAATGGATATTACCAAAAAAGGTGGGAATCCTGTTTGGACGCTCAATGACCGTGATGTCAATGAGACTGAAGTAAGTCTAGGAGAAGCATCTGAAAATGCAAAGGAATTTTTAGAGCGGAACGACTTTGATAATATGCAATTGGTCAATAGTAAACAGTACAATAATGTCGGGGTTTTCAACTTTGTAGAAATGCTCGATAACGTCAGAATTTATTCAGACGCAACGGTTATAGAAGTTGGCCTTGATGATGGAGAGGTTCTTGGTTATGAAGGGTTTTCTTACTTAGAAAACAATAAAGAGCGCCAAAAGCAGGAACCAGAGCTATCGAAGGAAGAAGCGGAAGACCGTTTGAATCCTCATTTAGATGTAATGGAGCATCATTTAGCGATTATTGAAAATGAATTAGAAGAAGAAGTGTTATGCCATGAGTTTTACGGTGTAATTAACAATGATACGTTCCGAATTTTTATTAACGCAGAAAATGGACGAGAAGAGCGGGTCGAAAAAATGGCGAACACTGAAGTGACATATAACTAAAGGTAGAAGAGGCCGGATTTTTTACCGGCCTCTTCTTTTATAGAGACTTGGCGAATAAACCAAGTTTTGTACATTAAACAAAAAGAATGGTTATATAATTGTAAGTGGTTCCGGTCGAAAATAACCGTTCATTTTGGAGGTGATTCACGCCTGAATTATCTCTTTTATCTTGGCTCTGTTCTAAAAGAGTGAAAGCGAAGGAATTTTTGAACGGATATAATGACTTATTCATTTGATCGAACGAACATGGTGTGTTTTATGCCGCACTTGATACTAGAGCTAAATGCGTCCGCCTGTAAACGGATTCGAGTGCTTATCTTAATAAAAACCATAATAATAAGGCAATCATGTAAAGCTCAATAATTGTCAGGACTTTTAATCGAAAATAGAATATAATATGTAGTGAGAAAGGACATTTTTTTTACATAAAAGAAGGTTTTTTTTATTACATAGCGAATGTAAAATTAAAGGTACTTTTAAATTGTAGTTAAGGAAGGAAGAGTCCTATGGTTAAAGTAGGGAGTATGATTTTTTTAGAAACGAACAATTCTGAGGAAGATAAGAAAAGGTATCGTAGCAAGATTCTTGACTACGCGAAAGAACGTATTTATATAGATTTTCCAGTTGATGAACAGACGAAAAAACCAAAATTTTTTCTGCAGGGAACACAGTTTCGCGCTTGGTTTCTAGGTGAAGATGGTGCAATATACGTTTTTCAAACAGAAGTATTAGGAAAAGTAGATGGAAAATTACCAATGCTCATCCTTGATGATCCTGGAAAAAAGAAATATGTTCGAATTCAGCGTAGGCAATATGTGAGGGTTGATACTTCAGTCGATGTAGCGATTCAACTGCCACAGTCAAAAGAGACTTTTACATCGATCTCATTAGATATAAGTGGTGGAGGGATGGCTATTCATTTACCACATGATCACAATTTAAACCCAGAGGATAAAGTAGATGCATGGTTGTCGTTAGCTTATCAATCTGGTGAAATAAGCTACATGAAGACAAAAGCTCGACTTGTGCGAGTGATTAGTGAGCATAGTAGAGAAAGAGGCTCATTTGAATTTGTAGATATTAGTGAACATGATAGGCAAATGATTGTCCGCTATTGTTTTGAAAAACAAATGGAAATGAGACGGAAAAGTAACCAAAAATAAATAAGTATTTCCCCCTATTAAAATAGACCACCCTGTAGCAAATATGATAAGATAAAATGTAAGTTCATCCTAGCGTTTCGTTTAATTTACGATGAATAATATAAATATTGAAAAGTTTGGATAGGAAGGATTAACACCATGGAAAAACAAATAAATATTGCCATAGATGGTCCAGCTGGTGCTGGGAAAAGCACTGTAGCAAAAATGGTCGCAGAAAAACTCAATTTTATATATATTGACACGGGTGCAATGTATCGCGCATTAACATATGCCGCTTTAAACACCTCAGTGGATATTAATAATGAAGAGGAAGTCTTACAACTTCTACATAAAAGTAATATTGAATTGTCTAATAATGATGGTGTACAACGAATCTTCTTAAATGGTAAAGACATCAGTGATGCAATTCGATCAACAGACGTAACAAATCGTGTCTCATATGTTGCAAAGCACCGGCAAATTCGTGAACAAATGGTAACAGAGCAACAAGCCTTAGCCGTAAATGGTGGAACGGTAATGGACGGGCGTGATATTGGTACCGCTGTACTACCAAGTGCGGAAGTGAAAGTATTTTTGACCGCTTCTGTTGAGGAAAGAGCAAGAAGAAGGCATGAAGAACACCTTTCAAAAGGTCAGTCTTCGGATTACGATACATTAGTCAAAGAAATCCGTAACCGAGATAAGATAGACTCCGAAAGAGAAACCGCTCCTTTACGAAAAGCCCTTGATGCCATTGAAATCGATTCGACATCAATGACAATTCCAGAGGTTGTAGAGCATATTCTACAGCTTGTGAAGGAAAGGGTTTGATCTTGTGAATGTTTCGGTATTCCGACTAGGCAAATTTATTTGTCGTACATACTTCAGAATGTTTTACAGAGTTGAAATCGTGGGAAGAGAAAATATACCAAATGAAGGTGGCGTTCTATTATGTAGTAACCACATTCATTTATTAGATCCACCATTAGTAGGAGCATTTTTAAAGAGAAATGTAAGGTACATGGCAAAAGCAGAATTGTTTGAATTACCTGTTTTAAAGAGCTTACTGCCGAAATTAGGGGCTTTCCCAATTCGTAGAGGTGGTAGTGACCGCCAAGCCTTAAGGACTGGCTTAAGTCTTTTAAAAGAAGAGGAAATGGTTGGTATCTTCCCAGAAGGTACGCGTAGTAAGTCAGGTGAGCTAGGTAAAGGCTTAACAGGCGTTGGATTTTTCGCACTTCGCTCCAATTCATATGTTGTGCCTTGTGCAATAGTAGATGAATATAAGTTATTTAAGCGAATAAAAGTTGTTTATGGTCCACCGGTTAACATGAAAGAGTTGCGAGAAAATAAAGCTTCAGCAGAAGAGGCGACAGAGGCGATCATGGATGGCATAAAAGCACTATTAGATAAACACGACAAAAAAAGCTAGATGCCACTTCAATTCTATCGACCTGGCAAATTACTGTTTTGTTTGTTATTTATTCTTTCACTTTCATAGTGAGAGGTTATGATAGATATAAAAAGTAAAAAAAGTGCCCGTCACTTTTTCGGGGATTTAGGGAGGTAATGTCAATGGTAGAAGAGATGAACAGTGAAATGGCTGAAGTGAAAACACTTTCAGTCGGAGAGATTGTGAAAGGTTCAATTACAAAAGTGGAGGAAAAGCAAGCGTTTGTAAACGTAGGAAATAAATTAGATGGGGTGATCCCTATCAGTGAATTGTCCAGTTTGCACGTGGAGAAAGTCAGTGATGTTCTCTCTGAAGGTGATGAGGTTGAACTGAAGGTAATTAAAGTCACTGATGAAGAATTAGTACTTTCTAAAAGAGCGGTAACGTCTGAAAAAGCTTGGGATGAAATGGAGCAAAAACTAGCTTCTGGAGAAATTTTTGAGGCAGAGGTTGCTGAAGTTGTTAAAGGTGGATTAGTAGTTGATGTAGGAGTAAGAGGGTTTATTCCTGCTTCGCTAGTTGAGCGTCACTTTGTAGAAGACTTTTCAGATTACAAAGGAAAATCATTACGTTTAAAAGTGGTTGAGATGGATCGTGAGAAGAATAAATTAATTTTATCTCAACGTGCTGTTCTTGATGAAGAGTTTACAGCGAAAAAACGTGAGACACTCTCTTCTGTTCATGAAGGTGAAGTCATTGAAGGAACTGTACAACGTTTGACTGACTTTGGTGTATTTGTAGATATCGGTGGTGTGGACGGCTTAGTTCACATTTCACAAATGGCTCATGAGCATGTTGCTAAACCATCAGACGTTGTTAACGAAGGCGATAAAGTGAAAGTGAAAGTCCTAGGTGTAGACCCTGATAACGAAAGAATCTCTTTATCAATTAAAGAAACGTTACCTGGACCTTGGGAGCTTATCGGTGGAAAAGTAAAACAAGGCGAAGTTATTGAAGGAACAGTAAAGCGTCTTGTATCATTCGGTGCATTTATTGAAATCGCGCCTGGAGTAGAAGGACTTGTTCATATTTCTCAAATAGCTAATAGACATATCGGAACACCGGGTGAAGTGTTAAAAGAAGGTGAGCAAGTAAAAGCAAAAGTACTAGATGTTAACCTAGGAGATAAGCGTATTTCCTTGAGTATTCGTGCATTAGAAGAAGAACAAGAAGTGAAAGTAGAAAAGCAGCAAGAACAACAATATAAAAAAGAAGAAGAGCATGCTGGTTTTTCTTTAGGGGACGTTATCGGAGACCAGTTAGAAAAATATAAAAAATAATACTGCAGGTGAGAGTTAAGTGAGTAATCGCGCAAAAAGAAAACTAGATCATATCGAACATGCATTGTCCACTGGACAGACAAGGGATTCTGGTTTTGACGATATTCGCTTCATCCACCAAAGCTTGCCAAACGCGAATGTAAAAGATGTTTCGTTAACTTCAAAAATCGGCGGACTGGAAATCAGTTCGCCGATTTTTATCAATGCGATGACAGGCGGCGGTGGTTCATCAACAGAAGCGATTAATCGTCAACTAGCTGAGGTTGCAGCTAACTGTCAATTGCCAATGGCAGTTGGTTCACAAATGTCAGCGATAAAAGATGAGAATGAGATTCCTTCTTATCGAACGGTCCGTGAAATGAATGAAAAAGGTGTTATCTTTGCAAATATAGGTAGTGAAGCAAACGTAGATCAATCAAAACGGTGTATAGAAATGATAGAAGCAAACGCTTTACAAATCCATTTAAATGTCATTCAAGAGCTCGTTATGCCAGAAGGGGACCGAGAGTTTGAAGGGGCACTAAATAGAATAGAAAAAATCGTAGAAAATGTTGATGTACCTGTTATTGTCAAAGAGGTCGGTTTCGGTATGAGTAAAGAAGCTGCCTTAAAATTAAATGACGTTGGTGTACAAGCGATAGATGTGGGCGGTTTTGGAGGAACAAACTTCTCTAAAATTGAAAACGAAAGAAGGTTGTTACCATATTCGTTCTTTAATGATTGGGGCATACCGACAGCAGTTTCTATTGCAGAAGTAAGAGAAGCCACACACGATGTATCAATTATTTCTTCCGGTGGGCTGCAATCTGCATCAGATATTGCTAAATCGATAGCATTAGGCGCTAATGGAGCAGGAATGGCAGGGAGAGTCCTGAGTTGGCTTCAAAATGATGGGATCGATGATACGATCGAGTCAATTAACCGTTTGAAAGAGGAACTAACAATGGTTATGACAGCGTTAGGGGCTTCTTCCATTATGGAACTACAACAAGTACCAATTATTATTAAAGGTAATACAAAAGAATGGCTGGACGAGAGAAATGTTGATACGAAATTATATGCAAACAGATCGTCAATGGAATAATGATTTTAGTGACACAATTGATTACGGTACGAACGTGCTGTATCAATTGTGTCACTTTTTTTTAGTGATAAGAAAATATTAATTTTTGTCCTGGATAGTTGTCTAGACTCCAGGCGCCATCGGCTCGAGGTCGCTTCGCTCGGCATTTGAAGTCTAGTCGACTTCTTCATACCGAGACTCCAGCGCTGTCGCGGAGACAGGATGTCGACATTACGCCGTTGCCCGTAGGATGCAGGCTGGTTTTAGGCGTAATTTGGCGCCTGGCGCTTTTCTTACTTATGGTCTTTGGCGTTTTCTTGCTTCGTTAGCATTTTCTAGTTTGGCACTTCCAGGATAACTTAACTTCTGATCTCTGTCAGATTCCGTCCTTCTTTCTTTTCGAAGTTTCGATTCTTGTCGGTCTTTTCCCATGATTTATTCTCCTTTCATATCATTCATGTATAAATTACCCACATATACGGTCATTATGTTAAAAAAGTACTTTTTAAAGAATGTTTTTAAAATTTAGGGAAAAGGGCGTTTATATTTAAATCAATTTCATAATTCCGTTTTTAGCGACAGGAAACGAATGATATTATAAATTTTATCTTTAAATGTAGGTTTTATTTTGAAGTGAAGTTCACGCTCATCATGCGGAATTTGGCATCATATTTTGAGTTATGAAATTAATGTTCTTTTAAATAATAATAACGTTATAGAAAGGAAAAGCAGAAATGATTGAGGCACTTTTTTACTGGAGTATGTGGCTATTAATTATAAGTGTATATTTTTTCGATAATGAAATAAAAAGACGTGAACGGTTAACGATCATTGGTTTAATCATTGTTATCACTTCGTTATACTCTGTAACTTTTTATCATTTTCATGTAAACCTTTCGTTTGTATTTTTGTCGGCTTTAGTCTTTTGGTATTGTGCAAGACAATGTAAGTTGCGACAGTTTGTCCTTATGCTGATTAGTTTTTTTTTAGCTGGCTTTTATGTTTGGATTCAATATTTACTTTACATCGAACCTGTATGGATGTATTTTCCCCCATTTTGGATGAGTGTTGCCGTAAATAGTTTTATTACAATCGTTTTGTTGAGAAAAATATTGTATAGATGTATTGTTGTTTCCGCTGCAGTTATTGGAGGAGAGATAATGACAAGTGTCATGTTATACTACTTTAACCATGTATATATGTTTGATTATGTTATTGGTCAGGTTCAATCATTAGCAATTATATCAATGGCGATTGTTATCATTTCTATATGGAGTTTATTTGAAATGGTGACACTTGAACTGAAGAGACGTGTGCTTTTATCTGTTCCTGGAAGAAGTACAGTGAGTCAAAGGAAGATGAATGCGTAGAGGTTTACTATTAATATCTAATCATAAAAAATCATTTGGATAACTTTAAGCCTAATGGTATAATAATCAAGCTGATATGTGTACCCTTCTCGGCTGGGAAGGGTTTTCTATTTGTGTTCAAAAGATTTATAATAAAAGTAAGCTGTAATCAAACAATATTAAACAAGCATAGTTAATGAATGATGTTCATGAAAGTGAGGAATGACTAGTGTCAAAACCTGTATTAGCGATTGTTGGCCGTCCAAATGTTGGTAAGTCAACAATATTTAACCGAATAGTAGGAGAAAGAGTTGCCATTGTCGAAGATAAACCAGGAGTTACGCGTGATCGTATTTATAGTCAAGCTGATTGGCTAAACCATGAATTCCACCTTATCGACACAGGTGGGATCGAAATGAGTAATGAGCCTTTAATTACACAAATGAGGTACCAAGCAGAGTTAGCAATCGAAGAAGCAGATGTTATCTGTTTTGTGGTAAATGGAAAAGAAGGAACTACTGCTGCTGATGAAGAGGTCGCTCAAATCTTATTCCGTTCTAAAAAGCCAATCGTACTTGGTGTGAACAAGATGGATGATCCAGGTATGCACGATCGTCTATATGAATTTTACAGCTTAGGAATAGGAGAGCCTTTCCCGATCTCAGGAACTCATGGACTTGGTTTAGGAGACCTTTTAGATGAAGTCGCAAAGCATTTCGAAAATATAGAAGAAGATCCATATGATGAAGATACAATCCGAATGAGTTTAATTGGTCGTCCGAATGTAGGAAAGTCTTCTTTAGTGAATGCGATCCTAGGAGAAGAACGAGTCATTGTAAGTGATATTCCTGGAACGACGCGTGATGCCATTGATACGCCATTTAAAAAAGACGATCAAGATTATGTCATCATTGATACAGCAGGGATGAGAAAACGAGGAAAAGTTTACGAAACGACTGAGAAATATAGTGTTTTACGTTCCTTAAAAGCGATTGAACGTTCAGATGTTGTATTGGTTGTTTTAAATGCAGAAGAGGGGATCATCGAACAAGATAAAAAAATTGCAGGATACGCTCATGAAGAAGGACGAGCAGTCGTTATTGTCGTCAATAAATGGGATGCAGTAGAAAAAGATGATAAAACAATGAGGGAATTCGAACAGAAAATACGAGATGAGTTTTTATTCTTAGATTACGCTCCTATTGTGTTTTTATCAGCAAAAACAAAACGACGTATGCAACATTTATTACCACTTGTGAATGAAGTGAGTGAATTCCATAACTTACGAGTTCAAACTCATGTGCTAAATGATGTTATCGTCGATGCTGTAACAATGAATCCTACTCCAACTGACCATGGAGGAAGAAGACTAAGAATTAAATATACGACTCAAGTAGCTGTCGCCCCCCCTACATTTGTTCTCTTTGTCAATGATCCTGAGTTACTCCATTTTTCATACAGAAGATACTTAGAGAACAAAATACGAAATACGTTTAACTTTATTGGTACACCAATAAGAATATTAGCGCGAAAAAAGAATGATTAAAACAATGATATAGCATGGAGGTAAGCATGGTTCCATTATTTGTAATTGTCTTGTCATATTTAATCGGTTCAATTAGCTTTAGCTATTTAATCGGAATGAAAATTAATAAAGTAGACATCCGAAAACATGGGAGTGGAAATGCAGGGGCTACGAATACATTGAGAGTACTTGGTGTTGGTCCTGCCATCACTGTATTGTTACTTGATTGCGGTAAAGGGGTTTTAGCTGTTTTATTAGGATTGTACATTACAAATGGTGATCCGCTAATTGCTGCTGCGTGTGGACTAGCTTCAATTTTGGGACATAATTGGCCTATTTATTACGGCTTTAAAGGAGGTAAAGGAGTAGCTACAACGATTGGGGTATTAGCTACTCTCGTCTTTACCGCTGCACTTATTTCAGGGATTCTTGCTATTATAAGTATTATTATTACTAGGTTTGTTTCCCTTGGATCATTGATCTTTATTAGCGCAACAACAATTATGACTGGCATTTTTAGTAGCCATTTTGACTATCCAATTGTTTATTTTTACTTTTTACTTATTATTTCAGCCCTATCTTTTTGGCGTCATAGAACAAATATAGAGCGGCTTCTTAAAGGTACTGAGAGTAAAATAGGAGAGAAATCGACTGTAAAATAAAAGGAGGCATTTTGATGGCAAAGGTTGCAGTGATCGGCTCTGGTAGCTGGGGGACAGCATTATCGATCGTGTTAGCAGATAATCAACATGAAGTAAAACTTTGGGGCCGTTCTGAAGAACAAACGAATGAAATAAACACCAATCATACAAATGAACGTTACTTGCCTGAGGTAGATTTACCAAATGAAATAGAAGCTACAACGAGTATTGAATATGCTCTTGAAGATGTTGAGACAATTGTTTTAGTCATCCCTACAAAAGCAATGAGAGAAGTCTTACCACAAATTAAAGAGCATTTATCATCCGAAAAAACATTTGTTCATGCAAGTAAAGGAATTGAGCCGGGCACTCATTTACGTATTTCTGAAATTATTGAAGAAGAGATTCCAGAGCATTTAAGGAATGCAGTCGTTGTTTTATCTGGACCAAGTCATGCAGAAGAAGTTAGTTTGCGTCAACCTACGACAGTCACAGCTTCATCACAAAATATAGAAGAAGCAAAAAGCGTACAAGATTTATTTATGAACAAGCACTTTCGCGTCTATACTAACCCTGACCTCATTGGTGTAGAAATAGGTGGAGCTTTAAAAAATATTATCGCTATTGGTTCAGGTTTGACACATGGGTTAGGGTTTGGTGATAACGCAAAAGCAGCTTTAATGACGAGAGGTTTAGCAGAAATCGGCCGTCTCGGAATGAAACTTGGAGCGAATCCAATTACATTTGCGGGATTATCAGGTCTTGGTGACCTTATCGTAACTTGTACAAGCATACATAGTCGTAACTGGCGAGCTGGGAATATGATTGGTCAAGGAAAATCTGTTGATGATATGCTAGAAGAAATGGGGATGGTCGTTGAAGGAATTCGTACGACAAAAGCTGCTTATGAATTAGCGAAAGAACTCAATGTAGATATGCCGATAACAGCAGGTCTTTACGATGTTCTCTTCCATGAAAAATCCCCACAAGAAGCCGTTGCGGAGCTTATGGGCAGAGTAAAGAAACATGAAGTTGAAGATTTAAAGTTAGGTGAGTCTGATCCATTAAATAAATTAGAGCCATAGTTTTCACATGATGCCTTCCTTTGCATATGATATCTTGACATCATGCAAGAGGAGGGCTTCTTTTGGACGAGAAAAAAAATATCTTTGAACAGGTGCAAAAAAAGGCAAATGTTAATCAGCAGGACCTATTTAACCTAGCAAACTCAATAAACACATCGGACTTAAAAGATGAGAAAAATGTTCGTAAGTTAATCCATCAAGTTGCACAAGTCGCCAATGTCAAGGTTTCGAAAGAAAAAGAAGATGAACTCGTGAAAGCAATCACATCAAACAATGTTCCAGTTGACTTTGCAAGCTTGGCAAAAATGTTCCAGAAAAACAAATAATTTAGGCCGCTGTATACATCGAACCCTTTTGTCGCAGCATATACTAAACAGAACGACTGCTAAATCAAGGGCAAACGTCCAGATTAGTTATATTTAGTCACAAAGTTGGAGGAAGGTGCCCCCTTTTCTCCAGCTTTTTTACTTGAATCAATTTCATAACTCAAAATAAGATGTGGATTTCCGAATGATGAGCGTGAACTTCACTTCAGACGGACGCTTTCCCGAGGGCTTGTCTTCAGCTAACTTAGGCTCGACAGCTCTTCGCCTAAGTGGATCTTCTGACTGCGCTTCTCCTCCGGGAGTCGCCGTCTTTTGTTACGTTCACTTCCAAATAAAACTTACATTTAATGAAACATTTATCATATCATTCGTTTCATTGCGCAAAACACGGAATAATGAAATTGATTCACTTACATAAATATGGAAATCTATAAGTCTAATTTTTGTACATTTGTTTTCTGTGCATTAATTGGAAGGCTATGCTATAATAATTCGGTGAATCTCAACGGACAAGCAAATGAGGTGATAGTATGTTTGAAGATCCAATGTTAAAAATGTGGGTTTCGTTTATCGCGATGGGGTTAATGTTTGTTTCTGTCGTCGTGACGATTATAACAAAAGAAAAATTAAGAGGGTTTTTCCGCTATACATTACTTACATTTAGTTTTCTATGCATGGTCGTCGCAGGTTTAATCATTATGCTGGTTGTATTTAGTGGACCTGTACCTGAATAGAGAAGGATACATGTAAGTTAAAGGAAGGGATTATTTTGCGTGTCAATCGTTTAAGTTTTATAGTAATCGCTCTGTCTATTTTTTTAACAGGATGTCTTTATCCTGACGAACGTCGTGGAGAAAATCGAATTCCGTATGAAGATCAGATTGCTTCTGTTCAATCAGCTGTTATACAATACCGTCAAGATTATGGGGTTCTTCCGATTAAAACGAGAGAAGCAGACACACCAATCTTTAGGAAATATCCAGTCAATTTTGGACAACTTATTCCTAAATATATTCAGAGTGCTCCCGGAAATTCTTTTGAAAACGGTGGGGTGTTCCAATACGTTCTTGTAAATCCTGAAGAAATACCAGAAGTGAAATTAATTGATTTAACAACAACAAGAGAAATTCAAGAATTTCAAAGGCGTATTCAGCAGTATCGCAGGCAGCATGACTATGCTCCTGTAAAAGAGATCGTAGGTAACGAATTAATGAGATTAGACTATAAAGCACTTAATTATGAAGAGGAACCTACTATTAGTAGTCCATTTCATCCAAATCACCGTTTACCATTATTAATGAGGACAAATGGTGATATTGTCGTAGATTATAGCCTTGATATTATCCATTATATTGACGAGCATGAAACAGACGAATACGAGTCTGGTGATGATTTACGTTGGCTGTTAGTTGATCACTCACCATTTGTCCCTGCATATTCAATTCCACAAACAGTCAAGAATAATGAAGTAATATTTTTAGATGAAAACTAAATATTCTCCAAAATGATTTTATGTTCTAAATAGTCTCCCTTCTCATATACTTACAAAAGAGAGGGAGGCTATTTTTATTTTGGAGATCAATCCCCTGAGAAAATACTTTTAACATCAAGTGATTTTCAATAAATAAAAATTCATTAGCCATCACTTGTCATAATTGATGGACAACATCATAAGTATATACTGTCTTTCTATCGTAATGGAAACAAAGTAACCAATGATATTTTGACTATGATCGGGAGGGGATCTTGTGGAAAAAGTTGATATTTTTAAAGATATCGCCGAACGTACAGGTGGTGATATTTATCTAGGGGTGGTAGGGTCAGTTCGAACTGGGAAATCTACATTTATAAAGAAGTTTATGGAACTTGCTGTCATCCCAAACATTGAAGATGAAGCAGACCGAATGAGAGCACAAGATGAGCTGCCACAAAGTGCAGCTGGTAAACAAATTATGACGACAGAACCTAAATTTGTACCAAATCAAGCTGTATCTCTTCACGTAGATGAAGGACTTGATGTAAATGTTCGCGTCGTTGATTGTGTAGGTTATGCAGTACCGGGAGCAAAGGGATATGAAGATGAGAATGGACCGCGCATGATCCACACCCCTTGGTATGAGGATCCGATCCCGTTTCATGAAGCTGCAGAAATTGGAACGAGAAAAGTCATTCAAGAGCATTCAACCTTAGGTGTTGTCGTTACAACGGACGGATCGATTGGTGAAATTGCAAGGGAAGATTATGTAGAATCAGAGCAACGCGTAATTGAAGAGTTAAAAGAAGTAGGAAAACCGTTTATTGTTCTTGTAAATAGTGTACACCCACAACATCCAAGTACAGAACAATTACGTCAAGATTTACAAGAAGAATATGATGTACCAGCATTAGCTATGAACATAGAAGGCATGACAGAACACGATATTAATAGTGTCATGCGCGAAGTATTATACGAATTCCCTGTTCATGAAGTAAATGTAAATTTACCAAGCTGGGTCATGGTATTAAAAGAGGACCACTGGCTTCGTGAAAACTATGAGGGATCTGTAAGAGATACTGTAAAAGATATTAAACGATTGAGGGATGTTGACCGGGTTGTAAATCATTTTTATGATTATGAATTTATTGAGAGAGCCCAATTAGCAGGAATCGAAATGGGTCAAGGTGTTGCTGAAATTGACCTATATGCACCAGATGACTTATACGATCAAATCTTAAAAGAAGTTGTTGGTGTAGAAATTCGAGGTAAAGATCATTTACTGGAACTAATGCAAGACTTTGCTCATGCAAAGGCCGAATTTGATCAAGTATCAGATGCCTTAACAATGGTAAAACAAACAGGTTACGGTATTGCCGCACCAGCAATTGAAGATATGAGTTTGGATGAGCCTGAAATCATTCGCCAAGGGTCTAGGTTCGGCGTCCGTTTAAAAGCAGTTGCTCCATCAATCCATATGATTAAAGTAGATGTCGAATCTGAGTTTGCACCGATTATCGGAACAGAAAAGCAAAGTGAAGAGCTCGTCCGCTACTTGATGCAAGATTTTGAAGAAGATCCGTTATCTATCTGGAACTCAGATATCTTCGGAAGATCATTAAACTCAATCGTAAGAGAAGGTATATCGGCAAAATTATCCTTAATGCCTGAAAATGCACGTTACAAGCTGAAAGAAACGTTAGAGCGTATTATTAATGAAGGCTCTGGAGGATTAATTGCCATCATCCTATAAATAATGAAGGTATCACGAAACAATGTTTCGTAGATGCCTTTTTATTCTTGTTTATTGGGACGAGCAAGTGGGTCAATTGGTATGATTGCTAAACGTGTAGGAAGGAAGAGAATACGGTAATCGTTGTATTGAACGGCATAAAAAGGAAAATTAGCAGAGTAACGTCACCAACCGAAATATTCCTTAGGTGAACATCGATCATAGTAGAAAAGAGAGTGTCAAAATAAAGAGGGTTTATTTGACACTCTCTTTATCGTGTGTAAATCAATGAAGAAGACGTCTCGGAAAGCTTCTTTATTGAAACGAAGAGAGTCCTTTATTGGCAAGCTTAATAATTAATTCTGCCACCTCATTAGGTGGTTCTTTTAACCCGTTTTTCAACCAATGTTGAACAACAATAATACTTCCGTTAGCGATATACAAAGCTAAGTATTCTGAATAGTGCGGTACATGATGGTCATTAACCATTAATGATTTTAGCAAATGACTTTGGGCTAACATCATCACTTTTTTTTGGAAGTTAGGATCACCATGTTCACTAAATAAGGTTTGACAGCTTTCGTGATTTTTTGCAAGATACTCTAACAATTTTACTGTCATTTGAATGGCTTCTTCGTTTTCATTGTAGTTATATGCGGACAAGGTTTGATTCATATCTTCGATAATGTCATCTTCAATTTGATAAAGAAGGTCATATAGGTCCGTGTAATGTGAGTAAAAAGTAGATCGATTGATATCTGCAAGTTCGCACACTTCTTTAATGGTGATGCTAGATAAAGGTTTATCTTGCATTCGTTTCATCAAGCTTTCTCTCAAAACTTTCCGTGTATACTTTTTTCGTCTGTCTAATTTTGAGCCCATTGATTTTCTCCTTTTTGTTATTTATCCAACAAATCAATTGAAGGTGTTGATTACATAACATAAATTAGTAAACTGTTTGTTGATTAGTCAACACAGTGTCATTATAATTTTACATTAGTTGTTAATCAAGGAGTGGGTTCGTTATGTCAGACATTGCAGCAAAAATTATTAAGTACAAAAAAACGATTGTCATTGTTTTTATGGTCTTAACAGTAATCAGTGCAATTGCAACGCTTTTTGTTTCGGTTAACTACAATATGAATGACTATATGCCAGAAGACGCTCAATCCACTAAAGCGGTCGAGGTAATGGAAGAAGAGTTCGATCGTACTCTTTCGAATGCACAAGTAATGATTCGGGATGTATCAGTGCAAGAAGCAATTTTATACAAAGAATTGCTTGAGGGAATTGATGGCGTTTCGGATGTTGTTTGGCTTGACGAAGTCATCGATATAAAAATTCCTTTAGAAATGGCAGAAAAGGAATTAGTAGAGACTTATTATCAGGAAAACAATGCGCTAATTTCCTTCACTATACGAGAAGGTGATGAAGTAGCTGTTTCTGACGCAATTTATGAGCTGATAGATGATGACAATGCATTGGTGGGAGAATCTGTCGATACAGCGGTTTCCCAGAAGATGGCATCGGCAGAAGCGTTGTATGCAGGTTTGTTGTTAGTCCCAATCATCATTATCATTCTTGTTCTCTCCACAACTTCGTGGATTGAACCATTGTTTTTCTTATTAGCGATAGGTGTATCTGTGATTATAAACTTAGGTACGAATATATTCATTGGTGAAATTTCATTCGTCACTCAATCTGTAAGCCCAATTTTACAACTTGCTGTATCTCTCGACTATGCCGTTTTTCTTTTACATAGTTTTTCAGATTATCGTAAGCAAATGGATGATCCTGAAGAGGCGATGCGACAAGCGATTCGAAAATCTTTTCCAGCAATATCAGCAAGTGCTGCAACTACATTCTTTGGTTTTATGGCACTGACGTTTATGCAATTTGAAATTGGTGCCGATTTAGGAATTAACCTAGTCAAAGGTATACTCCTAAGCTTTATTAGTGTGATGGTGTTTTTACCAGCATTAACGGTATGGCTTTATAAATGGATTGATAAAACAGAACATAGACCTTTGTTTCCTCGTTTCAAATCCATTGGTAAGCCCGTGATGAAGGTAAGGGTTGTTAGCTTAGTCGCTGTTTTTCTTATCATTGTCCCTAGTTACTTAGCACAACAAGAAACCACTTTTATATACGGAATTGGTGAACAGCCAGATACAACTCGCCTAGGAAGCGATATCGTGGCGATTGATGAGGTGTTTGGGAAGTCAACGCCGATTGTTCTCTTAGTACCAAAAGGGGATGTGGCGAGGGAAGTACAGCTTGAGCAAGAGTTAGAAAAAGCCGATCACGTAACGAATGTGATGTCTTATAATCAAACTGTAAGTCCTGCTATTCCACCAGAGTACCTAGATGAAACAGTTACAGAACAATTTCTTTCAGAAAATTACAGCCGAATCACCCTTTATACAGAAACAGATTCTGAAGGTGATGTAGCGTTTAATGTCGTAGAAAATGTTAAAGATATCGCTGAATCCTATTATGGGGATAGCGTTTATACTCTAGGTGAAAGTGTAGCGTTATACGATATGAAAACGACGGTAATAAAAGACAATACAGTGGTAAACATACTGACCGTTGTTGCGATAGCTACTGTTTTACTATTTACATTTAAATCGATTTCTCTCCCGGTCGTTTTATTACTGACGATACAATCAGCTGTATGGTTCAACCTTGCTATCCCATATTTTACAGATACTCCTTTAGTCTTTGTAGGTTACTTAGTGGTTGGTACTGTGCAGCTTGCGGCAACGGTCGATTATGCGATTCTTTTTACAGAAAATTATTTAGATAATCGGAAAAGAATGCCAGCCCGACAAGCGATTGTGAAAACGTTAAATGAAAAGACGTTCTCCATTTCCATATCGGCTGCCATATTATCGAGTGTTGGCTTTATTCTATGGATCACATCTACCAATCCGATCGTCTCATCAATTGGTTTACTTCTTGGTAGAGGGGCATTATTAGCGTTTATTATGGTCCTCTTTTTCTTGCCAGCGATGTTACTTGTGTGCGACAAAATCATTGGTAAAACAACATTAAAAGCAAATTTCTTTAGGGAGGGCAATTAATCATGAACAAGAAAATAATCTTCACTTTTATTGCTTTGCTACTCATCTTTCCCTATCAAATAGGACAGGCTGACCCAAACACAGTAAGTGAACGTTCCACTGCGGAAAATAAAATAGAAATGAATGCAGTAGGGGAAATGGCTTCAAAGGATGAAGTGGTTTACGGATCCTTAAGTGCTTTGGGTACTCTAAATGAATTATATGTTGTTAACATGATAAATGTAACGACAGCTGGTTACATCATTGATTATGGAGATTACACGACGGTTAGAAACTTAACAAACCTTTCAGAAATAGAGCAAGAAGATGATAAGGTACAATTCGAAGCGTCACCAGGTTGGTTCTACTTTCAAGGGAATATGGAATATACTGAATTGCCATGGGATATTGACATCTCTTATATGCTCGATGGGGAAGAAAAAGTCCCAGATGATTTACCTGGGAAAGAGGGACGGTTATCTCTTTCAATAAAAACAACTCAAAATGAAAGTGTAAACCCTGTGTTTTATGAAAACTATACGTTACAAATATCTCTTACTCTTGACACAGACATCATCAGCAACTTGCAAGCACCAGATGCAACCGTTGCAAATGTGGGGAAAAAACGACAATTAACCTATACAGTTATGCCTGATACTGAAGGGGATATTAGTCTTCTAGCGGATGTGGTGGACTTTGAAATGGACGGGATCGATATTTCTGCAATTCCATTATCCATGGTCATTGATGATTTAGAGCTTGACGGAATGACAAAGGAAATGCGGTCATTAAGTGATGCAATAAATGATATAAAAAATGGTGTGTTTGAATTAAAATCTGGTGTTTCAGAATTGAATGATGGACTACAAAGTTTGAACGAGGGTTCAAGTGAATATCATTTAGGGCTGAATGAGATGAAAGCATCTTCTTCTGAAATTGTTGAGGTTTCAGAATCAATCGAGGACTCCCTTGCAATGTTTAATAAGAAGCTCAGTGGCTCATCAGAAGAGATGGATTTTAGCGAGATGGATCAACTTTCAGGAGGCTTGTTACTAATAGCAGATGGTCTTGAAGAAGTAGCCGATGGATTACTCCACTTTAATGAAAACTATTCTGTCGCATATTCTTCTTTGAACGATGCAATGAAGGCTATTCCAGCTCCTGCTGTGTCAGAAGAAGAATTACAACAATTATATGCTAGCGGAGAAAACGATGAAACCATCGATCATTTAATTGAAGTCTATTCTGCTGCTCAAACGGCAAAAGGGACATATGATAACGTAAAAGAAGTTTTTGATGCAGTAGAAACAACGTTAGATAAAACAAGTGGTTCTGTAAAAGAGATGAGTAGCGAATTAACTTCGATTGCAAAGGAGCTTTCAAGTTCCTTTGAACGTATGGAATCATTGGAAGCATTAAGTGAATTAGAGGAAGGTATTGGATTGCTTTCGGAGAATTATGGTGTGTTTCATTCAGGTTTAGTTTCTTATACCGACGGGATTTCTCAGCTTGCAAACTCCTACGATGAGATCGACTCAGGGTTTGGTGAACTTGTACAAGGGTCGTCTGAACTAGGAAGTGGGGTAGGTGAGCTTTATGACGGTACAGATGAATTGGCTTCTGAGACAAGTGATTTACCAGATCAGATGCAAGAAGAGGTCAATTCAATGATGGATGAATACGATCGATCTGATTTTGAGCCCATTTCGTTTGTGTCTCCGAAAAACACAAGTGTTGACTCAGTACAATTTATTTTCAAAACTGAATCAATTGAGCTTGAAGAGGAAATAATCACTGATGATGTAGAAGAAAACCCGGGGTTTTGGGAGAGGTTTAGAGATTTATTCTCTTAAGTTCGTAAAAGTAACGAATTAGAAGGTAGCTTTTAAGCTATCTTCTTTTTAAACTCGTAGTTTAATCAATGGAGTTATGCTTGTGGCAACTAAGGCTTTCGCCATTAGGACTTGGCGATAAGCCAAGTTTTGTTTAAGTGTTTTTTCAATTAAAATGTGAGATACCGTACAGGAAAAAGAGCAAAAGTCCACTTTGATCTTGTTACGATGGTTTATAACGGAATGAAACTGGCTCCTTTAAGTAAAGAACTAGTGAAAACGCTAAATATTATTATTATTTACAAATATATTTCGACCTGTTATTTTGAACCGAAGGTAAATGTTGATATAACAAGGTTCGTGAGCTAAAATCATCAATATAGGAAATTTCACCAACTTTTTTTGCCAAAATAGGGGAAAAAGTGATAAATTTACATAGAAATAAGCAAAAGTTGTTGAATTATTAGCTTTAATCGTTTAACATAAGCGTTGTTATCCTATTAATTGTGGGAAAACAAGTATAAAACGTTTACTTTTGTGAAAGAAAAGGAATAACGTTTATTGATATTATGGGAGGAGGTGAATGGTATGAATAAGACAGAACTTATCAATGCGGTTGCTGAACAAGCAGATCTTTCTAAAAAAGATGCTACTAGTGCCGTTGATGCCGTCTTTGAAGTCATCACTAGTTCTCTACAAAAACAAGAGAAAGTACAATTGATTGGATTCGGTAACTTCGAGGTTCGTGAACGTGCTGCCCGTAAAGGTCGTAACCCACAAACTGGTGAAGAAATCGAAATTCCAGCAAGCAATGTACCAGCGTTTAAGCCGGGTAAAGCCCTTAAAGATGCAGTTAAATAATCATACATAGAGGGCTATGAAAAGAACCACTGAGATGATGTGGTTCTTTTTTATGCCTTTTTTAAAATACCCTCTGTTTTCGTTCATTGTTGATAAATAATAAGTAATAGTTTTTGCAACCATTTGAAGAGCAAACGGCGTCGATGCCCAGAGCAAAGAAGACACCGTGAATGCAAGAGAAGAGATGCTTCGTAGAGAGATCGCACTTACCAAGAAGTGAAGCGAGAGGGATTTTAGTGAATGAATAACAAATATAAGTTTTCTATAATACACATCGCTTATTTTCAGTTGACCCATTAAATAGTAGCTTAAAACTTATGAACCGACATTGCTATAACACGTGTCATAGATACGATTGCCTTGTTTTCATGGACTTCGTGTGCTAGAATTTTTACGAACTGAAGAATAGGTTGAATGTATGATTGGAGGAAACAGCTTTGAACAATGTTGATCATGAGAAGATACAACAAGCAGTAACGATGATTTTAGAAGCAATTGGAGAAGATCCAAGTCGAGAAGGGTTAATGGATACACCAAAACGTGTCGCCCGTATGTATGAGGAAGTTTTCCAAGGGTTAAATCAAGATCCGAAAGAACACTTTGCGACAGTTTTTGGAGAAGATCATGAAGAGCTTGTGCTCGTTAAAGATATTCCATTTTATTCAATGTGTGAACATCACCTTGTCCCGTTTTATGGACATGCACATATCGGTTATATTCCACAAGGTGGAAAAGTTACGGGGCTAAGTAAACTAGCGCGAGCTGTTGAAGCTGTTTCAAAAAGACCTCAGTTACAAGAGCGTATTACTTCAACAATTGCAGATTCAATTGTTGAAACATTAGAGCCTTTAGGAGTAATTGTGGTTGTTGAAGCAGAACATATGTGCATGACCATGCGCGGCGTAAAAAAGCCAGGTTCTAAAACAGTCACATCAGCTGTACGTGGGGTATTTGAAAAAGATCAAGCATCAAGAGCTGAGGTACTGTCTCTAATTAAGAGTTAATGATAAAAAGGTATGGAGGGGGTGCGTTATGTCTCAATCAAATGATTATATTGTTATTAAAGCAAAAGAAGATGGTGTTAACGTAATTGGGCTAACACGAGGAACAGATACACGGTTTCATCATTCAGAAAAATTAGATCGACATGAAGTGATGATTGCACAGTTTACAGAACATACTTCTGCAATTAAGGTTCGTGGGAAAGCGACGATTCAAACAGCTCATGGAGAAATAGAGAGTGATGAATAAAAGCGGGGATCTCCTGCTTTTTCTTTTTTTATAAGACAGTCTATGTTTTTCTATTATTTCTTGAAAGGACAGTTGATGCAGGAAATTGTCATCAATTTTTCACAAGAACTGAGAAGGGTACAACTTTAATTGCTCATAAAGATGGATGGATGAAGGTTTAGGCGATTTTTCTAGTAATATATACAGAGAAAAATGTTCATAGATGATAGCGTACCTTAAGATTTTGTATTATAACGATAGATTTTGTGTAATTCCCATTCTTATGTGATTCATACAATTGTGGTATACTAATCTTATTCATAAACAGATATCTTTTAAATGTTTGTAGTAGAATTAAAGCGCTGGGGGACTTTCGGATGACTTCATTTATGAACAGCAGTGAAGAGCTTAATCAGATCATAGAAAACTTTTATTCATACATTAAACACCCATATCTTCAAAAGTTTATCGGTGATCCCGCCATTGATCGTGATCAAACGTATTTACTATATGAAATGTTAAAAGAAAAAGAACTTGATAACAATTACATAAGCAATTGTATTATTACAACAACTCTCGTACAAACAGCACTAAATACTCATGATTTGATCAGTGTAAATAAAACAAATAATAGTTCCTTACAAACAAAGAGACAATTAACAGTACTCGCTGGAGATTATTACAGTAGTTTATATTACTTTTTATTGTCAAAAGTGAATGATGTTTCGTTAATTCGAGTGTTAGCAAAGTCAATTCAAGAGATTAATGAATCAAAGATGAATGTATACAACGATGATTACCTAAGAGGTTGCCTACATGATCTACACACGATAGATTCATCTTTATTGCAAAACATCGCACATATGTTGCAAATGCCAGAATGGAAGAAAGTAGTAACAGAGTATTTCTTCTTAAAACGACTGATTATTGAAAGATTCGAATTGGTAAACTCGGGTGTGAAAGGGTTTGCAGCTGATGTGATGCTTAAAGAAGTAGATAGGAAATCGTTGTCAGAAACAAACCAACTCATTCATCAATTTGATCGACAAATTGAATTGTCAAAAGAAAAGTTATTAGATTTCACTAATAGTTCGACAAATATCGGGAGTTTCTTTCGATCAAGAGTTCATGAATTATTTGAAGAACATGGTATATACGAACATTCGGTAGTAGAGGAAGGGTAAAATATGGCACAATCAAAAGAAGAACGTGTACATCAAGTGTTTGAGTCAATCTATGATAATTACGATAAGATGAACTCTATTATTAGTTTCCAGCGCCATGTTGCATGGAGAAAAGATACAATGAAGCATATGGATGTTCAAGAAGGAACCTCGGCATTAGATATTTGTTGTGGGACAGCTGATTGGACAATTGCATTAGCAAAGGCTGTAGGTAGCGAAGGAAATGTAGTTGGTCTTGATTTTAGTAAAAACATGTTATCAATCGGCGAGAAAAAACTTGAAGATCATAATCTTCAGCAAGTAAAGTTAGTCCATGGAAATGCAATGGAACTACCGTTTGAAGATAATTCCTTCGATTACTTAACGATCGGTTTTGGCTTAAGGAATGTACCAGACTATAAAAAAGCATTATTAGAAATGCGCCGAGTTGTTAAACCAGGTGGATTAGTTGTTTGTTTAGAAACTTCTCAGCCAACAACGATCGGATTTAAGCAAATTTATTGGCTTTATTTTAAATATATTATGCCTCTTTTTGGTAAGGTTTTTGCAAAAAGTTATGATGAATATTCATGGCTCCAAGAATCAACGCAATCATTTCCAAACAAAGAAGAATTAAAAGCTATGTTTTTAGAAGCTGGTTTTCAGGATGTCACATATAAATCATACTCAGCAGGAGTAGCAGCTTCACATTTTGCTAAAAAGAATTGAAATGTCAAACAACTCGAGTAACGATTAAGTGAGGAATGACTATGAAAAAAGTACGAATCATTTTAGAAATGATAAAGTTTGAGCATACGATATTCGCACTACCTTTTGCATTTTTAGGTGCAGTATTGGGGAGCTTACTAATTGAGGGAAATTGGCCAACAATTAGTGAGTGGATATGGATCACATTAGCGATGGTCGGTGCAAGAAGTGCAGCGATGACTTTAAACAGGTTAATCGATGCAAAAATTGATAAGGCAAACCCAAGAACAGAAGAGCGAGCGATACCAGCAGGAAAGATATCTCCAACGGAATCAGTCGTTTTCATTATTGCTTCATTCGGTGTGCTATTCTTCTCTGCATTTCAATTAAATATGCTAGCGGTATATTTACTTCCTGTAGCTGTGTTCTTTTTAGTATTCTATTCTTATACGAAAAGGTTCACATGGCTTTGTCATGTTTTCTTAGGGATAACAATCGGTATTGCACCGCTAGGCGGTTGGGTCGGTGCAACGGGAACATTAACATGGGAAGCATTTGCTTTATTTGTCGCAGTCGCATTATGGACAGCCGGCTTTGACGTTATTTATGCGACACAAGATGCCGATTATGACAAAAAAGTTAAGCTACATTCTATTCCAAGTCGTTTTGGAATCGAGAAGGCCCTCCTATTTGCTAGAGGCTTCCATATTGTAAGTTTTGTTGCGATGGTATCGTTATTTTTTATCGCTCCATTAAGTTGGGTTTATTTAATCGGTGTCTTAATTGTTGGAGCAATTATGGTATATGAACACTCACTCGTATCTCCTAATGACTTATCTAAAGTGAATGTCGCATTTTTTACAATGAATGGTGTCATCAGTATGGTTATGCTAGCATTTACGATTGGAGATTTGCTTCTATGAGTAAGAATAGTCAAAAGATATTTACTGTAGGTATCACTGGTGCCAGCGGTGCAATATATGGTGTTCGACTCGTGAAAGCTCTACTTCATGAAGGGCATCGTGTACACTTATTATTAACAGGAGCTGCTTGGCAAGTGTTATATTACGAACTACAGGCAGACACTAGTAATGAAGATAAGTGTATAGTAGACGTATTTGGAGATCATGATGAACTCCATTATCATACGCAGCAAGACTTTGGCGCACCTATTGCTAGTGGCTCAGCAAAAAATGATGGGATGATTATTATCCCTTGTTCTATGGGTACACTCGCTAAGATTGCGAATGGGATATCAAGTAACTTATTAGAAAGAACCGCTGATGTCATGTTTAAAGAAAGAAGAAGGCTAATTATTGTACCTCGTGAAACACCATTACATTCAACACATTTAGAAAATATGAAAAAAATTAGTGATCAAGGTGGACAAATTGTTCCAGCGATGCCTGGTTTTTATCATAACCCTCAATCAATGGATGATTTAATCAACTTTGTTGTTGGTAAAGTTTTAGATCAGTTGGACGTAGATCACACTCTTTTCGAGCGCTGGGGTGATATGACATGAGCTTAGTTGTTGGGGAGATTAATTATACAAATATCCTTCCTTTGTTTTATTATTTAAATCGGGAGAAGTTAAGTAATCTAGGGTGTGAATTCATACCAAAAGTTCCTTCGCAGTTAAATGAAGGAATGGATAAAGGGGAGGTTCAGGTCGGGGGGATCTCGTCTTTTTCATTCGGTGAGCATTGGGATGAGTATCTAGTATTACCTGATTTGTCTGTATCAGCTCAAAATGAGGTTGGTTCGATCTTTTTATTTTCGAAAGTACCGATTACACAATTAGATGAACGCAGCATTGCTCTTACATCTAGTTCAGCAACATCTGTAAATCTATTGAAAATTATATTAAAGAAATTATATTCCTTAAATAATTCTTATGTAACGATGGAACCAAATTATGAGCAGATGATGGCCTCACATGACGCATGTTTATTAATTGGTGACGATGCGATTCGAACGGCACGACACCTACCTTCGTCTATTTATTGTTATGATTTAGGAGCTTTATGGTCACACTACACAGGGCTTCCAATGACATTTGCCGTTTTTGCCGTCCGAAAAGAAGCATGGCAGGAAAACGGTAAACTTTTAGAAGAACTTTATGACCAGTTTCAAAATAGCAAAAGGAAATCGATTCAAAATGATTTCCATGAGATGATTAAAAGTATTCAACTAAATATGGGGGGAGCCACCTCGTTTTGGAATGATTACTTTTCTGGGTTAAACTATGACTTAACGGATAAACATATCGAAGGATTGCACTTATATTATGACTTGGCTTATGAATTAGGACTCCTTAAAGAGAAAGTTCAGGAAATCAAATTATGGAATCCTAGTGGATACTGTCAATCAGTATAGTAAGGTGGACACGTATGAAACTGACAGATATTTATTGGCACTTACGTTCTGATATTTCAAAAATAGAAAAAGAGATAGAAAAAAATATTGATGCAGAGCACCCAGTCTTGCAAGAAGCATCTTCTCATTTATTAAAAGCGGGTGGAAAAAGAATCAGGCCTGTTTTTGTCCTGTTGTCTGGTCAATTTGGAAACTATGATTTAGAAGAAATTAAAAGGGTTGCCGTACCTCTTGAAATGATACACATGGCTTCTCTTGTTCATGATGATGTTATTGATGATGCGGAACTACGTCGTGGTAAAAAAACGATCAAGTCAAAGTGGGATAATCGTGTAGCAATGTATACAGGGGATTATATTTTTGCTAAAGCGATCGAGATGGCTACGCACTCTAAAAGACTAGAAATTCATCACGTCTTATCTGATGCGATGGTAGAGATGTGTATCGGAGAAGTAGAGCAAATTCGTGATCAGTATGATTGGAATCAAAATTTGCGTATGTACTTTAGAAGAATCCGTCGAAAAACAGCACTACTCATTGCTGTCAGCTGTCAATTAGGAGCGCTTGCGGCAAATGTACCAAGAGAGCATGAAATCATGTTAAGAAATTACGGGTATTATGTTGGAATGGCGTTTCAAATTACGGATGATATTTTAGATTTTGTCGGTAGTGAGAAAGAATTAGGTAAACCAGCAGGCAGTGATCTTGCACAAGGAAATGTCACTCTTCCTGCCTTATATGCGATGCATCATGATGATGGGATGAAACATAGTATTATTTCTTTATTAGAAGATAGAGAAATAAACAAAAGTGAAATGAAAACAATTATCAACGGAATAAAAGCGTCTGGAGCTATTGCTTATTCTAAAGATATTGCTGACAAATATATTGTGAAATCTAAGGAAGCATTAAATGATCTCCCTGATATTCAAGCAAAGAAAGCATTAATTCAAATAGCGGATTATATCGGTTCACGAAAATTTTAAAGTGAGACTTCGTTATGAAGTCTTTTTTTTATGGCAATAATAGCATGATACCAAATCGTTTTTACGGTTTCATAGAGAGTAATCGGAATAATATAAAACTTCATAAAAGAATCATTTGTGATTCTTGCGAAAATTTGCTATACTCAAAAAGGTTTGGTAGATGATATTTTTATACATATTTAGGAGGTAATGAACATGGAACGTACATTTTTAATGGTAAAGCCTGATGGAGTACAACGTAATTTAATAGGAGAAATTGTTTCTCGATTTGAAAAGAAAGGGTTTACATTAGCAGGTGCAAAATTGATAACGGTTTCAAAGGATCTTGCTGAAACTCATTACAGTGAACATAAAGAGCGTCCTTTCTTTGGAGAGCTTGTTGATTTCATTACTTCTTCACCAGTTTTCGCGATGGTTTGGGAAGGTGACAATGTTATAAGTGAAGCAAGAAAAATGATGGGACAAACAAACCCACAAGAAGCAGCGCCTGGTACTATTCGTGGAGACTATGGAATGCAAGTTTCTATGAACATTATTCACGGATCAGATTCACCTGAAAGTGCAAAACGTGAAATCGAACTTTTCTTTAATGAAGAAGAAATTTTATCTTACGACAAGACAATAAAGACTTGGGTTTAATCCTAAGTACGAACTGCCGTTATATAAACGGTAGTTTTTTTATTTGTCGGGTATTCGCACACATAAATTGCAGTGTGTTACTAGTTAAAGAAGAAGGTGCCCTGGGATGCAAAGAAGACACCGTGAATGCAAGCGAAGCAAAGCTAGAACGGATGTCGCACTTGTGCCTAGAGGTGAAAGCGTCCGCCTGTAAACGGATTCGAGTGCTTACCTAATAAAAGCTACAATAAACTTTGGACATCCTCTGAACAAAGTCAAAAATTTGGTGATTGGAGAGTACTAAACCACTTTTCTATTATTGCGGAAAACTATATACTAGTTTATAAATATAAAAATACATATTGGAAAGACTTAAGGAGATAACAGACATATGGATGATTACGTACAATTTATTGACCAAATTAAAAGAAAAACAGGGATTGATTTATCACTTTATAAAGAAGCACAAATGAAGCGACGATTAACTTCATTAAAAAATAAAAGAGGTTTTCAAACCTTTACTGACTACTTTAACGAATTAAATGTAAACCCGGAATTATTTGCTGAGTTTTTAGATCGGATGACGATAAACGTTTCTGAATTTTTTCGAAACCCAAGCAGATGGGAAGCATTGAGTGAGCGAATATTACCTGAAATGACAAAAGGTAAGAGAAAGATAAAGGTTTGGAGCGCGGCATGTTCGACAGGAGAAGAACCTTATTCTCTCTCCATTTTATTAAAGAGAGATTACGATCATATGAGTCATGATATTTTAGCTACTGATTTAGATGAAGGGATATTAAAGCGAGCTAAGTCAGGGTTCTATTTAGAGCGTGCATTAAAAGAGGTAAGAGAAGCAGATTTAAAGCATTCTTTTATAAAAGAAGGAGCAGGTTATCGTGTTAGCGATGATACGAAGCGTGATATAAGGTTTTCAAAACATAATTTATTAGCAGATCGTTACGAGGGTGACTTCGATTTAATTATTTGTAGAAATGTATTAATCTATTTTACAGAAGATGCAAAAAATACTGTGTACGAAAAATTCAGTAATGCATTAAAGCCTGGAGGGGTTTTATTTGTAGGTAGTACAGAGCAAATCTTTAATCCAGAACGATTTAACTTTAAAATGGAAGAATCATTTTTTTATCGAAAACAATAAATTTAAATTTTCCCCTTGAAAAATGATCGAAGTTCAATCACAATAAAACAAAGTGAATGATTTAACGCATAAAAGTGATAAAGAAATTGGAGCTGATTTTCATGAGGTTTTTAACTGCAGGGGAATCCCACGGACCGGAGTTAACTGCGATTATAGAAGGAGTCCCTAGTCATTTACCATTAACGGAAGATGATATTAATGTACATTTACAAAGAAGACAAAAAGGGTACGGGCGTGGCCGAAGAATGCAAATTGAAAAAGATCGTGTTCGTATTACGAGTGGGGTGAGACACGGTAAAACTACTGGAGCCCCAATTACCCTTCATGTGGAAAATAAAGATTGGACACATTGGCAAAAGATCATGGGAACAGAGCCGATCAGTGAAGAAGAAGAAAAAGAAATAAAAAGAAAGTTAACGAGACCACGTCCAGGACATGCGGATTTAAATGGAGCAATCAAATACCGTCATCGTGATATGAGAAATGTCTTGGAACGTTCATCTGCCCGTGAAACGACAGTAAGAGTAGCCGTCGGTGCAGTTGCTCAAAAAATTCTACAATACTTCGAAATTGAACTTTGTGGGCATGTTCTTGAAATAGGTGGAATTCGTTCTGAAGAGAGTTCATATAAAAAAATAAGTGAGCTGAAAGAATTAACCGAAGCATCAGAAGTAAGGTGTCTAGATGAAGAAGCATCTGAAAAAATGAAAGCTGCGATTGATCAAGCGAAAAAAGATGGTGATTCGATAGGGGGGATCGTTGAAGTTGTTGCAACGAATGTTCCTGTTGGCTTAGGGAGCCATGTCCATTATGATCGTAAGCTTGATGGCAAAATTGCCCAAGCAGTGATGAGCATTAACGCTTTTAAAGGAATTGAAGTAGGCGTTGGGTTTGAAGCTGCAAGAATGTTAGGAAGCGAAGTTCATGATGAAATTACTTATTCAGAAGCTGAAGGTTTTTCACGTAAGACGAACCGTCTTGGGGGATTTGAAGGAGGGATGACAAATGGTATGCCAGTTGTCGTTCATGGTGCAATGAAGCCGATCCCGACGCTTTATAAACCTTTACAAAGTGTTGATATTGATTCGAAAGAACCTTTTTCAGCGAGTATTGAAAGGTCAGATAGTTGTGCCGTACCTGCTGCAGCTGTTGTATGTGAAGCCGCAGTTGCTTGGGAACTAGCAAATGGATTTTTAGATAAATTTGGATCAGACACGATGGAAGATATCAAAGATCATTATGAAGACTATCAAAACAAGGTAAGGAATTTTTAAATGTCTGAACCAAATATAACGATTCAATCATCTAGTCATACGTATCCGATATATATAAAGCCTTCGATTCGTTTTCATGTAAAAAGTTATTTACAAAAACAGTTAAGTGATGAGCCCTCATCGATTTTAATTATTACTGACAATCATGTTGAGAGTCTTTATTTAGATGATGTTCTCCAATCTTTTTCAAACGATAACAATGTTTTTACGTATGTGATTTCAAGTGGAGAGCAATCAAAATCCCTACAACAGTACGAAAATCTTTTAACATTTGCCTTGCAAAAACAACTTGACCGAAAATCATTGATTATCGCATTAGGTGGAGGAGTAGTAGGTGATATTGCTGGTTTTGTTGCATCTTCATATATGCGAGGAATCCCCTTTGTACAGATACCTACAACATTATTAGCTCATGATAGTAGTGTTGGAGGGAAAGTAGGAATTAACCATCCATTAGGAAAAAATATGATTGGTGCTTTTCACGCACCAACTCTAGTTTTATATGATCCAGAATGTTTACGAACACTCCCAGAAACAGAATGGCGTTCTGGGTTTGCAGAAGTCATAAAGCATGGTTTTATTTCTGATCCTAAGTTATTACAATGGTTGCTTAATAATGTTCATTCATTTGATTCATTAACGATGGAACAAATGACGAACATGCTCATTGATTCGATATCTGTAAAAGCGAAAATTGTTGAAGAAGATGAGCGAGAAAAAGGGGTACGTGCTTTTTTAAACTTCGGGCATACACTTGGTCATGCAATTGAAGGGGAATTAGGTTACGGTGAAATGACGCACGGGGAAGCAGTCTTAATCGGTATGATGTTTGCACTAGAATTAAGTGAGGAGTATTTTAAAGTATCATTACCGATCAAACCCTTTAAGAACTATGTCAAACAGCTTGGATATGAAACAAGTGTGCCTAATGTACTTCATCCGTCCGGTTTAATACAACGAATGAAGAGAGATAAAAAGAGTACATACTCTTCCATTCGATTCGTCTTATTAAAAGATGTTGGATCTCCATCTTTAGAAGAAGTTGATGAAACAATGTTATATACATTGTTAAGTAGAAAGGAGAATGATCATTGATACGTGGGATAAGGGGAGCGACGACAGTAAACAAAAATGACGAAGAAGAAATTTTACAAGCAACGGTTGAATTATTAAAAGATATTACTCAAAAAAATGCCGTTCAACCTGAGGAAATCTCTCATATTATTATTACAATGACCCAAGATTTAAATGCCACATTTCCTGCAGGTGCTACAAGAATGATAGAAGGTTTTGAACGTGTTCCGGTTATGTGTGCTCAAGAAATTCCTGTTCCGAACAGTTTACAAAAGTGTATTAGAGTCATGTGTAATGTTAATACAGAGAAAAAACAAGGCGAAATACAACATATTTATTTAAAAGAGGCTGTGCAATTAAGACCAGATTTAACCTTGACAAATAAAAGCGAATCACGATAGGATAACAATAAGTTGAGATGAAAGAAGATTAGTTTAGTTAAGTTTTATTTAGTTTATAAGATGCTTTTTAGATTAGTTTAGAAAATAAGATGAGTTGAGTTGAGTGAAGTTGAGGAGAGCTGAGTAAAAGCAGTATGTATGAATAAGCATACGTCTGTCTTCTCAGACAGGCGTTTTATTTATATTCCGCGCTTTAATGCTTTAAATTGATGAAAATACACCTCATTATTATATCTCCCAGCTTCAATCACTTAGATTTCTCAGAAGAGGTGAATCATGTGATTGAACAAAATCTACAGCAGTTTGTTAATGATGCCTCAAACTGCAAAACTATTCCGATGTCACGAACAATCTTCGCTGACATGACGACCCCTATTCAATTATTTCAATTATTTGATGATCGAGCAGCTTTTATATTAGAGAGCCATGATGAAAAATCCATCTGGTCAAACTATTCATTTATAGGAATTGATCCGACACACGTATTGATTGAACATAACGGAAAGTTTTCATTTGAAACAATCGATGGTCAACAAATTTATGAAAGTGATCGTATGCAGGATATTTGGAACAAATGTCACGATCATTTTCAATTATCTTCAAATATCCCGGACATCCCATTCCCTGGTGGTGCAGTTGGTTATTTTACATTTGAAGCGTATAGCCTTTATGAGCCAAAAGTTTCTAGAGATGATACAGAAGGTTCGAAAGTCTGTCTATTATTTTGTGAAACGATTTTGGCTTTCGACCATGAAAAAGAACAGTTAACGATCATTTATTACAAACAAGTAGGAAGTGAACCGAAAGTAGATTTTTATCACGGGTCTAAACATCTCGAAAATCTAATTGAGAAGATCAAACATGGTTCACCAAATACACCCTCAATCTTTCAATCGGAATCGAGTGTAAATGAGGACTTGTTTCTAAATGTTCAATCAAATGAAACGAAACATTCTTTTATAGAAAAAGTAAACAAAGTGAAAAAGTATATTGTGGCAGGAGATGTGTTCCAAACTGTGTTATCCCAAAGATTTTCCATCCCTGTAAAGTCATCCGGGATTGATTTATATCGTGTGTTGAGAAAGGTAAACCCTTCACCTTATTTATACTATTTACGATTAGGAAGTGAAGAAATTATCGGAAGTTCACCTGAAAGGCTCGTGAAAATTGAAGCTTGTGGTGAACTGGAAATCCACCCAATTGCTGGAACACGTCCTCGAGGAAAATCAAAAGAAGAAGATGAAGCTTTAGCTTTAGATCTAAAAAACGATGAAAAAGAAAAAGCGGAGCATCTAATGCTCGTAGACCTTGCAAGAAATGATATCGGAAAAGTAAGTAAACCAGGTACGGTCCAAGTAAAAGATTTTATGACAATGACTTATTTTTCTCACGTCATGCACTTGATCACTAAAGTATATGGACAGATGAGCGAAAAGGTTTCGCCATTTGAAGCACTATTTTCATCTCATCCAGCAGGGACAGTATCAGGTGCCCCTAAAGTAAGGGCTGTAGAGATCATTCAAGAGTTAGAAGAAGAAAAAAGAGGTGTTTATGCTGGAGCCATTGCTTATTGTGGTTGGAATGGTGCGATTGACTCTTGTATTGCAATTCGGACCATGATCCTAAAGGACGGGGTTGTATCCATCCAAGCAGGAGCGGGAATTGTTCATGATTCAAATCCTGAAGCTGAGTACGAAGAGACGAAAAATAAAGCAAAGGCCTTATTATACGCAGTCAAACTTGCTGAAAAAAGGTTTGAACAAGGGGAGGCAGATGAAAATGGAAAATGTGTTAAAGAACTTACTAAATAAACGTACACTTTCAGAGCAAGAAGCAAAAACACTTGTCGAACAAATGATGGAAGGAGAAATTGAAGACGAACAAGTAGCAGCGATATTATCGGTTCTTCAATTTCGAGGTGAGACCGTGGATGAATTAGTTGGATTTGCAAAGGGTATGCAAGAAAAGAGCGTTCAAATAAATCCAAACCAGCTCGTTTTAGATACTTGTGGAACTGGTGGGGATGGAATAGGGACGTACAATGTTTCAACAGCTGTTGCATTGTTAGTTAGTTCGTTAAACATACCTGTAGCAAAACACGGGAACCGAAGTGTATCATCGAAAACTGGAAGTGCAGACGTCCTTGAATATTTAGGAATTCCAATTCAAACAACATCTGAAGAGGCCCTTAAACAGTTACAAAGGAATAACCTTTGTTTTCTATACGCTCCTATCTATCATTCTGCAATGAAGCAAGTTGCCAATGCGAGAAAAAAAATAGGTGTAAAAACGATTTTTAATTTACTAGGTCCTTTAACAAATCCAGCAGGAGCGACACATCGACTCATCGGTGTATATAGTCGTGAACAAGGTAGGAAAATGGCATTAGCTTCAAAAGATTTAGGGATTAAAAGAGCGCTGTTTGTAACAGGTTCAGACGGACTTGATGAAATGACGATTACAGGTGAAACTTATGTTACTGAGTTGAAGGACAACAAGATAAGTGAATACACAATAACACCTGAAAGTCTCGGATTAAAGCGAGGGGAATTACAAAATACACTCGTACAATCCCCACAAGAAAGTGGGAAGTTAATCTTAAATATTTTCCGTAAAAAAGCACCCGAAGAAGCGACAAACCTCCTTTTAATGAATGCTGGAGCTGCATTGTACATCGCAGGGAAAAGTGAAAGTATTGCTGAAGGAGTTGAAATGGCAAGAGCTAATTTGGGTGTAAATATATTAGATCATTTAAAAAAGCTTCAACTTGAGAAGAAAGAAGTGATTGCACAATGACAATCTTAGATACGATCGTAGAAAAGAAGAAAGAAGAAGTAGAAAACCTTTCATCTTTCGATACAGATAGTGTTCCTTATCCACATAGGTCGCTTTACGAAGCGCTTAAAGAGCCAAATCGAGATTTAGGTATTATTTCTGAAGTAAAAAAAGCAAGTCCTTCAAAAGGGGTTTTGAGTACAGATTTTCATTCAGTAAAGATTGCGGAAGAATATGAACAAATCAATGTTGATGCAATTTCAGTTTTAACTGACAAATCATTTTTTAAAGGCGATATTAGCCATTTAACGGAAGTGAAAAAGAACGTATCTGTCCCGATTCTTCGAAAGGATTTTATTATCGATGATAAGCAAATTTTTGAATCGAAAGCGATTGGAGCTGATGCAATCCTCTTGATTGCTGCAATCTTATCAAAGAAGCAGTTGAAAGAATATATGAATATTGCAGAAGAGCAGCACCTAGACGTTCTCGTTGAAGTTCATAATGAACAAGAGTTAGAAGATGTTTTATCTGTAACGACACCGAAGCTTATCGGGGTAAATAACCGTAACTTGAAGACGTTTGAAACATCAATTGAGACATCGGAAAATTTAAGTGAGTACATTCCAAAGTCATCACTATTTATTAGCGAAAGCGGGATTCAAACGAGAAATGATATTAATAGATTAAAAGAAATGGGTGCAAACGGAATGCTAGTAGGCGAGACGTTTATGCGTTCAAAAAATAAGAGGGGTATTATTGACGAGTGGTTTACTAAGGAAGCAAGTCTATGAACCCTTTAATTAAATTTTGTGGAATGCGCACTGAAGAGGATTATAAGAAGGCAGTACATTCAAAAGCAGACTATATCGGTTTTGTTTTTGTAAAGAGTAAGAGGCAAGTACGAAAAAACGATGTGAAAAAGTGGGTAGAACAGACACCTCCAAAGCAAAAACAACGTTTAGTCGGAGTGTTTGTTAATGAAGCGAACGAAACGGTTATTGATATTGCCAATGCTTGTAAATTAGATGTCATTCAATTACATGGGGAGGAATCCCCGATAGACATTATGTATTTAAAAGAAAGATTGCAAGTAGGTGTATTTAAAACCATTCACCATGATTTGGATGGCCTTCGGAAAATGCAACAATATTGCGATGTTGCTGACGGTTATGTTGTTGATACAAAAACAACATCTTGGGGAGGAAGCGGGGTTAGCTTTGATTGGACTCAAGTGCCAACTTATACAGATGAAGCGAAATCTCAAGGTGTACCGTGTTTCATCGCAGGAGGAATTCATGAAAGAAATATTGGCAAATTACATCGCTATAACCCCACAGGAATCGATATTTCATCAGGGATCGAAACGAATGAACGAAAGGATGAAGAAAAGATGGAAGCAATCACTTCAAAAACGAAACAACAATACACTGCCCCAGATCACGTTGGGAGATTTGGAGAGTTCGGCGGCAGGTACGTTCCGGAAACGTTAATGTATGCGCTAAGCGAATTAGAAAAAGCGTATGAAAGTGTAAAAAATGATGAGGAATTTCAAGATGAATTAATACAAGAATTGAAAAAATATTCAGGTCGTCCGACAGCATTAACGAAAGCGAACAGGTTAAGTGAAAGCTTAGGTGGAGCGCAAATTTATTTAAAACGTGAAGACCTCAATCATACAGGGGCACATAAAATCAACAATGCGATTGCTCAAGCACTTCTTGCAAAACGGATGGGAAAAACGAAAATCATCGCTGAAACAGGGGCAGGGCAGCACGGTGTAGCCTCTGCTACAGTCGCTGCAAGGTTCGGTCTATCGTGCAAAGTGTTCATGGGAAAAGAAGATATGAAGCGCCAAGAATTAAATGTATTTCGGATGGAGTTATTAGGAGCAGAAGTAATTGAAGTAAATAGTGGAGGAAAAACATTAAAAGATGCGACAAATGAAGCAATTCGCTACTGGGTTTCAAATGTTGAGGACACATTTTATTTAATTGGTTCTGCTGTTGGTCCTCACCCTTATCCTAAAATGGTAAGAGATTTTCAAAGTATTATTGGTCGTGAAAGTAAGGGGCAGTTTTTAGAAGAACACGGCAACCTCCCAAGTGAAGTGATCGCATGTGTAGGTGGAGGCAGTAATGCAATCGGTATGTTTCATCCATTTATCGGCGACGAAGTAAAGTTAACGGGTGTTGAAGCAGCCGGAAAAGGAATTGAGACGAATGAACATGCAGCGACATTAGCGAAAGGTAGAAAAGGAGTCTTACATGGCTCGTTATCGTATTTAATTCAAGATGACTCAGGTAATATTATTGAGCCTTATTCCATATCGGCAGGGCTAGACTATCCAGGCATTGGTCCAGAACATGCTCATTTAAAAGAGATCGGGCGGGTAGCATACGAGTCTGTCACAGATGAAGAGGCATTGGATGCATTAAAACTGCTATGTCAGCTAGAGGGAATTTTACCAGCGTTAGAATCTTCTCATGCACTTGCTTATGCGATAAAAAGAGCAAAACAATTACAAGAGAATGAAAGCTTGCTCGTATGTTTATCTGGAAGAGGAGATAAGGACGTACAAACAATAAGAGGGGCAATTGGAGGAGATGAGAAATGAACCGTCTCGTAGAAGAAACATTTCAGCAAAAAGAAAATAAATTTATCCCTTATATTATGGCAGGGGACCCGTCGATTGAGGTTTCAATCGACATCGCTTTAACGCTCGAAAAGGCAGGGGCAGATGCCCTAGAATGGGGCGTTCCGTTTAGTGATCCGCTAGCAGATGGGCCAGTTATACAAAAAGCGGGAACGCGAGCAAGAAACAAAGGCACGAATATAAAAAAAGCGATTGAAGGAGTAAAAGAAGCAAGAAAGCAAGGCTTAACGATTCCTGTTATTTTATTTACGTATATTAATCCAGTTTTGTCGTTAGGCGAAGAAGAAACTTTAAAGTTGATGGTTGAGGCAGATATTGACGGAATCTTGATTCCTGATTTACCAGTTGAAGAAAGTAACAACATTCGTGAACAGTGTAAGTCTTCTAATAAAACATTCATTTCTTTAGTTGCTCTTAATTCAAAAGAGCGAATGAAAGAGATTGCTAAAGTAAGTGACGGCTTTTTATATTTTGTTACTTCATACGGTGTAACAGGTACACGTGAATCGTTTTCTTCGAAGATCGATGAGGCGATTTCTGAAGTTAAAACTTTAACACACATCCCAGTCATAGCCGGCTTTGGAATCTCACAACGTGAACATGTCCGTTTCTTTCAAGAACGGTGTGATGGTGTTATTGTCGGAAGTGCACTCGTAAAAGTTATTGAAGAGCGGGAAGAAGCATTACAATCTCCTTTTCAAAAAGAAAATGCCTTAAATCAAATCAAAGCATTTGTACAAGAGCTCATTTCGTAATAACATAGTACAATAACTGACATGCTTGGAGGAGAATAGACATGAGAGTAAAAGAAACAATGTTAGATCTTGTACCATACCAACCAGGGAAACCGATTGAAGAAGTGAAAAGAGAGTTAGGGTTAGAAGAAGTGGTTAAACTCGCTTCAAATGAAAACCCATACGGGTGTTCGCCTAAAGTTAAAGAAACAATTGAAAAGTCTTTTCAAGACTTAGCAATATATCCTGATGGATATGCAAGACAACTACGTGAATCTGTTGCAGAAAAACTAGAGGTAAATGTAACGCAACTAATTTTCGGAAATGGCTCTGACGAAGTCATTCTTATTTTATGCCGATCTATTTTATCTAAAAATGATAATATTGTAACGGCAACACCTACTTTCCCACAATATCGTCACAACGCAGTGATAGAAGGGACTGAAGTAAAGGAAGTTCCTTTAGTTGATGGCGTTCATGACCTTGACGCTATGCTTGATGCTATTGATGAAAATACAAAGATGGTGTTTGTTTGTAATCCGAATAATCCAACTGGAACGTATGTCAATGAAGAACAATTTAAAGCGTTTATCGAAAAAGTACCAGAAGATGTATTTGTTATTAGTGATGAAGCTTACTTTGAGTATGTTGAAGCAAAAGATTACCCAGAAACATTGCCATTACTGAAACAATACCCAAATTTAATTATTCTTAGAACGTTCTCTAAAGCATATGGACTTGCTTCATTACGTATTGGCTACGGAATTGCGAATGAAGAACTAATTAAAGCAGTAGACCCAGGAAGAGAACCTTTTAATACGAACACAATTGCACAACGTGCAGCTCTTACAGCATTAAATGATGATCAATTTATTAACGATTGTTATAACAAGAATAGAACGGAAATGAAGAAATATGAAGCGTTTTGCGAGGAGTTTGGATATGATTATTACCGCTCACAAGCAAACTTCATTTTAATTGATTTGAAGGTTGCAGGTAGCGAAGTATTTAATCGCCTGCTAAACAAAGGTTTTATTACACGTAACGGTGAAGCACTAGGGTTTCCAACATCTGTACGAATTACATTAGGAAATGCAGACCAAAATGATCGAATCATTGAAGAATTGAAAAAACTGCATATATAGGGGGGAAAAAATTGGCGAAAAGAGTGTTATTGATCGGCTTAGGGTTGATCGGCGGCTCTCTTGCCTTAACGATAAAAAAAGAACACCCTGATACGACTATCGTAGGCTTTGATGTAGACGCTAAAGCAAAGAAACTTGCACTTTCGTTAAAAGTAATTGATCAAGTAGGTGAAAGTCTTAAAAGTGAGGCTGAAAAGGCTGATTTAATTATATTATCAACACCTGTACAAAGTGCTATAAAGATCATTGAGGAGTTATCAACTTGTACTTTTAAGAATGGTTGTATCATTACAGACGTGGGCAGTACGAAAAAAGCGATCTTTCAAAAAGCCAGTAAATTAAATAATGGACAAGTAACATTTATTGGCGGTCATCCGATGGCAGGCTCACATAAAACAGGAGTCGAAGCCTCGAATGAAAGGCTCTTTGAAAATGCATATTATATTTTAACCCCATATACTGAAACGAAGGCGAATAAGGTGATTACTTTACAAAACTGGCTTCGTGGAACGCGTGCTAAATTTATTCAATTAGACCCTGAAGCACATGATAAGTATGCAGGATTGATCAGCCATATGCCACACCTTATTGCAGCTTCACTCGTTCATCAAACGGAAAATCTCTCAAAAGGAGACACGATCGTCCATAGTTTAGCCGCAGGAGGATTTAGAGATATTACTAGAATCGCTTCTGCTTCACCAACGATGTGGAGAGATATCACAATGCAAAATAAAGATGTTCTCCTATCGATGATAGACCAATGGTGTGAGCTTATGGGAGATATACGATCTATGCTAAAAGAAGGAGATGAGGATGCCATTTATTCCTTCTTTTCTGAAGCAAAAACCCTACGGGATGGTTTACCAATTAAAAAGAAAGGGGCTGTACTCCCTTTTTACGATTTATTTGTAGATGTACCAGACCATCCAGGTGTTATTTCTGATGTTACTAGTATTTTATCTTCCCATTCAATCAGTCTTACAAACATTCGTATCATTGAATCACGTGAAGATATAATGGGGGTACTGCGATTAAGTTTTCGATCTGATGATGACTTACAAAATGCGAAAAATATTTTACAAGATCATATGTACGAGACGTATGAGTTAACTTAAGAGGTGAATGTGTTGGAAACCGTCATTAACAAACCAAATACAGGATTAGTTGGAACAATAACAGTTCCTGGAGATAAATCGATCTCACACCGTGCGGTCATGTTTGGATCTATCGCAAACGGAACGACAGAAATTACAGGTTTTTTAAAAGGTGAAGATTGCTTAAGTACGATTCGTTGTATGAGACAACTAGGCGTAAACATCGAAGAAAAAGAAGACAAGATCATTGTTCATGGAAAAGGCCTAGACGGTTTACAAGAACCCGAGGAAGTGCTTGATGTTGGAAACTCTGGAACAACGATACGCCTTTTATCTGGGATATTGGCCACACAGTCTTTTTCAAATGTACTAGTGGGTGATGACTCCATCGCAAAGCGTCCAATGGGGAGAGTAACAGGCCCATTAAAAATGATGAATGCTTTCATTGATGGAAGGGATCAAGGGCAATTAACTCCACTATTTATTCGAGGTGGGAACTTAAATGCAATCAACTATGTATCTCCAGTCGCTAGTGCACAAGTAAAATCAGCGATTATCCTTGCTTCGCTTCGCGCAAATGGAACGACAAAGGTGACAGAACCTTATCGCTCCAGGGACCATACAGAACGGATGTTAAAAGCCTTTCAAGTAGATGTTGAAGTTTCGGGGAACACTGTGGCGATTAAAGGTGGACATGACCTTGTTGCAACAAACGTTCATGTTCCTGGTGACATTTCATCTGCTGCATTTATGTTAGTAGCTGGGGCGATTACAAAAAACAGTAAAGTAATATTGAATAATGTTGGTGTCAATCCTACTCGTACAGGGATCATTGATGTATTAGAAAAAATGGGAGCCGATATGGATATCGAATATGATCAAACCTCTTCTTTTGAGCCGACAGCAACGATTACGATGAAATCAAGCTCACTCAATGGGATAACAATTGATGGCGATCTCATTCCAAGACTCATTGATGAGATTCCTGCGATTGCTGTTCTAGCTACACAAGCAGAAGGAACGACGGTCATTAAAGATGCTGCAGAATTGAAAGTGAAAGAAACCAATCGTATAGACACAATGGTGAATCAGTTAAAGGCCTTAGGGGCAAACATACGAGCAACTGACGATGGAATGATCATCGAAGGACAAACAAAACCTTTAACAGGCGGTGAAGTGAACAGTTTTGGAGACCATCGCGTAGGAATGGCCATGGCTCTTTGTGGGTTAATTTCAGACTCGCCTGTTCAGTTAATTAATACAGAGGCAATTAATGTTTCGTACCCCAAATTTTTCGAACACCTAGAGATGCTTAAGCAAAAATAAATTTTTGTGAATCTTCATTGAATTGAGACATATCCCTGTCATTAATCACATAGCTTGTCATTAAGGAATATGTGAGAGGCGGGGAGTGAAATGAAGTATATCATTAATGTTCACCAGCCAGACTCTGATGAAAAAAAAGAAGTGTGGGTAGAAGACGGAAAAGTGAGGTATACTTCAGTACCTACAAATGAAATTGAAATAATAAAGGTATACTCAGACCAGTTTTATACCGTACCAGGAAAAGTGATGATTGATGATAAAGCCATTTCATACTTTGAGAAGGGTGATGGCATATCATATATTAAGCATATGTTGTTATACGGGTTTACAACGTTTATTCAACGCATCTCCATTGATTACGAAAGTGAGACAGACCATGTACTTGAGCGTGCGAGAGAAGCGTTTAAATCATCACCACTTGATTATACAATCGCTATTTCTCTACCTTTATCAAGAGTTACAGAGTCATGGATCCGAAAACTTAAACAAGAATGTATTTCAATCATTATTCTTAAAATACAATCAATTGATGAAATGAAAGAAACAGCATGGCAAAGGTTAGTTGAAGCAATGTTTCCGAAAAGAATTCTTTGTATTGGTGAACCAGCAGATCATGTTACGAATGATCAAGAGAAAAAAGAGATATTAGATACGTGGCTTCAAATTGTAGAGACGTTTAGAATGAATTCATACTTATCTTTACCGAAAAAGTGGAAGCCGTTTCCACCACTACTTTTAATGCGGTTAGGGCTTTACCCACAAAAAGGAGTCTTAATTATGGGAAGTGATGCAGATTATATGATGTATCCCCCAAATTCAAAAGAAAAACCTGTACATGTACCAGAAGTTATTGTCAGGAAAGGTAAAGTTATAAAAGCTGGTAAACGTTGGGATATTGAAGAAGGTAGTGGTAGAGAATTAACGGATTTAATACCGGAAAAAATGATATCAATTAACGATGTGCATCGCTATTCAGATAAACATTAAGGAGTCATCATTTGACTCCTTTTTTGTCGTTCATTTATAATACTTCCGCTAGGTAATTTAGTAATCAATGTGAGTGAAAAGGCTAAACATTTAGTTAGAAATTTGTATCGATGAAAAAAACAGGTAGAATAAAGGTTTTTAATGGCAATACTAGAACAATCTATTTATTGAAAAGGTGAGAAAATCGTTTCATACTTGTACCTAGAGGTGAAACGAGTAGTACTGTAGCGAATGAATATCAAATACCATAGTTGATTAAAATAATAAGTTTTTTATTAATGATATTGGTTATTTTCAGGGTAGACTTTTATGCTAATTTTATTAGCACCATGAGACATGAAAATTTTTTTATTTTGAGTTTGACAGCTTGTGTGAGACTCCTGCGGGAATGCACGAGCCGAAAATCACCCAAAACGAACTTTGAGAGTTTTGGGAAGTTGAGGCCGTGCCCGCGGCAAAGAAGACACCGTGAATGCAAGTGAAGCGCAGCATGAACGCATGTCGCACTTGTGCCTAGAGGTGCAAAGAAGACACCGTGCAAGCGAACAAAGTGAAGCTTGAATGGATGTCACACTTGTGCCCTGGGGTGAAAGCGAGCACATAAGCTGTCAAGCATAAACATTTATTATCAGAGTAGCCAAAAATAAAAACCATGCTTATATATGGGAATACATAAAGGGAGAGTATTTTAATGAATGAAAAGCTACAAGAAGCAATTCAATTAATTGAACAAGGAAAAAGCGAAGAAGGTATACAAAAAGCTGAAAAACTAGTAAAAGAAGCGGATGATGAAACGAAACGAACGGCTGCTGAACTTTTCTACGAACTAGGTTTAGTTGACCGCTCACTAGAAATCATTGAAGAATTGATGTTTAGATATCCAGATCATGGAGAGCTTTTTGCTTTTGCCGCAGAATGTTATGGAGAACTTGGAAAAGAAGACGAAGCGATTGAAATGTTATCAGAAATAAAGGAAGATGACCCTGCCTTTTTACAAGCGCAGCTATTACTTGCTGATATATACCAAAACCAAGGTTTAGAAGAAGTTGCTGAGCAAAAGTTAATTCAAGCACAAAAGCTTGCTCCTGAAGAGCCTGTTTTACAATATGGACTCGGAGAGTTTTACTTAAACCGAGGTGATTACTTACAATCGATTCCATACTTTAAAAAAGTGGTTCATAATGAGAAGTTTCTTCAAGATCACCCTCTGAACCCGGCCTTACGAATTGCTGAGGCTTATAGTGCCACAGGTCAATTTGAAGAAGCGTTAGATTATTATCAGCAAGGATTAGGTAAGGAAGAAACTCCAGAAGGGTTATTTGGATTCGGTATTACTGCTTTACAAGTCAAAGATTATGAAACAGCAACAAAGCAGTTAATACAATTAAAAGATCTAGATCCAGATTTTACGACGTTGTATCCATATTTAGGTAAAGCGCTTAGAGAACAAAGCTTTTTAAATGAAGCTCTAGATATACTGCAAGAAGGGCTAAAACGAGATGAATTCAATGAAGACCTGTACTTGGAAATGGCTAAAGTGCAATTCTTAAAAGGGAATGGTGAAGCAGGAAAAGACTTTTTACAAAAAGTTATTGCATTAAACCCTTCGAATGTCTCAGCGGTTAAAGAGCTATTTGTCTACTTTATGGAAGAAGAAGATTATGAAGATGTTCTTGATTTAATGGAGTTTCTTGATGATTACGGTGAATATGACCCATTATTTGAACGTTATAAGGCGAAAGCTCTATATGAGACGGATGACTTAGATGGTGCTGTTCAAGCGTATGAGAAGGCGATTGAAGATGGTGATGATCAAGACAGCACACTTCTTGAAGAAGCAGGATTTGCATATTTAGAAGTAGGAAAGAAAAAAGAGGGCATCTCTATATTAGAGAAACTACTCTCTCTAGAGCCTGAAAGATATGATATCGAAGAACGAATAATCCAACTAAAGCAAAATGACATGTAAAGAAAACTTGGTGATAGCCCAGCCTTTTGGCGAAGGTGGAGGTGTAGTTGTATTACCAAGGACGGGCTAGAGCCGGTATTTGCAATGACAAGGACTTTTAGCCAGTATTACAAATAAACAAATAGTACTAAGCTGACGCATTTAAAAAGGTGTGTCAGCTTTTTTGCTTTTTATAGGCTCAATTAACATAGGTTGTTGTTTTTATAAATATGAAGAGACGGTAGGTGGCGACTCCAGCGACGAGCATGATCTTCACGAAGATGCTTCGAACTTCTCCTGCGTTTACTCGTCGCGACTAAAGAGTGCATCGATGTACAGGTAAGTCTTGGACAACAGAAAAAATTGCTTTTCATACTATTTTCATGATTGACACATCCTAAAAGAAAAAGGTGTGGAGTGATCGAAATGAACCTCACGCAAATCCTATTGTCACAACCCCATAATGAGCTTATAGAACGGAAAAAATCGTTATCGATATCTTGTAATGTTCATTCGAAACAACAATTAACCGAAGAGATTGTTCAAAAACTTTTATGCCCCGACTACATATCGAAATCATGGAACGAAAGATTGGATCGGGAGAGGAACTTACTTACGTACATGGCTTTTCGTCCAGCACTTTCGTATCAAATTGAGGAGTTATTTTCTTTTTATCAGAAAGAGGAAAGAAAGTGTTTGATCGATGACCTAGGTAATTTAAAAAGGACTGGCTGGTTATTTGAGGATAAATATGGGTGGATGTTACCTCAAGAACTAGAAAACTGGATCAAGCACCATTATAAAAATGAACTACAAAAGACATCTCTGTTTATTCCATCAGACGATGACCATGATATTTCTTTTATAGATGACCTTTTCACATTTATGGACTTTGTTTCAGATAGAAATGTTCGGTTAACGAAGAAAAAAACAATTTATAAAAGAGAATTAATGTTATTATTAAGTGAGCTGACTCAAAACGAACAATTACCTGATGAAAAATGGCGTTTTGGCTACGGTAGACACTTCGATACTTACCCTGATAAACTCTCTTTACTTTATGATTTTTGTTTTGAACAAGGGTGGATTACTGAAGGGACAACGTTATCTGTTACAAAAGCTTGGGAAAAAGGACAAAGCTACTCGGTAAATGAGATGCTTGAGCGCTTAAACCGATGTTATATAAATATTTACAAACGTGCCATTCCAAATATTAAGGATTTATTAAATATGCTTATATTTGCTTTGGAACCAAAAATAGCAGTAGAAGAAGAAACAATTAAGTCTGTGTTATTACCACTTGTTCGAAAATACTACTTTGACTCGAGGGAAGACATTATTACAAAAAGAATATTGAAAATGCTTGTTTACCAACAGTTTTTAAAAGAAACAGTCATCGATGGACAAGTATATTATACGTTGCAACGTAAAGGTGAGAATCATAGGAAAAAGCATAAAAAATTTAATTTTATGTGAAACAAATAAAGGATTTTTTTATCTTTTGGTGAATATATAATATAAAATAGAGACTATGAAATGGTTCTACTTCTATCGTCCGCCAAGAACAACGTGTGATGAGTCTTCCTCAGGTATGAAAAAAATGAGAGGGAGGGATATTGGTGAACAATCCTATTCCAGTAATGGAGAAACGTGATTTTCTAAAGTGGTTTTTAGATCAATACCAACTCAAAAGAAGAGAGTGCGCGTGGCTACTTAATTTTTTAATTAGTGATGATGTATTGATGGAACGTGTTCACTTCGTAGAAAAGGCAGAATATTGCCCGAAAGCGTTATTGATTTCAGCCAATGATGTTGAGAGTGTCCCTTTTGCATTTCATAAGAATCAGCATGTAACGATGGATGCGGAAAAATCATTTCATGATATTCGACTAAACCGAAATGAAGACATCTATATTCAGCTTAACTTCAAAGGAAAGCATTCCTCACCTCAATATTTAGCTATTTTAGAGGAGAACCCATACCTTCCAATTAATAAAGAAGAGGCGAGTTTACAAAGTCTTTTTGCAGAGATGGTATTGGATCACTCAATTAAAATGTATGAGCTTAACGTATTAGAACGTGAAATTGACCAAGCTTTATTGGATGGCGATGAACGAACCTTTCATAAGTTAGCAAAAAAATATCAGCAATTAAAAGCCCATCCTTAAATGGGCTTTCCTTTTGCCCTTAAAATATCAAGATCATTCATGTATTTTAAAAGACATTCCTTATCATTAAGCTATAAGATACAGCTTGCCAACACATAAGTTTTCTTTATATAACTTAGACTAATTTGATTCTAACTTTCGGCGGAAAAGTGATATACTATAGACGAATAAAGAATATGTTTTCTTATTATGTACATAAGTAAAGGAGAGAGCAGCTTTGAAATGGACAACAGAACAAATGGACATGTATTTGCAAGCAAAGGAATATGTAGATACAGCAGTCATTCCTCTTGTGCCAGTTGAGTGGGGGAAAGATCCTAAAGGTGTCGTATCAATGGGAGAATTCACAGCAATTTTAGTCGATGAATTAGAGCGTCAGTTTAAAGGGCGCGTTTTCCAAATGATGCCTTTTACATATTTGAAAAGCGAAGATGATGATCAACGAGTTCAACGCCTAAAAGATTGGGATCTTCACCTTTTTGAAAATGGGTTCAAACATATCGTATATGTAACGTCTGATGGTGATTGGAAAAAGCACGAAGGTTCATTAACGGATATGCTAATATGGATCCCATCGCTATCTCTAGAGTCAATGGATGATAAATATGTAAAACAAATCATTGACCAACAAATGAAACAAATCCTCCCATTAATAACCAATAAATGGCAAGAGGATCCAAGGGATCGTTCATAAAAGAAAAAGGCAGCAACTTTATTACGGGTTTTATAATTTTATCAAGTAGGTTTACTTTGAAAATTTGATTCGGTAATCTTTGACAAATATTGCGAATTTGCGAGGTTTTAAGTGTTCGAGCAGACAAGTTACACTTTTCTTGTGAAAAGCTTGTTGATTTTGTTGACATACGTAGATTTGATGGGCTATCATGAGTATGTCTTAGTATCACATTTGTGTGTCAATTTATAAAGAGAAATGCAAGTGAGGAGGGAAGGTCGTGAGCGAAGAGAAAAAACACCGAGTATCAAGACGTCAATTCTTAACGTATACACTTACGGGAGTTGGCGGATTTATGGCTGCCGGTATGTTAAGTCCTATGGTGCGATTTGCATTGGATCCTGCACTAGAAGCTGGTGACGAGACAGAGTTTGTACGCGTCGCATCAGTAGATGAACTTACAAATGAACCTCAACGTTTTGATTTTAGTCTTGAAATTGAGGATGCATGGTATACGTCTGAGCAGACAAGAGCTGCATGGGTTTATCAAGAAGGCAATGAGGTTGTCGCGTTATCTCCAATTTGTACACACTTAGGTTGTACAGTTAACTGGGATACTGATGATCACCCGAACCAGTTCTTCTGTCCATGTCACTTTGGGCGCTTTGAAAAGGACGGTGTGAACGTCCCTGGAACGCCGCCTACTCGTCCATTAGACGTTTATGAGATTGAAGTTCGAGATGGAGAAGTATACCTTGGAGGCATTATTCAACGACGATAGAAAGGGGGGCGCAATACAATGCTTCAAAAATTATATGACTGGGTAGATGAACGTTTAGATATTACACCAATGTGGCGTGATATTGCAGATCATGAAGTACCTGAACACGTAAACCCTGCCCATCATTTCTCTGCATTTGTTTATTGTTTTGGTGGATTGACGTTCTTTGTTACTGTCATCCAAATCTTATCTGGGATGTTCTTAACGATGTATTATGTTCCAGACATTGTAAACGCATATGAATCCGTATATTACTTGCAAAATGAAGTAACGCACGGTGTCATTGTTCGTGGTATGCACCACTGGGGGGCAAGTTTAGTTATTGTTATGATGTTCCTTCATACACTACGAGTTTTCTTCACAGGCTCATATAAAAAGCCTCGCGAATTAAACTGGGTCGTAGGTGTATTGATATTCTTTGTAATGTTAGGCTTAGGGTTTACAGGATACTTATTACCTTGGGATATGAAAGCTTATTTCGCAACGGTAGTAGGGCTTGAAATCGCTGAAGCTGCTCCGATTGTTGGAGGCTTTGCAAAGACACTACTTGCTGGTGGTGATATTATTGGGGCTCAGACTCTAACACGATTCTTTGCGATTCATGTATTCTTCTTACCGGGTGCTTTACTTGGTTTATTAGGAGCTCACTTCTACATGATTCGTAAGCAAGGTATTTCTGGTCCATTGTAAGATGGAGCTAGATGTGAAAAGGAGGGAAAGCTATGCAGCGCGGAAAAGGTATGAAGTTCGTTGGAGACTCACGTATTCCAGCTGAACGAAAGCCAAATATACCAAAAGATTATTCCGAATATCCTCATAAGACAGAAGCTTTCTGGCCGAACTTCTTATTAAAAGAATGGATGGTTGGTGCCGTCTTCTTAATTGGATATTTATGTTTAACAGTTGCGCATCCAGCCCCTCTAGAGAGGGTTGCGGATCCTACAGATACAGGTTACATACCATTACCTGACTGGTATTTCTTATTCTTATATCAACTATTAAAGTACGAATATGCTGCTGGTAGTTACACAGTAATTGGAGCAGTTGTTATTCCTGGTATTGCTTTCGGTGCACTATTGTTAGCACCGTTTTTGGACCGTGGTACCGAACGACGTCCAATTAAGCGTCCAATTGCAAGCGGCTTAATGCTGTTAGGTGTTATTTCAATCATCTTCTTAACTTGGGAATCAGTTGATGAGCATGATTGGGAAGCTGCAGCACAACAAGGGGCAATTGTTGATGATGTTCAAATTGATGAATCAGCTTTAGGGTATGAAATATACTTAACACAAGATTCATGTATCGCTTGTCACGGTGGTGATATGCTAGGTGGAGCAGCAGGGCCTCCTATTATTCCAAGTGACTATGATAAAGATGAAGTAATGGATATCATCATTAATGGTATTGAAGGTACTGCAATGCCTGGTGGAGAGTTCGAAGGTACGGATGAAGAGCTAGAAACTCTAGCTGAATTTATCGCTAATGACGGCCAAGCACCAAATGGTAATGGTGACGACGAAGGCGATGAGGAATAAATCTAATAAAACTGACTGATTTTTATCAGTCAGTTTTTCTTTTGGTCCTATAAAAGTTTGTACGGGGGGGGGAGGACGGTCAAAGTTTTCCCCAGCTTTAGATATAAGCGACAAAAGCAATGGCAATATGGTACATGTTTATTAAGTCCCACTCGGTCAGTACAGCTGACATTTTGTAAGTTTTTTTAAAACATGACATACGATTATTTGCTTTATAATTGACGTTTTAATAAGATAAATTCATACATATTTCAAAAATGATAGGAAAATTAAAAGAGGGAAGATGACTAGACATGAAACTCAATATATATGAAGAATTTATGCAGCTATTAATTAACCGTTATTTTTTAATATTACTATTTGTTGTTAATGTTTTCGGGACGATTTATGGGTACATATGGTATGCAAATCAATTGGCTATTACACCGACACACTTTTTAATTTTCGTTCCAGATAGTCCGACTGCTAGTTTGTTTTTTTGTATCGTTTTGTTTGCCTTTATCTTTTTAAAGAAGAATATGCCACTTATAGAAGCGTTTGCAGCGGTTACTTTGTTTAAGTATGGTGTGTGGGCTGTCGTTATGATCGTTGCTGGAGCATGGGCTGGGGACACGTTAGTATGGCAACAATACATGTTAATTTTCTCTCATTTAGGAATGGCTATACAAGGTCTTCTTTATGCACCATTTTACCGAATCAAACCTTGGCACCTCGTTGTTGTAGCAATATGGACGATTCATAACGATGTCATTGATTACATCTATGGGATGCATCCGTGGATTTCTGCTTCTCTTCATGATTATATACAAGAAATTGCATACTTTACATTTTGGTTAAGCGGAATATCTTTGTTAATCGTGTATATTCTAAATAAAAAAGTAAAAAAACGAGAACTTAAAATCTAGTAGGTCTACTCTTGTCCAACTCTTCATAAGATTTAGTATGAACAAGAGGAGGGACAGGCATGGCTGAACGATTATTTTTAATTTCCGTTATAATATTAACCTTGGTCGTATCACCAGGAATAATAACAGCTTCTGATGATTACTCTCAATCATGGAGGGAGTTAAATCAAACAAGTGATAAAATCTTACAGTATGTAAGAGAAGGACATTATGAAGAGGCTCATCAACTATTAGACGTATTTTCTGATGAATTTATGACTTTACAGGCGTCGGGACACAATAACTTATCTATGAGAGACTTAAACGTGATTACTTCAGTTTATGAAGATGTAGAAGGTGCGACGGTACAAGCTTCTCTTTCTCATAATGAGAGAGTAAACGCTGCGACAAAGCTACGTCTATTAGTTGATGTGTATGAAACGTCTCATCAGCCTCTATGGCTCAAGACAAAGAATCCTGTGTTTGATTCATTACAGACCGTAAAGGTAGCAGCAAGTACGGGAGAAGGGAATGTCCAAAAAAAATTAAATCGATTTCTCTCCCGATATGAAGTTGTACGACCTGCTTGGTCAGTCAGTTTGCAAAGTGAAAAATATACACAACTAGAGTCGCAAATACAATTTTTAAACCATCTAAGGGAAAGAGGAGCTTCTAGTGAAGAATTCATCGACCACCTTAATGCGATTGAACTCCAACTTTCAACGATCTTTGAAGAAAAAGAAGATGAAGTATCAGATCCCCAATTAATTTGGGTGATGATTACAATAGGTGGTGCAATTATTGCAGTTCTCTCATATGCAGGTTGGAAAAAATACAAAGGTGAAAGAGAAAAAGAATTAGAAAGAAAGAAAATGAGAAGAGGGCAAAACCGTTAAGGGAATATCGTTGACAGGTTAAATATCTTTGACTAAAATTAATATTACAATCAAAGAATAACAGAGATAGGAGGAGAGATTATATGTCATTAGGAGCTTTTATTGTTTATATCGCAATCTTAATGTTAATCCCTTTGTGGGCACAATCTAAAGTAAAGAGTGCATATAAAAAATATTCACAAGTACGTGCATCTTCTGGAATGACTGGTGCTGAAGTAGCAAGAAAGATCTTAAACGACAATGGTTTATATGATGTTTCAGTTGAACCGGTAAAAGGAAAGTTAACAGACCATTATGACCCGCGTAGTAAAGTGGTTCGGTTATCTGAATCTAACTATTACGGTAATTCTGTAGCAGGTGCAGCAGTTGCAGCGCACGAGGTAGGGCATGCATTGCAAGATGAAGAAGGTTATGCATTCTTACGCTTCCGTCACGCCTTAGTTCCTGTAGCAAACTTCGGTTCGAATATTTCGTTTTTCTTAATTTTAGCAGGTATCTTTTTGCAAATGACTGGTATGCTTTTAGCGGGGATTGTTTTCATGTCCGCTGCCGTTTTATTCCAATTAGTTACATTACCAGTTGAGTTTAACGCTTCTAACCGTGCAATGGAACAAGTTGTTTCTGTTGGCGTTATTCGTAACGATGAAGAACGAGAAACGAAAAAGGTTCTAAATGCAGCGGCATTAACGTATGTTGCAGCGGCTTTAGTAGCAGTAGCAGAACTCGTAAGGTTTATCCTCATGTATGTCGCGATGAACAATGATTAATTTAGTACTATAAAAAGGGTGCCCCAAAACTTTTGGGGCACCCTTTCTACCTTTTACAATCATACACTTTGCTACAACTAGATTTCGAATGGCTTTTTATTTTCATCGAAAGTGAATCCTTCTCCCATCACATCTTGGACATCTCCTAATGTAACAAATGCATGTGGATCAACTTTTGCTATCAAATTTTTTAACCGAACCATTTCGTTTCTGCCGACAACACAATAGAGGACTTCGCGATCGACTCCAGTAAAGCTACCTTTTCCCTTTAAAATAGTGGCACCGCGGTCCATTTCTTGCAAAATCACAGAAGCAATTTCAGGGGCATTATCTGAGATAATGATCGCTGCTTTCCCTGAGTAGGCTCCTTGTTGGATGAAATCAATCACTTTGGCAGCAACAAAAACAGCAAGTAATGTGTACATCGCTTCACGATAATTTAAATAAATGAGAGAAGAAGTGATGACAGCTGCATCAAATAAGAACATGGTTTTTCCCATACTCCATCCCCAATATTTAAATCCTAATTTTGCAATGATATCTACGCCACCAGTCGTACCGCCGTATCGAAAGACAATCCCTAATCCAACCCCTATAAACACTCCGGCAAATAATGCAGCTAATGTCATGTCATCATAAAGGGGAATATAAAGGAATTTATATCGTTGAAAAAGCCATAAAAAGACAGAAACAGCAAGTGTCCCAATTACAGTATAAATAAAGGCGTTTCGACCAAGTACTTTCCAACCAATAATGAAAAGAGGGATATTTAAAACGAGATTAGAATAAGCTGGATCGATTTGGAACATAAAATAAAGGATTAACGTTATCCCGGTAAAGCCGCCATCAGCTAAATTGTTTTCCATATTAAAATAAACGAGTCCAAATGACATAATCGCTGTACCAATTAATATAAAGAGAATATTTTTAATTTTAATTGAGTTGATCAAAGGAAAACCCCCAAAAATGATAGTATTAACAAACAGATTTAACTGCTTCATTATAAAATAAGATATAATTTGCTTCAATTCTTTTACAAAAGCTCTATTAAAGTTTAATGTTGACATGAATCAATTTCATAATTACTTTTTTTGTGTAATGAAACGAATGATATTATAAATTTTTCATTAAATGTACGTTTTATTGTACTATCAGAATTTAAAAATTTATGGTCGATAGATAAGTGCTCCTGCGGTTATCCGTCGCAGCTCGAAGGGATTTCGAGGAAGCCGATACTCGTTGCTCCTGCGCTGCTAAGCTTGCTCGTCGCAACTCGACGTTTAGTCATAGGAGTTGAGCTTGTGGCAACTAGGGCTACTTCCACAGGAGGTGGTGGCTTCGGTGTTGATCACAGGACGTGATCGACTTTAGCCGAAGTTCCTTATTAAGACTTGCCCAAAAGCCAAGTTTTGTTTAGGAGTGAACGTAACTAAAGACGGCGACTCCCGGAGGATCAGCGACGAGCAATACTTCTTCGAACTGCTTCGAGCTGCGACGAGCAAGCGTAGTGGCGCAGGAGCACTGTTTATCTGTGACGAGTAATCGCAGGAACAACGAGCTGAAGATCCACTTAGGCGAAGAGTTGTCGAGCCTAAGTTAGCTGAAGACAAGCCCTCGGGAAAGCGTCAGTCTGAAGTGAAGTTCACGCTCATCATTCGGAATTTGCCATCTTATTTTGAATTATGAAATTGATTCACATATTAAAAAGTTGTTGATGTCGTAGTTTTTGTAAGTGCGTTGCGAAAGATATTAATAAAACCTTTACAAAACATTTGTCAAAGGTAGTCGTTTTCGCTAACATGATAGTGTATGTTCTAAGATTTTTCAATGAAAGGAAGCAAATTATGTCAGAAAAATCAATGAAAGAGATGCAACAAGAAGTCGATGAATACATATCTCAGTTTAAAGAAGGCTATTTTTCTCCACTAGCTATGATGGCTAGACTAACAGAGGAAATGGGCGAACTAGCTCGTGAAGTAAATCATTATTATGGTGAAAAGCCGAAAAAAGATAACGAAGAAAACAAATCAATGGAACAAGAGTTGGGTGATATTCTATTCGTTTTAGTTTGCTTAGCTAACTCATTAAATATCAACATGGAAGAAGCTTTTGACTTAGTAATGAACAAGTTTAATACAAGAGATAAAGATCGTTGGACAAGAATCGAAGATAAAGGAAGTGAACAGCATGACTAAAATTGTAATCGCAGGACCAAGGGGAAATATGGGAAAAGAAGCTGTAAAGATGGTAGAGGCAACAGAGAGCTTCACATTATCAGCTGTCGTTGATCGTAAAAACAGTGGTAAACTGATGAAAGAGGTTTCAGGTATGGAACCATTAGATGTACCCATTTATGAAGATATAGAAGAGTGCTTTCAAGAAACAGGTTGTGACATACTAATCGATTTAACAACACCTGAACACGGGAAAAATCATATGTTAATGGCATTTGATTATGGTGTACGACCAGTCGTTGGTACAACAGGATTTACAGATGAAGATGTTGAAGAATTAAGTGCGATTGCCAAAGAAAAAGAATTAGGTGCGATTATTGCGCCAAACTTTGCAATCGGTGCAATTTTAATGATGAAGTTTTCACAAATGGCAGCTAGATATATGCCTGATGTAGAAATTATTGAACAACATCATGATCGAAAGCTCGATGCCCCATCAGGGACAGCAGCGAAAACAGCTCAATTAATTAGCGAAGTACGTGATGCAAAACAACAAGGGCATCCTGAAGAGACAGAGCAGATGGAAGGCGCAAGAGGGGCAGAATACGATGGATTACGTATACATAGTGTTCGCTTACCTGGTCTTGTTGCTCACCAAGAGGTGATCTTTGGTGGTGAAGGCCAAACGCTTAAGATTCGCCACGACTCGATGAATCGCGCATCATTTATGCCCGGTGTAAAGCTTGCTTGTGACACAGTGCTAAAGCTTGACCACCTAGTATACGGCCTTGAACATATTATTGAATAAGAAAATAGAGAGGGGAAATTCCATGAACATAGCATTTATCGCACATGATAATAAGAAAAATGATCTTGTTCAATTTACGACTGCATATAAAGAATTGTTTAAAGGGCATACATTATTTTCAACAGGCACCACTGGGATAAAAATCATGGAAGCTACAGGGTTATCTATTCATCGTTTTCAATCAGGCCCTTTAGGTGGCGATCAACAAATTGGTGCTTTAATCGCTGAAAATAAAATGGACCTCGTTTTATTTTTTAAAGATCCATTAACTGCTCAACCTCATGAACCTGATATTTCTGCTTTAATTCGATTATGTGATGTATATAATATTCCGCTTGCAACAAATATGGCAACTGCTGAAATTCTGTTGAAAGGCTTAAACAGAGGAGATTTACAATGGCGGGAAATCGTCAGAGGTGAATCAGAGACGGATGATGAATGAACAGAAATTAGATATGCTTGCGATCGGTGCCCACCCAGATGATGTTGAAATCGGTATGGGGGGCACGATTGCAAAGTATGCAAAAATGGGCTTTCGTATCGGAATAATAAACTTAACAAAAGCAGAATTGTCTTCAAATGGAACAGTAGAAACGCGACAGAAAGAAGCGGAACATGCTGCAGAAGTACTTGGCTTAGAAAAGAGAATTCAACTCTCTTTTCCCGATCGTGGACTAAAAGACTCCTCGAAAGAATGTATCGAAGAGGTTGTAAAAGTCATTCGTAAGTATCAACCGAAAGTAATATTTGCCCCGAATAAGCATGATCGTCATCCAGATCATGGTTATTGTAGTGAAATTGTAAAAGAAGCACATTTTTCTTCTGGTATTAAACGTTACCTTCCAGAGAATCAAGCTTATAGAGCAGAACAATTATATTATTATCAAATTAATGGGATCGGTAACCCGACATTCATCGTTGATATAGCTGATTTTATAGACGTTAAAATAGAGGCATTGGCATGCTTTAAAACTCAATTTCGTTTAGAAGAAGGCACGGTAAAAACCCCTTTAAATGAGAATTATTTAGAAAAGTTAAAAAGTAGAGAAATGTTACTAGGTAATGAGGCAGGCGTGAAGTATGGGGAAGGATTTACTTCTGACCGGCCGATCATCATGTCTCATATATTAGGAGAAAATGTATGACGCTAAAAATAGGTATTACATGCTATCCAACGGTAGGAGGCTCAGGAGTGGTTGCTACTGAGCTAGGTAAAGCACTAGCTGAAAAAGGGCATGAAGTTCATTTTATTACTTCTAGTATGCCTTTTAGACTTGAAAACAGTACGGCAAACATTTACTTTCATGAAGTAGAAGTAAACCAATATTCTGTGTTTCGCTACCCGCCATATGATTTAGCCTTAGCAAGTAAAATGGCAGAAATATCGAAAAGGGAAGGGTTAGATATCCTTCACGTCCATTATGCGATCCCGCATGCAATAAGTGCGTATTTAGCAAAAGAAATGGTTGGTGACCATCTCAAAGTAGTGACAACGTTACATGGAACGGATATTACTGTGCTAGGTTATGACCCTTCTTTATCTGATATGATTCGCTTTGGAATTGAAAGGTCAGATATCGTTACAGCTGTGTCTAATGATCTCATTAATCAAACGAAACAATTATTACATACAACAAAGCCAATTCAGACCATTTATAATTTTGTCGATCATAGGATTTATTACCCTCGAGAAATAGATGGACTTAAAGAGGAGCTAGGCATCAAACCAGATCAAAAGGTCATTTGTCACGTTTCAAATTTTCGCAAAGTAAAAAGAGTCCCAGACGTTTTAAAAGCCTTTTATGAAATTCAAAAAGACATAGACTCTGTCTTGATTCTAATAGGTGAAGGTCCTGACTTGCCAATCATTAATGAAGAGGCAAAGAGATTAGGGATCTTAGATCGAGTGAAATTTTTAGGGAATCAAAAACGTGTCGCAGAATTACTGTCTATGAGTGATTTGAAACTATTATTGTCAGAAAAAGAGAGCTTTGGTCTAGTCATTCTCGAAGCGATGGCGTGTGGAGTTCCTGTGATAGGTACCAATATTGGAGGGATCCCAGAAGTCATTGAAGACGGAAAAAGCGGCTTTATATGTCCGTTAGGTGATATTACAAGTATTGCTCAGACTGCAAAGATGTATTTATTAAATCAAAATTTACAACAAGAAATGTCAGTTCATGCACTGAAGCGGGCAAATAAAGACTTTCATCAAGAAAAAATCGTTAAGGAATATGAGGGAGTTTATCACGCCGCATTAAGTAGTCAGGAGGTTTAATATGATCTCTTGGAAAGAAGCGAGTCGCAAAGTCATCGATACGTTAAATAACAAAGGGTATGAAGCCTATATCGTAGGTGGAGCTGTTAGAGATTACTTACTTAACATCCCAATAAAAGATATCGATATTTGTACAAATGCTTCAATAAGTAAACTAAAAACGCTGTTTCCACATCACATTGATGTAGGGGCCACTCACGGTACGATCATTGTCAAGGTCTCGGATAAAACAATTGAAGTAAGCTCTTTTAAGTCGACGAACAACAGTGAAATAGTAACAATCGAAGAAGACTTATTCAACCGAGACTTTACGATTAATGCAATGGCAATGAATGAAACGGGAAAGATTATTGATCCCTTTGGAGGACAAGATGATTTAAAGCAGAAAGTGTTAAAGGTTGTTGGTCATAGCGAAGAAAGACTACTAGAGGACCCTCTTCGTTTATTAAGGGCCATTCGCTTCAAACTTCATTACAGTTTACGGGTAGATCGTAAAACGGAGCGTTGGATAAATGAACATGCAGGGAAAATCAATGACGTAGCAGTCGAACGAATCAGTAATGAAATAGACAAGATTGCTTCTGCCACTTTAGAAAAAAATCAGATCATTGAATTATTGGATTCGATTATTATCTTTGAACTACCACATATTTTTACAAACTTTGAAGAATTTGTTGAGAAACTAAAGTCGACATCTGAAACGATAAGAACGACGAACATCGAAGAGTTATGGTTAATAGCTTTACTACATACAGAAGATTTATCAAGCGTATTTACCTATTATCGTCGCAGTAATAAATTTAAAAGGCAACTCTCCCATATTGTTACGGGCATAAGGCGAGTCATCGATCGAAAATGGACAAAAATGGATTTGTACGAAATAGGTGAAACGTATATCCCACTTACTGAAAAGATCAGGGCTATCTGTAAGGAAGAACCTGCCGAAATAGAAACGATTAAAACAATGTACGATGCACTCCCCATAAAAAATAAAGAAGAATTAGCTATTGGCGGGGAAGACCTTATGAATTGGTTTCCGAATGAACCAGGTGTATGGATTGGCCAATGTTTACAAGAAATAGAAAAAGCTGTTGTTAATGGAGATGTCGAAAATAACAAAGAACATATATATCATTGGCTCAAGGAAGGAGGGATTTGAATGAAGGCAAATGTATTACAGTTATTACGAGATGAAGAAGGAAATTACATATCAGGCGCAAAGATTAGTGAAGCATTGAATTGTAGTAGAACAATGGTATGGAAATATATTGACGCGTTAAGAAAAGAGGGCTATGAAATTGAGGCGGTCTCAAACAAAGGTTACTGTCTTATAAAAGAGTATGATCGATTAAGTAAACATGAGCTTTTATCGAGATTGACAGACCATTCAATCTTTAGTGATGTGATTTATGAAGAGTCAACACCATCAACACAAATCATTGCCCAAGCTGCAGCAAATGAAGGGGTTTGTGAAGGAACGGTAGTGATTGCTGATGAACAAGTTTCTGGAAGGGGAAGGTTAGGCCGTGAGTGGTATTCTCCTCCGGAAACAGGAATATGGATGAGTATGATTTTAAGACCTAAGGTCGATTTTCGGAGGGCACCTCAATTAACACTTGTCACTGCAGTTGCAGTCGTACGAGCGATCGAACACGTCACGAAGCTCGAAGCTGAAATTAAGTGGCCAAATGATTTATTGTTAAACGGGAAAAAGATTGCTGGGATCTTAACGGAAATGCAAGCAGACCCAGACCAAATTAAAGCAGTCATTATTGGGGTCGGAATAAATGTGAACCATCGTTCGTTTCCTGAAGGGATAGAAGATATAGCAACTTCTTTAGCAAATGAAAGTGATCGGACATTCAATAGAGCTGAATTAATCGCTCAAATATTAAAAGAGTTTGAATGGCTTTATGATGCTTATTTAACGAAAGGGTTCTCGTTTATTAAGCCACTATGGGAAGCAAGGTCGAATACAATTGGTAGAATGATTAAAGCTAGAACAGCAAACGACGTGATTGAAGGCTTTGCAGAAGGAATAGATGAGGAAGGTGTGCTATTACTTCGTGACAAAACAGGGGATAGGCACAACATTTATTCCGCAGACATCGATATAGCAAAAAACTAACAAAATGAAAAGTAAATCTGTTATACTTTAACTGGACGGTATCCAAAAAGGAACTGTACCACTCTTTTTTAAAACAAACATTATAAAAAGGTTCTGCCTTGATCCGAGAACGGACTGGGACAGAGGGTGTGAAAGATTACAACACTAAATTGAATTTAGTGATAAATGAGCGATAAAAACCAAGACTGTCTCAAAGTAGGATCAGCTAAATTTTATTTCAACCATAAGTTAACGAATAGGTTTATTTATGTTGGAGTAATTATTTGCTGTGAAAATCTTTTGAGACAGTCTTTTTATATTGATTCGTTCAGTTGTTTCACCCTTCTCTCAGAAAAAAGAAAGGAGATTAAACGTGAAAACGACAAAAGATTTTCGAAAAATGAAAAGTGCGAACGAAAAAATTTCAATGCTCACTTCATATGATGCGCCGAGTGCAAAACTTGCAGAAGCCGCTGGCATTGATGTCCTCTTAGTAGGGGACTCTTTAGGCATGGTTGTATTAGGGTACGATTCAACGATTCCGGTTACAGTAGACGACATGGTTCATCACACAAAAGCAGTTAAAAGAGGGGCACCTAATACGTTTGTCGTAAGTGACCTTCCATATCTAAGCTATCATGCTTCTTTAAAAGACGCTTTTAGTAATGCAAAATTATTAATGCAAGATGCGGGGGCACATGCTGTAAAAATGGAAGGTGGCGGTGATGTTTTACTTACTGCTGAAAAGCTTATTGAAGCTGGAGTACCGGTTGTTACACATTTAGGGTTAACGCCACAATCAGTGGGTGTACTTGGTGGATACAGTGTCCAAGGAAAATCAGAGGAGTCCGCAAACAAGCTAATAAGTGAAGCGAAGATAGCCGAACAAATTGGTTCTAGTATGCTCGTATTAGAATGTGTTCCAGAATGGTTAGGAAAACAGATTTCAGAAGAACTTACGATTCCTGTTATTGGCATTGGCGCAGGAAGATATACTGACGGCCAAGTTTTAGTTTATCATGATGTGATTGGCTACACACAAGGTCACGTCCCGAAATTTGTAAAACAATATACAAATATCTCTGAGAAGATAGAGGAAAGTTTAATCCTTTTTGCTCAAGATGTGAAAAAGGGCTCATTCCCTGAAAAAAATCATACCTTTCTTCCATATGAAGACCATATGCAAACCTTATATGGAGGGAAGCAAAAGTGATCGTGATTACGAAAATAAATGAGCTCCAGAACTGGATAAAAGATATACGTCAAACAGGAAGAGAGATCGGCTTTGTTCCTACGATGGGGTATTTACATGAAGGACACCTTTCACTAATGGAAAAAGCTCGTCAACAAAACGATGTGGTCATTGCAAGTATTTTTGTTAACCCACTCCAGTTTGGTGAAGGTGAGGACTTCGATGAATACCCACGTGATTTGGAAAGGGATAAAGCGCTTGCAAAAGATTATGGTGTAGATGTATTATTTGTTCCTTCCGCAAAAGAAATGTATCAGAAAAAAATGAGTGCATCTTTGATCGTTCATGAAGGGGTAGACATTCTATGTGGCGAGAGTAGACCCGGTCATTTTGATGGTGTCGCAACCGTTGTCATGAAATTATTCCAATTGACAAAACCAACACGAGCTTACTTTGGAATGAAAGATGCTCAACAAGTAGCAGTTATTGAGAGAATGGTTGAGGATTTCCATCTAGATGTAGAAATTATTCGATGTCCTACGGTTAGAGAAGATGATGGACTAGCGAAGAGTTCACGAAATGTGAATTTAACGCAACAAGAGCGTAAGGAAGCACCTAAGATCTATGCTTTACTAAATGAAACGAAGCAGTTGATCTTAAAAGGGCAAATAACTTTTGATGAAGTAAAAAGTTATTTATACGACAAAATGACATTACAAATTAGTGGTAGTGTCGATTATATAGAATGTAGAACATTTCCAGAGCTAAAAGAGGTAACTAATGTTCAAAGTGATATCATTATTGCTACTGCTGTTAAATATTCTCACGTTAGACTTATTGATAACGCGTTAATTACAACAGAAGAATTAACAGAACATCGGAAGGGGAACAAACAACATGTTTAGAGAAATGATGAGTGGTAAACTGCACCGTGCTACTGTAACAGAAGCGAACTTAAATTACGTTGGTAGTATTACAATTGATGAGGACTTAATGGATGCAGTTGGCGTTTTAGAAAATGAAAAAGTTCAAGTAGTAAATAATAACAATGGTGCTAGACTTGAAACGTATGTGATTAAAGGAGAGCGTGGATCAAAAACAATTTGTTTAAATGGAGCTGCGGCACGACTTGTTCAACCAAATGATACGGTCATTATTATTTCTTATAAATGGGTCGCTGAAGCAGAGTGTAAAGCACACACACCTAAGGTAGCGATCTTAAACGAACAAAACGATATTATAGAAATGATGCAAACAGAACCAGCTTCTACCTTAAGATAATTCGAATATCCCTCCCTGAAACGTTGGAAACTGTAAGTAACAGATGCAGCATTCATGGGAGGGTTTTATTATGTTTTCATCAACACAATGGGAAGAGATGTCTAAATGGCTTATGGATAATAAAGACATGTTAAACGAAAATGAACTCAAGCAATGGGTGGAGCATTTATCAAAAGAGCAAGACCAACTTCTAGAAGTATGGAGTACACAAAATGAGTTACTCGAAGAAATAAAAGATGAGCTCACAACAAGTAATCCATTTTCGTTTCAAAAAGAAGACGAGACCCATACTGGAATTAGTTATTTTGAACTTGGTTTATATGAGGAAGCGATCCGTGAATTTCAAGCCGGATTAGATGGGCAACAAAATAGTGCTCGTTTATATTTATATTTAGGGTTTTCTCAGTTATATATTGAACAACCTAACGAGGCAAAAGAAAGCTTCTTAAATGTCTTACACCGTAGTAAAGACCCTACCGAACATCATTTTGCACTTGTTGGATTAGGGCTGCAAGCTGGACAAGAAGAAAATATAGAAGAGGCCATCCACTACTTTGAAAAATCCGAAGTCCTCCTCTTTAACAGCGATGTAGTGTATAATTTAGGCATCTGTTATTTACTGCTGAAAATGCCGAAAGAGGCGCTTCAATATTTTCAAAAAATGGTGCATAAAGGAGAAACTGACTCAGAAAGTTATTTCTGGTTAGGGAAATGTTTTGAATCGTTAGGACGAAATACTGAGGCGATGGAAGCATGGTATGAAACGATTCAACGGACAAAATCGAAAAAGCTGATTCGCACATTAGCATTTATTTTCGAAGAGAATGGGAACTTTTCTTGTGCAATCTATTGTTATGAACGATTAAAATCGTTAGGATATAATGAAGCCTTTGTTTTACACGGTATGGCATGGAACTATGGCTTATTAGACGAAAGAAAAAAATCAATGGAAATGTTTGAAGAGCTATTATATCTTGAACCAACAAATATAAATGCAATGATTTCCTATTTATGGCTTTTATACCGTTGGGAAGAGATAGAAAAGTTTAAACAATTAAAAGAGAGAATAAGTCATGAAAATCTTTCTCACCCATTGATTGCTCATTTAACATAACACTAAAAAATAATCGAACTTTACTCGAGGGAAATTTGGAGGAATAGATAATGAATCGTTTTCTCATTATCGATGTTGAAACAACTGGGGTATCCTTTTCTAAAGGTGACCGTATTATACAAATTGCATATGTGGTCGTAGAGGGACAACAAATCATCAAAAGGTTTTCAAGTTATATAAATCCTGAAAAGCCGATCCCACGTTTTATTCAGTCATTAACGAACATTGAGGCAGAACATGTTGACGAGGCCCCATTATTTGAGGAAGTTGCGCCTCAGTTACTAAATGACTTAGATGGGGCCTACTTTGTAGCTCATAATGTCGACTTTGACTTAAGTTTTATTAACGATGAGCTTGTAAATGCCGGATATGAACCATATCGTGGTCTTGTCATCGACACTGTTGAGCTAGCAAAGATTGCTTATCCTACATCCGATGGCTTTAAACTTTCACAGTTGACGGCAAACTTAAATATGGACCATAACCAACCGCATAGAGCGGATAGTGATGCAGAAGCAACGTCACAGCTGTTTTTAAAGATGATCGATAAATTGTCGTCATTACCATTAGATACGTTAAAGAAGCTTGATCGTTTACAAAAGTTTTGTAAAAGTGATTTGCAGTCATTAATGCACGAATGGATGAATGCTGCCTCCATGAAAGAGTTAGAGGGGTACGATTATTACCGAGGCTTTGTCCTAAGGAAAACAGCAGAAGAGATAAAGGAAGAGGAAGCACCACAATGTTCATTTGAAACGTACTATAAAGAAACGTTATTAAATGAGGAAAAGTTAAAAGGAGTAATGACTGGATACGAACAACGCGAAGGTCAATTAAATATGGCACAATTTATTTACGACCAATTTGAGCGGAATTCATTTGGTCTTATTGAAGCTGGAACAGGTACTGGTAAAACTCTTGCTTACCTAATTCCTGCAGCCTTTTATTCAAAAATACATAGTAAGCGCATTGTCATTAGTACACACACAGTGCAACTTCAAGAACAAATGCTAAAAAAGGATTTACATACGTTAGCGAAAATATTACCTTTTGCAATAAAGACCGGTGTATTAAAAGGTCGTAGCCATTACCTTTGCTTACAAAAATTTGAACGTCTCCTTGAAAAGGATCCTTTTGATTCTTATGACCGAACGATTGCTAAAGCGCAAATTCTTGTATGGCTGACTGAAACGAAAACTGGAGACGTAGAAGAGTTAAACTTAGCAACTTCTTCATTTCGCTTTTGGAAAGAAATCGCAAGTGATTATACATCGTGCACGACACCAAAGTGCCCATGGTTTTCTCGTTGTTTTTATCAACGTGCCAAACAAAAAGCAAAAGAATCAGATTTAATCATAACCAATCATTCACTCGTTTTATCAGATATGAAATCTGATCACCAAGTCATTCCTAGCTACAACCATATCATCATTGATGAGGCTCATCATTTTGAAGAAACAGCAACAGAACAATTTGGTGAAATGCTCGACTATTTATCGTTAACACATATCATTAATGATTTAGGATCAGAAAATGAAGGTGTATTATCTTACATGAAAAAAGAGACGTTCTATAACGAAGAACTACATGTAAGTGAAGTCATCGAGACAAGCAAAGAGTTAAAGCAAGAGTGGAATGAGCTGTTTTTATTATTAAGACAATACTTAAATCATTCACAAATCAAAAGAAACGAACGCGGGCGCGCCAATACAATTATTAATCGTTCTGAAAAGCAGTGGGAACATGTATTAGAAGCTGCGAAACGTTGTTTTATGCAGCTAAGTGAATGGACGAGGATACAGGCAGAGTTACAAGACCGACTATCTCAAATGAACAATAGTGAACAACGTTTAGCTGAAATGCTACAAACGATCTATGATCGAAGTGTTCAAATCATGAATGGATTCAATATGTTACTGTTAGATGATGACGATGAAAACTTCGTATATTGGCTTGAAGCAGATTTAAAAGGGCCGAAACAATCAGTATCCATACAAAAGAAACCGATACACGTTGCTGAGAAATTAGCTGACGCTTTTTTCGCGAAAAAAGACAGTGTGATCTTTACATCTGCGACGTTATCTGTAAAACAGTCGTTCCAATATTTCATCCAAAGACTTGGGTTAGAGGACTTTCCGGTTGAAACAAAGCTTGTTCAATCACCGTTCGATTGGGGAAATCAAGTCAAACTCTGTATTCCGGAAGATATGCCAATGATTAATGAGGCAGGTGAATCAGGGTATATTGAAGCTGCGGCTTTAAATATTTATCGTATTTCTCAATTATCTGAAGGCAAAATGCTTGTATTATTTACATCATATGATATGTTGAAAAAATGTTATGAATACTTAAGGGAATTATTAACAGATGATTACATGTTAATTGCTCAAGGAGTACAAACTGGGAGTAGGTCGAAGCTAACGAAAAACTTTCAACAATTTGATAAAGCAATTTTGTTAGGTACGAGTAGCTTTTGGGAAGGGGTCGATATTCCAGGTAATGATTTAAGTGTGATCGTGATTGTACGACTTCCATTTTCCCCACCAGATGATCCAGTTTTCAAAGCAAAATCTGATGCACTAAAAGAACAAAAGCAATCTCCGTTTATGAAGTTGGCACTACCACAAGCTGTTATTCGGTTTAAACAAGGATTTGGTCGTTTAATTCGAACATCGAATGACCGTGGGGCTGTGATCGTACTTGATCGTCGAATCGTAACAGCAAGGTATGGAAAATCGTTTATCGAATCATTGCCACAAATTCCAGTATTAGAGAATTCAATGGATGAATTGGAAAAAGATCTGGAAAATTGGTTATAATCAATAAGGTGGACGATTTCATTTATGAAAGGAGCTGTTTATTTATGGCTCGTCAGATCTTTTTTTCAATCATGATTTTTATGCTTCTATTTCTTGTTGCTATGCCGACTGTAAATGCGGATAGGATTGAATTAAACTTATCTCAAGGGGAAATCGCATATACATTTTTTGATTTAGAGCATGGAGAAGCGACATTAATTCAAAACAATGATGGGAAGACCGTTTTAATCAATACTGGTCATCAAGATAGTCAGGATGACTTAATGGATCGATTGGATTTTTATGATGTTGACCAAATTGATACCTTACTCCTTACAAGTAAACAACCAGAATATACCGGGAATGTTTCCTGGATGTTATCGCAATATCCAGTAGGGAAAATTGTTGTTTCTTCACCAATTGTCAATGATATATTATCAATAAAAAATGTCGATAGTGACATCGTTAGTTATGTTGATGAAGGTGATACTTTTGATTTGTTAACAGGGTTAACATTACAAGTATTATTTATTGAAGAAGACATTGGGATTGACCAAGGTTCCCTGTCTTTTTTTCTAACACATAAACAAAAGAAATTATTATACTTAACAGAAGCAAATCAACGTGTAGAAGATCAGCTCGTCGAAGATTATGACTTAAAGACAACCGTAATGAAAGTCCCAGATTTCGGAAGTGAGAAAGGGACATCAGAGAAATTATTAAAAGAAGCAGATCCACAAGTTGCTGTCATCTTCAGAAATGGTGAAGACTTGCCGAGTAATTATGTCCTCGAGCGATTGAACGAAACATGGATTGATATTTATCAAACGAGTAGAAGTGGTACGGTTACGATAAAGTGTTTAGAAGATGATTATGAAATTATTACAGTTCGCCCTACAGAAAAAGAAACGTTAATAGGGAAGCTTTTAACGAAACTTTCATGATAAACTGAGGAGAGGAGTTCTTTCATGAAATTATTAATTCATTCTGTCACAATTGTAACAATGAATGAAAATGATGATATTGTTGACGGATATGTTGTCGTTGAGGACGGAAAGTTTAAAGAAGTAACGGCGGGGTATCCAAACGATTCATTAATTGATCAAGCAGATGAAACGATTAATGGACAAGGAAAGTGGCTCATGCCAGGCTTTGTAAATACACATGGTCATTTAGGTAGTTCGTTATTACGCGGTGCTGGCGATGACATGCCCTTAATGGATTGGCTTCAAAATGTCATGTGGCCAAATGAGCAAAGGCTGACGAAAGAAGATGTAGAAAAAGCAGCAAAGCTTGCAGTTGTTGAAATGATAAAATCTGGTACAACGACTTTTTTAGATATGTATCACTTACATATGGAACAAATGGCTGAACTAACGATTGAAAGTAACATGCGTGCTGTTTTATGCAGAGGAATGATCGGACTATGTTCTGAAGAAGAGCAGTACGGTAAAATTAATGAATCCGTTTCATTACATAAACATTTTCATGGTGAAAACGCTGGAAAGCTACACGTTGCATTAGCTCCTCATGCTCCTTACACGTGTCCACCTGCTTTTTTAGAGAAAGTTGTAGATGCAGCCGAAAAGCATAACATGTGGATACATACACATGTTGCAGAAACAAAGCGTGAAGTGCTCGAGCATAAAGAGAAATATAATGAAACACAAGTAAGCCATTTAAATAAACTAGGTTTATTTGATGTACCTTGCTTAATTGCCCATGGTGTACATTTAAATGATGAAGAGCAACATATTCTTTCAGAAAAGAATGTCTCTGTTTCGCATAATCCAATGAGCAATTTAAAGTTAGGTTCAGGTATTGCTAATATACCCGAGTTGATAAATAAAGGGATAAATGTGGCAATTGGAACAGATTCAACAGCTAGTAACAACAACTTAAGCATGGTCGAAGAGCTTAGGTTTGCTTCTTTAATTCATAAAGGAACATATCAAGATCCAACTGTTACACAAAGTAAAGACATACTAAAAATGGCAACAGTAAACGGTGCAAAAGCATTACAGCTTGAAGACATAGGTTTTATTCAAGAAGGCTCTTTTGCGGACTTTATATTAATAAATCCAGACCGGGCACATTTGACACCTTGGAATAAAGAAAGGGTGCATTCTCATCTTGTGTATGCTCTAAAAGATGATGACATCTCAGATGTTTTCGTTCAAGGGAAGCAGTTAATGAAAGATAGAGAATTGCTTTTCTTAGACGAACAAAAAATTGTTGCAGATGCTCAAGCATTTCTATTTTAAATGGAGGAGAGCACCTGTGATCCATCAGGTGCTCATTAGGTGCAGGTTAAGGAATGATTATTGTTTACATTCGTACGGAAACTTCGTTTGCCGAAAAGAATACGTAACTTCTTCATATTGCTTTGGACGGTGAGGAGAATTTAACGCGACTAAGTCTCTTTCAAGAAAATACCAGTCAGCCGTTGTCACCGCCTCTTGTTCATTGTTGAAATGTTTTTCATTCACGCTCATCATCCTTTACTTTGGAGCGGTAATGATAGTATCACTCAATGAACAAAAGAGTATGATTAGTAATTTTTCACGCTAGAGGGAGAGAAAAGTTCGAATAAAGAAGGTAACAGGAGGAATTGATGATGAGCGATAAAGGAATTGAAAAGTTAGCAACAGTAAAAATTGATAAACATCATGAGCTATATAAAGTTGTTGATATGTTGAATCGAACATTGAAAGATCGTGATCTTATGTTTGGTTTAGCATTAGATGAAGATAACGAAAGTGAAAAGATGGTTTTTACGATTTATGAAACGTAAGAAGGTGTAACAGCATGAGAACATGGCTAATTTCTATTGGAGCGGTACTATTAACCGCAGGCATTGTATTTTTCTATTTTATGTATTCGGCAACTGCAGGTCCTTTAAATGATCGGCAAGAAGAAATAAAAGCATTTGCCCTTTCTGAAACAGAGTTAACTTCTGTAAACGACATAAGTTATTATCATGGAAGTAGATCATATCAAGTTTTTTATGGCGTCGATGATAATGATGAAGACATCATTGTTTGGGTTGAAGAGATCGAGCATAAAGAAGATGATGAAAATCAATCACGAAGAGTTTTTGTTCGAAGTCAAAGCGACGGAATCTCAAAGGATAAAGTGGAACAAATTGCTTATGATCGCTTAAATGTCGTATCATTAATTAATATTCGATTAGGTATTATCGGGAATACACCAGTTTATGAAGTTGTTTACATCGATGATGCAGATCGGCATTCATTTTATTATTTAACATTTAAAGATGGGTCTTATATACGTCATTATCAATTTAAAAGGTCTTAATGTATTAAAAAAATATAAAGACAAGTAAAAAGATGAAAGGGGAATAAATCATGAAATTTTCGTCAAAAGTTACTTCAATTACACCATCAACAACGTTAGCAATTACAGCAAAAGCAAAAGAATTAAAAGCACAAGGTCATGATGTAATCGGCTTAGGAGCAGGGGAACCAGATTTTAATACGCCATCCTATATTATCGAAGCAAGCTACAAGTCAATGGTTGAAGGGCACACGAAATATACTCCAGCTGGTGGTTTGCCAGAACTTAAAAATGTTATCATCGAAAAGTTCAAAAATGATCAGCATATTGAATATTCTCCTGAAGAAATCATTGTAACAAACGGTGCAAAGCATTCACTTGCCTTATTGTTCCAAACAATCTTACAAGAAGATGATGAAGTCATTATTCCTTCTCCTTATTGGGTTAGTTATCCGGAACAAGTAAAGATTGCTGGAGGCAAACCAGTATTTGTTGAAGGTAAGGAAGAAAATGAATTTAAAGTAACAAAAGAACAATTAGAAAAAGTTGTTACAAACAAGACGAGAGCGCTCATCGTAAATTCACCAAGTAACCCAACCGGAGTGATGTACGAAAAAGATGAACTAAAGGAAATTGGACAATTTTGCTTAGATAACGATCTTTTAATTGTTTCTGACGAAATTTATGAAAAACTAATTTATGGCGGCAAAAATCACATTTCTATTGCTGAAGTGTCAGAAGAAATAAAAAACAACACGATTATTATTAACGGTGTATCGAAATCTCATTCAATGACGGGTTGGAGAATTGGTTATACAGCTGGACATGCGGAAATCATTAAAAAGATGACAACATTAGCAAGTCATACGACGTCCAACCCAGCAGTGATGGCTCAACATGGAACAATTGCTGCATATCAACAAGAAGACGGTTCCGTCGAGAAAATGAGACAATCATTTGAAGAACGTTTACATAAAGTGTTACCTGAACTAGAGTCTATCCCTGGCTTCAAATGTGTGAAACCTCAAGGAGCATTTTATTTATTTCCAAACGTAAAGGAAGCCGTACAAACAGGTGGCTTTGCTTCAACTGATGAATGGGTAACCGCATTACTTGAAGAAGAAAAAGTTGCAGTCGTTCCAGGAAGTGGTTTTGGCTCTCCAGATAATATTAGATTATCGTATGCAACAGACTTAGATTCATTCTTAGAAGCAGTTAATCGAATTCGTCAATTTGTACAACGGAAATCTTCGTAAATAGACTTAATTTAAGTAGAGATTGACTTCTATTTTTTTTCACATGTATAATGTGTATCGTGTATAAAAAATGAACAATCAATCATTGGGCGAAAATAAGTTATCATCGATCATGAATGATACATAGGAATTTGGAGGGTATAAAAAGTGAAAATAACAATTTCTGAAGTTGGGAAATATGTTGGAGAAACAGTAAAAATTGGCGCTTGGCTTGCGAACAAACGTTCAAGCGGTAAAATTGCCTTTTTACAACTTCGCGATGGTACAGGGTTTATTCAAGGCGTCGTTGTAAAAGCAGAAGTAGAAGAAGAAGGTTTCAAATTAGCGAAAGAAATGACACAAGAAAGCTCATTATTTGTGACTGGTGAAGTACGTGAGGACGATCGTGCACCATCTGGTTATGAATTAACAGTAACATCTGTAGAGCTCATTCATGAAGCAACAGATTATCCGATTACTCCGAAAGAACATGGACCAGAGTTCTTAATGGACCATCGTCATTTATGGTTACGTTCAAAGCGTCAACATGCAGTTATGAAAGTACGTAATGAAATTATTCGAGCTACATATGAGTTTTTCAATGAGCAAGGGTTTGTGAAAGTTGATCCTCCGATCTTAACAGGAAGTTCAGCAGAAGGAACGACAAACCTTTTCCATACGAAATACTTTGATGAGGATGCTTATCTTTCTCAAAGTGGACAATTATATATGGAAGCTGCAGCGATGGCGTTAGGAAAAGTCTTCTCTTTTGGTCCAACGTTTAGAGCAGAGAAATCTAAGACGAGAAGACACCTTATTGAATTTTGGATGATTGAACCGGAAATGGCATTTATGGATCATGAAGAAAGCTTAGAAGTTCAAGAACAATATGTTTCATTTGTTGTACAATCAGTACTAGCAAACTGTAAGCTTGAATTGCAAGCATTAGAACGTGATACGTCTAAATTAGAAAATGTCCAAGCACCATTCCCACGCATTTCGTATGATGATGCGATTGATATGTTAAAAGAAGAAGGCCACGAAATTGAGTGGGGTGAAGATTTCGGTGCACCACACGAAACGGCAATTGCCGAGAAGTTTGATAAGCCAGTGTTTATTACAAATTACCCAGCTGATATAAAAGCTTTTTACATGAAACCAGTACCTGGGCGTGAAGAAGTCGTTTTATGTGCAGATTTAATTGCCCCAGAAGGGTATGGCGAAATCATCGGAGGAAGCCAACGTATTGATGATGAAGAATTATTAAAACAACGCTATGATGAGCACAACTTATCTTTAGATGCTTATCAATGGTATTTAGATCTTCGTAAATATGGTTCTGTTCCACACTCTGGATTCGGATTAGGATTAGAACGAACAGTAGCGTGGTTATCAGGTGTTGAACACGTTAGGGAAACGATCCCATTCCCACGTCTACTAAACCGTCTTTACCCATAATACTTAAACTTCATAATGTGAAGCTGACTCCAATAAGACACTTTTAAGTGATTTATGAAGAGTCAGCTTCTTTTATTGAGGTCGGCGAACATGTTTTAGGAACTTGAGGCCGTGCCCGCGGAAAGCGATGCAACAAACACAGCTTCGTCGAATCACTGAGAGCTGCGCCGACGCATCCAGCTACGTAGCAAAAGCTAGTAGAGGAAGAAGCAGCATGTGCTGCCAGGGTAGCTTATATTATTAATGAAAAACTCCGATTCATTTCGTACAATGAAGATGAAACTTCATGGTATACTAAGAAAGTTAAATTAAAATCACTACATTTCATAAAGAAAAAAATATATCTATAGGTGGGGTGCTCATAATGAATGAAGAAGCAATTATACAACTCCAGATGTCACAGCCCTTCGCCATTCCTTCTGCATTAATGACACATTATTCTCAATTAGGATTATCTGAAGTACAATTTATGATCTTAATGCACATTAGGCAGTTTGAACAAGAAGGGAATATGTTCCCGACGCCATATGAGTTACAAGAAAGAATGTACATTGATGAATCCAACTGCACAAATGAATTGAAAGAATTATTAAGAAGTGGGTTTATTGCAATAGAAGAAAAGAAAGATGAAGATGGGAAGCTTTCTGAAGCATTTTCATTAAAACCATTATTTGAAAAGTTTGTCCTTCTGTTAAATGATAAACAAAACGATAAACAGCAATTTACGAAACAACAATTAGAAGGACAATTATTTCGACGTTTTGAAGAAGAGTTTGCAAGACCTTTATCTCCGATGGAGTTAGAAATGATTTCGATGTGGCTTGACGATGACGCTCACGATCCAGAAATTATTGAAGCTGCGTTAAGAGAAGCCGTTGTTTCGTCTAAATTAAACTTCCGATATATTGATCGGATATTATTTGATTGGAAAAAGAATGGTGTAAAAACGATCCAACAAGCAAAAGAACACGGTGAGAAAGTTAGGCAACACCATGAAAAAAGGTTCCAGAATAGAACACAAGCTACACCTCAATCAGATAAAGTAAAACACCCCCAATATAATTGGTTGTATGGAGAAGAGGACTAACGGAGGAGAGATTATGTTAAACAAAAAAGAAATTGAACACGTTTTGTATACAATGGGAGAGATGTTTCCTGAGGCAGAATGCGAATTAACTCATTCAAATCCATTTGAATTAACAATTGCTGTTGTCTTATCTGCACAAGCAACAGACGCCCTTGTTAATAAAGTTACTCCAAAACTATTTGAGAAATATAAAACTCCAGAAGATTACGTTAGTGTATCATTAGAAGAATTAGAACAAGATATCAAATCAATCGGACTTTACCGTAGTAAAGCTAAAAATATAAAGAAGCTTAGTCAATCTCTCATTGAAAATTATAATGGAGAAATTCCTTATGAAAGAGATGAACTCGTTAAACTTGCTGGTGTAGGTAGGAAAACTGCAAATGTGGTTGCTTCAGTAGCCTTTGATGAACCTGCGATTGCAGTAGACACTCATGTAGAACGTGTAAGTAAGCGACTAGGTATTTGCCGTTGGAAAGATTCTGTACTAGAAGTAGAAAAAACGTTGATGAGAAAAATTCCTAAAGAACAATGGTCTGTTACACATCACCGTCTTATTTTCTTTGGACGATATCATTGTAAAGCTCAATCACCAAAATGTGATGAGTGTCCGTTATTAGAATTATGTCGTGAAGGGAAAAAGAGAATGAAAAAAAGAGGAGTTATTGTATGACGGACAAGTTGTTAGTTCCTAATCAATTTCAATACTCTCCATTTTATAAAGAAGGGGATGAAATTGAAAAAAATTCTATAGACCAAGAAATCATTCGTGATAATTCCTATTTTGCTTATGATATTTGTGCTTGTTTAAAAGTGAGTCTTCCTTATGAACCTTGGCAGTCGCCTCAATGCAGTATTAAACGTATAAGCGCTGCTTGGAAAGAGGAAGGACAGGAGCTGTTAAAAGAATGCTTCCAAAACCGAGATCGTAAAACAGCGAGGCCAATTATGTTACAATATACGAGTTTATATATTCAAGCGATGTTTTGGGCGAACAGTCATGCTGTAGAGACGTTAGAAAACATTCCTTCTCAATTAAACGAGTTTTCTTATAGTCCAATGAATATTCAAGAAAGAATTTCTTTTGTTCTAGACAGCCCAGATCACTATCATGCATTTACTACGTTAGATCAACTTTATCAAGAGTCAATGAAGAAGTGGGCAGTTTATTTTACTAAGAAACATTGATAAGAAGGTAAAAAAAGAGCCAGGCATTATGCCCTGGCTCTTAATCATTGTCCTCGTCATTGTCATCTTCATCATCGTCATCATCATCTTCCTCCTCATCGTCTTCGCCAATGAGGTCGTCTATTACATCATCGTCATTGTCATCTTCATCATCTGGAGGACCGTTACCATTATCCGATCCTCTTCCATTGCCTCTACCATTATCTTCATCAGATTCGTCGTCACCTTCAAAAAGGTCGTCTAACTCATCGAGAAGACCTTGTTCTTCTGGAACCGTTACTTCAACAGTAGCTGGATCACTTGTAAGATCTTCGTTTTCATCAGCAACAGCCGTTACTCTTATTGAATAAGTCGTATCATATTCAGGGTTAGACAAGATATACCCTAAATCTTTTGTTATATCAATTAATTGATATTCTTCATCGTTGTTGCTTCTCAGTTCTAGTTTAAAGCTAAACTGATCGATGAATTCCTCATTATAACTCCAGTTAACTTGAATCTCGTGATCATCTTCATTGTATTCAGCTTGTAATCCTTGCACTGGTTCAGCTTGTTCATATTCATCTGACACATCTGTTGGCTCTGTACCTCGTACAAAGTACTCATGAATAATCTCACTTTCTGGAGTGAAATCACTTGGTAATAAGCCTGTTGAACGTTCAATACCAACACGAACGACAGAATCAGGCTGAGTAAAGTCTGACGTATCACGATTTTGATGAGCAAAAGTCATAACCTCTCTAAATAAGTCACGTGCAATAAACTCTTGATGGTTATCATATGCGATATATCCTTTGTCAATTGATTCATATCCTGTCCATACGGCAGCGGTTATGTTCGTAGAATAACCTGCAAACCAAGCATCGCGTATCCCACTTTGAATATTATATTGCTCACGTTCATCTGGTGTAAAGTTCGTAGACCCTGTTTTACCAGCAATTGGTACACCAGAAACTGCGGCTCTTTGCCCTGTACCAGATTGAACGACGGTCTTTAACATATCTGTCACCATAAACGCTGTATAGTCATTCATAGCGATGGTTGAATCTGGAGTGAGGTCAATGGTTTGGCCATCTGGAAATTCAATTTTTCTAACTGTATGTGGTTCATTATATTCCCCATTGTTTCCAAAGGCAGCATAGGCTCCGGCCATATCATAAGAAGAAACGCCAGTATCAAAACCACCAAGAGCATACGATTCATGGAATGTATCTAATGGCAAGCCTAATCGCTGACCAAATGTTTGGGCCTGGTCATAGCCAACTTCGTTAAGTGCTTTAACTGCAGGGACGTTTTGTGAGATTCGTAATGCCTCTCTCATAGACATAGGACCTCGATAATCACGACCAAAGTTTCGTACTGGATCACCAGTTGTTTGATAATTATAAGGCTCATCAACAATTTGATGATAAGTGGACCATTTTAATTCTTCAATTACAGGACCAAATGATAGGATCGGCTTGATTGAAGAACCAGGTTGACGTTTCGGCTGTGTTGCCCAATTATATGTTCTTTGCGCTTCAGATGGTTCTCTCATGCCACCTAAAGCAAGCACTTCACCATTTGTTGTATCAAGAACGGTAATCCCAGCTTGGAAATGTTCATCAGGATATTGAATAACTTCTCCTGATTGCATAACATGTTCGACATGAGCTTGTAGGTCTTGATCTAATGTTGTATGAATCGTCATACCAGCCGTATAAATATCACTAGGTTCAATGCCTTCAATATTTTCAACTTCTCGTTGAACTTGATTAATAAAAGCTTGGTAAGCACCTGTTTCAAGTTGTTCACTTTGTTCAAGTTGATCTTCAACCGGAACATTTCTAGCCGCCTCAGCTTCTTCAGGGGTGATTTTTTCGTGACGTTCCATCAAAGAAATCACCGTGTTTCGACGGTTTTCTGCAGCTTCAGGGTTGTTAAAAGGATTAAAATGGTTTGGACGCTGTGGAATTCCAGCTAATAGGGCAGCATCTTCAATTGTAAGTTCGTCGAGTTCTTTATTAAAGTAATAATTTGCTGCTGAAACAACACCATATTGAGAAGGGGACCCTGAGAAAAATATTGCGTTTAAATACATTTCTAAGATTTGATCCTTCGTATACTGTTGTTCTAGACGAATCGCTAAATATTGTTCTTGAATTTTACGAGACATCTGCTTATCCATTGATAAGAAAAGGTTTTTTACAACTTGCTGTGTGATCGTACTAGCACCTTCTGCACCAAAGCCACCTCGGACATTTGCGACAACAGCACCACCAATTCGACGTAAGTCAATTCCAAAGTGGTCATAAAAACGAACGTCTTCTACAGATAGTACGGCATCTTTAAGCACGTCAGGGACGTCTTCTATATTTACATTTCTTCTGTTTTCAGAAGCTTGAAGAGTGGTTAAAAGCTCTCCGTTTCGATCAAGTATTTCAGGGTTTTGTGCTAACGTTAATTTTTCTTCATCTAAAGGAGGTGCATCTCGAATAATTGCAAATACACTAATTGCACCAACAACAAACATAACGAACATCACAATACCTAATGCTAATAATATTTTTTTCAATGCGCCTTTAGGTTTTCGTTTGCTCTTGGAGTTATTATTTGATGATTGCTTTACTTTTCTTCTTTCTTGTCTTGTACGATATTCATCTGACATCGTAGCATCTTCCTTTCAATACACAGTTGTGTACAATGTTTAAACATTAGAAATGATTTTATCAATGATTTTTAAATAGTCAATTCTAGGATGAAGACCTAATGGAACTTTATATCCTTTTGACTCAATATCATTTTTCGGAATGGATTTTCTCTTTTTGTCTTTCTCTTGAAAATAAGGGATGATGTCTTGGGCAAACATAAGATATATTTCATCTGTAACGCTGAAGCGTAAAATAGCAAAAGTAATTCCGTTTTGTTCAATGACTTGGCGCATATGATCAATTTGGTGATCGTGAAAGTTTTTTAATGGGAAGCTTGTTTTATTTTTGGTTTCTTTTGCTTCAAAATCGATATATTTGCCTTTATAAACACCATTATAGTCAGTTGTTGATGGTTTTTTAAAGTATGCTTCCGTAACAACAGCAGCGCTTCGCTTCGGATAATGAACATTCACAATTTGAAGTGGAGTGGGTTTTTTATGAATGAGTGCGATGTTACGGGACCTATAATATTCATTTGTCTCATTTAAGTCTTCTTCGAGTGTCATCCCTCGGTTACTAAAACGCTCATCTTTTTTGACGTTTTTTTTAGGTGAAAAGGTTGCATCTTTTGTATACTTTTTTCCGTTAGGATACCTTACAGTCATTTCATCACATCCTTTTTCTCCAAACCATCACTATATCTTACCATAACTCATTTCATTGAGAATAGACTTTTTGACTATTTTAGCAAGGATACACTCATAATAAAACAAAGGAGAGTTATTTCAATGGAAGAAAAAGGGATTGTACGACACATTCAAAATCAGACCGTAAGAATGAATGTTGACAACATTTCAAGAACAAAAGCATATCAGAAATTCTTCAAAAACCATCCAGAAATTACATGGGCGTATTTAGCGAGTATGGTTTCAAGAAATGCTGGGTGGAGTATGGCTGATTTATGTAGTAAACCTTATGTCATTTTATTGAAAAATGATTTGCAAAGACAATTATTTATTACTTATGAACGGGCAAACTGGCTTATTTTTTCAGATGCGTATCCACAACTACTTATATATGAATGGTCGAAACGAACAGGAAAAAGACAATTTCACTTGTTAGAGCATTTCCATGTCTCAAAATGGATCATCGCCCAATGGGAGCAGTTTTGGCTTACAAAAAATGAGGAACAACTCTTGCATGCATTAATTGTCAATGAACAACATCTCATTCAAGAACCGGTTATTGAAGCGCCCTTTTTTAAAAATAAAACGTTCCATCAGTTTGTTTATAAATGGCAGGAGCGCTTACATTTTAGTTATGTACTTTTTCCAACGTTTGAAGGTGCGTTATACGGTAGGTCGATCAAAGGATTTAAAAAAGTAGAGAACAGAATTGAACTAGGAAAACAACTCGGCTGGATATTAATGAAATCCCCAGAAAGGGATAAAATTAAACAATTCTTCTTGAAGGAAGAATTTACTGGGTCACGACAAGATTATCAGAAGTATATCAATCATACATTTCCACATACTCCAATTTTGAGAATCGTCTATCCGATCATTCATCATGAAGATAACAGAAGGGAAGATTGGTCTCTTAAGGACCGTTTTGATCCGGATAAACAATTAAACAAGCTTATTCAGTTGCAGGTGAAATATGATTTAACAGGTTGGTACGAGAAAAAACAAACGCAAATGATGGTCGCAGCCGCGATTGAAAACACGATATTAAATAAAAAATAAAACGAAAGGACGTTTGAATGTCCTTTCGTTTTTGCAATGAAAATTAAGTAGATGGACGGTTTGGACCTTCTGTTTTCTTATCTCCATACCCGCGCTTAGCTTGCTTTGCTTGGTTACCTGTCATATTTTGTTGCCTTTCAGGTGATTGTTTTCTTTGTTTCGCCAATGCAAACACCTCCATTCATCTTTATCCTTATCGTTACCTAACTTAGGAGAAAACATGTATGGTATCGAATTCAAGGTTATAACCACTTTCTTTGACGAAAGGAAACTAGTTTTGTCAATGGTGGAGGGAGTCGAAGGAAGGAGGAAGAATACTTTAGTAACACAATTTGAAAGGGGATCGGAACATGGCAAAGGTATGGAAAACAAAAGAGGTCGCTGCGGAGTTTCAAGTAAATCAGACAACGATTCAACGGTGGATCAAGCATTTTAATATTGAGTGTCAATTAAATGAAGTCGGTCATTATGTCATTGATGAAAACTCTTACAACAAGCTTTCCTACATTCATCAAGAAGTGAAAAAAGGAAAAAGGTTAAAACAAATTCAATTAACGAAGGAGGAAATCGTTATCGAGAAAAAGGAAAAAATGGTACCAGCCAGTACATTAGATGAAAGGTTTCATAAAATGTTGTTACAAATTGATCAGTTAGACAAGAAGCTACAGGAAAAGGCTGATGAAGTTGTTGAAGTACAAATGCTTCAGCATCGAAAAGAGATCGATGACGTAGGCACTGTCCTTGAAAAGTTAGATGAAAGAATCAATTATTTAGAGTCCGTGATTTCAGAAAAGGAAAACAAAATTGTATCATTAGAAGAAAAAATGAACATTCGAAAAAACAAAAAACGTCGTTTTGCTGAAATCTTTAGTTTTTAAAAACGCTTTAATTGCCATGAAACCTTTGCTAAAATCAACTTGAGGTGATTTACAACATGACAAATGAAGAAATAGATCATTTAGTTAAACTTTCAAATCAATTGTTAACAAAGAACCAAGAAGCTTTAAAGCATTTTGAAACATATCGTTTAAATAATGAACAAGCTGATTTCATGTCACTGATTAAGCCTTTTGCTGATGATGTCCATCAAAAAGCAGATGAATGGATGCCACTAGCAGTCCAGTTTATCCGTGATGAAAAACCAAAGTATCTTCACGAGAATCAAATAAATGATGCACACGAAAATATTCATATTGAGGCGGTTACTTGCTTTCAAGCGGATACGAAGAAGAAGCGTTTTCTAGAAAGAAATAAGTCCATTTACTACACAATTGACAGTTTGTTAAAGTCGATAAATGAATAAAGGTCTAGAAAAGTAATTCCGTTTAAAGGTAGAAAATAAAAAAACAGCTTTTTTTGGAGATAATTTGTGCCTGAATTATCTCTTTAACTTTTGGTTGATACGCAGTTGAAATACACTTCGCTTTCCACGGGCACGGCTTCAGCTAACTTTGGAAAGAAAACTTATTTCTTTCCAAAGTGGATCTTCAGCTCGAGCTGTTCCCGCTGGAGTCTACGTGTATTTCTACTGCTTCGGCCATCTAATCTTGTTCATTTGTATTTGAAGAAAACATCTTTTATAACAGTTTTCATTTTAAAGCTACTACCTCCGTATTCGATTGACAGTTTACCCCGGGGCTTGCCACTTTCATACGGTTATAAATATGATGACGTTAAGGAGGTACTCCTTTTTTTCTTTTAACTCTTACTTAAAAAGGCTGAGATTTATAAATGAAACAAAGCTCTATTCACATTGACTTTATAACTCAAGAAGTGATAGCCGTCTTATTGATAAAAGGAAATCCGTCAAAAATCCGAAGACTCCAGCGGGAAAAGCAATAGGCGAAGATTCAACAGGGCTTAAGCCCTGTTTAGCTGGGGCATTGCCCGTGGCAAAGAAGACACCGTGAATTAGAGCGAAGTGAAGGATGAACTGTTGTCGCGCTTGTGCCATGGGGTGAAAGCGAAGGAACTTTTGAACGGATATAATTCCTTATTCATTGACTCAAACGTCCATGGTGTATTTTATGTCGCACTTGCATCTTGAGCTGAAAGCGTCCGCCTGTTAACGGATTCGAGTGCTTATCTTAATAAAAATGAAAATAAAAAGGCAACATGTAAAACTAAATGGTAAACGTGTTGCCATTACTATTTTTTTATAGTTTTACACCTGGAAAACGGAACTACTTACTTTTCGTTTTGAGTGGCTCTTTTCTATATGGAGTATTTTCTTACATATACTTTTGGGTTACTTTTTTGTATACTTCTGAGAGTAGGTTATTAAAACTCGGGAGTGAAAGACGTGAGAAAGTTAGGGAAAACAATCGTCCTTTTTCTGCTTTTATTTATGATTACTGCATGCGCTGAAGATGAGAATTGGTATGTAGTAGAAGATGTGCAGGAAAGAGAAGATGTGGTAGAATTTTTGACTGATTATAATAATATGTGGACAAGAAGTTTAGAAGAACATTCATTTTCAATGATGGAGCCATTTTTTGTTGCGAATAGTCATGTTTATCATATGCAACGAAGACAACACCAGCAATTATTAAGTGAACGTAAAGTAGAAGAAGTAGTTGAGGTCATTGATAAAGAAGTGGAAGTAAGTGAAGCCGGAGAATATAAAGTAACGACCAATGAAGAGATTCAAGTGCGACAAGTAGACCAAGTCGAGGTGCAAGAACGAGCAAGGTCATACTATGTCGCAGATTCAGCACGTGGCTACCGAATTACTTTAATCGAACGGCAAGATTAAACAGATGAAGATTGTTGTGAAGGAGCCTTTACTGGAAGGCTCCATTTATATTTTACAGAAAGCATTCTAAAAGCAATGATTGCAATAAATAATAGCGTAATTTTCCAAGTTGTATCCACGATATTTAATCCGATAAGTAGTCCTCCAGCAAAAGCCCATAAAATATAAATCTCTTGCTTTAAAACTAACGGTTTTCTTCCTGCTAAAACATCACGTATCATTCCACCACCTGTTCCAGTTAAAACAGCAGCGACAATGACAGCACTTATAGGGTGTCCCATAGATGTTGCAAATAAAGCACCTTGAATAGCGAATGACGCCAACCCAATTGCATCAAAAAAGATTCCCCAGCGTTTCCATTGATGAAGCCATACTCTAGGAAAGAAAAAAGCAACGGTCATGACGATAAATGCCATCGTAAAAAGTGTGCCTTGTTCCCACAATGCTGAGACGGGTAAACCAATTAATAAATTTCGAATTGCTCCCCCACCAAATGCAGTTGCAAAGCCTAAAACGTAAACACCCATTAGATCATATTTTTCTTCCATAGCTACAGTGACACCACTAAGTGCAAAAGCAATCGTGCCGATGATATTAAACACGTCCCACGTCATTCCTTCACTTCCTCTTTCAATATTTCCCTTTTGAAACTTTAACACGAACTTCGGGTGTTCACTAGACTTATTTTATAAAATGGCCAATAAAAAAAGCCGCCCAGTATGGACAGCATTTTTATTGATTATATTTTCTCTATATCGAAGACGCGAAACCCTTCTTTTTCCAAATGCTTAATGACTGAAGTTAGTGTTTCTTCCGTAGTATTTTTCGGAAGGGTGACAAGCACCCGTCTGAAAAAAGTACTTTCATTATCTAATGTAAGCATACTTTGAATGTTCGTATGTTTTTTCAGGCTTGAAACGATCATATTTAACGCACCTTGATATTCGTGAGTTGAAATTGTTAATGTGTAGCTTCCAGTCTTAACGCCCCATGAGTCTTCAAGAATTGACATGACATTTGCATGTGTCAATATCCCTGTAAATTTATGATCCTCTTCATGAACGGCAAGGTATGGGTATTTTTTGATGTTTGTGAAAATGCGGAAAAATGATGCTTGTTCGTCGATATAAACAGATTCGTCTTCACAAAGGTCCATAACTGAATCTTCCCAGTTAACGGTTTCTTTAACAATTGCTCGATAAATGTCTTGTGCATAAATGTTGCCTTTAAAGTATGTAGCCGTTTTGTCTAAGATGGGAATACAACGAAATCCACTATCCTCTAGTTGTTGAAGAGCTTCCTTAATTGTATACGATTCTTTAACAAATGTTACTTCTTCTTTAGGAATGATATTATACTTAATTTTCACTGTTCATGCCCCTTTCTCAAATCAAGCTTATCATTATTATAAACGATAATAATCAGAAAAAAACTATAATTTTAAATATTGTCAAATGTATAAGTGTCATCATATATCGAATTCAATTGGTCGAATAAATTCATTTAAAAATGAGAAATTTAAGGATGGAGGTGGATGAAATGACAAACTCAAGTTACTTGCAAGGAGCAATCAACGAGATTGAGCATGTCATGACGAACGCAGAAGAACAATTAACTGCTTCTAAGAAAGTCCAGCCTGGTGATCCGAATGAATTCTCTGAGGCACAGTTGCAACTTGAAGCTGCTAATATGGAGCTTGAAAAAATACTAAGAAGCGCTACTGCAGAACAGAGAGATCAATTGCTGCGATTACAGCAACAAGTTCATCAGCTGCAAAATCGAATGATCCTAGGATTGTAACGGTAAAGACCTGTTTTTATCTAATATGATGAAGCAGGTCTTTTTATGTGTTTAAAGCAATGATAAGTTTTACTAAAATGTATCGAATATCACGCATTGGAGCTATCTAATAAAAATCGCATGCTTAAACATTAGCTTAAGTATATCTGTCTATATTTAGCAGATGTATTAATTGACAAAATTTGGTATGTGTTTTACTCTTATTACATTGTGAATGGAAGGGTGGAAATAAAAAATGATTCAATGATCCTAACTTTTATAGAAATCATAAATAGCTTAACTTATTTAAGTTTAGATTAATTTTCTTAATATCTAAATGCATATTTGTTTTGGCTATTTATGATTTCTTTGAGGTAGGATTATTGTGTAATGCTCTTTGAATAATGGCTAAAGTTGCAACCTCGGTCTATTTAGGTGTATTTAAGCTGTTATAGTCTGCATTGCCTCCTATCTCAAAATGGATAGGAGGCTTTTATTATTATTTAAATGAGCGATATATAAGAACTTTGTATTGGTGATTTTTTTAAAAGGAGAGGATTTAATGACTAGAAATATTCTTATGAAAAATATGACATTTAAATATTTATCTATGCTTAAACCTGTTTTTAAAAATGTAGAGTTAAATATCAATGAGAATTGGAAATTAGGACTTGTAGGGAGGAATGGTAGAGGGAAAACAACATTTTTAAAAATTCTTTTAAATGAACTTGAGTATGAAGGTACTGTACAGTCAACTTTAGACTTCAAATACTTCCCTAGCTATCCCGACAGTCAATACGATTTAACTGCTTTAGAAGTATTACAAAGATATGAACCAAATATAGAAGTTTGGAAAATAGAACGTGAATTAACGTATATGGGATTACCACCTGACATTTTATATAAGAAATTCAATGTACTTAGTGGCGGCGAACAAACAAAACTTTTATTGATTGAGTTGTTTTTAAGCGAAAATTCATTTCCTTTGATTGATGAGCCGACAAATAATTTAGATTTGTTTGGCAGACAAATCGTAGGTGAATATTTAAGTAATAAAAAGGGATTTATCGTCGTTAGTCACGATGAATATTTTTTGAATCAATTTGTTAATCATATCTTAGCCATTAATAAGGAATCATTGGACCTAATTAAGGGAAATGTTGATACTTGGAAAACCGAAAAGCAAAATGCAGATTTACTCGTGCAAGAAGAGAATTCCAAGTTAAAAGGTGAAATAAATCGGCTAAATGATGTATCTAGACAAGTAAATACTTGGGGGTTAAAAAGAGAAAACAGTACAAAGGATGCTTCTGAAAGAAGATTAGCTGCAAAACAAATGAAAAGAGCCAAAGCCATTAAAAAAAGAACGGAAGAATTGATTGAAGAAAAGCGAGGGCTTATTAATAATATTGAGGATATTGCAGAACTAAAGATGAATGTGGAACAGCCGAGAAAGCAAATAATGTTTCTACGTAATTTTTCAATACTGAGAGATGGAGCACTTTTATTTGAACCAATTAACGTAGATATTTATTCATCTGAACGTTTGTTCATTGAAGGGAAAAATGGTGTAGGTAAATCTACTTTAATAAATTTTATACTGGGGAAAGAACAGTTAGAAACTGTTGGTGACTATGAGATAACACTTCCTAAAAATCTATCCACTCTAAGTCAAAAAAATCAAGAAAATATAGATTTTTCTTCGCTAATGCATAAATTATCGTCTAAATCAGATAAAGAAGAATTTTTACATCTACTTCATCAATTAGGTATAAATCGAGCACACTTTTCAGACCCAACAAGTAAGGATTGGAGTTCTGGGGAGCAGAAAAAAGTTTTTTTAGCTAATGCACTATTAGGAAAAAATGAGTTATTTATTTGGGATGAAGTGACCAATAGCTTGGATATTATGGTTATTAACCAACTGATTGATGCTATAAAGAATTATAACCCCACAATGATTAGTGTTGACCATAATGAATATTTCGTTAGTTCCATAGCTACTAAAAAGATAGAATTAACCTCATTTTATTAAACAATAGTGCAAAGTTAAGGGCAGAAGTTTACTCTTTTTCAACAAAAGAGTATGCGTTAGTAAAATTTCGAGTTGCTATGGTGCAGCTCATTATTGTGCCAATAAACTGGAAAATGATGTTAAGCTAATGGGGAGATCAATTTAACAAGGAGAATTTAAACATTGAAAAAATTTTATATTGCATCGAGCTTTAAAAATATAAATACAGTTCGTTACGTTAGTAATGAATTAATTGATAAAGGTTATATTCAAACATATGATTGGACGAAAAATGATAGAGCTTCAACGATAGAGGATTTAAAAGAAATAGGAAGGCAAGAAAGAAATGCTGTGATGAAGGCTGATTTTATTATTGTATTATTACCAGCAGGTAAAGGAAGTCATATTGAATTTGGTATTGCATTAGGACAAGGCAAAAGAATTTATCTTTACTCACAAAATGATGAAGTAAATAATTTTGAAATAACCAGTACCTTTTACCATTTATCGCAAGTTGAGAAATGTATTGGAACTATAGATGAGTTGATTAAAAAAGTCACAAAATAGACTAGTGTTATTAAGCTAAAGGGTTACTTTGCTTAAATAAGAGTTAGCGTTTTTCTTTTTGTGCTGACGAGCTTAAGAGTGAATGTAAAATTAGGATACGAAAGTTACGAGGGGGGGAAATGGTTTATTCGTATTCTACCTAATAATTAAAACAGCAGTTTCAAAAGGTATAGATGATTCAAAGACAATAAAGGATTTGAAAAAAGAAATTAATGAGTTGAAAGAGCAAAAGTCGGAAGAGCGAAATAGGGTAGAATCTAAACACATTATAAATAGAAAAGCGTAAATCGTTCTTGCACGAAAGAAGATGTGATAGCACAACGTATAGTAACTTCTGTTATAGTGCTAAAGGAAAGAAGCATGAAATAAGAAAGTGGATGTATTTTACTAACATTACAGATATATTCAATAGTAATAGGAGGCATATATGCTAAATATTTATCTTACACGTCATGGAGAAACTCAATGGAACAAAGAAAATCGTTTACAGGGTTCGAAGGATTCGGAACTTACAGATAATGGAATCGAAAATGCAATCATGCTAGGAAAACGATTAAGTAATATTGATTTTAATGCCATCTATTCAAGTACAAGCGAAAGAGCTTTTCAGACTGCTAAATACATAACATTAGATAAAGATATTCCTATTTATACTAATGAAGATTTAAAGGAAATTCATTTTGGTGAATGGGAAGGTAAAACCAAAGAAGAAATACTAGCCATTAAGAATTATAATATTCAATTTCGGAATTTTTGGGATAATCCTCATACCTATAACCACAAACCTCATAAAGGTGAAGGATTAACTGTATTTAAACAGAGGGTAGAAGATGCTGTCAGAAGGGTTATTTCAGAGAACCATAATGGAAATATACTAATCGTTACTCATGCAGTAGTGATAAGAGCTATCCTGTCATTTACCATGAATATTTCAACTGAACAAATGTGGGAGCCACCTTTTATTCATGGGACAAGTCTTACAACCTTTAATTGGGATGGAGAACAGTTTAATTATAAAATGATAGGCGATACATCCCATTTTATGTCTGAGACTAAATTATATTCTGGTTAAACAAGCTTGAATTCTATTACTCCACTAACGGAAGCGATAGCACAAGAAGCTGTCGGTACTCTTGGTCCGCAAACGGGGAGGCAATTAGTTGCTGCGCATCATTAAGAAAATACGTTATCACGCGTTAATGAATGGCTATCTACATAAAAGTCGTAACCATACTCATACGAAAGAATCGATGGTATAATGGGTTTAGCAAAATGGTGAGGGGAGAGGGTTTGTGTGAAAGCGTTAATCGTCATTGATTATACGAATGACTTTGTTGCAGATGAAGGGAAATTAACTAGTGGCGAAAGAGGTCAGTCGATTGAAGAACGCATAACTGAACTGACAAAAGAGTTTATTGACCATAATGATTACGTAATTTTTGCAGTTGATGTTCATGAAGAAAATGATCCATACCATCCTGAAACAAAGCTATTCCCACCGCATAATATACGCGGTACGAAAGGGAGGAAGCTTTACGGACAGCTTGGTATGTTATTAGATAATACATTCCGTGAAGAAAAAGAAAATATTGAGTGGATCGATAAGACGAGATACAGTGCGTTTCAAGGTACGGATTTGGAATTGAAATTGCGTGAGCGAAACGTTCATGAAGTACATCTGACCGGTGTTTGTACGGATATATGCGTGTTACATACTGCTGTAGATGCATATAATAAAGGGTTTTCCATTGTTGTTCATCAAGATGCGGTAGAGAGCTTTGATCCAGTAGGGCATAATTGGGCGATAGAACACTTTAAAAATACACTTGGAGCAAAAGTATTTGTTAGTGGCAAGGAAAGATAATGAATGTTTAAAATGACAAAGAGATGATATGCTCGGCAAAGCATCTAAATCGAGATGATTGCCGGGCGTTATTTTTTGCACTTTAATGTCACTAAAGGATGAAAGTGTTACGACATAGAAGTCTTTCGTCATAAGGGGTTGGCGATCAATCAAGGTTGTTTTAATGTTAATGAGCTGAAAAAATTCAACCATATTGGAGGTGAAGTCATGTTATTTATCGAAGTCGTTTTTCCTGTCGTACTTGTTTTTATTATTGGTTATATTGTGCAAGCTTGGAAGAAAGTGAATTTAACCCCTATTTCAGTCGTTACAATTTATATTTTAATTCCTGCTTTAGTTCTCGTAACGTTATATGAAAAAGAGTTATCGATCGATTTTTTTTACATCGTTCTGTATGCCTTTATATGGTTGTTTTTAATGATTATTATTACGAAATTGTATAGTAAATTGATGAAAAAAGATGAAAATACAGAAAGTGGATTGATTCTTTCAACAGCATTTATGAATGCTGGAAATTATGGTGTACCGATTATTTTATTTGCTTTTGGAGAGGCTGGTTTTGCATACGCGATTATCTTTATGGTGACGCAAACCATCATTATGACAATCTTTGGGGTTTATTATGCTGCAAAAGGTGGAACGGGTGTACGAACTGCGATCAATACAGTCATGAAGATGCCGGCTACGTATACGTTAATTTTAGTCATTATTCTACAAATAGGCGATATTCGAATCCCAGAACCGTTGTTTAATCCAATTGAACTTATTAGCCAGGCTGCGATTCCAGTGACGATGCTTTTATTAGGGATGCAGTTAGCAGGGATCAAGTTAAATAAATTAGAATGGTCAAATATTTCATTTGCCGTTAGCTTACGTTTAATTATTTCACCAATCCTAGCTTTTGGTGTAACATCACTGATGCCGATTTCATCACTAATGCAAACCGTCCTTATTATCGTAAGTTCAATGCCAACTGCAGCAACGACGACCATTTATGCGATTCAATTTGAAACAAAGCCACATCTCGTATCAAGCGTAACATTAATTAGTACGATTTGTAGTGTGTTTACGATTACGTTTTTATTAATGCTTCTCGTGTAAAATGATTACTTTGTGTATCTATTTGCATAAGCACTAGCAACAAAGGATTCGGGTTTGATTTTCGGTTCAATTCCCATCGACTCGATTCGTGACATCATCTCACGAACAAAATATCTAGTTTTGTTACGACTTAAAGCACCGATATCAATATGTCCTTCAACTGTAAATGTTGCACCTTTGTATACGTGTGGTAAAACAATATGAATTAACTCGTCTTTCCTTTTTTCCGTAAACATTGAGACGACTTCTTCAGTTAATGATGTTTCATATGAGATCTTCTCATGTAAATTTGTCATTCTTCTAGGGACAGCTACTTTTCTTATACACGCCCAAGCACCTTTTCCTTCTTGTTGAATGACAATACCAGTCACAAACCTTGTGTAGGTAGAGTGAACTTGACTATCAGTACCAAACATTAATCTATATTTACCATTAGGATCACGTTTCATAAACTGGACAATCCGTTCAAATACTTGTTCAAAGGATAAGTTTTTTTCTCGTAAATTTTCAAATGAGTAATTCATTACTTGAAAGTTTCTCATAATGGTCCACCACATCGATCCTTTCTCAAGAAAATGACCTTTTTACACCTTTTGGAATTAATTGTATTGTGTGAAAAAGGGATGGTAAAAATACACATCATGTTAGGAAATGACGATCTTTTGTTATTCCTTTTACTACATGTCTATTCTTTATAATTATTATTGGTGATGGTTCAATTTTATTAATAGAGACAAGCTAACTTTTAACTTCATAAAAAAAGTTAAATGAAATATGATTATGACGTATGAAATGCCGAATCCATTATGTTTAGAAGCACATGCTTCTTCGCTTTCTGTAGTGGAAAAACATCATAATTAATAGACGCAAAAAAGCCCTAATGGACCTATGACGGGGGAGGAAGGCCATTGGGGCTTTATATATATATAACTCAAAACAAGAAAAGAGACTGACCTTTTTAGTCAGCCTCTTTATTAATTAACAGAATTCATCAGTTGATTTAGGATTTTTTATACCGAATAGAGGGCGAATAAATAGAGCAACATATGTCCCAATCATTGCAAAAATCATCCATACCCAACCGTGAACACTAAATGATGCAATACCACCGAAATAAGCTCCGATGTTACATCCGAAGGCAAGTCTAGCACCGTAACCCATTAACAATCCACCTAAAATAGATGCCATAATGATTTTAAATGGAAGCTTTTTTGTAAAGCTTAGTACGCCACCTGCAGCTGCGGCCATGGTTGCACCAATAAAGATACCAAAGTTCATGACACTTGTTCGATCTGCAAAAATTGATTGCTCTAGTTGAACTTCACGTGAACCAGACCAATACCCCCATTGCAGGACATCGATACCAATAAATTGTGCAATTTTAGATCCCCATAAAGCAAAGGCACTAGTGATTCCCCAAGCAGAACCACTCACCATTAACGTTAGTGCATTAAATACCGCTAAAATAACTGCAGCAGCCCATAGTGGCCAAGCACCGCGGATGATTTTCTTCCATCCTGAGGCTGTTGGAAGTACAGCCATTTTTGGCGAGCGACGTTTTTTAGCGACATAAAATGTTAAGAAAATTATCCCACCGAAGATTGCTAATTGAAGGATCCATGCACCGAAGAAGCCAAGTCCTGTGTGCTCTGCAAGAGAAAATCCTGGAAGATTTGGTGCAGTTTCTGTCCAAAATTCAAAATGCCAAGCTCCGATAACAGAGCCGATTATAAAACTAATCAACACAATGATAGCAGACGTCCTACCTCCACCGATTTGGTAAAGAACTCCGGAAGCACAACCATTAGCTAGTTGCATACCAATTCCAAATAAAAACGATCCGACTATGACACTTGCTCCAATTGGTGCAACAGAGCCAGAAGGGTCAACGCCGAAAAAGCCGATACCAAAATGTAAGATTGGTGCAAATAATGTGATAGCTACAGCTAACATAAGCATGTGGGCACGTAATGCTTCCCCATTTCCTACAGCCATAAATCGCCTGAATGCAGAAGTAAATCCGAATCTAGCGTGGAAAAGTGTATATCCAAAAATAAGTCCAAATGAAGATAAAATAAACATTTGTAATCCAGAAATTGTATAGCTGACAATACCTAAAATTATATATGCAAAAAGACCGATGATGAATGGTTTTAACTGCATGGGTGGTAAAGGTGTTACTTCTTGTATTCTTTGATTGTTTTCATTCAATGACTGTAATGCCATATAAATCACCTCATATCCTATTAACCTTATAGGGATTATCTTCGAATTAAAGGATACTCCACTTCATTCCTAAAGTAAATATGTAAATGATATGTTAAAATGTTAAGAACATTTCATTATATTAAGTATGGGAAGGAGAGGTTCGATGAGCTGGATTGATATTTCACAAACATTAAAAGAAAAGATGGACGTTTGGCCAGGAGACACACATTTTAAATATGATACGACGATGTCAATTGAAGAAGGAGACTCTGTAAACGTAGGAACAATTACAATGAGTTCTCATACAGGAACACATATGGATGCACCATTTCATTATGACACTAATGGGCTGAAGTTACATGAGCTTCCACTTGAATATTTTCATGGTGAAACGTTGGTTATGGATGTATTAGGGAAAAAAGTAATAGAAGTTGATGATGTAAAGGGAATTGACTTTAAAGGTGTAAAAAAAGTTTTATTTAAAACAAGACAGAACGGTCCTGCAAGTTATGATGACTTTACAATACTTTCTCCACAATTAGCTACATATTTAAGTGAAAAGAATATTCATTTGGTAGGGGTGGATTCACCATCGGTAGATCCATTAACGAGTAAAGAATTAAAAGCTCATCATGCTTTAAAGGAGGCAAATATTTTCATTCTTGAAGGTCTCGTATTGAATGAAGTGAAACAAGGCTTTTATGAACTGTTTGCATTCCCTTTGAAAATTGAAGATGCAGATGGCTCGCCAGTCCGCGCCGTATTAAAGGATAACAAACGTACATAAGCTTTACGGAATGATCCGTTTAAAAAACTCAGGGAGTCTCTGAGTTTTTTCTTTTTTTGTGGTGTGGTATAGTAACAGTGGTTGATGGGGGTGCATATATGGAAACAATTTATTCAGAAGAAGAACTTACGAAAATACTAAAAAACGATTCTCACTTTATTTATTTTTTTACACCTATTTGTGGAACTTGTCATATTGCACATCAGTTTTTAACAATCATTGAAAAATTAAATACATCTCCTACTATTCATATGGTAGACATTAATTATATAAAGGTGTTGGCTAAAAAGTGGCAAATAGAAAGTGTGCCATGTCTAGCATATATCCGTCATGGTGAAATGAAAAAGAAATTATATAAGTTTGAGTCTGTTACAAATGTTTATCAATTTATTCAAGAAGAAATGTAAACCAACATAGGAGGTACAACAGGTGACGGCACCAAATTTTCAATTACAAGATATTAAAACAGGAGAACCTATATCGTTAGAAAAATATAAAGAAAAAGCAATCTTATTAACCTTTTGGGTTTCGTGGTGCCCTGATAGTCAGCGGGACTTACCGAATAAAGAACAACTTTATCGATCTATGAATACAGATGATTTAGTCATACTGATGGTTCATGTATCAGGGAGAGAAGGTACAGCTGAAGCAGGGGAAAAGTATTATGATGAAAACAACTTTACTTTTCCGTGTGCAGTTGACGATGGTACAAAGGTTTATGACCGATATCAATGTATGAGTGTTCCGACAACATTTTTACTAAATAGTAACCATGAAATCGTTGCAAGGTTTAACGATAAAGCATCATTTCAAGAGATGATCCAGGCAATAGGGAATGTTTTAAACCAGTAAATAGAAAGAGACTGATATGGACAAATTAAGTAGTTCCCTTTTCGAGGTAATAAACAATAAAATCAATAGAATGGCAACGTGTTTAACATCAAGTTTTACATGTTGCCTTTTTATTTTGGTTTTTATTAAGGTAAGCACTCGAATCCGTCTGAAGTGAAGTTCACACTCATCATTCGGAATATCGCATCATATTTTGAGTTATGAAATTGATTCATATATCAACAAAATAAAGGAGATAATTCAGGTACGCGAATTACCTCCAAAAATGAGTTGTTATTTTCGTCTTTTTCCCTTTAAACGGAACTACTTATGGGTAAATTGTCAGTCTCTTTTTTTGATCCGCTAAATACGGTGTGCTCTTTTTAATTCGCTTAGTTCATCTTTTGCTTCTTGCGTTTTTTGATTAAAAAAGTCATTTTTATTTAGGGAAAGTTTTGATAGTAGGAAGAAGAAATAATATGTAAGCCTTGCTTGTCCTGTTGATTGTTGAATGAGTAGCATATAACCACACCTTTTTAACATGATTTCATTTTATATTATACAAAAATAGGGCAAAGAGCAAAGTTGTTTGGGTCAAAAAATAGATTGTGATACGATATAAAAAGAAAAGCACATGGTCATAGTGGAAAGGGGAGTGACGTTATGAAAATCGTATCTGTAGAACCAACACCAAGCCCAAATACGATGAAATTAACATTAAATCAATCTTTACCTCAAGGGAAGAGTCACAATTATAAAAAAGAAAACGCAGCAGACGGTCCTGCATTTGTTCAGGAGTTATTTAAAGTTGAAGGCGTCAAAGGGGTTTATCACGTCGCTGACTTTATCGCTGTAGAAAGAAATGCAAAAGTCGATTGGAAAGTGATCTTGCCAAAAGTTCGTGCTGTATTCGGTGAAGCAGAAGAAGAGACAACAGAAGATGAAAACCAAGTGGATGAACATTACGGTGAAGTAAATGTTCAAGTTCATATGTTTAAAAACATTCCAATGCAAGTGAAAGTAACGAATGGTGAAGAAGAAGTTCGCGTCGGGTTACCAAATCATTTTAAAGAAGCTGCTGCAAAAGCGGCTTTACCTGAAGATAATATTGTTATGCAAAGGCAATGGGTCGATCAAAAGCCTCGTTACGGTGATTTAGAAGATGTCGGTAATGAAGTCGCAGAAGAATTGCAAGCAACTTATTCAGAAAAGCGATTATCAGAACTTGTTGAAGCTGCTAAAAATCGTGAGGAAAATAAAGAAGTTCATAAAAAACAGTGGTTAAAAGTAACGGAAGAAATGCTTGATGACCCAGACTGGAGAAAGCGCTTTGCTTATCTAGAGCAAATGGATCCGAAACTCGAAGATTTATCTGTACTAGAAAAAGCTTTAGAAGACGAAAAAGCATCGATTCGTCGTCTAGCAACCGTTTATTTAGGGATGATCGAAGACGAAAAAGTCTTGCCATATTTAGAAAAGGCATTAAACGATAAATCTGTAACGGTGCGACGTACAGCAGGTGACTCATACTCTGATATCGGAAGTCCTAAGGGAATCCCAGCCATGATCAAAGCATTGTCCGATTCTAATAAACTGGTTCGTTGGAGAGCAGCTATGTATTTATACGAAGTTGGTGATGAATCAGCAATCCCAGCCTTAAAAGAAGCAGAAAATGACCCAGAGTTCGAAGTTAGCATGCAAGCGAAACTAGCTTTAGCGAGAATTGAAGGCGGAGAAGAAGCCAAAGGATCCGTTTGGAAACAAATGACTGAAGCCATGGAGAAAAAGTAAGGTGTGACAGGTCCCGCTTTCGATAGGAAGCGGGGCTATTTATCGTTTTTTAGGATAACTTTTGTTTTTATTTAGACTATGTTAATTTTCAGGGTAGAACCTATTTTAAAAGAAGAAACAAATGGAAAAGGTATGAAGAGTATGATAGCCTAATATCTGTATAGTGAAGGATTTATATACAAGCAAAAGGGTGGTTTTAACATGACAAAAGATGAACTAGTAAAAGAATTAGAAGAAAAAAAGATGGATGACATTATTGAATTAATCACAGATGCTGAAAAGGGAGGATTAGAAGCATTAGAGCTGGCACCTTCATTAGGGTTATTACGAGACGAATCATTAAATGAAAATGTCCTAAATATATTAAAAGAGTATGGAGTAGAAATTATTTATGTTGACGAAGAATGAGGATTTCTCGGTGATTAGACGAAAGCCGGACCAATCGTTAGCAGAAAAAACGTTACATGTTTGGCGAATAGCTAGTGCTCTTGAGTGGCTATTTTTCGTATTGTTGCCAATCGCTTATTACATCGCGAAAAATTATTTCTTCATAACATTACCTAATTGGCCATTAATAGCAATGGGCATTATACTTATTCCACTAGGGCTATTAAAAATATTTATTGTACCAAAAATGCAATGGAAAAGATGGCGGTATAAAATTTATGAAAATGAAGTAGAATTGATGTTTGGGGTGTTTGTTGTAAGACGAATCATTATACCGATGATTCGAGTGCAACATGTTGATACAAAACAAGGCCCACTACTTAGGCATTATGGATTATCGTCCGTGACAATTTCAACCGCAGCGACCGTCCATGAAATTCCCGGTCTCGAGGATGATAAGGCGAATCAATTAAGAGATCACATTGCGCAGTTAGCAAGGGAAGCTGATCCTAATGAATAGTTGGAATAGGCAACACCCTATAGCAATCTTTATTAGCTTTTTAAATAATTTAAAAGAAATGATTATTACCTTTATTGCTGTGATTATTTTCGGTCAAGCACAAGCAGGTGGATCAACGTTTTACATCGTTTTCTTTAGTTTGATTTTAATTATTTCATTAGGAAATGGCATTATTCGATGGTGGACATTTAGGTATCAGTTATTTGAAAATGAAATAAAAATAAAACATGGACTCATTTTTCGTAAAAATCGTTATATAAGAAAAGAAAAAATCCAAAGTATTGATATTAATGCAAAGTTGTTACAACGTATATTTGGATTAGTAGAAGTAAGAATTGAAACAGCTGGGGGCGGAGATGAACCAGAGTTTAAGATTACTGCACTAAAGAAACATGAAGCAGCGATGATAAAAGAGCAACTATTAAGAGTCGTTGAAAGTCCAAAAGAATTAAATGATGATGAAATGACGGGCCCTCTTGACGAAAAGGAAGAAGCCGAAGAGGTCCATGAGGAACAAACACAAGAACAAGTACAAGAGAAAGAACACGAAGAGATACGACAATATAAATGGATGTTATCAAATCCAAGGCTTGTTATTGCAGCAATGACATCGAGTGGGGTCGGTATTGCAGCGACATTTGTTGCGGCTATTATGTCGCAAGTCCAACAATTTATCCCTAATAGGCTATATGAACAAGTTATAGGTTTTGTCATCCACCATAGTATATTATTTATAGGTTCTTGGGTTGTTTTTATATTGTTTATCGCATGGGTCATTACTGTGATAAGAACACTACTGAAATATGGGATGTTTTCTGTAACAAAAAGAGGTAGTGAGATCCATATCTCACGAGGGGTAGTAGAGAAACGCCAATTAACGTTATCAGACCACAAAATTACAGCGGTAAGAATCGTGCAAAATTTACTAAGGCAACCTTTTGGGTTTGTCGCAGTGTATGTAGAAAGTGCTGGTGGAGGAAGTAAAGAAGAGGATTTATCAACGATTTTAATCCCAATGTGTAAGCGCAATGAAGTAGAAGGACTACTTCAAGAACTGTTACCGGACTATGATGTTTCATCTGTTTATGAAACTTTACCTGGTAAAAGCTTAAGGAGGTATATGATTCGTTTAATCGTTCCTTCGCTGATTGCCGCTAGTGTCTTTACTTACTTTATCCCGTATGGTTGGCTGGCTTTTATCCTACCGTTATTAGCAGCTTTGTTAGGGTATTGGCAATATAAAGATGCAGGACTGCATGTAAATGATCAGTTTTTGTTCCTTCGTTCAAGAAGCTTTGTCAAAACAGAATTCATTTTACCAAGAAAACGAATTCAATCTATGGATATGTCCCAACATTATTTACAAAAGATTGATCATTTATTTTCACTACATGTATCAGTTTTATCGAGTATTACTGGAAAAACATTTTTATTAAGGCATATTAGTGGAGAGCAAAGTAATCGTACCTTAAATTGGTATTCCTATGAAAGAAATAAATAAAAAAGGCTGTCTCATCATTTAATTAATGAGGCAGCCTTTCGTTGCACTATAAGAATGTATAAAATTTTAGCTAAGAAGCAATATCGGCGTAGTGAAAATTTTTATGTGTATAGTATAAGTGCAACTACGCCTTTGTCTTCGCCTTAAAGGCTCGCCAATCGGCGAGTTTTCTTTATTTTTTATTCATTTGAAAGTTGTGTTGCGTAAGTCGCTAATAGCCTTTCACCCGTGTCTGATGTAAATTCAAAACGGTCGTATGTTACATCTGGGCGATCATCTTTTAACGATCGTTCATAATGGTGCTGAAGGACATACTGTTTGTTTTTGTTAGCATAAGAAATAAAGTTTACTCCGGAAAAGTCTTTATTCTCAAATGAATTTAATAGTTGCATGAGAAGTGAGTTATGGCAGTAGACAGAGTGTTCATGACCGATCCCAAGCTTTGATAAAGCTTTTTCTAGTGCTGTCAGAGAAGCTTCATCAAGTTCGTTTAGTAATATTTGATATGGGTCAAATTGTGTCTTATTTAATCGAACCGTTGAACCGTGCTGCAATTCAACTTGTTTTCCGCCATAAATTTCAAATGTTGTATCATGCAAATAGATTCCTGGAACCCAATTGCCGTTTACGTTAATTTCAAATTCAAAAGGACACCCGTCAATAGAAAGGGCTTCTTTTTTTTGTTCATCATAAATGAAAAACTGGTTTCCCTTTTTTACAAGTTGGTAATAAATAAAATTACCTTCAAATAACAAGTTTTCACATTTCAAACGACGAAGTTCATGTTGTATATAGTTCATTAACGTTTCTGTTTGCTCATTTTGCTCTTGGATTTGGTCCCACTTTTCTTTTAGAGCAAGAGCGAGTGATTTCGTATAATTCGAATTGAACGGTTCGTTTAATGGTTCAATTCGTGTACCCGGGCACTCAATTAGCTCGTTTTCTTCAAGCACTTTATCTAAATCATTTTGTACAGTTTCATGGAAGAGTTCAGGAATAGACTGTACGCCAATGATCTCTACAACTGCACGCCAAGGTACATTCGGTTTAAGCTTTAAATCTTTTAAGATGGCTATATACGTTCCTTGTTTTCCATGGTTTAAAACGACATGCTTGCCAATATGTTGTTTTGCTTCATTTCGATTCATAAGAATCCCCACTTTGATGTTCATAATAATCAATTTAGATGATTGATATTTCTATTATAGTACATTTCATACGCGTGAAACATTAATAACTTCGAAGATTTTTTGAATGAATAAAAAATTATGTTTGAAAATTATTTTTTACTTAAAGGAATTAATTTCATAACTCAAAATATGATGCCAAATTCCGAATGATGAGCGTGAACGTCACTTCAGACGGACGCTTTCCCGAGGGCTTGTCTTTAGCTAACTTAGGCTCGATTACTCGTCGCAGATAAACAGTGTTCCTGCGATTACTCGTCGCAGCTCGAAGCAGTTCGAAGAAGTATTGCTCGTCGCTGATTCTCTGGGAGTCGTCGCCTTTCGTTACGATCACTTCTAAACAAAACTTGGCTTTTCGTTAAGTCATTAATTAGGAACTTCGACTACAATCGATCACGTCCTGTGATCAACGCCGAAGTCACCACCTCCTGTGGAAGTAAGCCTTAGTTGCCACAAGCTCAACTCCTATGATTAAACGTCGAGTTGCGACGAGCAAGCGTAGCGGCGCAGGAGCAGTTATCTATCGACCATAAATTTATAAATTGTGATAGTGAAAATCAAACGTACATTTAATGATATATTTATAATATCATTGAACGGATGTCGCACTTGTGCCTTGGGGTGAAAGCGAAGTGTATTTCTACTGCAAGGTGAATTATGAAATTAGCTCAAATAATCTAGAATTCCCATTGCACTTATCTTTAAATCTAAGTGAATAAATTGATATGCTGAGTGGGAAGGAGAAATTCCCTGTTTCTTTAATTCATGATTTACTTCATTTAAGAGTATATTTTGTAATGTTTCGTGATCTTGATTTTGATCGAATACTTCTTGTCCTTTTTCCATAAAAATAGATAGCCAATATCTTATTTGTTCATAAACAACACTTGGTTGATCCGAAATACCAAAGTGACCAAAAGCAATTTGTTTTGGCTCAAATGATTTAATTTCCGCTAAAGAATTCAGCATATCCTCCGGATTAAACTGGTTAGGTGAAGTAGAAGGCAAATAAAGAGATACGTTATCTCGCTCTAAAGAAGGGTAACGGATGCCAATTGTATCCCCTGTAAACATTGTTGCGGTTTCCGTATCATAAATACTATAGTGATGCTTTGCGTGTCCGGGGGTATCGATGAAAGTTAATGTCCTGTCATCAGTTAATGATAAAGTTGATTGGTCTGCCTTCTCAACTAGTCTATCCTTAGCAATAGGTAGAATTGGGGCGAATAAATCATCAAATGCAGCACCATATACAGCTTTTGCTCCTTTAATTAATCTTGAAGGGTCACATAGGTGGCGATATCCCCTCGGGTGCACAACAACCTTTGCATTTGGGCAGTCATTTAGAAGTAAACCTGCACCTCCAGCATGGTCTAAATGGATGTGAGTGACAATGATCCATTGAATGTCTGATAATGGTATGCCGATTTCTTCCAGTCCTTTTTTGATATATTCATTTGAAATACTAGGGCCTGTCTCGATAATTGTGACATTTCCCTCTGGTCGACAATCTAAGACATATGTACCAGTTCTTTCGACTAACCCTAAATCATGTCCGTCAATTAAATGAAAATTTCGACTAAACGTTAAGACGAGTTGCGACAAGATTTTCAGCCCCTTTTAAAAATAATATTTTCATTATTGTATTGAACTGTTACATATTTGTAAACTAATTATCACGGAAATGTAAATGATAGATAGGTAGAATTTCACCTGCGTAAATATATTTTTATCGATATTATGTTAAAATGCCCCCTTAAACTTTAAAAAGGGACCGAAATACTATAATGACATTAATGTGAGGTGTTTTCTTGTGCTAAAGCGCCTGTTAAATAAAAATACAGATCAGAGCTCATTAAATGATTTAGTAATGAAAATACAGGGTGGACACAATGAATATGAAAGCGATCTAATTGAACAATACATACCGTTTATCCGCAAAACGACATCAAAGGTATGTAAACGGTACATTAGTTCGACAGAGGATGATGAGTATAGTATTGCGCTCATTGCTTTTAGTGAAGCGATTCATCAATATTCTCCCGATAAGGGAAGTTCATTTTTATCTTTTGCAAGTCTTGTTATTCGAAGAAGAGTCATCGATTATATAAGACAAGAGCAACGAAGACGTACATCCATTTCAATGGATTATACAGAAACAGATAAAGAAAATATGGAAAATGTTGCTGAAGTTCATGCTTCTTTTCAAGAATATCATTCAAAACTTGAAAATGAATACAGACGAGAAGAGATTATTCACCTGCAGGAAAACTTAAGTCAATATGGCATTACGTTAGCTGAAGTCTCTGAACAGTCACCGAAGCATAAAGACGCAAGAGAAAACATGCTTGAAATTGCGAAGACTGTTATTAATGATGACAACTTACGAGAAACTCTTATTGAAAAGAAGCGTCTTCCAATGAAGCAGTTAATGAATGAAATTACAATGAGCAGAAAAACAATCGAACGTAATCGAAAATATATCATCACTCTCACAATTATATTAATGGAGGATTACCGTTATTTGAAGGATTACTTGAAGGAGTGGATATCGTGAAAAAAGGGGTCATAATAGATAAAAAAAAGCGATATATGATTGTAATGACACAGTCTGGAGAAATAGAAAAGGCTAGAATGAGAGATAGCAGTGAAATCGGTGAAGAGGTGACATATGTTCCTCATAGAAGCTTTCAATTTACTACCATTTATGAAAACAAAACATTTAGTGTTCCATTAGCTTTAGCGATGGTATTTTTACTCATGTTACCGATCTATCCATTGTTTCAAACAGATCGTGTATACGGTACCGTTTCATTTGATGTAAACCCAAGTGTAGAGTTTGCTGTAAATCAAAGTTATGATGTTATTTCAACGAATGGTTTTAATGAAAGAGGTAATGATGTTTTAGAACAGATAGAGGATCAACTAGTTGGAAAACCACTGAATCAAGCTGCGTTGCTTCTCATAGAAACAAGCAATGAATTAGGGTATTTATCTTCAAATGATATTTATGTATCGTCTCAATTATCTTTATTTAGTCAAGATACTTGGGGAGAAGATTATGACCAATGGGTATCTAACATCTACGATGACTATTCTGTAAGTTTTGTTTCGTTACTGTTAGATGAAGAATTGATTCAAGAAGCAAATGAGTATTCATTATCTCCAGCTAAATTTTTACTATTAAAAGAAGCTGAAAATCAAGGGATGGAGATTGAGCCTACAGAAGTAAATAATACTTCAATCAAAGAACTTGAGGAAAGTGTAGGAGAAAGTGTTGAAAATGTCGCGTCTAAAAAAGCAAATAATGAAGAAGTAAAAGAACAAGGGTCAAATGGAAACGAAAACTCAAATGTAAATCGGAAGGAAAACCGTGCAAATAAAGATGAGGACCATCCTTCAAACTCAAATCCGGGTAAAGGAAACAATCATGACACTCATCCATCTGAAAATGCCCCTGGCTTAAACAAGGATGATAAGAGCCCAGGCAATAGCGGAAACAACGGAGGCCCAGGTAATAGCGGAAACAACGGAGGCCCAGGTAATAGCGGAAACAACGGAGGCCCAGGTAATAGCGGAAACAACGGAGGCCCAGGTAATAGTGGAAACAACGGAGGCCCAGGTAATAGTGGAAACAACGGAGGCCCAGGTAATAGCGGAAACAACGGAGGCCCAGGTAATAGTGGAAACAACGGAGGCCCAGGTAATAGCGGAAACAACGGGGGCCCAGGTAATAGCGGTCGAGGGCATGGAAATGGTCCTAATAACTAAAAAAAATAGTAGGACTTAGTACTTGTTTAAAAGAATTAAATAAAAAACCACCCAAAAATCAGCACATGTTGCGAAATTATGTAACGTAACAAAAAATGATTTAAAGGGTGGTTTTTTTATTATGAAAAAGATCAAAATTAGAAATGTCGTAACAACTGCAGCACTTGTAGGAATGTTATCAACAGCATTACCTGCAAATGCCACTTTTGCACAAGAAGATGACTCAGACTTCAAATCAGTGAACTTAGATGAAGTAATGGAACAAATTGAAGAATTAGATGAATCAGCTGAAGATATCATTGGTGACGAACTACAAGATGATGAAGTAGTGTTACCTAACAATTTCTATGTTTTTATGAAAGAGGCATTAGAATCACTTCAATTAAAGCTTGCAACGAGTGATATCGGTAAAGCGAAAGTATTAACTGAATTTGCTTCTGATCGACTTGAGCAAGCTTACACACTCATTTTACAAGGTGAATATGAAGAAGCTGAAGCATTAATTGATGAAGCTTATGAACAATACTTATTATCTGAAGAACTAAAATCAGATCAAGAAGACGGTACTGAGGAAGACGGTACTGAGGAAGACGGTACTGAGGAAGACGGTACTGAGGAAGACGGTACTGAGGAAGATGGTACTGAGGAAGACGGTACTGAGGAAGATGGTACTGAGGAAGATGGTACTGAGGAAGATGGTACTGAGGAAGATGGTACTGAGGAAGATGGTACTGAGGAAGACGGTACTGAGGAAGATGGTACTGAGGAAGACGGTACTGAGGAAGACGGTACTGAGGAAGATGGTACTGAGGAAGATGGTACTGAGGAAGACGGTATTGAAGAAGATGGTACTGAAGAGGAAGTAGAAGAAATTACTTTCCACCAGTCTATCGTAAGCTTATTACGTAACATCGAGAAAATTGAGAATCCAAATGCGAAAGCTGCTTTAACACGTAATGTCGAAAGAAAAATGGAACAACTAGGCCTTGACCCTGCACTTGCTTTCCCTGAAGAAGAGGAAGTTGAAGAGTCAGAAGAACAATCTGATGACCAAAATTCTGAAGCAGGCGAAGATACTCAAAATGAAGATTCAACAAATGAAGATGCAACAAATGAAGAAACGAATGGCGTATCTACTTCGGAAGTAACAGAAGAAGAAGAAGAGAAGCGTACTGAGAAAAACAACCGTGGCAATGGAAATGGAAATGGTAACAGCTCTTATAACGGTGAGCAAAATGGAATTGGCAACAACGGAAATGGAAACAACGGAAATGGAAACAATGGAAACGGAAAAGGAAACGGCAATGGAAATGGCAATGGAAATGGCAATGGAAATGGCAATGGAAACGGCAATGGAAACGGCAATGGAAATGGCAATGGAAACGGCAATGGTAATGGAAACGGCAACGGCAACGGCAATGGTAATGGGAACGGAAATCGTTAATCGTCATATAAAAAAGATGCTGACAATTTAGTCAGCATCTTTCTTTTGCTCGTATCTTATACGGTTTAATCTTAATAGGTGCTCCATACGGTCCATTCGTGAATCATTAATTTGATTCTTTAAATCGTTTACAAATGTAATCATCGCATTTACTGTATTTGTAAGTTCCTCATACTTTGCTTGTCGTTGTTCTGGAGTCAATTGTTCATAGGTTTCTAATAAGTTTGGAAGGTCTCGATTTATTAGTCTTTTAATCTGATGCTTTTCTTCAATATCAAACAAATGAATTTCCTTCACACATAAATCAATGGATGATTGCAATGTAAGGAGTTTTCCTTGTATTTCACTATCCAATTGCGAGTTTGACTGACTCGTTATTGCTTTTATATTTGATAGAATGTCATGTTTTACAGATTCTGTTTCATCCTGTTGATGATTCACTTCTTCTGAAATGGAAGTTGGAGGAAGTGCTTTTCCGTTTTTTCCTGATAATGATTCATCAAGCTTGTTAACTGCTATAAAAAGTGGTGAGAAAAGCGAGTGGTTACGCACATTTCTTACAATGGTGCGCCCTTCTTTTTGATAGTAAATCGTGGAATCGGCCACTTTCCCCATTCCTGATTCTTCTTTGAATTGCTTTCTATATACAGTTAAATACACCCGTTTTTTTAATTTTGCGGAAGATTTTTTCGTATCGATTAATTCAAGGTGAATTTTTTTTTGCTTGATTTTAACTTTAAATAAATAGCCTAATATTTCTCGTTTAAACGTTTTGTTTAGTCGAGGTAATTCAGACAACGATGACAAATCTGATATAAATTCTATAGCTTCTTGTACAAACGTTTCTGTATGTGCATCCTTAATATCGGGGTCTTTTAACGGTTTTAAATAATTTGGTAGAAATGGTTCGAGCCATTTCTGTTCTAACAGATTGTCACGCCAACTCAACTTGTTCACCTCATTCGTTCAACAACTTTTGTCCCATCTGGTTATTTAGTTCATCCATTTCACTAATAAATTTTTTGCTTGATTCAATGATACGGGTGTTGGATTGTTCCGTCATTTCAATGGCTGCATAAACATCTTCATACGCTTTTTTAAATGTTTCTAATGCAACAGCTGGCTCTTCTAACGTTTTTAATGTTTCCTCTGTGTTAGATTTCAGTAGTTGAGCATTTGATAAAATCATTGACTCCGTCGTTTTGTTTACATTTTGTACAGCATCAATGACTTTTTTCTGATTGCTTAATGACAGTTGAATTGATGCAGTGACAGTAACGATATTTTTCGTCATCGTAATCGCGTTAAAAATCGCTTCTTCAAGTTTATCATTATTTTCAACAATAATATCAACTGAAGCTAGTGATTGTTGAAGGACGAGGACTGCTTGCTGCATATTTTTAATCCGAGAGAGGACTTTTTGCTGTCCCTTTTGGATCGGAGACGGATCATTTTGCCATTCTTCTTTTTCTATTTCAGCTTCAAGCATGACATTTAATTGCTTGCCTACTTCAATTTGTTCGTTTAAACGATCAATTCGTTCGTGGGCGACGGTTTTTAGCTGTTGGAGCATCACTGTATCTTCTTGGAGACGGTCTTTTCCATTTAAAAGAGCTTCAATGATCGTTTCAACTTCAGATTCTATCGTTTGATATTTTCGCGCGAATTTTTCTGCAGGGCTTTTCCTAACGACTTTATTAAGAAATCGTTTCAACTTTCCTTCTTTTAAGTAATTAGGCTCCAATTCTGATACGATTTCCTTTAATTTTGTTAACTGTTCTGGTAACTCATGGTTCGGATCATTCATCATGTCACTTACTGGGGTTTTTAACGATTCGAGTGACTCCCCAGCTTTTTCTTGTTCGTCAGATCCAATTTTTCCGAGTGTCTCGAGAATTTCGTTCAGATCCATATTTTCACGCATGTTTTCTATATAAGTTCTTGCCTTTTGTTCCTTCGTTTGCATTGGCATTTCGTCACGATCTTGATGTTGTTCATTTGACATAGGTTACAGCCTCCTAACTGAGAGGAATTTTGTTGTTTATTGTGATTACTTACGAATAGAGTGGATATAAGTTTCATTTTAAATTATACCTTTCAAGTAAACTAGAAACAACAATTGGTGTTTCTAGATGATCATATGAAAAGGGAGTTGAAGTGAGAGTGCGGCTACCATGGAAGAAACCGTATACTCGTTAGGATAGACCGTTATGGAGGAGAGGGTGTCTTTGATTTTGAGTTTACTTGTATTTTTTAAAAGAATACATACTTGAATCAATTTCATAACTCAAAATAAGATGGGAAATCCGAATGATGAGCGTGAACTTCACTTCAGACGGACGCTTTCCCGAGGGCTTGTCTTCAGCTAACTTAGGCTCGACAACTCTTCGCCTAAGTGGATCTTCAGACTGCGCAATCCTCCGGGAGTCGCCGTATTTAGTTACGTTCACTTCTAAACAAAACTTGGCTTTTCGCCAAGTCTAAATGGCGAAAGCCTTAGTTGCCGTTAAACTATCGACCATAAATTTATAAATTCTGATAGTGCAAATAAAACGTACATTTAATGAAAAAATTTATCATATCATTCGTTTCATTGCGAAAAAAACATAATTATGAAATTGATTCACTTTTGCTAACCTTCTATTAAAACTTGTGTTTCTTAGATAAAATAGAGGTTGGAAACAAAAAACAGTCGTACTATTATGATATAATAAAAGGAGAAAAATAGGATAAATGTCATAAGACTTTCATTTTGTTGCAAGCGTTTGCATTAAATGCAAAAGGAGGGGAAAGCGAAAATGTATATGGAATTTATCATCTTATTCCTTGGTTTAGCCTTGTTTCTTACGTTGAATCTAATACGATTTTATTTTTCAGATGTGATAAATAAATTAATACTCATTTTTGGTTCAAGTCTATTAATTGCTATAAGTTTGGTTCATTTAAATGAAGCCCATTTATTATGGATGGGATTGTTCTTTATTTTTATTATGGCCTCATCTTTTAAATGGAAGGGTGCTGTTATTTCAGCACTTAGTTTACTAGTGTTGTTCTCATTGGTACCTGTTTCAACTCAAATTAGCTATCTCTGGATTAGTGCTTTTTATATGATTTTTTCTTTAATAATGGGATTATTATTTGAATATTTACATCGAGAACGGACGAAATTTGATAGATGGCAAAAACAGTTTTATCGTCAGTCCAAAAATTTACACATCTTGCGAGAAGTTTCGCTTGCTTTGCAAAGTACATTAAACTTAGATAAATTGTTACATATTTTTTTAACTGCAATAACTGCGGGGTATGGATTAGGTTACAATCGTGCATTATTATTTTTAGCGAAGGACTCTTATAACACATTTGAAGGAAAACTAGGGATTGGACCTCTATCTGTCGAACAGGGGCACAAAATTTGGGAGAATGTTGTTGTAAATAAGCTAACATTAAAAGATTTTATACAACTTCAAGAAAAAGCAAAGCTAGATGACCATGAATTAAACAAGATGTTACGATCACTTTCATTTCAAGTGTCGGATGAAAACGATACAATGAGTGGTGTTATTCATAAGAAAGAACCAGTCATAATAGAAGAACACACGAATGATCCACTCGTTCGACAAATAAGGGAAACATTTTCTATGGAACAGTTTGCGGTTGTTCCATTATTAAATAGAGGAAAAGTCGTTGGCGTTTTAATGATTGACAATATTGTAAACGGAAAAGAAATAAAGAAAGAAGAGATGGACAATATTATGCCGTTAGCTACACAAGCTGCAATGGCAATTGAAAATGCTTCACTTTATAGAAAAACGGAAGAAATGGCGATTACAGATGGTTTGACTAAACTATATAATAAACGCTTTCTTGACCGGATGCTTCCCCATTTATTTGAGTCAGCAAAAACAAATGAAAACCCTCTCTCGGCTATTGTTATCGATATTGATCATTTCAAAGTCTATAACGATACTCATGGACACTTGTTAGGCAATGATGTGTTGATAAAATTAGCAGATATTTTAAAGAATCATTTCGGGCATGAAGATCTCGTGTGTCGCTTTGGTGGTGAAGAGTTTGTCATCATTTTACCAATGAAAGATGAGAAAGAAACATGTCAATTAGCTGAAAGCGTTCGTGCAAAAGTAGAAAAAGCACACTTTTATGGTGAAGCTCGTCAACCGAATGGGAGTGTAACTGTAAGTGTTGGGGTTGCTTCATTCCCTTCTCATGTGAGTGATATTCATACATTAATAGATCATGCTGATAAAGCATTATATGCAGCGAAATCAAGTGGGAAAAATCGCGTCAATTTATACGAAGGGGTTGAAGTATCATGAATGTCTTAATCATCGTCATGATGTTTATTTTAGCTTCAATATCACTTATCATGTTAAGTAGACCGTTTATGTATTACGTCTTAAAGTGGAAAACAGAAAATAAATTAACAAAGCACAATAAAAAATTAACGGAATTACACTTTTCATATGAAGAAATGACTTATTTTGTTTCATTACCAAACTCAACGCCTCTTATAAAGGAAGCGAAAAGAGAGCAGTTAAAGGCTGTACCGGATTTTACTTCTTTTATTTTTCCGAAAGTTAAAGGGTTAAAAATGCAAGTGCAATCAGAAGAAGACCAAATTCTTATTGCTTATATATCAATTGATCAATTTCGACTGCCTTTTTTCGATCGACTATTACATGATAAGAAAATGAATGAACGCCAATATTATGAAATGAGTGCGTATACACTTTTACACCCTAATACGAAAAAGCTTTTTCTAGATGAAGTTTATCGACAAATTCATCGAAATGATAGCAACTTATTTGATCAATATAAGGTAAACATTTAATAGGAGGAACATTTGTGTCAAATGCCATTGAAAGGACAGAACATCATCAAGGTTTTACAAAGATTGAGAGACTTGGCTTAGAAAAAGTTCCTGACCACTTAAAGACGACAACTGCTTTTGATTATTCAAGAATACAAATCGCCGTTTCTGTAAACGCTGGAAACGTTTTAGTCCCTGCTCTAGCTGTGCTAGAAGGAGGGCTTTCTTTTTCAGCAGCTGTATTATCAACCGTTATAGGGGCTGTACTTGCATTCGTTTTTGTGTCTTTACTTGCATTACCTGGGGCTAAATATGGAATCCCAGCACAATATGCCATTCGCACAATGGTTGGGACAAAAGGGGCGATGTGGATTACATCACCAGTACGAACGATTACCTCATTATATTGGTTTAGTGTTCAGACAATCGGTGGAGCATATATGTTACAAGAAATTTTACTACGAGCCTTTCATATACATATTCCGTTCATTTATCTGTCATTATTTTTAGCAATGATTATGGGGTATCTCGCTCTTGTTGGCTTTCACATGATGAAAAAAATAACAGCATTTTTCACACCGATCATGTTTTTATCAGCCGTTGTCATGTTTTACGTGTTCTTTACGTCAACACCGACGGGAGAAAACCATGTGGCAATCTTTCAATTTGGAAGTGATAACTCCTTATCCATGATGGCCTTTTTTGCCAGTCTGGCGTTTGTTCAATATGTGTCAGGTGTTAGCTCTTCATCAGACTTGGCTAGATACGGCAGATCAACTCATCATGCGTTTTGGGGTATATTAATAGGAAATAGTGTAGGCTTTACGATTACGGCATTACTTGGTGCCTATACGGCAGCTGCTGCGAACCATTGGAATCCGTTTATTATTACTAGCCAATGGACAGACTCAACAATATTGTTGTTCATTATTATGAGTGCCGCAATGATGAGCATGATTACGATTAACTTAAATAATGCATATACAGGAGGATATAGTTTATTAAATAGCTTTCCTTCACTAGGAAGAGTAAAGAGTGCAATGATCTTTGGTGCTGCAGGAGTTTTATTAAGCACATATCCAGGAGTAATTGATGAAGCAGAAGGTTTTATTTCATTATTAGGGGTGTTTATCATCCCACTATCAGCAGTTATTGTAGCTGATTATACCGTTCATAAAAAGCTTAACATAAGTCGTAACGATTTAATGAAACTAGCAGATAATAAGAATAAATTGAATGCAGACGCATCATATGCCATTGTGTTTGGTATGATCATTTATGCACTCATCCCTTCTAGTTATGCCCCAGGTTTTATTAGTTTTTTTGTGACGGTGTTCACTTATGTTTGTCTAAAATATTTCAGAACAAGAAGGCGTTGATAACGGTATGTGTTTAATTGGGTTAGCAATCGGAGAGCATCCTGAATTTCCTTTTATTCTAGCCGCCAATCGAGACGAATTTTATGATCGTCCAACTGAAAAGGCAACATTTTGGATGGAAAACAATGATGTCGTAGGAGGAATCGACCTTGAAAAAGGAGGTTCCTGGTTAGCTTTATCAAAAAGTGGCGATATTGCGATGTTAACAAATGTAAGAGAAAAAAGTGCGCAAGAAACATACACAACATCAAGGGGAGAGCTTGTAAAAAGTTATTTTACAAACAGAGAAAAGTTTTATCATTTGATCAGCGAAAAGGAGAATTTTGAAGGGTTCAACTTAATATATGGTTCCATAAACAGGTTGAATTATCTTTCAAACCGAATAGAAGATACGAAAACGATTCATAGGGGCGTTTATGCTTTAAGCAATGCAGAGTTGAATAGCGACTGGCCAAAAGTAGAGAGCATGAAAAAAGCGATGTATGATGGATTAGAAGTAAATAACAAAGAAGAACTCGTAGTACACTTGTTTAACGCTTTAAGAAATGATAAACAAGCCGATGACGAATATTTACCGACGACAGGTGTAACGAAGGAAATTGAGAAAATGTTGTCTCCTATGTTTATCAAAACAGAAGGATATGGTACAAGATCAAGTACAGTGATTATTGTTAATAAAGACGGGGATTGTACATTTATTGAAAGGTACTACGTTCCAAAAATCACCGAAAGAAGGTATTCATTTAAATTGAATAGTTATGATATTTGATACTGAATAAGGGGATGGGTTATTTTAAACACCCTCCCCTTGTTTTCATCAATGTTTAATTTGCAAACAAGTGAATCAATTTCATAATTCCGTTTTTTCGCAATGAAACGAATGATATTATAATTTTTTCCATTAAATGTACGTTTTATTTGTAAGTGAACGTAACAAAAGACGGCGACTCCCGGAGGATAAGCGCAGTCTGAAGATCCACTTAGGCGAAGAACTGTCGAGCCTAAGTTAGCTGAAGACAAGCCCTCGGGAAAGCGTCCGTCTGAAGTGAAGTTCACGCTCATCATTCGGAATTTCACATCTTATTTTGAGTTATGAAATTGATTCAAGTAACTAAATAAATGATACAGTGACAAACTAATTTGATCACTAAATGCAAAAACATAATGACCGAAATCACATTAATTAACCTTCTATTTTGTAAGTTTTATTTGGTAATTTTGAAAACAAGAACAATATACCAATTAGTAATTAGGGAAGCTACTAATCTATGACTACTAAAAGAAACGCACTGCATCTTGCTCAACAGTTACTGTTATCGGAGTTTGGCACAGTTTTTCACCGTCTCCTTGAACAGGTGTTTGATGAGAAGACTCTATTTGAAATGTCGTGCCACTCATTGAATGAACGTATGGAAGTGATAAATGTCTTCGAAAAAAGACAGAAGGTAAGATGACGACTAATTTTATCAATGATAACCCGTGGACGATGACAAGGTCTGCTTTCCCATCATGAGGATCAGACTGTGGACATATCGGAATTCCTCCACCATAATAATTCGTATTTCCACCTGCAATAAGCCAAACACGGTCAAACGTTTGTTTCCCATTTTCATCGGTGATGGTTGCTTGAACAGGTTCATATTGTTTAATTGCTTTAAAAAAGAAGAGCAAATATGTCAATTTACCTAAGAAAGCACGGTTTAACCATTTTTTTAATTTTGAATGTTGACATAAGGAGGCAGTCACAGCATCGACTCCAATTCCAACGATCGATAAAACACGCTTATCTTGAACTCGTAATAAATCATAGGTTTTTGGTTGATTATGTATAATTCGTTTTATCGCTTTTTTCGTATTGTTACTTATTTTTAATGAACGTCCGAAGTCATTTCCAGAGCCTGAAGGGATTAACCCAAAGGGGACATCAATATCGTGTAAATGTTGAATCGTTTGATGTAATGTTCCATCACCACCAACTACGATGACTCCTTTTAACGCATTGCCAGTTTCATTTATTTTGTCATGAATGATTTGCCACATTTCATCCCCTTGATATTGGTGGGTAAAATATGATACAAAACGTGTAGAGAAATGTTGTTTCATTTGTTTTAGGATATAATTAGACTTATGTTGACCTGAGTACGAATTGACAATAACAATAAACATAACGTTCTCCTTACAAAGTTGAAATTCTATGAATCACACGATGGACTAGCTTTTTCATTATAACATTGAAATAGTAGAAGGCACTGATTATTTCGATAATCTTTGAAAGGGAACGTAGGAAATGAAATTATGAATATTATATGAGAATTTACGTTGAATATAGTATTATATATATTCAGGCTTTATAATAGAAGTGTAATTCGTTTAACCAGAGACTGGACAAACGAGCCAGAGGAGGGATATAAATGCTATCTAATATTGGAATTCCAGGTTTAATCCTTATACTAGTCATTGCATTAGTAATTTTCGGACCAAAGAAGCTTCCGGAAATTGGTCGTGCGATGGGACAAACGCTAAAGGAATTTAAAAACTCGACAAGAGACTTAACAAATGAAGATGATGACGATTCATCGAAAAAAAAATCAAATCAATAAAGTGATGACTTCAAAAAGTTACTAAGCTTGCTAGTTCCAGGTGGACTAGTAACGTCGATCGTTTTGTCAAACTTTTTGAGTGCCGCTAAAATGTAAAATAAAGGGTTGAAAGGATGTGAGGTGTCATCCATCTTGCATCTTTTTCATGTTTAAGGAGAGCCTCATCATGTCTAACGAAAGTATGAACATTCTTGATCACTTAGACGAATTAAGAAAACGTATTATGATCACGTTAGCAGCATTTATCGTTTTCTTTATTATAAGCTTTATTTTTATTCGGGACATTTATGAATGGTTTGTTAAGGACCTTAATATGACACTCACCGTCTTAGGACCGCTAGATATTGTATGGGTTTACTTTAGTTTAGCAGGTGTCATTGCGTTAGCGTGTACTGTACCAGTACTCATCTTTCAAATTTGGGTGTTTGTAAAGCCGGCCTTAACTGACAAAGAAAGGAAAGCAACGATTATTTATATTCCTGCTTCTTTCATACTGTTTGTAGGTGGGTTAGCATTTGGTTATTTTGTTGTTATGCCGATTGTATTGAATTTCTTGCTCGGCTTATCAGCAGAGATGTTTGAAACGATGTTTACTCCGGATAAATATTTCCAATTCGTATTAAGAATGACCATTCCTTTTAGTATTCTATTTGAAATGCCATTAGTCGTTATGTTCTTAACGAGTATCGGTATTATAACGCCTGAAGGAATGAAGAATAACAGGAAATATGCTTACTTTGCATTAATTGTCGTCAGTGTACTTATTTCACCACCAGATTTACTTTCGGATATTCTAGTGATTATCCCATTACTACTCTTATACGAAGTAAGTATTACAATGGCTGGATTCGTTTACCGAAAAAAATTAAAAAAAGAACAGCAAACTGAAGATTCACCGTATCATTCTTAAAGTAGAAGGTCTCATTCCGAGGCCTTCTTTTTTTGTTTTTCTCATAAAAATGTATAGAATTTCACCTAAGATTTTTACTCGAAGTAGATGAATTTAAATGTGAAGTATAAGTTCAACTAAGACTTTTTCTTCGGGTAACAGATTCCCAAGCGGTGTAACGAGTTCCGTAACCTGTCTCAAACAAAGAAAATGTTGAGTAATTTGCCTATCAAATTATATGGTGATTTGATAGGGGTTTTTTATTTATTGATCTATAGGGGATTACCTCTTATTGAAATGTTTTTCGTAATCTAAATTGTATGAAAAATGTATCAAGCCTCAAGGTACATTTTCAGCTGGAGTTTTATTAAACGAAAATAACCTAACAAAAGAGTTTGTGGCAACGTTGGAATTATATGTTAAAATTTCAATGTGTAGTATGCTGAGTTTGTGAAAAGATGTACTAAAAGTAATGGGGAGTTTCGCTTAATAAGGACATACCATTTTTTTATTGAACTAACGGAGCAGAATAGTTGAATAAATATATGGTTATGAAGGGGGAGAACGATGATTAAGAAACTATTTGGGTTTAAGAGTAGAAATGTATTATCAAATATTACTTTGGATAACATCCAAAACAAGATGAATGAAATGGGATTTAATAAGGAATTTGTTGATGAAATAATGATTATTTTAGAAAACAGGTTTAATAAATATGGTAAGGAAGAATTCCAAGAATGGTTTGACGGGTTAAATTATAGATTACCAGAGGAATTTAATAATGAAAAAGTTGCTATTAAGATATATGAAAAGCATTCTCTTTTGATTGAGGAACAAGTAAAAAAATTAGAACAGGAAACAAAATTATCTTGGGAAATACAAACAGAAGATTTAAAAAACAGTAATGAAAAAGTACAAAAAGTTCAGTTGGTAATTAGACATAGGCTCTCAGATATTTCCTTAGACTTGTTAAACTAACGGAGAGCGAGAGTTGAATAAGCTCTCGCTTCTGTTGTGGTACTAATGGGGAGTTTAGGAAAAAAAGCAGTGATTTAGGTGAAAAGTTAAGTGAGATACCACTTATTAAGGTAAAAGTATAGGGGGCAGTACACAATGCACGAAATATCATTTCTTTTAGGAGTTTTTATGATATTATACGCAATTGGTCATGCAATGAAATTGACCTTTTTGTTAGGAAAAAGAGCCAAAAAGTTGGACAGAGATGCACGCCATAAACATCAGAAAGGACTAGTGGCTCCCTGTTTAGCGTTAGGTATTATATTTATAGGCATAAACATTGCAACAGAGGCAGAAATAATTGGAACAACTTTGTTTGTGGTATTATACATTGTTTTGGTTTTACCACTTGTAATTTGGATTTTTGCTTATGACAAAAAACACGTAGGTTAATATTTTGAGCAATCATTTAATACAAGGGGGGAAAATAAACTATGAAGAAATTACTGTGTGTATGTTCACTCATAATTGCAGGTATAACCTTATTTGGTTGCGGTAGCAGTAATATGGCTGAAAACAACGATGGGGAAAAAGAAGTTTCTGAGACAAATGAAAAGAAACAGTATGATAGCGTAATAGAAGAAATTAGAGATAAGGCAATGAGTGAATTAGACATAAAAGATATTCTCGTTCCAGAAATGGAAGAATTAGAAATCAAAAATGCATTTGTTACTTTTTCAGGAGAAGAGCCTTTTTCTGTAGATGTTCAGTACCATGCGGAAGTATCGGATAAAGATGAGCGCTACGAAAATGAAGTCATTGTAGAAGAAGAAAAAGAAAAAACAGGGATGAAACATCTCGTTCCTCCTTATGTAAATGCGGGAGATATGTACTTTTGGTTAGCTTTTAGTAAATTAGATATGCCGGAGATGCTTAATAACGAAGAGGGCGGTATTAGTGAAGACTTGATAGAGATAGAAGCAAACGAAGTGTTATTTAGAAACAACGGAACCGACTATCAATACTTTATCGCTGTGGATGAAGGACATTATATGTTTTCATACAATATTGAGCACTATTCGCAAGAAGAAGTTGAAAAGATAACAAGCAAATTCATAGAAAAAATTAAATCAGGTGAATATAGTTAAAGATTGTTAAATCATATGTATATAACTACGGGTAGCGTTTCTTTAATAAGAGACGCTATTTTTTGGCCAAATAAAAGGAAAATAATGTTAAACTTGAAATGATAAAGCTTATTAAAGTAATGGAGAGATTAATTTTGATCATTGAAATTAGGAACTCCAATTACTAGAAAAGGTGGTTTAATTGAAAAAAGCTACTTGGACTTTAATCTTCATGATAAGCGCATTTGTAATTTTTAGTGTTGTGACAAAGGAAGTCAATTTTGGAATGGTTGTTATTATAGTAAGTTTTATAATTGGACAGGTAACATTCTATTTTCTACATAGAGATTACTAGCTATACATCTTATGATGGTTTGCTCACAAACGGTAGCTTTATCTGAACAAGCAATCGCTCCCCTTGTATTGTTAACAGGGAGTTTAGCAAAAAAAGAGAAGGAGGTAATTATGAAGAAAATTTTAATGGGAACCTTCCTGTTATTATTGCTTTTATATTTCTTTCCTAATCAATCAGTTGAGATGTCTAAGGTAACCACTACTGATGTAGAAGGTGCGTTAAATGATTTATTAGAATTTGAAATAAAAACCCCTATGTACTTAGAGGATATTACATGGAGGGGAGCTAGTATAACTTATCATGACGACGAACAAGCGAAAATTGAATTATTTGGTAATTCTGATGAAATCAAAGAAGTTTCAGTTAGGTTTGTAGCTTCACTGGTTGAGTTGGAAAAAGGAGAAACCTATACTTGGGAAGAAATCGAGATTAATAATAATCCTGGATTTATCGCTCGTCCAAATGCAATATTTATTCAATGGGAGGTCGACGGTACAACATATAGACTACAAGGCAATAATATAAGTGAAGAGAAATTATTAAAAATAGCAGAATCATTGGGAGGATTTTGAGTTGTATATTAATGAATGATCCTTTAATGTTCGAGGTGTGATAGCTTAATAAGTTATTTTCTTAGTTATTTAATTTTCCATAACATAGTTATTTTTAAGTTTGATTTGTTTTTATCTAGGGGGGAATTTTATGAGGAAAATCTCTTTTTTGATCTTTGTTTCATTTATATTTATCATAGGGTGCCAAGATAGAGAACGGGAAGGAATCCCTTTTCCCAAAGAGCATGAAAATTACCTATCTTCGTATGGTTGGGATATTCGATACAGTCATTCTAAAGTATATTTCAACTATCAAGAAACTGATAAATCGATAGTACATAATCAACTTAATGAACATCAGAAATATGTACAAGAGAAAAAAGAAAATGCAAATATTGACCTCACCCCATACTTGGATGAACCTATCTTACAAAGAGGGTATATTGTAGAAACTGGTTCTCTAAATTATGATTGGATACAAGCATATGTTTATGAAGCAGACGATGAAATGATCGGTGGTTATTTAGTTTTGTATAGGAAAGATAAAAATGATGGGGTTCCCGTAGAAATACCATTGTTGGATTATCAGGATTTAGTAGGTTAAGGGGATGTTGATTATTTTCTTATTGAACAAACGGGTAGCTTTACTGGAGGTATAGATTTGGTTAGATTTTTATTTATTTTCGGACTAATAATATTTGCATTTTGTTTTATATTCTTTGTAATGAACTTTATAGGGGAATATGATGGAATGACGTTAATTTGGACAGTGTTTGGAATGCTCAATGCAAGTATTGCAATGGGGGTTTCTGAAATTTTAAGTGTAGTGAAAAGTAAAGAATAAATACTATGTGAAATAGTGTACTTAAAGAAACGGATAGCAATAGTTCAATAAGCCTCTGGTGCCGTTGAGGGGCTAATGGGGAGAACCCTTCAACAGGAGAAGATATTTTTATTTAACTGTACGGAGCAGGATACTTCAATAAATGTTTGTGGTTGAGATCAGCAATTTACTTAAAATTAAATATAAAATTAAGAGAGGAAGGACAATGTGAACAGATTAAATATAATAACACTTGTTACAAAAGACATTGTAATGTCCCACAAGTTTTTCAAACAATTAGGATTTGACACTTCAGTTAGAGGAAACGAGTCTAGTCCAGATATAATTTTTTTAAAACGAAGGAACCAGAATAGCACTATATCCTTTAGAGGAATTAGCTTTGGATGTTAATGAAAATAATCCTCCAGAAATCGTAAGGGGGTTCTCGGGAATCACTTTAGCTTATAATGCAAAATCAAATGAGGAGGTTGACGAACTATTCAAGAAGGCAGAGTTGGCAGGTGCTACTATTCAAAAAGAGCCTCAGAAAACTGATTGGGGCGGTTATGGTGGTTATTTTACAGATAATGATGGATATTATTGGGAAGTCGCCTACGGAGATATTTGGGAATTTGACGATTCTAATATGTTAATTATTGAGGATGAATAGGTAGATTTTGTGAAGGTCTTTACTTAAACAAACGGAGAAGTTATTAAAGTTACGAATTGTAACTTTGCAACTCTCTTCACACTAAAAAAATGAAAAAATATCAAACTAAAGAGAAGGTTTCTAAAAGAAGATTTTAAGTAAGTTGTAAAAATAATTAAAACGGGGGAGTATTTTGAAACAGTTAATTTATTTTTTTATAATTTTAAGCTTTATGGGAATTATAATTGGTTGCTCACAGAGCAAGCAAAACGCTATGGAATTTGACGAGGACTTGTTAGAGAGTAAGTTTGATAATTTCAGGGATAATATTGAAAAATTTGATTATGAAGAGGTAGACAGGCTACACGCTGAATTATCAGAAATACTAGAAGAAAATAAGCAAGTAGAAGGTAGAAATACCTTGAAAAACTATTTAAATTCTTTGTATCAAGCCAAAGAAGATGGACTTATGTGACTGATAAACTAAAGTGGACAGTTTCCGCTTGATAAAATTGAACATTTATTTACCAAAAGAAGGATTGAAAATAAAGCCTCATATCGCAGTATGATTATCCTTTGAGATATATTGTGATGGAGGTAAAAAAGGTGGATAAGTGGGAAATGTACATGGAAATTCAGCAGTTATTAAAGCAAGGTTTCAGTAAAGTAAAGGTTGCGCAAAAACTAGGAGTTTCAAGAACTACGGTATATAGTTATTTGAAAAAGTCACCTAGTGATATGCATGAGTGGATGCTTCAACAAAAAGGAAGAGCGAAGAAGTTAGATCCTTATAAAGATGTTATCCTTTCTTGGTTGGAGAAACATCGAGATATGTCTGCCTCTCAAGTATTAGATTGGCTGCAAGAACAACATGGGGTTGAAGACGTTGCCGAGAGTACAGTTAGAAGTTATGTTAGGGAATTACGAAATGAATACAACATTCCTAAGGAATCAGTCCCTCGAACATATGAAGCCATTCCTGACCCACCATTGGGTGATCAAATGCAAGTGGACTTTGGACAGACCAATCAACAGTCTAGTAATGGAAACAGTGTAAAACTTCGTTTTATTGCCTTCGTGATGTCCAATTCTAGATACAAGTATAAAGAATGGCTGGATCGTCCTTTTACAACAAGAGATGTCATTCGCGCTCACGAAAATGCCTTTCAATACTTTGAAGGTATTACGAGAGAGATTGTTTATGACCAAGATGCTTTGTTGGTTGTCAGTGAAAATGGTGGAGATGTGATTTTAACAAAGGAATTTCAAGCGTATAAGGAAGAAAGGAAGCTAAACATGTGGGTTTGTCGAAAGGCCGATCCAGAGAGCAAAGGTAAAATCGAAAATGTAGTAGGTTATATTAAATCAAATTTCGCTAAACATCGGGTGTTTCACGGTATAGATAAATGGAATGAGGATGGCTTAGCTTGGCTGGAACGAACAGGAAATTATAAGGTTCATAACACAACAAAAAAGAGACCAATCGAAGTGTTTCTCCTGGAAAAGCAACACTTACGACCGATCTCTTCACCTATCAATAGTTTTCCTATTGATAACCAATGTAGTTCAAGTATATCAAGGAAAGTACGAAAGGACAATACGATTTATTATCAGTCAAACCGTTATTCTGTGCCACTAGGGACATTTGAGAAAAATCCAACCGTAACGGTTTCGATACTTGAGAATAATCAAATCGTCATCTGTGATATTGCCACAGGAGAAGTGTTAGCTAAACATCCACTCTCCTCTGAAAAAGGCAAGCTCATTCAAGATCGCCAACATACACGGGATCGTACGAAAGGAATCGATAGTTTTATTGAGTCCATTGTGGAACAATTTGACGACAATGAACTTGCCTTTTCCTTTCTTCAAGGTGTACGGACAGCATATCCTCGTTACATTAGAGACCAGCTTCAAATCATTTCAAAGGTATTAAAGAAAAATGATCGAAAGATCGTCAATTGTGCACTGATGGAATGTGTAAAGCAGAAGCTCTTTTGTGCAACAGATTTTAGCGATATGGTTCAGTACCTTGACCGACAACGACCGTTGAACATTACACTCCCTCAGCAGACAAACAGGATTAAACCACTTTATGAAGAAAGTGAATCACTCATGAGTGTAAAGCCAGCTACAAGAGATATTAAGGAGTATGTTTCGGTTTTGGCAGGTGATGACCTATGAAACCAATAAAGCAAGCAGAAGAATTATTAAAATCTCTGCGGTTCTCTGAAACGTCAAAGAACATTACTGACTTAATCAAAGAAGCAGAAGTAAACGATGCATCTTATACAACCTTTTTATTAGACGTTCTATCTTATGAAAAAAAGTGTCGAGAGGAAAAGTTGATAGAAAAACATATGAAATGGGCGACATTCCCCTTCCACAAGACATTAAATGAATTTAACTTAGATGAACAAGCATCGTTAAGTAAAAAGCAATATCATCAATTGAAAGAACTAACTTGGATAGAGCAATTATTTAATTTAATCTTATTAGGACCGCAAGGTGCGGGTAAAACTCACCTTGCGGTAGGGTTAGGTATTGAAGCCATTCATCAGGGGTATAAAGTGAGTTTTATTTCAATGGGAGAAATGATACACACGTTAAAAACAGAAGAAGTAACGAAGAAATCACAAACAAGAATGAAACGTATAAGAAATTCAGATTTAGTCATTATTGACGACATGATGTTTATGGCGATGGATCAAAGAGAAGCAAACTTGTTCTTCCATTTAATAAATGATCTATATAACAGTGCATCAATTATTATCACTTCAAATAAAGCCCCAAGTGATTGGGGTGAATTAATGGGGGACCCAAGTATAACCGCAGCTATTCTTGATCGCTTAATTCATCGTGCAGAGGTTATTCATATGAACGAGGATAGCCATCGAATGAAATATCGAAAAACCATATTTGGAAATGAAAGTGTTCAAAATTAATTAGCAAAAAGTGTTCAATTTTACTTGACGGTTACAACTTATAGCCTACCAAGAATTTTTAAAAGATTTACCGAAAGACTATGACGGTATTCATAGTGATATTTTATGGAGCGAATATAAGTCGCTATATGAAAATGATTAGTGCAGTCGTTATACAGTTATGTAGTTAACGTGGAGGTTTGTGAAAAAAGAATTAAAAAATTGGAGGATACTCTATGTTTTATAGGAGAAAATTTTATACTGTGAAAAGTGATTTTGTCGAAGAAATTAATAACCATTTTAATAAAACGAATCTACCAAATCAATTAAAACACGGTGCGCGTTTGGTAGGGCGTTGGATGAAGGACAATGGAAATAATACCTATGAAATCTTTGCTATATGGGAGTATGATAGTTACGATGATTACATAGAAATTGAGTCAAATGTAAGGAGTGACATGCCTCATGTTCAACGAGTAAAAGACTGGTATGAGAAAAATGGTGGCAAAGACTATATTTTAGACAATTATATTTTGGAGGTAAGAAACGAAGCATTAGAGTCAACTGTGAAATAAATATAAAACCTACTTTAACAACGGGTAGAGATAGATGCACATTTGGGCTTCTAATTTATTCAATATGTATGCCTTTTATTAATTGTTATCGCTTACTTTTTTAAAAGCGGTGTGAGATAAATTCAATACCATTTCAGGATTCATTAGTAACATTGTTCAGCTATAAAGCTTTCATTCATAGTAATCCCAAACTTCGACTGAGAAGAGGTAATCAAATAATGATTCCGGATTAAGCTATAGATCATCACTGTTTTCGGTTTTTCAGAATATTAGTGTAAAGTTCAAGTAAAATCAGGTGATTTTTATTTTCTTCAACTTCCATCAATTGTTCCAACTTTACTATGTCCTGTTCCATATACGCTTGATTAACACGACTAAAAAATGAATCAATTGTCTGGTTCGAATAATCATAATGTATAAACAAAAACTCATCATAAGAAAGATCTAATCATGTAAGCAACTGATTCATTGATGTGAGGGAGATATCTGATTAAAAGCGTCTCTTTAATAAGGGATGCTATTTTTTCGCTCAAAAAAGGAAAATAATGTTAGAATTAAAATGATAAAACTTATTAAAGTCATGGGGAGAAAAGTTGAATAATGAGGTCTTTGATTATAGGGAGGAAGTTATATGAGCAAGAAAATTTATAATGGTAGGTTTATTGCCAATTCTGAAGAGAGCTTCGTCTTATTTATAATTGGGATGCGTATAAACAATCTCTTTTCGTTCACAAAATGGATACCAATATTTAAAGCAATGGGACCGATGATAAAAGAATTATATCAAAGTCCAGAATTAGGTTTCTATCACACTGAATATCTATTAAGTTGGCGAGGCATAACCCTTATTCAGTATTGGAGGAGCTTTGAAGATTTGGAGGCATATGCTCGTGGAGAAACACATTCTACTGCTTGGAGAAATTTCAATAATAAAATAAAGAATGATGGTAGTGTTGGAATATATCACGAGACTTATAAAGTCCAAAAAAATGCATCAGAAGCTATATATAATAATATGCCAAAATTCGGGCTTGCCAATGTTTTCACTCATATGCCAGTATCCTCTACCACAGATACAGCAAGGGATAGGATAGAGAAATGATTTATAAAAGTACCCTACTTGGATTTCTTTCTTGTAGTATAAAGGTATCCTAAAATTTTTTATAAAACCAACGGGATAAGTTTACTTAATAAGAGACGCTTTTTTTGTCCGAATAAAAGGGAAATAATGTTAAACTTGAAATAGTAAGCTTATTCAAGTAATAGGGATATTGCGTTAAGAAGGAATAGCAAGAAATGGAGGAGTTCATTATGGTCGGGTTTTCAAAGCTATCTGGTATAGTTTAATTGCTGGATGGGTTTCAGAACGTTTTTGGATTATTATGTGGAACGTTACTCTTCTTGGTTCAGTTTTATTCCTAGTCATTGGATTTTCATCTGTGTTTATAAAAATTAAACAAGTAAATCGCTACCTTTTTCCGATTTTGGTTTTAGCGATTTCTGTGTCAAGTTTGTTGATGGGAAATCATATTGGTAGCAATACACAATTGAACGTTTTTGTTCTTTATTCATTTGCATATTTTACACCTCTATTTGTAGGATTAATTGCAGTAATTAGTGCAACACAATATTTCAAAAATACAAACAGTATAAGTTGACGCAAGGACGACCTTGAAGAAGTAATTCATACAACCCAAACATTATATGAAACAAACAAATTTCAGATATAGAAAAAAATACAATTGATGAAATCATTGAAGCGTTAGAAAGGCAATTACTATTATTATTTTCAATCGTCATCTTTTTATTATTTCGGGATGTGATGATGAGAAAAAGATGAAAAAATATATGCCATAAAAAAAGTAGATCGTTTACTTGTGGAGGTAGTAAGTTTGGAAACTAATAGCAACCATTCAAATAACATAAAGCTAAAAGCATATCGTAATTCGTCCAATACACTTTTTCTTTCTTATGCATTTTTTGTAGTATTAAATGATATGTTATTAAATCGAGAACTCGATTATAAATATATCTTTACCATTACATTTGTTTTAATGATTTTTGTTTTCTACATAACAATTCTTATAAGCAAATATAGAAAGAATAAATCATTAAAAAAAATAACCCTTACTAATTCAAGGAACGGAGAGCGTTAGTGAAATGAAATGTTGCAAATCTTTTTTGTATCTGTGGAATGGAAAATGATGTTAAAGTGGAGGGCAGCATTGTTTATTTTGAAAAAAATAATGTTGAGGTGGGTTAATGATAAAAATATAAGCTAACGGAAACGTTAATCAATCTGTCGTTGAGACGCTCCTTGTTGTGCTAACGAACTAGTTTTGTAGGAGCTGAATTATATATTTTTCTCATTAATGATTAAAGAAAACAAAGGGACGAATTATATGACAAAAGAGATGTTGATACAAATAAGCAATTGTAAACTATATGCCAAATTAGTTGGTGAAAATAAAGGGAAACCAACGATTGTCATGGATGCTGGATATGGGGATGATTCGAAGGGGTGGGATTCAGTTATATCAGATGTTTCAATGCTATCGAATGTTCTAATTTATGATAGAGCAGGTCTTGGGAAGAGTGAATCTAGTTCTAACTCAAGAACAAGCCGTGCGATCATAAAAGAGTTAAAAGAACTTCTTACTGAAGCGAAGGTAGAACCGCCGTACATATTAGTCGGTCATTCATTTGGAGGAGTTAATTTACGATTATATACAACTGAATATCCTAATGAAGTATGTGGACTTATCTTACTTGATTCTACGCCTGAAGATTATAGAGAAAGATTTCTCCCAACGATGCCAAAAGAATTTCAACAAGCTTATAACAAACAATTTGTTTCCGAGTGTAATTACGATGAATTTATGGAAAGTTTAAAACAACTAAAACAATCAAAAAGAAATGTAGATGTACCATTAATTGTTTTGTCAGCAGGAGAAAAAGCTCATTATTCAGAGGAATCACAAACGTTATGGAATGAAATGCAAAAAGAGATTTCTAAAATATCACAAAAAAGCGAATTCATCATTGCTGAAAATAGTGGCCATTATATACAGAATGATGAACCAAAAGTGGTAACTAGTGCAATAAAAACTTTGATAAATAAGATTTAAGATTAGATTGTGCCAAATTGCACGTTAATGAAACTGGGTATGGTATATTATTTACACTTTCATTTATTTTTCTAATGGGTCTGGTTATTTTTCGACTAATGAGAAATAGAAAGGTTGATAATAAAACAATTAGGTAGTATTCTATTTTGTTTAACAAATGGTGTAACAAGTTCTGTTATAAGCACTTCAAAGAGTGAAAAACAGGAAGTTTACTAGGTTAGTAACTCCAACTTTACAACGGAGGATTGAAAGAACCAAGTTTCTTGAAACGTCATTCTACTTATATAAGACAAGGAAGATTAAATTGAAAACAAACGTTAACAAGGCTAAAAACATTTTTATAATCGGTTTATCGATTGCACTAATTATTAGCGTATTTATGTTATATCATGAGAAGTTAGAAAATAAAAAAGAGTATGAATCTCAATATGAAAGCTTTTTAAATCGTTTTTACTTTAATTTAAGTGATGCCAAAGCAGAATTAGATGTCATTTTAACAGACGACATAGAAGGTGAGCACCTTAAAAGAAGTTTGATTGTTGTAGAAAGCAAATTAAATGAATTATACGCGATATTAGATTTGGGAAATGCAACCGTTAATCGAGGAATAAGAAAGCAGGATACATTTCTTCAATACTCTAATACAGTTTCAAATTTTGCTGAAAATGATACATTAACAACGATAGAAGAAGATTTCATTGAAGGGATGAATAAAGTTTTAACAGTAGTTGAAAATGGGTTATATTCAGAAAAAATAGGACAAGAAGACCCTAATTTAACGATAGATGAGTTTAATAATATTCTTAAAGAGGGTACTGAACTGTATATAGAATTACTAAAGAATAATTAATTTATTTCACAACTATTCTTCTTAGAAGCTTTTAAAAATAGAGATTTATGAAAATGATTAGAGAGAGAGTGGTTCGACCAGTCACAATTCTAGGAATGTTAAAGGTATAAACCGATAAACATCAATGTAATAGTTTGTAGAGGAAGAGGTAATAAGGTTTACAGAGCTAATCTATAAAAAATGGTCACTAAGAAAAGAACCTTAGTAACCATTGATATCATCAGCTTAAAATAAATAATATGAGAGCAATTGTATAGCAATCGAGTTTTACAGTTTTAAATAATTGATATCTTCATGCTGCAGGCGTTCCAAACCGCGAATGATCTCTTGAACAGACTCAGGGTCATTACAGTCGTAGGAGTCGATGTCTAAATGTAAAATGGGACAAACGTCAAAATTAGCAATCCAATTTTGATAACGGTTGTATAGCCCTTCCCAAAACTCATGAGGCGTTTGAATTTCCATATCGCGACCTCGACTGTTAATTCGGTCTAAGATTCGTTCTAACTTACCGTCAATATAAATAAGCACATCAGGTTTAGGGAAGTACGGGGAGAGGACCATGGCTTCAAAAAGTGATTTATACGTTTCGTAATCACGGCTTGTCATATTTCCATTTTCATATTGCATCCTTGCAAAAATCCCTACGTCTTCATAAATGCTTCGGTCTTGAATGTAGCCGACTTTTTCTTCGTGCATCATTTTTTGTTGTTTAAAACGTTCGGCTAAAAAATAGATTTGTAAATGAAACGACCAAGTTTTAAAATCAGCATAATAATCTTCTAAATATGGGTTGCCGTCTACTTTTTCAAAAGAAGCTTTATAGTCTAATGCTTCGGCTAGCGTGTTTGTTAACGTAGACTTACCAACACCAACTGTACCAGCTAAAGTGATTAGCGAATGGTCGTTTAACTGATGCGGTTGTTTTAACATAATTTTTTCAATCCACCTTTATCACACTTTAAGACAAAAGTTAGCATCATTTAAATGCTAGGTGCAGTCATTTTCTAAAAAAGTGCTCTTTTTTGTTTTAAGAATAAATCGACATGATCTAAAATCATTTGAAAATCAGCTTCATTATTTACGAAGTCTATTTCATCACCGTTAAAGGAAAGGACAGGAACATGAGGATTTACTAGACGATGATCCTTTATATATTGATGATAGTCTGTTGAAAGACGTTCCAAATAATCTGGGTCCATTGCTTGTTCCATCGCTCTGCCGCGTTTTTCAATTCGTTTCATCAATGTCGGTAAACTAGCATGTAAATGAATAATTAAATTTGGTCTAGGTAAGTCGGAAGTCAAGATTTGATAAATACGCTCATATTTATGAAGGTGATCTTCTTTTAGAGTTTGTTTAGCAAATAAGAAATTTTTAAAGATATGATAATCACTGACAACTGCTTGACCTTTTGACAAATAAGAATCATATGTATCTTCTAATTGTTTATACCTATTACATAAAAAGAACATTTCCGTTTGGAAACTCCATTCATCATTGTCTTCATAAAATTTGCTTAAAAATGGATTTTCATCGACGATTTCTTTTAATAAATGAAAGTTATAATGTGCAGACAGTTTTGTTGCTAAAGATGTTTTTCCTACTCCGATTGGACCTTCGACGGCAATAAATGGAGCATGAAATTGGTTGCTCATATATTTTCATCCTCCTTTCACATGTATGATAAAAAACAAATTATATTTTAACACATTTCAACAAATAATCCTTCATTTTTCGGCAGAAGATAAAATAAACTGACAAATTTCGGAGGGAGCTAAAGGATTTTTCTTAACAAGGAAAACGGAATATAGTATGATTGACATAAAGTAAGGTCTTTTTATAAAGGGGTGCTCATGTGAGTAAACAGGTAAAAATTGTAACAGATTCGACATTAGATTTACCAAAAGAAGAAGTAGAGAGGTTAGGTGTGACGATTGTCCCTCTTTCCGTCACGATCGATGGTGAATCATACATTGATGGTGTTGATATTACACCAGAGGAGTATACGAGTAAACTTACTCAATCAAAAGATCTCCCACAAACTTCACAGCCATCCGTAGGCTCATTTTTGGAGGCATACAATAATTTAGGTGAAGATGGGAGCCAGATCATATCCATACATATGACTTCTGGAATGAGTGGGACTTATCAGTCAGCAAAAACAGCTTCTGAGATGACAGATAGTGATGTAACTGTGGTGGATTCTTCTTTTATTTCAGTAGCATTGAGCTTTCAAGTAAAAGAAGCGGTTTCATTAGCATCTAACGGTGCCACTGTAGAAGAGATTGTCAGCCGATTAGAGGAAGTACGTAAAAACACATCGATTTATATCATGGTTGATACGTTAGATTATTTAGTTAAAGGTGGGCGAATTGGTCGAGCAAAGGCACTTGTTGGATCTTTGTTAAAAATTAAACCAATTGCTTCACTGCAAGAAGGTGTATTTACACCAGTTTCAAAAGTTCGGTCTCATATGCAAATGATTAAACTATATAAGAAGAAGTTTGAAGAGGAAACAGCAGGAAAGCTTGTACGAGGAATTGGGATTGCTCAAGTTGGAGCAAAAGAATTAGCATCTGAATTAAGAGATCAATTGAATGAATTAACAGATAATGAAATCTCCATTATTGAAACAACACCGGTCATTAGTACACATACTGGACCTGGGGCAATGGCATTAATGTATTACACAGATGAAAAATAACGCATAAAAAGAGGCGACTTATAAGTGCTCAGAGCACAATGGATTCGCCTCTTTTTATTATTCATTGTTATAAGGGTCGGCATTATAAAACAGATGATTTCATCATTAAGTTATCGTCATGACTTCGAACTCTTTAGAGAGTTTGATCCACTCATGCATACTTGAAAGGCGGCCAACATGTAAGTGATCTGTCACACCATATTCTTCTGTACACGTTTTACATGCTAAAATTAATACACCACGCTCTTCTAACTCTTTTAAATGTAACGCTGCTAAAGATTGTTCAGTTAATGATATAACACCGCGGTTCATACAGAAGATCACAGAAGGTAAGGCTTCTTCTTGCTTTAATAACGAAAAATACGTATTTAATAAAGATTCACCTAATGCACGATTTCCGTCACCTAATGAGTCAGTGAGAAGCAAAACCATTTTTTCTTGCACGATAAAAGCCACCCTTCTTAAAATAGTCCTCCTTTATCATATTAACTTGAAAAGATTTACATTCATAAGAAAATAAACAATGATCATTCACTCACATCTATGCGAACCAATTTCTTCATTTATCTTATTTAAAGCAATACACTCTCAGAATTTGTATAAATTGATTTTTAATTTTCATCAAGAGTGAATTAATTTCATAATTCAAAATAAGATGGGAAATTCCGAATGATGAGCGTGAACTTCACTTGAGACGGACGCTTTCCCGAGGGCTTGTCTTCAGCTAACTTAGGCTCGACAACTCTTCGCCTAAGTGGATCTTCAGCTCGTTGTTCCTGCGATTACTCGTCACAGATAAACAGTGCTCCTGCGGTTACTCGTCGCAGCTCGAAGCAGTTCGAAGAAGTATTGCTCGTCGCTGATCCTCCGGGAGTCGCCGTCTTTTGTTACGTTCACTTCCAAATAAAACGTACATGTAATGAAAAAAATTATGATATCATTCGTTTCATTGTGCAAAAAACGTAATTATGAAATTGATTCAAGTAATTATATTTTACAGTCCCGGTTGTGTCTCAATTGTTTAATTTAAAGAATACCTTTAAACATCAATAACATGGGAATCTAGAGTCCAGTTTAATAAAATTCATGTCATTCATTCAACGTTTAACAAACATCTTAACTTCAGAAATTCTCTCATCGATTTTTTATTTTGAAATATATTTGACAGCTTGTGCGAGACTCCAGCGGGAATAGCACGAGACGAAAATCACCCAAAACGAATGTGCTGAGTTTTGGGAAGCCCGTGCCGTGCCCGCGGAATGCGAGCACATAAGCTGTCAAAAATAGAAATTTATTTTGAGTGTATAACCAAAATGAAAGACAATGATGAAAGTAACTCGATAAAAGTAGAAACGATGATTTAACCAATTGATGAATATTCGCCAATTCGGTACAATAAAAAATGGACAGTCAACTAGGAGGGTGAAGAATTGGTGAAAGCTGGACTTGTTTTAGAAGGTGGAGGTATGCGCGGTGTTTATACAGGAGGAATTCTTGAATACTTTTTAGAAAATAACCTTCACTTCCCGTACATCGTTGGAGTTTCCGCGGGTGCATGTAATGCTTCTTCGTATATTTCAAAACAGAAGGGGCGTAATAAAGCGGTAACAGTCGGTTATGCGGGTCACCCTGATTACTTATCGATTAAAAGACTGATTAAAAATGGTGAACTTTTTAATATGGATTTAATATTTGATCAAATTCCAAATAAAGAAAATCTATTTGATTACGATAAATTTTTTAATTCCAAACAAAAGTTTTATATTGGTGCAACGGATTGTTTGACGGGTGAAACAATTTATTATGAAAAACATGAGCTTGGCGAAGATTTAAATAAAATATTACGAGCATCATGTTCTCTACCAATGGCAGCACCAATTATTGAACATGATAAAAGGCCATTATTGGATGGTGGAACGAGTGATCCGATCCCTATAAATCGATCGATTATAGATGGCAATGATAAGCATGTCGTTATTTTAACGCAATGTGATGGCTATGTAAAAAAGCCAGTAAAACGTGGTAAATGGTGGTTTAAACGAAAGTATAGAGATTATCCAGGTTTAATTGACGTCGTAGAAAACCGCTCAAAAACGTACAATGATTCCCTTGAAAAAGTACGACAGTTAGAGAAAGAAGGGAAAGCGTTCGTTTTTAGACCGGATGATTTGCGTGAGGTAACGAGAATTGAACGTAGAAAAGAACGTCTTCAAGCGCTCTATGATCACGGTTACGAGCAAGCAAAAAAACGGTTTGACGAACTAATATCATTTTTAGAAGAATCAGCAGTCAGCCTTGAGAAGGAGAGAAAAACCAACTAACGGGGGTTTTTCTCTCCCTCTTTTTTTTGTACAATAATCATGGCATCAAAATTCAGAAAAGTTCGAAGAAAGGGATGTTAATATGATTAATTTTAATAAACCAACGGTAGAACAATTTTTCAGAACGTATGCAATTACAAATTTTACGGTTTCAAGTGACGAATCAAGAATACTATTTTCCACGAACTTAAATGGCAAAATGAACGTGTGGGCGATGGATCTACCAAATGGATTTCCATATTTATTTGCTCATACAGAACAATCTTGTAACTTTTTAAAAGAAGATCCGAACAAGCAATATGTATTAGGTGGTTTTGATCAAGATGGTGATGAAAACTATCACATGTATGCATTTCCTTACGGCGGTGGGAATAAAAAGAAGATCGTAGAAGGGACAAAAGAGGATAAGTTTTATTTCTCGCATTTAAGTGAAGATGGAAAACGAATGTTTTATGTTACAAGTCAAGGCAATCCACAATTTCTAAAAGGATATGTTTATGACCTTGAAAAAGATGAACACAAACAATTATACACCGGTGAAGGTGCCCCTACATTTATTAGTGCTGTTTCACCGAACGAAAGGTACCTTGTGACGATTAAGATGATGGCGAACACCTATAAAGTTGGATATTTACATGATCTAGAAACGGGTGAAGTGAAACCGATTAGTGAAAACCCTGAGAGCGTTCATGAATTCAACCAAGGCTTATTTATATCAGATGATGAAATTCTTTATTTGACGAATGACGAAGCAGAGTTTACATATGTGATGAAATATGAGATTTCATCGGGGGATCGAACAAAATACGCTTCATTTGACGACCAAAGTATTGAAGGCATCGAGTGGAATAAAGAATCAAAAACATTGTATCTAAACACGGAAAAAGGGGTGGTTGATTCCCTTTATACAGTAAGTGAAGATGATCAGTCCCCGAAACGAATCGATTGTCCTTTAACGACGTTCGATCAAGTAAAAGTTGCAAAAAGTGGCAACGTATATGTACTAGGGAGAAGTGCAACAGAGCCATTTAATTTATATCGTTTAAGTGATGGCCAAAAGTGGGAAAAACTCACAGAGAACAAAGTATTGGGCATTGACGAAGCTCAGATGGTAGAGCCAGAAGTTATCACATATCCTTCCTTTGACGATAAAGAAATTGAAGCGCTTTGGTTTGAGGCGAAACCTGAAAATGATAACGGTCATGTAATCTTCTGGCCGCACGGAGGTCCGCAAGCAGCTGAGCGTAAAAGTTTTCGAGCGATGTTCCAATGTTTTTTAAATAGAGGATACTCGATCTTTGCACCAAACTTTAGAGGGAGTACGGGGTATGGAGCAACGTTTAAAAAGCTTGTTGAACAAGATTGGGGAGAAGGGCCACGACTTGATTGTGTAGCAGGAATTGAATGGCTTTTTGAAACTGGCAAATGTGATCGCGATAAACTATTTGTCCTAGGTGGAAGTTATGGTGGATATATGACGTTGTTACTAGCAGGTAGACACTCAGAATATTTCCGTGCAGTTATTGATATTTTCGGTGTGTCGAACCTATTTACTTTTATTCATTCAGTTCCTGACCATTGGAAGCCAATTATGGAACGTTGGCTAGGAGATCCTGAGCGGGACAAAGAAAGGTTAACGAAAGATTCACCGATTACCTACCTTGAAACAATGACCAAGCCAATGCTTGTGATTCAAGGTGCAAATGATCCGCGAGTCGTAAAAGAAGAATCGGATCAAATAGTTGATGCATTGAAAAAGCAAGGAACAGAAATAGATTATTTAGTGTTAGACGATGAAGGACATGGTTTCTCTAAAAAAGAAAATGAAATTGAAGTATATAAGACAATTTTACAGTTTCTAGAGAAGTACCGTAAGTAGTAATTGGGGTTTGGAGGGTCTGAACAAAATGAGGAGTGATCTCATTTATTCAGGCTCTTTTATTATGTTTTAAAAAAGGATTAATGGTAAAATAATAAATGGAATTTAGAATATAAAGCAGGTGTAGTATGGACCGTCGGAAAAGTTATCGAATGTTAGCGATTTTATTATTTCTCATGTTTATTAGCTTCATTGCACGATCATTTCTATATTTTTTTATTGCCCTCGTTATTGCCGTCATTATTTTCTTTCTTCTTAAAAAAGACAAACAAGCAAGAAAACGAGTACAGGATCATCCACAGAACTCAGAAAGTAACAAGGTTTCAACACCAAATTCAACCATATTATTTAGCTCACTTTTTTTCCTTGGCTTCATCATGTTTAGCTATGGAGTGACAGGATATTTAAACATTGAAACAATCTACGATCAATTTGGTGTGATGGTAGATGAATGGTTCATCTTGATTTTTTTCAGTGCAGTTGGTTTCTTTTTAATGATGACAGGAATGACAGTTATGATAAAGAAGTGGCTGAGCTGATGAATATTTAAGGGATTGATATTCATCAATCTCTTTTCAATTTTTAAATAATTCGGTATACTAATAATTAGAGTAACGAAATAAAAAAGAGAAGGTGTTTATCATTTCTGTTGAAAGACGCAATTTGCTGATCATGTGGATAGCAAATTTTTTTGTTGCAGCAAGTGCAACCATGGTAATGCCGTTTTTGTCCTTGTATATTGAAACATTCGGTAACTTTACTGATGCATACGTGCAAAGATGGTCGGGTTTCGTTTTCGGAATTACCTTTTTAGTTGCGTTCATTGTCTCACCACTTTGGGGGAGATTTGGCGATCGGTTTGGTAGAAAAAAGATTTTAATTATTACAGGCTATGGAATTGCCTTATCGATTTTTCTTATGGGTTATGTTGATACGGTTTGGGAATTATTCTTTTTACGTTTCTTCATGGGAATTGTTACTGGGTTTATTCCGATGTCAATGGCATTGATCTCAACACAAACGAGTAAAGAGATAGCGGGTAGGGTTCTTGGAACATTACAAATGGGAACAGTATCTGGAGCACTTTTTGGACCGCTAATAGGAGGGGCATTAGCTGATGCATTTGGTTTCACATACACATTCATCCTTACTGCAATAGTCATTGTCATGGCGACAACACTTGTGTTATTTGGGATTAAAGAAAAGCTAGTCAAAAATGAAGGTGCAGATAAAGAGAAGAAAAGTATGAAAGAAGTGATCAGCTTTATATTTAAAAGTCCGATGCTTGTCATGGTCATGCTTTTATCGTTAATTGTGCAGATGGCGAATTTTAGTATTCAGCCTCAGCTAGCGTTATACGTCGGACAATTAATGACTGCGGAAAATATTGCCTTTTTAGCTGGACTTGCATTTTCAGTGACTGGTTTAGGAAACTTAGTAGCAACGAGGGCATGGGGGATTTTAGGTGATAAAATAGGCCATGAAAAAGTGCTCATCCTTTGCGTGTTGATGGGAGGAGTACTGTTTTTACCCCAAGCGTTTGTCACGAATATTTGGCAACTCGTTATTTTGCGGTTCTTATTTGGTATACAAATTGGTGGAATTATTCCATGTGCTACGGCGTATATTCGTCGTAAAGCGCCCCTTTCTATCCAAGGAGAGGTGTTAGGTTATAACCAAAGCTTTCGATTCCTTGGTAATGTCTTAGGGCCTGTCACGGGTGGTTTGATCTCAGGGTATTTCTCCATTGCTGCTGTATTTTACTTTTCATCATCGTTATTTATCATTGCAGCGCTATTACTGCTTGCTGTTTATGTGAAAAATCAAAAGCAGAAAGAAGAAAGGGTTAGCGTCTTTTCAAAAGCACAATAAGTGAACGACGGGGTATTATGGAAGTTGCGAAGAAATACAATCCAAGTAATCTTTGAAACTCGCAAGTAAGCTGAACAAATCGAAACAAACACGAACGAAGACATCGTTTTTATACACTGCCAAGCAACTGTCATGATAGAATAGTAGGACCGCATGACTTAATTGGGGGTGTATGTTGCCTATGGTATTAACCGATAAAGAAAAGTTGTTATTGATTCGGCTATTAAAAAAAGAAAAGAGAAAAGCTTTTGGCATAAAAGAAAATAAAAAAGATGTTCAGCAACTCTTAGAAAAGCTCGAACAAAATAAGCGAAATACAAAAGTCAATGAAGTGAATCCGTCAAAATTATAATGTTTTTTATTACGTTGTCCTAAGTTATCTAAGGAGTTCGATTTAAAGGGAGAAATAGAAAATAACAGCTCATTTTTGGAGGTAATTCGCGCCTGAATTATCTCCTTTACTTTGTTGTTATTGAACCAACTTCATTAAACACTTCTTTAAAATTGATTGACAGGTTCAGCATTTGATTTTAAAATTTTGATTTTCCTCGCAGTTGAAATACACTTCGCTTGCGCCCTGGGGTGAAAGCGAAGGAATTTTTGAACGGATGCTTGCACCTCTGGGCACAAGTGTGACATCCGTTCAAGCTGCACTTCGTTTGCTTTCACGGTGTCTTCTTTGCCGCGGGCAGTAGCATATGTTATAAAAGATGTTTTTTTTAGTTACAAATGAACAAGATATTAGATGCAAGAAGCAGTTGAAATAAACGTAGACTCTAGCTGGAACAGCAACGAGCATTACATCTTCGAACTGCTTTGAACAAATTCTTCATATAAATGTGTTCTCGGTTGTTTTCAACAAAATAACGTATTAATTAGCACCCTTTTTAAAGAGTAATTAATATGAATTAGTAAGTTATTATTTGAAGTGATATTTTTAGATCTAACTTTAACATTTTATCAAGAGATAATTATTAATGAACTAGGCTATATTCGCATTGATTTTATAACTCGAAAAAGTGACAGGCGGTGAATTAAGGATATCCGTCAAAAATCCGAAGACTCCAGCGGGACAAGCAATAGGCGAAGATCCAACAGGGCTATAGCCCTGTTTAGCTGAGGCATTGCCCGCGGAAAGCGAAGGAATTTTTGAACGGATATTTATGTGCTCCAACTAAACGGATTCGAGTGCTTATCTAAATAAAAAATACACAATTAAAAGGACACATATAAAACTTTATGTAAAACATGTTGCCAGTTCTTTTGTTTTTATTGTTTTTCACCTCGAAAACGGAACTACTTAATTTTTTGACGGTAAGAATTTTTGTTACGACGCTGAAATAGTTAGAGGACACAGAAAGTCTTTATTTCACAAATAGAACGTAGTATACTTTGATTGATTCGTCAAAATTTTACAGAATGATAACGTGATAGGAGTATGAAACATGAATCTTTGGAACAAACTTGTTAAGCATCATATAAGAACAGTGATCGTTATTACTGTCATTGTCAATGCACTTATTGTTTTACTATCTTATCTTCCAGGATATGATGGCCAGCTTCCGTATTGGGTGACGCAATTGCCGTTACTGAATGCAACATTAAATAGTTTCACCTTTATATTTCTAGTTTGTGCATTAGTTGCAATTCTAAAAGGAAATGTTACATTACATCAGCGTTTTATCTACAGTGCGTTTGTAACGACCGGTATTTTCCTTTTTTCTTATGTTACGTACCACTTTTTAGCCGAATCAACAACATTTGGCGGCACTGGACTAATCGCAGGTGTTTATTACTTTATTTTAATTACTCATATTATTTTAGCAGCAATTATTGTACCTTTAGCTTTAATGAGCTTTTTTACAGGATATAAAGATCTAAGACAAACACACAAAAAATGGGTACGTTGGACGATGCCCCTTTGGCTTTATGTTAGTTTAACGGGAGTACTCGTTTATATCCTAATCTCTCCATATTACACGTATTAGTAAGTGTATCGTAATTTAAACAGCCTAGTATCAGCGCTAGCGAAGATTAAATAAACCGATTGTTAAGGTTTCTCTTCGTTTCGCATAGAGATACTAGGCATTTTGTATACTTCAAAACTCCGCGTATCGATTTTTCTTTCATATGTCGTATAAACGTTGGGTAACCTAACGGACAAGGTGATATATAGAGGGGAGTTTAAAAAATGAGAAGTATTATACGTTTAACGATCGCTTTTAGTGTTGTCTTATTTTCTGTCTTAGGAATATGGTACTTATCAGATCACCAAAATCGGGATCTTACGTTAGATGGTGATGAATCAGAAGACCGAAGCTTTGAGCTTGCGATGTCAGAAGTGATGGCTGAAGATTTAACAGGTTCGATTGAAATGTTTATTTACAAAATTGAGGATGAACTAGATGACTGGACGGATATGGATATAAACGATCAAAAAACAATAGAAGAACTTGATCAATTTGTTGATGAGCACCCACACATTGAAGGGTTCGCGCTATATGAGAATAATGAGTTAAAATACGATGTTCACTTAAAAGATGTACCAACGAATCCAAAAGAAAAACTCACTCGAAACAAAGGAAACGGGGTGAAACTTTCTGACCCGTTTATTGAAAAAGGGACGAAAAAAATGTACATGGGTAAAGAAAAAAATGATCACCTTTACTTTACTGAACTAGACCTATCTTTTATTGAGCATTTCGTAAAAGACTTAGCAGCATTAACGGATGCAAATGGTCAATTTTTCATCGGCGATGACGGAATGAATGTTGGGACAACCGAAAGTGAAGTTGATGAAGATTACGTAAAAAAAGACGTAGAAGACTTAGGCTGGAGTTTATATGTGCAAAGTGAAGATGACAAAGAAGTGGAAGAGGAACATTATAAAGAAGGCGAGATCATCGTTAAATTAAGAGAAGGCATCGACAAAAAAGAATGGGCAGCAGATCATCAAGTGAAGATCGTAGACGCATTTAACGATTCATTAGTTGTTCGAGATAAACGAGATTCCACTGAATTATTAATGGAAGAGTGGGCAGATGACCCAGCTGTTGTATATATGGAGCCAAACTATAAGTATTCTAAGCAAACGATGGCTCATCAAACAAGACCTCGACAAAGGAGAACAAGACAAGTTCATGTGTTCGATGAAAATGAGTCACCAAATGATGAATTTTATGAACCTTATCAATGGAATTTCTCGCAAATTTTTGCTGAAGAAGGATGGGCTATTTCTGTTGGCGAAGAGCAAGTTCCAATAGCAATTATAGACAGTGGTGTGGACCCAGAACATATTGATTTAAGTGAGAAAATTCAAGATGGATTTAATGCATTTGAAGGCAATGGTGCTTATTATGATGAGCATGGCCATGGTACACATGTCGCTGGTGTTGCAGCAGCTGTTACTAATAATGAAGATGGCGTTGCCGGTGTTTCTTGGAATAATCCAATCCTAGCTGTAAAAGTATTAGATGATCGTGCGGAAGGGAACTCGATGTCAATCGCGAAAGGAATCCGCTGGGCTGTTGACAATGGCGCGAAAGTGCTCAATTTAAGTTTAGGTGATAGTCATGATTCAGAAATGATGCATGAAGCAGTGCGTTACGCTTATAACAACGATGTCGTCATGATTGCAGCTTCAGGGAATGATAATGTAGAAACACCTATGTATCCTGCTGCATATGAAGAGGTCTTGACAGTAGCAGCGACCGATCCACATGAAGAGAGAGCGTTTTTTTCAAACTATGGTCACCATATCGATGTAAGTGCACCTGGTGAACATATCCCAAGTACGTATCTAGGGAACGAATTTGTCATGATGAGCGGTACATCGATGGCTGCACCACATGTAGCTGGTTTAGCTGGGCTTATTCGCTCGGTAGATCCTGATTTATCAAATGAAGAAGTATATGATTTAATTCGAAGAACGTGTGATGATTTAGGAGAAGAAGGAGTAGACCCATATTTTGGTCATGGGAAAATAAATGTGGAAAGAGCTTTACGCGAAATCCATTAAAGAGGAAAAAAAGAGCTAGCCCAGTGACTCACATTGGGCAGCTCTTTTTTTTATCAAGGGTAGCGTTTTTGTAATTTATAATTAGCTTATCTAATTCTTTTGAACATTTAATGGTTTCACTGCAATTTAACCCGTTATTTTTGGCTAAGGTTAAGAGCTCGTCTCTTTTTTTCTCAATTTCTACTTTAAGTTCCATATTTAACACTCCATTGCGTGAGTTGGTGTATGTGGGGAATTGTCCCACATTATAAGAGATGCTAAAGAATCATTCCATGAACATGTAGTAAATGATGCAATCGGTTGCAGTGTTTGCATGATGATAGGAACATCCTTTCCTATATTATCAGACAAACTTTCGATTAGTGGAATAGCTTCCTTAAAACTAGTCAAAAGATTTTATAATAATACAAAAATCGACAACAATATTTTTCAATAATCGATATCTTCGTAATCTTTCGGTTGAGCTTCTCTTTCCTCTGGAATATAAACTTGGTAATGTATTTTTCTTGCTTGTTGTTTTTTCGATTGTTTGTTCGACTTTATTTTCGCTAACCTATACTTCATGACAGTATTCTCCCTTCTTTATTCAGAACTTTTATCCAAAGTAAGCTGATATTAAGCGAACATCCCCAGCGGAGTGCCGAGCATGCCACAGGACGTGGCGTTGAGCTCCCAATGGAAAGTCATTTTTAGAATAAGTTGTTAGAGGAAAGCACAACAGATTTTATAAATCGTTGATTCATTTATATTTTGACCAGTGCATGGAGAATTATAAATGATTTCTTTTTATAAAAAAGCCATGATTTATATATTTAAGATGCGAAGCCTAACTGATACGCTGATGAAGCTGAACAAATTTATATGCAAAGATCGCTAAATGTAAATTCATACGGTCACGAGGTGATTGAAGATTTACACCAGCTTTTTTTTCAATTTGTGCTAAACGATATTTTAAAGTATGACGATGGATGTATAAATGAGAGGCGGTTTTTTGAATGTGACAATTGTACATTAAATATGTTTCGAGTGTTTGTATTAAATCAGGTCGGTCGTTTTTTTGGTCAATCAAGCCTTTAAGATGTGTTTCATAAAACTGTTGTAAGGAAATACCAGACTCTTGCATTTGAATTAACATTTGGTAAAAACCTAACTCATCATAATGTGTAATTAGTGATTCTTTTAAAAGAAGGGGAGAGTATTGAACTGCATATTCTGCTTCTTTTGCACTTAACGATAGTTGTTGAACGGAGTGATAAAGTCTGCCAACCCCGATCTTTAATGGTTCATCAAAGTGGTTGTGCCACCTTTCTTGAATGTTTAATAAACAATCGTACATGTCATTTGTTTTATCTGAACTGTCTTCTGCTTCAATTAAGGCAAAAAGTGAGTCTAGCTTCGGAAGTAAGATGTGCTGTCTATTCGCATTAGCAAATGATTGCAAAACAATATAATGGAGGTGATTACTCCAATCTTTTTTATCGGTGTATGCTTGTTGATCATGACTAACTTTAATAAAGATCGCTTGATGTGGGATCGTTAAATTATAACCTAACTTTTTTCCACGCTTAATCGCCGCACTTGTATTTAGGTTATCCTTCATTAATATTTCTTCTACTAATTCTCCGCGGAGTCTTACCTTTGTTTCTTCAATAGCATATTGTTTGACTAGTTCTATACCAATCAAGGTAGACACGTGATCCATAATGATTTCATCCATTTCTGACCATTTGTGTTGATGGTGGAAGGCAACAAGATATCCATACGTAAATGACTCAGCATGAATGGGAGAGCGAAAACAATAAAATGAGTTCCATTTAAACGTATAAACATTCTTTCGGTTTTCTGAGTCATGGAAGAGATCATTAATTTTTCGTGAATCATTATCAACCACAATTTCTTTATCATTTACAAGTAAAGAGGCCGAGTGCAAATTCTTGCTAGAAATCAATTGTCCTAAGTCATCAAACACAAACAAACTTGAATCTGTTAATGGACTTAGTTTATTTAATATTTCATCTAAACCATCATTGTTTAATGCAAGCTTGGTCATCTCTTTATGAACGGAGAGTGACTCTTCAAGTAGTCGCATTTGCTGATTACCAATTTGCTCAACAATCCCTTTTGTAATCGTTGAAAAATTAATCGAAGGTGGGATCTCAATAAGTGGTAACTGTTGTTTGTTTGCTTCAGAAATAAAGGAAGCGGGAACGTTATCAAGGTAAAATCCTTTATAAATGGCTATTCCAGCTAATGAATTTTCTCTAATTAATTGTAAAAAACAGTTTTTTAGATGATCATCTTTTTCTAACCCAAATCCTGTTGTAACAATGAATTCTCCAGCTTGAAATCGGCTAATATCTTCAATGATTTCAATCGTTGTTACCCACTTGATCGACCTGTTTACCCCATCATTGCCAGCAATTAGCTTCGTCCCTTTTAATACAGGTAATTTTAAAGCCTCTCGTATTGTCAACATGTAAGCCACCTCCCTATATTCATTTATCCATCGTGTATAAAAATAATGAAAAAACTTTTGTTAACAAGGAGAATAGTCAGAAAATTCAGTGTGGAATAAGATAATAGTAAGCAAGACTATTTCTCTTTTCAACTAAAAGGACATCCTTTTACTACATTGTTTAAGATGTTGGAAAAAAACTTTAGTACTAAATATATGCTCTTCATTCGATTCATACTTCAATTCATGCTCTTAATAAATAACTGTTTTCACAAATTTTGTTGCATTGTTTGGGGAGCTTTGACAAGCAGATGGCGGTGACTCCAGCGAAAAAAGCACCGGGGAAGAAACAGCAGGGTGATATATCCGATAAGGATGTTGCACTTGTGCCCTAAGGTGAAAGCGAGAGGACCAAAACGAATGGTTCATTATTAAACGATATTTTCAGGAAAGCAAAAAATAATAAAGGAGGGTTGTAGTGTGAAAGATAGTTATTTAATAAAGCCCCAATTAGATGAAACATATCCCTGCACAAAATATGGGAAAGGGATTTATTTATATGATACAGAGGGAAAAGAATATATAGACGGGTCATCAGGAGCAGTAACAGCAAGCATTGGTCATGGGGTGAACGAGATTGCTAATGTCATGAAGGAGCAAGCGGAGCGGGTTTCATTTGTTTATCGGTCACAATTTACTAGTACACCAGCAGAAAAGTTAGCATACAAATTAAAAGAGTTAGCGCCAGGAGACTTGAATTGGTCATTTTTTGTTAATAGTGGGTCAGAGGCAACGGAAACAGCGTTAAAGGTGGCATTGCAATATTGGCAAGAAAAGGGGCGTCCAACAAAAAATAAAGTGTTATCAAGGTGGATGAGTTATCACGGTATCACATTAGGGGCATTATCAATGTCAGGTCATGTGGGGAGAAGAGCTAGGTTCGCTCCTTTATTAGAGGACTTTCCAACAGTTGATCCGCCGTATTGTTATCGCTGTCCGTTCAACGAAACGTATCCAAACTGTCAGCTCATGTGTGCAAAGGAATTAGATCGTGCAATAAGAAGAGTAGGCGCCGAACATATTGCAGCCTTTATTGCAGAGCCAATTATTGGAGCTTCTGGAGGAGCAATTGTACCTCCAGATGGTTATTACGAAGAAATAAGAAAGATTTGCGATCACCATGATATTTTGTTTATTGCAGATGAAGTAATGACAGGTGTAGGAAGGTGCGGAAAAAACTTTGCAATCGACCATTGGAATACAGTACCAGATATTATGGCACTAGGTAAGGGATTGAGTGCAGGATATACACCCCTTGCAGCAACGATGGTTACGGATAAAGTAATGGAGCCGATTTTACAAGGATCGAAACAGATTATGAGTGGCCATACGTACAGTGCTAATCCGCAATCGACTGCCATTGGCTTAGCGGTACTCGAATATATCGAAAAACACCACCTCATCAAAAACTCAGAGAAACAAGGCAATTATTTCTTAGATGAACTAAAGAAACTCCAACAAAAGTATTCGATTATCGGAGATATACGTGGGAAAGGTTTACTATTAGGTGTTGAATTTGTTTCAAATATTTTTAATAAACTACCGTTTCGAACGGAAGTGAATGTAACAAAACGAATGATTCACAAAGCGATGGAAAAAGGACTTCTTATTTACCCATCTTCAGCTGGAGTGGAAGGAAGTTCTGGGGATGCCGTTTTATTAGCACCACCATTAACGATTAATCGAGAAGAAATTGACAAACTCCTTCATATTTTTGAAGAGGTCGTTCGCGACGTTCAAGAGGAGCTTCAAATTGAAGGGTTCATTCATTCTGCAGGGTGAGAGGGGGAGCAAAATGGAAAGTAAAATAGAAAAAGATTCGAAAGTCATTTCCATTGAAGAAGCAAGTTCATATATAAAAAATGGGATGACAGTGATGATCGGTGGTTTCGGTGGGGTTGGAAATCCACCAACGATGATTAATGAAATGCTAAAGAACAACATTCAAGACTTAACGTTAATTTGTAACGATGCCGGCTTTCCCCATATCGGTGTTGGCCAACTCGTCACAAACTGTCGGATAAAAAAATTAATTGCTAGTCACATTGGTTCAAATCCAAAGGCAGGACAGCAAATGACCGATGGTACATTAGACGTTCAGTTTTTCCCCCAAGGTACGTTAGCAGAAAAAATTCGTGCAGGTGGTGTAGGCTTAGGCGGGGTTCTTGTTGATATCGGTATTGATAATCCGATTGTAGAAAAAGGGAGCGAACGATATGAGCTTAACGGAAAAAAGTATTTAGTGGAGCCTGCTCTAACTGCAAAAGTATCGATTGTTTACGCGAAAAAAGCAGATCACTTCGGTAACCTTGTGTTTGATACGAGTTCCCGTAACACGAACCCACTCGTTGCAATGGCTGGAGACATAACCATTGCAGAAGCGGATGAAATCGTTGAAACAGGGGAGCTTGATCCAGAAGAAGTAATTACACCAGGGGCATTTGTAGACTATGTCGTACAAAGTGAAGGGGTGAACTGGGCATGGGCTTGGGAAAAGAAGTAAGAGAGGCGATTGCAAAAAGAGCTGCTAAAGAAATTAAATCAGGAATGATTGTCAATCTAGGAATCGGCATTCCAACGTTAGTTGCCAATTATGTCAATGATTCTTCTGTGATGTTCCATGCCGAAAATGGTGTTTTAGGAACTGGCCCAAGTCCTGTACCAGGAGAAGAAAATCCGAATTTATGTAACGCCGGAGGAATACCGATCACTGCTGCAAAAGGTGCATCATATTTTGACAGTGCGATGGCGTTTGCATTAATTAGAAAAGGGTTACTAGATATGACGATTCTCGGGGCACTTGAAGTTAGTGATGAAGGAGATCTTGCTAATTGGATCGTTCCAGGAAAGAGAGTGCCAGGCATGGGTGGAGCGATTGAATTAGCTCAAAAAGCCAAAAAAGTCATTACAGTGATGAATCACACAGATAAATATGGAAATCCAAAAATCGTTAAAGCGTGTTCATTACCATTAACTGCACGAAAATGCGTCGACATGATTATCACCGAGATGGCAGTCATGAGTATTACAAATGATGGTCTACAATTGGATGAAGTATTTGAACCATATACGTTAGAAGAAGTACAAGAAAAAACAGGAGCACCATTACTCATAAAACAGCCTCCAACAACGATTTCAGAAGGAAGGAGTTGATCCAAATGAGATCAGACATACGTGAATGGATTAGAAACAATAAAGAGGAACTAATTGACATGATTCAGCGAATGATCCAGCAACCATCAACACAAAGAAATGAATTAGGCATTCAAAGACAAGTTTCAGAAATACTAAATGAGCTTCAATTTCAAGTAGATATGTGGGAACCTGAAGTTGCGTCCTTAAAAAAACATCAGGCTTTCATTTCTACAAGAGACTCGTTTCAAGGAAGTCCCAACGTCGTAGGGGTAAAAAAAGGAGTAGGTAACGGTCACTCGTTAGTTTTAAATGGTCACGTCGATGTCGTTCCTGAAGGAGATCGAAAAAATTGGGTTGATGATCCATACTCAGGAGTATACAAAGACGGGAAAGTTTATGGCCGTGGTTCAACAGACATGAAAGGGGCAAATGCAGCCATGCTTTTTGCCTTAAAAGCGATCAAAGAGTGTGGAGTCCCCTTAAAAGGCGATATCGTTTTTCATAGTGTAATAGAAGAAGAAAGTGGAGGAGCGGGCACACTTGAAGCCATTTTAAAAGGCTATACAGCTGATGCTGCGATCATCCCAGAACCAACACAAATGAAAATCTTTCCGAAACAACAAGGATCACTATGGTTCCGTTTATATGTTAAAGGTGTTTCAGCTCATGGAGGTACGAGATACGAAGGTGTCAGTGCCATCGAAAAAACACAAATTGTCCTTGATCATATAAAAGAGTTAGAACAAGTTCGAAATGATCGCATTGATGATCCGTTGTTTTCAGAAATTCCTATCCCAATCCCGATCAATATTGGGATTATTCAAGGTGGAGATTGGCCATCTTCTGTCGCTGATTTAGTAAAGGTTGAAGGACGATACGGTGTCTCCCCTTCAGAAACCATCGAAGAAGCAAAGGCTGAATTTAAACAATGGATGAAAAAGTTAGCTGAAAAAGATATTTGGTTTGAGAAGCATCCGATTGAAGTTGAATGGTTTGGGGCAAGGTGGTTGCCAGGTTCCATTGATACCAAGCACCCACTTATGAATATATTAACAAACTCTTATGAAAAAATTTCAGGAGCCCCTCCAACCGTCGAAGCTTCTCCATGGGGAACTGATGGTGGATTATTAACTTATGTCGGAAATACGCCTTCGGTCGTCTTCGGCCCAGGAGTAACGAGTATGGCCCACTATCCAAATGAGTATATCGAGGTCGACAAGGCTTTACATTTTTCCGAAATACTAGCCAATACGATTATCGACTGGTGTAACAAAGAAAAGAAGCTGTGAAAAATTGTTGTGGTTGGTGCCTGTCACTTGAATGCCAGACACTGAAGTGACAGGCACAAAACCAAACATCCTTGTCGGACCATAATGAACCGTAAATTACGTGAAGGATAATGCTAAACGGTATGGAATTATATTATATAGAACAAAAGGTTACAGTTTGCAATGTAGAGGGGGCTTTATCATGAGAAAGAAGTTGTTTCTAGCAGGAGAGTGGGTAGAAACAGAACAGTACCAAAACTTATATTCTCCTTATAGTGAAGAAGAAATTGCCCAAATACCATTAGCATCAAAGGCAGATGTTGATACAGCGCTTGGTGCTGCTGTCAAAGTAAAGAAAGAACTAAAAAAAATGCCCGCATATAAACGAGCGGAAATTTTAGAAAATGTCGTTAAGCTCATAGAAGAGAACCGAGAACTGTGTGCAAGGACGATTGTACAGGAGGCAGCGAAACCAATTCAAGCTGCTCGAGGTGAAATCGCTAGGACAATCATGACATATAAATTCGCAAGTGAAGAAGCTAGAAGACTATCAAATGAATACATTAATATGGATGCAGCCCCAGGTGGAGAAAATCGAGTCGCTTATGCTGTCCGAGAACCAGCAGGCGTCGTAGCGGCAATTACACCGTTTAATTTTCCAATGAATCTAGTCGCTCATAAACTTGGGCCAGCAATTGCTGCAGGAAATCCAGTCGTTTTAAAGCCCGCATCCCAAACGCCACTGTCAGCCTTTTTAATCGCCGATTTTTTTGAAAAGGCAGGCCTTCCAAAAGGGGCGTTAAGTGTCATCACGGGTAAAGGCAGTGTCATTGGAGAAGCATTAGTCAGTGACGACAGAACAAATGTCATTACTTTTACAGGTAGTCCTGAAGTCGGAATACACCTAAAAAATAAGGCTGGGTTAAAGAAAGTCACGTTAGAATTAGGCTCAAATTCAGCAGTTATTATAGATGACGGTGTTGATGTCGATGAGCTTGTTGAGCGCCTCGTTACAGGTGCATTTGCTTACCAAGGTCAAGTATGTATTTCTTTACAACGCATTTTTGTGCATGAAAAGAAGAAAGCTGAACTCATTGAAAAAATGAAAACGGCTACGAACGATCTTGTAAAAGGCGATCCGTTAGATGAAGCCACTGATGTTTCTGCCTTAATTACCCCAAGCGATAAAGATCGAGTGCTTTCGTGGGTTGACGAAGCAGAGAAGGACGGAGCACAATTAATAACAGGAGGAAACGTTCATCAAAATATTGTCGAACCAACAATCCTTGCGAATGTTCCGACGCATGTAAAAGTATCATGTGAAGAAGTATTCGGGCCAATTGTAACTATAAACAGCTTTCAAACGTGGGAAGAAGCGATCGAATTAGTGAATGATTCAGACTTTGGTCTCCAAGCAGGTGTTTATACAAATGACCTGAAAAAAGCATTCTATGCATCTGAAGAATTAGAAGTCGGTGGCGTTATGATAAACGATATTCCGACCTTTCGCGTCGACCATATGCCTTACGGTGGCGTGAAAAAGAGCGGCACCGGTCGTGAAGGAATTAAATATGCAATTGAAGAAATGACAGAATTAAAGCTCGTATCTTTTAAAAAATAATGAGGAGGGAGCTAATCCCTCCTTTTTCATCACGAATGATAGGTGGCGAAGAAAGGGGACTACATAAATGAACATTCAACATTGGGATATGGATTCAAAAAATGATCGGGTTGTTGCGTATTTACCTCAATTAAGTGAAAAGGAAATAGAAAAAATAGATGCAACGATTCGCGAACGAAATCCAGGAAAGTTCATTGTTTATACAACAGTAGGACAAATCAATAAACTAAATCATCATGGCTTTGAACTAGAAGCAGAAATGTCTGGTTTTTTTAGCGGACAAAAGGCTTTAATATTTACAAAATATTTAAAGGAAGACCGAAAAATCTCAAGTACCGCAAAAGAAAATCGAGACGTCTTGTCAATTGTCAACCGTGATGAAGGGTTAAAGAGCACTCCTCCTTCCTTTGAAGTAAGTGTAGTAACCGACAATGAACTACCTGAATTAGCGAAGTTGTTTTCGACAGTCTTTGAAAAGTATCCAACCAATATTTTTGACGTGGAGTATTTAAAAAAAGCAAAAGAAAACGAATACTTATTTATCGTCGCTAAAGATAAAGGGAAAATTGTCGGTGCCGCTTCTGCAATGGACACCGGCTATCATAGTGCAGAAATTACTGACTGCGCTGTAAATCCTCATTATCGAGGAAAACATATTTTACATATTATTGTCCAAGCGTTGGAAAAAGAACTTCCTAAGAAAGGGATCCATCATGTTTTTTCGATTACAAGGGCAAAGTCAGTCGGCATGAACATGACAGTAAAGCGACTTGGATACAAATACGAAGGAACACTAACGAACAATTGCATTATTTCAACTGGCTTTGAAGACATGAACGTCTGGACGAAAAAACTATAAGAGGCACTTTGAGAATAAGAACTAACGGATTACGTTTAGAGGTACAGGCAAGCATTCACAAGAAAAACACATGCGATTCCGCAAAAGGAGTCACATGTGTTTTTTTGATTACTCGTCGCAACTCTTAGTTTTATCAATGGAGTTATGCTTGTGGCAACTAAGGCTTTCGCCATTAGGACTAGGCGTGCAGGTTAATGGAATAAGAGTGCACCTACGAGCAGGATAACTTAGTAATCTCTGTTTAACGTTTTTAGGAAAGAATAGGAATAATTATGTACTTAGGACCAATAATAAGATTCAGAATATAAGTCTTATAGGAGGGTTTTATGGGGATTACGATTTTTTTCTTCGCTTCTTGGCTAGTCTGTGTGGCTTTTGCTGTTATGCCAAAAAAACTTTCGCTTGTAGAAAATACATTTGTTTACTTAATCATATTAATCGTAAGTATTAATTTTTCATGGATAATTATTGAAGAATTTAAATTCATAACGCTTACGGAAGATGGTCTTGATTATACTGCGCATATTCTCAACCGCAGTGTAATACTTCCCATGTTAATAATCATGCAGTTGAATTTAATTCAAAAAAGCAATAGTGTTGCTAAGTCGGTTGTCATCGTCATTTCTACTGTGGCAATCATGTTGGGGCTAAGTTTTCTTTCTACACAACTCAATATAACAACACATGAAAAATGGAACTTTGGGTACGAAGTTATATACTTTTTAACACTTCACCTCATTGGATATTATGTACTCAAAGCGTTTAGGAAAATAGCCTATAGTGAGGTGAAGAACACATGATGTTATATGAGAATTTCGATAAAAATGAGATATATATCTTATCAATGTTAATTATTGCATACGGAGCCTTTTTTCTTTTTCCTAAAAAACTACCTCGTGATGTTACATCTATGTTTTTAGTGTGGGGATTTGCCTATTCAACTTTCTTTGACTTCACGATTGGTGGAGGTTTACTTAATTTCTATAAAGTAAATGATTCAAACAAGTACGAGTTATTTGACCTTTTAACTTATTTTTTATTTGCTACGTTCAGTTATTTTTTTATTTATTTTTATGAAAGACTGAACATCGATAAAAAGAAATTTTTATTTTATGTACTAGGATGGACGATCATTGGACTAGTCATGGAGAGGATATCAATATGGATGGATGTAATCACTTATCAAAATGGTTATAATCAGTATTACTCTGTGATTGTTTTCCTAGTGGTTCAAACAGTTACAGGCCTTTACTATGAATTAATAAAGAAGAGACAACATAATTATTGACCACTTGATCTTGATTGTTATCGAACTAACTGGAAGCGTATGCAACCGAGCTTAGGTTTTCATAAAACGGGTGGGATTCCCGTCCGAAAATGAAATTTATTTTTCTTGCACATTTATTAGATGAGGAATCACTAGTTCATGTCATTATGAGTTGGAATATGATCGAATTTGAGGAGCTTGGATATCCAAGCTCCTTTGAGTTCGTAAAAGTATTGTGAATTCCTTGCGAATTGTACTACGAATTAACTTAAGTTTTTTGTGATTTACTCTTTTGCAACTCATAAAAGGAGAAAGTCGCAAGTAAAAAGAGAAACTCGCAAGTAAGCGAGTAAAATGCGCAAGTAAGTAGGGAAAGACAGTAGCGAAGAAATTAAAAAATTGATGAACAACTCGTAAAACTCGTGAATAATTCAAAAAAATGATGAACAACCCGAGTGAATCGGAATCCACACGTTACAATTTTAAAATTGACTGATCATCACCAAAATGTAAAATGGGAGGTAGATTGCGACTAGAGGTGTTTTGATGATGACAATACGAATTAAAGAAATAGGTAAAGAAAAAGCATGGCAAGTACGTCATATTGTTATGTGGCCAGATAGAGATATAGACTATATTAAGCTAAAAGAGGACGACAAAGGGAGTCATTTCGGACTTTACAAAAATGAGACGCTCATATCCGTCATCTCACTATTTATTCATAACAATGAAGCACAGTTTCGTAAATTTGCAACGCTACAGCACGAACAGGGAAAAGGATATGGGAGTATGTTGTTGGACTACGTTATAAGAGAAGCATATAAACAAGGTGTGAAGAAAATTTGGTGTAATGCTCGAGAGGAAAAAGCTGCATTCTATCATAAATTTGGTTTAGAAGTAACGAACGATAAATTTGAAAGGGGAGGTAAATCGTACGTTATTATGGAGAGAATCCTATAAAGGTGTAAATTCAGAAAAAAGAAAACATTCTTAGCAAATTAAATGCAAATTGTTGCCATTCGTGTTTATAATGAAAGTTAAGAATATATATGTTATGAAAAAATGGGGGAGGGCTGTTAAATGAACAAAACGATTAGAGTACTACATAGTGAAGACTTTCCTTATGTCGATGCCATGGATACAGGGATAGAAGATGATTACGTAAAGCGAATATTTGACAGGTTGACAACGGGGAATCACCGATTGTTCGGTGTCTTTATGGACGATCAACTAGCGTGTATGGCAGGTTACACGATTTTTGCCAATCGTTATGCAATGTTAGGTAGAATTAGAAGTGACATCAATTTTAGAGGAAAGGATCTTGCCACAGAACTTTCTGCATATATAATGAAGGAAGCGTTCAAGCTTAGCAACATTCAATGGGTTGGTGCAAATACGCAAAAACATAATAAACCAGCACGTCGTGTCCTTGAAAAATTAGATTTAACGAACTATGTGCAACTACATGGGGCGATAACGAGTGATGTGTCTCAATTTGAAACTGGAACGGAGCCTTGGAGAGAAGTACAATCAATAGAAGAGAAAAAGTCTTGGGCCGAAGAAGCTTTTATTAAACGCTCGAGAATTTTTCCTTATGAATGTTATTATCCATTCCCAGCTTCTGAAGCGTTATTTAACGAAGAAAATTTAGAGAAATGGTCGTTCTTTGAAAACAAAGAACAAACGAGAGTGCTCATTACAAAGTACGACCAAAAGAAGCATCATTATTTACACACAGTTTATCCGTGGGATGATTTCTTATCTCAAAGCGGATTGTGGGAAACAGTTACAAATGAATATCGTAAACTAGTAGAAAAAACGGATGAAGAGACGTATATATGGAAGGATTTTACGAAGGAAGAAGCACAATTGCTACCTGAGGACCATCCATTTGAACTCCCTTCACCATGGTTTTTATACGGAATAAATAAGGAAACTTATAATAAAAGAAGCCAGAAGATAGAAGAAACTCAAAGATAGTAAAAATGCTGACTCATGATTAATGAGTCAGCATTCTTTTCGTCTAAAACTTGAAGTAGTTTTTCTTTAACAGTGTTGGTTGCTCCATTAGTTCTTTGTAAGAAAAGGTTTTTCCTAATTTTTTCGTTTCGATAAGCATAAACTGATCTTCAATTTCATCGATCAATGATTCTTCAATATAAACCATATTACAATCATCACATTTCACTGAAGGAACCTCAGTTATTTCTACCGCTCTCGTGCCATCAGGTAGCTCCCAATACGCAGATTCTAAGGAGTGAATGGCTGTATCAGATTCACACCACTTACATTTCATTGGTGCATTCCTCCTTTTTAAAATTATGCTTGCTCTTTTTCATCTCCGTCTTTCGCCGAATATTGCTCCATTTCTTTTTTCCACTTACGTTCTTTCATTTTATCTCGTTTTCCACGTTGGTCCTTTAGCGATTGGTGTGATTCATCGGTCTCATATGTTTTTCTTCGATCAATTCGGTTTAACCCTTCAGGGACAAGGTTTGGTTTATCATCATTCATTAACGCAGCGACACCTGCACGTTTTTCTTCTTTTTTCTCATAATAATTATAGAAGTAATCTTCAGCGGTTCCTGGTGTGTACTCTTTTGGCTCAGGATAAGATGTTATAACCCCTTCAAAGTTTCGTAAAATCACTTTGTCGTGACTTTGTGAGATCAAATAATTTGGCTGTAACGTGATTTTTCCGCCGCCACCAGGTGCATCAACAACAAAGGCTGGCACAGCGTAACCGGACGTATGACCACGTAATCCTTCGATAATTTCTAGGCCTTTTGATACTGGTGTTCTAAAGTGACCGATTCCTTCTGATAGGTCACACTGGTAAATGTAATAAGGGCGAACTCTTATTTTTACAAGGTCGTGCATGAGTTTTTTCATAATTTCTACGCTATCATTGATCCCTGCTAAAATAACGGCCTGGTTTCCTAAAGGAACACCTGCGTCAGCAAGCATTTCACACGCTTTTTTCGATTCTTCTGTTATTTCAAGAGATGTATTGAAGTGAGTATTTAACCATACCGGATGGTATTTCTTTAAAATGTTACACAAGTTTTCTGTAATTCGTTGTGGGAAAACGACAGGTGCTCTCGTTCCGATTCGAATAATTTCAACGTGATCAATCGCTCGTAAGTTTTTCAATACATACTCTAAAATTTGGTCATTAATGAGTAAGCCGTCTCCGCCAGAAATGAGAACATCACGAATTTCTGGATGCTCTGCAATATATTGAATGGCACCGTCCAATTGTTTCTTCGGAACGCCCATCCCAATTTGCCCTGAAAAGCGACGACGCGTACAATAACGGCAATACATCGAGCATTGATTCGTAACGAGGAAAAGAACACGATCTGGATAACGGTGCGTTAGTCCTGGAACCGGTGAATCCTCATCTTCTGCTAATGGGTCTTCAAGATCATATTTTGTCTTTTGGATCTCTTGAGAGACCGGTACAGACTGCATTCGAATCGGACACCTCGGATCGTCCGGATTCATTAAAGAAGCATAGTAAGGTGTAATATTTAAGGGAATTGTTTTCGTCGATATTTTAACTCCTTCTTCTTCTTCTGGAGTAAGGTTTACGATTTTCTTTAAATCATCTAACGTACGGATCGTGTTCGTTAGCTGCCAAATCCAGTCATTCCATTGTTCATCCGTAACATCTTTCCATAATTCAAACTCTTTCCAATGACGCTCTGGTTTGTATAAGTCCATTTTCATTTTAAGTCCTCCCTGTGGAAATTTTCTCGGTATGTTAATTTATGCAAGAACAATGCCAAGTGAGATATGACGGGAAAATGCTTTCATTGTGGGATTTTTTGAAAAAATAAAAAAAAGAAGCAAGAAAAAACGCCGAAAATTCGGCGTTTATGAATCTAGTTTATATTTCGTGATTTTGTATTGAAGTGTCTGTCTTGGTAGTTTTAATCGTTTGGCCGCTTGATTTACGTTGTTGTTCATTTCTGTAAGCACCGATTCTATTAATGTCTTCTCAATTTCCGACAATGTTTCCTTTAATCCTTTTTCATGTTCAATTTCAATGGAAGATAAGGAGCGGTTTTTTTGAACGAAATAATCCGGTAATATGTCGGGAGTAATAACTGGATCGTCTGTTAAGTTCATCGCCGATTCTATACAATGTTGTAATTCTCGTACATTCCCAGGCCATTTATAATTCATTAATAATTGCATTGCTTCGTCCGATACACTTTGAACGTTTTTTTGAAATTGTAAATTGTATTTATTAATAAAAAAAGAGATAAGCTCAGGTAAATCATCAAGTCGTTCACGAAGAGGGGGAAGGGAGAATGAGACAACATTTAAACGATAAAACAAATCTTTTCGCAATGTTTCCTTTTCGATTAATGTTTCTGGCGGTTCGTTTGTCGCTGTAATGACTCTAACATCTGTTTGAATGACTTGGTTTGATCCAACTCGACGAATCATCCCATCTTCTAGGACGCGGAGCAATTTTGCTTGTAAATCGTAAGGGAGAGTATGTATTTCATCTAAAAACAATGTACCTCCATGAGCTAGCTCAAATAACCCTTCTTTATTTTCTGCACCAGTAAAACTTCCTTTTGTCGTACCAAATAACATACTTTCTAAAAGACTAGCTGGAATAGCGGCACAGTTTTGCGAGATAAATGGCCCATTTCCTCTCATTGAAGCATTATGAATACTTTGTACAAATAGCTCTTTTCCCGTCCCAGTTTCTCCATAAACAAGGATCGGAGAAGTCGTTTTCGCGACCTTTTTTCCTTTTTCTTTAAGGGCATTCATTTTTTTGTTCACTGTAAGAAAATGTGAAAACTGATAATGCGATTCATTCGGCTCAACAATTAGCGGCTTTTTTTTTCGTACCTTTATTTCCGCTTGTAAATCAATTAATTTCTTCGATAAATCTTTAATTCTAGAATAATCTTTCGCAATTTCTACCGCACCTAAAATTTTATCGTCAACAACAATTGGAATCGTTGTATTCACCGTATCAATGAGTTTTCCTTTAATATTACGGTATGTTTGTGGCTGGTTATAAATTGGGACACCGGTACGGACAACTTTTAATAATGTACTCGTATCACGTGAAAGTGATGGAAAAATGTCTAATAACGGTCTACCGATAACGTCATTTCGTTTCAGTCCGTCGTGATCAGCCGCAATTTCGTTGTAGTAAATCGTTGTTCCACCTTGGTCTACAGCGTGAATTCCTTCATCAATTGAATCAAGAATGGCTTTTAACATTTCTTTTGTATCTTTATCAGAAGCAAACATGTTAACCCCCTAACATTTGAAGTGCCGAAAAATCATCAAAGGTGCTGAAAATTCGGCAATTCTATTATTATCATACAAAATTTTATGAAAACTGGCAAAAAAATTGGATAATTATAGTTATGTTTCTAGTGATCTACTAAAGACATAAAATTTGTATGCCGTTACCATGGTGTGTATGAATAGGAGGGATATTTCATGAAAAGGTTATTCATTGCTGGTTTCTTGTCAGTGGCATTATTACTTTCTGGCGTAACCGTTTATGCAAATAACAATGCACATGTCGTGCAATCAGGCGAAAGTTTATGGCTCATTAGTCAACAATACGGAACAACCGTTCAACAATTAAAAGATGCGAACGGACTTTCAGGTGATGTCATTTACCCGAACCAAAGGTTAACAATTTCACAAAATGGACAACAACATGTCGTAAGTTCTGGCGAAACACTATGGAGAATTGCTGGATGGTATGGTGTTTCTGTAGATCAGATTAAATCACAAAATGGCTTACAGTCGAATGTTATTTACCCTGGTCAAACATTACAAATTTCATCATCAACATCTAGCCAAGCGGTTGAAACGACTTCTCAGTTTTCAGCCGAAGAGAGAGAATTATTAGCTCGTCTTGTACATGCTGAAGCAGAAGGTGAGCCTTATAAAGGGAAAGTTGCAGTAGCGGCTGTTGTACTAAACCGTATGGATCACGCGGACTTTCCTTCATCTGTAAATGGTGTTATTTATGAGACGTATGAAAATGGGACAATCTTTGCATTTGAACCTGTACAGAACGGTCACATTAACCGAGCAGCAGACGCAGATGCGGTTCGCGCTGTAGAAGAAGCAATTAACGGTTATGATCCGACAAATGGAGCGATTTACTTTTTCAACCCAGAAACAGCGACATCAAGCTGGATTCATACAAGAACAATTACGATGACAATCGGTAACCACGCATTTGCACATTAATTGAAAAAGCATAATTAGAGAGAGGGTGATGTCCCTCTCTTTTTTTATAGCTTGTGTTTGGGGGGCGAATGAATTGTGAGAAGAAGTAAAGAAGGATCACCATGATGATACGTAACCAGTTCGTGAAGAAGAAAACCGACCACATGAGAGGACTCATCGTGATCGGTTTAAAGAATACATATGGTGATGTTAATCTTCCATCGTTGATAGATCACCAGCTGGTTCGTTTAATTCCCAAGCTTTTAAGACACGACGCATGATTTTTCCACTACGCGTTTTCGGTAGTTTCTCTTTATACTCGATTTCACGTGGTACAGCATGCGCAGACAGTTCTTTTTTAATAAACGTTTTTATTTCTTCTTTTAATTCATCACTATATTTATAACCTGCGCGCAATGAAATGAAGGCTTTGATAATTTGACCGCGAATCTCATCTGGTTTTCCGATAACGCCAGCCTCTGCCACAGCAGGGTGTTCAACGAGTTTACTTTCAATTTCAAATGGACCGACACGCTCTCCGCTCGTCATAATGACATCATCATTTCGTCCTTGGAACCAAAAATAGCCATCTTCATCACGGTAGGCGGTATCGCCTGATACGTACCAACCTGGAATAGAGAAGTACTCATTGTATTTCTTTTCGTTATTCCAGATTTTTCTCATCATCGAAGGCCAGCCTTTTTTAATTGCTAAATGACCCATCTCATAAGGAGGAAGTTCTTCCCCGTTATCATTAATAATCGCAGCTTCAATACCAGGTAACGGTTTTCCCATTGATCCTGGTTTTATCGATTCACATAAATAGTTACAAATAAGAAGGGCACCCGTTTCGGTCATCCACCACGTATCATGAATCCGGTGGTTGAATACATCTACTCCCCATCTTACAACTTCAGGATTTAACGGCTCCCCGACACTTAAAATGTGACGTAGAGAGCTAAGATCATGTTTTTCAATCGATTCCTTTGGCGCGGCCATTAACATGCGAAAAGCTGTTGGCGCACTATACCAAACGGTTACTTTATTTTTTTCAATCGTCGAATACCAGTCATCTGGAGAGAAGCGGCCACCACGTACAACATTGGTAACTCCGTTTAACCAAGGCCCAAATATACCATAAGACGTACCTGTAACCCAGCCAGGATCAGCCGTGCACCAATAAACATCATCTTCTTTTAAATCTAACACCCATTTTGCAGACTGATAATGCTGAAGCATCGCATTGTGAACGTGGTAAACGCCTTTTGGTTTTCCAGTCGAACCTGACGTATAATGGAGAATCATTCCATCTTCCAGGTCTACCCATTCAGTTGCCGAATCATCAGCTGGTGCTTTTTTCATTTCATCATGATATGACACGAACCTGTCATCATTAGGGACATCGTCACCAATGAGAACAATGGATTTTAACGCAGGTAGTTCATCATAAGGGACACGCGAGAGTAGTTCAGGAGTTGTCACTAAAACCTTTGCTTCACTGTCCTCTAGTCGGGCCTTTACAGCATCTTTCATAAATGCTTCAAATAATGGACCGACGACCGCACCGCTTTTTATCGCCCCTAATATAGTGATGTATAGCTCAGGGCTTCTTGGCATGAAAACAAAAACTCGGTCTCCTTTTTGCACATGTAAGCTTTTAAATAGGTGAGCTGCTCGATTTGATTGTTCTTTTAAATCATGAAAAGTAAGAGCTTCTTCGCGGGTAGCATCGGAGTAGAGCAGGGCAGGTTTTTGACCTTTTCCTTCGTCGACATGTCGATCAATAGCTTCGTATGCCATATTTACTTTTCCTGTTTTAAACCATGAGAAATTCTTTTTTACTTCATCCCAACGAAACTGTTTACGCGTGTTTTCATAATCTGATAAGTTATAATTTCCTTGTTTCGGTTTTAAAACGTCCATGTTGACACCTCCGAAATAAGATACATTCATAACTAGATTACGTTTATCATATATGTAATATTCAGAAATTTCAAATTAAAAGAGGATGATTTTTTGAGCAAAACTTCATTCATGACAGTTTAAAACGGAACCGTTAAAATAAAAGTAGTGAACATAAAAGGGGTAATGAATATGGATATTTTAACTTGGATTGTTGTAATTATCGTAGGATTGATTTTAATAAAAATCGTCGGCAAACTTTTGAAGTTTTTTATTGGCATCGGACTACTTCTTTTCATTTTGTATGTTGTGTCGTCTTTCTTTACGGATGCCACGTCTTATTTAAACATCGTTTTATGAATGTCATAACAAGGGTACGTTAATGATAGACCTTTTTTACATTTTGGCTCTGTTAAAGTTAGTTGTTGATTTTCGTCATTATAGGTGGATACTTGAACCTCTGGGCACAAGTGCGACATCCGTTCAAGCTGCACATCGTTTGCTTTCACGGTGTCTTCTTTGCACCTCTAGGCACAAGCGCGACATCCGTTCAAGCTGCACTTCGTTTGCTTTCACGGTGTCTTCTTTGCCGCGGGCACGACCTCAACTTCTCTGAAATCGTAAATACTCGTTCAGAGTGATTTTCGATTCGTGGCTCCTGAGTTTACTCGTCGCAGGCTCCGTGCCTCTTCCTCTTCAAGCACTTCATGGAAGAAGATGCGTCGAGGCAGCTCGAAGAATATTCGGAGAAGCGAATGCTCGTTGCTCCTGCGGTTACTCGTCGCAGATCGGTAATATCGAGGAGGCTGTTGTTTGGGGCTCCTGTGCCGCTATGCTTGCTCGTCGCAACTTGTAGTTTAATCAATGGAGTTATGCTTTTTGCAACTAAGGCTTTCGCCATAAGGACTTGCGATAAGCCAAGTTTTGTTTACAAGGAGGAATAATCATGGATTATCGTACTGAAAAAGATACATTAGGGGAAGTGAAAGTACCTGCCGATAAATGGTGGGGCGCACAAACACAACGAAGTTTACAAAATTTTAAAATCGGCAAAGAAAAAATGCCAGTAGAAGTTGTTGAGGCCTTTACGGTTTTAAAAGAAGCATGTGCTGCGGCAAACAGACGTCTAGAAAACATCGAAGAAGAAAAAGGGAAGATGATTGAACACGTCTGTCAGGAACTTAGAAAAGACGGTACGTTTGAACATTTCCCATTAGTCGTCTGGCAAACAGGGAGCGGCACTCAGTCAAACATGAACATGAACGAAGTTGTCGCATATCGAGCAAATGAATTGTTTCAAGAACAAGGCAAGGAAACAAGGATTCACCCAAATGACGATGTGAACAGGTCGCAAAGCTCAAACGATACGTTTCCAACAGCGATGCATATTGCAGCATTAAAGGACGTTCATGAACGCTTGCTACCGTCTCTTGAGCGTTTAAAAGAAACGGTTGCGATGAAACGAAAAGAATTTGATCATATCATAAAAATCGGTCGGACCCACTTGCAAGACGCAACACCACTCACACTAGGTCAAGAGTTAAGCGGTTGGGAATACATGTTAGAGCGTAGTGAAAAGATGATTAAAGAGTCTGCTGAACATCTCAAATATTTAGCGATCGGCGGAACGGCCGTTGGAACAGGCATTAATGCCCACGTGAAATTTGGCGATTACACAGCAGAAGAAATTAGCCGGATTACTGGAATATCATTTTCATCTTCTGAAAACAAGTTCCATGCACTAACTAGTCACGACGAGATCACTTATGCTCATGGAGCAATAAAAGCATTAGCTGCTGATTTAATGAAGATAGCAAATGACGTTCGCTGGCTCGGAAGCGGACCACGTTCTGGTATCGGGGAATTAACCCTTCCTGCTAATGAACCAGGTAGCTCGATCATGCCAGGGAAAGTCAATCCGACACAAAGTGAAGCGTTGACAATGGCTGTCTCACAAGTATTCGGCAATGACGCAACGATCGGTTTTGCCGCAAGCCAAGGAAACTTTGAGCTCAACGTATTTAAACCAGTTATCATCTACAACTTCCTGCAATCTGTCCGCTTATTAAGTGATGGCATGGATTCATTCAATGACAAGTGTATGAAAGGCATCGAAGCAAATGAAGGCATTATTGAAGACCATGTGAAAAACTCATTAATGCTCGTTACTGCATTAAATCCACATATCGGTTACGAAAAAGCAGCAGAAATTGCAAAGATAGCATTTAACGAAGATACAACCTTGAAAGAAGCTGCGGTCGACTTAGGATATTTAACAGAAGAAGAGTTTGAACAATACGTCAAACCCGAAAATATGGTAAAACCAACAGAATAAACGGTAACCTCGGCAGCAGGTGTTGTCGGGGTTTTTTTATGGATTTTTAAATAGTGTAGTGCTAAATTAAAATCATTTTAAGATACGGATAAATCGGTATTTTTGCGGATAAATTAAGATTTTTACGGATAAATCAACATTCTTACGGACAAACCGAATTTTTCGCGGACAAATTAAAATTTTCGCGGACAATGACCCTAATTAAAGTAATGAACCAGAAAATTTAGAATTATATCGAAAAATTGCTTTATAATAAATGAAATCTCGGCAGCGATGTCGGGATTTTTTTGTTGATTTTTAAATAGTGTAGTGCTAAATTAAAATCATTTTAAGATACGGATAAATTGGGATTTTCGCGGATAAATCAAGATTTTCGCGGATAAATAACCATTCTTACGGACAAACCGCCGTTCTTGCGGACAAAACGAATTTTTCGCGGACAAATCAAAATTTTCGCGGACAATGACCCTAATTAAAGTAATGAACCAGAAAATTTAGAATTATATCAAAAAATGCTTTATAATAAATGATTAATGATAAAGAAAGGCTGTTTTCTAAATGATTGCTCTTGCGATTACTCGTCGCAGGTAAAGAATGATGCTTTTGAAATGTTGGGTTAATATATAAACTCCAAGAAGTGAAAGGCTGCGCTTCCAGCGGGAACAGCACGAGATGAAGATCCTGTTTGGAAAGGAAGTATACTTACTTTTCAAACTTAGCTGAAGCCGTGCCCGCGGAAAGCGTCAGCCTTTAACGGTTTTGTGAAGCAACAATATGCGAAAAGAGCCTAAAGAAAAACCAAAATCGGGGGTTACGTCATGAATGTTTTCGATTTACATTGCGATGTTTTATTAAGATTATCGGAAAACCGAGAGAGAAACTTTAAGAATTCACAAGAACTCAATGCAAGTCTTGCACGGTTACAATCAGGGAATGTAAAGCTACAGCTATTTGCTGTTTTTATTGAACCAGACATTCCATCGGATCAAAAGTTCCAAGCTGCACTCGAACAAATTGATTTGTTTCATACAGAAGTTATTGCAAAGAACCCTAACGTTAAAAAGATCGTCGACTGGGATGATGTCCGAAACTTAAAAGATGGAGAAATTGGTGCGATGCTCACGCTTGAAGGGGCGGACGCTTTTGGAAATGATTTAGCAAAACTTCGTACGTTTTACGAACTAGGTATTAAATCAATCGGACTTACATGGAATAATGCGAACTTATGTGCAGATGGTGCGGGTGAGCCAAGAGGTGGTGGCTTAACGGAGTTAGGATTTGAAGTGGTGAAATTAAACAATGAACGAAAAGTTTTAACGGACGTGTCGCACTTGTCTCAAAATGCTTTTTGGGATGTGATCAATGCAGCGGAATACCCACTTGCAACCCATTCGAATTCGATGACGCTTTGTGAGCACCCTCGTAATTTAACAGATGAACAAGCCCAAGCCTTGTTTAAGAAAAACGGGCTAATAGGCGTTGTATTTAATCCACCCTTTATTACAGGGGAAGAAACGTCGACAATCGACGATCTGTTAAAACATGTTGAACATTTCTGTGAACTAGGTGGGAAAGATCATATCGCGTTTGGCTCCGATTTTGATGGAATTAGTTATTTCGTGAGAGACTTAGAACATGCCGGCAAGTATGGGAACTTTGTAGACGCCTTACTGAAGCGATATAAAGAAGATGAAGTGAAAGGCTTTGCCTATAACAATTTCCTTCGTTTTATTCCACGTTAAAAGAAAGTGGTAAGTGCCAGGGCTCTCAAGTTTTCATGCATGAAAAGAGGACCTGGCACGACCGATTACTCTTGATCATTTTGGTCAGCACGCTCATAATATCCGCATCTCTGGAGACATTTTAATGCTAAATATGACTTGAATACATACGAACCGTTATCATTCGTTTCAACTGTTTCCCATGCATCTTTAATTAAGAGGGCGCCACAGTTAGGGCATGTTTTATTCATAGTAATAAAACCTCCTTTTTGTCCTTATTATAATCATAAACGTGAGGTGATGAAATGATTGATCATATAAAAAATGCCTTACGAGAAATCAATGATCACTCTAATATAAAAAAGATAAAAAACGTCTCTGGCGGAGAGATTAATGAAGCATTTTTTGTAGAAACGACAAGAAAACCATATTTTATCAAAATAAATAGGGGCGTACCGCGTGATTTTTTTGAAGCGGAGTTTGCAGGGTTACAAGAGATGAAAAAGGTTGAAGCCATTCACACACCTGAAGTTTATGGAGTGTATGCTTGTGAAGAAACTACTGTGTCAGGCTTAATGTTAGAATGGATTGAAAGAGGGCAATCGCCTCATTTCAACGAACGACTAGGAGAGGCAACAGCTCAACTTCATCAATTCACGTGTGAAAAATACGGATTCAAAGATCATACATACATAGGGGAGCTTCATCAACCGAATGGTCTTTGGGAAAACTGGCGTGATTATTTTATCGAATGTCGGTTAAAACAACAAATGAATCTCGCAATAAAACGTGGTTACATGAACAACGAGAGACACAGAAAAATGGAACAATTTATCGATTTAGCCGAAGAGGCGTTACCTTCTAATCCTCAAGCATCATTACTCCACGGTGACTTATGGTCTGGTAATGTTTTATGCGATACGAATGGGAATCCTTATTTTATTGACCCGTCCGTCTATTATGGGCATCATGAAGTAGATTTAGCTTTTACGGAATTGTTCGGCGGGTTTAGTCATCGATTTTATGAAGCCTATAAAACGGTAAAGCCAATTGATACAGATTACGAAAATCGTAAACCGATCTATCAAATGTTTTATTTGCTCGTCCATTTAAATACGTTTGGAGAGATGTACGGCTCACACGTTGATGACGTATTGTCGATCAGTGACTAGCGCAAGAAGGAGGCTCTCAAAGGTGGAAGAATACTTACAAGCCGTTTTAAAAGAAATTGAGAAATCAACCTTCACTGTGGTTTTAACAGGGGCTGGGATGTCAACCGAGAGCGGGCTACCAGACTTTCGTTCAAAAACCGGCTGGTGGAAAAACGTAGACCCGACGACAATTGCCACTCCTGAAGCCATTGACAATAATTATGATTTTTTCTGGGAGTTTTATAAAACGAGAGTCGACTTGTTAAAACAAACAGAACCTCATAAAGGACATCAAATATTAGCTAAATGGGAAAAAGAAAACCACATTCAACTCGTTGCAACACAAAATGTTGATGGTCTCCACCAACTGGCTGGATCGGAACAAATCACTGAACTGCACGGAAGCATTCGGACATTCTCATGTCACAATTGTGCGTGGCAAGTCGATGAACATTCGTTTATGTTAAAAGAACAATGTCAAAATTGTGGTGGGAAATTAAGGCCAAATGTGATCCTTTTTAACGAACAGTTGCCGGTTCACGAGTGGGAGAAAACCGTTCAAGCGATTGAGCAAGCTTCACTAATTCTTGTTATTGGGTCTAGTTTACGTGTTTCACCTGTAAATCAACTTCCAGCGATTACGTCTGGAAAAACGGTCATGATCAATAAAGAAATTGACGATTGGCATTCAGCGTTTGATTACCATCTCGAAGGAAGTGCTAAAGAAATCCTCGAGTGGCTGGACACACGGTTAAGTGAACATGAATAAAATCGTTTCATTAAATGAATGAAAGGGTGATAGAAATGGGAGAAAACTTGAAAAAGGCTACCTTTGCAGGAGGGTGTTTTTGGTGTATGGTTTCACCCTTTGATGAACAACCAGGGATCCATAAAGTCATTTCTGGCTATACCGGCGGGGAAATTGAAAATCCAACGTACGAACAAGTATGTACGAATGCAACCGGTCATGTTGAAGCTGTTGAGATTACGTATGATCCCGATGTGTTTCCATATGAAAAACTGTTACAAATATTTTGGTCACAAATTGATCCGACAGATCCAGGTGGGCAGTTTCATGACCGAGGAGAATCCTATCAAACGGTTATTTTTTATCATGATGAAGAGCAGCAAGAAAAAGCGATGCAATCGAAACTGGAGATTGAGAAGAGCGGGAAGTTTTCAAAACCGATCGCTACAGAAATAAGAGAAGCGAAGCGATTTTATCCTGCAGAAGAGTATCATCAAGATTATTATAAGAAAAACGCTTTTCATTATAAGATGTACCGAAAAGGAAGCGGGAGAGAAGATTTCATCAATAGACATTGGGGTGACATGAATGGATAAAAAAGAGTTAAAAAAGAAACTAACACCGATTCAGTATGAAGTAACACAAGAAGATGGAACGGAGAAACCGTTTGATAATGCATTTTGGAAGCATTTTGAAGAAGGGATTTATGTTGATATCGTCTCAGGTGAACCGCTGTTTAGTTCGATTGACAAATTTGATTCTAGTTGTGGTTGGCCGAGCTTTTCAAAGCCCATTCACGAAGAAAGTATTGTGGAAAAATCCGATTTTACACACTTTATGGTTCGAACAGAAGTAAGAAGTAAAGAAGGAGACTCTCACCTAGGGCACGTTTTTAACGATGGACCAGCGCCAACGGGACTTCGTTATTGTATTAATTCTGCATCTCTTCGATTTATTCCAAAAGCCGACTTAGAAAAAGAAGGGTACGGACAATACAAAAAGCTTTTTGAAGAAAATTAAAAACATAAGACGGTTAGAAGTACGAACCGTATTTTTTCCTGAATCAAAAGAAGTTGACTTATTGCTTTTCGGTTGCAAGCATTAAGTCAACTTTTTTCTGTGCTTCAAAATGTTTGATTATTTCGTACGAATTCGATTTAAAGCCGCAGCAAGCTCTTGTTTTCGCGGCATGGCAAGATCACCTGGATGCTGGTCTTTATATGGTGATAAATAATCGACTCCGTCTTTTTCTAACTCGTTGTAAAGGGTATGAATTACTTCTTTCATTGAACCTTGAAATGGCTTGTCTTTCACCATCTTTTTGATCATATTAGCAAGCGCTCTTGTCTGACTTGGATCTGTTAATTGTTCGACATATTGAAGGTTTAAGGTTGTTTTTCCAATCGAGATCGAGTGTAAGCTTTTACTCGTTACTTTTTCTTTTCGATCGAAGAGCTTTTCGATGTTTTCTTTTTCAAATCGGCGTAGCTGTAAGTCATGAAAAGAGCTTGCTTGTTCCTTCTGTCTTTGATTTTCGTATGATTGTTCGATATTTTTCGCTTCTTCTGTACGATCAAATGGCTGATACTCGTCCATCATAATGACGTGATGTGCCACATCGAAATAGTCCCCAGAACCACCTATGACTAAAATTGTTGAGATGTCTTTTTCTTCATATAGTTGTTCAACTCGGTCGATAAATGGTGTAATCGGCTCTTTTTCTTTAGAGACAAGTTGCTGCATTCTTGCATCTCGAATCATAAAGTTCGTTGCACTCGTATCTTCATCTATTAAAAGAAGGTTAGCCCCGATTTCGATTGACTCCATAATATTGGCAGCTTGAGATGTACTACCACTCGCATTTTCTGAAGTAAACTTTGATGTTGTTTTTCCGAACGGCAAGTTATTAATAAACGGTGAAATATCAACCTTGTTGATTGCTCGTCCATCCTCTGAACGGATTTTCACCGCAGAATCATCAGTTACGACGAATTCACGTCCATCATGTAATTCATGATTGTAGACTCCGCGCTCAATGGCTTGTAACAAAGTACTTTTTCCGTGATATCCACCACCGACAATCATCGTAATCCCTTTTTTTATAGCCATCCCAGTAATGGTACGTTTCGATGGTAGCGTGATAGCTACTTCATATTTTTTAGGGGATTTGAAAGGAATGACGCCTTCACCTTGTAACGGTTTATTATTAATGCCACTTTGTCTAGGTAAAATGGAGCCATTTGCAATAAACGTAACATAATCATTTTCTTTTATATATTGTCGCACTGCTTCTTGGTCATCTGCTAACTGAAGGTATTTTTGTAACTCGTTTTTATGATAGGAAGCTAACGTGTTTTCAATAATTTTTGGAATCATCGAACAGAGGAGTTGAACACATTTTTGCCCTAATATTTTTCTACCTTGTGCTGGTAAACCAGTAGACAAGCGAAATTCAATACCTTTGTTTGTTAGCTTTACTGCAGAACGCTCTAGCATTTCTTGGCCTGGAGCATCGATATAAATGAGGCCACTTTTTCCGGTACCATGTACGCGGTTGTTTGTCTTATAAATATGTTTGTTCACTTCTTTTGCAAAAAAATGAGAAAAAGCGATATTTCGTTGTTTCGTATTGAAAGATTCCTGCTGAAAGTCTGTTTTTTCAATAGGCACGAATATACGAAGTCTTGAAGGGCTTGCAAACGGGTCCCCTTGGACGTAATCAATGTGCATGTCGTAAAAAGCTCCTTGATACGTTCCTTGAATGGATTTTAATGCTTTATATCCTTTGCCATCTAGCTGCTTTAATGTTTGTTCTAGTTTTTTCATGGTTAAAACCTCCTAAACGTCTTTGCAAGCTTACAATTATATACTGGTTTCTATCTGTTTTCGCATAGTTCCGAAAAGATTGGTAAGGCTATCCGTGAAATATGTCTATCAAGGAGTGTTGCAATGATGAAAAAAACGTTGATCCTGTTTGTTTCTATTTTTGCCATATTTTTGGTTGCTTCAAACGGAGTTCTAGCCAATGATAGTGGTGTAAAGGTTCGTATGATCCATGCTTCTACAGATGCACCAGCATTTGATATTTATGTTAATAATGATCGTATCTTAAATGGGCTCAATTTTAAAGAAATAAGCGATTATCAATCGATGCGTGCAGGGGAATTTGACCTACAAGTGTATCATGAAGAAGCAAATATTGATGAAGAAGACCCAATTTTAGAGGAACAGGTTAAGTTCACATCAAAAGAGGCATACACGTTAGCAATAAGTAAAAAAGTAGAAGATTTACAACTTCGAGTTTATAAAGACGATCTTACATTGACTGACAAGTCAAAATTTCGTGTCGTTCATTTATCAGATGGTGCTCCAACACTAGATATATGGGCGAATGAAGAAGTATTTATATCTGAGGTAGCCCCTGATGAAGATAGTCAATACGTAGAAGAGGATGCAGGGACCTATCACTTCTCTATTATGCCGTCTGGTGAAAAATCTTCTGTTTTTGAAATTCCAAATGTTTCATTAGATGAAGGAAGCAATTATAGTGGCTTTGTTGTCGGTATTTTAAATGGAGAGCCTGCTCTAGATATCATTTTGACGAAAGATATCGAAAGAAAGGAATGATTCTTCATATCAATCATAGCCATGATGTAAAAGAGGGTTTATAGTGAATTGTGAAATGTAACTACACATAATTGTAATCAAATTGTTATCTGATATTGCTTGTTTTGAAAACGAAAAAACGTTTATGATAAAAGTAAATCTCTTTTTAGGTGATAAAATGAGCGATAAATTATTACGTTTTCATAAAAAGCATATAATCTCTCTCTTTATTCTAGCAATTGTTATGTCCGTATCACCATTAAATAGTGAAGCAAGCGGAAATTTAGATTTAAATAGTGAAGCATTTATATTGATTGATGCAGAAACAAATGAAATCCTTTATGAGAGAAATGCGAAAAAGCGAATGTATCCAGCAAGTATCACAAAGATTTTAACAGCGGTTATCGCGATTGAAACGCTTGATTTACAAGAAAAAGTAACAGTAAGCGATAAAGCAGTCCGTGCGATTGGTACTCGAGTATACTTATTAGAGGATGAAGAAGTTACAGTCGAACAATTACTGCATGGTTTAATGGTTAGTTCCGGGAACGACGCTGCGATTGCAATCGCTGAGCATATCGATGGGTCAGTGGAAAAGTTTGCGGAAAGAATGACCCGATTTGCAAAATATCGAATTGGGGTCGAACAATCGAACTTTGAGAATCCACATGGATTATTTGAGGCCGATCATTATACAACAGCAAAAGATATGGCGTTAATTAGTTCATATGCAATGAAAAATGAGACGTTTAGAGAGTTAGTTGGGACTGAATATGTTGATTGGGTAGGAGAAGGCTGGGAAACAAGGTTATATAATCACCACCCACTTTTACGACAAAATGAAGAAATTATTGGGATTAAAAATGGTTTTGTCCGAAAGTCAGGTTACACACTTTCTACCGCTGCGTATGTTGACGACACAGAATTAATAGCGGTAACACTTAATGCTCCTTCAAGGAATATGGCGCAACAAGATACATTAGAGTTATTAGAATATGGGTTTGAACATTATGAAACGCAATGGGTATCTTTTGAAGAAGAAGACCCATTAATTGACTATGTCTTACCAGAAAAAGTACCAGTGACGACGAAAATCGGTGAGAAAGTGAATGCTGAAATTTCAACAGATGGAATGATTCAGTTCTTCGGTAAAGACGATCGTCTTATTTCTAAACTCGTGCTCGACGAACGAGAGCCGATCGAGTTGCCGCGTTTTCGTACGAATATAGATTTACAAGCAAAGGTTTCAACATTTGAGCATCACCACCATTATAAAGATCCACATTGGTTAGAGTGGTTATTAATTACTGGATTTTATTTGCTAAATAACGTTAATGATTAACTGTCCTATAAAAGAGGGCAGTTTTTTGTTGTTGAAAATAGGTACGAAGCCCTTTCCAAGACTCGAGGGATTCTAGAGTTTAAATCATATTTTTTAAATAAATGGATTTAATACATTTGATTAGGGGAAATTAAATGATAAAATCACTACAAATACGTATAGTTGACTTGAATCAATTTCATACTCAAAATAAAATGGGAAATTCCGAATGATGAGCGTGAACTTCACTTCAGACGGACGCTTTCCCGAGGGCTTGTCTTCAGCTAACTTAGGCTAAACAACTCTTCGCCTAAGTGGATCTTCAGACTGCGCAGATCCTCCGGGAGTCGCCGTCTTTAGTTACGTCCACTCCTAAAGAAAACTCGCCGATTGGCGAGCCTTTAAGGCGAAGACAAAGGCGTAGTTGCACAAGCTAATACATCTTGAATCAACTACGAGCTGCGACGAGCAAGCGAAGTGTGCTTACATAGAAGCTCTTATGCTTTAGTGCAAGCCCTTATAATGAACTTCGGCTAATTTCGATCACGTCATGTGATCAACGCCGAAGTCACCAACGAGCGTTTCCCCCACGAGTATTCTTCGAGTTGTCTCGACGGATCATACCACGAAGCAATGCTATGAGAGGAAGAGCCAGGCCATGTGGAAGTAAGCCTTAGGTGACAAATGAAACGTACATTTAATGAAAAATTATATATTATCGTTTCATTTCGCAAAAAAGGTAATTATGAAATTGACTCACATAAAAATAAACAAAATGATTCTTACATAACCCGTAACGAAAATCTACGGGAATCTGTCGTTTCATATTAATAGTAAGGGAGGAGAGCTTGTATGAAGTGGGCCAAAATGATATTTAAAAATCTTTTTGCACTCGGCTCAATCTTAATCGCATCTCTTCTCATTTTAATTGCTGTTTCAGTCTATGTTTGGCAAACAACAGATGAAGGACGTTTACCTGCTAAGACTGCGGTTATTTTGCATGCGATTAACAATAATCTTGTTGCACTAGATATTAATATTCGACCACCCCAAATTGTAACCGGAGGAAGAGGTGGAGGGGGAAATCCGCTTTTACGTGAAGATTTATATATCCCTGTACAAGGAGATGTGCAAATCCCGGTTCGAATTTATCGCCCACAAGGAGAAGGCCCCTTCCCAATCACAATGTATTATCATGGTGGTGCGTTTATGGAAGGGTATGGAAGTATTAATACTCATGACAATATTATTCGTTCCTTATCAGCGCGAACGAATAGTGTAGTCATCGCCGTTGGATACCGACTCGCTCCAGAGAATATTTTTCCGGCAGCTGTTGAAGATAGCTATACAGCCATATTATGGGCTGTAAACAATGCAGATACTTTTAATGGGGATATTGAACGAATCAGTGTTGCTGGAGATAGTGCAGGTGGAAATATAGCTACGGTCATGACACTGATGGCCCGAGATCGCGGTGGTCCACCGTTAACCTCACAAGTTTTATTATATCCGTTAACAACGTTTGAAGATATTCCCTTAGAATCTAGGGATATATATGATAGTGGCTATTACTTATTATCTCGCCAAGTCATGTATTTAGCGAGGGATGTCTATGCTCCGGATGAATTGATGTGGTCACACCCTTACACATCGCCACTTAATGCAGATTTAAGTGATTTACCACCGGCCTTAGTTATTACGGCTGAGTTTGACCCGTTAAGAGATGAAGGAGAAATGTATGCAGAAAGGCTTGCTGAATTTGACGTACCTGTAAGGGGTACAAGATATCGTGGCGTCATGCATGGTTTTATTTCTTTTTATGAAATTATGCAGAGTGGGAGTTATGGTTTGCAAGAGATGTCAAGTTTTTTAAGACAGGCCAATGAAGATAATTTGCAAATCGCATCGCCATATCAACTTCAAATAAGGCAGCCCCCACAAGGGTTTGATCGGGTTCGAGACCAAACAGAAGCATTTGCAATTGCTGCATACTTACTCGGAAGAACAGGGCTAGATCTTCTAAATCAATAAGCAAAAGGCGGCATGGCCGCTTTTTGCTCGTTTAAATGACGAGTATTAAAAGGAAATAAAGATTCTCTTTTTATAAGACGTAATGACTTCCGAGATTTATAAATGGACACGATAGCTCCATTGTTCTTACGATATGCAACCTTTGTTTTAAAAAACTTATTCGACATAAAGGAGCGAAAATCATGGACGATAACAAACGCGTACCAACGATCATCAAAGTGTTTGCGTTATTAAAAATCATTTTTGTGATCGGCTACTTTAGTTTTTTACTATATGTCGGGATTGCTTGGGGCTTTGGTGAAAGAATTACGCTCGTATTCATTTCAGATAGTGCTTATATTTTATTCATTATTACTGCCATCGGCTTTTTATTAAAAAAGAAGTGGTCATGGTGGATGAGTATGATTGTTTTTATTAAACTATTTATTGCTAAGTTTCTTTCTATGATCGCAGAAATTGTCAATATTATGACAGGCATGGTTGCTGAGCCATTGCGATTTGAATTATTTATTGGTGACTTTCTGATACTTATCCTCTTTATAGCAATTATTACGTTCCTATCGTTACCTATGTTTCGAAATACATTCGACATACAAACGAGTGCTTCACGAATCATCTTTTTTAGCGGCTTAGGAGCGATTATTTTATACTTTATTTATTTTATCGTTATGCTCCTTATGATTTCATGGCTCTTATAAAGGGGTTGTGGATGGTAGATGAGATAAATAATCATATCATTTTGTAACTAAAATACACGACTTATTTGAAGTAAAGGATGGAATTTATAATGAATCATTTAATCAACCAACAAGTGAAAAGTATTGAAATATCAGGGATTAGACAATTTTTCAATCGCGTCTCTGAATACCCAAACGCCCTGCAATTAACATTAGGCCAACCTGACTTTAAGACGCCTAAACATATAAAAGATGCGGCTAAAACGGCCATTGATGCAAACGCAACAACGTATACAAAAAATGCAGGATCAGATGAAGTAAGAGAGGCAGCTGCTCAATTTTTAAAGGAAAAATACAACTTATCGTATCATCCACAAAGTGAAGTTATTACGACAATCGGAGCGTCACAAGCCATTGATATTACGATGAGAACCATTTTAGAACCAGGTAGTGAAGTGATCATTCCTGCCCCTGTGTATCCGGCATATGCACCAATTGTCAAGTTATGTGGAGCGACACCCGTATTTGTAGATACGAGAGATACAGACTTTATTATTACACCTGAAAAAATAGAAGAGCATAAAACAGAAAATACGAGAGCAGTATTTTTACCCTATCCATCAAATCCAACAGGTGCAGTATTAACGAAAGAAATCGGGCAAAAACTCGCCAACTACTTAAAAAAAGAAGAATTATTGATCGTCTCTGATGAAATTTATTCAGAGTTGAACTATGGTCAAGAGCACGTATCCATAGCGCAATTTGATGGAATGAGAGAAAAAACGATCGTGATTAATGGTGTGTCAAAATCACACAGTATGACGGGGTGGCGTATAGGGTTTGCTTTTGGTCCTGAACCGATCATGAAAGAGATGATAAAAGTTCATCAATACAATGTAAGTTGTGCTTCTTCCATTTCACAAGCCGCAGCCGTACAGGCACTTACAGTTGGTAAAGATGACGCCGATGAAATGAAAGAAGTGTATGCAAAAAGACGTGATTTTCTTGTAAATCGACTTCTCGAAATCGGTGTGGAGACAGTAAATCCAACAGGCGCATTTTATGTTTTTCCGAACATCGAGAAAGCAAACTTATCATCTTTTGACTTTGCCCTTCGTTTATTAGAAGAAGAACAGCTTGCCGTTGTACCAGGTGATGCTTTTTCTCAATACGGTGAAGGCTATGTCCGCTTATCTTATGCGTACTCAATGGAACAATTAGAAGAAGCCATGAATCGTTTCGAGAAGTTTTGGAAGAAGATGACGACATAAATTTTTCAAAAAAGGTGTTGATCATGTGTTGTATTCACCGGCTGCTTTAGCAGAAAAACATTATCTCGTTACTGGAGCAACTGGAGGGATCGGGCAGGCAATAGTTATTGCTTTATGTCAAGCGGGAGCGAAAGTAACGGGTGTAGGAAGAAGTTATGAGAAAAATGAAGCGTTATTGTCGAGATTAAAGGTACTTCGTATACATGAATCTTACAAGTTTGTATGTGCGGACTTAACGAAAAAAGAAGATCGCGAGCAGTTATGTACAACCGAGAATACATTTTATGATGGTCTCATTAATAATGCGGGTGTTCTTGGAGGTACAACAATTGATCAATTAACAGAAGAGGACATTCGCTCTGTAATGGAAGTGAATTACACAGCTACAGTGCTCTTAACCCAACAATTTTATAACCGCCTAGTTAACGATAAAAAGCGAGGCGTTATCGTCAATATTTCATCTTTATCAGGCCTACGAGGGACATATGGCAATGGTGCCTATGCAGCATCGAAATTTGCACTAAATGGATTTATGCAATGTTTCGCATTAGAAGCGATTAAGCAAAACATTCGTGTCAATTCAATTTGTCCAGGTTATGTAGAGACTAAAATGGGAGAAAAAGCGATACAAAAGAAAGCAGACTTCGAACAGAAATCTTTTCAAGAAGCTTATGACGAAGCGAATTTGGCACTGCCATCAGGAAGGATTACGAAGCCAGAAGAAGTTGCAAATACATGTGTCTTCCTATGCTCAGATGCCGCAGAGAATATTGTTGGAGAGCAAATTAAAATATCCGGTGGCGGTGTCTTATAATGAATGAGTAAAACGTGTGTTGTTACATGCAAAATTTGCTCACTGTAGATTGTCGCAACATAGGTGTAACTGGTCGATATTTGATGAAGGTATTATTTGTTTTGATCAGGGAACCAATTTCATAATTACGTTTTTGGCGCAATGAAACGAATGATATGATAATTTTTTCATAAAATGTACGTTCTATTAGGAAGTGAAGTTCACGCTCATCATTCGAATTTTCGCATCTTATTTTGATTTATGAAATTGATTCAAGGGTAAAAAATTAACCATAGTAATACGGAATAAAAGTTAATATCAAAAAGGTGAGGAGTTTGAGGGAAAAACACAAGTGAGACTCCACGAGTGATTAACGTCATGCTCTTGAGGGCAAAGGAACGCAGCCATAATCCAAGTCAATAGACCGTAAAAGGAGTGCGGAATTCATGTGTGGAAGATTTACACTTTATGCACAACCCGATTTCATTCAAGATGAATTTCAAATTGAAAATGACGAGTGGATATCTGAATATGAATCAAGCTATAATGTTGCTCCCACTCAAAAGGTTTTAACCGTCGTTCAAGGAAAGCAAAAATATCGTGCAGGGTTCATGAAATGGGGGCTTGTTCCATTTTGGGCAAAAGAGGCATCCATTGGCTATAAAATGATCAACGCAAGGTCAGAGACGATCGAAGAAAAGCCATCGTACAAACATCTAGTTAACAAACGTCACTGCATCGTTCTTGCAAGCGGGTTTTATGAGTGGAAAAAAGAAAACGGAACAAAACAGCCATACTATATTCAAACAAACAACAATAAGCTTCTTAAATTTGCAGGGTTGTGGGATCGATATGAAAAAGACGGGAATTCCATCGTTACTTGTACGATCTTAACTAAAGGAGCCAATGAAACGATGGAACCACTTCACCATCGTATGCCTGTCATGTTAAATGATGACAATTGGAAAACATGGCTTACTCCGTCTGAATATTCGTTCGATGAATTTATGAAAAAATTTTATAAGGATGATATATCATTATCTTATTTTCCGGTATCAACGAAAGTAAATAAACCATCACACAACGAAAAAGAATGCACAGAACGAATCTTATAATTTCACACCTTTTAGACAAAAGTAGATTTTTACTGACGGCAGTCGAGGGTTTTTATCGACTGTTTATCCATTTTAGACCTAAGTAAGTGGTAATTAATGGATGATGACCCTGTTTTTAAAAAAAGTTTAGTAGAAAATTTAAAAAATATAGAATTTCTTTTGAGTAATAATTCTTATAGTGATAAAATAACTCTGTAAGCGTTTTTACTATTTACATAGTGCAAAATAAATAGACAAGTTTTCAACGAGAACAATGGAGGTTTCAGGTCATGGCAAATAATGGTGTTCGCTTAGACGAAGGTTGGAGCCAATTTTACGGTCCAAACTTTGGGTACATGCTTGAAGTGTATGAAGACTTTTTAAATGATCCTAATTCTGTAGATGAGGATCTTCAGCAATTTTTCAACAAATGGGGTGCTCCTGAAGAAAAGGATTTGCCTCAGCAAACCACGGTACAAGACAAAGGACAATTTGTTCCTTCAGCAGAACAAGTACATTCCATCGCAAATGCAATTAAACTTTCAGAATCAATTAGACGGAATGGACATTTATTAGCAAACATTTCTCCAATCGAACCTCGACAAGAAAAAGAGCTCTTTCATCTAGAAAGCTTTCAATTAACAGAAGATTTGCTAAAAGCTGTTCCGGCTGAGCTACTATGCCCACAGGCTCCAAGCCATGTGAAAAATGGATTAGATGCAATTAACCATCTAAAGGAAGTGTATACAAGTACACTTGCATTTGAATTTAATCAAGTACATGATATCGAAGAGCGCAAATGGCTATACGAAATGGTAGAGTCCGGAAAGTATCGCCCATCTTTTTCAACGGATAAGAAAAAACAATTGTTAGAGCGCTTGAACAAGGTTGAAGGATTCGAAGGCTTTATTCATAAAACATTTAAAGGTCAAAAGCGTTTCTCAATTGAAGGTTTAGACTCTATGGTCCCTATGCTTGACGAAATCGTACGAGAATCAGTAGAAGATGGAACAAGAAACATTATGATCGGAATGGCACATAGAGGTCGATTAAATGTGTTGGCTCATGTGTTAGGTAAGCCATATGAAATTATTTTCTCAGAATTCCACGATGCACCTAACAAAGATCTCGTCCCATCAGAAGGGTCAACAGGAATCAACTATGGTTGGACTGGAGATGTGAAATATCACTTAGGTGCTGACCGCGAAATTAAAGAAAGTACAGTTGAAGCTACAGTAACTTTAGCAAATAACCCAAGTCACTTAGAATTTGTTAATCCAGTCGTAGAAGGATTTGCAAGAGCTGCACAAGATGACCGTTCTAGTCCAGGATATCCAACGCAAGAGAAGAAAAAAGCGATGCCAATTTTAATCCATGGCGATGCAGCTTTTCCTGGACAAGGGGTAGTTGCTGAAACGTTAAACTTAGGAAAAATTAAAGGATATTCTACCGGTGGAACCGTTCATCTTATTGCAAATAACATGATTGGTTTTACAACGGTAAGTGGAGACTCACGTTCTACAGAATATGCAAGTGATCTTGCAAAAGGCTTTGAAATTCCTATCATTCACGTAAATGCGGATGACCCAGAAGCATGTATTTCAGCGATGCACCTCGCATACCTATACCGTCGAAACTTTAATAAAGATATTTTAATTGACTTAATCGGTTACCGTCGCTTCGGTCATAACGAAATGGACGAGCCATTGGCGACACAACCAAGTCGTTATAAAAAAATTAGAGATCATAAAACAGCATTCGAGCTTTATGGTCAAAAGCTAGTAAAAGAAGGAATTGTTCAAGAGAATGATTTACCAACGATGAAGGAAACGTTCAACGAAAAGTTAGCAAATCAATTTGAACGTATTAAAGGTAACAAAAGAGAGACAATTGATGAAGTGATGGAACCGCCAACATACGTGGCAGATACATTAGAAAATGTGGATACAAAAGTCGATATCGACTTATTGAAAAAGCTTAACGAAGAATTACTAGACTTTCCGAAAAACTTTAATGTATTTCCGAAACTAGAAAAGATTTTAAAACGTCGTAACCAATCCCTAGATAAAGACGGAAAAGTAGATTGGGCGTTAGCTGAAACACTTGCATTAGCAAGTACGATTAGTGAAGGAACACCAATCCGTCTAACAGGTCAAGATACGGAACGAGGAACATTCGCACATCGTCACATCGTCTTACATGATTACGAAAACGATAAAACATATTCACCAATTCATGAAATGAAATCAGCAAAAGCATCATTTGCCATTTACAATAGTCCTTTATCTGAAATGGCATGTGTTGGATTTGAATACGGGTACAATGTGCACGCACCTGAAACATTGACAATTTGGGAAGCGCAATTCGGTGATTTCTCAAACGGAGCACAAGTTATGTTTGACCAGTTTATTTCAGCAGGTAACGCGAAATGGGGACAAAAATCAGGTCTCGTCTTACTTTTACCACATGGTTACGAAGGACAAGGACCGGAGCATTCAAGCGGACGAGTAGAAAGGTTTTTACAACTCGCAGCTGAAAATAATTGGCATGTAGCGAACTTAACGAAAGCAAGCCAATATTTCCATATTTTAAGAAGACAAGCGAAATTATTAGAAAAAGACGAAGTACGTCCACTCGTCATTATGACGCCAAAGAGCTTGCTTCGAAATGAGAATGTCGCATCACTTCCAGAAGAACTTTCAGAAGGAAAGTTCCATCCAGTCGTCGAACAGTCTGGGCTTGGAAACAAAAAGAAAAAGGTTGAACGATTAATTTTCTGTTCTGGAAAAATTGCTGTTGACCTTGAACAATCTTTACAAGACATAGAAGACACAGACTGGCTTCATATTGCTAGAGTGGAAGAGTTATACCCATTCCCGAAAAAGCATGTTGTAAGCTTACTTGAAAAATATTCAAACGTAAAAGAAATTGTGTGGGTGCAAGAAGAGCCACAAAACATGGGAGCTTGGCATTATATCCTCCCTCATTTCGAACAATTAGCTAGTGATGCAGAAGTGAAATACATTGGTAGACGCCGTAGGTCAAGTACTGCCGAAGGTGATCCGCAAGCACATAAAAAAGAACAACAACGCATCGTAACAGAGGCTTTAACGCGTAACTTGAAGGGAGAGACAAACGAATGATCGAAGTAAAAGTGCCTGAATTAGCAGAATCAGTTACAGAAGGAACAGTAGCAGAATGGTTAAAACAACCTGGTGATTACGTAGAAAAAGGCGATGATATCGTTGAACTCGAAACTGACAAAGTGAATGTTGAAATTTCTGCAGAAGAGTCAGGGGTTTTAAAAGAAACGTTAGCAGAACCAGGTGATACAGTAAAAGTTGGCGACACGATAGCCAAAATTGATGCAAACGGTGAAGCTGGCGAAACTGCAGAAACGACTGAAGCACCAGCTGCTGAAGAAACGAAAGAAGAGCCAAAGCAAGAAACAAAACAAGCTGAACCGGCAGAAGAGGAAACAAATGGTGGACAACCATCTCGACCAATCGCATCTCCAGCAGCTAGAAAATTAGCTCGTGAAAAAGGAATTGATTTAAACGAGATTTCTGCAAGAGACCCGCTAGGGCGTATTCGTCAAGAAGATATCCTTGAACACGAACAAAAACAAAATGCACCAAAAGCACAACCTAAAGAAGAGAAGAAAGAAGCACCAAAGGATGATCCAGCAAAACCAGTTGAACGAATTCGCATGTCTCGCCGTCGTCAAACAATTGCTAAGCGTCTTGTTGAAGCACAACAAACAGCAGCAATGCTGACAACATTTAACGAAGTCGACATGACAAACTTAATGGACCTTCGTAAACGTCGAAAAGATAAGTTCTTAGATGATAACGGTGTAAAGCTAGGTTTTATGTCTTTCTTTACAAAAGCAGTAATCGGTGCGCTGAAAAAGTACCCGTACGTCAACGCAGAAATTCAAGGTGACGAAATCGTCTTGAAGAAGTTCTACGATGTCGGTGTCGCCGTTTCTACTGAAGACGGACTTGTTGTTCCAGTAGTTCGTGATGCAGACCGTTTAGACTTTGCAGGAATCGAAAAAGAAATTGGAAACTTAGCTGAAAAAGCACACGCGAAAAAATTAGGCCTTAATGATTTACAAGGCGGTACATTCACAATTACAAACGGTGGTGTCTTCGGATCACTTTGGTCTACACCAATTTTAAATTCACCACAAGTTGGTATTTTAGGAATGCACTCCATTCAATGGCGTCCTGTTGCTCTCGACAAAGACAACTTTGAAAACCGCCCAATGATGTACATCGCACTATCTTATGACCACCGTATTATCGACGGAAAAGATGCGGTAGGCTTCTTAGTAAAAGTGAAAGAACTAATCGAAGACCCAGAGTCTTTGTTATTAGAAGGTTAAAAGGTAAGCACTGCGGGAAATGCCGCAGTGCTTTTTTCTATAGAGGAAATAAAAAGTCGCAAGTAAAAGGAGTCAAGTCGCAAGTAAATGAGGAAATCTTCAAAGTGATGAACAAACCGAAAGAAACGATGGTCGAATGATAACTCACATAATACAAATAAACTTAATTGTATCGGATCCGAATCCTCATTAATATAAAATATCGATTTTGCAATATATGATGGATCACTTCAGAAGTGCAAATTAACGAATCACAAAGTCATTTGCATAGATAGAAATAAATATTTTCTTTTTGAGATTCTAGTGTGAATAACTGTGTTAATTCCTATGTGAATTAGTATTTGGATATTTATCTCAAAAGGTTAACTGTAATATACACACGTTGTGAAGTAATGTACTAAAAGAAAAGGAGGAGGACCCTTTAATATAAGTAGTTCCGTTTCGGTGGAGAAACATTTAAAATAGCACACTAATTACCAGACCAAATCGCATATGATTTGGTCTGGTGTTTTTCCTTATATATCAGTGTTTATTGGATATTAACACTTTAATTCGCATACTAAATCGCACAATAAATAACATAGTGACAATAGCTATTGTCAACGTACTAATTACTATGTTATTTGGTATGCCATTTTCTATGTTGATTTTCATTAACTAAGTAGGTGATTGTAATTTTATGTTAAAATAAATGTATTGTTTGTGAAGAAACGTACTTAAACTAACAGGGAGACTTGTTAAACAATGCAATGGGGGAATTTAAATGTTACGTAATAATAAAAAGTGGATCATAGTAGTTTCAATCTCTACTATTATTTTACTTTTCTTTATTTATTTTAATTTTATTAAAGATGATATCGCTTATCAGACTCATGGATTTGGCGGAGTAATCATCGAAGAAAAAGAATACCATGTGGAACCAGGGGGATACACAGAAATGTGGATAGTTGTCTATAATGCTTATGATTCTAATGAAAATACTGAAAGATATAAAGTTATGATAAAAGATTCAAGGATTTTCAACCTCATCGAAGAGGGAGAAGAATATTTCATGGATATTGCTTCGTATAAACAAGATAGTGATGGTGAATTTATTTATAAAATAAATCAGATTTCTCCTAATCCAGATGGGACAAATTTAATGGGAGAAGGAAGAATGTAATAAAAATATTAGTAAATATTCTTCAACTATAGGAGAGCTTTAGTTGAAGAAGACGATATAAAAAACAGAACGCTTGGGCATATAATCCCAAGCGTCTTTTGTATGCTTTTTGTACTGTTATTTATGGTGCTAAAGTGAGTGCGATTTAACTTGATATTTTAACTGTTATTTAATATTTTCTCCACAATATCGGAACTACTTACCTTTAATAAGAGGTATTTATTGTTATAGAACTAACGATCGGGATTGAGTAATAACTAAGTCGAAACATAACTACAACTAAAAAGACGTGCAATGAGCACGTCTTTTTTGAATTTACAAAATTAATATTACCTTTTCAATTCCCATTTCAACATATTATTTACTGATTCTGTCCTGGTCATATGCAATTTTTCTAACACTTTAATTGATGCAATATTATCATACTCACATTCAGCGACTACTTTTTTTACATTGCTAAATGAGAATGCCCAATTTATAATTTCTTTTACTGCTTCTGTTGCATAACCTTTGTTTTGGACTGAAGGTATAATTCCATATCCTACTTCAATGGTATTTGAAGAATTGGGTTTACCTTTAAATCCAATATCTCCAATAATATTATTGTCTTTTTATTAATGACCAGCCATACACCCCAGCCTAACAAAGTAGAGTCTTTTTTTAGGTTCTCTAAATACATATTTATATGAGGACCAATTTCATATTCTTCTACTGGAATAGTTGATAATAACGTTTCTGTGCAAGCGACAATTTTTAGTCTTTGTGTTTGTAACTCCATTTAAGTTCTCCTTTTTATATAAGTTTTATCACCTCAATAACTAATAAAGCGGTAGATGCAATCATATTCATATCCCCATTTATCTGTATTTATTTTACAATAGGATAGAGTAATGTAATAATCATTTCTTGTTTTTTGTATTAAACTCTAAGGTTTATTGTGGAGAAATGTTCTTAAAGTAACGGCGAGCTTATGTTAAAGAAGAAAATATATGATAAGTGATCGACATTGCTACCGATTTTCCCTTTGGATTTAAGTTTAAAAATCCGGTTTTAAATAACATTTATTGGTAATTTATGCTATTATTGGATTTTGTCTGTTGTTATCGAGTAATTAAAGCAGTTGATTGATAACATATATAAATTAGTAGAGGGGGCGAGCTATATGAAGAAAAAGTTAAAATTGATTAGCTTAATTTTAATATTAGTTTTCATTTTGTTAGCTTTATATGGGGGCATTTATGAAACCGTAAGCTACAAAAATGTTAAAGATAATTATCCGCCAGAAGGGATAATGGTTAACGTTGGAGATAGAGATATTCATGTCAATATTAAAGGGGAAAAATCTGATATTCCTCCTGTGGTCATTGAAACAGGAACTGGAAATTGGTCATATGATTGGTATTATCTTCAGAGTGGATAGAATCTCAGGAAAAACTAATGGGACTCTCAACGAACAGTAAATTAATTTTTGTGCCGAATAGCAGCCATGCTGTAATGTATGATCAGCCCCAATATATAGTAGATGCTGTGTTACATATGGGAGAGCAAGTAAAAGGTGAGCGGACTGTTGTTCGATAAGAGCAATCGCTATTGTGTTAACGGTAGCAAACTGTCGCTGTTTTGTTCCAGTAATGGTGAGAAGAGTGTATGAAGGTATTGGTTACTTATGGGAAAATACTTAAAGGAGTGGTTTAATAATGAAAGTTTTTTTGTTTCAATTAATCAAGCAGAAGTCATATCGGACTTTGAGGAAATTCTAAAAAATGCAAAAGGAATAAATAGTAATGTTGATGTGACTAATGAGAAACCAGACTACGATATATTAGTACGTTCTAAAAATGGTGAAACTAATGGATTACATCTTATACTTGGAAATCAAGGGGAAGAAAGTCTGGTTATGTATATTGGACATGAACAATACGGCTTTTCTACTACTGCAGAGCATACAAATAAGCTTAAAAAAATCATAAGTGTTCAATAAAGTATCTTGAGCGAATGGCGAGCGTTAGTGAATTACGAGTTGCAATGTTGCAGCTCATTTTTTGTGCCAATAATATGGAAAATGATGTTAAACTAATGTAGGTTGGAAAAAAACGGCTTCCTCATAAAGAATAACCAAGGTCAATACATTAAGCGAGGAGAGGATTAGTTGGAACAATCATTATTGGTAGAACATATTCTTAAACTTGAAAAGCGATTAATGAACTATGATTATAAAGTTCTTGACGAGCTTCTTGCAGATGATTTTTTAGAATACGGAAGTTCAGGAAATTCTTTTGATAAAAAAGCACAACTTGATGCAGTTAAAGGAAGCAAAACATAGCTCCTAAATAGTTTTTGAATGAACGGTGAGAATAGTAGAATAACAGATTTTTCTTACAAACGAACAATTATTTTTCTTAGTGGGGAGATATTATGAGAAAGTTAGTATTGTTTATTGCAACGAGTTTAGACGGGTACATAGCAACAAAAGATGAGTCTTTAGATTGGTTATTTAAGGTTGAAGGAGAAGGTGATAATGGTTATTCAGAATTTTATGAAACTGTTGATACTGTTTTAATGGGCAAAAAAACTTATGATTGGATTATGAAACATGAAACAGGAGAATTCCCATATCTAAACAAAGAGTGCTATGTTTTTACAAGGTCTCCTATTGAAGATACCGAAAATGTAAGTTTTATAAATGAACATATAACCAGTTTTACAAACAAACTTAAAAACCAAGAGGGAAAAAGTATTTGGATTATTGGTGGCGGAGAGTTACTACAATTTTTTATAAAAGAAAAATTAGTTGATGAAATGATTTTAACAATTGCTCCAACTGTAATTGGAAATGGAATACCATTATTTAAAGAAGGCAATTTTCAATTAGATCTAATCTTAAAAGGGACGAGAACATTTAATCAGTTTGTAGAACTCCATTATAAGGTTAACAACTAAATAAATTATCCAACAAAAGGGTGCCGATAGCAAAAAAACTGTATTCGATTGTACTATTGGAAAGTTTAGTAAGGTAAGTCTTAGAAAATGGGAGGGGCCATGTTTGGAAGATTTCTATGAAAAGATATCGACCATAGAAAAAGGGCAGAGGTTCGTTCTTGGTATTGACGGATTAAGCCGTTCAGGAAAGAGTACATTTGTTAAAAAAATTAAAAAACATCTTAAAGAATTCGATATTCCAATCTGCATTTTTCATATCGATGATTATATTGTGGAGAAGAAAAGGCGTTACAACACTGATTATGAACAGTGGTATGAGTATTATCATTTACAATGGGATGTGGAATATTTAAAAGAAAATTTTTTTAGGAAACTAAAAACATTCAGTGAGTTAACTTTGCAAAAATATGATTGTAGCACCGATGTACAGGAATTAAAGGTAGTTAATGTACCTAAAAGCTGTTTAATTATAATTGAAGGAGTATTTATTCAACGAAGTGAATGGAGAGACTTCTTCGATTATATGATTTTTTTAGATTGCTCCAGAGATAAAAGGTTTAATCGTGAAAGTGCGGACACTCAAAGAAACATTGAAAAATTTCAGAATAGGTACTGGAAAGCAGAAGAGTATTATCTAAAGAAAGTAAAGCCAAAGCAACAAGCTAATTTAGTTATTGAGAATTAACTGAAAGCGTGTTTCTAGTTCTAGAGACTGAAAGACTAAATGTGAAAGAAATTACGGAAGGTGATGCATTAAAGAGAAGGTTTGTTTGAAAAGACGTACAATGTCTTTAACGAACAAGGCAGTATTGTTTATGAAGAGAAACAAATGAAGGAGGTTAGAGCATGCATGATAGATTACATAAAGTTGACGAGATTATTGGAAACTTTGTAAATGATCAGAAGTTTCCTGGCCTTAGTTTACATATAGTTTCTGATGGAGACAGCATTTTCACCTTCGATTATGGTTATTCAAACATCGAATTAAAGAAACCTATGCAACAAGATACAGTCAGTTCAATAATGAGCATATCAAAAAGTATTACTGCGCTGGCAATGTTACATTTAGAGGAAAATTCTGATTTTAACTTAGATACACCTATTATTGAATATTTACCTTATTTTAAAACAATGAGCGGAAGGTATAACAAGATTACTTCTAAGCACATACTTAGTCATACTGCGGGTTTCCCAGATAACATATGGCTTGTGACGTTACTGGACTATGGTTTATATGAATTTGCAAAAAAACTTCCAGAATACCAATTCATTTATAAACAATTCCCGAACCTTGAAGAAACTTTGACTAATTTAAAAAGTAGAGAAGACATCACAAAGTATTTTTCAAATAGTGACTTAACATATGAGCCTGGCCAAGGTTGGCTGTATTGTACAGATTCATATGTAATTTTAGCAGATATATTAGAAAAAATAAGTGGTTTAACATGGGAAGAATATGTAACAGAAAATATTATAAAACCTTTGAATATGGATAACACATACATTAACCCCTCAACTTCTCTTCAAACTATGAATAATTATTATTTATATCGTCAAAGCGACTATATAAAATTACCGACTCCCAATAATTCGTTAGGGGCACCTGTTGGATTTATCTATTCTACTGCAAATGATATGGCAAAATATTTAATTGCAATAATGGGAACTGAACAGAAAGTCATTAGTCAATCGAGTAGAAGTAAAATGTTTTCTCGGATTGCACAAAGAGAGCCAGGGTTAAGCTATGGTCTTGGTTGGAAAGTTAAAAAAGTCCGTGAGTCAAAGGTAATTGAACATGCAGGAGGGTACCCAGGAGTCAGTAGTTTTGCATCTATGATACCAGCGAAACAATTTGGACTTGTTATATTATGTAATACTAGTGATGTACCTCTCCAAATTTTATCAGATAAAATAATCGATATCTTTAATCACTAATATTACAACAACACAATTGTGAATAATTTCACTTTAGCTAACGCCTAGCGATTGCTCATGAAGCTCATAGAACTCCAAAGAGAATTGAGGAGCAGGCCTCCCCAGAATTCCAAGTGAAAGAAATGAAGGTGGAATATGAATTTAGCAATCTATTTAATAACTCAAATAATCACAATTCCTGCCGAAAGGAGTTTTTTACAATTATTTATTAGCTGATCAATTTCATAATTACCTTTTTTTGCATAATGAAACGAATGATATTATAATTTTTTTATTAAATGTACGTTTTATTTGGGAGTGAACGCAACTAAAGACGGCGACTCCCGGAGGATCAGTGAAGTCTGAAGATCCACTTAGGCGAAGACTTGTAGAGCCTAAGTTAGCTGAAGACAAGCCCTCGGGAAAGCGTCCGTCTGAAGTGAAGTTCACGCTCATTATAAAATAAATTGTCGGATAATTATGATTAGTAAAAAAATAATATCTATACTATTGGGTAAGGGGTTCTACAACAAACGGAAAGATCACTTCAATAAGAAAAAATATAATTTCAACTAAATTTAGGGGAATGATCTAAGTGGATAATTGTATCTTTTGTAAAATAATCTCTAAAACTGAAGATGCTTACATCATACATGAGAATGAATATGTTTGTTGTTTTTTAGACAAATATCCTATTAATAATGGGCACATTCTCGTTGTTCCTAAGAAACATTACCGAGAATTTAAAGATGTTGACCAAGAAAGCTTGAGTAAAGTGATCCTCGCATCTCAACAAGTAGCAACTGCTCTTGAAAAGTTATTAAACACAGATGGGATTACCATTATGCAGAACAATGGAATGTTTAAGGATGTTGAACATTACCATATGCATATTATTCCTCGTTTTAAAAATGATGGATTTTCTTGGATAGAACCTGACATTAAAGTTTCAAAAGAAGATTTTATTTCTTTAAGTGTTAACTTAGAAAGAGCTCTTAATAAGAGTGATTGAAGTAATGGAAAGCTTTTCATTCAAGAGCTCGCTCACATGCTAGATTAAGGCGGTGAGAGATTTGCAAGCTATATTTAGCTTAGTTATAGGAATAATGTTTTTATTGGTAGGTATTACACAGCATTTATATCAAATCCACCAAATTTACCTTGGGTAATTCGATTTGCCATTATATTTATTGGAACACATTTTATTCTTTATTCAATATTAAAAGGTCTAGGGTTAACAAATTAATTGTGAAATAGTGTACCTAAAGTAACCGAAGCGTTTGAAAAAAAGGAGTTGCGATTGGCAGCTCATTTTTACGTCCATAAATTGGGAAATGGTGTTAAGCTAATGAGAAGGTTTAGGGAGAGTAAAGCTCAACAAGGTTGATATTTTATTAAAGAAGAGGGAAGTTGAATTGTTAGAAATAAGAGTTATTGAAAAAGAGGAGATAAAAAAACCTTTGGTTAAATTATCGAGAGATTAAAAGAGAAAGTGGTGAATGAATGTTTGGAGTAGTAATTGTTATTTTTCTATCGTTATGGTCTATCACAAAGACGATTGAAAAGATGACTGATAAAATCATAGAAAAACAGGATAAACAGAACGAGTTATTAGAACAAATTAAATTAAAACTAGAGGAAAATGAAAAGAAATAAAAGTTCAAAAAGTATAACTAACGGGGACGCGTTAGTTTGACAAGCGAATATGATAATAAAGGGGTCGAAAAAACTATTCGTCCTTTTTTCAATGTCAATGATATTGGAATTTTGGTTATGAATGTTTTTCTGATCGTTTTGCACCTCATAAGTTACCCCGTAATGGTGATGTTACTCATGAAGAAGTGTGAAGTAAGGTAACAAAAAAAGCTAGTAACAAGAATATCTACTTGTCTCTAGCTCTTTTATCTTAAGCAAAAACCTCATCAATAAGCTTTTTCAATTTAGCAAAAAACGGGTGATCGGATTTTCCCCCATGAATTAATCCCTCATAAATACTTGTATAATACCATTGTTGACTGTCTTTATCAGACTTGAAGTGGATCCAAATATCTTCATCCGACCGATCAACAGACTCTTTCAATGAGGTTAAGTTATGCACTTTGTCAGCACAAATGACATATTTTTCACCTAAAGTTGCCGTTTCTAATTTTTTGATTGTTTCTTTTTTGCGCTCTAGCCAAGGCATTGTTTTGTCTGATTCAGATGCGATTTTGACTAACTGAGTAACATCATTACCAAACTCTTTTTCGATCGTTTCTATACTTATATCTGTATCTTCCCATACGTCATGAAGCAAGATGGCAGAGACAATATCAGTTTTTTCCTTTTCAGTGAATGATTCTGCTTCTAAATAAGGAATCGCATACAACGCAGCCGTGTATGGGTGAGTGATGTATGGAATTTTTTCCGTTTTTCTCACTTGTCCTTCGTGAGCTTTCGTGGCAAAAACAACAGCATGGTGGATGTTTTCTAGGTTCATTGTGATCTCCTTTGTTAAGAAATAGCGATATATAATTGTTTGTTTTGCTGGTTTTCTCTGTAATATTGGACCATTGATTGTAAGGTTTCGTCAAAAGTTGGGCAGTTGATTCCACTTCCTTTAAGGTCTCGCTCTGTCTCGGCTGTATCATAGGAGGCATTACATCGAAAATAGTCAAGAGCTTCTTTTTCGACATTGATCCATTTCCTAATGACGCTCGATGAGAGTGCGGTGTGAGCTAGCTGAAGCGGGAATTTCCCTTTTGGTGTTTTACCTAAATACTCTTGCATGAGCATCGTATACACTTCGCTCATTTTATATGGATTTGGATCCGTTAAATGATACGTTTTTCCTTCACCCTTATCTTGATGACTTAAATATGTCGTGGCATCAATGACATAGTCAACAGGAACAAAGTTCCCTTCGACATGACCACCACTTAGTTGAGGCACGAAAGGGGAGTGGCGGAACTTGTGTAAAATGTGCAACATAAAATAAGGTCCGTCGAATTTGATCGTTTCTCCAGTAACAGAGTGGCCACGTACGATTCCAGGTCGGAAAATGGTTAGTGGAACCTCACTTTTTAACTCATCGACAAGAATTTCTGCTTTATATTTTGTCCGTTCATAATGGTTTTTAAAAGACTGTCCCATCGATAATTCATTCTCATAAATCTTTCCTTCTCGTTTACCTGAAACATATGCCGTACTAAAGTAATTGTAACGTTTTAATTGTTTTAACGTTTTAACCCACTCATTCACGTTATACGTACCAGTAACATTCACGGCTTCGGCAACTTCTTCTTTAACTGCTAAATCATAAACGGCAGCAAGGTGAAAGACATGAGTCACGGAATTTTTTAAACGATCGTTTAAATTCGACTCGATTTTTAAATCTGTAGCCGTAATATCACCAGAAACTAGCGTGAATTTATTTGCTGAAATGTTTTTATTCGTACAAATCTGGTTGATTTCAAGCTCTGCGGTTTTTTTCATTTCAGGTAAAATTAAAAGGTAGATGTGTTCGACATTTTCAATGCGATCAATCATCTTGCGTATTAAAGACCGTGCGAGAAAGCCTGGAAAACCGGTGTAAAAATATACATTCCCCATAAGAACCTCCATATTAGTACGATTGTAACATTCTCACTTTATAATAATCTATTAATTAGAATGGGAAAGATTCTTAGTTCATTTTATTTGCTTCGTCTTCATGCTCATTTTCAGGTGGCTCCCATAATTCGACTGGGTTACCTTCAGGATCAAGTAGCCAAGCAAACGACCCATGTTCCGTGTTAACAGGTCCGGATAGGACTTCAATTCCTTCAGATTTAAGGTCTTGTAGGAGCTGGTATAAATCTTCAACTCTATAATTAATCATAAAAGGAGCATCACTATTAATAAAGTACTTCGAAGACTCAGGAAAAGTCGCCCACATTGTATGACCTGTTTTCTCAGGTTCATCATAATTTCGCCATTCAAAAATTGCAGTACCATCATGCATTTGGTGAATGTAAAAATGGTTTCTATACCAGTCTGATAAAGCCTTCGGATTTTTCGATTTAAAGAAGATTCCCCCAATCCCTTTCACTCGCCTCATACAACCTCCCCCTCAACGATACGACTTACGACTCATTTTTTGTACATTTCGATAAATAATTAATAAATCCTGCATAAATTGAGTGAATATTTAGAAATAGTGGTGGAAGGGACAGTTTTAGTGTGGTCATAAGTCGTTATGGAACGCAAAAGCGAAGTAGCAAATAAACCAAGGAAAACTCGCAAGCTGAAGGAGAAAGTTACAGGGGGAGAATGAAACAAGAGAACGGGCCTAGTTCTCCTCATGCTCTTGCTTCAAAAAATAATAATATACGCTGCTAGTAAGATGAACAAGACACCGGCGAAGTAATCGGCATAATCTCTTATCACTTTCGCAGCGAGGAAACGACCGAACCTAGATCCAAACCAAATGAAAAGAAAGCTTGTGAACCATGCTAATACGCTCGTTAAAAGAATCGGTAAATTTGTTAAACCACCGGATACTCCAGCAGCAACGGAATCGATTCCTAATACGATACCGAGTAAAATTGCTCCTTTCCATCCTAGATTTAAATACTTTTTATTAGCGATGGTCTCTTCATGTTCACTACCTTTTTGTCCTTGCCAAATAAACCAAAAACCAATAGCAGCGAAAACAAATGCAGCTAAATACATAGGGAAATCACCCGAAAAAAATAAGGAGAATTGATTACCTATAAACAATCCAAAAGCCATTGTGAGACCTGATAGGATAGAAATAATCCAAATAACTTGCCAAGAAAGCCGATACTTCATTCCTAATGAAAAACCAACACCTAAGTCATCAAGGTTAGATGCAACAACTAAGATCAAGATTTGCCATAACAATATATGTTCCTCCTTCATACAACAATACATTCATCTTATGTATGAATGGGCTCTGCTGTTTTTACCTCATTGAATTCTATATAAATTATAAACCATTTACACTAGAATCAATTTCATAATTACGTTTTTTGCGCAATGAAAGGAATGATATTATAAGAGGATGTTCCAAAAGTCCGATAAAAATGACACATCGATAAGGAGATCTTCGACTAAGTACCGACACGTCCTGTGTCGAATGTCGAAGTCACCTACGAGTGTTTTCCTTCGAGTTGTCTCGACGGATTAACCCCACGTAGCAATGCTCCACAGGGACGTGGCGAACTTAACCGACTCGGTCCTTTTTATCCTCCTTTTTGAACATACACTATAAATTTTCATTAAATGTACATTTTATTGGAAGTGAACGTAACAAAAGACGGCGACTCCCGGAGGATCAGCGACGAGCAATACTTCTTCGAACTGCTTCGAGCTGCGACGAGTAACCGCAGGAACACTGTTTATCTGCGACGAGTAATCGCAGGAGCACTGTTTATCTGTGACGAGTAATCGCAGGAACAACGAGCTGAGGATCCACTTAGGCGAAGAGTTGTCGAGCCTAAGTTAGCTGAAGACAAGCCCTCGGGCAAAGTAGACACCATGAGTGCAAGCTTCGTGCAGCAGGAATGGATGTCGCACTTGTACTCGGAGTGGTGAAAGCAACCGTCTGAAGTGAAGTTCACGCTCACATTTTGAATTCCCCATCTTATTTAGAGTTATGAAATTGGTTCACATCATAAATGCTCATAAAATCACTTAACTTGCAAATATTAGAGTTAGCTTAGGAGGTGATTAACTTGGGAAAACAAAAAGCATCACGAAGTCAAAATCCGAAAGTACCAGGAGCTCGCAGTGCTAATCCATTGGGGAATTCGCCCGATGATAAGCATGCAGGAGAAGTGTTAAGTTCAGGAGCACAAGCAGCGAAGAAAAATAATACGAAGTAATTGTCATGAATTCATTGATAAAAACACGTGAGCCTATATGGGTTTACGTGTTTTGTATTTAAGTAATTTTCGTTAGAGCTTTATAGAGGATAAGTTCACTTTTTTACGATTATACTGCTTAAACGAGACTGATACTAAATGATAGTAAACAAGCATAGAAATGTTACAAAGTCCAAAAAATGGATCCATAAATGATAGGCAATTGGAGAGGTTGTTATGAAATTTCTCATTAAACATTGGTTGATTTTCCTTATCCCTTTACTATCCTTACTAGTAATTGAAACAATCCATCGTTCAAGCATTCTTGAACTAGGTGGTTGGTTACTAAATGAACCGAGAGTAGCTTTCATCAATTATCTTTTATATTTCTCATTGTTTAATGTATTTTACTTGGGTAAACAAAAGCATTATGTTTGGTTTAGTTATGGTTTTATTTTAGCAATTTCGATTTTGGCTTTTATAAGTTACGTCAAAGTGATGTATAGGAGTGTGCCACTTCATCCTAGTGATTTCAAGTTAATAAAAGAAGCCTTCACTGTCATCGATTATTTTTATGCTTCCCTTAATTTATGGCTCATTGGATTGTTATTTCTCGTTGTTGTTTTGGTGACGTTATTTGTGAAAAAGATGAAGGCAGATCGTATGATTACACGAAAAATGAGTTTTGTAATGGTAGGTATATGCTTCATTATTCTTTTTTCATTTTTTAGTGATAAACCAATTCCACTGGAAAAATGGGGGAGCCTTTCGACTTTTTCATACGCACAATCTAAACATTATGATATAAATGGATTTTCGCTCGGGTTTTTATTGCTATCGACGTATAAAGACGATGAAAATACATCACTCGTATATTCTGAAGAAAATGTGTTAGAAGTAAGAAATCTCTTTCATACGGATAAGCCGTCTTCCGGTTTCAGTCCTAATGTTTTATATATCATGAGTGAATCATTTTGGGATCCTACGATTATAGACACTTTACAATTAGAAAAAGATCCAATTCCATTTTTTCGACAATTAAAAGAAGAGTCCACCCATGGTGAATTAGTCGTTCCTGTTTTTGGTGGAAACACTGGAAATACGGAATTTGAAGCTTTAACAGGAATGAGTATATCCTTTTTAGGTGGTTCACACGTCATCCCTTTTAACGAAGGAATTGAACAACCGGTCGACTCAATCGCAAGTATGTTAACAAGACAAGGGTATGTCGCTACAGCGATGCATCCTTTTAATATGGGCTATTACAATCGAATCGAAACGTATAATGAGTTAGGGTTTCAAAATTTTATTCCACCTGAATATATGTACAATCGAGAACGAAGAGGGAAGTATGTTAGTGATGAGGTGTTCATCGAACAAGTCGTAGATAAAGTTGAAAACGCCGATAAGCCAGTATTTGTTCATGCTGTAACAATGGAAAACCACGGTCCTTATGATGGAAAGAAATTTAAAGAGCATACAATCTCTGTTGATGGCCCCATCTCCGCTGAAAACAAAAAATATACGCAAGACTATGTACAAGGATTGATCGGCGCTGACGCGGCTCTTGAATATTTAATCAGTGAATTAAAACGGATAAATGAACCAACAGTTGTTGTATTCTTTGGAGATCATTTGCCTTATTTAGGTCAATTCGATGCTTATAAACAGTTAGGATTTATTGAAAATGAGACGTTAGAAAACTACGAAGATTATATGAGAATACACACGACACCATTTATAATTTGGAATAATTTTGGGGTGGAAAAAGAAGAGTTACGGATGAGTTCAAACTTTTTAACACCGTATGTTTTAGACATGATCCAAAAGGAAGGAAATGCTTTAACAAACTACCTTCAAGATCTGATGAAAAAAGGGTTAACCGTTATTCCCCCGCCACAGTTTCAGGAAAATGAAGGGCTCACATCGGATCGGTTAAAGCCATATGAATTGCTTCAAACGGATACGTTATCTGGAGAACAGTTTGCTTACGGCGATGAGTTTACGGTTGAGCAAGAAGATTACCACCTTGGTCGAGGGAAAATGACTTTGAAAGAGGGAAGTATTATCGATTCACAATTGATCGTAAAAGGTGATCATTTTGTTCCTGCAAGCAAAGTGTTTATTAATGGGGATGAGGTCGATACACAATTTATCAGCCCAGAACTGTTGTCTGCATCCATTCCTAATCATGATTACGGACAATTAGAGGTAGAGATTGTCACGATCGACGAATGGGTAGATGAAGTGTTAGAACAAACAAAAAGTATAATTGTTGAACAATACTAGTATTAGATAGGATAGGTTATATCTCTAGATAGGTATCAGTCAATAGCTTGTTTTTGGCTGGTACTTTTTCGTTTTCTAATTTAGATTGTTAAAAGTAATCTTTAACAAACGAAGCAAATTATCTTCAAGCTTATCCGAAAGGAATATTGAAATAAATAATAACAATTACACTAAATATCACACAAATGAACCATGCCCACGGTGGTTTTCGATGATGGATCGTCATCACAAGAAACATGATGAGCCATACTAACACTGACCACCAAATATTCCATCCATTATGGAATGTAATGATACCTAAAAGCACATAGCCAACTTCGACCATTGACCAGACAGCTGCCCATATACCAGTATAAGTTAACTGTCTTAATAATTTGGATTTATATGGATAATTAGTTAAATACAGTAAGGTTATAGTAGGAAGTAAAACCAATGCTAAACGTAGTTCGTGCATTGTACGAGTAGAAACCAAAAATGTTTCATGGTATACCCATAAAGGATAATCATGAGTTAAAACGCAGGCAAAAAAGCTAACTGCGATAATGAACAGTATGGTTGAATAGTGTGTCTTCCAATTTTTATAATTGCCAAGCCGCCATGTCAATAATAAAAGTGTTAATGTTAAGACTACAGGTGTGTACCAAGCAATGATATCTAACATAGGAAAAATCCCCTTTAATGGTTTTCATCAATTTTACTTTACCCATAATAGGAAATTTCATGAAAAATATAAGCTTTTACGTCACTAACGAAAGCAAATCTTAAAAAGTGTTGCAACTCTAGTTCAACTAACAAATAGGAAAATTTTTGGGCGAATAAAAAGTGTATAGCTTTATTCTGTGATGGAAAGTTATATATAAAGAATAAGTTGGAGGTTTTTTTAAATGTGTTCTCACGAAAATATAAAACTTACCTCGTCTGAAATGGCATCATTGTGGAATGATTATATGAATCACACACATAGTATTTGTATCTTGGATTATTTTATAGCAAAAGCAGAAGATGTTGAAGTATTACAAGTTCTAAAAAGTGCATACCAGATGATAGAACGTATGAAAGGAGCTTGTAAACAGTTATTGCAGGCGGAACAAGTGCCGATCCCAATAGCTTTTAGTAGCCAAGACGTAGATGTAAATGCACCTCGACTTTTTTCCGATACTTTTTCATTAATGTATGTAAAAAACTTATCAAGAGCGATGGTAGCTTCTAGCGGGTTAATGTTTACGATGTCTACTCGTAAAGATGTAAGAGAACACTTTAAAGAATTTTTGTCTAATGCAACGAATTTATTTGACGAAGTTAGTGACTTGTTGTTAGAAAAAGGTCTTTATACAAGGCCACCATTCATTGACCCTAAAAAAAGGTCTGACTTCATAGAGGACAAGGAATATTTAAATGGTATTGATTTATTTAGTGACCAACGTTTTCTAAATACAATTGAAATATCACATATATTCGCTAATATTGAAGCGAATGTCATTGGTCATACACTAACGAAAGGGTTTGCTCAAACGGCAGATATAAAAGAAGTTAGAGCATTCATGGAAAATGCAGGTCAGTTATCTGAAGAAATAGTCAATTCCTTAACTCAGTTCTTAATAGGAAGTCAATTACCTGCGCCAATGGCATCTGAAACACAAGTCTTTAGTTCTTCTCACGCCCCATTTTCAGATCGGCTTATGATGTATGAAATCACTGTCTTATCAGCGGCTGGGCTTTCTGATTATGCTACATCATTAGCAACGAGCATGAGAAATGATTTAAAAAGGCAATACATGGATTTAATAAACGATACTTCGAAAATAGCCAAAAAAGCTGAGAGGTTAATGATTGATCATCATTGGTTAGAACAGCCCCCTCAACAAGATAGAATTATTCCTTAAAGGATATTTGACGCTGTAGTTGAACACGAAAAGGGTTCAGCCCTTTTCTAACTTCCGTTAATTAGTGAATAATATATGACGAGTGGCTCGGTTCTGTATGAACTGAGCCATTTTAATCGTATTAGGATAATTAATCTTTTCAAGCAAAAACTATTTAGAGATGCGTATTAGTGAATATATAACAGCCATCACTTAAAAAAAAGGTATAACGCATCAAATATTTGTTTTAGTTTTTGACAGTATGTAAAATATCGATATCCGTTGCATTTGTAATCGTTTGCTTTATGACACAGTATCTGTCAGTGAGACGCAGCAATGTAGCAATTTGATCGTCAGTAGCATCTGTATCTAAGTCAAAATGTAGGCGGATGTTTGAAAAGCCAACGGGAGCTTCTTTAGAAACCCCTAACGTTCCACGGAAGTCTAAATCTCCTTCTGCACGAATGGTCCCGCCTCGTAGCTTGATGCCTAGTGACGTAGCGACAGCTTTTAGCGTTACTCCAGCACATGCTACTAATGCTTCAAGAAGCATATCACCAGAACAAGCAGCAAAGCCATTCCCGCCTGTTGCTGGGTGTAGTCCTGCTTCAACAAGTGCTTTTCCAGTATCAACACGACAAGTAACTCCTTCTTCACCAATTGTTCCTTCGGATTGTAATGTAACAATTGCTTCTTCAGGGTTATTACGATATGTCTCCTTTAAAGGAGCTTGAATTTCACGCAATTCCTCGCTTTTCATAAAAATCCCCTCACTTCTTTTGTTTTGCACCCTCTCATAGATATCAAGGTTACAGTTATTTTTCTCCAATTATGCCATAATTCCCCTAAATACTAACATACAAGATATTCATTGTCTAAAAATTAAAAATTTAGGGTGAGAAGAGAAATTGTACTTTACATAAAAGTTCCGAAAGGAGAAGGTGTGAAACGGTCAACTTTTATTTTATTATGAAAGGATAATTGAAGTTTTCACGCAAAAACTAAGTAAAGAATCGTTTCAGTTTATATTAAGTCCTTCATCACTTAAAATAATAAATAATATGTCACTAGTGTTGCATAAATAGTGTCGTAATTTTCAGTTTAATTGTATAACCTTCTCAGAGCCAAAAAGGTAAATACCCAATTAAAGGTGGCTCCATCCATTTGGAAATTAATTTACAATTAGACTAGTGCGACAATGACAAAACTCTGTTAAGGGATGGCTTTCCCTTCAATCTTTCGAAGCCAAATATGCGCTGATTTCCACAATGCAGCCCTTAAATAACGGCTAATTTGCAAGGTTTTTATCCTACTATTTGTCTCAATTTGAGCGAGTACATGCAGACAATAAACAATCAGTGCAATAAATATTTGGTTTTGGATTGCCCATTCGCTTTGCCCATAGAACTTCTTGACTCTGAGATGTTGCTTTATCCACTTGAAAAACAATTCGATTGCCCAGCGTGATTTATACATCTCTGAAATTTCTTCGGCGCTTAAATCAAATCGATTGGTGATCAGTTGCAGTTCATTCCCTTTAGAATCAATCACTTTTAAAAGACGAAAGTAATTTTCAGCACGATTTTGCGTTGTTCCAATCAAGACCATTTGATCGGATAAAACAGATGATTCTTTAGGTAGTATAAAGTCGTCAACTACCCGTATCACAGCGTTCTTCCTTAGCCTTGACAGGAAAAAGTAGCCATCGTCAGTCATACGATCGAAGCGTTCATAGTCGAGATAACCACGGTCAAACACGTACATGCACTCTTTGTCATCAACCATGACTTCCAGCTGATTACGATCGTGTTCCTTCGCTGTTGTAATCAAGGCTTTTTCAGGGTATGAAACTCCTTTTTCCATAAAAACTAGTCGCAAATGTAACTTCACACCAGCTTTTGTTTTGCGGAATTTTGCCCATCTATGATTCGTTAAATTCAACGGCATGGTGCTTGAATCAACGATCTTTAATGGCATAATGAGTTTCGTGTAATGTGTTTTGGCATGTATTTGCCCAACTAAATCCAAAAATAGCTGTTGAAATAAATCTGGATTCATGCCGTTCAATCGTCGTGAAAGCTGAGAAATACTGATGGAATCAAGATCAATCCCTTTTTGTAGTTGATCATCAAAGAGACAATCACTCAGTGCATGGAGACTTTCTACCTCTTCTAGCTGTGCGTATAGTAATAATTTCAAGAATGATTCTGTCGTAAGTTTCTTTGTATAAAAATCTAATTTCAATGTTTTCACCTGTTCATTAAATAATCGAAGATTTATTGGTGAAAACCATTGTCCAAATGAAGTTTTTCGTGTAATCTTATCCATGAGTTGGTCCTTTATTATTGGATTTGGACGGGATTACCACCTGACTTATCCATTATAAAGGACTTTTTCTTTGCACAAAATAACTTTATTGAACATTTTGAGTATTTTTAATAGTTAGCCTAAATTAATGCAACACTAGTGATAATATGTAAATGAATCAATTTCATAATTACGTTTTTTGCGTAATGAAACGGGATATTATAAATATTTCATTAAATGTACGTTTTATCTGGAAGTGAACGTAACAAAAGACGGCGACTCCCGGAGAACAGCGACGAGCAATACTTCTTCGAACTGCTTCGAGCTGCGACGAGTAACCGCAGGAGCAACGAGCTGAAGATCCACTTAGGCGAAGAGTTGTTGAGCCTAAGTTAGCTGAAGACAAGCCCTCGGGAAAGCGTCCGTCTGAAGTGAAGTTCACACTCATCATTCGGAATTTCGCATCATATTTTGAGTTATGAAATTGATTCAAATAGGATAAACGTCAAAGTATAAAGGAAAAGGGGATATAATGACAAAAGAAATAGGATGGAATTTTGACAATAGTTATGCTAAGCTGCCGGATTCATTTTTTTCACACCTTCAACCAACAGCAGTGAGTTCACCAGAATTGATTATTTTTAATGAAGAACTAGCAACCTCTTTAGGATTGGATGCTGGAGAATTACAAAGTGAAGATGGTGTCAATATACTTGCAGGAAACAAAGTGCCGAATGGAGCCTTTCCACTTGCTCAAGCTTATGCAGGTCACCAATTTGGTAACTTTACGATGCTCGGAGATGGGCGTGCGTTATTATTAGGTGAGCAGATCGTTCCTAATGGAGAGCGTCTAGATATTCAACTTAAAGGTTCAGGAAGAACGCCATTCTCTCGTGGGGGTGATGGTCGAGCGTCACTTGGACCGATGTTACGTGAGTACATTATTAGTGAAGCGATGCATGCGCTAGGAATTCCAACAAACCGAAGTTTAGCAGTAGTTAAAACAGGTGAGCCAGTCTTTCGTGAGACAGAACTTCCAGGTGCGATTTTGACACGAGTTGCTTCCAGTCACCTTCGTGTTGGCACATTTGAATACGCGAGAAGATTAGGGGAAGAGGATGACGTCCGTACGCTCGCTGACTATACAATCGAACGACACTATCCAAACGTGAAAGCGGATGAAAACCGCTACTTGTCCCTTCTTCAGGAAGTTATTAAGCGACAAGCGGAGTTAATTAGTAAATGGCAACTTGTCGGATTTATTCATGGTGTAATGAATACGGACAACATGACAATTAGCGGTGAAACGATTGATTACGGACCGTGTGCGTTTATGGATACGTATAATCCAGCAACCGTATTTAGTTCGATTGATCGACAAGGACGCTATGCTTATCGAAATCAACCACCGATCGCTGTATGGAATCTTGCAAGACTTGCGGAATGTTTATTACCACTTCTTCATGAAGATCAAGATGAAGCGATAAAGATTGCTGAGGGAGAGCTATCTACCTTTAAAGATTTGTATCATCATCATTGGCTTGACGGAATGAGAGCGAAATTAGGACTTTTCAATGAGGAGAAAGACGATGAATCTTTAATCGGAAACTTGCTTCATTTGATGGAAAAACACAGTGCCGACTATACGAATACGTTTCGCGCTCTAACATTAGGAGAACGTAAAGACTCAGCTATGTTTAATAGTGACGATTTCAAAAAATGGAATGATTTGTGGCAAGAAAGATTAAATAGGCAAGAGAAGTCGAAGGAGTCCTCACATGAGTTGATGCGTAATAGTAATCCAGCTATCATCCCACGTAACCATCGGGTAGAAGAAGCATTAGAAGCTGCAGTGGAAAGAGAAGACTACAATGTAATGAAACAACTCATTGATGTGCTTTCAAAACCGTATGCTTACACATCCGATCAAGACGATTACACAACACCGCCGGATCCATCATGTGGCCCATATCGAACGTATTGTGGTACGTGATGTGATGGACAGTTTTTTACTTCAGTCATATTTGTGAAAATAAAAATGTTAGTAAGGTAGGCACTTCTTTATCAAAGGGGAGTGTCTTTTTTTGTAACAGCAAGAGTATACGAATAACTTTTGGGGAGATACGGTCAACTTACTTAGAAATACGACCAACTATGTAGAGAATACGATCAACTTCCTGGAACCTGTGGTACATGTCGATGAATGCATGGTGAAACCTTTTCGATCGTTTATCGTAAATAATAAGCGAAGAGGAAGGGGCTGAACAATGTATAAAAAAATCATCATTTCCGTTATATTATTCATATTTCTTATTATACCTACACAAGTTTTAGCGGTCGATTTCAACATTACCGATGTTGAGATAGATGCTTATCTACAACCAGATGGCAATGTGTCCATCCAAGAGCGGCATACATATCAATTTAAAGGTGAATTTGGGGGTATGATTCGTGAACTAATCCCAAAAGAAGGAACTGATATTGTTCATCTAGAGGCCTTTGAAGGAGACCGTCCTTTGGAAGTGGAGTCAAATCAATATGAACATCGTATTCATCGAGCAGGTATTGATGAGACGATTACGGTTGACCTCTTTTATGAAATAAAAAGCGGGGTAGATGTGTATGCAGATGTGGCTGAATTTTACTGGCCATTTTTTGATCGAAGTAACGAATCGACGTATGAAAACTTAATCATAAACATTTTTCCACCAGAAGCCACAACCAATGTTATTGCTTTTGGTTATGATGAGGCCTTTGAGAAAGAGAAGGTTTTGCAAGATGGCAAGGTTCAATTTGAGTTTGGTGAGGTTCCTAGTAAACGAAATGGCGATATTCGGGTTGCTTATGACGCCAACTTATTTGGAGACGCCACGATTAGTTCGGATAAACGTATGGGGGATGAAATAGAAGCGGCAAAACAAGAATTAATTAATGAAGAGGTTACTAGCGCTGAAAAGAAGGAAGCACTATCATCCATCGGCTATATAATCGTTCCTCTATTTGGTTTACTCTTGCTTCTTCTTGTGTTTCGTTCATGGCTAGAAGCTAACCGCAGGAAAAAGGCGATCATGAAGGAATTAGGGAATCAGCGTGGATTACCAGAACAGGTCTTATCGTTACCAGCTACAATTTATTTGACAAATTACCATCAACTTTTACCAGAAACGATCGCAGCATCTCTATTAGACTTGGTTCGTAAAGGTCATGTTAAAAAATTAGAAGATGATCGCTTTCTCTTGATAAATCGCCAAAGTTTACTTCGTCACGAAGAAGAATTATTTAATTGGTTATTTGAAGAAATAGGAAATGGGACTGAATTTAGCTTTGAAGATTTAACGACCTATACAAAAAATAAAAAGAACCATGAAAACTATCAGCTGCACCATTCAAAATGGCAGAAAGCTGTTCGAAACGAAGTCAAAGAAGCAGGCTTGTATGAAAATAAAAATAAAATGCGCTTAATAGTAGGCTTATTTAGTCTTGGTTTCGTTCCGTTTTCCATTTTATTTGTGATGAATGGTTTGATCGGTTTGTTTTTTTCTTCAGTGATCCTCTTCTTAGGAATGGCTATTTTTGCGATTAGTTATCGTCCGAAAAAGTGGGAAGGTGCAAAGATGGCGTATGTATGGCAAAGGTTTAAAGCACAATTTCCTAAAATGACAGATGAGGATTGGCAGAAGTTATCTGAAGACGATCAAATGCGAGCGTTTATTTTCGGTTTAGGGACAAATGATAAAAGTCTGAAAAAGAAAAATGAATCATTAAAAAGCGCATTTAAAAATACAGCCAGTACAAATGGTCATCAATTGGGGACAGCTTACAGTTTCGATCCATCATGGATGGTCATTGCTGGAGTAGCCACATCATCTTTCAAGTCAGCCCAAAAAGAGGCATCCATAGCTGATAGTCATTCAGAAGGTTCTATCGGTGGCGGCGGTTCTGGAGCAGGTGGTGGTGGTGGAGGTTCTGGCGGTTTTTAACCCATGCGTAATATGATGAAGGACTGCCCGCCACATACCAAATGCGTGAAATAACAAAATAAAAGCCGTCCTGAACGCGTGACATTTTTCGTGCTAAAGTAACATATATGAATGTAAATAATCTTTTTGAAAGATAGGCACTTCCTAATAAACGTGAAGTGTCCTTTTTAATAGGAGTAGGAATGAGATCAACAGAGAGAGCTCGTTTCGTACTCCAGGGGGACGATGATCCTCTTATGGCAAACGTTAAAGTAGATTTGTCATGCTTCTCTCTTCATAAAATAGTAGATTCAAGCATAGGCATGTAACATAGTCAAAATCATAGAGGAGGATCTCCATGAGCAGTCCGTTTCTTTCTGGATTATTGATCGTTGTTGGTCTGTATGTTTTAAGTGAATTACTTCTTTGGAGATTTCCATCAAAATCCTATTTAAAATATGTGCCTAGTTTAATAGGGATCGTTACAAGCGGAATAATAGCTGTTGTAAGTACGTTAAATTTTGTCAGTTTACATGTTTATATTGATTACGTATTTTTCTCCATTGTAATCTTTAGTCTATCAGGACTAACGGGTGTGAGTATGACGATGAGGCATGAACCGCTGCTAAGTAAATTATTGCAGGAAAAAATAGAAGAAAAGTACCAGTGACTTGTCGAATTCGACAAGTCACTGGTACTTTTTTTAATTCATCTCTTTTTTATTAAATGAAAACGTCTCTATGTCATCCCAACCATATGCATGTTCATTTAGTTCATTGCCAGCGATTGTCGTTTTTTTATTGTACACTTCATTACCATGAAGACTCTTGAAAAAATCACATGACGGATGATCCTCGAACGTCCATAATGCCATTCTTGAATGGTGTAGGGACGATAAAAACTCTGCAATGCTTTCAAATAATTTTTTCCCTAAACCTTGGCCTTGTACATCAGGGTGAATATAAATTCCATAGAGCTCACCTGTGTATTTGATTCGAAGGCGAGGATCTCGCATCGTTCCGCCTAAAGCAAATCCTACGACGTTGTCTTGTGTATCTACGACGACAAACGTCATCGTACCACCACTTGTCGACTTTGGAAGATCCTTTTGCCAACGCTCTTCACGATCTGTATATGTAAATTTTTCGATAACCTTTGAAGGTAATATGTCTTGATATGCCGTGCGCATACAATCAACGTGAACACGGGCAATGCCTTTCCAATCATCTGTTGTTGCTTGCCTAATCCTCATAATTTCTCCTTTCATAAAACAGATTTCATTATATTATAAGGGTATCAGTTTACAAATATGATTTCACGGATTATCTTTTCTAAAAGATGGAAGGGGGGACGGTTCTTGTGCTTCTAATCGAATCCACAAAGAGTAAACCGTCCACATCCCTTCAGGATTACTTCCTGTTACCTTCTTTCAAGCTCCATTTGGATTCCACCTTTTGGCCTTAATGTGATGAGTGGTTGAGGACGAACGATCGGGTGGTCTTTAGTGAGCTTCATACGGTATTTTTTTGCAATACATGCTAAAACAAGAGCGGCTTCCATGAGCGCAAAATGATTACCAACACATACTCTTGGTCCGCCACCAAAAGGAAAGTATACAAAAGAAGGAAGCGACTCTATGAAGTGATCTTGAAACCTTTCAGGCACAAACTGATCTGGCTGGCAAAAATATTGCTCTTTTCGTTGCATGACATATTGGCTAATTAAAATCATATCTCCTTTTTTAAATAAATAGCGTCCAATTTTCACATCTTCGTCAACTTGACGACCGATCACATATGCCGGTGGATAAAGGCGAAGGGATTCATGGATGATTTGTTGTGTGTATTGTAATTGCGGAAAATGTTCAGGTTTTACTTCCTCAAGCCCAACGACTTGATCGATTTCTTCGTGTAATTTCTCTTCAACATTACGATTTTGGGAAAGGAGATAGAGCGTCCAAGATAACGCATTCGCGGTCGTTTCATGCCCAGCTAAAAAAATCGTCATCAATTCATCACGAAGTTGTTTGTCGGGCATCCCACCCCCATTTTCCTCATCTTTCGCTTCCATTAACACACCAAGTAGATCGTCTGAAGCCTCATTTACGCCTCGGCGGCTTTCGATCAAATTGTAAAGCACTTGATCAAGCTCTTTTATTGCACGTTTATATTTGCGGTTTGTTTTTGTCGGGACCCAGAGGGGCAGTGGAAGAATTGACCTCATCCGTTTAACAGCTAATGTCATCACGTTTTCCATTGGACTTCCGATCATCCTATGTCCTTCAGTAAACGCCATACTAAACATCGTTTTCGAGATAATCCCTAAAGTGATCGTCATCATATCCTCTGTAATGACTCTTTCTTCCCCGTGTTCCCAACGATCTATATAGCGGTTCGTCGTCTGTATCATATCTTGTGCGTATTGATTAATATGATCTCTTCTAAAACTAGGTTGAATGAGCCTGCGCTGCTTTAAATGATGGTCCTTTTCACTAGTTAAAAGACCTTCCCCGATAATTGGCTTTAACATCGTCAAGTCTCTAGATTTAACGAATTGACGTTGCTTTGTCACTAGTACTTGTTTAATTAAATTTGGATCTGAAATAAGGTATACGTTCTGCATTGGTCCAAACTTGAAGCGAGCGACCTCACCGTACTCCTCGGCTAGATTTTGTAAAAATCGTAATGGATTTCTCTGAAATTCATTCAATGACCCCGTAAAAAACTTTCCTTCTGGGCCTGGGGGAAGATGTTTTCCCATTAATAGTTCCCTCCTAACGAAAGCTCTTAACTCAACTTAGTTTATGAGGGAGTCATATACTTGCTTGTACATGCGTGGAAAGACACGAATAATGGGGATCTACTATTAATGAAAGAATACAGTTTTGGAACATGTCCTTTTCATTTGTATATAAATAGAATATACGTTATTCGTACGAAAACGACGAATGAAAGGAAGATAACGATGACCAAAAGGAGTAAACAAGAATTAACAGAACTTATGACATCGATTAGTCTCAACTTAGAGGACTATTTGAATAAAACCATTAAAAGCTTATTAAGTAACATTGAGAATGTTGAGAAAACAGGAGTTGGACTAGAAAATCATGCTGAACTATTAAAGAGAGTACGTAATTATACCGAAGTTTTAGCACAACAATTAAATCTCCCAACGAAAGAAGATGTCGCCAATGTCGCGAAAATAGTTATACAAATCGAAGAGAAAGTAGATGAACTAGAAGAAAGGTTGCTATGTTTAACAAAAGGGGAAGAAAGCCGGAAATATTATGAAGAACAAAAAGACGATGTAAAAGAGAAAGAGGATGTTGAAAAACGAAAAGATCGTTCTGTAGAAAAAGAATCGATGAAAAAGTTGATTCGTGAACAGCTCATAAAGAATGCATTTGATCCTCAAGCTTTACAGGAAACATTAGAGAATCACACTCATAGGAGGAGATAAGGTGAGAAAACATACTAATGGGCGCAAAAAAATCAGTCACATTTTTCCTCCAAAAGATATAGAAAGCCGTGTTGGTCAGACGTCAAAAACAGAAGTTTGGAAAATAAACAAAACGACTCTTTGGTATTATCCTGCAAAAAATAAACGGTATGAGACACCATTGTTTCTCATCTATTCATTAATTAACCGACCTTTTATTCTCGATTTATCCCCTGGAATGAGTATGATTGAAGCATTCGTTAATGAGGGTTACGACGTTTATTTACTAGACTTTGGCGTACCAGGATATGAAGATAAAGAAATAACTTTGGATGACTATATAACAACATATATTCATAAAGCTGTGAAGCGCAGTTTATTCCATTCCGGCGCTAAAGAGGTGACAATGATCGGTTATTGTTTAGGCGGGACATTAGCTACCATCTATGCAGCGTTTAGAAATGAAACGATAAAAAACCTTGTGCTATTTGCACCACCACTAGATTTTGAACATTCTCCTATTCCTGAAGAATGGGAAGACGCAATTAAAAACGGCCGAGTTCATCTTGATGAATTAATTGATATATACGGAGTGATCCCAGCAAAATATATGGAATGGATCTTACGATTAGCTGTTTCTCCAATTACGTATAGATCTTATCTTGGTCTTTTACAAAAGTCTCATGATAAAGAATATGTACAAAAATGGCATCTTTTCAATCACTGGTTAAAAGGGCATATTCCTTTTGCAGGTGCCACGCTAAAACAATTAATTAACGATATCGCAATGGACAATAAGTTAATAAAAAATGAGTTAAAGATTAATGGCACGCCGATTCATTTAGATGCGATTACGAGTGATTTATTAGTCGTTTCAACAACAGATGACGAAATCGTTCCAAAAGAACTCGTCAAACCGATTATGTCTCAGGTTTCTAGTGAAAATAAAACGCATCAGCACATAAAAGGAGGCCATGTATCGCTTGCAATAAAAGGTGAATTACCAGACTTCCTCAACCTATGGCTAAAAGAGAGGGACGGTTCTTCTGCTTCTTGAAGCAAAAGAACCGTCCCTTTGTTTCTAAAACCAATCATTATGAATCGGATTGTTTTCGGCAATCGAATATGCAGCATTTGTAATCGCTTCTTGTAGCGTATCACCGGTTGCGCAATACTTGTTAAAGCAAACCTCGTTGTCGCTTTTTTTAGAATATGTAAACCCGAACTTTTCAAATCGGTCGACGATTAACATCGCATGATCTAATTTTTTATCAGGTTGAAAATTTTCAATGATGTTTCCTTCTTCTGGATTGTACCATTTGTTCGTTCGATTCAATTTCCAACCTAAAACTCTACGAGCAATCACTTCTGTTTTATCCATACTCCCCCAACCCCTTTACAAAATATTTCCTGAATACGATAAGTTTAACATGTGAAAAGAATAGGGAGAGCCTGAAATATAGGCAAACTTTTTACAATTTGATTAACAGGAAGTGAGCTGAGCGATACGAAATCATTCACCTATTAATCTTCAAACCTATCGTAAGGGTATTCATCAAACGGAGAATTTAGTACGTCGTCATTTAGCGAATAAATAGAATGCGTAAAAGTATATGCTGGGATTTCTTTACCTGATTTTTTTAATTTTGCTCGAAAAACATCAAGCTGATAATGAATTTGTTTGACGTTTTGTTCTTTGAGTCGCCACTGTCTTTTTAAATAACGTGTAGTAATAAGGAGAATGATTAATGGAAGGCCAAAAAATAAAAAGAGCTGGAAGCCTTCCTTTGGAGCAATCCAAATAAAAAAGAAAAAGATAAAACCCATTGATAACCAAAGCACCATGTAACAGGACATGAGTATTGGACTTTCTAAAACCCTTTCAATCTTTTGTTGTTCATTAAAAGTTTTGCGTGATGTATGAATGAGTGCATAATAATGGTTCTTTATTTGTTGATCGTTCATTTCTCGTACGTTGTTCATGGCTACTCCTTCTTCGAATCACGATTTTCTTAGTAAACAACCATTTTATAATAAAATCGAAGCTGAAGTAGGTTGAAAAAGCTGGAAATGATATGTTTATGATAAAATGAAGGCATGTATGACATAAGGAGAGTTTCGATGGAGAAAAAACTAGACCATATAGGTGTTGCAGTAAGAAATATCGAGGAAAGTATCAATTTTTATACCAATGTTCTCGGTGGTACACTCATTGATCGATATCGTAGTGAGGCGCCAGGCGTTGAAAGTGAAATCGCGATTATCGAAGTGAATGGTGATCGAACTGAACTATTAATGCCGACGAACAATTCGACATCACCAATTGCTAGGTTTATAAAGCAAAAAGGTAAAGGGGTGCACCACATTGCTTATCGTGTGGCAAATCTCGATGAAGCCCTCGTTGAACTCGAGAAGCAAGGCATCCGTACGTTAGAAGATACGTTAAGAATCAATAAACACGGTCGACGTCTTATTTACCTTAATCCTGCCGATACGGAAGGAACAATTATTGAATACTGTGATTATCCGAATACAAATTAAGAGTGGAGGGCCTATGACGGGCAACTCCACTTTTTTACGTGAAAAAAATTTAGCGAAGTAGCTGGTAGACGTAGTGAAAGTTTTGATGTGTGAAGTATAAAGGGCTTGTTCAATGCATAGGGAGATCAGGCCCTCCGAATAATTTGTCATAAAAAGGAAACCATGAAGTTATGATCATCTACAAAAGAGAGGGACCTTCATGGATCACAACAACAATAAACAACGTTACCTTTATTCATCTCGTAATTTATGGTCGGGGATATTATTTGGCCTCGGATTAATTGCTTTTTTTGATGAAGTTGTCTTTCATCAACTGCTCCATTGGCACCATTTTTACGATAGGTCAACAAGAAGCCTCGGACTTATTTCAGACGGTTTATTTCATGCATTTAGCTGGTTTGCAACGATCGGCGGTTTATTTATGTTTGCAGACTTAAGAAGAAGACAAGCTCTTTGGCCAACGAGGTGGTGGGGCGGAGTATTCTTTGGTGCAGGTGCTTTTCAATTATATGATGGTATTGTCCAGCACAAAGTCATGAGAATTCACCAAATCCGTTATGTTGACAATGTGATTATTTATGATTTCATTTGGAATCTTAGCGCGATTGCGATTCTCGTTATCGGTATTTATTTCCTTTTAAAAACGAGACGCGAAAAGTTAGCAAATGAGGGAATCAGTCATGAGTCATGAACATCATATTGAAAGTGGCTTCCTCCATGATGTCGCTGGACCGATCCCGCAAATCGTACTTGGCTTACCTTTTCTGATCGGCATCATTCTTTATATCATTGCCGTTGTTTCGTCAAATCGTGATAAAACAAGATGGCCGTTTTACCGAACACTTTTTTGGGGCGTTGGTTCACTTTGTGCGATAGCTGCCGTTACAGGTCCATTAGCAGTAGAGGCTCATCACGATTTTTCTGTCCATATGCTTGGTCATTTGCTGCTTGGAATGCTTGCTCCTCTTCTTATGGTACTCGCAGCACCAATGACTCTAGCTTTACGAACGCTTTCTGTTACAAATGCGAGAAGACTCGCAAAAGTGTTAAAGAGTTCATACATTCGTTTTGTAACCGATCCTGTTGTAGCTTCGGTTCTAAATATCGGAGGGTTGTGGTTACTATATACGACGGGGCTATATGAGGCGATGCACGATTACATGTTGCTCCATATTTTTGTGCATTTACATGTATTTTTAGCAGGATATGCTTTTACCGTAGCGATGGTTGATATCGATCCTAAATCAAGCCGACCAAATTATATGTATAGAGCGGTTACTTTTGTTTTTGCCTTGGCAGGACACGGGATCTTATCGAAGTTTATTTACGCCTATCCACCAGCAGGAGTTCCTGCTGCACAGGCGGAAGCTGGCGGTATGCTCATGTATTACGGCGGTGATGCAATTGATATGATCTTGATTTTCATCCTTTGTCATCAATGGTATCGTGCAACAAGACCACGGATCGCGTATGGGCAACCAATGTAATGTCTTGGGTCTTGATTCTAAAAATGGGTTAGGGTTCCCACCACTAACATTTAGAATTAATAAAGACGCTAGACGTTTCATTTACCTTAATCATGCCGATACGGAAGGTACAATTATTAAATACGATGATTACCCTGAGACAAAGTAAAGAGTGGAGGGCCATTGGCGGCACTTCCACTCTCAGTTGATTATGGTGAAAAAGCAACTGCTTCTCGGTTGTATTCCGGTAATTTCTTTTGGGTATCGGTAAACATCCCAACATAACCAATCGTATTCTCTTGTTCATCTGTAATCGGTGTAATCGTTAGCCACACATTGAATTTTTCACCGCTTTTTCTACGATTACAAATTTCACCTTGCCAGTAACCAATGTGATCAATTTGATCCCACATTTTTTTGTAAAACTCTTCATCATGTTCACCAGATTTCATGATGCTCGGTGTTTTTCCAACAACTTCATCTACCTCAAATCCTGTGGTTTTACTAAAAGCGGGGTTTACCATTTTGATATAGCCTTTTGTATCAGTTACCATCACTGACTCTACCGTAGATTCAATCGCTTGGTGAGACAGGCTGAGCTTTTCTTGGTATAACATCCAAATGACTAGAATTAAACTTGCTAGTGCAACTTGTGACAACGCCATAAAACCAATCGCATAGTGGCCTGTCAAGCTGTAAAGGAAAGTTAACATAATTGGTGGGAAGAACCCTCCAAGTCCACCCATCGCACCAACTAGTCCATTAACAACACCGGCTTGCTTTGAAAAATAAAGTGGAACGAGCTTAAAGATCGCACCATTTCCAATCCCGGCAAAAAATGCAACAGCCAAGCAGCCAATTGTATAGAGAACAATGTTTGGCATAAAAGCTAACAGTCCTCCTGCGAAAGTGAGTCCCGCAAAAACAACAATTAAGATACCGAGTGCATTATATTTATCGGATAAATAACCACCAAGCGGCCGAATTAATGTCGCTAACAGAATAAATCCAGCGGTTCTCACCCCAGCATCAATGGCAGTAAGTCCAAAATGGTCAACTAAAAAGTTCGGTAAGTAAACGGTAAAAGCAACAAAGGCTCCAAATGTAATAAAGTAAAAGAGACATAAAAGCCATAGTTTGCTGCTTTTGTATACACTTTTTACTTGAGCGACTAAAGGTGTCGAGACTTTCACTTCTTTTTTATCGCCAAAAATAAAGTTTAACAATGCAAACGAAGCGATTAATAGTAAACTAAGTTGTACTGTCGAACTCCACCCGATATACCCGGCTAAAACGGGTGCTGAAAAAGAAGTAATCGCCGTACCAAGGTTTCCTAACGCATAAATCGCGTTAACCGTTCCGTGTTTTTCTTTCGGATAATACTTAGGTAATGACGTCACTCCGATAGAAAATGTGGCTCCAGCTACCCCTAAAAACAATCCTCCAATGAGTAAATCAATAAAAGTTGTTGCCTGACTCAGATAGTAAACCGGTAACAATAATGCGACGAAGCAAAGGAAGAAGAGTTTTCTCGCACCGAAACGGTTAGCCCAATACCCGAGCGGAATCCGTAATAGTGAACCAAGTATGATCGGGAAAGCTGTAATGAGTGCAATTTCATTATTCGTAAGTGGGATATCCTCTGTAATATAAGGCATAAGTGGAGATAACATCACCCACACCATAAACCCAGCTACTAAACTCAGAGTTTGTAAAGGTAATTGTAATTTTGTCTGCTTCATATTCAAAATCCTCCATGTTGAGTGGATGGTGTCAAAGACCATTATCAGAATATACTTCTATCTTTAAGATAACACCATAACTAATATGAAGATGTGATTAAACACACGTTAACCCGTATTTTTATAGAAAATTTTCTTAGATGTGAAGAAAAAAGGGGAGTCGTGAAAGAAAGTGAGGCGTACAAAAATTAGTGGTGTGGTGAAGAAATTGAGAAAGTGATGAACAAATCAAGAAAGTGATGAAGAAATCAAGAAAGTGATGAACAAATCAAGAAAGTGATGAACAAATCAAGAAAGTCGCAAGTAAATGAGTAAAGTCGCAAGTAAACGAGTGAAGTCGCAAGTAAACGAGTGAAGTCGCAAGTAAATCAAGAAAGTCGCAAGTAATTCGATAAAGTCACAAGTAAATGAGTAAAGTCGCAAGTAAACGAGTAAAGTCGCAAGTAAAGATTGGAAGTCGCAAGTAAAGGAGGAAAGTCGCAAGTAAACGAGTGAAGACGCAAGTAAATCAAGAAAGCCACAAGTAAACGTCCATCCAAATATAAACAAAATAACGCTCAAGCAAACAACCGCATGCACATGAAGTGCTTAAAACGGAAAAAGAAGCGCGAGAACCGTCCCCACGCTTCCATTAAAAAGGGAAAAACAATGGTAATAATAGTACCGCTATAATCGCAATTAGCACTTGTAACGGCACACCGACTCGAATAAAATCTAAAAACGTGTATTTTCCAGCGGCCATTACCATCGCGTTCGGCGGTGTTGCGACAGGTGTAGCAAATGCCATGCTTGATGAAAATGCAACCGCCATGACCATTGGCACTGGACTTACACCCATCTGTTCAGCGGTTAATATCGCAACCGGGAACAACAATACAGCTGTTGCGGTATTACTAATAAATTGACTGAATAAAGAGGTAATCACATAAAGACCTGCAAGTACGGCTAGGGGACCAACTCCACCTAAACTTTGAATAAGGCCTTCAGATAAAAATGTGACGCCACCGGTATTTTCTAAAGCGGTTGCCATCGGAAGCATACAGGCGATTAAGACAACTGTTTGCCAATCAATCGCTTGGTATGCTTGGTCAGTTTGTCTAATACATCCTGTTAAAATCATCAGTACTGCAGCAACAACAATCGCAACCACTGCAGGTGCCCATTCAAACACCATGGCTAACAGCATACCGAGTAGAATGATTCCAGCTATCCAGCTTTGTTTTGTCTCATTCACTAAATCTGTATCTTCAGCAGCTGACTTTAAAACGACCGTATCATTTTTTTCAGCAGACAAAAGGTTAATATCTTTCCATTTACCATGAACAAGGATCGAGTCACCATAAAGGAGCGTTTCATCTTCTTTAAAATTTTTCGGCTCACTGTACTGGTGCTTTAATGCCAAAACGGTTAAACCGTATTTTTCACGAAAGTTTACTTGTCTAATCGTTTGGTTGAGTAACCTTGATTGTGGTGTTAGAATGACTTCGGCTAAGTGAGATTCTTCAGGTTGATAAGCTTCATCGTTTTGTAGCACGACGCCAGTTTTTCCGATAAACTTATCGAGTGCTTCTTTTTCACCATAAATAATAAAAACATCGCCAGCTTCCACTTCATAACCTTTATCGACTGTAATCCTCTGCGGTTGGTTCCACGAAGTAAAGCGCTTCAATGATGACGATTCTGCTTTAATCACTTCCAAAACCGTAATATGGTATGTACTCGGTAACTGAAGCTCTTTAATTGTTTTTCCGATGAGCGCACTGTCGTTCGGTGTTTTTACCGCAAAAATATGATCGGCTACCCCGTATTGCTCAACTAATTGATCAGCATCAAACGTTTCTTTTGAACCTTTTTTCTTATCGACTGGCTTATCAAGCATTTTACGACCAACAAACCATAAATACGCAATTCCAGCTAATAACATAATGATACCGACGGGTGTAAATGCGAAAAATGAAAGAGAGCCATATCCCGCATCTTGTAGACTTTGGCTTGCGACTAAGTTTGGTGCTGTACCGATTAACGTTAATGCGCCACCCATACTGCTAGCAAAGGCTAATGGGATTAAAAGTTTGCCAGGGTGAAGATTCATTTGGCGACTCAAACTAACGACAATTGGTAGCAGGATCGCCACGGTCCCTGTATTGCTAATAAAACCACTTAACACAGCCACTAGAACGAACATAAACATCGTTAATTTCCACTCACTGTTGCCGGTCTTGTTAACGAGCAAGTCTCCAGCCTTTTGTGCTAAGCCACTTTGAAAAACGCCTGCGCCCACAATAAATAACGCAGCGATCATAATGACAACGCTATTGGAAAAACCAGCAAACGCTTCAGGAACGGTAATAAGCCCTGTTAACAATAAAGCGAGCAAAGCATTGATGGCGACTAAATCCGCTCGAAAACGAGGGATCAAAAAACAAATCGTCGTCGCTATTAAAATGAGAAAAACAAGTTGCATATCAGTCATCGTATCACCTTTTCAGAAGCGAGGGGACGGTTCCACTGCTTCCATGGATTTTGAAGCGAAGGGACGGTTCTTCTGCTTCCACACAAATGCTCTTTCCTTTTATCTGCATCGTAAAACATGTCACTTCTTAAAATACGCATTTCGTTAATTGGTTATTCTTAAATGTGGGGGTAGTTACATATAGGGGAGTAAATGAATTCACCATAAAAATATATTACGTTGATTCATGTTTCGTTTTTTTATAGATGGTAAACTAACTTCAGCTGTGATGATAGGAATAGAGGGGTTATAAAACGATAGGGAGACTGATTAAATGTATATACAATGTACGAAGAAACTTCTTGATGAGATGAAAATAAAACAGATTTTTGAGGCGGAGAGACCCATTATTTTCATGGCACGCGAATCTCATCAAGCTTAATAGGAAAAAAACGATTGTATTGGTCAATGACAAAAATCGTTATACCATTGTGTTATATGGTCTAAAAGCAAAAGATTATAAAAATCTAGAAGAGCTATTTATTGAAGGTGTTAAACAAGCGTTTAAAGAAGAAGGCATAAAAGCTGAAATGATCGACAAATATGTCCAGCATTCAAAGCAGTTTTTTTATGGGAAAACAAAAAATCGAACAACTGTTGCGAGGGTAAATCAGATTTGTAAAGAAATCGAGTTTTTTATAGATCGACTTGATTTAAATACAATCATTCAAACTCCTTTAAGTGTCTTTACGAGCCAATTGTTACGTGGGGACGGCAAAGGGGATTATATTTACCCGTACAAGGAAATGTATAAGGACTTAGAAAACTTTTGCTAAGTACCAGGGACTTGTCGAATTCGACAAGTCCCTGGTACTCTTACCTAACCCGACATTCTCACTTGGATCTTACAAATTAACTCCTCAAGTGCTTCATCAAACAAATCTTCGGTTAGCTGGTCTAAGTAGAGGGTTCCTTGGTCGATCCCTTCGTAATAAATTTGGTCATTAAAGTAAGGAGCCGTGAAATACTCATAGCTATCATCACTATAAATAAACTTTCCTTTAATTCTTCTCGTAAACTCTCGAAACAACTCATCGATCAAGATTTCTTCGATATTTAAACGAAGCCCTTTAATTTCCTCTTCAATTGATTCGAACAGCCAATCGGCATAGAGAGAGTAGCCTTCTTTTGGACAAAAAGCTGCTTCATTATAATGTAATACATAAGAATAGACAAGAAAATCGACACGCTGTCTAAGCTTATTCCAATATTCATTTGAGTCAAGAATCATTTGTATAATATTTCCGTACTGTTGTAAAAATCCAGTGTCATGTAAGCGACTTTCGAGATTCGCAGCATAAGACGGCTTATAATCACATTTCAGCTTTTCATAGATCAAGAAACCAGCTCCTCTCATAAAAAATGGTTAAAATTCATAGTTTAAGTCAATCCAGTCAGGGAAAGGAATGTCATGATAACGGCATGACCTTTTAATTTTCCGTAAAAAATATGGCCAATCTTTTTTTCTAGAGTGGGCTTGAAGCCCCTTTAAATTATTGTATTGTTCCATCTCCCTTTTTAGTTCTCCTTCAGAAAAGATGCCAGGATAGTAGGCTTGTTTACATTTTTCGCAAAACAAAGCATCATCGTTCTTCATACTTTTACTGTGGACTTTAACTGAAAATATCGACTGACAAACAGCACATACGTTTTGATTAGGTGGTTGCCGTTTCGGACGCCACTCAATGATTTTTTTCTGCAGTTCTTTAAACTTCAACATATATAAATAAATCTCATGTGCGAAAATCCCGTCGTCACCTTCAGCACGGTAGTAGTCCGAATACTCCTCAAACACTTCATCGATTGTATCAAGCATTTCGTCAGCTTTTAGGATGACCTGTATTCCACGTACGGCTAGTAAGTCAGCTTCCCAGTTCTCCAGCCAATCAATATAGTTCAACCGCATTAATTCATAGTCGTCAATATAAGGGTGATTCATGTCATCTGGTGCCTCATCGCATTCACTCATATACTCGTCATAACAATCGTTGCCACAAAAGGCTTTACCTAATTGATTCACTTTGTACATTTCATTGGTTTTGCCATCGCAATAACTGCAATTCATCGTCCAATCACTCCTTGAAAAATGTCTTAACAGCACCATACATACGCTAATTGTTTTTTGCTACGAATGAAAAAGTACCAGGGACTTGTCGGATTTCGACAAGTCCCTGGTACCTGTCTATAAAAAAAGAGGACATTTCCTTCGAATCGCGAAATATATCATTAATAAGAATATTTCATGGAAGCGGGAGAACCGTCCCTATGCTTCCGCGGAGGTGCTGATGATGAACAAAATTGAAGAGAGAATTGATGCTATTTTTTCGAAGTGGCAAGAGGGAGTATGTCCTGGTGGCCAAGTCGCTGTGAGACAAAAAGGAGAGCTCATTTATAAGAAAAACTTTGGTTATGCAAACATTGAGCATGAAATTCCAGTGAAAGATGAAACGGTTTTCCATGTCGCATCCGTTTCGAAGCAAGTGACAGTCATGTGTGTACTCTTACTACAAGAGGACGAGAAGTTGAACATTGATGATGACGTAAGAAAGTATGTCGGTGAGTACATAAACTTCGAAGAGCCGGTCACGATCCGCCAGATGATGAATAACGTGAGTGGTATTCGAGACCAATGGGAGTTGTTAGGGTTAAGTGGTGTAAGAATCGTTGATACGATCACGCAACGAGATGCACTATCTTTGATCGGCAAGCAAACACATCTTAATTTCGAGCCACAGTCACAATTTCTTTACAGTAACTCAAACTTTACGCTGCTCGCAGAAATTGTGGAACGTCTATCAGGGAAAACGTTGAATGAATTCGCAACAGAGAGGATTTTTCAACCGTTAGGGATGGAGAGCACATTTTTTAAAGATAACTATTGGAAAGTTATCCCGCATAAGGCGAAGTCATATCATGATGACGGAACTAGCAACTTTGTCTACAGCGTCTTAAACTATGGCACATACGGCGCGACGAGCTTGAACACAACGGCGTCTGATTTTTTAAAGTGGCTAGAAAATTATCATTCGCCGAAAATTTGCAGTGATGAGACGCTTACGTTGATGGCTGAAAACCCTACGTTAACGGATGGGAAAGAGTGTAGTTACGCAGGCGGTCTATTTGTTGGTAAATATAATGGTCACAAATACATCGAGCACGGAGGAGCAGATGCAGCGTACAGAAGTGCTGTCATGCACTTTACAGAAGATGATGTTGATATTGTTATTTTTTCCAATACGCAAAACATGTTAATGAAAGATGCCTCGTTAGCTGTCGCTGACGTCGTCTTTGAACACGACAAGGAAAAACAAAGTGACGAATGCCCGAAAGAGTATACGGAAGAAGTGAATTTAGAAGATCTCGCGGGTTTCTACTTCCCTCAATCTGATGCAATGTTCATGACTTTTGATATCACGCTAAAAGATGGTCAACTTCATTTGAGAAACCCTTATGGGGAGGCACCATTAAAGCACATTTCAGGCAACCATTTTAACATTGAGCACCTAAATTTCGACTTATATTTAGGTGAAAATAGTGTCCTTAAGACAAAAGACAAGCTGGTTCCTTTGAAAAAACTGAATGCCTTTCAATCACCAGAAAGCTCCATATATCAAGGTAGGTATGAAAGTAGTGAGCTTGATACAACTTATGAAGTTGTTGAAAAAGATGGAGTTTTGCACTTGTCACACTCACGAAATGGCGACCAACCGTTATACGAAATTGAGGAAGATACATTTGTTACAAATATTTTCTTTCCTTATAAGGTTGAATTTAAGAAAAAAAACGGTGTGGTAACTGGATTTACTTTTACGGGTAGTAGAGTGAAAAATATTGAGCTAGTAAAGTCAAAAAAATAGTAGATCAACTAACGCATGGGGGGTTCAATGAACAAACCTCATGCGTTTTTTACGTTCCGCCAACGTACTTGGGTGAACATTTTAATGTAAGAAAATAAAATTTCCTTAACTCTTACATTTTTTATTGACAAGAACGTACGTTCGTTGTATTTTATATACAAACGAACGTTCTTATAGGAGATGGTGATATGACGAAAGACCGCTTAGATCACGACAGGCTATTCAAAGAGTTGATCGAAACGTTTTTTGAAGAATTCATACTCTTGTTTTTCCAGGATGTTTATGAACATTTAGATTTTAGTGAAGTCCGATTCCTCTCCGAAGAATTATTTACTGATGTCACAGAAGGGGACAAATTCCGTCTTGATTTAGTCGTTGAAGTGAAGTTAAAAGGGGAGCCGGGACTTATCATTGTCCACGTTGAACCGCAATCTTATGAGCAAGAAGCTTTCAACGAACGTATGTTTATTTATTTTAGCCGTCTCTATCAAAAATATCGGCGCAAAATTCTACCTATAGCAATCTTTAGTTATAACCATCAACGAGATGAACCAAACACCTTCCAAATAAACTTTCCATTTTTCCAACCATTAGATTTCCACTACTTGACCGTTGAACTGAAAAAGCAACCTTGGAGAAGGTATATTATTTCTGATAATCCTGTCGCTGCAGCATTACTAAGTAAAATGGGATATAATAATAGTGAGAAAGTAGAAGTGAAGAAAGAGTTTTTTCGGATGCTTTTACGGTTACAATTAGATAAAGCACGAGAAACTATGATCGCTGGTTTTTTTGAGACATACTTAAAGTTGAACGAACAAGAAGAACGTCAATTTCAAGAAGAGGTGAAAGCAATGAGTCCTAAGGAAGGAGATAAAATTATGGAGATAATGACTTCATATGAGCGAAAAGGTATGGAGAAAGGCATGGAAAAAGGCATATCAGCAGTAGCAAAAAAGCTTTTGTCAAAAGGAATGCCAGTGGAAGAAATCATAGAAGTGACAGGCCTATCAAAGGAACAAGTCGAGCAATTGAAAGAAGAAATATAAATCGAGGATTAAGGAGATAAAATGATGGAGATCATGACTTCATACGAGCGAAAAGGCATGGAAAAAGGCATATCAGCAGTAGCAAAAAAGTTGTTGTCAAAAGGAATGCCAGTGGAAGAAATCGTAGAAGTGACAGGCCTATCAAAGGAACAAGTCGAGCAATTGAAAGAAGAAATATAAATCGAGGATTAAGGAGATAAAATGATGGAGATCATGACTTCATATGAGCGAAAAGGTATGGAAAAAGGTATGGAAAAAGGATATCGTAAAGGGAAAAAACTTGCGAAGGTAGAAGTAGCAAAAAAATTGTTGTCAAAAGAAATGCCAGTGGAAGAAGTCGTTGAAGTAACAGGCCTATCAAAGGAACAAGTTGAGCAATTGAAAAAAGAAATATAATAGAGGATTAAGGAGACAAAATGATGGAGATCATGACTTCATACGAGGGAAAAGGCATGGAAAAAGGTTTTCGTATAGGGAAAGAACTTGCGAAGGTAAAAGTAGCAAAAAAGTTGTTGTCAAAAGGAATGCCAGTCGAAGAAATCGTAGAAGTTACAAGACTAACAGAGCATCAAGTCAAACGGTTGAAGGAAGGAATTAAATGATAATGAATGCACGCTTTACATCTCAAGAAGGCACATAACTCCCCCTGGACGATAATGGTCAGGGGGATTTCATATGTTAAAATTTATGCGGAGATGAATTTAAAAAAGTGCGGATTAAGCACGAAAACCGTCTCATACTTAAGGGGGGAAGGACGATGTTAACAATAAGAAACGTCAATGACGAAGATCTACCTGTTTTAATACATATCGAAAACCAATGTTTTACTGAAGAAGAAGCCGCAACGGAAGAGGCATTTAAACAACGGATTCAACAGATCCCGGACAGTTTTTTTGTCGCTGAAAAAAATAGCGAAGTGGCAGGGTATATAAATGGCCCTGTCATTCAAACACGATACATCACAGATGATCTGTTCACCAACATCATCAAAAACCCCACACACGGACATCATCAAAGCATTCTTGGTTTGGCTGTTTCCCCAAAGTTCCAACGAGAAGGGGTGGCAAGGGCGTTACTGCAACATCTCGATAAAGAAGCAAGTGCAAAATCTCGCGAAACGATCACGTTAACTTGCAAAGGCAACTTAATTTCTTTTTATGAAAAACACGGGTATGTAAATGAAGGAGTTTCCGATTCTACTCATGGTGGAGTTGTTTGGTACAATATGAGCAAAATGATAAAAAAATAGGTATTCATTAATAGTTTTTAGAATTAATGGTGATAATTCCACGTGAGACAGAATTACCGCACGTGAGACAGAATTACCGCACGTGAGACAGGATAATCGCACGTGAGCCGGAATAATCGCACGTGAGACGGAATAATCGCACGTGAGCCGAGCTTACCGCACGTGAGACAGGATGATCGCACACGAGATGCGATAACCGCACGTGAGTCGGGTTATTTACCCAAATAAAAAACGCTTCAACTAACTAATTTTAGTTGAAGCGTTCCATTCATTTCAATTAGTCTAACACGCGTATTTGCACGGTCTGCCTTCCGAATGATAATGCGTCAGAGCGGTCATTCATAAAGATATCGATTTTATTTCCGACAATTGCACCACCAGTGTCTGCAGCTAAAAATGTTCCAAGCCCTTTAATTTCGACACGTGATCCTAGTGGAATAACGCTTGGATCGGTGGCAATGACTTTTGCATTAGGGTTTGCTCGTAAGTCAATTCCGGTTCTCGTTACACCGGAACAGCCTTCACAATATGCAGTGTATGCTGTAGCTGTGAACGATCTCCAGTTACCACCATTGGAATCAGAATTTTGCCCATCGTTTGATCTACTAACTGAATCAGAACGGTTACTGCGTTCTTCTTTTTCTCTTTCAGCTTCTAACTTAGCTTGCCTTTCAGCTTCTAAACGTGCTTCTTCCTTAAGACGTAATTCCTCGATTTGATTACGGACGCTCTCTTCTTGAGAAGCTAAATCTTTATCCTCTTTTATTAATTTTTGAACAAGTCTTTCTTGTTCTTCCTCATTTTCTTTCATTTTATCTCTTAACTGAATCGTTTGTTCTCGCTGTTTTTCAATTTCTTCATACATATCTTCTAGTTCAATGGCTTGGTTGACTAGCTTATGTAATGTTTCTTCATAATCACTTTGTACATCTGCAAGCTCTTGCTGTCTTTGTTCAAGTTGTTCGATGAAATGATTATCCGCCTCGGCGATTTGCACGATACTAAATACTCGACTAACAAAGTCACCAAAACTCTGTGCTCCTAAAATAACCTCTATATACGAAGCGGTACTCGTTCCATTTCTTTGATAAGATCTCGCTCGGTCTTTTAATAATTCGACACGTTGATAAATATCTTCTTTAAGTATGTTAATTTCAGACTCTAAATGGTTGATTTCATTTTCATTGTCCTCAATTTTGCTTTCGATCCCATCAATTTTTTCTTCTTTCGCTTTAATCGTTTCGTCGAGATAAGAAACCTCACTATTTAGTTGTTCACGCTCTAATATTCGTTCAGTAAGTAAACTTTCAGCATCATCAAGCTCCGATTGAATCGCTTGACGTTCATTTTGAATCTGTATCTCCTCATTTTCAAATGTTCCTGTAGCAAAAACTCCGCCAGTGATAAATAAATGTACCAATCCACTGAACAAAAATATAATGGTGAGTTTTTTTAACACACAGCTTTCCCCCTAGTGAAAATCGTTTCTCTATCTATGTAACAGATATTTTAGAAAAATAGTTATTTCCAATAATAACAGCCAAGTGTGACAACTTCGTAATAGATATATTATATTTATGTAACAATTTAAGAGTCTATTATACTATAACAACAGAAGAATAAGCGGAACTGATCGTCATTTCCGTCTATAAGACTATAAAATGAAAATTGACGAGACTTGCTAATATTGTTTTCAATATAGAAATAAAAACTGGGGTACTGATTTACTAGTGAAAGCTTGTTTAGGGATGTTTAAAAATAATGAAGGAAAAAGGAATGATTGTTGAAGTAAATGAATGAAGAAAAGGAACCGGAGGGCGGTTCCTTTAACGGTTATTTTTTCTTATTTGGGTTCTTTAAGTCAGCTTTGCTATTACGTTTGGCGTTTCTATGGTTTCCTTTACTGTTATCACCAGTCGCTACTTCTTGTCCAAATTCAGTATCTAACTGTCCACCTCTTTTTGGTGAGCTTTGATTTTCGCTGCCTTGATTGTTACGCTTTGTCATTTATTGACACCTCCATTTAATATGTACCTTATTATCATCCCAAGCTTTACTTGTTTCATTACAAACTCTGATGGAAAAATTTTCGGTTTAATTGTTTAAATGAAAACATGGCAGGTGGAGGCACCTGCCATGTTATTTTCTAATGATAATATTTTTGGGAAAAGGGATTAAAGTCTTGTCACTTACAACCTTATTCATTAGTGATTCTTAAAATGTGCAGAAGCACCCAACAATCACTAACAAGATAAACAGAACTAACACAAGTGGAAAACCGTGGTAACCGTGACTCACAATAATACCTCCTTTATTCGTGATACTACATACTATGACTTTCTAAAGGCAAGGTATAGTTATATGTCCCGGTTTAAGGAGAATTAGGCCATAAAAAAATGTCTTGGGTTTTCAAGCAAAATAATATCAATCATTCTACTTACAATTTATAATGTGCTTATAAAAAGAATATATCTTACAAAAAGGAAGCAGAAGAACCGTCCCCCCGCTTCCAAAAAGGAAAGGTGACTGTTTTGGAAAAGTATCGGATAGATCAAAGTAAAGGACTCGAATTTGGCATATACACGTTAGGTGACCATTTACCAAATCCTTCAACAGGAGAAAGAATCTCAGCGGAGGATCGTATTCACGAAATTATTAACTATGCAAAGCTCGCTGATCAAGCTGGTGTTGATTTTTTCAGTGTCGGTGAGAGTCATCAAGAATATTTTGCAACCCAAGCTCATACGGCTGTTTTATCAGCGATTGCGCAAGCGACGAGTAAAATAAAAATTGCAAGTTCCTCAACGATTATTAGTACGTCAGATCCTGTGCGCGTTTACGAAGATTTCGCAACGATCGATTTAATCTCAAAAGGCCGGGCAGAAATCGTTTGTGGTCGCGCTTCCCGTGTCGGTCTTTTTGAGCTACTAGGTTATGACATTAACCATTATGAAGAATTGTTTGAAGAGAAGTTTGATCTGTTACGTCAAATAAATGAAAATGAAGTGGTCAATTGGCAAGGAGAATTCCGGGCTCCGTTAAAAAACGCGAAAGTTTTACCACGTCCACAAAATGGATCCATGCCGATTTGGCGTGCAGTAGGTGGTTCTCCTGGAAGTGCGATCAAAGCTGGTTACGCGGGAGTACCGATGTTCCTTGCTCATTTAGGAGGACATGTGATGAGCTTCAAACGCTCGATTGATGCGTATCGTGAAGCGGCAAAACAAGGTGGCTTCGACCCAGCGGAGTTACCCGTTGCAACGGCAGGATTCTTCTATGCTGCTGAAACATCTCAGCAAGCAATTGAAGATACATACCCACATATTAATGAAGGAATGAAAAAAACAAATGGCCGTGGTTTCCCAAAAGAAGCGTATGCACAAGGTGTCGATCCGCATAATGTCATGAATATCGGCAGTCCGCAACAAATCATTGAGAAAATCCTTTATCAACATGAAGTTTATGGTCACCAACGTTATATCGCACAAATCGATTTCGGTGGCGTCCCATTTGAGAGACTTGAAAAAAATCTAGAGATCATTGGAACAGAAATCTTACCAGCGATCAAAAAGTATACAGCAAAATAAAAAAGGTGCCAGTCACTTGTCGACTTACGTCGAATTCGACAAGTGACTGGCACTTTAGTTTTGTCATAATTGTATGTTTGTACAAGTATGATGGTAAAAAGTCAAAAGGAGGGGGACGCGCTGTTTGTTTTACGAGTCATTGCAGGTACAGTTGTGGCCATTGTCGTTATAACAACCATGTATTTATTAAATGGACATTTAAAGCTCGGTATGACAGCAAGTGATATCGATATGTTTACGTTACCGTTTATTACAATCATCTTTTTCCTCATTGTATTCCCGACACTTCGAAAACATTTTTTTGAAGTCTTTGTAAAAACGAAGGAATTGCACCTAATAATCGGACTGCCGATATTATTCGTTCTTACTAAATTATTTGTTACATACGCATACATGTTTTTGCCGTTGTTTTTTCAAGGTGAAAAAGTTGGCATCGGAAGTAACCAATATGTTGCAGGTGATGAGTTGAGTATTATTGGAATGCTTACATTATCAAGTGTCCTGGCCCCATTTAATGAAGAATTTCTTTTTCGGTTCTTTCTTCTGTTTTTTATCCCGTATGTTTTTTTACACGCTATGACCAATGAAGACGGTAGTCAATTATCAGGCGTTGCGCTGACCATCCATTCAAATGCAAGCCATTTATATAATAAAATATTCCTAGAAGAAAACCGACTCATCATCATGACATGGGTTATTGCGGTTTCCTGCTTCTTTTCGTATTTGCACGGCCCTGATATGGTAGCATTTCCGATTTATTTTGTAGGTGGGCTACTATACAGTTACCTTTTTCTAAAATATGGCTTTTTAGCGGCATGGTTTGCTCACGGTTTTTCCAATGCGATGTCGCCGATTATATACATGATATTTCTCGCGTTTTTTTATAGTGCCTGATCCCAATGCGTTAAAGTTTTAACGTACTAGGGGTCAGGCAGTTTCACTTTCAATTGTTCGTTTAAAAGGCAAGAGGTTGACCACAATCGTGTTCACACTTCGTAGCGAGAGGGGGAATAGCATATGAAAAATAAGGTTAAATTACCTGATAATAATATGAATCATCAGGGTGGGTAAATGATGAAAAAACAATTTGAAGCTTTGAAGCAAATTAAAACGATGGTTGAAGAATTAAGCAATACACAAATCGAATATTGGCAGTCATTTTCTAACTTAAGTACTTGGCAGTTCTGGGGAGTCGTTTTAATGTTGATTGTTCCACTCATTGTATTTTTCACGTCAATTGATCGAAAAAATATATTATTACTTGGCTTCTTCGGATTTAATTATCACGTCTGGTTTCAATACGTAAATTCCGTTGGGATTAAACTAGGCTTATGGGAATACCCTTATCAGCTTGTCCCGTTTTTACCTAGCTTTGTCTTAGACGCTTCGCTCGTTCCAATAAGTTTTATGTTTCTATATCAATGGACGTTGAAAACAAATAAAAATATTTATCTATACTCTTTGTTATTGTCTGCCTTTTTTGCTTTTATCATGAAACCGATTATGGTGAATTTCCATTTTTTCCATATGTACAAAGGGATCAATTATTTTCATCTTTTTCTATTTTATATGTTGTTCTTCATTGTATCTAAACTGATTACGAACTTATTTTTATGGATGCAAAAAAAGGAGAAAAATAAACAACCTTACCAGTAAGAAAAGCCTCAGTTAAGATGCCAGCCCCAATTTGGGTGAAAGCGCAAATATGGCGGGCTTTTTTCATTTGTAAGGATAGCTATTCATTCACCCATAAACGGTCACTTGCCTTCAGAACGGTAAAAAAATGAACCGCGACTGACACCATTCGGGTTAAATGGAACATGGTATGACAAGATAGTGGATAAACGTAAATATGAGGTGTCCTTTAGCAATGACAAAACATGAAATAATCGTCTTTTTAGAAGCCCAATGTATAAAAATTGGGCTGTATTTTTTTCGCCTAACTCGGGTTCTCGTTCACCTCTGAAAGATGAAATCATCGAAAATTCACCAATTTCTAGGTAAACCCTTTACATTGAATAATTTTGAATAACGATTATCAAAATATATGGGAACGTTGTTTATGGTGTAGGTAGTACGTAAAGGAGATTTGAAAAGTGAAGAAGAAAATAGATCTCATCGCACTCGCATCAATACCATTGATCGTCACGTTAGGGAATGCAATGTTTATACCGGTATTACCTACAATGGAAAGAGAACTTGATATTACACCATTTCAATCGAGCCTCATTATTACGGTGTATTCCGTTGTTGCTATTGTTCTTATCCCTTTTTCAGGATATTTATCAGATAAATACGGACGTAAAAGAATAATCATTCCCAGTTTAATCTTAACGGCAATTGGCGGAGCAATTGCTGCGTTTGCAGCATGGCAACTAACCAATCCTTATATCTATATTTTAATTGGCAGATTTATTCAAGGGATAGGTGCTTCAGGAGCATTTCCTGTTGTCATCCCAACCGTTGGTGATATGTTTGATGACGAAAAAGAAGTAAGCAAAGGTTTAGGAATCATTGAAACATCTAATACATTGGGGAAAGTGCTAAGTCCTATTTTAGGATCCTTATTTGCGTTGATTGTCTGGTTTTTTCCGTTTGTTGTCATTCCTGCAATTACGCTTATTTCCATTTTATTAGTTGGGTTTCTTGTAAAGCCTCCAAAAGAGCCAGAGGAGAAAAAACAATTTGGGCTGTTCTTTAAGAAATTAACCTATATTTTTAAAGTTAATGCCGGGTGGTTAGTTGGTGTTTTCCTCATCGGTTTTATTAGTATGTTTGTCCTGTTTGGGTTTCAATTTCATTTATCCAACCTTTTAGAAAATCAGTATCAAATTAATGGATTAAATAGAGGCCTCATATTAGCTGTGCCTCTTCTGTTTTTATGTACCGCCGCATTTTTCACTGGAAAGAAAATTGGTAGTAGTAAAACCTTAATGAAATGGCTAATTTTTGCAGGGTATATGTTCGTTTTTGGTTCACTGGTCTTTATTCAACCTGAACAAAAATTATTCTTTATTTTAACGATGATGACAATCGCAAGTATTGGGATTGGGATGTCACTTCCTTGTTTAGATTCTTTAATTACTGCAGGTATTGAAAAGGAAGAAAGGGGAACGATTACTTCTGTTTATACAAGTATGAGATATATAGGAGTAGCAGCAGGCCCCCCACTTATTGCGCTAATGATGAAAAACATCCCAAACGTTATTTATATCGTATTAGCATGTTTAGGTGTCTTAGCAGCACTAGCTGCACTATTAATGATAAGACCGAATAAGAAAAAGAATAAGACGGCAGAAATCCATGGACTGGCCGAAAAACTAAACAACAAGAATGAAACAAGTAGCGTTTTTAAGGCGATAAAGGAAAAAAAATAAAAAAAGTACCTTTGAAGGGTGCCGGCCCCCAATGCGTTAAAACTTTAACTCACTGGGAGCAGGCACCTTTTTGAGAGCGAATCACCGCACGTGATAACATTTCACCGCACGTAAGATCAATTCATCGCACTTGAGAAGGAATCATCGCACGCAAGACAGAAATATCGCACGTGAGATGGAATCAACACACACGAGAAGAAGCACAAGAACCGCCCCGATGCTTCTCACTTGAAATCACTCACCCTAAGGAGCAAAATAAGATTATTACATATAAAGAAATCTGCTTACATGTTAGCTGAAGATATGAAGGAGGATGCTTTTTGGAACTAGGGATTAGTACATTTGTTGAAGCAACACCAGATGCTCAAACTGGCGAGGTCATTAGTCACGCACAACGAATTCGCGAAGTTGTTGAGGAAATTAAACTGGCCGATCAAGTCGGATTAGATGTTTTTGGAGTAGGTGAGCACCATCGTGAAGATTTTGCCGCATCGTCTCCTGCAGTGATACTCGCTGCTGCCGCGTCACAGACAGAGCGAATTCGACTGACAAGTGCTGTAACAGTCCTTTCATCTGATGATCCGGTACGTGTTTTTCAAGATTTCGCAACGGTTGATGGAATATCAAATGGACGAGCTGAAATCATGGCAGGACGCGGATCGTTTATCGAATCGTTTCCGCTGTTTGGGTATGATTTACACGATTATGATGAGCTATTTAATGAAAAACTCGAGTTATTGTTGAAATTACGAGAAAACGAGATCGTATCCTGGAAAGGAAAGCATAGACCTGCTATTCAACATCGTGGTGTATACCCGCGTCCAGTACAAAATCCATTACCAGTTTGGATCGGCAGTGGCGGAAATCCAGAATCTGTTGTTCGTGCTGGACAACTCGGACTCCCACTTGTGTTAGCAATTATCGGTGGACGTCCAACACAGTTTGCCCCACTCGTTGAACTTTATAAAAAAGCAGCCGCTCAAGCTGGCCATGACCCTTTAAATTTACCTATTGCTTCGCATTCGCACGGTTTTATCGCAGAAAGTACAGAAAAGGCGGCGGACAAATTTTTCCCTTCTACACAACATGTTATGAATGTAATTGGACGCGAGAGGGGCTGGAGCCATTACGACAGGTCAAGCTTTGACGCAGCAAGAAGTTTTGAAGGTGCGCTGTATGTCGGTGATCCAGATACAGTCGCTGAAAAAATAATTCATTTACGTAAAAACGTAGGTATCACACGGTTTATGTTGCACTGTCCACTAGGAACGATGCCACATGAAGATGTCATGCGCTCCATAGAATTATTAGGAACAGAAGTTGCCCCACGAGTTCGAGAGGAAATTTTAAAATGGGAGTAAGGGCACTCATCTTAACGGTCATTTGATAGCGTGAGTATATTAAAGGCGGTTCTCACGCTCCTATTACCTTCTAAACACATAATTTAGGCGGAGGGGATTGACATGTATAATGTTGAAACAAAAATTGTTAAAGGGTACAAAGAAATAGATGTTCCTTATACGTTATTGAGCAAGGGAGGGGGTTCTACCAAATTAGCAATTATTCTTCCAGGGGCAGGATATACGGCACAGGCACCTCTTCTTCATTACTCAACAGGAGTATTCGTAAATAAATCGTATGATGTTTTACAAGTTAATTATCAATACAATAGCAAAGTCTATGAAGACTATACTATCGAAGAAATAAGTCAGGCAATTAAATTAGATGTAAAAACTGTCATTGATGATGTTTTAATGAATAAATCATACGAGAATCTTATTCTAATTGGGAAATCACTCGGTACAATTGCAATGAGTTCTGAATTAAATAGAGAAAACTTAAAGGGCGCAAAAGCCATTTGGATGACTCCGTTAATTCAGAGAGAGGAAGTTTTACAGGCAATCATAAATAGTAAAAATAAAGGATTATGTATTATTGGAAGTGAAGACCACTGTTACACAGAAGAACGATTCGCTAACGTCTTGGAAAACCGAAACATCACCACAAAATTAATTCCAGGTGTTAATCATAGTTTAGAATATGATGAAAAAGCAGTGGAATCTATTGATGTGTTGAAAAGTGTGATAAATGATATCGATCAATTCTCAAATGGTTAAAGCTTAAACATACTTACGCGTGCAATTAGTTTTTTTATGTTGTGTATGAAGGTCGTGTAAAGAGGTAAGTATATAATAGAAAGAACACGAAATGAATATTATGTTTATTTAAATCTAATCCGATTTACTTCTTAATCATAAAAAAAGTTTGTGACAGCTCCTTGCTGTTTTACTTTTTTTATGATAAATTCATATATCTGCGCGAAAACAAAGGAAAGAAACAAACGTTACGCAGAACTTTATAATGTGTTAAGATGATATTTGTCGCTGAAACAATACCGTTTCACGATAGAACGACAGAATTTCTTTTGGGAAAACTGTTGCGCGGAATCAATAAACGTGTTAAGATAAATCTTGTCGTCAAAAAACACATAACTTGCCAAAAAACATCTTCTCTTCTTTTTAAAAAAAGGTGTTGCGCAGAATTTCGTGTTGTGGTACAATAGATTTTGTCGCAGAAACGACGTATTGACCTTTGAAAACTAAACAAAAAGCCAAGCGAAACGGGATATGCAGTTTCAACTATATTTTTATAGACGAAACTATAAGTGCAACTAAGGCTTTCGCTATTTTGCGAAAAGCCAAGTTTACTTTAAAAATATCCCGTCAATGAAATTTTTTAATGATGTCAGAGACATCAAACTCACTTTATTGGAGAGTTTGATCCTGGCTCAGGACGAACGCTGGCGGCGTGCCTAATACATGCAAGTCGAGCGGACCAATTAAAAGTTTACTTTTATGAGGTCAGCGGCGGACGGGTGAGTAACACGTGGGCAACCTGCCTTACAGACTGGGATAACTCCGGGAAACCGGGGCTAATACCAGATGACCAATAGAGTCGCATGACTCTATTGTAAAAGTTGGGATTTATCCTAACACTGTAAGATGGGCCCGCGGCGCATTAGCTAGTTGGTGAGGTAAGAGCTTACCAAGGCGACGATGCGTAGCCGACCTGAGAGGGTGATCGGCCACACTGGAACTGAGACACGGTCCAGACTCCTACGGGAGGCAGCAGTAGGGAATCATCCGCAATGGGCGAAAGCCTGACGGTGCAACGCCGCGTGAGTGATGACGGTCTTCGGATTGTAAAGCTCTGTTGTTAGGGAAGAACAAGTGCCGTTCGAATAGGGCGGCACCTTGACGGTACCTAACCAGAAAGCCCCGGCTAACTACGTGCCAGCAGCCGCGGTAATACGTAGGGGGCAAGCGTTGTCCGGAATTATTGGGCGTAAAGCGCGCGCAGGCGGTCTCTTAAGTCTGATGTGAAAGCCCACGGCTCAACCGTGGAGGGTCATTGGAAACTGGGGGACTTGAGTGTAGGAGAGGAAAGTGGAATTCCACGTGTAGCGGTGAAATGCGTAGATATGTGGAGGAACACCAGTGGCGAAGGCGACTTTCTGGCCTACAACTGACGCTGAGGCGCGAAAGCGTGGGGAGCAAACAGGATTAGATACCCTGGTAGTCCACGCCGTAAACGTTGAGTGCTAGGTGTTAGGGGTTTCGATGCCCTTAGTGCCGAAGTTAACACATTAAGCACTCCGCCTGGGGAGTACGGCCGCAAGGCTGAAACTCAAAGGAATTGACGGGGGCCCGCACAAGCAGTGGAGCATGTGGTTTAATTCGAAGCAACGCGAAGAACCTTACCAGGTCTTGACATCCTCTGACAACCCTAGAGATAGGGCTTTCCCCTTCGGGGGACAGAGTGACAGGTGGTGCATGGTTGTCGTCAGCTCGTGTCGTGAGATGTTGGGTTAAGTCCCGCAACGAGCGCAACCCTTGACCTTAGTTGCCAGCATTTAGTTGGGCACTCTAAGGTGACTGCCGGTGACAAACCGGAGGAAGGTGGGGATGACGTCAAATCATCATGCCCCTTATGACCTGGGCTACACACGTGCTACAATGGATGGTACAAAGGGCAGCGAGACCGCGAGGTTGAGCGAATCCCATAAAGCCATTCTCAGTTCGGATTGCAGGCTGCAACTCGCCTGCATGAAGCCGGAATTGCTAGTAATCGCGGATCAGCATGCCGCGGTGAATACGTTCCCGGGCCTTGTACACACCGCCCGTCACACCACGAGAGCTTGTAACACCCGAAGTCGGTGCGGTAACCTTTTGGAGCCAGCCGCCGAAGGTGGGACAGGTGATTGGGGTGAAGTCGTAACAAGGTATCCCTACCGGAAGGTGGGGATGGATCACCTCCTTTCTAAGGAGCTATTAGCTCATTACTTTATCGATCGTTTGCGCTTTTTGTTTAGTTTTGAGAGGTTTATTTTTTATCTCTCAAGACGTAAGGATTTTAACGAACTTCGGCTAAAGACATCACGTCCTGTGATAACGCCGAAGCTAGCACATCCTGTGCGTCGTTGTTCTTTGAAAACTAGATAACAGATATAGACTGATTGATCTTCACCGGTTGTTTGAAACGAATTCAGTAATGGATTCGACAGAGTACAACCGAGTGTCTTAGAAGGTTAATATGACGCCACAAGCTTTTGTAAAACTCGATTTGAAATTGAGTTTGCAAAGAGGGTCAAGTTATTCGAGGAAGCAAGGAATGGAGCGACTGAGCGTATGTTTAAAGGATACGTGACAGGAGCGACAGACGACGCTGACGAAGAAGAACGAAGGCCATCTGCAGCAAAGTGGTTAAGCTAGAAAGGGCGCACGGCGAATGCCTTGGCACTAGGAGCCGAAGAAGGACGGGACGAACACCGATATGCTCCGGGGAGCTGTAAGTAAGCTTTGATCCGGAGATTTCCGAATGGGGGAACCCACCACCTGTAATGAGGTGGTATCCATACCTGAATACATAGGGTATGAGAAGGCAGACCTGGGGAACTGAAACATCTTAGTACCCAGAGGAAGAGAAAGCAAATGCGATTTCCTGAGTAGCGGCGAGCGAAACGGAACTAGCCCAAACCAAGAGGCTTGCCTCTTGGGGTTGTAGGACACTCCATACGGAGTTACAAAGAAACGGAGTAGATGAAGCGACCTGGAAAGGTCCGCGGGACAAGGTAAAAGCCCTGTAGTCGAAACTTCGTTTCCTCCGGAGTGGATCCTGAGTACGGCGGGACACGTGAAACCCCGTCGGAATCTGGGAGGACCATCTCCCAAGGCTAAATACTCCCTAGTGACCGATAGTGAACCAGTACCGTGAGGGAAAGGTGAAAAGCACCCCGGGAGGGGAGTGAAAGAGATCTTGAAACCGTGTGCCTACAAGTAGTCGGAGCCCGTTAATGGGTGACGGCGTGCCTTTTGTAGAATGAACCGGCGAGTTACGATTACGTGCAAGGTTAAGTTGAAGAGACGGAGCCGCAGCGAAAGCGAGTCTGAATAGGGCGAATGAGTACGTGGTTGTAGACCCGAAACCGTGTGATCTACCCATGTCCAGGGTGAAGTCCAGGTAACACTGGATGGAGGCCCGAACCCACTCACGTTGAAAAGTGAGGGGATGAGGTGTGGGTAGGGGTGAAATGCCAATCGAACTCGGAAATAGCTGGTTCTCCCCGAAATAGCTTTAGGGCTAGCCTCGAGGGAAGAGTATTGGAGGTAGAGCACTGATTGGACTAGGGGTCCCCACAGGATTACCGAATTCAGTCAAACTCCGAATGCCAAATACTTATCCTCGGGAGTCAGACTGCGAGTGCTAAGATCCGTAGTCAAGAGGGAAACAGCCCAGACCATCAGCTAAGGTCCCCAAGTATACGTTAAGTGGAAAAGGATGTGGAGTTGCTTAGACAACCAGGATGTTGGCTTAGAAGCAGCCACCATTGAAAGAGTGCGTAATAGCTCACTGGTCGAGTGACTCTGCGCCGAAAATGTACCGGGGCTAAACGTATCACCGAAGCTATGGATTGTCCTTACGGACAGTGGTAGGGGAGCGTTCCAAGGGCGTTGAAGCTCAACCGAGAGGATGGGTGGAGCGCTTGGAAGTGAGAATGCCGGTATGAGTAGCGAAAAGAGGGGTGAGAATCCCCTCCGTCGAAAGCCTAAGGTTTCCTGAGGAAGGCTCGTCCGCTCAGGGTTAGTCGGGACCTAAGCCGAGGCCGAAAGGCGTAGGCGATGGAAAACAGGTTGAAATTCCTGTACCACCACGTCACCATTTGAGCAATGGGGGGACGCAGGAAGGTAGGGTAAGCACGGCATTGGATGTCCGTGTCCAAGCAGTTAGGCTGGTAAGTAGGTAAATCCGCTTACCGTAAGGCTGAGCTGTGATGGCGAGCGAAATTTTAGTAGCGAAGTTCCTGATCCTACACTGCCTAGAAAAGCCTCTAGCGAGGTGACTGGTGCCCGTACCGCAAACCGACACAGGTAGGCGGGAAGAGAATTCTAAGACGCGCGGGAGAACTCTCGTTAAGGAACTCGGCAAAATGACCCCGTAACTTCGGGAGAAGGGGTGCTCTATTAGGGTTTACGCCCGAGAGAGCCGCAGTGAATAGGCCCAAACGACTGTTTATCAAAAACACAGGTCTCTGCCAAGCCGCAAGGCGAAGTATAGGGGCTGACACCTGCCCGGTGCTGGAAGGTTAAGAGGAGGGGTTATCCCATTAGGGAGAAGCTCTGAATTGAAGCCCCAGTAAACGGCGGCCGTAACTATAACGGTCCTAAGGTAGCGAAATTCCTTGTCGGGTAAGTTCCGACCCGCACGAAAGGTGCAACGATTTGGGCACTGTCTCAACGAGAGACCCGGTGAAATTATATTACCTGTGAAGATGCAGGTTACCCGCGACAGGACGGAAAGACCCCATGGAGCTTTACTGTAGCTTGATATTGGATTTTGGTACAGCTTGTACAGGATAGGTAGGAGCCTTGGAAGCCGGAGCGCTAGCTTCGGTGGAGGCGTCGGTGGGATACTACCCTGGCTGTACTGGAATTCTAACCTCGGACCGTGATCCGGTTCAGGGACAGTGTCAGGTGGGCAGTTTGACTGGGGCGGTCGCCTCCTAAAAAGTAACGGAGGCGCCCAAAGGTTCCCTCAGAATGGTTGGAAATCATTCGCAGAGTGCAAAGGCATAAGGGAGCTTGACTGCGAGACATACAGGTCGAGCAGGGACGAAAGTCGGGCTTAGTGATCCGGCGGCACCGTATGGAAGGGCCGTCGCTCAACGGATAAAAGCTACCCTGGGGATAACAGGCTAATCTCTCCCAAGAGTCCACATCGACGGGGAGGTTTGGCACCTCGATGTCGGCTCATCGCATCCTGGGGCTGAAGTAGGTCCCAAGGGTTGGGCTGTTCGCCCATTAAAGCGGTACGCGAGCTGGGTTCAGAACGTCGTGAGACAGTTCGGTCCCTATCCGTCGCGGGCGTAGGAAATTTGAGAGGAGCTGTCCTTAGTACGAGAGGACCGGGATGGACACACCGCTGGTGTACCAGTTGTTCTGCCAAGAGCATAGCTGGGTAGCTACGTGTGGACGGGATAAGTGCTGAAAGCATCTAAGCATGAAGCCCCCCTCAAGATGAGATTTCCCATCACGTCAAGTGAGTAAGATCCCTCAGAGAAGATGAGGTTGATAGGTCTCATGTGGAAGCGTGGCAACACGTGGAGCTGAGAGATACTAATCGATCGAGGGCTTAACCAAAGTATTACATTAACCTTCAGACCGAAGGTCATCAGTCAAATGTTATCTAGTTTTGAGAGTACAATACTTCTCAATTTCATAAGTCCAGTGACGATAGCGGAGAGGTCACACCCGTTCCCATGCCGAACACGGAAGTTAAGCTCTCCAGCGCCGATGGTAGTTGGGGGCTCTCCCCCTGTGAGAGTAGGACGTTGCTGGGCTTTTTTGTGGGGCCTTAGCTCAGATGGGAGAGCGCCTGCTTTGCACGCAGGAGGTCAGCGGTTCGATCCCGCTAGGCTCCACCATTATATTTTTAAGGACAAATATTGTAGCTATATAGTTCAGTTGACTATAGCGCATGTTTGATACGAATGAGGTCGTGGGCTGGATTGACACCGCCTAGGCCATATGAATACGGAGGAGTACCCAAGTCCGGCTGAAGGGATCGGTCTTGAAAACCGACAGGGGCTTCATGGCCCGCGGGGGTTCGAATCCCTCCTCCTCCGCCATATTAATCTGTTCCCGTGATATAGCGGTTAAAATCCTAGTCACGCAAGAGACCGCGCATTTTATTTCCATCAACGCCCCTATATTTTAAATTAAAGGGCTATAGCCAAGCGGTAAGGCATCGGATTTTGATTCCGTGATTCGCAGGTTCGAATCCTGCTAGCCCTGCCATATATGCGGGAGTAGTTCAGTGGTAGAACACCACCTTGCCAAGGTGGGGGTCGCGAGTTCGAATCTCGTCTTCCGCTCCATTATTTTTTAAATAAATAATGATTCACAAGTCCTGCCGGGGTGGTGGAATTGGCAGACACACAGGACTTAAAATCCTGCGGTAGGTGACTACCGTGCCGGTTCAAGTCCGGCCCTCGGTACCAGCAATTTGTTACGATACTACGTTGAAATACTTCATAGCGAAGTAAAATCAGCAGTTGTGGAAGTGCACCATATATATTTGTAAGTTATATTTTTCAATAAAAGTTATTTGCGCCCATAGCTCAATTGGATAGAGCGTTTGACTACGGATCAAAAGGTTAGGGGTTCGACTCCTCTCGGGCGCGCCATAGAACGGGAAGTAGCTCAGCTTGGCAGAGCACTTGGTTTGGGACCAAGGGGTCGCAGGTTCAAATCCTGTCTTCCCGACCATGCAAGATATGTACTAGGATAAAAGTATTCACCTTAATAAATTAATATGCGGGTGTAGTTTAGTGGTAAAACCTCAGCCTTCCAAGCTGATGTCGTGAGTTCGATTCTCATCACCCGCTCCATTTTTAAAAAAATGGGCCTGTAGCTCAGCTGGTTAGAGCGCACGCCTGATAAGCGTGAGGTCGGTGGTTCGAGTCCACTCAGGCCCACCATACTACAATAACTTTGTTGAAGGTTAAACTGATTCTTGTGGAATTATAGATAGGCCCATTGGTCAAGTGGTTAAGACACCGCCCTTTCACGGCGGTAACAGGGGTTCGAATCCCCTATGGGTCACCATCTGGAGGATTAGCTCAGTTGGGAGAGCACTTGCCTTACAAGCAAGGGGTCGGTGGTTCGAGCCCGCCATCCTCCACCATTTACAATTACACACGACTCATAATCGTGTTCATAAAAAAATTATTATTAACGCCGCGGGGTGGAGCAACGAGCGCGACATCGTCGAATGATCTACGAGTTGTCTCGACGCAAAAACTACAAAGCGTTGCTAGAAGAGGAAGAGACAGTCAAAAACGCTACGGAGCAAAACATCATCCGTAAGCATTCATAACGCCGCGGGGTGGAGCAGTCTGGTAGCTCGTCGGGCTCATAATCCGAAGGTCGGTGGTTCAAATCCGCCCCCCGCAACCAATATTATTATCAACCTAAATAAAGACTATGAAAAGATGATTTGATTTCGTTGTGTAGTATTTAACATCCATGCATATCATGCAGGAGATCGTGGATTCTAGTTTCCGGCAGGACCGCCATTTGGCTCGGTAGCTCAGTCGATGGAACAATGATCAATTATTTCGCTGTAATACAGCGAGTTGTCTCGACGCACAAACTACAAAGCGGTGCTAGAAGAGGAAGAGACAGTCTAATATGATACGGAGCAAAACATCATCCGTAAGCTTTCATAACGCCGCGGGGTGGAGCAACGAGCGCAACATCGTCGAATGATCTACGAGTTGTCTCGACGCATAAACTACAAAGCGGTGGTAGAAGAGGAAGAGACAGTCTAAAATGCTACGGAGCAAAACATCATCCGTAAGCTTTCATAACGCCGCGGGGTGGAGCAGTCTGGTAGCTCGTCGGGCTCATAATCCGAAGGTCGGTGGTTCAAATCCGCCCCCCGCAACCAATATTATTATCAACCTAAATAAAGACTATGAAAAGATGATTTGATTTCGTTGTGTAGTATTTAACATCCATGCATATCATGCAGGAGATCGTGGATTCTGGTTTCCGGCAGGACCGCCATTTGGCTCGGTCGCTTAGTCGATGGAACAATGATCAATTATTTCGCTGTAATACAGCGAGTTGTCTCGACGCACAAACTACAAAGCGGTGCTAGAAGAGGAAGAGACAGTCTAATATGATACGGAGCAAAACATCATCCGTAAGCTTTCATAACGCCGCGGGGTGGAGCAACGAGCGCAACATCGTCGAATGATCTACGAGTTGTCTCGACGCATAAACTACAAAGCGGTGGTAGAAGAGGAAGAGACAGTCTAAAATGCTACGGAGCAAAACATCATCCGTAAGCTTTCATAACGCCGCGGGGTGGAGCAGTCTGGTAGCTCGTCGGGCTCATAATCCGAAGGTCGGTGGTTCAAATCCGCCCCCCGCAACCAATATTATTATCAACCTAAATAAAGACTATGAAAAGATGATTTGATTTCGTTGTGTAGTATTTAACATCCATGCATATCATGCAGGAGATCGTGGATTCTGGTTTCCGGCAGGACCGCCATTTGGCTCGGTCGCTTAGTCGATGGAACAATGATCAATTATTTCGCTGTAATACAGCAAGTTGTCTCGACGCATAAACTACAGAGTGGTGGTAGAAGAGGAAGAGACAGTCAAAAACGCTACGGAGCACAACATCATCCGTAAGTTTTCATAACGTCGCGGGGTGGAGCAGTCTGGTAGCTCGTCGGGCTCATAACCCGAAGGTCGGTGGTTCAAATCCGCCCCCCGCAACCAATATTATTATCAATCTAAATAAAGTATGAAAAGATGTAGTGGTCCCGTGGTGTAGCGGTTAACATGCCTGCCTGTCACGCAGGAGATCGCGGGTTCGATTCCCGTCGGGACCGCCATTTGGCTCGGTAGCTCAGTCGGTAGAGCAACGGACTGAAAATCCGTGTGTCGGCGGTTCGATTCCGTCCCGAGCCACCATTTTTTTGCTGGCCTAGCTCAATTGGTAGAGCAACTGACTTGTAATCAGTAGGTTGGGGGTTCAAGTCCTCTGGCCAGCACCATTTATTTTGACACGAAGCGTTACATCGTCCGTAAGCTTCATGAAACATCATCATCGCAAATACTGCGAGCCATTAGCTCAGTTACGAGCATTTTCATCACGAAACCGCTGCGAGTTGTTTCGACGCATTAGGCATCGAGGATAAGCTAGCAGAGGAAGAAACAGGTACGAAGACGAAGCGTTACATCGTCCGTAAGCTTCATGAGATATCATCATCGCAAATACTGCGAGCCATTAGCTCAGTTGGTAGAGCATCTGACTTTTAATCAGAGGGTCGAAGGTTCGAGTCCTTCATGGCTCACCATTTTTATGCGGGTGTGGCGGAATTGGCAGACGCGCTAGACTTAGGATCTAGTGCCTTCGGGCGTGGGGGTTCGACTCCCTCCACCCGCACCATTACATATTGATACCATCAAGTTTCTTGCAAATAGCAAGGAACTTTTTTTATTGTCTTTCGCACAGCTAAAAAGGGATTTATAATTAATAATGTTGGGCTCTATACTGAATGTTGTGGTCGCCCTTATGATTAATGGACAACAATATTTGGTTCTATACTGAATGTTGTGGTCACCCTTATCGGATCAATGTTTCTCTTTGATCTAAAAAAAGACAAAAAAATAGCACCCAATTCTCTCTTTTTGTTAACCTTGAGTTACCACACAAAAAGAAACAAGGAGAGAATTAAGGTGCAACTAGATTTTATCACAAAGTTATTAGGGATTAAAGACAAGCATGTATTCGTATTTGATTCAGGAGAAGAAGAACAGTGCTTTTGGTTTGAACTTCATAGCGAAGTCCGAAAACAAAAGTGCCCAAAATGTAAAGAGAAGACAAAGCGAATCCATGGATATAGAATGCAATCGATTCAAGGAGCTCAGATAGCAGAGAAAAAGGTTTACTTACAATTAAGGAAACGCAGATATCGTTGTATGAACTGTGGCCATGCATTTTTTGAGAAGTTATCTTTTCTAGATAAATACCAACGACATACATCAATGCTTGCTCAAGAAGCGTTATCCTTATGTTCTGAAATGAGTTTTACACACGCAGCTAGAATCTCAGGAATGAGTACGAATCGTTACCTCCGCCTATTTGACAAACGGAAGATAACTGTAAACAAAGTCCTTCCAAGAGCGATTGCGATTGATGAGTTTAAGGGAGATGCAGGTAAAGAAAAGTACCAAACTGTGATCGTTGATGTAGAAAATCGACATATCATTGATATATTACCGGATCGAAAAGTGAAAACGATTGAAAATTACTTTAAAGAATGCGACACCGGTAAGGTAGAGATCGTTGTTATAGACTTATCCAAAGCATTTAAAGAAGCAGTACGTAGACAATTAGGGAGTCCACTAATCATAGCTGATCGGTTTCATTTCATGCGTCACGGGTACTGGGCATTTGATGAAGTGCGACGTGAACTACAGAATGAGTTACAAAAAGACCCTCGTATTAAGCTTAAACGATGTAAAGAACTCTTATGGAAGTCACCTGAAAAGCTTGATGAGAAAGGCAAAGCGAAGGTAGAAAAGCTATTACAAGCACACCCACAGTTAAGACAGGCATATGAAGTGAAAAATGCGCTAGACCAATGGTTTAAACAGAGTACACCAGAGAATGCGAAAGTTGGTTTAGAAGCATGGTATACCTTTGTGGAAGAGTCCGGCATTCCTTCATTTCAAAGGGTAGTAAAAATGTTTAAGAGATGGCAAACAGAGATCCTCCAATCGTTTATGTATCCTTATAACAATGGCTACATTGAAGGTGTGAATAATACAACGAAAGTAACGAAGAGGATGTCATATGGAATTAAAAGCTTTGAGAGATTACGAATGAAGATTTTGTGGAGACAAATGGTTAGATCCCATGCGGTTTAAACCGCATGGGTAGAGAGAATTGGGAATTTCTGCACCACAACAATTGACAGAGAGCCCAATATTTCAAATTTGGAAGCACAAGAACCGTCCCCACGCTTCCATTATAAGGAGAGGATCATATGGAACAGGTAAAACAAGACCGAAAACCAATTAAATTGATTGCGATCGATATGGATGGGACACTTTTAAATAATGAACATGAGATTTCAGATGTAAATCGTCAAGCGATTAAGAAAGCACAAGAAAAAGGCATTTATGTTGTGATAAGTACAGGTCGAACTCGAATGACGTGTGGTGAATTAGTCAATTCTCTTTCTCTTAGTTCTTATCTTATTACGGTTAATGGGAGTGAAATCTGGGATAAAGATGGATCCTTACTAGAGAGACAACTACTTGATACAAAATACATAAAGCGTATGTGGGAATTAAAGCAAAAATATAATACGACTTGTTGGGCAGCAACTGTAGACAGCGTATGGCGGGAGGAGTTTCCTGAAGATTTTTCCTCACATGAGTGGATGAAGTTTGGTTTTGATATTAAAGATGATGTGGTAAGGGAAACGATCTTGGATGAGCTCTCTCAAAATAAAGCATTAGAGATTAGTAACTCTCATCCGAAAAACCTTGAAATTAATGCAGCTGGTGTCAACAAAGCAAGAGCGTTAGAAAAAGTTTGTGAACGAATTGGCATTACCCTTGATCATGTTCTTGCCATGGGTGACAGCTTAAATGACTTGGCGATGATTAAAGAGGCCGGCGTAGGTGTTGCTATGGGAAATGCACAAGAATTTGTGAAAGAATCAGCAGATTGGGTGACAACAACAAATGAGGAAGACGGAGTGGCTAAGGCCATTCATAGGTGGGCGCTGTAAATCCCAATGGATTGATGGGAGCATGAGGACAATATTATATAGTTCTCACGCTTCCCTTTATCTTTCTAACCCTACGCTTTAAATGCTACCACATTATTTCCTTTCCCTTTTTTACTCGAAAAAATCGCTTTTAACTTTTCGATCGGTTCTATACAGTCTGTAAATAATAATGTACTGAGATAGAAGGTGCCACCACTTGAGTTGAATAAATAATCGAGGCGTCGGTCATCGTATTTTGGGTTCATCAATTGATAATACATCCCTAGCCTTAACATTTCATGCTTCATTCTGTCTTCGTCATCGATCATATCTGCATGGTATAAGTACAGCGTTCCATCAGATAATGATTGAATGACTCCCAAGCCTAACGTGACGGCTAAGCTCATATCAATATTGTTGCCAACGTCATAAACGAACTGCACGAGTTTTGTTGGATAAACCGTTTCCCAAACGTGTGAGCCGTCTGAAACCTCCATCCCTTCTTCATAAGGCAAAAACGTGCAATCGTCTGTCATCACAAACTTCGAAATAACAACAAAGTCTTCATTTAACGTAGCTTCACTAATATTCACGCGTTCAATATTTTTCACCATGTTCATTCTCCTTTTTGCAAAAATGCTATTATCTACATCTATAAATGAACATCAAAAAATCACACAGGTTATAATTAGAGAAGCATTGATACTTGAGATGGAGGGATTCGATGGGCGTTGGCATAAAAATTTTCTGTGAGAACTGTTTATATATGAAAGATTTTCTATTAGGTATCGGGATGCACCACTCATGTTTTGAGCATTGTATTGACAGCTTACATCCGAAGACGAAAACAAAGTTACAAAAGCAGATAGGAAACTCGAAGATCAATGACTACGAGTTCGAGTACAAGCTTTTCAACTGTTTAAAATGCAAAAAGGTTTACAGTCGGCCTTACATGAAAGTGATGTATGGCGAAAACGAAGTGGCGGAAACAAATATCAATTGTTCGTGCAAAGGGAAAGGGGAAGAAGTCGAGAATTTAGAAAAAATCGAAAGGATGCCTTGTCCGAAATGTAAGGAAGCTTCATTAAAAGTAGAGGAACATCTCTTGTGGGATTAATATAATGGTATAAACCACTCGACTTGAGGCAAGTATTACAATCAAATATTTTTCTATTAATACACCCTTTTGCAATTTCGATTGCAAAAGGGTGTATTAATGTTTGCGCTTACAACTTTTATACTAAAAGTACCAAATGAAAGTGATTACATAGAAGGTGAGGAAAGAGAAATGAATAGTACTACATGGCTTGGTTTAGAAGGAAAAGTAGCAATCGTAACTGGCGGAGCATCAGGAATTGGTTTAAGTATCGTTAAAGAACTACATAATAATGGTGCCACGGTTGTTGTAGCAGATTTAAATGTAGAAAATGGTGAACAAGAGGACGGTACATACACGATAAAATGTAATGTAACAAGCAAGGAAAGTGTTGATGAAACAGTTGCTAAAGCCGTTGAATTGTTTGGGACAGTAGATATTCTCGTTAATAATGCAGGTGTGAATTTGCCTAGATTATTAGTTGATGACAAAGGCGAACGTCCAGAATATGAACTAAATGAAAAAGACTTTGACTTTATGGTGGCGGTCAATCAAAAAGGTCCTTATTTGTTTGCACAAGCTGCAGCAAAACAAATGTTAAAACAAGATAAAGGTGTAATTATAAATGTTTCTTCTGAGGCTGGACAAGAAGGTTCTGCAGGACAAAGTTGTTATTCAGCAACAAAAGGAGCTGTAATATCATTTACTCGTGCATGGGCAAAAGAGTTAGGTAAGCACAATATTCGTGTCGTTGGTATTGCTCCTGGAATTTTAGAAGAGACTGGATTAAGAACTGATAGTTACAATGAAGCATTAGCGTATACAAGAGGTGTTACTGTTGAAGGGTTAACAACAGACTATAGTAAGTCAATTCCGCTTGGAAGAGAAGGAAGATTAAATGAAGTTGGTGATTTAGTAGCCTACCTATCTTCAGACCGCTCAAACTATATTACAGGAACGACTTTAAATATATCTGGTGGTAAATCAAGAGGCTAAAATATAAAAAGAAATTTACAAACCTCGGTAAAACTTTTTGATACGATAAACTAGCAATTTATTCAATAGTATTAAACCTTTACATTCGTTTGCTTTATATGTATGATGAGGCACGTGATTTACTTTTATACTAAAAGAAACTTCTTTTGAATTGTATAACGGCAACGAAAGTATTCGTCATGAGGACTTGGCGCTAAGCCAAGGTTTGTTAGAGGGTGGTAATGTGTTTAATTATTCGTTGGACGATCGAATCGTTCAAATAATCAATATTTCACGAAAAAAACAACATAGTTCAATTGATTACCTTGCCTCGACATTAGGTGTCAGCACGAGATCTATTCGAAATGATATAAAGCAGTTAAATAGTGAATTAAACGGTATAGCAGTGTTTGTTAATGAAAAAGGTAAAGGGTTTTATTTAAAAGTAGAAGATGAGAAAGAGTTTGCAAGCTTGATGGAGAACATCGAAGCAGAGAGCAAATCTTATGATTCACCGACAGGCAGAATCGCATATATCTTTGACCGCTTATTGAATCAAGAAGAGACGTTACCAATGGATGATCTCGCCTACGAAATGAATATTGGCAGGAGTACACTAGTTAACGAATTGAAAAAAGCTAAGGTATCTTTGGAAGCATATAACTTATCGATCGTAGGAAAACAAAGTCATGGTATTTTTCTAGATGGTAAAGAAATCAATTTACGCTTCTTTATTTTAGATAATATTTACGATTTTTTATACGATGATTTTCCATTAGACGAAGATGTAAAAAACGAAATTGTGACGATTTCTAATGAGCATGATATCGAATCAACAACGCAGAAAGCATTATTACAATTTATTATTGTGATGTTGGATCGTTTACTTAAGAATCATCCACTTATTGAGGTAAATAACAAGCATGAAGAATTAATAAATTCGAATGATTATAAAATCGCTAAAAATATTGCTGAAATGATTGAGGCGAAATTGCCAATAAAAATACCAGAGTATGAAATCTTGTTTATAACTATACCTATTGCTGGTCGACGAACACCTACAAATAATCGTACGATGGCTGACATTATCATCCCGGAAGATGTAACACAGTTGTTAAATAACATTGTAGAGCAATTAGGTTTTAATAAACAAGTAATTCAAGAGAACGAAACAATTTTTAAAGATTTTCAATATCATCTAACTTTTATGATTAATCGACTCATATATGGATTGCGTTTGAAAAATCCATTATTAGACGATGTTAAAGAGAAATATCCACTTGCTTTTAAATTGGCGGAACTAGCTGGTGACGTTATTGAAAGAGAGTATGATGTTAAAGTTTCTGAACATGAACTCGGTTATATCGCGTTTTATTTTGGGGTTTTCATCGCGAAAAGTGAGGGCGAAGTGAAAAAGATAAATAAGGCAGCGGTCATTTGTGGCACTGGAAGGGGAACAGCCAAATTAGTATCTATTCAACTTGAAAGAGTACTAAAGCAAAACACCGATATAGATATATATTCAGATGTGGATGTATCAAAGGAGCTACTAAATGACTATGACATTATCTTTTCAACTGTCAAATTAGAAGTTAAAACAGAAACTCCAACAGTTATGATCAATGAGATTTTCGATGAACGAAGTGTAGCAAAGAAAATAGAAGAAGTGATGTACGTACACCACCTTCCGTTGGATAATGGTATTCATGCATCATTTATGAAACAATTAGTTGATCAGGATAAGTTTTTTCTTTTAAACAGTGAGAAAAGTTATAACGAGAATGTTCATGATATGGTTCATGCTTTAATTGACAAAGGGTATTTTGATAGCGGTTTCCATAAAAGATTAAATGAACGTGCGAAAAAGGGTTCGATGGTTTTCGAAAATTATATCGCATTCCCACATACTTACAACACGTTGTCAGATAAAATAGAGCTAGCGATCGGAGTCTTTCCTACAGCAGTCACTGCAGAAAACAAAAAAGTAAGACTCGTTTTTCTATTAGGGGTGCCAGAACAGGAGTCAGTAAATACTGAACATTTATTAGTAAAGATTTATGATGAGATCATTCGAATTGCAAACGACCAGTCATTATTGAGTAAGTTAACAAAGAGCACTGGTTATGAGGACTTTATCGAACATTATGAAAAAAATAATGACTAATCACACAGTTCTATATGTTCTTTTGAATGACTTGGAATGAGAAAAGGGTGTTAAATATGGAAGTCATTTTGCTTCTAGGTGGATTAATGGCATTTGCATGGCTGGTGCAAAGTGTGTTTGGATTCTTTCAAATAAAAAACTTCAACCTCAATTATATTGAAATGAGATCAAAAGGAAGAGTAGCGATTGGGAGAAGGAAAGGGATGTTAACTGCTGGTACGGTAGTTATGCTAGCGATCAATAAGAAAAATGAAATAATTGATGCTAGAAAAATGGAAGGCCTTACAGTTTTAGCTCGCGTAAAACCGATGAAAGGCTTAGAAAATAAGCATTTACTTAAATTGAAACAACAAGACTTAAATCAGTTTCACCGATTAACCGCTGCTGCCATTCAAGATGCGGTAGCGAGTTATGACATAATTTCAAAAGGAGGTGAATTAAAGCCTAAGAAAACATTGTTCGAAAAAGTTATATCAAAGTTTAAAAATTAAGGTAAAGAGGAGGAACAAAAGTGAACTTTTTAACAGATTTAGCATCCGGCTTTATGGGAATGTTTGAGCAGGGTGGAGAAGTATTCGTTGATTTAGTAACAGGGATAGTGCCATTATTAATCTGTTTATTAGTAGCAATGAACGCAGTTGTTAAATTAGTAGGTACAAACAGAGTAGAGAAACTAGCAAAAAAATCTGGGAAAAACCCTTTTACAAGATATTTTGTTTTACCAGTCGTTGGTACGTTTTTCTTTGCAAATCCAATGACATTATCATTAGGTAGATTTTTACCGGAAAAATATAAGCCAAGCTATTATGCATCAGCATCTTTTTCTTGTCACACGCATAATGGACTTTTCCCGCACGTAAATCCAGGAGAATTATTCGTATTTCTAGGAGTTGCAGCAGGGATTACAACATTAGGACTACCAGTAGCTGAACTTGCATTATTTTATTTCTTGGTAGGTATTGTAACGAACTTTTTCCGAGGATGGGTTACTGATTTCACAACTGCCTATGTTGCAAAACAACAAGGAGTTATATTGAAGGATAAAGTTGAACTTTAAGGAGGGGAACAAAATGACAACAGCAGTACAAACGTTTCAATCAGCAGTTGTTCACGCAGGTGCTGGCGGATTTGGCGGACCACTCGTCATCAGTCCAAATGAAAAACAAAATAAAATCGTTTATATAACTGGAGGAAATAAGCCTAGTATTGCAACAAAGCTTGCAGAGTTAACAGGCGCAGAGTTAGTAGACGGGTTTAAAACAAAGGTACCAGAAGAAGAGACCGCTTGTGTGATCATTGATTGTGGAGGAACATTACGTTGCGGGATTTACCCACAAAAGCGTATTAAGACGATCAATATCATGCAAACAGGGCAAAGTGGACCTTTAGCGAAGTTTATCACGGAAGATATTTATGCTTCTGGGGTTAAAGAAGAAAATATTATGTTGCACGACGGTGCGGCAACACCTGTGCAACATAACGAAGAAAATAAAACTGAATCAGAATCTTTAACAGAATCTGAAACTGAATCTACGCAAAAGTATAGCACAAACAAAAAAATAAGTGAACAACAAGAACCAAAAGGGTTAATGGTGAAAGTCGGTATGTTCATGGGGAACTTTATTAATACCCTTTTCCAAGCAGGACGAGAAACAATTGATACGGTTATAAAGACGATCCTACCATTTATGGCCTTTGTTGCGATGTTAATTGGGGTTATCCTATATTCAGGAATCGGTGACCTATTTGCAGCTTACTTATCACCGTTAGCTGGTTCTTTACCAGGGTTATTACTCATATCGTTAGTATGTTCATTCCCATTATTATCCCCGTTCTTAGGACCTGGTGCAGTTATCGCACAAGTTGTTGGAACATTAATTGGTGTTCAAATTGGACAAGGTAATATCCCACCACAATTAGCATTACCTGCATTATTTGCAATTAACTCACAAGCTGCGGCGGACTTTATCCCTGTTGGTCTAGGTTTAGCGGAAGCAGAATCTGAAACAGTAGAGGTCGGGGTGCCATCCGTTCTGTACTCGAGGTTCCTCACAGGTGCACCTACTGTCTTTGTCGCTTGGCTTGCAAGCTTCATGTTATTTACAGATTATTAAAAGATATAGATATAACCTGTATAAATGCTGGTTATATCTTATTTCTAAATAAAACAGATTAATAAAGTAAGGAGTTATTTCTATGAATACGATTTACAAAACAAATGTATCGAAAGTTGGTCCTTTAGTTGAACAATTTTATGGTGAAAAAATGGTAATTTTGTTTAAAGAGGGCGCTCCTGAGGAGTTACAGGAATATTGTGTTCTCCATGAAACAAACCAGTTGGATGAAGACATTAAGGTTGGAGACAGCTTATATCTTAACAATAAAGAGTATAAGGTGACAGCTGTCGGTGATGCAGTTAATAAAAACCTTAACGATTTAGGACATATCACATTAAAGTTTAATGGTGAAAATAGTGCTGACTTACCCGGAACATTAGTTTTAGAAGATGAACCAATCGATACTATTACTGAAGGAACAACGATTTCAGTTATTAGAAAATAATATGTTTGCCGTATTATTGGTATGACAAATGAAGCAGTGGAGGTTTCCTTCACTGCTTATTCTTACATGTTTATTTTCATCCACTTACGAAAAAAGAAGGGAGCTTACAATGGAAATACTCATAGACAGTGCGAATATTAAAGAGATAATCAGACTGTCTGATCTCTATCCGATCGATGGTGTCACGACGAACCCAACCATTATTTCGAAAGAAAAAGAACCTTTTTTGCCTCTCGTTCAAGATATTCAGCGTCATATTGGAAATGAAAAAATGCTCCATGTTCAAACGCTGTCTACTACAGCAAATGATATTGTTAATGAAGCACTACATTTAACGAATCAATTAGATGGAAATGTCTACGTGAAAATTCCTGTAATACCTGAGGGGATTAAAGCAATGAGAATGCTTCATCAAGAGGAAGTGAAGTTGACTGCAACGGCTGTCATAACCCCATTACAAGCATTAATGGCTGCAAAGGCAGGAGCTCATTACGTAGCACCTTATGTCAATAGAGTGAGTAACCTCTCTGTAGATGGAACACAAGTGGTGGAGGAAATTGTCAACTTATTTAACACTTATAAGCTCTCCACGAAAGTATTAGGTGCCAGCTTTAAAAATGTAGACCAAATAAAACAAGTGGCATTAAAGGGAAGTCATGCAATAACAGCAAGTCCAGATATGATTGACGCAATGCAGGAACATTTACTAACTGAATGGAGTGTGGATCAATTCAGCTCGGATTGGCAAATGGCGTTTGGGGAAAAGACGTTCATAAAATAGGACGGTATAAAATGATAAAAGGAAATCATCTAATGTTTAAGGTGATGTGATGGGAGAGTTATAAAATGATTAAGGCACTTATTTTTGATTGTGATGGCCTATTAATAGACACAGAGACCGTACAATATCATGCATTCTGTGAAATTTATGAAACACATGGGCTTGATTTACCGTTAGAATTATACGTTCAGTGTGTTGGCAGTTCGTTTGCTGATTTTGATCCTTTCAACCACCTGAAAGAAAAATCTAGTAAACACGTTGATCTTGAAGACATGCAAGAAGCATTAGCAGTAAAGATAACGGAAGTAATGGAAAATGAAGATTTACGAAGTGGCGTTCGAGAATACTTAGAGTCTGCAAAGCAAAAAGGGTTAAAAATAGGCTTAGCGTCTAGTTCAAGTAGAGAGTGGGTATTAGGACATCTTGAAAAATTTGATATTATTAAGTACTTTGATATTATTCACACAAGAGACGATGTAGAGAAAGTGAAGCCAGATCCTGAGCTTTATAATAAAACATTAAGTTCTCTAGGTATCAATGCAAACGAGGCTATTATTTTTGAAGACTCCTTAAACGGTCTGAAGGCAGCAAAAGCATCAGGAGCATCTTGCGTCGTTGTTCCAAATAAAGTGACAGCTAAATTGCCTTTTGAAAACCATGATATTAAACTCGGTTCAATGTCCGATAGAAGTTTAAAAGAATTAATAAATGAAGTTGAAGAAATGTTATAAATGAATTTTGTTAGTTGAAAATAAAGTCCCTGACCTCAGGACCTTAAAATTTTAACGTACTGGGGGGGAACAGAAAGCAAAGGGACGGTTCTTGTGCTTCCAAATGTTAAGTTGAACTTTTTAGCAACAAAGACATGATGGCCGTTCAAGCATACAGAAAATAAACTAAGCGAGGTTTGAAAATGCGTCGATTATGTATTATCCCTTGTAAAAAAAGTGTGGGATAAAACCCAAAATGCTGGGCCAACGAAGTCGAAAGAGGTTTATATAGGAACCTTTAGTAAAGCGTGTCAAAGGTATGCTGCCATGTTTATTGGTGACTGGGTCATACTATCTGCGAAGCACGGTTTTCTCCATCCAACGGATATCGTTGATCGAAATTATGACGTTTCGTTTACTTCAAAAAGTTCTGAGATCATTTCAATTGATCAGTTGAAAGAACAAATGATGGAAGTGATTGTAAAGGAATCGGTTTTATGCTGCAAAAGTTAAATCGTTCTATAAAAAACGGAGAAGAGATCACGTAATTCCATTAATTAATTTAACCAGTGATTCATTAGAAATAATGAGTTGCTGTTTTTTTTCGTCATTTAAATGATTACTCCATAAGGACAGCACCACGCATTTGGTGGAACCGCAATATCTCGTGTGCGATTATCCCTGCTCACGTGCGATCATACCTTCTCACGTGCGATTATTCCGACTCACGTGCGATCATTACGCCTCGCGTGCGATAATCTCTGCTCACGTGCGATGATCTTGACTCACGTGCGATTATTTCGCTTCACGTGCCATCATTCATTATATTAAGAATGTTCGGAAGCAAGAGAACCGTCCCTACGCTTCGTTTCCCAATCTTTTATCAACACGATCCATAATTAGCAAAATCATTCTTATCGTGTATTTGGCTAAAGCGATTGTGACGAAAGAGTGGTAACCTGTCCACCCTTTACTATATTTAATGAGCTTGGTGTTTTTTTCTAAGCCAACTTCCAAGAGAACCTGAGGTAATGCAAAGAAAATAACTTTCACTAATGCAACTTTCCAATGATCTTTAAGCGAGGCCCTGCAGTACCAAACAGTAAATAAGGAACAAAGAAAGTAATCATAAATAATGCTGCTTTGGTAGATGGATGGCAAAAGTCTAACCGGATATTTTAAAATGTCTTTTGCAGCTAAAACTGGCGCAATAAAAGTATTTGAGTAAGAATTTAATAAAAACGCAATGATCCATTTTCTATAATGCTTGCCGATGAAAGAAAAAGGGAAAATAATGATAATGAGAACGATCGCAAGTTTTATTATTTTATTTTCAGCTTTATTAAACATAATCTCACCTCGAATATTAAGGTGTGATTATTTAGAAGTTATCATACACTGATAAAACTTTATATTGGTAACAATTTTAGGAGGTACATTCTTTGTTGAATGTTCGCTGGAAGCATGCGAACCGTCCCCACGCTTCATCTATGAATGAAAAGATACAGACATGCAGAAAGTAATATCATCATTGAAGAGAAGGGATGTTTATGGGTAAAAAAATAAAGGAAACAAAATGCACGTGTAAAGCTTGTCAACATGTTTGGTACTATGGAAAGCAAGATGTGATTCAAAATACAGGGGATAAAATCCAAAACTTTGGAAGTGAAATGAGCAATACTGGTAAGGATATGATGTGTTGTACAGGTTGTTTGCCGGCATTATTTATACCAAATAAAAAAATAAAAGAAAACGTCAAGGATTTAGATCAATGCCCAAACTGTGGTTCGAAAGCTGTGAAAAAAGAAACGGTGGTACATGATGTTTAAGATCATATTAATCCTACTCGTGAAATGTTATCAAACGTTTGTTTCACCAATAAAACCGAAAAGAATCAAGTGTCGTTTCCACCCAACATGTTCGAATTATGCTATTGAATCGATAAAAAAGTATGGTGCAATTAAAGGTACCAGAAAAACAATCGACCGATTGCTTAGATGTAGACCTGATAATACAGAGAGTTGTATTGATTATCCGTAACAAAGTGTTAATCTTTCTGTTTTTATGTATAAAATTTTCACCCCTAATACCCTTTCTAGCATTTTCCTCCTCAGCGTTTAGATCAAAACATAGACATATGTTCATCACGTTCTTTTCCGTAAATTTTCCTTCTAACTTTGTTATGGCCAGCTAAATGGATGGCAGATAAAGCACAAATTCATTTATACGAAAAAATCTCCTTTCACCTATTTCATTACAGCAATATTTTAAATTTGGAAGCACAAGAACCGTCCCCACGCTTCATGGTAGAATGGAAACGAGGAATGTCACTTTCCTCGAAAGAATTAAAAAAGGGAGTAAATCAAATTGTCATACAACAAAGTCATTGGCATTGGCTGGGACGTGGGCGGCTGGATGGGGAAGAACCACGGCGTTGCTGTTTGTGAGTGGAATTGTCGGACGAATACCATTCAATGGCGGGGAAAACCTGCTGCAACTTCTCTTGCTGAGAACAGTTTAACGTCTTTAGAAAAAATGGTCCAAGTGTGCGACCATGAAATGAATGTTAACAAGGATCATGAGGATACGCTCATTGCTATTGGAATAGATGCTCCTTTAGGATATCCGAGGGAGTTTACGCAACTTCTTCAAGGCGAAATGCCGTCAGTTACAAAGCCGAAAAGGGAAATCGACAACACGTTAGCGTATCGCGCCACTGATCAAGAGATTCACAGGGTTTTTGGAAAGAAACCATTATCAGCGACGTTTGACCGGATCGGTAATAACGCTACAGTAGCGATGCTTCATGCAAGATTGTGGGAAAAAGATCATGGATTTAAAGTTTATCCGATAAGTGATCAAAATGTTGACGACAATCGAATCATGATCGAAGTATATCCAGCTTTACTGAAAGCGAAACGTTTTGAAGAGGTTTTCGAGCCGTATAGAGAGTTCATGCCAGCCGGAACCGAAGTGGGGACAGATGCTTATGACGCCTGCATTTGCGCACTCTATGCGATCGCCTTCGGAACAAACGGTGCCTTGCTGCCAAATCTCGCTCATCCTCCAAAGCATTTAAAGGAAAGAGTGAAGGAAGAAGGCTGGGTTTATTACTTTACAGATGAGAAAACAAGAAAAACATAAAAGAAGATCAATAAGTGAGGGTTAAGAATGAGTCGATTATGTATTATCCCTTGTGGGGCAAAAAAAGTGTGGGACAAAGAGCCAGATGCTGCGCCAACGAAGGCGAAAGACGTTTATATAGGTACCTTTAGTAGAGCGTGTCAACGGTACGCAATCGAATTTATTGGTGACTGGGTCATACTATCAGCAAAGCATGGTTTTCTACACCCAACTGATACCGTTGAACACAATTATGATGTTTCGTTTACTTCGAAAAGTTCTGAGATCATCTCAATTGATCAGTTGAAAGAACAGATGGGGGATAAAGGATTAAATGATTATGATGAAGTGATTGTCCTTGGCGGGAAAAAATATAGAAGAGTCGTTGAAAAGTTGTTTCCAAATGAAAAATTAACGTACCCGTTAAATGGTTGTAAAGGCATCGGTTTTATGCTGCAGAAGTTAAATCGCTCCATAAAAAATGGTGAAGAAATAAAGTAAGTCGCAGTGTATTGCGTAGACCATCAAATACATATCAATATAAACGTAGAAGTACCTGTCTCTAATCATTTAGAAATAGGTACTTTTTTTAAATTCACTACCCCCTTTTTTCAAAGTTCGGCGTATCTATTAAGTAGAAGAGAAAAAATGGGGAAGGAGTAAGAACAAGATGAAAGAACAGGATTTACAATATGCACTTATACTATATCCACATTTAATCGAAGAGGGTCTTGTGTTTAAGGAGCGGGAAGTTTATTTGGAAGGAAAGAGATGTGACCTTCTTTTTGAAGATAAGGACGGCAGGGATGTATATGTTGAAGTGAAATTGAAAGTAACAGACAGTGCTGTTGGCCAATTAATTCGTTACGCCGGATTAGTCCATAATCCAGAAGCTCGATTCATGTTAGTTGGTTTGTCCTTTCAAGATGGAATAAAAGAGGGTCTAACTAAAAATGGATACGAATATAAGGAAGTAGCTGAATCAGATATTTATGCATTAGTTTTTAGTAGTAAACTTGAAGCTGAAATGATTAAACGTAAGATCAAAATTAACGGAAAACAACAGCAAAAACCAGTCAAGAAAGTACAGAACAAGAAGGTTAGAAGTAAAACGAAAGAAGAAGAACAATTCCATTTTTTGTTCAATGAAGTAAATGAGATAAAAAGTAGATTAAAAAGGCTAGAAAAAGACCAAGAAAAAAATATGAAACATATGTTGAGTTATATCGATATGCAAATGGATAGATTAGAGACAGAGGAAAGTATGGATCGTGTGTTATAACAAAAGCATTGACATAATAAACCAGTCATTCACTTAGAGGTAAATGAGTGACTGGTTTTTTACATATTTGAAGCTCGGATAAAGGTAATAGAAGCGTTTCAGGTTTGAATATATTTTTGAAGGATACCCGTTTCATTGTTGAACCCTTATGTTAAGAATACTTGGAAGCACAAGAACCGTCCCCACGCTTCTACCGAACACGTTTTACCCCTGGTATTTCGTAACTGCCAGTTAATATTTTTGCTTCGGGTTGATACAGCCTTAACAACAAATTAAAATCTCCTTCCGGTGCAGGTAGCCAATTTGATTCATTATTTATTGGGCGGTCTTTTTGGATATAGATATCAAGTGAGCCATCATCATTGTACTCAAGGCCCTGGGTGTGGTCTCCAATGGCATAACGGTTAATTTCATTGGGCACCAGGTAGAAATCCGAGCCATACATTGTTACTGACCAGAAAGCTTCTACCGGGGGCAGCTGGTCTTCATTAAAATGTAAAATGTATTTATTTTTCCCATTGAGCTGATTCCCTTGATCATCAGTAAAAGCTCTAGGAGCACTAGCCTCTTCATTCACATTTGCACCAAGTCCGCTAAAAGCAATATATGCCCTCTGAAGGAACTCATCCCCATATGTGCCCAAACCGTCAACTACCAACCACCCATTAACAATCCGGGCGTTTAATTCTTCTTCACTATTTGCAATTATTTGAAATGCGTCTTTGGCAGCGCGATTTAGCCCCGCAATGGATTCTGGATCTAATTTATTAGCATCAAAGCCGTACGTTAGATCAATACCGATATGCTCAAATTGTTTTTCAAGGGCCTCATTATTAATAGTAGGATTTAGAATCATTAAGTCTGTCATCGTTTTAAAGAAATCCAGGGCACTAAGATCTTCCACTTTATTCTCTAAAAGTAATGTATTTGCAGGTTTTATGACGGATGGGGCCTTTTTTCCATCCAGTGTTGTCATTGTAAATTGCTTTTGTATAGCTTGAGCATTCTCTAAATCATCTTCACCTTTTACGAGGATACGGCCTATGATCCATACAGTGCTTGTAGGGGATTTGACCTCTTTAACATCTACAGGCAGAATGCCTTTCCAATCGGGACCCACGATGGCAAATTTTCCAGCATCCGTACCTGTTGTGCGGCGCCCTATATTGGAAAAGGTATTTGTCCAGGCATCTAATAATTGGATGACATAGTACCTGTCATTTGTATCCGGAACATTTAGAACGACAGGGTTCCGGGTGAGATCCAGCCAGCCAACGAAATAAAGGGTATCAACATTGGGTGATACGACATCTTTGTAATCAGGCGTAAGAAGTTCATCATAATAAATAAACTCATTTGACACAGTAAATGCTGGGCCAAAGGACTCTTGTACTAACGATGACAGCTGCCTAGTTCTTTCCGTGGTGACAAGGGGATATCCATATATATAAGCCTGTATGCCTAAACTGTATGCATAATTCTCTCTGTACGAGCTTAAAGGACTGTTTTCCCGAATAGAAGCATCTTCAATATTAATAGGTTGTTTTCTATGATTAGATAAAGGCACAACTCCTTGCGTATTAGGAATTTGTGATGAATAATAAGGATTTAAATTCCCTCCCCCTTGTTGATAATTCTGATATAACAACTGGTTTCGATAATCAGGCATTGGCGCTACATAGTAAGGATTTTGAAACCTATATGGTCCATAATACATATTTTCACTTCCTTTATAATTTTCACAATATCCTATGCAAATCGCCTAGTTAATGTTTTCAACAATTAAGAAATGCATCACTAAATCAACTCGAAACATTTAAAAGAGGACTTGCGCGAAAAAATAGCAAAAAAAATGTGGGTTTACTAATATAGTTGGTATTTTCAATAAATACGATGTCAGAGGTGGTTAAGAAAAAACGCCTCTACGTTTCCTCACTCCAACACTTCAGGAGTATTTTGGGAGGATACTCCGTTAATTTGTTGAACCCTTATGTTAAGAATATTTGGAAGCGGGAGAACCGTCCCCAGCGCTTCAAAGGGAGTGATAAAAATGGGAAGGTATTATGTTCCGACAAATGGTGTAAATGCATGGAAAGATCTCTTGGCAGATCCGAAGAAACAATGGAAGGAAGACTATTCAGCTTATGAGTTAGCTCATTCTTGGGAGAATGCTAAGAAACTACCATCTTGTGTTGAGCGAGTATTTAAGAAGAGTAACTCCACTTTTTCAGGAAGTTGATATCTTATTCGGATTCCCTGAATACAAAGTTTCTTTACCAGGGGGCTCCGCAAGCTCACAAAATGATCTATATGTTTTAGCGAAATCAGGTGATGAGCTAGTAACGATGATGGTTGAAGGTAAAGTTTCAGAACCTTTTGGAGAAACGGTAGAAACTTGGAAGGGAGTTAATCCTAGTAATGGAAAAAGAAAGAGATTAGATTACTTGTTAAATTTATTAAACCTACAAGAAGAAACTGTTTTAAACAAAAGGTATCAATTACTACTCCGTACGGCTTCGGCGCTTATCGAAGCACATAACGTAATAGCTAAAAATGCGGTAATGCTCGTGCATTCTTTTAGTGAGAAAGGCGAGGGGTTTGAAGATTATGCCGCGTTCGTTGAACTGTTTCACTTGTCGCCAAAGAAAAATAATATTGTAGGGCCTGTTCTTCTAAAGGGTGTTAATATCTATTTTGGTTGGGTAACCGGCGAGAAAACACAAATAAGTGATACAAACTAAAACTTGCTTCTGGATGAATCCAGAAGCTTTTTTTTCGCTCAACTCATGTGACAGCTGTGTCACCACCACTAATTTATACTCGATATATGGTTAAGGAAGCACAAGAACCGTCCCTAAGCTTCTTATTTTTTTCTTGCCATTATTGTCTGAATGCCTGCTTCTTCGTTGAAATCGAAATAAACAATACCCCAGTCACCGAATTCATTTACGAGCTCGTCAGGCCGGAGTTTGTATTTTTCGGAGACAGGTTTGTCTGTCATTCCCGGTACTGAGACATATGTTTCGATAAAGATATAGCCTTCCGTTTTTACAAGGTCCTTTATAAATGGAAACAGTTTCCTCTCTAAGTAGTAGGTCATGATAACAGCATCTGCCGAGGAGGTCTCGCCTGGTTCAGCGCTTTTAATTCGGTCCACCGTATCTGCCACTAGCTTTATGCCGTCGTCAGTTGCTAAATCGGCAACTTTCGCTTCCACAGACAGCTTACTTTCTGCTGCCTGCTTATTCACACGATCGACGGCTACGTCTGAAATATCAAAAGCTTTAACATCATAGCCTTTTTCAGCTAGATGAAGACTGTTGGCTCCCAGTCCGCATGCAAGGTCGACAGCTGTACCGTCCATTACGGCGGGGATGAGCTGGGTCAGTAACGAATTTGGTTCCTGGGGCTTTTTTTCTTCCAGTTTCGTTTTATGTTTTTCGTTCCACTTCTGTATTGGATCCATTTTATATTCCCACCTTGAAAAATAATTTGATTTTCCTCTTTAATCGTAACCGAAATGCAGATAAGAAGGAACAAGATAAATTGTAAAGAGAGGCGGGAACTCATTATTTTATCGGTCCAGCATTTGAGACTTTCCATGGTGATTACGTAGTTGAGGTGCCCTATGCAGTAAAGTATTACTTAGCTGAGGGTCTGGCACCTTTTTACTTGATTTAGAAAATGAAGGGTTCAGTTACCACGTTGTGTCACTTTAAAAATATGAAAAAAGAAGTAGTTGGTTGTATGAATGAAACGTTCAACGTTATTGTATATGGAACATTACGTAAGGATGAGCGGAATGGTGCTTTATTAAGTGAGGCAACGTGTCTAGCTGACAGTACTGGACGCATGGAGTTCTTTATGACACAAGACTCGGTTTTCCAGTAACCTCTGATCAAGGACTTTGCATGTACTGTTATGGTGATCCATACTAAGTTCGAACCAGTTTGGCTTATCATTTAACTAATACAAATAAATTGGTTGTACGTTAGTAATAACAAGCACCTGTCGCCAGAGTTGATATGTTATAATCAATGGATAGATTTAATATTAAAAGGAGATTTTGTATATGGATTTTAAAAAAGTAACTGAAGTACTAAAAGTTTCTCAAGCTGGTATGCATGGTTCGGTTCCAACTCAAAAAATGGTTGAAGTCGTTCAAGAAGCTAATAAATATAAATCTAGTATTGTCATGCACACGAATAATCGTACTGTTGATGTGAAAAGTTTTTTAGGGCTAACTGTTTCATTATTGGAATTAAAAGAATCCGAATTAGAAATACATGGTGTTGATGAGGAAGAGGCGAAGAAAGCAATGTTGGATGCTTTATCTAAATTAGATATTAAAGTTAACCTAAAGACTGAGAGTTGATTTCAGTCTTTTTTTGTAAATTTTTTAGTAATTGAATCAATTTCATAACTCAAAATAAGATGAGAAATTCCGAATAATGAGCGTAAACTTCACTTCAGACGGACGCTTTCCCGAGGGCTTGTCTTCAGCTAACTTAGGCTCGAAGGCTCCTCGCCTAAGTGGATCTTCAGACTGCGCTTATCCTCCGGGAGTCGCCGCCTTTTGTTACGTTCACTTTCTAATAAACGTACATCTAGTGAAAAAATATCATATCATTCGTTTTATTGCACAAAAAAACGTAATTATGTAATTGACTCAATTTATAATTTAATTATTAAGATCAAAGAAACCTGGAGCATGTTCATTTGGCATATCAGAAATTCCAGAAACCGCATTGCCTTGTGGTGAATCAATGACTGATAAAGGAGCATGTTAAAGACAAAGGACATAGCGGAAGACATACATGTAGTTATAGCAATCATTGCTTTTGAATGGAAGGGGATACAACGAGGACTTAATCGTTTTAAACCTCTAATTATTGTTAAGGGTTGGCTATATGACTTATGATGAAAGTAACAAAGAAAATCCTTATTGGTTAACAGACTTCTTCACCGAAAAAGACTTTTCCGCAAGATGTGTCGTCTTCTTTTCTTCTAACTTTACATCGAACCGAAATATTACAAAAGGGATCTTAAAGTCGCTGATTAAGTTAAAAGAAAAGGGCATTACCATTAAACGTGACCATTTCGTCCAATCAACGAAATATTTGAACGTCGTTGGTGGGGCAATGGTGTTAGATATGCTTTCTACCGATGAAGTAGAGGAAATGATAGATAGCTATTTAGCGAAATATTATGGATACGAAACGGAAGAGAGTTTGGTTTAGACAGATAAATCTCATTCATTTTACATGCACTCCACGAGGGTGGATGTTTTTTTGTTTGAGGAATTTCGAAATAGTGTGGAAAGCTTGTATTGTTCCTAGGTCCTATTTCGTGAAGACTTCCGAACAAACATTTATATGGTATAATTTACTAAAAAGAGTATGAGGGAGGAACGTTTATGGCATTTCAAACTGCGATTACGATACAAAAAGCAATCGAAAATATTGACCAGCGAAAATATTACTTACCTTCTATACAGCGTGAATTTGTGTGGAAACCTGAACAGATTGAAAGGTTATTTGATTCTATTATGAAAGATTATCCTATTGGTTCTTTTTTGTTTTGGCATGTAGAAGAAAATAATATTGAAAAATATCAGTTTTATGAATTTATTCGAGATTTTCATGAGAAGAATAATCGCCATAATGTGAAAGCAAACCTCATTGACGGAAAACCTATTACTGCAATATTAGATGGACAGCAAAGATTAACTTCTTTATATATTGGTTTAAAAGGAACATACGCTGAAAAATTACCTTATAAGAAGTGGAAATACGAAAAATCATTTGTAAAAAAAGAGCTATATTTAAATCTATTAGAAGAATCAAAGAATATAGATTATACATATGATTTTAAGTTCTTAAGTAAGAAAGACTTATCCCAGCAAGAGGACAGCAACAAGTGGTTTAAAGTTTCCGATATACTTAAGTTTAAAGGTATGAATGACATTTTCAAATATGTAAGAGAAAACAACATAGATAGTAATTATGCTTCGGAGTGCCTAAGTTTACTTTATGAGCAGATTATGAGAAAAGGAACAGTGAACTATTACTTGGAGGAAGGGCAGGAACTTGATAAGGTTTTAAATATTTTTATCCGAGTGAACAGTGGCGGAACACAGCTAAGTTATTCAGATTTATTGTTATCAATCGCGACAGCGCAATGGACAGAAGAAGATGCCAGAGAAACGATCACTTTATTTGTTGATGAAATTAATAACATTGGAGATACATTTGATTTTAACAAAGATATCGTTTTGAAAACTTGTCTCGTACTAATTGATTTAAATGATATTGCATTTAAAGTTGATAATTTTAACACTACGAATATGAAAAAGATTGAATCAGAATGGGAGGATATATCTCAATCTATTCGATTGACGGTCGAGCTTATTTCAAGCTTAGGGTTTAATTACAAAACGCTAACTGCAAACTACGTGATTATACCAATTGCTTATTACTTATATAAAAAAGGAAACCCAAAGAATTTTGTTGAATCAAAGGATTACAAAGAAGATAGAAAAAGGATCAAAAACTTTATTACAGTGGCTCTACTAAAAAGAGTTTTCGGAGGCCAACCGGATAACGTAATTAAGCCATTAAGAGAAATTATTAAAAATAACAATGACTCATTTCCATATCATGAAATTAGAAATAACCTAAAAATAACAAATAAATCGATGAAGTTTACAGACGAAGAGGTAGAGGATTTACTCAATTATCAATATGGAAAAAAGTACACATTTTCAGTTTTGTCACTACTTTATCCTACTCTCGATTATAATAATTTATTTCATCAAGATCATATTTTCCCAAAGAGTCTCATGAAATCTCGTGCAAAGTTACGTAAATTTGGGTTATCAGATGAAGCAATAGCTTATTGTGTTGAAAACCATAATTCTCTAGGGAACCTACAATTACTTGAGGGTGTACCAAACCAAGAAAAGTCAGATAAGCAATTTGAAGAATGGTTCAATGAAAATTATAAAACCGATATGGAGAAAGAAAGTTATAAAACGAAGCATTACATTCCTGAAGTTGACCTTTGTATCGGAAACTTTCATATATTTATGGAAAAGAGAGAAAAGATGATATTGGATAAATTAAAGGAGTTATTGGTTATTAGAGATAGTTAGTATTAATAACTAATGTATATAACCAAAAGTAATAATTACAGAATGACATTTGATCCTCCGATCTGTAACAGGTCGGGGGTGTCTTCTATGTAATGATAAGTTTTATGGTTTTGAAATTCAAAGTGTATATTTGTTGTCTACTAGTATTGGAAGTGGCAATTTTCTGTTAGTCGTATTATAGATTAAAGGGAAATATTATATCTTGTCGAAATTAAAATGGTGAAATTTTATGAATTAGATTGACAGAAAGGTTTTCAAGCTTAGAGGAGTATAAATAAATGATCGTCATAACAGAAGATTAATAAGCGAGGTTTTAAGGTGAGTAAGGGTTTACGTTTTGATAATGAAAAATTCAACCAAAAACTAACAAGTAAAACATATATAAAGGGTAAAGACACAATGTATTACATTATAACTATAAAACGGTTCTTAGATAAGAATAATGAAGGCCATTTATATATGAGACGTTATTATTAAACCAGCACGAAATCGTTAGTAGAACGAAAAGTGAAGATCGTTATTCTAAACAGTTATTAACATATGCAAAACAAAAGGGATTTGAACTGTTGTTTTCTTATAACCCTATGGTGAATATCCAAGATGTAACGATGGTGCATTATAAAGAAGATCGTGCAAAGAATGATCCTTGGGAAAAGGAACCGAAACAAAGTTTACAGAAGCTCTTTAATAAATTAGATAAAAAGAGATTAATAGAAGTTGTAAAACAAGACATTCTAGCAGAAAAATCACAATACTCGTCTTTTTATAAGGATGGAGAAGTTAAACCGTATTTTAGAAATCGCTATGAAAGGAAAGGTAAAAACAGATTGCGGGCAATAGAAGTTCACGGCACAACTTGTATTGCATGTGGATTTGATTTCGAGAAAGTATACGGGGAACATGGTAAAGATTTTATCGAAGTACATCATATGAAACCACTAAGTACATTAGACGAAGCAATAGAGGTCGATCCTAAAAAGGATATAGTTCCCGTTTGTGCTAATTGTCATCGTATGATACATCGTAAAAAAGATCATGTGTTATCTATAGAAGAATTGAAAGAACTATTAAAAATACAAGGGTAAAGAGTTTTACTAAATAAATACTTATCTTTTAAAAGGGAGGGCTTAGTTATGCATTCACCGTTAAGTCAAAAACAAATTGATAGTATTTGGAATACACTCACTTTAGAGCAACAAGACTGGACAAATGAGTACACAAATCAAAGAAGAAGAGACAAATGGTTTGAAGCACTAGCCCAAAAAAAGGGGATTGTAATAGATGATCAAATAACCGAGGAAGAAAAAAGAAATGTAATTGATGATTGGGAACTTGTAGAAATATTAGATGGTGGTAAAGGGAACAAACCATACAAATGTGAATGCGGAAAAGCTTTACGTTTTCAATATATTGTTTTTCATGCTTCTAAAAACAAAACGTATAAACTAGGTTCAACTTGTATTGAACATTATACGGGTTTGTCAGTAGATGTTGTGAAAGACATCGAAAAAGGGATTTTACAGATCAATTCGAAACGGGATGAGATATTACTTAAAATTCATGAGAAACAGTATACGAATGTAGAGCGATATCTAAATAAAGGTATTGAATTACCAGAATCGATTACGCAGCAACTTGAGATGGGTATCCCTTTATTGGACGATCAAATAAAGGATCTAGAAGATTCACTAAAAGAAATAGAGCGTCAAGAATGGCTTGAAACGAATAACAAGCTGGGTAAAATAAATGAAAAACAATATTCGCAAATAGAATATGTTAAAGAAATTGATCGTAAAAAAGAAACCTTTCAATATACATACGAGTCCTTCATTAATGAGAACCTTGATATATTAAAACAAATACGGGAAAAAGAAGAACGGTTATCTCCTAAGTTAAAAGAGGAATGGAAGTGGATGCAGAATGAAGTCCTTCGATTAAAAAATGATGGAACAATGGATTTCGAAACATTTTTTGTTCGTATGGAAAATATGTTGATTCCTTTGAAGGTAACTAGATAAATTTTCATCATGGAGTATTATGCGCTAAAAGAATGAGGGGAAATGTAATACGGAATTTTATAAAATGGATCTAATAAGTACGAAGGTAAACGAATAGATTAATCCTTATTGTGCTGTTATACATTTTTATCTGAATGGGAAAAACGGTGAAGAGACTTATAACGGGGCATTTTATCTGCAAAGATAAGCGAAGGACAAGAGATAAAGTGATTCGCTTTAAAATAACCTATCAAAAATAGGGGGGAAGTACAATGACAATACCAAGCAACATAACAAAAGAACATATCGAACAAGCGTTAGAGAAGATTGATGAAATCGGTATTGAAAATGTAAGGCCAGCGACTAAATTTGAGGTACTGCATAATGATAAGCGATATCCACCAAAGGAAGTATTAAGGTTTGCAAATGAAATAGCTAATGGAAATGAATTAAATAACTTCAGTGGTGGAGACGAATCCAATAATTTTTTAATTGATAGAGAATTTACCATCGTTTTAAAAGACACCGACCAAATCATTGGAAAGAATTATACGAAGAATAAAAGCGTCAATCGCGAACTAATGATTGGCCGAGGGAACATTTTTCATTCAAGAAATGAAGCTGATTGGGCCTTTGATTTTACATATAATTTGGTTACTGAACTTGGTATTGAAGGGCCTGGTGATGAACGGCTTTCGGTCACTTATCGTAAGGGTCGAAAATCTATACATATCAATTTTTGTAGCTGGTTAGTTTTAGGGTTTTCCCATAATAAACAAGGAACCGAAGTCCGCCTTCCTTTTACTGAAACCAGTGAACTGGACGGTTATGAGATCGATTATAACTTTAAAAAGATGGGGATGACCAAAAAAGTAAATTGCTATGTACTCCCATTATCAGATGTACAATCCCTATCAAAAACACTTGAAGAAAATTATAAAGAAACGCTTCAATATATCGTAGAACTATTTGAAAATCAAAAGCGTTCGCCGTACCGACATCATAATCATGATCAATTAGAGGAAGCAATATTTAATAATGAAATGAGGAAGGAAATCTTTATGAACGGGTTTGAGATAGGGGATGCAGTTGAAGAGGATGAAGACGTGCAGTATTTTTGGTTAACGGCTAATCCTTCGATTTGGGATGTAAGCAAAATAAAGAATGGGGAAGCAGTTTTTTATACAGCTTATAATGAAAAAGGAAATAAAAGAAGGATCTTTCATGCGTTTGAATCTGCTCAACCGAAAGATAAAATCATTTTTTATGAGTCTACTCCTCGAAGAGAAATCGTAGCAATAGGTGAAGTCGTTGAAGGCCTTCATAAAGAAGAACATGAAGGTTTTCCAGAGCTAGTTGACGGAGTTTCTTTTCGATACATTCGTGATGTTAAACCAATCTCTTGGTCACAAGTTATTGAAGTCGACGAATTAAAGAACGCGAACCCAATAAAAAACGGTGCACAAGGCAGTTTATTTGAACTGACAAAAGAAGAATACGAGACGATTCTTGCACTAGAGGAGCCAGAAGAACAAGAAATTAGTACAAGGGATGAAGGACTAAAGAAAATTGATTTTAATACCCCAATTGAGATAAGAGGTCTACACTTTGAAGATAAACAATTAATCATGAACCAAGCCCAAACTGCTCTTAAAAACGGGAAGAATATCATTTTAACAGGACCTCCAGGAACTGGGAAGTCAAAATTAGCGAAAGAAATTTGCCGAAGTTTTGAAGTCGATTATCAAATGACAACAGCCACCTCAGATTGGTCAACGTATGAAACGATTGGTGGCTATCGTCCAGAGGCAGATGGAACACTGTCATTTAAACCAGGTTTATTTTTGTCATGCTTTAAAAACTCAAATACGTATAAACAGCAAAATGAATGGTTGATCATTGATGAAATGAATCGTGCCGACATTGATAAAGCCTTTGGATCTTTATTTTCAGCGTTAACGGGTGATTCAATTTCATTACCTTTTACAGCAGAAAGTGGAAAACAGGTCATCGTTCGACCGCAAAAGGATAATATGACTTTTCCAAAAAATGATTACGAATATATCATCCCGAATGATTGGCGCTTAATTGGAACGATGAACACTTTTGATAAAGCATCTTTATATGAAATGAGCTATGCGTTTATGAGACGTTTTGCCTTTATTCCTGTTGGTGTTCCAAAGGTTATATCAGATGAACTTGTAGAATCGTACCTTACTCAATGGGGAATAGAGCAACATAGTTATATTCGGCCGCTCACTCAAACGTGGAAATTGATTAACGAAAAAAGACAAATCGGTCCTGCAATTGTTGAAGACATTGCTAAGTATACGGTAGAAGATGGAGACTTTACTTCAGCAATTATTTTATATGTTATGCCTCAGTTTGAAGGGCTGATGGATCATGAAATCATCGAATTTGTAAACAAAATGGGTGAACTAACTGAAATTGACAAAGAACGTTTACACAACTTTGCCGTTGATTTTTTCCAAATAAAGGAGTAACTCATGAAACGAACTGAAATCATGAAAGAGGTAAGTGACTTTCTCATTGTTTACTTGAAAGCGGGAAAGGTAGGGATGAACTCTTTTATAAAAAAGGCGAATTTAAATATATCTCAACTTGATCATTTATTAATGATTCATTTTTTGATACGTGATGACGTGAAACAATTTGTACGAGAATTACCTGTTGAGATACGACGGTTTAAAACGTCGACAAGGTCCACCAATAAAGTTTACTCTGGCGAAGTTCGCGGTCAAATCAATTGGTCAAATACATTAAAAGAGCGGATAAAAAGAAATCATAATGATCGTACGATCTTTTCTTGTAATGAATCCATCCGTAATTATGACATTGCTGAAAATCTTGTCCTTAAAGAATGTCTTAGTACGTTATATCAGATCCTATTTTTAAAAATTGATACGAGCCGTCTTGAAAAATATGATTACTTTAAGGAGTGGAAGGAATTAAAGGGCATAGTTGAGGATATGATCCGAAAAAATGTTTATCTATCAAAGGTTCAATCAGAAGAAAGTAAAGTCACGAACCGAATGATTCAAAAAACACTCACACACCGTAATCCATTGTATCGAAAAGCCGCTAAACTATTGCTTGATTACCGCGAACTGATGAAAGGGAAGTATGATGAAGATGTTTTGCAAGCTTTATTAGTCGAAACGTTTATCTTTCCTGATAAAGAAGAAGTGTTGTTTGAGTTGTACTGGACGATCCAATTAATCAAATGCAGTACAGAGAATGCACAGTTACAGTTGATCAACGGAAAAAATAATCTCGTTGCAAGCTGGGAAGATGAGGAACACTCTTACCATATATATCACGACTCAAAAGGGTCGCCAAACATTTTATTTCATGTTTCTACCGAAGAAGTCGCTGAAGTGGAGCACCCTTTTATTAAGAAAAAAATATCTGCTATGGATTTTGCTCATCAAGTAGCTGAAGCGAGTTTTCAAGGCGGTTTTGATCAGACGACTTATTGGCGTGGCAGACCAGATATTATTATTGAGATGTATACGAAAGAAACCGATGAATTAGTAAAAGTCGTGATTGGTGAAGTGAAAGATACAAAACGAACGGAATATGCTATTACAGGATTACGTGAGCTCATTGATTATATGGAATTGATCAAAGATAAACATGGTGTTTATTTGAGGGAAAAAAATGAGAGTATGGTTGAAGGTAGGTTATTTGTCGAAGGCATAGACGTGAAAGAATCAACGAGTGAACACGTTAAAGTTCATTCTTTGTTTAGTAAGGATGTTAAGTTAAATATTACAGTACCTAAAATCAAAACAAAATTAAGTTAAACATATTTTCCCATACTGTTTGTTCGGTGTGGGGTTTTTCATTTGTCTCGTTTTGTTTCCTTTCCTTTGGATTTGATTTGTAATGTTTTGGAACATTTTGGAATAGGACAATTTTCACAATACATAAGAATTAGTACATGAACAAAGGAGGACGTCATGAGAAAAAGGAAAAGTTATAAAGTTGACCCAGGTTATATGACGTGTCCGGATGCTGCTAGATTATTTTTAGACATTGTAGGAAAAACAGAAAACGAATATAGAGAGTATTATGAGTTCTTTCTAGAGGGGGCGAAACAAGGGAAGTTTAGTGGTAAAGAATACAAGACAAATATGTATCAAGTGAAAAAGTCGGAAATTGTTGCTTATGCAAAAAGCTATCAAGAAACGGACTTTTGTGTAGACTTAACAAAAACATTAGATATTACTGATCGTGAGGTAAACACTCAGGTAGAATTAAATAAAAATGAAATTAATACAATTATTGCTTTCCAAGAACAAGGTATTTTAAAAAAAGAAGCGGCTTACGATGCGATCAAGAAAATTATTTTGAATTAGTTATCTAGAAATATACAACTTTTTGATCGGGGGAGTAGAATGCTAACAAATAATGATGTGAAAGAATTCGCCATAAACTTAGCTAATACTGAAAGCGAAGGAGAAGTTATAAAAGTATTAAAAGAATATGGTTATTTTAATGATGAATTATGTTGGAAGCCATTTGGTAATAATGAAAATAATTTTTCGGTCATTGGAGCCCAACAAAGTTCAGCAGATGCTGCTTTAGTTGAAAAGTTAATCAATAGTGTTGATGCTGTGTTAATTCGAAAGTGTATGGAAGAAGCGATAGACCCGACCGGTGTTGAAGCTCCACCATCAATTAGAGATGCTCTAGAAAAGTTCTATCAAGTTTCAGAAGGAAATTTAATTCATTTAAATAAAAATGAGAGAAATATGTTGGCTCAAAATATAAGACTATATACAACAGGCAGCAAAAGTAAACCAAATTATTGTGTAGTCGACCTTGGTGAAGGTCAATCTCCAAGTCGGTTACCGGAAACAATTCTATCTTTAAGTAAATCTAATAAACTAAGAATTCCTTTTGTTCAAGGGAAGTTTAATATGGGAGGTACTGGAGTCCTTCAATTTTGCGGGGAGAATAACTTTCAACTGATTATTTCAAAAAGATGTCCGAGAATACCCGATCGATTTAATGAATTTGATAAAAAAATAGATCATACAAAAGATTATTGGGGTGTGTCAATTGTCCGGAGAAGCCCACCAAAAAAGGGAGCTAAAAGTTCTTCTTACGAGTATTTGGCCCCGGGTGGTAATATATTGAAATTTAAAGCTGATGAATTTAACGTTTTACCTGAAAGTAAGTTCAAATGGGGGACTTTTATTAAATTGTATGAATATAAAATTCCGGGTTGTACCTCGGTTTCAACGTTTGATTTATACTATAGGCTATCGCTTTTAATGCCAAACGTTGCGCTACCTATTAGAATTATAGAAACACGTGATTATAAAGGTAACACTTTAGAAACAACGATTAATGGGTTGAGGGTTAGGTTGGAAGAAGATCGTAATAAAAATTTAGAAGAGAATTTTCCTTACCGAAGTGAAATAACCGTTAACAATCAGAAGATAAAATACTCTCTTTATGCGTTTAAAGAGGGAAATGATGACAATTATAGAAAACAAGAAGGGGTTATTTTTGTAATTAATGGTCAAGCGCATGGTTTTCTTCCAAAAAGTTTGTTTGGAAGAAAGAAAGTCGGTTTAGGGTACATCAAAGATTCTCTGTTAGCCGTTCTAGACTGCTCGGATTTAGATTTACGCTCAAGAGAAGATTTATTTATGAATAGTAGGGATAAGTTAAGGGACGGTGATTTGAAAAAAACAATTGAAGATTGTTTAGAAGATACCTTTAAAAACAATGTATTACTTAAAGAACTCCAAAAGGAGAGAAGGAAAAAAGCTATAGAAGATAAAATAGGTGATTCAAAGCCTTTATCAGAAGTATTGAACAAAATAATGAAGCAGTCACCATCCTTGAAAGATTTTTTGAGCTATGGAAGTAAAGTAATAAACCCATTTGATATAGGTGATGAAGATGGAGAAGATAAAGGTGATAACGGTGGCGAAAACCAACATCCTAATAGTGACTTTAAAGGTGAATTCTTTCCAACATACTTTCACCTTAAAGGAAAAGTATCGCGTTTATTAAAATCGGTCCCAAAAAATAGAAAGGCGAGAGTGATTTTTGAGACCGATGCTGAAAACGGGTATTTTGGTAGAAAAGATAAACCGGGACAGATTAAATTGACTGTTAATGGTGTAAATGTACCGACATATTCTATGAACCTTGTTTCAGGTCGAGCTTCATTAAATATTACTCTTCCAACGAAATGTAGAGTAGGGGATCAATTAGAATATAAGATAGAAGTTACAGATGGTTCAAGAAAAGAGCCCTTTATTGAAAAGTTTATCATTTATGTTATGAAAGCAACTCCGAGTAAAGGGATGAAAAAAAATAAACCAAACCTTGCTCCTCCTGAGCTTATCGAAGTAAAAAAACAAGAGTGGTCAAAACATCAAATGAACGAAGAAGCAGTTCTTAGAGCAAAGGAAGATGACGGAGTATATGATTTTTTTGTAAATATGGATAATGTCTACCTTCAGTCAGAGTTATTAAAGCATAAAGACAATGAAAAAATGAATGTAATAAAATCTCAGTATAAATATGGTATGTCTCTAATTGCATTAGCGATATTACAACATTACACGCATAAGGAAACAAAACAAAACGAAGATGAAAATGAAGAAATTGATGTAACTGAAAAGATTTACGAAATCACAAAAATCATTGCTCCTTTATTTCTACCAATGGTTACGACTATGAATGAGTTACAAATAGAAGAGAAAATGGAATTGTAGTAAAAAATAGATTGTATAAAAGCCTTTTCTGTTTTAAAAAAGTGCCAGTTGCATTAATGAAACTGGCACTTTTTTAAGAGAACAATGAAACAGAACCACGCCTCCTTATACTTCCAATTAATAAATATACATAGTAAAATATTCCTTATATATTACAAATTTGGAAGCATGCGAACCGTCCAAGACTGGTGAAAAAGTCGCTGAAAAGTTAAAGTAGTGATCAAACCATACGATATACAGAACCAAAACTATGTTTACCACCCTATATATAGCGATCGGGACTTTTAGTTCTCACTTTTTCACTGGTCCCGAACCGTCCCCACGCTTCCAAAAAGTGAGGTGTACATTTTGACTTGCCTATTCTGCGAACTGAACGATTACATACTAGAAAACGACTATGCATTCGTAATTTATGATAAATACCCTGTTGCGAAAGGACATGCTCTTGTGATTCCGAAGCGGCATGTGGCGGATTATTTTGATACGACAAAAGAAGAGAAAGACGCGATGCAAGAGCTTGCGGAACAAATTCGGGATATTCAAATAGAAGAGCTGTCTCCAGACGGCTTCAATGTCGGAATCAATTGCGGACAAGTAGCGGGGCAGACCGTCTTCCATGTGCATATGCACGTGATTCCAAGATACGAAGGAGATATGGAGGACCCGCGTGGCGGTGTACGTGGAGTGATTCCAGAAAAACAGAAGTATTAAGGACGGAAGGAGGATAAAAATGAGCGAAGTAAAACTCATAACAAATCAATTAATCAAAGAAATCACAGCAAAAATCGATCAAGCTTCAACCGTTTATATCCTCGTTTCTTTTTCTATGAAAACTGGAGTTGAATTGCTGACTCCTGCGTTAAAACGAGCGGCCGAGCGAGGTGCTGATATAAAAATTTGTACGGGTGATTATATGTTTGTCACTCAGCCAGAGGCACTTGAAAAACTATTACATATCGATCCAAACGTCGAAATTCGAATGTGGCGCAGTGAAGGGAAGTCGTTTCATCCAAAAGCTTACCTAATAGAAAACAGTCATGATGGCACGTTATATGTTGGTTCGTCGAATCTATCTTCTTCAGCCTTAACAAATGGTGTGGAATGGAACCTCGCTGTATCCAACGAACTGGCAGAAGAAGCAATTAATGAAGCCCGTGAAGAATTTTTAAGGCTTTTTTATCATGAGCAAACGGTCCCTTTAAATGAAGAGACGCTAAAAAATTACGGACAACTTTATAATGAGAAAAGGCGTGAACTTCCAGAGTTTGCACGCTGGTGGACTGAGGAAGACGAAAAGAGCTTAATGCTCGCAAGCGATAGACGAGAAGAGAGTGCGATTGCAGAAACAAAAGAGGAATATGTGACAAAGATTGAACCGCGCGGACCTCAAGTGGATGCGTTACAATCTTTAAAGGACACCGTAGAAGAAGGATATAACAAAGCAATGGTGGTCATGGCGACGGGCCTTGGAAAAACATATTTAGCCGCCTTTTTCGCGAGACAATATTCCAAAGTCTTATTCATTGCTCACCGAGAAGAAATTTTATACCAGGCACAAAAATCGTTTCAACATGTAATGCCAGAAAATACGACTGGTATTTTAAAAGCGAATGTGAAAGAAACAAATGCTGATCATGTTTTTGCATCGATTTTTACACTATCGAGTGACAAGCAACTGAAAGCATTGGATCCGGACGAATTTGATTTAATCATTATTGATGAATTTCATCATGCCGCGGCAAATTCTTATATGAGAGCATTGGACTACTTTGAGCCTCGGTTTTTATTAGGGTTAACAGCAACACCAGATCGGATGGATGGAAAGGATGTTTTCTCTCTTTGCGAAGGGAACGTTGCTTTTCAAATGCACTTTCTTGAAGCGATTCAAATTGGCTGGCTTTCTCCGTTTCATTATTACGGCATTTATGATGATACCGATTACTCCGAAGTGAAGTGGCTTGGCACAAGGTATGATCAAGACGAACTTCTGAAAAAACAATTGCGGGAAGACTATGCAGAAAAAGTGTTCAATGCGTGGGAAAAACATAAGCAGACCCGGACTCTTGCCTTTTGTTCATCGATCAAGCAAGTAAACTTTTTAGTAGGTTACTTTAAAAAACAAGGAGTAACCGCTGTCGGCTTGCATTCTGCGGCAGAAGGAATTACACGAAAAGAAGCGATTGAACAAATCACGGCAGGGAAGATAGACATCATCTTTACCGTTGATTTATTTAATGAAGGAACAGATATTCCAGCGCTCGACACCTTGTTATTTGTTAGACCGACTGAATCATTGACGATTTTCACACAACAAATAGGACGTGGACTGCGTCTCCATCAAGGCAAAGAGCATTGTGTTGTGATTGACCTCATCGGTAACTACCGTAATGCGGACTTAAAACTCGGTCTTTTGGATACTCGTTCAGAAGAAGAGCGGGAGAAGCCCCGTAGCAAAGTTGTCCCTACTGTTCCTGAATCTTGTTTGATAGATATGGATCTTAAGGCTGTTGATTTACTAGAAGAGTTTAAGAAAAAGTTTAATCCTAGAAAGCAAAAGATATTAAATGCATATGATCGATTAAAAGAAGAGATTGGCTATCGCCCTACATACTTAGAGTTCCACCGACATGGATATGAAAATTCGGATGCTATATATAAAGAATTTAAATCTTATGTGGGCTTTCTTAATTGGGCGGAAGAATTAACAGATAATGAACAAAAGGCCTATTTAGAAGGAGAAGCTTGGATTAAGGAAGTTGAAAGAGTGTTTTTTAGTAAGGTAAGTAAAAGCTACAAGATGGTCGTACTACAATATATGTTAAATCGAGGCCAAAACGAATGGTTAGAACCAGTGACTCCAAAGGAAGTAGCACCGTATTTTTTTGACTATTATACTGAAAATGAATACCGGAGAAAAATTGACTTCAATGATAAGGACAAGCAAAATTTGACTGCGAATGATATCGATGAGGTAGCAAAACTTATTGCCAGAATGCCAATGTCTCGATTTAGTGACATTTCTTCTTTTGATGGGAAAAGTTTCACTTTAAACTTATTTTTCAGTGATGAAACTAATGAGTGCGTTTACAAATGGACACAGGAGATCTGTGAGTATAGATTGGAGAGATATTTTGAGAAAAAAGCTAAAAAAAAGTGAACATCATTTTGTATAGGGGCAATGTATTTTGTTACTTTAAGAATGGAGTCTAAGAATATATAGCTAAAAATGCTATTAAGGAAGCACGAGTACCCTCCCCATGCGTCTTTAAATGATATAAGAGAAGTAAAGTGTTACGTAAGTAATTTGAAGTATTTAGGAGGATTGACTCCATTAATGATATGTCCAGGCTGTTTAAAATGATAAAGGATGGGTATTTCGACAGTTTATCAGTCTACCAAGAAAGTAAGGTTCACTTAAAAAACGGGGAAACTTTTTCCAGCTAGTATATCAAGTGAATTCACCTATATTTCATACATATGCGCACCGTAGGATCCCAAAAATCATCATTTGAAGGTAACGGTTTTATGTATATCTTTGACCCAAAGTATCGGGGAGCTGCAAACATGTCGAATGCATTAGGCGAGATACATAAATACCGAGACGGCATTCTCGCACGCCAGACAGGAGAGAAAGTAGTAGAGCAAGTGTTTCATTGTAACACCATGGCTAGATGAAGGCGAACACAACCTTCTTTTAACCTAACCTGATTTTCATTATGATAAAATAATTAAACTTTAAACATTAGGAAAGTAATGGTAAAATTGGCATGGATTTATGTGTAAACTTTAAGGGAGGGATAAAGTGTCACAACAAAAGTTAGATCAACAAACCCTGGATAATATCATTTTAAAATTTAAAACCTTTTTCAGGAATGAAATTGCTAAAAACCATGTGAAGAATACCTCAAAATTAGTAAAGTTAAAAAATTTTAATCTGAACCCATTCCTAGACATGTATAAGGCGAGGTTTTTGACAGGGAAGGTTGATTCAATAAGTATTGCTAAAGCATTAGTTTATCCAAGAATTCTAGGTACTTCTATTAATACCAGCTTTGGTACTCAATTACAAAAGTATTGTAGTGAAATTTTGGAAGGGTTTGCATCAACTACCTCTGGAATTGATATTGAATTCATCGATAAGATAGATGGTAAAAGAAAATATTGTCAAGTAAAAGCTGGCCCAAATACAATCAATAGTGACGATGTTGAAACAATAAAAAACCATTTTGCTGGAGTAAAGAATTTAGCAAGAACAAATAACTTAAATATTGGATTAAATGATTTAATAGTTGGGGTTTTCTATGGGCAGCCAAAGCAATTAAGTCAACACTACAAAAGGGTAAATAAAGACTATCCTGTTATTGTAGGTGAAGAATTTTGGCATAGGTTAACTGGGCATTCTAATTTTTATCAAATAATTAGTGATGCTATGGGAGAAGTAGCAGAAGAGTATGATTCCTCTGAACTTGTAGAAAGAGTAATTAAGGAATTAGCAGAGGACATTGAATTAACATTATTCAAAGAGGAGGAGGCACTAAAAGTAGCAGAACCATCCACTCCTTATAAAAATAAATAAAAAAGAGGGGGAGTTCCCCTCTCTATTTATATTTATTCATCAAGATCAATATCAACCTCATTAAAACTTTTTAAAGGAATAATTGGTTGCTAATTGGTTTTGTTCTTCCTCAGAAAGTTTCCTATTCTTCACTAACTTGTGACATAGTGTTTTTCATTTCTTCTAACTTCTTGATCACCTTTTCCATTAACACTATTATAAGGGTGTTTTATTTGGTTTAATATATTTACAATTGATAAACCAATAGCTTTAGCCATATTGACAGGTACAGCATTTCCTATTTGTTTATATGCATTGTTTGTAGAACAATCAAATTTCCAGTCATCAGGGAAGCTCTGTATTCTTGAATACTCTCTAACAGTAAATGGTCTTGTTTCATCTGGATGGCATCTTTCTGTTTGTTTTTGAGCTGGAGAACAGGTCAAGGTAAGGGAAGGTTCATCCCATGATAATCTTCTTGCCATTCCTGTTCTCCCCCCACCTGAGTAATAACTTTTACCCATATAATCCTTTGCTATTTCATCAGGAAGATCTCTCCAATATCCCCCCGGAGGTACTAGGTCTAGGACTTTGCTTTTAGATTCAGGATATTTTGCACCATCAGATTGTGGCACATCTTTTAAAATATCTTTAAGAGTAAGTTCATATCCATAAGGTTCTGGGAAAAAGTATTCAATATCATATTCTTTAACTAAGTCATTTCTAATTCCAACTAGCACTATTCTTTCTCTTTTTTGAGCTACATCATAATCTAATGCTCTTAATATTTTCCATTTAACAGTATATCCAATTTCAGAGAATACTTTTAACATTAATGCTAAGGTTCTACCATTATCATGGTTTACTAATCCCTTTACATTTTCAGCTAAAAACATTTTAGGAAGTAGTTGCTTTAAAACTTGTGCATAGTAATAAAACATTGTACCCCTTGCATCAGAAAGTCCCATCTTTTTTCCTGCATAGCTAAAAGCCTGACAAGGATAACCTCCTGATAAAAGATCAAGCTCACCTATTGGCATATCCACATAATTTCTAATACCCTGTTCAACTACTTCAATAATATCTTCTTGAATGACATTCCAATTTGGTCTGTTTTTTCTGAGAGTTTGGCATGCATGCTTATCAATTTCTACTAGCCCTTTAGAATTGAATCCAGATTGTTCTAATCCTAAAGCTAACCCACCTGCACCTGCAAAAAGTTCAACAACAGAAAAGTTACTTTTAGCTTTCATACCTCTTACATCTACAAAATTATACCCTTCAAAGTCCTTTATAAAGTCCTTTACATTGAAACCTTCTTCCTGGGGGTTATCTAATTCAGGCTCTTCAAAACCAAGTGTTAGTTGCTCTGAATCTAGTATTTCTTCAAAGTTCACATCTAAAACTTCACATAGCTTTAATGCATTAGATTTAATAGGGTTAAAGTTGGGGGAAAGCAACATAGAGAGTTGGTTTTTACTAAGCCCTAAGTATTCAGCTAATTCTTTTTGAGTAGAGATTCCTTTTCTTTTCATATGTAATCTTACTTTGTCTTTACTAATATTGTACATTTCATAACCCTCCATTGGAGTTAAAAAAATATTTAACTTTTATAGGGTTATTATGAAGGCTTGTACAAAATAAGTCAATAAATATGTTATATAACTCAAAAATAAATTGTTGTCTTGAGTAATATTGGTAAACTTATATTATAAAACTATGTTAATAGTGTGTAAATTGATATATTAAATTTATACCTAAACATATTTGTGTTTAAATAACAAATTTTGGACATATTTTTTAGGAGGCGGCAGGAAGGTATGAGTATGGAAGTTAAAGAGATATTTAAACAAATGAATGATTATGATTTAGTAGAAGTTTATGGGGAATGGTTAAGTGAATTAAAAATAAGAGGAATGATCAGAACTAATAATGTTGTTGGAGAGTTAGGAGAATACCTAGCTATCAAATATTATCAAGACACATCTGGTTTACCCAAACTTCAAGCTGCTCCAACAGGTACTCAGAATATAGATGCTATAAGTATAAATGGTGATAGATACAGTATAAAAGCAACTACTGGGAGTGTTACTGGAGTTTTTTATGGCCTTAATGACCCTGAAAGTGAAGTTGAAGATAAACAGAAATTTGAATATGTGATAATAGTTATTTTTAATAAGGACTTCACCTTAAATTCAATTTATGAATTAGAGTGGGGTGGATTTATAAAACTTAAGAGGTGGCATAAAAGAATGAGAGCTTGGAATATTTCAATAACAAAGGATCTAATCAATAGCTGTAAAGTTATTTACCAAAATTAAATGATCAGGGCAAATTTAAATCAAAAGAATTTACAAGGACGACTCATGACGGGTCGTCTATTTTTGTAAATAAATAGAAATAAGCAGGAATAAATACCTTTTTGTCGAATGGGATATTTTAGGAGGGTGATGATTGAGAGACGAATTTGGAATTAAACACCTGCCAAAGTGGGAGGAAATGATTAAAGCGTTATTCAATGGTGAAGTTCCATTAGAAAAAGAGTGGAATAACCTTTATGACATTGTTAAAGTAATGGATTATGTCGGTAGAAGTACTGCCGCAAATCATACATTCTTACCAAATGGCGGTGGACTAGGCTTGCACGGTTGTACAGTCTCAAGCGAAGCAGGTTGTATAGAATTAAATTTAGGTTCGATTGCTCATATACTGAAACCTAAAAAACTAACTTTTCAGTGGTTTCCAAATGCTGAATACGAATGGGCATATTTCCTTCTTGAAACAGAAACATTAGGGCCGTCGGGAGTTTATGAAAGTTTAGCTTTTAACGAAGAAGAGTTAGTCGAAACTTCTAAGGGAGAATATATTGAAAGAGGTTATTGGGATGCAGGGGAATACAACGGTGAAAGTTTGCCAGACTAAGCGCGTCTAGTTGGAAGGTATTTACAAGGTTCTCTTGCGACTTTCTCGAAAGCGTCATTATATAATAAAACACTAGCACATATGATGGGCGTCATAGCAAATTGTCACCGCAAGAATTTATAAACCATGTCCAAGAAGTGGTTACGTATTTAAAAAGCAAGAGCAAAAATAAATTTAATAACGATTCCTGACCTACGGTACGATTAAGCTTTAAGGTGATTGGGGTCAGGCACGTTATTTGATAATCTATCCATACTAGTAAATATAAAAGTTAGAGGTGCCAAAACGTTGGATATACAGAGACATTTAATTCTTGTAAAGGGCGAGGATAAGACAGAAAAAATTGACTTTTGTAAATATGAAAGTGGCAAATACAGCATTAAGTTCCTAAATAATCATAAGGTTTTTAAATACAACGCTAACAATATAGAGTGGTATCGCAACCCAAAATATATTGAGCCGTCAACGAATATTGTGTATGAAAACAATCAACCGATTTCAGGGATTGTTAAAATACTAGATTTTGGATCATATATTCGTCTTGTTTTTAAAACAGGTTATAAAAAAGTATATCGAAGCTTTCAACTTTATATTGAAGAAACGTGCTTAAATAACCAAAATGCAAATAACTGTTTCGTGTATTTGAAAACACTGGCTGATCATGTCAGTGTAAAAGTTGATGGGAGAATGAGCTTATTAAGCAAACAGTATAGCGAACTTACCACTGTCAGTCCTCGAAGTGTCCTATCTTCATATTTAGAAGCAAAACCCTTAAGTAGTGAAGATGAGATACCACAACTTATTTTTCCATTCGGTTTTAACTTAAGTCAAAAAGCAGCAACAGAAAATGCGATAACAGAACAGGCTAGTATTATTGAAGGGCCACCTGGAACTGGGAAAACGCAAACGATTTTAAATATCATTGCCAATGCTGTTGTGAACGGAAAAACAGTAGCGGTTGTCTCTAATAATAACTCAGCAACCGCAAATGTTGTTGAGAAGCTAGAAAAATATGGCCTCGATTTTATCGCTGCTTACCTAGGAAGTAAGGAAAACAAGGAGAAGTTTTTTGGAAATCAAAAGAATACATACCCAAATATGAGTAATTGGCAGTTGTCTAAAGAGGATTTTCGATCGATAAAGAAAAGTTTAAAAGTCGAACAGAAAAAGTTAAATGAAATGCTTGCTTATAAAAATAAACAAGCTGTTTTAAAACAAGAGCTTGCATCACTAAACACAGAATATGAATATTTTAATAAATATTATACGGAGTCTAACTTTAAAGCTCTCCATATAAAATCCTTTTCTCGTTTTAGATCAAATAAGCTATTAAAGTTATTGGTCGAATATAAGCAAATGGCTGACGAAGGCACGTTTACTGTAAAGAATAAATTATATAACATGGTAGCCTATCGAATATATAATTTTAAGTTTTATAAGATCCCGAAAGAAGTTGTTATTTCATACCTGCAAAAAACTTACTACGAAGCGAAAATAAATGAGATACAAAACCAAATTAACCAGTTAGAAACAAAGTTAGCAGATTACGATTTTGAGAATGCAATGAAACAATACAGCAGTGATTCGATGAAGCTGTTTAAAGCTCAATTAGCTGGAACATATGGTAAGAAGCGAAGCAGGAATGTCTTTACTTCTGATGTCCTTTGGAGAAATTTTAATGGTTTTATAAATGAATACCCAGTTATCTTGAGTACCACTCATTCGCTTCGTAACTGTGCAGCAAAGAACTATTTATTTGATTATGTCTTAATTGATGAAGCATCACAGGTTGATATTGTTACAGGTGCTCTAGCTTTGTCATGTGCCAAGAATGCCGTCATTGTAGGTGATCAAAAGCAACTCCCAAATGTTGTTCCTCCTGATACAAGAAAAGTAACTACAGGAATATTTGAATCTTACGACTTAAACGAGGCCTACAATTATGCAAATAACAGTTTATTATCCTCATTTCAAAATTTATATAAAGATATTCCTAAAACGCTGTTAAAGGAGCATTATCGTTGTCACCCTCAAATAATCGGATATTGTAACCAGAAGTTTTACAATAACGAACTCATTGTCTTAACTGACGATAATGAGAGTGATAAACCACTTGTTCTTTATAAGACGGTAAAAGGTAATCATGCACGAGGAAAGTTCAATCAACGACAGATTGATATTGTTTTTGAAGAGATCATTCCGAAGCAAAAATTTGATCTCGAAAAACAATCATTAGGGGCTATTACACCGTACCGGTTACAGGCTAATGAACTACAGAAGGTTATTGGAACCCGCAATATAGAGGCAGACACAGTTCATAAGTACCAAGGCCGGGAAAGGGATATCATTATTCTTACGACTGTTGCCAATGAAGTTAATGCTAATTATTTTGTCGATGACCCTAACCTTATAAATGTAGCTGTTTCCAGAGCTGTAGATCAATTAATTGTTGTTGTTGCGGATGGTAGTGAGAATTGGAAAGGAACAAACATTGGTGATTTGGTAAGGTATATAAAATACAATAATTTTGAAGTTATTGAGAGCCAAATCTACTCAGTATTTGACCTGCTTTACAGTAGTTATTCTGATAAATTGATGGAAGTGAGGAAACGTAGTAAAAAAGTGTCTAAGTTTGACTCAGAAAACCTGATGAATAATGTTATAGAAAAGGTGTTAAGTTTACCAAAATTTCAAAGTCTTGACCATGTACTACATCAACCTTTAAGGATGCTCATCAAGGACCCAGTTAAGCTTACTGACGAAGAACGAAAATACGCGATGAATATATTAACTCATACAGACTTTGTTATTTATAACAAAATAGATAAAATGCCAGTCTTAGTGGTTGAAGTCGACGGACATGCCTACCATGCAAACAATCCTGTCCAGCGTAAAAGAGATGAAATGAAAGATACGATCTTAAAGAAATATGACATTCCGATTATTAGAATGAAAACAACAGGGAGTGGGGAGGAAAAGAAGCTTAGAGAGAAACTATCAGAATTATTGGCTGTGGATAGTAACATTAACTGAAACAGTAAGACCTTAATTTTGTTAGGAATGTAAGAGTAAATATTTCAGTATGAGAAAATGCGAAGTTGTTAAAAGTTTTTATATTAATATTTTAATTTATCCATAAAGTTTCAAGCATAGAAGGACCGTCCTTCTATGCTTTTTTCTTGTTGTTTTTTTCAGATTTGCCTATCGGAACGTCGACAACCAACCAAATTACCAAAATACACATAGATTTTCCAGTAATTATCTACTAGATTACGAGAGTATTACAGAATATAATCAATTTGTAACACACGCCCTTCACATTGAGAGGAGAAATGACATCCATGAAAAAGAGTCTTTGGGCTAAACTTACAATGTTGATTTTGGTAGTTTCATTGGTTGTTACTGATTTTTCATATAAAACGGCAAGTGCTTCAGCAAATGATGATAGATTTAACATGTCTTACCTTTATTTTGGAAGTCCAGATAACTATATTAACTTAGTCAATCGTACGAATGATTCTTTAAAAATGGTTTCACCGAACTACTTTGACGTTGATCGTAACGGAAATCTTGTTTGGACAGGCACGTATCGCAAGGCTTTTGTTGATGAAATGCACAGTAGAGGAATGAAAGTCGTTCCGTTTTTAGCAAATCATTGGGACATTGAAGCGGGACAAAATGCGTTTAAAAACGTGAAGCTCTAGCAACAGAAATAGCGGAAATGATTGAACAAGGAAGCACTCCTGGGCCGGTCGCAAGTTACTCTTTTGTTGAGCGTTCCATTCAATACGCCCTAAATCAAGGCGTTCCGAAAGAAAAAATCGTCGTTGGCATGTCATTTTACGGACGTATGTGGAAGACAGACGGGGAAACAAATGCTGACGGACATGTAATCAACGGCCGCGGTATTTCTCACAAAGATATACAACCTGTTATTGATCGGTACAACGGAGAAGTGATCTTTGATGAAAACACACAAACACCAAAAGCTGTATTTACGGTAAAAAATGATGACCCGATCATGACAGTAGGTGGGGCAAGGTTAACACCGGGTGAATATGTGATTTGGTTTGATAATAAAGAATCGATTAAGCGTAAATTAGGGTTAGTTGGCAAATATGACATCAAAGGTACAGGAAGTTGGGCATTGTACCAAGAAGACCCTGCGATGTGGAATTACTACAATGATTACCTCAATGGCAGCGCAGTCATTGAAGGACCGATCGTTGAAGAGCCAAAAGAAGAAACAGATGCGGTTTACCATACGGTTCAGTCAGGTGAAACCCTTTGGCTCATCTCTCAACAATACGGTGTAACTGTCGATGAAATCAAAACATTAAACAACTTGGAATCCGACACGATTTTTGTTGGTCAAATATTACTCATCTCAGAAGGTGAAGAAAAGACCATTGAAGAACCAACCCAAGAGCCTGTTGTGGATGAAACAACGGAAGAAGTTACAAACACAACAGGGAACAATGGAAACGGCAATGGCCGTGGAAACAACAAACAATCAACTGACTCCACCGAAGAGCTGAGGAAGAAGAGTCATCTCCAAGAGGAAATAACGGGCAATGGCAACGGACGAAATAGATAAATTGAAATTACCCTCTACATTTGTGTAGAGGGTTTTGTTATGGAGAGAACTTCCTGCCCCCTGTACGATAAAGCTATACGTGCTAGTGTTCAGGCGTCTATTTACAGATTAACTCTTGTATTACGTTGTAGACTGATACTGTGCAACATGAGTCCTCATTCCAGGTGCCTTTGTGAAAGAAAGCTCTTAAACTTATATTTATTTTTCTTAAGAAAAAATACAAAAATACGGAACTCTCATACTTAGTTATGTTAAGTTTGGTTACATCAATGAAATAAGAAAAAAGTAACCGTCCTCAAGCCCCGAATGCAGGGAGGTTTTTATTAGTTTTAGTATTAAGAATTCTGTGTAAAAAAAAAGTAGTTGACTACTCATGTATCTTTGTGATATTATTAAAAATTTGATAAAAAACTGTACCTGTGTTATGCTTAATAAGGTTACCACATATGGAGGTGGGTTCTTTGTTTCAAATTGGCGATAACATTGTTTATCCAATGCACGGGGCAGGTACTATTATAGACATAGAAGAAAAGGAAATTTCAGGGAAAAAGCAACAGTATTTTGTAATTAAAATGCTGAACAGTAATATGCAAGTTATGATTCCTAAAGGTAAGATATTGAGTTCAAATATACGCCCAGTTACTGACATTGTTGCATTAAAAAACATCATACACATTTTCCATCATGGCGAGACAGATAAATTACTTCCGTGGAAACAAAGGTATAAGGTGAACTCGGACAAAATTAAAACGGGTAAAATACAAGAAGGTGCGGAAGTGGTACGTGACCTAAAGCGTATGCAGAATGAGAAAGCACTTAATTCAAGTGAGAAAAAATTGTTTGATGACGCACAACAATTTTTGATTAGTGAACTGAGATTAATAAAAGGGATTACGGAAGACCAAATAGAAAGTTTTTGTTAAGGTTATATAGATGTATTTGGCAATTAATTTTTGTATGAAATGGCAATCAAGGAAATACAAACACCTGCATTTTCATCCATACGTTGTTAGCTTGACACGGAGCCTCTATGGTCATGAAATCAGGCAACACGGCAAGCGTATAGCTTGCCAGGCGTTTTAAATGCCATAAACAATATAGATAATGTAAGTAGCTGAGAGATATTTCTTAGCATTTTTTTATGGTGAAATTAAGTGAATGAGATACGATGTCAGCTTCCTGGTATTATTAATGATAATTGGACAGACAACGTAATGCATCATTTTAGAAGACCACTGTTGTTGCTAATGACAGTGGTTTTTTGATTAAAAATAATTTCTTTTGTTAAACGTGAAAGCGTCTGACCCACAGTGTATTAAAGCGTTAGTATGCCGGGGGACAGGCCCCGTCAATTAGAAAGTTAATACGGATTAAGTGTTAATTGGAAAATTTATGCTAATGTGGTAATAGTAAATGCAACAGTTTGTGAAACTATTCACTTAAACTAAAGGAGAGAATAATTGAAGAAGAAAAACATGAAAAAGGTGATTAAATGATACGGACATATAGATTGGAAGATAAAGATTACATAGTAAATTCTCACTATGATTTATACAATAAAGAATTTAGATACGATTTATCTTTTAGAGATTTTATTGAAGAAAGTGTTAGTGGGTTTATTGAGCGAGCAGACTCAAAAGAAAACATTTTCATTTTAGAGATTGGTGAAAAACAAAGTGGTTCCGTAAGTATTAAAAAAGTTAGTGACACTACTGCACAATTGGGTTTATTTCTTGTTGAACCTAATGTTCGAGGCACTGGGTATGGACAGAAGTTAGTAGAACAAGCTATTACCTTTAGCAAAGATAGTGGATTTAAGACCATTATTCTCTGGACTAATAGCGAACTAAAATCAGCAAGGCAAATCTACGAAAGAGCAGGGTTTGAATTAAAGGAAACTCAAACTCAAATACTTTCCAATAAAGAACTTATCGAAGAGAAATGGGAGCTAAAGTTAGTAGATAATTAAAAAATAATACTATTCAAGTAACGGGGAGCGATAGTAAAATCACGAGTTGCAATGTTGCAGCTCTTTTTTTGTACCTGTAAACTGGAAAATGATGTTAAACTAATGGGGAGCATTCCTATAATTAAAGAATTTGAAGTTTGATAGAAAAAGAGCCCTCTTGGTATGATACGAGGTGTCCAAAGCTTTGCGCGCAAAAGGACCCTTAATTGACAACCAAGGAGGACTCACTAATGAATTATAACCAAAATCACAAAATAGCTCAAATCACAGCTGAAACACTGATCGTAGGTGTTGATATTGCGAAGTTTAACCACGTCGCAAGAGCACAGGATTTCAGAGGAATGGATTTAGGGAAATCTATTACTTTTGAAAATACGCAATCAGGGTTTGATGGCTTAATGGGTTGGATCAAACAACTTCAAGCTGATAACCAAATGAACAAGATCATCGTTGGTATGGAGCCAACAGGACATTACTGGCTTAACCTTGCACATTATTTAAAAGAGTTAAATATCAAGTGTGTTGTGGTCAATCCATTGCATACCAAGAAAAGTAAAGAATTAGACGATAATTCACCTACCAAAAATGATGTGAAAGATGCCAAAGTCATTGCGCAGTTAGTTAAAGATGGTCGTTACGCTGAACCAATTATCCCTGAAGGAGTTTATGCCGAACTTCGAGGGGCGATGAGAGTACGCGAGCTACTATCTACAGACCTTCGCTCCGTCCAAGGTAAAATTCACAACTGGCTTGATCGCTATTTTCCTGAATTCTTTACTGCTTTTAAAGACTGGGAAGGAAAAGCTGCACTTCGTACATTAAAGCTTAATCTATTACCACACGAACTACTGAAGTTATCTGATAATAACGGTTCCTGACCCCCACTGCGATAAAGCTTTAATGTGCAGGGGGGGCAGGTGCGTTATTCGGAAACAACGGAAACGGTAATGGTAGTTGAAACAACAAACAATGAGTTGACACCGTCGAAGAGCCTGTGGAAGAAGAGTCATCCACAAGAGGAAATAACGGAAATGGCAACGGAAACGGACGAAATAGATGATTTGTAAAGGCCCTCTACAATCGTGTAGAGGGTTTTGTTATGAATGGACTATTGTTGGTTCCTGTCCCTAGGACGATAAAGCTATAACGTGCTAGGGGCAGGCGGGCTATTAAGACAAAAAAGTCCCTCAAAAGGGACTTTTTGAATTAAATCAGCTTTGAATCCAGTTCATTTTAAGTTGGAATACGAGCAAGTTTCATGATGATACAAGCAACTCCCGAAGGAATACGAGCAACCTACATTGAAATACAAGCAACTTGCATTGAAATACGAGCAACTTGCATTGAAATACGAGCAACTTGCATTGAAATACAAGCAACTCCAATAGTAAAAGTGATCAACGACGGTGAACTCATTGATTTCAAGTATGTTTCATGATCAGTCAATGTCAACACTCACTTCAACTCCTTCTGAAGTCAGCGTATCGATCGTTTCCTTGTTTTTTGATCCTTCAGAATAATCGATTGGGTTAAACCATAAGTCAATCATTTGGACATTTGTTAACCCTACTAATGGAGCAATATCGTGTATTTCATTACTGCTTAAATAAAGGCGTTGTAAATTTGAGTTACTGAATGCTGCTAGTGAACGAACATCATTAATTTTATTCTGAGACAAATTAAGCTCTTCAATGTTATTTAAGTTTTCTAATGCGCTTAAATCATCGATTTTGTTATCTCTTAAAGAAAGAAATTCAATGCTCTGATGACTTTTTAGTGGACTAAGATCACGTATATTATTAAAACTAAGATTCACTTTTTTCAAATTCGTTAGTTTTGAAAGGGAAGAGATGTCATTTACTGAACTAGAAAGGATTTCAAGATCTTTTAAATGTTTCATATTTTCTAATGAGTGAAAATCAAATGAATCATTTTCGTAGACGGTAAGAGCCTCTAAATTCGTTAACTCTTCTAATGAGATTATATTTGTCTGAAATAAGGTAAGTTTTTTTAGGTTAGATAATTCATTTAGTGAATTTACCTCATTGATGCTATTCCCATGAACCGTAAGCTCTTCAAGGTTTTCTACTCCTTTTAATGACGTTACAGAGCTGCTTTGGATAGATAACTTTTCGAGATTTTCTAATCCTTCTAATGACGTTATATTACTGTTTTGAATAGACAACTCTTTAAGACTTGTTAAACGATTTAACACGGTCGGATCATCTAATTCAATATTGCGTAAGGAAAGGGCTTCTAATGCGGTTAACTCCTTCAATGCTGTTACATCGTTTATTGGGGTATTTAAATGTAATTCTCGTAAATTCGTTGCATTCTTTAATCCATCTAATTCCTTTACATTATCATCCATTATGGTTAAGGAAACCAACCTCTCTAAATCAGAATAGGTAAGGTCATCTCTTTCAATACCTAATTGATCTAAAAGGATAGATTTTAACGCACCGTCGCTAATATCGACTTTTTTACTAAAGTTTGCAACGATGTTTTTATCACTTGTCACATTTAATTCAACATGAGGATGGAACCATTCAAACCTTATTTTTTCTCCATCGTGCCAGTTTTCAAAAGCAAAATCGTCAGCTGGTATCGCTTCGATGTTTATTTCTTCTCCGTGAATAACGGTTCCTGACCCCCAGTGCGCTAAAGCTTTAACGTGTTGGGGGTCAGGTGCGTTATTCCAAGGAAGAAGTTACAAACACAACAGGGAACAACGGAAACGCCAATGGTCGCGGAAACAACAAACAATCAACTGACTCCACCGAAGAGTCTGAGGAAGAAGAGTCTTCTCCAAGAGGAAATGGCAGCGGTAACGGACGAAATCGATAATGTAAAATCGGCCCTCTACATTCGTGTAGAGGGTTTTGTTATCTAATAAAGGTTCCTTCCTCCTAGTAAGCTAAAAATTTAACTTTTGGGGGTAAGGTGCGATATTGTAAAGTTAAATTACTCGAGAAATTTAAAGAAAGAAGAAGTAATACGACCGGTAACTGCTATTTGAGAGAGTTCCCTGTTCACTAGAGGTTTGCAGCCATTTTAGAAATAGGTCGTTTGATGAACAGGAAGGAAAACTCAATAAGCTATTAAATAAAATAACCCATCAAGTTAGAGTATAAGATATAAGAATTTATACAGCTACTTGGTGGGTTAAATTATAGTCAAGATTACAACAACTCTAGTAATAATGTGTCATTAGATATTGTGTGGAAAATTTTAGGTGAAATTCGTCGAATTCGTGGAAAAATATTCAAGTTTGTTGGATAATAGAATTAATATATAAATGAGAGGCGGTATGCAAAATGAGCTACTTTCTAGATGCACCAGCTAACATTGTAGGTAATAGTTTCTTGAGGGAACCTCAAGAGGATGCATACAGAGCAATATATGACCATTTTATAAATAAAAAAAGTGAAGAACATGCATTAGTTACACTTCCAACTGGAACCGGAAAGACTGGTTTGATGGGGATAGCTCCTTTTAAAGTTTCTGGAGGGAGAGTACTAATTATTACTCCACAAACGGTAATAAGAGATTCTGTGTTAGGATCTTTAGACCCTACTCATCCGAAGAATTTCTGGATGTTCTCAAGGGTATTTGATGAAGTTCATCACTTACCTACTTTAGTAGAATACGAGAAAACATTGACAGATGAAATAATTTATCAAGCCGATATAGTAGTGTTGAATGTTCACAAATTACAAGAACGCTTGGATTCATCATTGATAAAAAGAGTTAATACTGACTTTTTCGACATGATAATAATTGATGAGGCACATCATGCTGAAGCCAAAACCTGGAAAAGAGCAATTGAATATTTTGACGGAAGTAAAGTACTTAAGGTTACCGGGACACCATTTAGAAGTGACGGTAGAGCCCTTGGAGGAAAGGAAATTTACAAATATAGTTTAGCTCAAGCAATGGCAAAAGGATATGTAAAGAGTTTAGAAAAAATTGATCATATCCCTGATCAAATGTTTTTTACGCTTGATAACGACCCAAGTAAGACATATACACTTGATGAACTTAGGGAAGGTAATATAAGGGAAGAAAACTGGATTCAACGATCTGTAGCTTTATCAAGAGAGAGTAATGAAAAGGTTGTTGACCTTTCCATAAAACATTTGAAAGAAAAGAAAGAATTAACAAACAATCCACATAAAATTATAGCCGTTGCATGTAGTATCGATCATGCTGAGGAAATTCAAAAAATTTATAGGGAAAAAGGTTATGAGTCATCAATCGTCCATAGTAAGCTAGAAAAGTTAGAGCAGGAAAAGGAGCTTAAAAAGATCAATGATGATAAAGTTGATGTAGTTATTAACGTTGCCATGCTAGGCGAAGGATATGACCACAAATTTTTATCAATAGCAGCTATTTTCCGCCCATTTAAAACTTTACTTCCTTATGCTCAATTTATTGGTCGTACTTTAAGGGCCATTGAATCCGAGGATGGAACATTCACAGAAGAGGATAATACAGCTGTACTTATACATCACAAAGAGTTAGGCTTAGAAACATTATGGGAGTATTATAAAAAAGAAAAAGTTAAGCAAGATGCCATAAAAAAGATTAAGGAAGATAAAAATTTAGATTTAGGTGGATCCGGTTCAAAAGATTTAACAAAGGGTGAAGCAAATGAATCAGATGATTTTAGGGTTGAAAAGGACACCTTTGTGGAAACCGAATTAATAAGGAAGCGAAAAGGGAAATTAGAAGAAGAAAATAAAAAAATTCGGGAACTTCAAGAGCTATTAGGAATTGATGAAAACAAAGCCAAAGATTTTATTAGGCAATCTAAAAAGAGCACTGAGACAGAAAGATTGCTTCGTCCAGATAAATTCTATATACAAAGAAGAAAAGATTTTGATACGCTAATTCGAGAAGAGCTGATACCTGAGTTGGTGGCTGACTATAATCTTGATTTAGATGGTGATGAGTTGGTAAAAGGTAGGTATATTTTACCGAGAAAAGATTTTGGCTGGATTTACGGCAATGTTAAGACAAATGGGGCTTTATTAGGAACTTATTTTAATGCATACTTAAAGAATGAATTGAAAGTTCCACGAGATCAATGGACACTAGATCAATATGAAGAAGCGATTGAATTAGCAAAGTCTCTTGATAAATATATACGTGAAATAATCGATAGTAATAAGGAGGAAAACAAATGAATGAATTGATTGAACGGCTCTATGATGAACTATATTCTCCTAAAGTGAATCCTGAAGAATTGATTAACAATGCTTCATTGCCGAATTACACTTCAGTAAATTTCAAATCTAATCAAACTGGTCTAATAGTTACAACAATATGTATTTTGGATAATGATGAAGAGGCTGAGTATAAATATCAATTTGATAGAGAAAAGCGATTACTTACATTGATTGGTAATATAAATGGAGAAATTGATGTAATATATGATCGTAGTAAAGAGGTAGCACGAAAATATAAAGAAATAAAAAAGTATATGAAATATAGAGTTCAGGCTGTATAAATTGATATTAGTTATTCTCCGAGTTAGTAACTAACCCATCACATTTATTTTGTGGTGGGTTTACTTAATGGTATTGAAAACCCCTGGCTATGCCGGGGGTTCAAAAGAGCTTATAGCGTGGTAAAAAAAACCTCACTTCATGGTAGGATAAAGTTGGTTTCCCGACCACTTCATCTCACCATAGAAGGAGGTATGCCCTGTGAAGGACATGAATAGTTTAGCACACACAACATGGAACTGTAAGTACCACATAGTATTTGCCCCAAAGTACAGAAGACAGATCATTAATGGCCAGTGTTCCTGACCCCCAGTGCGCTAAAGCTTTAACGTGCTGGGGGTCAGGTGCGTTATTGGAAAGAATCAATAAAAATGAAGATACTCGGCGTAGTGAAATCTTAAATAGAAGACGATCTTAAAAGTGGGTATCAGCTGCCTGAAAGAAAATAGGTTTGAGCTAGAATAAAAAGTAAAATGCCAGGTCTGGAAGCACGAGAACCGTCCCTGCGCTTCAATTTTTTCGAATAGAATATGAATTTTGATAATTTGATGTTATACTATGAAACTAACAAAATAACAATACATAAAATAGGAGAATGCAATGATGGGAAATCAGTCAAAAACACGCAGTAAAGTATTTAATGACATTAATCGTGCTCCAAACCGTGCAATGATACGGGCTACAGGAGTTGAAGACGAAGATTTTAATAAACCTTTTATCGGAGTTGCTAGTACATGGAGTGAGGTGACTCCGTGTAATATGCACATTGATGAACTTGCAAGAAGTGCAAAACAAGGTGCGCTTGAAGGTGGAGGGACACCGTTCATTTTTAATACGATTACCGTTTCTGACGGCATTTCAATGGGAACAGATGGCATGCGGTATTCATTACCGAGCCGAGAAGTGATTGCCGATTCTATTGAAACGGTTGTTGGTGCACAAAACTACGACGGTGTCGTTGCAATCGGTGGCTGTGATAAAAATATGCCAGGATGTATGATTGCCTTAGGGCGCTTAAATTTACCATCTGTTTTCGTTTACGGTGGAACAATTCGTCCAGGTAAACACGACGGGAAGGATATCGACATCGTGTCTGCCTTTGAAGCAGTAGGGAAATATAACAATGAAGATATTGATAGTGATCAACTAAATCAAATTGAATGTCATGCTTGTCCAGGTGCAGGATCTTGTGGCGGTATGTATACAGCGAATACCATGTCTTCTGCAATCGAAGCGATGGGTATGAGTTTACCAGGTAGTTCCTCGAACCCTGCTGAATCGTCTGAAAAGTTGGAAGATTGTACAGCTGCAGGAGAAGCGGTAATGAATCTAACAAATCAAGGCATTACGCCAAGAGATATTATGACGAAAGAGGCATTTGAAAATGCGATCACAGTTGTCATGGCACTAGGCGGATCTACAAATGCTGTTCTACATTTACTTGCCATTGCAAAAACAGTGGACGTTGACCTTGATTTAGACGATTTTGAGCGAATTCGCGAACAAGTCCCTCATATTGCAGATTTAAAACCGAGCGGCCGCTATGTAATGGAAGACTTGTCGAAAGTAGGCGGGGTTCCTGCAGTTATGAAGCTGCTTCTTGAAAAAGGATTGCTTCATGGAGATTGTATAACGGTAACGGGTAAGACGATAGCAGAGAACTTGTCAGAAGTCGATCACTTAAGCGAAGGTCAAGAAATCATTTCGTTTGAAAATCCGAAACGTGAAACAGGACCTTTAGTTACGCTAAGAGGAAATTTAGCCCCAGAAGGTGCAGTAGCAAAAATGTCAGGCTTAAAAGTGAAAAAAATTACGGGCCCTGCTCGCGTATTTGATACGGAAAAAGAAGCGACAGATGCTGTATTAAATAACGAGATAAACCCAGGTGATGTTATAGTTATCCGGTATGTAGGTCCAAAAGGCGGACCAGGTATGGCGGAAATGTTATCGATCACAGCGATCGTTGTCGGAAAAGGACTTGGAGAAAAAGTTGGACTCATTACAGATGGACGCTTTTCAGGTGGTACTCACGGATTAGTCGTAGGACACGTTTCTCCTGAGGCACAAGTCGGTGGACCGATTGCGTTAATTAATGAAGGTGACATGATTACGATCGACAGCATCGCACAAGAGCTGGCAGTTGACGTATCGGAAGAACAGTTTGCAGAAAGAACGAAGAATTGGACAGCTCCTAAACAACAATTACGCGGAACGTTAGCGAAATACGCACGTTTAGTTTCCTCAGCTTCAAAAGGAGCGATTACAGATTAAGTCTTTGGAAAATGGTGGCATCTCTACGAACATGTAGAGATGCCTTTCCTATAGCTATAAGTAGAATGTAAAAGCCGGTTTTATTGTGAATTTTTATTTATAACAAAGGATTCAGTGATGGAGAATGAAATGACATTTTGGTGAAAAGGAAGTTCAAACTGGTCTCTTTGTAAATGGTAGCCAATAAATTGATCACAGAAGGTATTAATCAGAAAAGGATGGTGGAGATTTTAGACAGTGTGGCCAAAGTTGTCATTGTTACTAAAAGGCCCTGTAAGAAAGGAAATGAGCGGAAAATAAAAGGGGTGAAGGTAAATGCATGATAGAGTAGTTATCATTACAGGGGCAAGGTCAGGAATTGGAAAGGCAGCAGCTTTGCGGTTTGCGACTGAAGGATATACGGTTGTTATGGCCTGTAGAAACATGGAAGTTAGTAAGAAGGTTCAAGATGAAATTATTGCTACCTCAAAAAATGAAAACGTGGATCTTATGGAGCTTGATGTATCCTCATTCAAATCAATCGATCATTTTTGCGACAAATTCAAAAAGCGTTATGAAAAATTAGATATTTTAATTCATAACGCAGCTTACGTTGAACATGGTGCAAAACACCGCTTGAGTATTGATGGAATTGAATTAACATTTGCGACAAACGTCGTAGGTCCTTATTTAATGACGCATTTGTTATTGAATCATCTAAAAAAATCAGACGATGCTAGAATCTTTCATGCTGGAAGTAACATTATTAAACATTTTTTTGACCCAAAGAAAAAAATTGAGTTTGAGACTTTGCAAGGGGAAAATAAAGATCCGAAGTTTAGTGTTTATAACATGTACCGTCAATCAAAAATTGCTTTTATGATGCTTACATTTAAAATGGCAGATGAGTTTAAAAACGAAGGGATTAAAGTAAATGCATTACAGATTAACGGTGCGAAACTTTCAAAGGAAACACTAAACAAGTTTACACTTCGCTGGCGAATCATTGGAAGGATACAAAGCATCTTTTTACGTCCTACAGAGTATATGGCAAATAATTACTACGACATTTGTACATCAGATAAATTTAAAGAAACAACTGGAAAGCTATTTAACGATAAATTAGAAATGATGGAAACAGCTACAGGTGAAACACTGGGATTTATAGGGGAAATAAAACAAGTAGTTGGCACAAGTGTATATCCAGCTTACGCAGATGATAAAATCACCAAAGAGAAAGTGTGGGATTTTTGCGATAGGTGGACAGAAAAATATACAAGCTGAAAAAATAATGGGGTGATGAGCAATGCAGATGGAAGAACGAATAAAACGTATTGAAGAGCAGTTTAAGCAAATGGTACAAAAAGATATTAAAGTTAAAAACGCTCATTTATTAGTTCATTCAGAAAAGCTAGACATCCATTTAAATTTAGCAGAAGGAAAAACAGGTAATATATCAGCTCATCCAGCACAGCCGTACTATATTGCGAGTGTCGGTAAATTGTTTACTTCCGTTTTGATTGCAATGCTAGTTGAAAGAGGGGAACTGAGTTTTGAAGATAAAATTTGTGCTTATTTAGATGCTGATCTACTAGATAATTTACATGTTTATAAAGGTACTGATTATACAAATAAAATTAGAATTAAGCATTTACTTAACCATAAGTCTGGTTTACATGACTTTTACGATGATAAACCAAAGCAAGGGAAAGCACTAATGGACTTTGTTTTTGAGGAACCGTCACGTTTTTGGAAGCCTGAAGAAGTTATTCAATGGGCAAATGCACATTTGACTCCTCATTTTCCACCAGGCAAAGGGTTTCATTATTCAGATTCAAATTATGCTCTTCTAGGTTTAACGATAGAAAAAATAACAGGAAAACCATTTCAAGATGTACTTAAGGAATTTATTTTTGCACCACTTGGGATGAATCACTCTTATTTACTGCAATTTTCAGAACCAATCGAAAAATGTGAGTTCCCAATGGCCGACTTTTTTATAAGAAATAAAAACATGAAAGACTATCGGAGCTATAGTATCGATTATGCAGGTGGAGGAATCGTCGCTCCTGGGGAAGATTTGTTAAAGTTTATGAAAGCTTTAGTGAAATACGAGCTAATAAATGAAACGACGTTGCAGCAAATGAAAACTTGGGAAAAATTTAGGTTAGGAATCGATTATGGGTATGGAATGATGAAATTTAAATCTGTTCCATTAATGATGCCGAAGAAGATGGAGAACATGTGGGGAAACGCCGGAATTACCGGAACGTTTATGTTTTATCATCCTGGATTAGACACTTATTTGATCGGCGGGTTAAATCAGTTTCGCTATAATAGAAAATCTTTCATGCTCATGTTTAAAGTGGTCAATATTTTATCTAAGGTATGATTTTAAATAACGCTTCCTGCCCCCCAGTGCGCTAAAGCTTTAACGTGCTGGGGGTCGGTGCGTTATTCACGTTCTTCAACTAATGATTAAGTAAATGAAAGAACAAGAGAAAGAAACGTGCCACATATACATAACCATCTAAAATTTGGAAATAATAAATTTAACCATAATTGGAAGGGAAAAAGTGATATGCATGTTGCTACTGCTATTGTTGCTATCATAGCTGTTTTGACTCGGGGAGATTGGAGGAACTGGGAGGAGTACCACACTACTTTACTTTTTATTGCACTCGGTAATTTAGTTTATAACTTTTTAACAGCAAATTATTTTTTATGGCGTTTAGATGCTGATTTCATCCCAAATCATACTTTAACAGAGATGTTATACACCTTTATTGTTTTTCCAGCAACCATTTTAATTTTTTTAAAGGACTTTCCCACTCATTGGTTCGAAAAGGTATTTCGTAATATAAAATGGATTGCTATTTATGGCATTTGGGAATACTTTTTTGTCCTAACAGGGAGGATTGAATACCATTACGGTTGGTCATTATGGTGGTCAATCGCTTTTCTTTGTGTCATGTTTCCACTTTTAAGGTTACACCAAACACGTCCGTTATCTTCCTATTTGTTATCGGCATTGGTCGTAATAGCAATATTATGGTGGTTTGATGTCCCTGTTCATGTCCCAGTTGAGGTGAGAAATCTAGAAGGAAGCTAGGGGACGGTTCTCGTGCTTCCAATCCCCTTGGCCAATGGGATGCATGGGGACGGTTCTCGTGCTTCAAAAGTACAGGAAGTTGGGCTTTGTATCAAGAAGACCCTGCGATGTGGAATCTAATAAAACTTCAGCAATTTAAAAACACCTCCCATTAATGAGAGGTGCGAATTAGTTAAATTATTTGTCTTTTGCAAGATTTTTTCGATTTGGAGCAAGTGGGGGCTCTTCTAACCACTTATTTTTTGTCATAATATTAAACCATTCTTTTGTTACCACCAAGTTTTTCATGATAATCTTCTCATAAGTAACGACAAGGTCGGTTCGCATTGCGAACGCAAGTCCGGTCCCATGATATGCTTGTGCGGTCTGTAGAAGAAAACCAATATGATACAACATTAACTTATCTGAAAAAGGAGATTCCTGAGAGGTCGTGACTTCTGACTCCCAAGACATTGGTACAGGTAAATTATCTTTTTTTAATATGCTACTAAGTGCTTGTATTTGGTTATCTGAGTTTTTTTCTGATGCCTCTAAAAATTTCCTCACTTCTTTCGATTGGGTAACTTGACTAAATGCAATCGAAAGCGTTTTTTCCAGTATCTTTTTCTTTAAGTTAAACGAAAGACTAATAATTTCAGTTGCAGCTAAAGGTCGTTTGTCCCCAAAGTAGCCATCTAAAAATTGCTGACCTGAAATAAATTCAGGAGTTGCTTCAGGATAAAAGTAAGGGTCTCTTTGAAAGTGTCCCTTTTCTAACAGTAATTCTATTGTTTGGTGATACAATTTTTTTCCGTCATTATCGCACGAATCATAAAAAGATCTTAAATCCTTTTTTACAGAGGCACTAAGTGATGTCATGTGTCCCAATAAACCATGTAACGTCATAACATGTAAATAATGCAAACAAAACATGTCCGAAAACAATCTCTTTGTTCCTTTATTTAGGTCTGCATCATTAAACCCAATGGGGACAGGAAATCCTTCGTTTTCCATAAATGTAGTGATCTGTTGCTTCTGTTTTGCAAATGCACTTATTGCATCCTCAAATAGTGCTCTGATTTGTTCATCTTCTATAATGGATAGCATATACTTGTTTATCATATCAACGGCTGTACCATTAACATATTCTCCCCACAACGTTCCTATTTCAGCAGACGTGAGCTTTAAATCGACTTTATCCATGAAATCACCTCATAAAGTATATTTCACTAATTTGGATAGAAATATAAAAAAATCCTTACATATCATTAATACTTTCTTTTATTTTCACTTATAGATGCGACATCTGAAGCTGTTTGACGTCTAATTAATAAATGGCAACGACAATTGAGGTGGATTAATAAATGAATTGGAAAGTATATATGACAGTAGTATTCTTTTTTCTCTCCGGTCTCGTTTTAGTTGGGTGTGGACAATCAAATGACGATAAGGCTCTCCTCGTACAAAGTGAATTACTAATGACGGAAAAAACCTTCCCAAACAACTTCTATGACATATCAGAACAAGGGGTTATGGTTCGTAAAGTGACAGATCAAGATGATTTTAAAAGTGAGTGGGGAGAGTTCGGACTAAGCGACCAACCATTAGAACTTGATTGGAAAAATAACGTCGCTATTTTTCTAGGCACAGGAGAATCTGGAACATGTCCATTGGAATTTCAATTTGTAGAAATTAACGATGATAAAACAAAAATGATCATACATCTAGAGCAATCAAATGGTGCTTGTACAAGTGATTTCACACCTAGAACGTTTATTTTATCTGTTGATACCGAAGAAATATCGAATGTAACGCACGTAGAGGTAAAGCATGGGGACGGTTCTCGTGCTTCCAAAACCCTCCAATGAAGCACTGGGACGGTTCTTGTGCTTCTAATATCCTCCAATAATGGTTCCTGCCCCCCAGTACGATAAAGCTTTAACGTGCTGGGGGGCAGGTGCGCTATTTCAATAAGTGAAAGAGATATTCAAAGCATGCGGACGGTTCAAGATTACTGAAAAACTGTTGATAAAAGGATGTCCGTCAAAACCCGAAGAGGAAGCTGAGGGACGGACATTACGCTGCCGAAAGGAAAGCGTAAGGCGGCCTATCCCTGCTGCTTCGCTGGAAAATAAGGATAACATTATTGATATGTTTTGCTAACAACGTTAACATTCAGAGCTATGCGGAGTAACTTCTGAAGTAAGACAACAAGATAGAATAATATAAATGGGGCTAATATGAAAGAAGATCCAAGATTGCAGGTAAGTTCGTTATAGATTTAGTAACAGGAGAAGGTAGGAGCTTTCTGTGTATTTGACTTTATACTAGGGTTTGCATTGTTCTTTTTGGAAGCGTAATCGCTACATTCTTCATGTGGTATACTTTACTTTATTTCACTTGTAATCGGATAGAAAAGAAGAAGCAAACTCTATAGGCTTCACTAAAAAAAGGAGAGATGATCGGATGGAACAACAGATAGGCATACCATTAAAAGGCTTTGCGGAATTTAGTAGGAAAGTAGCCGCTGATGGTGCGGTGCTATTAAAGAACGAAGGACATGCTCTTCCGTTAAAAGAGGGAGATAAGGTTTCTGTATTTGGTAGAACACAAGTAAATTATTATCGAAGTGGAACAGGTTCAGGTGGTAGTGTACACGTTCCCTATACAACGAATTTAATAGATGGTCTTCGTAGCAAAGCTGAGATTATGATTAATGAAGATTTAGCGAAGGTTTATGAAGAATGGATTAAGGAGAACCCCTTTGATAACGGAGGTGGGGGCTGGGCTGCAGAGCATTGGCATCAAAAGGAAATGCCTTTAACAGACGAAGTCGTATCTCTCGCAAGGAAAGCTTCCAGTAAGGCGATAGTTGTTATTGGAAGAACAGCAGGAGAGGATCAAGACAATGCAAACGAACCAGGAAGCTATCAGCTAACTGCAGAAGAAAAAACGATGTTACAGAAAGTGACTAGCTATTTTGACAAAACAATCGTTGTCTTAAATGTGTCCAATATTATTGATATGAGTTGGATGAATGAATATCCTATCCAAAGTGTCATTTATGCTTGGCATGGAGGAATGGAAGGTGGAAATGCGATTGCTGATGTCTTAGTTGGAGAAGTGACACCGAGTGGAAAGGTTACAGATACGATTGCATTTTCGATCGATGATTACCCATCAACAGCTAATTATGGTCATGAATTTCAAAACTTTCATGAAGAAGATATTTATGTAGGCTATCGTTATTTCGAAACTTTTCATCCAGAGAAAGTGCAATATCCCTTTGGGTTTGGCCTATCGTATACGACATTTTCAATCGAGGCTGAAGAGACTAAAGTGATTGAAAAAAATGGGGAAACAATTTTTGAGACATGTGTAACCGTAGAGAATACAGGGAGTCAATTTTCGGGAAAAGAAGTTGTTCAATTATATGTGGAGGCACCCCAAGGGAAGTTAGGGAAGCCAGCAAAAGTACTTGTTGCATTTGGTAAAACAAAAGACCTCGGAATCGGGGAATCAGAACAATTAACACTTCGTTTTCCACTAAAAGCGATAGCGTCCTTTGATGATACGGGGGCAACAGGATATCCTTCTTCTTATGTAGTAGAGGATGGAAGCTACAAATTGTTTGTTGGAAATAGTGTTAGAAGCTTAAACAAAATTAATATAGATGGACATTCGAGTTTTGATATAGAAGAATTAATCGTTATTGAACAGCTAGAGGAAGCGTTAGCTCCGACACAAGCGTTTAAGCGAATGATGCCAGGTAAGAGAAAAGAGGATGGATCATATGAACTTACATATGTTGACGTTCCGAAACGCACAGTTTCATTAGCAGATCGAATTGAAAAAAATCTACCGCAAACGTTAGAGCAAACTGGTGATAAAGGCTTTAAATTAAAAGATGTCCATGAAGGAAAAGTAAGTATGGAGGAATTCATTGCACAACTAGATGATCATGACTTGGCTACGATTATTAGGGGAGAAGGTATGAGTAGTCCTCTAGTAACTCCAGGGACAGCATCTGCTTTCGGTGGAGTAGGTGATAAACTATTCCACTACGGGATTCCAGTGGGTTGTGCCGCAGATGGACCATCAGGTATCAGAATGGATAGTGGTCATCAGGCAACGCAAATCCCAATTGGAACGTTACTTGCATCAACGTGGGATACGAACTTGGTAGAAGAATTATACGTTATGGAAGGGCAGGAGTTGTTAAGTAATAACATTGATGTTCTGCTTGGACCAGGAATGAATATTAGAAGAAGTCCTTTAAATGGACGAAACTTCGAGTACTTCTCAGAGGATCCTTTTATTACAGGCATGTTTGCAATAGCAAATACTCGAGGCGTGGTAAAAGGTGGAGCAAATGCGACATTAAAGCACTTTGCTTGTAATAGTCAGGAGAAATATCGAACGCAGGTGGATGCAGTTGTCTCTCAGCGAGCGCTACGTGAAATTTATTTAAAAGGATTCGAAATGACCGTAAAAGAGGGTAGTGCAAATTCAGTCATGACTTCTTATAACCCGATAAATGGCCACTGGGCAGCTTCCAATTATGATTTGAATACAACGGTTCTCCGTAAAGAATGGGGATTTAACGGGATTGTCATGACCGATTGGTGGGCAAAAATGAATGATGTCGTTGAAGGGGGACCTGCAGCTATCACTAATACGAATTGGATGGTGCGGGCTCAAAATGATCTATTTATGGTAGTTAATAATTATGGTGCTGAAATTAACTCCTATAAAGATAATACGTTGGATTCATTAGAAAATGGTATGTTAACGAGAGGGGAATTACAACGGTCTGCAATGAATATATGTGCCTTTTTAATGCAAGCCCCTGTATTTTTCAGAAAACAAGTGAAAGAAGAAAATGTAGCTTCCTTTCAAGCTAATTCTTCACTTAGCCCGAAAGACTACCAAACGGTAATAGATCAATCACAAGTCACTCCTTCTGAAACAGAGACCGTAAATATTAAACTAACAAAAACGGGTACTTATCGATTGTTTGTAAAATTGATGTCACCGGATACAAATGTATCTCAAAGTGCTTGTAACATTACCTTAAACGATCAGGTTATAACAACAGTACAAACAAGCGGTACAGATGGAAAGTGGATAAAACAGAAGCTGAATAAAGTAAACTTGGAAGAAGGCTTTTATGAGTTGAAATTAGAATTTACTAAGCCTGGTTTATCAATTGATTGGATGATATTTAAGGAAGTCAATTAAGCCAACCTAAAGCATGGGGACGGTTCTCGTGCTTCCAACATCCTCCAATAACGGTTCCTGCCCCCCAGCAAGATAAAGCTTTAACGTGCTGGGGGGCAGGCATGATTAAGGAAGGTCGAAAGTTCGTTCTTCCTTCCTTCTTTACGTTCAATGATTAGGTGCTAATCAACTCCAGCTTCAACTCTTCTAAAAAAATAGTAGCCAATCCTATAATGTAAGGTGTAATATGATATTAATCAACGTACATGCAAAATTGAAATGCAGGAACCAAAACCGTTGTTCAATAGATTTACAGAAAGGGATTTAAGGGGGAAGATTTTTTTACATTTAAAATTCTTACTATTCAGAAAAAGTATTGAAAGGTGGATGAAGGGGGATGACAAGTACAAAAGAGTTAACAATGAAAGAACAAACCATTTTTGATCACGTTGGGAATAAAATAATAACAGACGATAGAGAAATTAATATTATTGCTAGAGTAGAAGAACCTTTTATCGCCATTTTAGGAAACGTATTAAGTGATGAAGAGTGTGACGAGCTGATCAAGTTATCAAAAGACAAAGTGCATCGTTCGAAAGTGGGGAATACGCGTGAAATCGATGTGCTTAGAACAAGCAGCAGTACGTTTCTACAAGAGTCAGAAAGTGATATCGTGACAAAAGTAGAAAAAAGAGTTTCACAAATCATGAATGTTCCTTATGAACACGGAGAAGGGCTGCAAATTCTAAATTATAACATTGGTCAAGAGTATAAAGCACACTTGGATTATTTTAAATCAGCAACTAATCCGAGAATCAGTACACTCGTAATGTACTTAAACGACGTAGAGCAAGGTGGGGAAACGTATTTTCCTAAATTAAATTTTTCAGTATCACCACAAAAAGGGATGGCCGTTTATTTCGAATACTTTTATAATGACCAGGAATTAAATGAATTAACACTCCATGGTGGAGCACCAGTAATTACCGGAGATAAGTGGGCTGCAACACGATGGATGAGAAGACAAAAGGTAAAATAAAAAGAATATAAAAAGTTTTTTAGAGAAATGTTTCTTTTTGAAGAAACATTTTTTTGTTTTAAACAGATCATTTGTATAAAATTCTAAAATGTATCTCTGACTAATGAATATAAAAGTGGCAAATACTAACCGAAAATGAACCGGAAGTGGTTTTATGAAATCAAAACGTAAAGTGAATAAATATCCGTACATTCTCTTAGGGATCATTCATTTCATCATCCTGATTTATACATTTTATAAAAGTAAAGATCGTAAAAGGCACTTTGTCTTATTAATGAATTACGCAGGATTTGCTTACCTTTTTGAATATGTTGTTGTCGCACTTTTTGATGGATATGTTTATAAACCGAAGTTTATAAAACAAAAAAACATCGATAGTTTTGTTGGTGCACTTTGGTCTCAATTCTCCTATGTGCCAGTCATTGCACTTTTCATTACTGTTTTTCAGTTGAAGTGGAGGGCAAAGTTATTATTTGCTATATTCTTTGTACTCATTGAAAAAACTTTTATACGTTTAGGTATTTATAAGAATCATTGGTGGAAAACGAAGTATACATTTGCGTGCATATTTTTTTCGTTCATTTTTAATGACAAATGGTATGAACAATTAACAAAAAGAAATCGAGTCATTTTGTTTCTCTCTTATTTTAATACGATACAAGTAACGTGGATGAACACAGTGTTTTTGTTTGTACTCCTTAGAAAGATCCGCTATGGGTTTGGTTCGTTTTATTCTTGGAAAGAGCATTTCAAAGTCGGTCCAGCCTTTGGTCTGCTCGTATCTGCTTTATTAGCGTCGTTTATGAAAGGCGGAACTTTCATTTCTAAAATTCATTCATTTCTACTTATGTCAGTGATGGACCAGGTTCTCATAAAAAAACGACTGTTAAGCATAAAAAATATGTTCATACTGCCAATTATTTATGTAGTGACGATTCTATGTTCTACTTCTTATAGAAAGTGGGTATATAAAAGCTAGGGGAAGCTAGGGGACGGTTCTCCTGCTTCTAATGGCCAATGTGTATCAATAAAATCTTCAGTCTCTTGTATGTTTATAGAGGATGATTCAATGAATTCAAGAGCCTATTAAGAAAGAAAAGAAGAGGTGACAAACACAACAGAGAACACCGGAAACAGCAATGGTCTTGGGAACAACAAACAAATGGCTCCGTCAAAGAGCCGCTGGTAGGATGTTTACTAAAATAACGGCAACGGACGACATCGATAATATGAAGTTGGCCTTCTACATTCGCGCAGAGGGAAATGCCAATCATATAAAAAAAGACGTAAAGTAGGGCTTTTACTCATACTTTTAACATTCGTTTGACAATCTATTATCCCAATATAATATTAAGGTATAACATTGTAGACGACTGTTAGAAAAAACCAAGGAGGACGAGGAATGTTGGACTTTCAAAGACTTTATCCTAGTGAAGATGGAAATAAAGTCGATAGAGAATATTTTTTAAATCTAATTAAAGAAATTGTAGAGAATGTTGATAAACGAAAAGATATAAATCGTGTAACTTTAGGGACACCAAAACAAAAAAGTGATACATTTTATAGTGATATTAAGCGTAAAGAAACATTGCCATTACATATGGGGGATGAAACGAAAACTGTTTCTAAGTTAATAGATTTAATTGAAGGTCATCCGTATAGTAATCGTAACTATCACAATAATTTTGTACCTAACCCAAATACAGCTAGTTTATTAGGGAATTTCCTTATGACTTTAGTTAATGGAAACAATATTTGGGATGTAAATGGACCAGCTGGAGCAGAAGCCGAAGTAAGAATTATAACAATGATGAGGAAGTTACTAGGTAGTGAATACTCAGATGCAGGAGGGTATACTACATGGGGTGGACAAGGGGCTGTTTTTACAGCATTGCGTTTAGCCCTTGCTAAATATGACCCCAACATGAAGAAAACGGGTATAAAACAAAATTTATATTGCTTCTGTTCTGAAGTAGCTCATTATAGTACATGGAAGTCAGTTGAAGCTACTGGGATAGGAACAGATCAGTTAATTAAAGTTAAGGTTAAAGATGATTTTTCAATGTGCATGGATGATTTGAAGTTGAAAATAACAGACGTTATTAAGCAAGGAGGCGTTCCGCTTTTTATCGTTGGAACAGTTGGCACGACTGATACATTTGGAATTGATCATATTAGAGAAATAAAAGAAGTAAGTGCGGAAGTTTGTAATAACTTTGAACTGTCACCTCCATATATTCACGCTGATTCAGCTTTAGGAGGATTTTATGCTTTTTTTAACGACTATGATTTTGAACATAATCAATTGGCATTTGAGCCTGAAGTTTTAAATGCGCTGATGAACATTCAAGAAAAAATGCAATATATGAAACTAGCAGACAGCGTTTGTTTTGATTTTCATAAATTAGGTCAGACTCCGTATACAACAAGTCTTTTTTTAACGAAAAAAGAAAAAGACCTCTATTTACTTGATATTGAAAGTTCAGAAACACCATATGTTGGAAATCGCGGCTATGGTAGTTATCATACAGGTTATACATTCGAATGTTCAAGAATGGCTAGCTCTATTCCTATTTATGCTTCCTTGTTAACTCTCGGAGTAGAAGGCTATCAGAAAGTCCTTGCTAACTATATAAGAGTAAACGAACAATTTCGAAAAGAGTTATCGAAGATACCAAATATCGCAATAACAAATTCGGAGAATCATGGTTTAATTACTACGTTTAGATTTTATCCCGAAGAAGTAATCTGGGAAAAAGAACGTAATGGAGAAGCAACAAAGGAAGAGATTCAGGAAATTAATCTCTTTAACAGTTTAATTTACGAAGAGTTAGGTAAGAACAACGATGACATATTTTTAGGTGATACAAAGAAAATATGTACTGTATCCGTAATCAATGATTCAGAAGAAATGCCTATTTATTCCGCGAAGTTTGTCTGTATATCTCCTTTCACAACTACAGATCAAATTACAAAAGTCATAGAACGGTTAGAATGGGTATCTAATAAGTACAACAGGTACCAAGATCCTCTAAAAAATGGTATCTCACAATAAAGTGATAGGAAAAGGTGTGAATGTTTTGTTTAAGTTTAAACAGAAAAATGGTCCAGGGAAAAATGTAGAATCATTAGAAAAAAAGAATCAGTTGATTCAGGAATTAATAGATGATATTGCAAATAAAGTGATCGAAACAAACCAAATGAATTATTCGGTTAGACAGGTTTTATCAAAAACTGAACAAAGTTCTAAGGAACAATTAGAATCCATTGATGAACTTACACATAGTACAAAATTATCTGCACAACACACGGAAGAAGTAGCGAATCATATTAATCAATTGTCTGATGTTGTTTCTGAGTCTTCAACGAAAAGTAAGCATGTCCAAAGAAAAACAGTTGAAATGGGAGAAGTTTCTTCACAAGGGAAAGACGCAATGAAAGCAACTTTAGATGATGTAACGGGTGTGACAGAATCTATTAACCAATTATCTAGTACAGTTTCTAAAGCTGGTGATTCTACTTCTGAAATTAAGAGTATTATTCAAGTAATTGATGATATTGCTTCTCAAACGAATTTATTAGCACTTAATGCTTCAATTGAAGCAGCACGGGCTGGCGAACATGGTAAAGGTTTTTCCGTTGTGGCTCAAGAAATTAGAAAGCTATCAGAAAGTGTTGCTGAAGCAACGAATACAATTGAAGGATTAATTACTAATGTTGAAAATATCGTGAATGAAGCTGTTCAGCAAACATATAAAAATAAAGAAAGTATTTTTGGTGTTTATGAATCCGTTCAAAGCACAGATGAAATATTCGGAAAGATACATACAGTATCTAATGATGTGAGAGAAGAAATGGATAGTATTGTTGTAGATATGGAAAATGCAAGTTCTTTTTCACAAGAAATTGCTAGCGTAACTCAGGAACAATTAGCAACATCGGAAGAGATCTTTGCCACTTCAGAACATGTAAAGGAAATGACGAATAAAGTATTTGATAATAATACTCAAGTGCTGAAAAATATGGATGAATTGTATTCAAAGGTTAATAGTAAAGGAAGAAAACTTTTGTTAGATTCAGGAAAAAATGGTGATGTTGGATTCTTCTCATACAGACATGATGAAAATGGTGTTTTTGAACAAGTCTCAGAATCTGTTACAACCATTTTAGGCTATCATCCTAATGAAGTGATGGAAAATTTCGAGCGAATTTTAACCGACAGTCCGATCAATGAAGCTGCAGTTGAATATACAGATTTGTCATTGAAAGGAATTCAACAGCCTAAATATCCAGTAGAACTTATCCGAAAAGATGGGTCAAAATGTAAGGCAGAAATAGCGGAATTACCCGTTTTTAATGAAAAGGGCCAAGTCGTTGCAGTAGAAGGATTGGTTAAAGAATTGTAGAAGCGTGGGGACGGTTCTCGTGCTTCCAAAGGATGCATGGGGACGGTTCTTGTGCTTCCATTGGCCAATGGCAATCAATAAAATCTTCAGTTTCTTATACGTATATAGAGGATGACTTATCAGTGCCAGGCACGGATGAGTCATCCTCTATATTTTTTTATTCATACACCCGTACTGTAAACAACGAAACATTACGAGTTATTGCTAATATTACGGATATAGATTCAAAAGGATGTAGTTAAATAATACAAAGTAGGCTATAAAAAATAACCCTAGAAATTATGAACGACTCTGATTACAGTCCTAACATGTACCACCTCTGACATAGTCTCACCACCAAGTGACAAAAAGTGTACGAAAGGATGACAGACTGTTTACTACTATAATCCACCTAGTAATTTGAAAAAAATACTAAAAAAACTATTTTCCGAGCACCTTTTATACCATTGCATCGTCTATAATGACGAAAGAAGAATAGGAGGATGAGGAAATGAACGATCACGAACTTATACGTGAGATACTTACAGGTGATCAACAAGCGATCCAGCAATTACATGAGCGCTATGTGGATCGAATTTTTCATTACATATACATACAGACGAATAGTTATCACGATACAGAAGAGTTGCTGCAAGATGTATTCTTTAAAGCTGCAAGACAACTTAGTCGATTTGAAGGGAAGTCATCCTTTAAAACGTGGATTTTTAAAATTGCTCGAAATGTCGTTATCGATTATTACCGGAAGCAGAATAAGGAGCGCCTCTCAATTTCAATGGACCAAGATGTAATTGAAAACATGGGAGGAAAGGATGAATCAGCAGAGAACACGGTCCTTCGTCATATACAAGTTGATGAAGTCCTTAAAACGATAGATAAACTTCCAGTCCATTATCAAACGGTACTCCATTTGAGGTTTATCGAGGACTTTTCAATTAAAGAAACAGCAGAAATCATGGGTAAAACTACTCTTTCTGTAAAATCAATGCAGCGAAGAGCAAGACAAGCTTTGTCAGAACAAGTTAAGCTGGAGGTGAGTAGCTAATGAAAGACGGTAAACAGCCTAACGATGAACTTCGTAACATATTGAAACAACAGACAATGAAAAGCTCCAAAGAAGCACGTGATAAAAGCCTTCATGCATTCGAAGAAGGACTTAAAGACGTCATAGAATCACAACAAAAAGAACAGAAGAGGAAAAAACTTCGCCAACGCTTAATCGGTAGTGTCGCTACAGTTGCAGCTGCAGGAATCGCAGGACTTTTAATCTTAAATAGTACTTTCTTACAAGGTGACTCATTAGTAAATGATGCAAACACTGGTGTTGGTGGAGGAGAGAACGGCGAATTACCCTATGCTGAAGAAAATGAGGTTTTAATAGAAAGAGTGCTTGATCGACCATCTTTTGACCATGATGACTTTAATGCAATGGGATCATATAACATTTATAATGATAAATTATCTGTCCGTCTTCCGACAACATGGTCTGTAGAGGAAGAAGAGGGTGAGGTTGCTCATTCGGTATACATGAATGGACCTGAAACAGAGCGTATGGAATTCATACTATTAAACGAAGGGATCAGTGAAGCACAACTAGAAGAAAAAATACGTGAAATCACAACGGAGTTTAGCGAAAAAGAGAGTGTGACGATTCCTGTCGAAACCATCATTGACGAAGTAAGAATGAAGATTGCAATATTATTTCCTTTTGACAATGTGTTTCCTTTTAATATAGAAAACACCGAAGTGTCCGCCATTATTGATGAAGAAAATGGTCGTTTTAAGGAGTTATATGTTTCCGAATTATTTGGGCAACCAATGGTTTTCATTGCAGATCTTCCCCTTGATCACTTGGAAAGCTGGACTTTACCTTGGATCTTTTTTTCATATATGAGGGTAGTGGATACCCCTTACACGATTCACGGTTCTGAGGGAGAACAGCACCCTGAGTACGATCGACCAAAGGAAAAAAACGTCATCCTTCCAGTAGGGGCATCTAGATTTGAGGAAGTTGATGTTGAGCTATATGAGATTGAGGAGTTAGGCATCACAAGCTATTTGCCAAGTGACACAGAAGTTGAACGGATTGAGCATGAGTATTTTACGGAATGGCGCTTTACTGAGCCATTTGTTTCGGAAAAAAGTTTTTACTCGTTCGGTAAACTAATGGATGGATTTCCTCTAGATGAAGGAAAGGAAATCATGTTTAATGCCTTTAACATTGATGTTGCTTATCATGAAGATTTAGGTGGTGGAATTCCTCATCACTATTCTTATTACAGTGGAATGGAAGGAGAGTTTATCGATGGATATATCCAGCTCTTCGAAATTTCTGGTGAATGGTTCTACAAACATAAGCACGCAGATCGAGAAGATTATAATGGTGGCGTGTACATTCAAAGGTTACAAATGTTCATCGACTCTCTTAAAATCCACTAAGTAAATCGTAAACACAAAAAAGGCATGGAGATTCCATGCCTTTCTTGCGTCATGCTTGCCCGTTAAATAGCCACGGAGTACTATTATGGGAAATCATTTTTGGTGATAGTAAGCCTAAAAATCAATATTCATGATGCTAAATTCGTAAAGAATATGAAGTTTTTAAGTAATTCAGCTAAATAAAATAAAGAAGGAGGGGCATTTTCGCTCCTCCTTCTTTATGAATTTTAAGATTGTATATTTATTATGCCTATGAACGAATAACTGTATGTTCTATCAACTCATGGGAATTCCTTACACGTGCATACTCATGTTCGATTAAGTCGTATTTAGTTAAACGGTCAGTTCCCATCTCGTAATTTGAAATGCTCCGCTTGAGGCAACGGATAACCTTTTTCTTTAAATTCTTGTTCTTCTTCTGGAGTAAATAATCTTATCGCTTCTCCATCTGTTTTTCCATTACGTAATCCCCACAATATTTCATGATGATCAACAGAATTGGAAAAATTGTTATTTTGCCATTCTAACAAAATATTCAAATATATTTCCCCATGTTCAAAATCTGCTTCAAGTTCCCCTCGCTCTCGGACGACTTTCAATAATCGTTCTGTTCGTTCTTCCGTTATTTCAAATACATTAAATTTCCATTCGGCAACCACTTTTGAATTGAGCATAAAGATCAACGTTTCTTTCATGCGCCTTTCACTCATTGCCATAGGGAACGCTTCTTCTAAAGTTTTATCATCTATGTCTTGAGATTTTCTAATATCATCATGAAAATGGTCGTATAACTTAAAGCCAGTTTCAGAAGTTTCGGGGTTCCAATTTTCATCAAACATGCTTTCTTGTTCATCAGATCCATAATGAAAAACTTCAACTGAAGGAGGTTTATCAACTTCTGAATAAAGATAATTATTTTGCGCTTGTTGGTTAAATTCGAATTGAGAAAGTTGCGAATATAAAAACAAGAGAGAGCCAATTAAAAATACTAATACAAGCGCAGATGAAATTACGAAATTGTGATTATTGCTTATCATTTTTTATACATATCCAATATTTGAGCAACTTTGTAATCATATTCAGCCATTTCATCCGCAATTTTCTTAAGTTGCTCTTGATGATATTTTTCCTTAGCGATTTCAATAATTTGACTTACTAAATCATCGTAGTTTTGATCGTTAAGGTTGTTAATGCTTTCCAATGCTTTTGCAATCGTTCCTACATTCTTAAGTATTTGTGGGAAATCTTGGTCATAAGAATCTCTACCTCTTCTAGTTTCGTGTAGCTCCGGCATGTTACCAACTCCTCATCTAATTAGTAATCATTTACTTTCATATTTGAAAATATGAAAAATATGCGCTCAAGAATATCTGAGGTTACTTTTTCACTCAACCACAAGAATTTCATCTCCAAGACAAACGACTCTAATCCAAAAGACCTTGGAGTTGCTCGATATACTACAATAAATTCCCCTTTTTTCTTTCAATTCGTATGGTATGGTTGTAATGCGATTCGAGAGCGTTGGAACTTCTTCACTCAAATTTTACTCAATTTGCTCATTATTGCAGACGTAATTATAGACAAAAAGATGCGGTTGAGGGCAAAAAATATCATTATTTTTCTTATAAAAGCATTATTGCTTTAAAATGCGAGGAAAGCATTTGTATAACAAAGTTACTCATGTTTTATAATGTCTAACTGACCAATACCGATCAACAAAATGCCCCCGGTTTCGGGTGACTATGTGAAAGAATGAACGTAAGGAAGAGGTTGTTTATGTCAAAATAAGTAACTATTTGAAATTTTATAGTTTTAATATTTCAAATAATTTATACTTTAATTAACCCAAGTAATAAGTAATGGGTAATTAGGAGTGGTTATTTATGAGACAAATCCAGAATGATAACCTTTTTTTGAATGCGTTTCATTTTGCTTCTATTGGAATGGCGGTCGTATCCCTAGAGGGGAAGTTTCTAAAAGTCAATCAATCTTTATGTAGAATTCTCGGATACTCTGAAAAGGAACTTGAACACATCACATTTCAAGATGTAAGTTTTCCTGATGATTTAGATGTAGACTTAAACAATGTCAAAAAAATGTTAAATGATGATGACATCAAATATTATGAAATGGAAAAGCGTTACATTCATAGAAAAGGGAATTTAATATGGGTGTTATTAAGTGTTTCATTGGTGAAAGACGAACAAGACCGCCCATTATATTTTATTTCACACATGCAAGATATTACGGAACAAAAAAGATTAATAGAACAGGTAGAGAAAAATGAAGCACAATATAGGAAACTCATCGAGTATTCACCAGAGTCAATGGTTATTCATTCTGAAGGGAAAATTGATTATATAAATGAAGCAGGGGTAAAAACGATTGGCGCAAATAGCTATAAAAGCATTTTAGGCAGAAACATTAGCGACTTTATTCATCCTGATCATCGAGAAGATGTTTTCAAGCGGATCAAAAAAACGATTGCTTTAAATAAGCATCTTGAACCCTATGATAGTAAAATTATTGATGTTCATGGGAACGTAATTGATGGTAGATTTTCCTCTGTACCAATCGATTACAAAGGGAAAAAGGCGCTTCAAGTCATCATTTCTAATGTTACAGAAAGAAATAAATTAGAAGAAACCGTAAGAAAAAGTGAAGAACGTTTTCGTTTATTGGCAGAATATTCAAGTGATATGATCACTTTACATGATGTTGATGGGAAATACTTATATACATCACCAGCTTGTAAACGAATTTTGCAATATGATGAAGAAGAAATGATTGGTAAAGAGGCTTATTTGTTTATTCATCCTCATGACCATGAAATCACCAGAAAGAAACATCAAACATTATTAGAAACTGGTTACTGCACTTCTTCATATCGAATGCTTAGGAGTGATGGTGAATATATATGGTTTGAATCATCTATAAGGTTGTTACAGGGAGTAAACTCTAAAGATCATAAGCTGATTGCGGTATCTCGTAATATTACAGAGCGGAAGTTGACTGAGCAAAAGCTTAAAGAAGCGAATGAAATTTTAAAGCAGCTCTCGACGATAGACGGACTAACCGGAGTGAAGAATCGTAGAAGTTTCGATGCATGTATAGAAGCAGAATGGAATCGAGCTAGAAGAAACTCCAAACCTTTATCCTTGATTATGATAGACCTTGACCACTTCAAAGCTTATAACGATATATATGGACATCAAGCAGGAGATGAATGTCTGAAGGTAGTTGCTAATGCAATAGAAGGCACCCTTAGGAGATTAGGGGACTTAGTTTTCCGGTATGGAGGCGAAGAATTTAGTGTGGTCCTCCCTGAGTCTGATGAAGAAGGAGCATATGTTGTTGCAGAAAAAATTAGAGTAGCCATTGGAAGGTTAAATATTCCACATTCAGGTTCTAAAGTCAGCGATCACATTACGATAAGTTTAGGTACAGCAACGTTAGTACCGTCTGATCATTGTAATATGAATACCTTAATTAATAATGCTGATACGGCTTTATATCAAGCGAAACAAGATGGGAGAAACCGCACTAAATCATATGAAAAAAGGTTTATTAGAAATCCTTCCCAATGGTAAAAAGATGTCAATTTGAAAAAAGATTTTATTTAATAAAAATAACTTATAATAGTGCTCACTGGGCCGGTTGAATAAGATCGCTCATCTTTTGCTACACTGTACAACCATACTGGTAATGGATTAACCTTCTAAGAGACGATTGCATCCTATGTGATCGTCTTTTCGTATTTGACTTGATGCGCAGAAAACAATCCATTAAATTAAAACAAGGTTATACTTTGCCTAATTTGTGAAGGGTTTTACTTAAGCTGAATCGTAACGAAAAATGAAACTTTAAAGACAAATTAAACGTATCCTATATAAAGGAGAGGGTTATATGTATCGAATATTATTTATTTTTACACTAATTTTAACAGTAGGTTGTCAGGCAAATAATGATCATTCATCAAACACTCCAGTAGAAACATTAGAAAGAATCCATTTAGATGAAAATTACGCTGAAGTAAAGGAAATTTATGAAACAATTGAAATTGACGAAGGTAGAGTGATTAGTGTCTATAAAGGAACTATGAATAATCTTGACGAAAAATTCGTAGCAAATATTGAAAAAATCGATGGTAAATGGTTAGTGACTGATGCTATAAATATTGGTATGCCTTCTGCTGAAAAACTTAACCAAGGCTCAGGTACTGGAAAATTCGAAGCAGGGTACATAGATGAAAAGTCAGTATTGAACAAAGAAATGAAAATAATTGAATTGAATGATAGTAATTATAAGATTTGGATTAGAGTGTTTTAATTTCGTTATTAATCCTTATTTCGTTAACGAAGTGCGTTTCTTTAATAAGAGACGCTATTTTTTGCCTGAATAAAAGGAAAATAATGTTAAGCTTAAAATGATAAAGCTTATTCAAGTAATGGGGGAGTTACATTTAATAAGTACACATCAATCCTTTTTAAATAACAAGCATTTTAGTGAAATAGCCTTAAGGAGGGCAGTTTAAATTGAAGAAGTTATTCACCCTAATTTTTATTAGTATCTTTTTAATAGGTACACTAGTTTTCATAAATACAACATACTTTTTTAACCCAATCACTTTCAAAAAAGATGAGGTTACTTATTTAGATTGGAGCTGGTATAAAAAACCTTTAACTCTAGAATATCTTGTTTTAAAAGATGACGTTTGGAAGGTTAAATATGTTGATGATGCTAGAGAAGTTCGATTTTTCTTTAATGAGTTGAAAATGAGTCCAGTGACTTACAGCTCTGAATTTGAATATACGTCAGATGTAAGAGAGGTAATCGTTAGACGTGGAGATGGCGCAGTTTTATTAAGAGTAAGACAACAATGGCAAGGGGATAAGTATGTATTAAAACATAATATGACTTATTTAGACTTAACAGATGATTTAATTGAACTTTTAACAAAGCGATTCTTACAAGCAGAGTGAGATAATTATTCCCAGCAAGTTGTAGGTGGTGGCGGATATACAGATATAAAAAAGGGAGGTTTTTCAGGATCGAATAGTTCTGATATTCCCTTTTCTATTGCTTACTTTACAAGTAATAATCAAGATGTAAAAGATGTGTTAGTTCATGGGGCAGGAAGATAAATATATAAGGGTAAATGGTGCCATTTCTTTTTGGGTTGCATTTACAGAAACTCCGTTTGAACGAGGAGATTTCGTTGCATTATCTTATTATGGTGATGAAGTTGATTTAGTAATATATGAATAGCAATCCTTCTATAAGGAATATCAATCTTTATTTTAATCAAGGGCATTTTAATCATAGAATTTAGGGGTTTGTTGAATAAACAAAATGTACAATTATTATAGGAGATGATAAGGTGAAGAACTTCATGTTTATAATCGGGCTTATTTTGTCATTAACTTTATTAGTTGCATGTTTCAACACTAATGAGGAAACATCCACAGACTTTACCGAACAAGAAAGTATAAATGAACAAGACGGACCCGATAAAAATAAATCAATAGAAATAGAAGATAAAAATAATACGGCAAAGGATATTGAGTTGGATGTTCATTCGTTAATAAAGGCTGACAAAAACAGTAAAGAAGATATAAATAAAGTTTTAACTTCCTTAGAAAAACTTGATCCTGCTTCTTACAATAGTATAGAAGGTGCATATTTCGATGAAGTCATTGGTTGGATCCGTCAGCTAGAAACGTCCATAAAAATGGAATATATAGACGATATTTTTTCATTACATAATAAACTTGATGGGGCAGCAAGTGCGGCATATGGTGCTGTCATGTATGACCTCTTTGAAGAGGAACCTACATGGTATATACAAAAATTAAGTGCATTAGACAAAAAGGTTGTAAAAAGTACTAGTAATTTACTAGCCCATTATGCATGGTACCACGACCTTGAAGAAGTAATTAGTACAACCCAAGCATTATATGAAACAAACGAATTATCAGAAATAGAAAAAAAGACAATTAATGAAATCATAGAAGCGTTAGAAAGGCAGTTACGCGGGGATATTTAAGGGCTATTAATTAATCTTAAATTACACATTTTGCAACTGTAACAAACTAAGAGTGAGAGTTGAAGAAGTTCTCGCTACTGTTATTGTACTAACAAGCTTGTTGAATAAGCTATCGCTGTTCGTATTCAGCGAACGGAATCATAAATGGAATAAGTAAGTCTAACCGTTAGTGTTGCTACTTAGGATTAGATAATTACATAAATTAGGGGGATAGTTATGTCAGACGAGATAAATAAAGAGATAGTAAAAGAGTTAAAAAAAATAAATGAGAAACTTGATAAGTTAGATAATCCTAAATATGTACCACCTATGAATATTGTCATTAATTGTATTTTGATATTTGTTTCAGTTTTGGTTGCAACATTATTACTTTATATGCTCCCTATGTTTTTCTAGTTTAGTTAATCAATTTACTAGAGAAGTAGAAGCTTCCGACGTGAACAATTTTCGAAAGTTTTGTTGTATCACGAACGGGTTGTGTTGGTAAAAATTTGTGAGTTGCAATGTTTCAGCTCATTTTTTTATACCCTAAAGAGAGGTTCTACAAAAAAGGTAGCAAGTGTACTGTTTATACAGTTGTAAGCAACTTTGGGAAGTTGGTTAAATTTTATATACACCCATTAAAAAAATTCGGAATATTGGGAATGATATTGGCTATTCATAATGCATGGAAGTTAAAGAAGGTTGGTAAGAATCGGTGAGGTTTTAATGATTTCGTAAATTTTGAACTTGGAGGAGGTAATGTGAAGAAATTCCGAAGTCAGTTTACATTGATCCTACAAAACCCTGTAATGTCTTTAATGGTTTTTACGTTAATTTTGTTGGTAATCGTTGTTCTTTATAACGAATTTTATTCATTTGGGAAAAGAACTGGTGAATGGTTATACCTAATCATTAACAAATAACAAGACATAATTTTTATTTGTTTAAAATTGGAGGTCCAAGTGGTGTTTAATAAACTGTATGGCAAATTGGAAATAGGTCCTCGTTTTAAAATTGGTTATAAAGAGTTTTTATTTTATTTCGTTTTATTAATAGCTTGTTTGGCATATGTTATTGGTTATATTTATGGTGGTGTGTACTCACATATAGCAAATAGTATAGGAGTTTTAAAAAAACTTACTGAAAGAATAGCGATAGAATCTGTCGCAATTTTTTTCACTATTATTTTATTAGGGAGAAAAGTATAAATGTAGATAGATTTTTCGGGAGGAGAAAATAATGCTTAACGTAAGACCACTAGAAAATAAAGACTTTGAATTAATTAGGGAAGCAGAAAAAGTAATTGAAAATAATTATAGTTATGGGCGACATCATATTGGTGCAGCCGTACGAACCACGTCAGGTAATATCTTTTCATCGGTTCATGTAGAAGCAAACGTTGGAAGAATTACAGTTTGTGGTGAGGCAATGGCTATTGGTAAGTCTATATCTGAAGGGGAACATGAATTTGAGACAATTGTAGCCGTAGCTCACCCTCATCCTCACGAAGATATAGAGAAATGTTGGGTTGTAGCCCCTTGTGGTATGTGTCGTGAGTTAATTAGTGACTATGGTAAAGGTGCGGATGTAATCATTATGTACAATGGAGATTTAGTTAAATGTAATGCAATGGAGTTGTTACCAGAAAAATATACAAGTGATGTGGAATAGTAGTTATTGGTTATTGAATAACGGTCCTGACCGCAAGTGCGTGAGAGCTTTATCGTGTTGGGGGCAGGTGCGTTATTGCTGTTCTATCAGCTCATTCACTTCAAACATATAAATGTCTTCAAACTTGTTATTTAGTACCCCGTAAAAATAGGCGATCGGACGATGAATGGTCTTCTTTTTCATGGTACGAACAGTTTGTTTAAAGGCTTTGATAGCGGTGTCGATCATGAGGTTCTGTTCAGTTTCGTAGTTATTTTTATACGCACAAATACGTACCATTCGCCAATAACTTTCAATCGTGTCAGCACAGTCAAAGAAATTTTTTGCGAGGTTTTGAAAAGAGTAAGGGACATAGTCACTTGTATACGAGTGGTCCAACGACTCTTTACGTTTATTTAATAATTTATTAGTTTTATACTCTTTAGTTTTTATTAGGTGGTTCAATTTTTGCTGGTACGGTGGTTCATTTGAATGTAAGCGACGTTTAGGGACATAGGACTGAGCTAGTCCAGATTGTTTTTTTCGAGAAGATGAACCACCATCATTCGGATATGGCTGGAACACATATAAGTTACTTGACTGGCCGCCGCTAGTTCGTTTCAGCGTGTATGTCTTGATCATACCGATCTTCTTCGCTTTCGATACCATTCTCTTAAATGTAGAGCGTGAAATACCATTGCCACCATATTCTTCATGAATGACTTTAAGGATTGTTGCAATCTTCACATTGGACACACCGACAACTTTCACACTATAACGAGTTAAAAAAGTAAGCGCCAACTTTTCTCCTTTCGTAAAATAGCGGTCATATTGATTCATCCATTGATTGATCGCTTCATTAAAAGATGATACATCCTCAAACGTTGAATACTCCGCAAAAATCGTTACTTGTCCATTTTCCATCATATTGATCTCCCCCTTCATAAGAATAGATACATCCAAACTTCAAAAAAGGGGAGGGTTATTTTAAAATTTTTTACGTTTTGAGATAAACGGCTGAGTTTTCTACAACTTAGAAACAGTGTAGTATGGACAATCCTACAAAACAACGATTGTTATATGCTGAAAAACTTACGTTGCCATTAGGTAATATTCCTGATACGCTGAAGCTCAACTTGGATAATAATAAGTTACCAGTCATAACTTACAGGTGACTGGCAGTTTTATGCTGTAAAACAAACGTATTTTAGGGAGAAATGAGACCCTGTCTACCTAAAAAACAACATATTTGTTAAAACAATGGCGGCGACTCCCAGAGGATCAGCGACGAGCAATACTTCTTCGAACTGCTTCGAGCTGCGACGAGTAACCGCAGGAGCACTGTTTATCTGTGACGAGTAATCGCAGGAGCAACGAGCTGAAGATCCACTTAGGCGAAGAGTAATCGAACCTAAGTTAGCTGAAGACAAGCCCTCGGGAAAGCGTCCGTCTGAAGTGAAGTTCACGCTCACCATTCGAAATTTCACACCTTATTTTGAGTTATGACATTCATTCAGTTATGAAATTGATTCAGATAAATAATTCGATGAAAAGAGGTGTGCGTTCTAAAATTCCTTATCATTGGCCAGGAACCATCACGTGCTCCCTATACGGATGAAACGTGTATGTTGAAATGCAATTAAAGGTAAACTATCTGTTAATGGTTTGGTCGAATATATAAAGAGAAGAGAGGGAAAATGATTTGAGTAATTATGAAGAAAGAACAGATTTACCTGCGAATTTTGATGAATTAAAAAAGTCCATCAATAGAAAAGCGAATTGGCGGGAACGGTTGGATGCGGTAGAAGAGTTAGCGAAGTGGAAATCGAGAGAGACGATTGAATTATTAAAGCATAGTATGGCAGGTGATTCGGTCTATAAAGTTCGAGAAGCTGCTTACCGGCAACTTCTAGACTTAGGGGAAAAGGTGACGATGCCTGAAAGGAAAGAAGGCGACGCCATTAAAGGTACGAAAAAAATTCTTGTTCGCATAAAAAAGAGCCTGCCTAAGGATCACTCCTATGAAGATTTTAAAGAAAAACTGAAAAAGATGAGAATTGATGTGTATGATACATATGAAGGAGAGAAGGGTGCGGATTTTGATAAGTGGCTTGAGCAGTTGTGGTCTGAATTACGGACGAGATAATGTAAAAGTCAGTTCAATAAGCTCTGCTTTAGTGAAGTCCAAACTGCATGGACTCCACCTGGAAAGCGAGTTTCTGAAGCGAAAATCAACATTACCAATGAACAAAGCATGAATAGAAATTATAAAAAAATGGGGTCAGGGTATGAGTGAACGAAATTTTGCTGAGTATCAATTAAGTGAGGAAATAAATCGGGCACTTTCATTAATGAAATATGAAATGCCAACAGAGGTTCAAAGGGAAGTCATTCCACTAGCCATGAAAATGGAAGATCTAGTAGTTAAATCTCAAACGGGTAGCGGAAAAACTGCGGCCTTTGGAATCCCTATTTGTGAAATGATGAATTGGGAGGAAAGAAATCCCCAAGCATTAATTCTCACACCAACAAGGGAGCTTGCTGTTCAAGTTCGAGAGGATATTGCAAATATTGGTAGATTTAAGCGGATCAAAGCCATGGCTGTTTATGGAAAAGAGCCCTTCTCGAAACAAAAAGAGGAATTGAAACAAAGGAATCATGTTGTTGTTGGGACACCTGGACGGGTATTGGACCATATGGAAAGAGAAACCTTAGCATTGGATGAAATTGAGTATCTCGTTATTGATGAAGCAGATGAGATGCTAAATATGGGTTTCATCAACGATGTGGAAGCGATTATTAAGGCACTTCCTGCCAACAGAGTGACGATGGTGTTTTCTGCAACGTTGCCTAAAGATGTGGAAAATCTTTGTCATAAATATATGGAAAATCCCCAGCATATTGAGGTAGCGTCTTCAGGGATTACTACTGCTTCGATTGAACACCATTTAATTAAGGTTAACCCAAAAGGGAAGTTAACGCTCCTTAAAGATATAACCGTAGTGGAGAATCCAGACAGTTGTATTATTTTCTGCAATACGAAAGAGCATGTGGATACGGTGTTTTCCGAATTAGAACGTGCAAATTATTCCTGTGAAAAACTTCATGGTGGATTAGAGCAAGAAAACCGATTCTCCGTCATGGATGGATTTAAGAGGGGGAATTTCCGTTATCTGGTGGCGACGGATGTTGCTGCTAGGGGAATTGATGTTGACAATGTAACGTTAGTCATTAACTATGACGTCCCCATGGAAAAAGAAGGTTATGTTCACCGAACAGGAAGAACTGGCCGTTCCGGTAACAAAGGAAAAGCTATTACGTTTGCCACACCAAACGATGGGAAGTACCTTAAAGGGATCGAGAAGTACATTGGTTTTCCCATACCGGTCATGGAGGCACCTAGCGAGGAGGAAGTTTCTAGAGGGAAAGCTGCTTTTGATGAAAAAATTAGTGGCCGTCGAGTTGTTAGAAATAATAAAACGCAACGGATAAATAAAGATATTATGAAGCTCCATTTTAATGGTGGGAAAAAGAAGAAGCTTCGACCAGTAGATTTTGTTGGAACGATTGCTAATATTCCTGGGGTGACGGCAGAGGATATTGGGATAATTACTATCCAAGATACGTTAACCTACGTTGATATTCATAATGGAAAAGGATCGTTAGTGTTAGAAGCAATGGAACATACAACGATTAAAGGAAAAAAACTGAAGGTTAGCTTAGCCATTAAATAGTTGAACTAGTATAAGGCGCTCAAAAAAGGAGCGGCAAACCTATGAGATATTAATGCACGAACTGATTCAAAATAATAAAGAATGGCAACAAAGGTTAAAGGCACTAATGAATGAGCACAACTTGGAGAGATTTATGCCGTTAAAGCATTGTACCATGCTGAAGTTACAGATGGGGGAGGATTAAAAAGTACCGCGTATTTAATTATTGGGTCTGATTTGACTTTATGAATTTTCTTTGTTATTCTAAGAAAGAATTATTTTTGTTCGTGTCTTTAAGGAAAGAATAAGTATTTAAACTTTTCCCCTTTGATAATTGAGCAATAATAGTATTAAATCGTGGAACAGATCCACACAGGAGGAAACAAACATGCAACAAGGTACAGTAAAATGGTTTAACGCAGAAAAAGGATTCGGATTCATCGAGGTAGAAGGTGGAGACGATGTATTCGTACATTTCTCAGCTATTCAAGGCGAAGGGTTTAAAACTTTAGATGAAGGTCAAACAGTTAATTTTGACGTTGAGCAAGGTCAACGTGGACCTCAAGCTACTAACGTAAACAAAGCATAATTATTTAAGGACTCTTTTATAGAGTCCTTTTTTTAATAGGTAGGAAAGTATATATTTTTTGGCCCTGGGTAGCTGTCTAGCTCAGCGCCCTATCGACTTGAGAAACTTCCCTCACCTCGTCTACGATAAGTCGAGAATGAAAGACTCGCGTCTTTCAACTCTCCTTTATCTCGCTCGGCTCAGTCCAGTTTTCATCGTCGATAAGCGAGGGCGCTTGCGCTTTTCTTTAATACCTTCATGCCGCACGTCTCAAAGGGAAAACGCCCTTGAGACATTAAAAAAGAGTGTGGCGGAAGCTAACGCTGTATTTAACAAAAGACTTTCAATCAAACCCATAAAGGTTTGATTGAAAGTCTTTCTTATTTTTTGTACTGTTCGCTGCAAGCTGAAACTTTAATTAAAGAATATGTATAAAAAAAGCTGACTAATTAACGCCGTATCCTAATTAAAACTTAGATATAGACAAATGTTAAAGAAAGTCTATATTTTCGTAATGAATGGATTAGACATTTTAGCCAGCCAAAGAGACAACATGATACAGGTATTAAAATGGTTAGATAGAGCATACCATGTTTTCGACAAAAAACCTAATAAAATTTAAATAAGAGGGGATTAAATGGATAATGGACAGTTACTTAAAATCATCTTAGAACGATTAGATAAAGTTGACCTGCAGTTTAAAGAAGTGTTAAATAGACAATTTGATCGAATTGAGAAAGGTCAACAGGAAGGTATTAAAAGGTCCTCTTCATTTATTATCTAAGAAGGTTGATGGAGTTATTTTATGACGTTGATTATTTAAGTGAGAAAACATGACACAAAAACAAATAGCCTTGTAATAAAGTTTCCTGCCCCCCAGAACGATAAAGCATTAATGTGCTGGGGGTCAGGTGCGTTATTGAAAAAAAGGAGCGGCAAACCTATGAGGTATTAATGCACGAACTGATTCAAAATAATAAAGAATGGCAACAAAGGTTAAAGGCACTAATGAATGAGCACAACTTGGAGAGATTTATGCCGTTAAAGCATTGTACCATGCTGAAGTTACAGACGGGGGGAGGATCAGAAAGTACAGCGTACTTAATTAGTAGATCTGATTTGACTTTATGAATTTTCTTTGTTACTATAAGGAAGAATTATTTTTGTTCGTGTCTTTAAGGAAAGATTAAGTATTTAAACTTTTCCCCTTTGATAATTGAGCAATAATAGTATTAAATCGTGGAACAGATCCACACAGGAGGAAACAAACATGCAACAAGGTACAGTAAAATGGTTTAACGCAGAAAAAGGATTCGGATTCATCGAGGTAGAAGGTGGAGACGACGTATTCGTACATTTCTCAGCTATTCAAGGCGAAGGGTTTAAAACTTTAGAAGAAGGTCAAACAGTTACTTTTGACGTTGAGCAAGGTCAACGTGGACCTCAAGCTACTAACGTAAACAAAGCATAATTATTTAAGGACTCTTTTATAGAGTCCTTTTTTTAATAGGTAGGAATTTATAAAATGACATCTACCTTCATGCCGCACGTCTCAAAGGAAAAACGCCCTTGAGACATTAAAAAGACTGTGGGGAAGCTAACGCTGTATTTAACGGCTCTTTTCGTATAAATTGTTGCTTTTTAATAACTTAAAGAAGTGAAAGGTGGCGACTCCAGCGGGAACAGCAACGAGCATTACTTCTTCGAACTGCTTGGAGCTGCGACGAGTAACCGCAGGAGCAACGAGCATTACTTCTTTGAACTGCTTGGAGCTGCGACGAGTAACCGCAGGAGCAACGAGCTGAAGATCCACTTCGGAAAGAAAATGCATTTCTTTCCAAAGTTAGCTGAAGCCGTGCCCTCGGCAAAGAAGACACTGTGAACTGGAACGAAGTGAAGAGTGAACAGATGTCGCACTTGTGCTCTGGAGTGAAAGCGTCCGCCTGTAACGGATTCAAAAAAATTAATTTTTTACTAAAAGCAACACTCTTTACCTGCGACGAGTAATCGCAGGAGCAATCTTTTAGAAAACAGCCTTAACAAAAGACTTTCAATCAAACCCTTAAAGGTTTGATTGAAAGTCTTTCTTATTTTTTGTACTGTTCACTGTAAGCTGAATCCTTAATTAAAGAATATGTATAAAAAAAGCTGACTAATTAACGCCGTATCCTAATTAAAACTTAGATATAGACAAATGTTAAAGAAAGTCTATATTTTCGTAATGAATGGATTAGACATTTTAGCCAGCCAAAGAGACAACATGATACAGGTATTAAAATGGTTAGATAGAGCATACCATGTTTTCGACAAAAAACCTAATAAAATTTAAATAACAGGTGATTAAATGGATAATGGACAGTTACTTAAAATCATCTTAGAACGATTTTGTGACGTTGACCTACAGTTTAAAGAAGTGTTAAATAGACTTGATCGAATGGAGAAAACTCAACAGGAAGGTATTAAAAGGTACTCTTAAAGTTATTGAGTGCATACCAACTTGATGTTGACTATTTTTGCTACCTTTTAAATGTTTTCTTTAATTTAAGTGAATCAAGTTTTTCCTTGTCATCCATTCTTTTATTAAAGCATTACATGCATGGGGAGATTTTGTAGGAACTTGATGTTTTGTTTTGTCTACATATACAACCTCAACATCCCGGACTAAATGCCGAAACAAATATTGATAAACTTGAATGTAATGATCGTCAGCACCGTAAATTTTTAATAATGGGACATTCAATTGATGTAACCGGTTTAAGCAGCTGTGATGTAAACCAAGATGGTATTGGCTTGCTAACATTTGTGGATCTGTTCGTTTAATTTCTTGATACAACTCATCAGCATGTTGTTTATCAGTAAAATGATTTTTGGCAAGTGCTGTTGCAAGTAGTGTCATTAACTCATTTTTGGCAGCCCATATACCTATTTGATATTCCTTCTCTAGTAAAAAGGTTTTTACTTCAGGGTAACCGCCAATGAGGATAAGCCCTAATGTTTTTTCAGGATACGTGAGCGCAAATTCTTGGGCGATCAGTGCCCCGTTTGAATAACCACAAACAATAGCATTGTCCACATTATTGGCATCTAAGACTCGTTTCACGTCGTAAGTAAGTTGTGACATCGTAATTGGTTCAGAGCTTCGATCACTGCGACAATCACCTCTTATATCAAACATGATGAGCATGCATACATCCATTAAAGGAATTTGATAACGAAAGGCCAGATGCCCAACTCCAGGAGGTGGAATAAGGATAACGGGTGTTCCCTTTCCTATGGTTTCATAGTAAATAGCTGGTTGGCGCTTTTGTTTCGCATACGGCATTACTTTACGCACCTCCTTATGAAGCGATTCTAAAACGATGTCATATTATGTTATTCCCAACATATCTAGGGATATTAGATCCTCCAACATTTTCTGACTGGTAGTAAAACTTTCAAGAGAATTTTCTTTAGGAGTTGGCATAATAAAAGAGGTGAATCTAATTCTTTAGGTGATGTATATGTTTTATAGTATTTTGGGGAAATTATCGTGTTCATTGCTTCTAACACAGAGCTAATATCAAATCTTTAGTAACCAATAATACTATCAAACTAAGTTTCTTCTTGGCTGTAATGGGGATAAACAATTAAAGGATGTTATGTATTTCTATTCTCATACATACTTTGGACTCAGATCATAAGGAATCACTCCATAGGATAAGCAAATTACTCATCCATGTTGGAGGACTCCTTATTTAGAGTGGAATACTTAGGCTCTTCATTTACTTATTATTAGTTATTACGGTTGTTACGATTGTTTCTGTTATTACGATTGTTTAAATCTTGAGCATCATTTTCATTAGCAAACTCTACATTGTTGTTATTTAAATCATTGTTGTTATTTAAATCATTGTTGTTATTTAAATCATTGTTGTTTTGGTCGTTACGACGGTTATTACGGTTGTTACGGTTGTTGTTGTTAGCCATGACCTTTTCACCTCCTTAACACAAGGTTATTTTGTCAGGGAGGGGAGGTTTTAATTCTCTTTAGTAGGTATTTGCAGATTGTTACTTTTTGGTACTCCATTCGATTTTTAGAGGTAAATAACTTCGAGAAAGTTGGAAATAATTTATGAAGACTTCCTTTTCGTAATCTCACCCCATTATGGTAAAGAAGCTCTCAAGTGAGGGCTTCTTTTCAAACCAATTTTTTCAGAGGAGTGTTTGCATGTTTTTCGATTTCATTTGGGAATCCATTATCTTAGTCTTTACGGGATTTCTACTCCTTAGGATATCAGGTAGAAAATCAATTGCACAAATGACTATTACAACTACAGTTGTGATGATTTCAATTGGTGCAATCATTGTTAAACCAATTATAGAAGATAGTATTATACGAACAATTCTGACGATTGCCATGTTTATTGGAATACTTATATTCATTGAGTATCTACAAGTCAAATTTAACTCTCTTGAGAAAATATTTACAGGTAAGGCAATCCCTGTAATCGAAAATGGTCAAGTAAATATTCAGAACTTAAAAAAAATGCGTTTAACCGTCGATAAATTAGAAATGCAGGTCCGCCAAAATGGTATTTCTAATTTAACCGATATTAAGAATGCTACGATTGAGCCTAATGGTCAGTTAGGATATGAACTTGTGCCAGATGCAAGACCGCTAACGGTAGGAGAGTTTAAAAAATTGATGGGTGGAATGATATTGCAACAAAATCAAACACCAGATATTGATGGAAGCCTCTTTTATGAAGTCAAAAAGAAAAAACATGCTTTCCCTAATCCTGATGATTTAAATTAAGAGAAGCGGAGGGACGGTTCTCTTGCTTCCTTTATAACGGTTCCTGCCCCGCCAGACGATAAAACTTAAACGTACTGGGGACAGGTAATTACAGTCTTTTTAAACCACAGGCTCTGCCTGTGTGAAAATAAACCATTAAGGGGTGTAATAGGAAAAAATCCCCTCTCGTTTATATAATAGAAGTGGCCGCCAAACCAACTTCAGAAAACGAGAGGGATATGCTCATGTCGAGCGACAATAGTTAATCACACACAAGGTGGAATTGTAAGCACAACATTGTGTTTTTACCGAATTATTGAAGGAAGATTATTATTATAGTTCACGCGAAGCAGTTTTTTTGAATAAGTCTAGTACAAGAAGATCGTCAACGTAGACACCGAGACTCCAATGAAGGAGTGGAAGGAATTGTCTGTTACACAGCCTTTCTTTTTCCTTTGGTGACTAATTGTTTATCACTGAGAAAATGCTATTAGTTACTGGGCATAGTCTTTTTCTCGGACTGCTTCACACGAAGTACGGTGACCGTAACCAGAATGAGCACCATTCCAAGAAGTTGTATGGTGGTCAAATGATCTCCGAGAAGCAGAACCCCAAATAATGAAGCTGTCACAGGCTCTATCATAGCGACCATCGAAGCAGTTGAAGGGACAGTCAACCGAAGGCCAATCACATAAAATATAAATGATACTCCAGCCCCTACGAGTCCTAATAGAAGAAACCATCCTATGTCGCTTGACGTCACCACACTAGCTGTTTCGCCATTGTCAGCAAAAAGAAGAAGGATGAGACAAAATGACAAAAAGGCGATGGTTAAGATCGTCTGCGGCTTTCCGATAGAAGAGGCATTTTTAAACCCGAATATAAACAATGCGTAGGAAAGGCCGGCAGCAAGCCCTGCTGCAATTCCTAGAAAACTCACTGAAATCGATTCGGTATTGTAGGCACCTGTAAGCAGAATAATTCCCATAAGTACACCAAAAATGCAGCCCCATTTAAACCAAGTCGAACGTTCTATACGTAATAAAAAGGAGATTAATAGGACGAATAGAGGTGCGGTGTACATTAAAGTAACGGCAACAGCAATGCTTGAGGCTTGGATACTGACAGCATAAAATGTGAAATTTCCAGCTACACCAACACCCGCCAAAAGGGACCAAATGTATAAACGAGTAGAGAAGATAAAATTTTTTTTAAAGCGAAAGAGGAACCACGCGAAAAAACATATAAATCCAACAGCCCCGCGGTAAAAGGAAATCACAATAGGATCCCAGCCCTTGTTCATTAAAATAGCAGCAATTCCCCCACTAATGCCCCAGCATATTGCAGCTAGCATAACTAAACCTACACCTGAAAGTCTCATCGCGTGCCTCCTAAAAATAAGTAATCGTACGATTTTTTGATCACGGTATTAGAAACCTAACGTGACCTTAATAACGTAAATGCAAGGACAAAACACTCCTCATTACGTTCCTAATCAAACATATGTATTTTAAAAAAGGTATAAACTGAAATTCCTTTAATTTCTCATACCTAAACCTAAATTAGCTAGTAAGTAATATGAAAGGACGGTATCGTCTAAAAAAATATATGAAGCCTTACTGTTAGGGCATAGAAGTAAAAAAGTGAAGTTTAATATTACTGAAAGCCTTAAAGGAGTGGGTCGATAAGGCAACTCCTTAATTTGTTAAGGAGCATAATCTTTCATAAGAGATCTGTGTTTTTATGGTGATATGTTAATGAGAGGAGTTAGTATTAAACACATTTATTGTTTTGTGTTTTTGGTTTAATGTCTTAACTTTTTAATTAGAGATTGTAAACGAACAAGCCATTGATCTTATTGCAATTATAAATAGGATTTTATTTTAAATTGGATAAATGATTCCAGTAAATAGGGCTATATGCTCAATCGTTAACGTAAGAACAGTTCCTGACCCCTAGTACGATAAAGCTTTAACGTGTTGGGGGTCAGGTGCGTTATTAAGTAAGAGTACTAGTTATACAAAGGGATAAAATGGTAAAATGGTATTGTTATAATCGAAAGTATAGGAGGGATTTTGTGAATTACCAAAACAGAGTGGCAAATGTTTTATTTTTAATAGGTTTGATTATAATCTTTGCAGGTGCCATATTCGGTTTGTTTTTTGGGATAGCTATAGGTTCGTGGAGTGTTGTTTTTTATTATAGTATAGGTGGATTTATTATCGGTATGCTGTTTATAGGTTTTGGAGAATTAATCGAGAAGCAGACAGAAAATAACACCTTATTTAAAACATATCTCAAGGCTCAAAACATCCAGGTAGATTCCATTAATACTGAAGAAACTGAAGATAATAAAGTTACTAATTTTGGTGGGGAAAATTGGGTACTTCATGATGATGATCGAGAACAGTTACATAAATTCTTTGAAAAAAAGGGAGAAAAAATCCAAGAAATCATACCCACTCCAAAACACGAATATTGTCTTGTGAAAATTAATGATGAGTATGTATTAGTTAAGGCTGGTACGTTTATTTCATACTACAAAGATGGTATAGACAAATTTCCAGAGATTAAAACTTGGTTTGAAAATAACATTAAGAATAAATGAGATCATAATTAGAACAAGAGGGGCAGCTTTGTAAATGTGAACCCGTGTATTTATCATTCTATGTTTATAGTGATGAAATATATGTAACAAAATGGTAATTGTACTATAATAATGATAACTTGAAAGAGAGGTATGATTAATTAAGTACAAAAGAAGAAGTAATAAAGTTAATAAAGGATTTACCGGAGAATGCAACCCTTGAAGATATTATGAGATAGCTTTATGTGAGATCAAAGATTGATAAAGGAATTCAAGAATTAAACGCGGGAAAAGTTGTTTCTCATGATGAAGTTAAGGAGAAATTAGGGAAATGGCTAAAACATAATGTAATTATATAGCTGAAGACTCGGAAGAATATGCAAGAATGTTCGCAAGGAGTATAATTGATTCCATTGAAACTACGGCTGACTTCCCATACTCTGGTGGAATAGTTCCCGAGATGAAAAATGAAATGATTAGAGAGAAAGTCTTAACGAACTATAGAATCATTTATCGAATTAACAAGGATTCAATAGAAGTTGTTCGAATCATTTACAATGCTAGGAATTTTAAAGATATAAACCAATAAACATCATGGCTTGAGAAAATGGCTATGATGTTATTTTTATTCTAATTGTGAATTCCTGACCCCCAGTACGATAGAGTGTTAACGTGGTGGGGGTCAGGCGTATTCTTAGGTCAATCAGGGTATGATAATTAGAAAGTATGTTAATGATTGATGTGAATAGGCAACATTTAAACGTTCATTTGGAAGTGGAGTGATTGTATGGCAAATGAAGTTTATGCAGGGTTCTTGAGAAGGTTCTTTGCCTTTTTTATCGATATGGTGCTCATTCTGTATCCACTTAATTTATTTAACCACCTTGTATTCGGCTTGGGGGAGAGGCAGGAGACGATCTGGTTTAACATTCCCATTTTCGTCATCTGGTCTTTGTATAGAATCGTTTTGCCCGTAACAAAGCTTCAAGGTACAGTTGGTAAAGCGCTTTTCGGTTTGAAATTGGTCGACCAAGAAGGGGATAAATTAACTATAGCTAAGTCCGCTGGAAGATATTTAAGTGAATTTCTTTCACTCATATTTTTTATTGGTTATTTAATGGTGGCTTTTACTGAAAGGAAAACAGGGCTCCATGATAAACTGGCGAAAACGTATGTCGTATATAAGAAAAATGTGTTGCATAGTTAAGATGGTTTAATGTGAGTCATATCTTTCAATTATTATAGAAAAAAAGTGAATTCATTACATTGTAACTGATAATTCTAAGATCATTTTTTAATGAAAAATTGTGAATGTAATATCCATTTAACACTTGTGTGTGAAGTCTATGAGGGCTCTTCACACTTTTTTTATGTGAAAAATACCTCACCTTTACACTATTTATACAGTTTATAATCTGTAAAATAACATAATTTACCAACTGTCATAAATTATTCAAATATATCTACTTAATTTTAATAATAACTAAATTATAATTATGATAAGAAAGGAGGAGAAACAATATAAAAATAAATATTTTAATGGAGGGGGAACTTAATTATGATGAAAAAGTTTATTTTATCCATGTTAGCAATTACTTTGAGTGGGATTTTTGTCGCTTGCTCTGATGAATTATCGTCAGGTGACATGGATGAAGATCTTACAGATCTTGTAGAAGAACTATTAAGTAACGACCAATTAGTACCACTTGGAGACATTCCAATACCAGAGGATAACCCAATGATTTCAGAGGTGCTGCATTTAGGTGAAGTGTTATATTTTGATAAGCGTCTTTCCGGAAATGATCAAGTGAGTTGTATGAGCTGCCACATTCCAGAATTGGGGTATGGAGATGGCAGAGCAACATTTGAAACATTTGATGGCGGGGATGGGCCGAGAAACTCACCAACGATTATTAATTCAGGCTATTATACCTCTAATTTTTGGGATGGTCGTGCTAGTTCTCTTGAAGAGCAGGCATTAGGACCGATTGAAGATCCAAATGAAATGAACATGTTGCTAGATGATCTTATTCCAAAATTACAAGGTATTGAAGGGTACGAAGAGTTATTTATAGAAGCAGGATTTGATGAAATTACACCTGAAGCGATTGGGAAAGCACTTGCTGCGTTTCAACGACAGATTGTTGTAAAAGATACATCGTATGACCGTTTCCTAAAAGGTGAAACAGATGCCCTTACAAATCAAGAAATTCGTGGCTTAGACCTTTTTGCAGGAGAAGCCGGTTGTATAAATTGCCACAATGGGGAAAATTTATCGGATAATCAATTTTACAATGTTGGTTTAGACACAGATGATGAAGGTCGATATGCTGTAACAGGAGATGAAGCCGATAAGGGAGCAATCCGAACTCCTGGCTTATACGGTATTACTCATACTGGCCCGTACATGAGTGATGGCAGTATTCGAACATTAGAAGAAGTGATAGAGTTTTACAATCGTGGTGGGGATGGACATCCAAATACGGATTCGCTCATCTTTGAGTTGAATCTAACCGATCAAGAAAAAGAAGATTTATTGGCATTTTTAGAAGTATTGGGTGGCGAGCCACCGATGTTCTCAAAGCCAGAACTTCCTGGAGATGACTAAGGAATGAGAGAAAGTTACTTGTCATAAATAATCTCCCTATATCAAAAAAGCTGGTCTCTATTAGAAATAAAGACTAGCTTTTTATTATTTCTATTTTTTAGCTTGCTTAAAAGGTTTCCATTTACCATTCAAAAAAGAATTTTAACACCATCGTCGCACTTGTATACAAAATAACTCCAAAAGCGAAGGTAGGGAAATGAGCTTCGCGGTGTCTAGGTAATTCGTTGCTAAGAACGTTGAGGATCATTGCTCCAGAGATAAAAGCAAAAATGATGGCTTCAATTAAATAAGACATTGCAAGCCACATCCCGACCATCCATCCAATTAGCACACCTGAAGCCATGATGAAACGTCCGATTTTAATATAAAGATAAGGGTTGTAACGCCATAAGTCGTGGGCAACGACTAAGAAATGAAGACCGATTGCGGTTGCATAAAAAATTGCCTGAACGCCACTAATATCTGTGGAAACAATGCTGTAAGAAATAAGCATGTTATAGATGGCAAAGAAAATCACTTGTACCCAAAAACGAGGTTCACGACTCGCTTTTTTACTTTGTATCCCTTCTTCTGCATACTTTTGAACACCGTAGAAAAGAAGTAAACCTATTAAACCAACAAAATAAAGTTCAGTTTGTGTCGCCAATCTACCATACTCTTCTTTAATAGCGTGTTGATGGTCATGAAAATTAGGCAAAACATACACGAAAACATAGGCAGCGGCCATCCCGCCGACAAATGAAATCCACATTTTCCGTTTCAATTTATCCGATGGTATGAATCGATAAGCAAACAAATAAATGATTGCATAAAATAAGCCGATCATGATTATTTCAAAAGACATTTTTAACTCCTCACTCTTCGAAAATCACCTTTTCAATATTTTTACTATAACCTTAAATGGACTTTAGAAAGTAATGAAACAAAGAGCTTTCATTAAAGCGTCATAACTTTATGACAACTTGGTGAATCGGTAGAAATCCTAATTGAAGGACAAAGTACTGTACTTGTTGACACGTCATCGATGCTTAAGGCCTTTCAAATTTTTTACACCTCATAGCCTATGTAGTGTAACTCTTAATCTTTCCTTTTGTTTGATTTCACGAAAAATTCAAAAAGTAATGACCTTTTAGTGAAATCGCCCTTTTACCATATTTTAGAACATTGCCGTGTGGTATCTTTCAGTTAAGGAGGGGGTTAATATGAATTGTACGAAAATATTAGTAGCTTTTGACGGATCTCAAACGAGTAAAAAAGCGGTTGAACGAGCGAAAATCATTGCAAGAAACGATGAAAGTATTGAAGTTATCGTTGTCACTGCTTGGGACCTTCCTAATACGCCTTATGATAGCTTTACTTACCATGACTTACTAGAAAAATATAAAGAGAGTGGCTTTGAAAGAAAAAAAGAAGTTGAACAGTTACTTGAAGACTTAAGTAATAAAGTGGACGTTCAAGTATTAAGAGGCCATGCTGCAAATTCAATTTTAAGATTTGCTAAAGAAAATAAAATAGATTTGATCATTATCGGAAATCGAGGGTTAGGTGGAATACAAAGATTCTTTCTCGGAAGTGTCAGTTTTCAAGTCGTTCAAAAAGCAGATTGTGATGTTTTAGTTGTCAAAAATGATTCTGAAGAATAGTGCCACTTTGGAAAAGTCGTTCGTTTGTTAAATGAATTTCTATTGTAGGATTCCCTTAATATCTTATATAAGTGAGGCCACACATGTGAAATTATACACATGTGTGGCTTAATGACGGCATAAACTTTACTAGCCGTAAAACGCTGTGACAATTCTTCTCCATTGTTGAGGATACAGACCAAAAACCGTGTAAATAGATTAGAAAAGTGAGTGGTATATATGAGATATCATTATGACACGAAAAAACCGGGCATTGTTTTTGCTGTCGCCACAGTCCTCATTTTGTTATTTGTCGCGTGGGGAGGATTTAATGCTGATCATCTCGATTACATAGCTACAAATGTACTTGCATTTACATTGGATACGTTCGGTTGGTTCTATATGATAACAGTTACTTTTCTAGTTTTTATTTGTATATTCTTGGCGTTTAGTAATTATGGAAAAATAAAATTAGGAAAGGAAGACGACGAACCGGAATACACGTTTTATACATGGTTAGGGATGTTATTTTCCGCAGGGGTCGGTGTTGGCTTTGTCTTTTGGGGAGTAGCAGAACCTCTTCTCTATTATATGGATCCACCACCAGGTACCACACCAGAAACAGCAGAAGCTGCACAAATAGGCATGCAATACTCTGTTTATCATTGGGCGCTGCATGCATGGGCAATTTTTGGTTTTGTTGGATTAGTGTTAGCAGACGTCCAATATCGGCAAAATCAACCTGCGCTTATTAGCTCTGCATTTTACCCATTAATAGGTGAACGTATTAAAGGTAAGCTAGGGAAAGTAATTGATATTTTAGCTGTGATTGCTACCGCAATGGGTGTTGCAACCACATTCGGTCTAAGCGCCTTACAAATTAGCGGTGGATTGTCACACATATTAGACGTTCCTAATAATATTTACTCACAATTATTGATTATTTTGATAGTCTCTGGGTTATTTATGATTTCAGCAGCGTCTGGTTTAAATAAAGGGATCCGTATTTTAAGTATAATTAATTTATCATTAGCGGGCTTACTACTTATTTTTATGTTATTTGCTGGACCGACGCTGTTTATTTTAGAAAAATTTATGTCCACGCTCGGTGGCTATTTACAACATATCATCCCTATGAGCTTATCAATGTACCCATATGCTGAAAGCAATTGGCTCGGGGGAGCGACAATTTTTTACTGGGCTTGGCACATATCGTGGGCACCATTTATGGGGATTTTCATTGCACGCATTTCAAGGGGAAGAACTGTAAGGGAATTTATTTTAGGTGTGCTGATCGTACCGTCATTGATTGCAATCATATGGTTTAGTACGTTTGGTGGCTCTGGCTTTTATTTAGAAATTTTTCAAGGAATTAGTATAGGTAATGTTGTGATGAACGAAGTGGAACTCGTTTTATTTACAACATTAGCTGAATTTCCAATCGGAGCAATCACGAGTTTTCTCGCTGTTCTCCTAATTATCATTTTCTTTATTACGTCAGCTGACTCTGCTTCCTATGTACTAGGTGTTTTGACATCGAAAGGAAGCTTAGAACCGAATATATTTGCAAGACTCATATGGGGGATTTTGATTGCAAGTATTGCAAGCGTCCTTTTAGTAAGCGGGGGATTAGAAGGGTTGCAAAATGCATCGATCATTGCGGCTCTACCATTTACGTTCATTATCTGTTTTATGATGGTCGCCTTATTTAAATCGTTGAATTGGGATATGAATGTCATAAGAACGCAGGAAAAGGAGCGGGATAAACAAGAGATTTTTAGTGAAATGAGACAAGAATTTATCGATTCGGAAAAAACGAAGAAAACAAAACCAAGAAAGAGAGTCATGAGTTTAAGAAATAAAAGTAAATGGAAGAGGAATAGAAGTGATCATGAAGGATAAAAAATGGTTCCTGACCCCCAGTGCGATAAAGCTTTAACGTGCTGGGGGTCAGGCGCGTTGAAGAATACAGAGGTAAAGGTATAGGTCGCCAACTTCTTGATACAGCAGAAAAAAACGCCAAAGAGAAGGCTGCAAAAAAAAGCACTTTTAACCACTTTTGAATTTCAAGCTCGTTCTTTTTATGAAATCAAAGGATATCAAGTTGTAGGTGAAATTAAAGATTACCCTCCTGGTAGCAGTTAATATACTATGGTAAAAACACTTAATAAATAGAATTTCTTATTCCATTAACGGAGAGAGTTTCTTTAATAAGAGACGCTCTTTTTTTCGTCCAAATAAAAGGAAAATAATGAGCTTTAATGTAAAGGTTTGTTTAAGAGGGCGAAACCTATTGCAAATAAATTCGTAGATAATATTAATGGTTATTTTTTTGTGATGGAGTGTAGTTTGGAATTCATTTTAAATAACCGAAGCAGAAGTGAATGATAACAATTATCTTTTATTAGTTATTCAACCAGAACGGGTAAGCTTATTTCAGAGAAGGAAGTGTAGCTTTCCTTGTTAAAGTAATGGGGGGGTTTTACAAATTCTAATTGAAATTTTTATTATTGCAATAATCACTTTCGTGTTTTTTTATTTTTTACGTAAAGCATCAGATATTCATTATGAAAATTACGGTTCATATTCAGGAACGAAGGGGAACACAAAAATGTGCTCATCGTGCGGAAAAAAAATGAATGAAACATATCGTGGAGAAAAAACCCTTACTATTTGTAATAATTGCCGATAAACTACTCAGATCAAGAGTTATTTTTTGGAAAACATTCTTATAAATTCATCTTCAACGGACGGAGAGCGATAACTTAATAAAGGTTATCGCTTATTGTGTTAACGAGCATGTTTCTGAAAAAAGATAAGATAGCAAATAAATTTATTTTAAGTTTCTATTAGGGGGGAGATTATGAGTTTACCAATATGTAACAAATGTGGTGTGCAAATGAAATGGAAAAAAATCATTAAATCATTGTGGTTAGGATACAAACCTATTAATTGCGAGAAATGTAATACAAAACACGAAATAACTTTCTCTTCCAGGTCTTTAGTAGCTTTTTTAACCGTTTTTCCGATAATATCTTCAAGTTTGATTTTAGCAAATTATTTCCATTTAAACATCTTTGTAACTATAATTATTGCGATTTCAATTTCTATATTCTTTTCTTTGTTTTTGCCATATATGGTTAAATATAAAGAAAGTTCTAATGACGGGATGTAATTGATGCAGCCCGTTTTTTGCACTTCGCAAAATGGAAAATGATATTAAAATAAAAGGGGCTTTAACGTGATAAGGATAATAGGTTATACGGTCATCTAAGAAATAACATGGGGAGGTAATAATTATGGAAATTAGATTGGAAAAATTACAGGCAGCTGATACTAAAATGCGAAGACAACGACTAACAATATAGCTTCACAAAATGTCTTGTAAAATAGTGGGTTTAAGCATATATCAACAAATTTGGAGGGGGGATACATATGGGAAAATATGATGTAAAGCAAATATATAATCTGTTGAATTTTGATCTGGGTCATTTAGTAAAGGAAAGCAAAGAAGATGGTTTTCGTTTTGTAGAAAGATTAGTAAATGATTATAAAAATGGCAGTAATACTTTTAATAATTCTGGAGAAGGCTTATTTGGCGTGTTTAGTGAAGAAGGTATCCTTGTTGCTATTGGTGGATTAAATATAGACCCATTTTCAAATGATCAATCTATTGGTAGGTTGAGAAGGTTTTATGTTAGTAAGGAGCATAGGAGAAACGGTGTAGGGAGTCTTTTGGTAAAAAAGATCATTGACGAAGCAAAAGGTTATTATAAAATTTTGGTGCTAAATACAGATACGGAACAGGCTGATAAATTTTATACTTCTTTAGGATTTTCAAAGGAAAATCATTATCCAAATTCAAGCCACTTTATGGAGTTTAAAAGCTAAGGTGTTATTCTACTAACGGAGAGCATAACACAAGAATCTGTCGCTGGTTCTTGTTCCGAAATACGTGACTTTTGAACAAAAAGTAAAGAGGTTTCAAAGACAGATTTGAAATTATAAGGGAGGTTTAGGTTAGCAAATGGGTATTTTTATAGTGATTTTATTAATATTATCCCTGTTTATTAGTTTTGTCTTACTTTATATTTATAATGAAGAGAAATCGGGAACAGAAATCATTGCTTTTTCAATTCTCATGGTCTTTACTGGCTTTGTTTTTTATTACATTGACCAGCATGGAATGTTTGGACATTTTATTGGTTTAGGATTAGTGTTAGTAGGATTCTTTTTGGGAGGTATGCGTTTTCTGTTTAAACCCTAACTTATCGGAAAAATGGCGGGAAATTTATCGTTGAATGCAGTAAATTGTGAATAAATACACTCAAACTAAAAGGAGCATTAGTTGAACAAGTAAAAGACAAGAAGATATGTAAGCTGTGATAGTTAAAGAAGATTTAGTAAGGAAGAATCATTAAAAAACCATTTCAAAAGTAGAATTTAAAGAAGAGATAATAAAAGTATTGGATAAAGAAAATCATCCATTTTTTATGACATTTTAAACGAGGTGGGTATTTGAGTTACAAATTATTAGCTTTAGATGTAGACGGGACGCTATTAAATCAAAGTGGTAAATTAACAACGAAAACGATTGAAGCTGTTAAGAAGGCATATGATTCTGGAATACATGTTGTTATTTCCACTGGAAGAAGTTTAGACCAGACACGTCCTATATTAGATGAATTGGGAATAGAGGGGATAATTGTATCCCACAATGGTGCAACTACATTGAAAACTGATACAAAAGAAATTATTCATGAATTTTCCTATGACATTAAAGAATTGACTGAAATCATTGAGTATTGCAGAAGAAAGGATATTCATTTTTATGTATGCACTGCCCATAATTTATATGTAGAAAGAATGGACGATTATCAAACAAAGTTATTTAAAAAATATAACTTGGTCCATACAATGCATGATAACGTATTAAGTATTAATGAAAAAGTGGCAAAGTTTACAGTAGATGACCAGCAAAGAGTAGATGGATGGAGAGAGATTAATATTGAAAATTTACGTAAGTCAAGTGATGGATTCTTCCAAGATATCGTTCACCCACAAGCTCATAAAGCGAGTGCTCTAGAGCAAGTACTTAGGAAACTTGGGGTGGGTAAATTAGAAATGATAGCTATTGGTGATTATTACAACGATTTAGAAATGATAGAATATGCAGGTTTAGGTATTGCAATGGGAAATGCCCCAGATGACTTTAAAGAAAAAGCAGATGCAGTGACTTCCTCAAATGACGAGGACGGTGTTTACCATGCATTAGAGAAGTACCTTTTTAGTAATAAATCAGAAGTTTAATTGTAAAATAGTAGGTTGTTCTTATTAAACAAACACTTCCCTTAGTGGAAGAGTAAAAATTAGATCAACATAAAAATGGCTCGGTTCACTAGATGTGTAAACCGAGCTATTATCATATTGATTCCACAAATTAATCGAGTTGCAAATACAGTTAGAAATCACTCTGCATTTTTAATCGCAATTATGGATCTCCAGATTCTTCTTTCGTATTTGGCTAAAAAATAATCATATGAGGTTGAAGATTTCCACTTGAATCAACTTTAATCCAAGTTTTACGAAAGTCAATCCACCCATAGTTGTTAACCTCTAACCCCTTCATTAATTCGGAAAACTGAGGTTCATCAAACGTATGGTAACTATATAAAATTAAAAGCTGGTTTGTTATAAAATGCTCTATCCGGTCATAAATCTGCTTTCTGGCTTTAAAGTTTTTTTCTTTTTTTGCTAACTCAAGTGATAAATCAACTCTGTTTAAATATTCATCATTAAAAAATTGTCTTACAATAGGGTTGCGATGATATAAATTAAACATTGCGATGTCATAATTTTCATCCATAATGACACCTCCATATAATATGTCGGTGTTTATTAGTGTTTCCTTGTTTTGTAATTGAGAAATAGATGATTTTCGAATATTAATGTTAACACCGACCTTCTCACATTGCACCTTAAACCATTGAACATCCTCTAAGAATGGTTTGTAATCAAATACAGTTAGAAAAAGACCCTCTCCTTGGTAATTACTCATATTTAGGTATTTTTTCGCTTCTTCTATTGATGAATGTTCTATTTTATTTACACTTGCACTGTTAAAAGGAGTAAAACTAGATGAGGGGAACGCTCTTTCCCCTTTCAAATCAGTGATCAATTGTTTCTTGTCTAAAAGCGTATTTAGTGCCTTCCTGAAGTAATACTCATTATGTATACCCTTTTTTCTAAAATTAAAGAAAAAACAATAGCTCCCGTTTTCTATACGATTTTGATTAAAAGTTTTTTCTGATTTTTTGTTTTCCTCAATAAATGTCATTTTTTCTTTTATACGAGGTGTAAATAAAATGTCAACCTGATCTAAAAATGCTCGTTCCTTAAAGTATTTTTGAAAAACATTTAAAGTTAATTTTTCATTAGTATGCTTTGTAACTTGAAATGGACCAGAACCAATTGGCATAGTGGCCTCAAAGGGAACGTCTCCTGGTAGAATTGATGCATAAATAGAACTTAATAGGTATGGAAAAACATAATTATGTTTATACAAATAAAAGTTTACTGTATAAAGACCTTTTGCTTCCACATACTGTATATCCTCAAATAATGATTTCAAAACAGGGCTATCTTCTTTTATTAATCGATTGAACGTATAAACAACATCTTCAGAAGTTAATTCCTTTTGATGATGAAACATTACTCCTTTACGTAAATAAAAAGTCCATTTCAATCCGTCTTTGTTTTCCCAGTAATGGACGAGGTGGGGCACTACACTTTTTGCTTTTTCATCATATAAAACGAGGCGATCAAAAATTTGGGTTACTAAATGCGCTTCATTTACTATAGAGACTTTAGCAGGATCTAACGTATTTATCTCAGAAGGGTGTGAGATTGTTAAAATATCTTTTTGACCTTTTTCTTTTGTTATAGAGCGGAAACCAAACTGACTTTCAAAGAGATTGTACAAAGATATCATTGTTTCATTCGGAAAATCTGCTGAAGAGATAAATTCATAACCGCTTTCTAACCCTTTTTCGTTAATTAGTGTAAGCAAATGTTCGTTTGCGGCATTAGTTAACGATTTTTTGAAGGTAAGTCTAGATTTTTTCCCTCTACCTCGTTGTGAAATCCAGGTAATCAAATCATTTTCTTTTAGTTTATTTAAAATAATATTGGCATTTCTCATTGTACAACAAAGTATTTGTGATACTTCTGAAATAGAGGATTGAGTTTCTTTTCCTTCTTTTACATGAAGGTAGTGTTTTTTTAATTTTAAATAATGCTCCAATGCGTTCATGATTTACTTCCTCCTGGGAAACCCCTGAAAAATATGAAATGCTTTTCAATCACTTTACACTTTTTATTCATATTTTTAAAGTTTAAAGTTGTTTCAGGGAGGAGAACTAGATGACATCAAAGTTTAAAGTATTTATATTTTTATCAATTTCGCACTTTATTTCACTATTAGGTTCAGCGATGACTCGATTTGGACTTGGAGTATTTGCTTTCCAAGAAACAGGGCAAGTTTTTAATTTTGCTCTAGTATTAGTGTTTGGTTTTTTGCCAGGTATTATATTAAGTCCTTTAGCGGGTGTATGGATTGATCGGAAGGGACCACGATTACTATTGTTAGTAGGTAATATGATAGGTACAGTAGCGATATTCAGTGCTAGTATGTTAATCATTACAACCAATCTAAATATGTGGCAAATAATGATTATTACGTCTGCATTATCTTGTGTTTCAGCTTTACAAAGCCCTGCTTTACATACCCTTGTACCAATGCTAATTCCTGAAGGTTCGATGTCAAGGGCTAATGGCATACTATCGACAGTAACATCTGCAAGTGATGTACTTGGTCCAGTAACAGGAGGTATCTTGATCGCATTTAGTGGATTAACTCTAATTATATTTATTGATTTATTAACGTATATAATCGTTTTAATAACTATTTTAATGTTATGGACGAAATTATCTGTGTCATTGAATGAACAATCAAGAGATCAAGATAACGTAATAAACAATACATGGAGCAGAGATTTTAAAGACGGTTTTTCTTATCTTACTAATAATAAACCATTGTTCCACCTTGTTTTGTTGTTTACATGTCTTAATATGGCGATGGGATTTCATAGTGTTTTAGGGCAGCCTTATATTTTAAGTATTGGAACTGTCCAGGATTATGGGATGCTAAGTTCTTTGTTTGGTTTAGGAATGGTTATTGGGGATTAAGTACAATTATTAAAAAAATTGGTGATAGGAAATTGAATATTATATTCGTGTCAATGGTTATCATTGGTTTAGCTTTTTCTTTTGTAGGTCTATCATCATATCTATGGTTTATAGGTACTGCATGGTTTTGTATTGGTTTATTTATTCCAATCGTAAATACGGTTGTAGTCACTATTTTTCAACAGCAATCAAAGCCTAATATGCTAGGAAGAGTTTTTTCTATTGCTAGAATGATGGCTTGGATTTCCCTGCCCCTTGCTCAAGTTTTAGCAGGAGTATTTGCAGATCAACTAGCACTATATTTAGGGGGTGTTTTAGTTAATCCGCTTGGTACATTGTACATATTAGTAGGATTAATAATTGTAGGTATAATCATTATTTTTTCAAGGTTACCTTCATTGAAACGTTTAAATTCAGCTGAAACAAAAGCTAACACGGCTTAATAAAGTAAAGAGGAGGAATTAAATTGTTAGGTTATTACAGTAAACTTTCATCAGAAGTATATGAGTTGGACAAATATATTGGTCTTTCATTTGGAGATGTAGAATTTTATAGTGATAGATTAGCTTCTTGTACGGGTGACATTCTTGAACCGGGGGTCGGAACTGGTCGCATCCTAATCCCACTTTTAGAAAGTGGCTTGAAAGTGGATGGCTTCGATGTTTCACCAGAAATGTTAAAAATTTGTCGTAACAATTGTGAAAAAAGAGGACTAAATTCGAAGTTATTTAAAGGACATATGGAGTCATTTTCATTAGATACAGAGTATGAAGCTATTATCGTGCCAACTGGAACATTCTTGCTATTACATAGAAGAGAAGATTCTATTAAAGCATTAAAAAATTTCTATAATCATCTCTCTAATGGTGGCAAGCTAATTCTAGATACTTTTTTACAAACAGATTTATCAAATGACAATACATCAACAAAAGCATGGGAATCTAAAAATGGTAAAATTTTAACATTAGAAAGTAAAGTAGTTGAAGTTGATTATATCAACCAATACACAATATCTCATAATCGCTACGAAAAATGGGATAACGGAGAACTAATACAAACAGAATTAGAACGATTTCCACTTCGTTGGTATGGAGTTGAAGAGTTTAAATTGATTCTTGAAGAGATTGGTTTTAAAGACATAATAATTTCAGCAGATTACAAGTACGGACAATATCCAACTGATTCAAGTCAAATAATTACTTTTGAAGCTACTGTTAATGAGGATTAATATTTCTCTTATTTAACTAACGTATAGCGATAGCGAAAGAAGTTACGTTGATCTTATTGAATAAACGCGGAGTTTCGTTTAAGAGTTTTTGAGGAGAAGAGTTATGAAAAAAAGTTTATGGTTTGTATCGTTATTAATTTTTACACTTTGGTTAGTAGGGTGTAATTCACAAAATTTGGAGTTGTTCGAAACAATGGAAGAAGCAGTTACTTTTGGTTTAGAAAAAGAAGGAAGTGACAAAAACGCTTTGTTATCCGTTGAAGAGTATAAAGGGGAAACTCTTGTTTTTTATGAATTAGACGATTCATTAGGTGTTTCAAGTATTACTAAAAGCGAAGAAGGTTTTAATTTCTTCAAAAATACTTCTTATGTTAGGTTTGGAGAAGAGAATGCTCATTATATAATTGGATTTGAATTTGAAACAAAATCAGGAGTAAAAATACCTATACTTGCGGGCAAGGCTAATGATGAAGATATACAAAAAATAATAGTGTTAGAAGGTGGAATTGAAAAAGAACTTAATATTTCTAAAAATTCACGGCTTTTCTATACTATGTACGAAGAACCCTTTGATTCGCTTGATGTTATTCCAATTTACCAATAAAAAATAAAGAGAGCTAGTTGAAAAGGATGTCGTTGACGTTTGGGTCACTAAAGAGGAGAACTTCTAGTTTAATGGTTATTACCCAAATAAAAAGAAATTGGTGTTTTGATTAAAATAAGTAACGATGTAAGAAATGGTTCCTGACCCCCAGTGCGATAAAGCTTTAACGTGCTGGGGGTCAGGCGCGTTGTTTTATAACACAGGTGAAGCTGATCAAACAAACAATAATGAAAATGGTAAAAAGTTCTCTTATATTGGTGAACTATCAGAAGAAGAGTTAAGAAAATATGAATCTTTTGCCAATGATAAGGACATTGAACATTTGAAAGATTTTTCACCAGAAAAAATCACACTCGTCTATTTTCATTCTGCAGTGATCGATGATATCGAAGCAACCTATGCTTTAACGTATGACGGGGGACTATTACCTGACGACTTCTCGACGTTCAAATCGAAATATTACGAAAACGTTATGAAATTTAACTCTGAGAAGGCTTTAGAATTCAGGTATTATGACTCAATTGATATTTATAAGGGCGATAGTGAAAATAGTGATGAACTTAGGGTTGATATGAGAGTTAGTTATGGGTATTTCACGGCTTCTTTAATACAAGGTAAAAAAGGAAGACGGAATTTGGAAAATGGATATCCTTCATTTATTAAAATACCGGTTGGCTAAGAAATGGGGGTGCTCTATATGAATAATGTATCACCAACAATGAAAGGAAAACACGTCATATTAAGGAGGCCTAAAGAAAGTGATGTTTGGGATTATATGAATGTCGAAGCTAGTGAGGAACTCGTTAGAATGTATGGAGGAGATAGGAATAAAATAGGACCAAAAACAATAGAAAAGGCTCAGCAATTTATTCAATCGATTCAAGATCATGAGCTCGAATGGTGCGTAGAGTATGAAGGTAAAATGGTTGGCCAAGCAAGACTGACTGTAAATAAAGTTGATAATCGAGCTCGTTATGCTGTTGGTTTGTTTGCCCCTTCTGTTTGGGGGAGAGGCTTAGGTACAGAAATAACACAGTTGGTTCTTCGTTATGGTTTTGAGGAACTTAACCTTCATCGTGTTGATTTACGTGTCCTTCAGTACAACAAGCGTGCTATTAAATGCTATGAAAAATGTGGTTTTATTCAAGAAGGTGTAGAAAGAGAAGGAGCACTTATTGAAGGAAAATATGAAACCGATGTTCTTATGAGTATTTTGTCTAGGGAATACGATGAAATCAAACAGACATTTATATAGAAGGAGTTGCTTTAGCACAATAAGCTGACTTTGCTCTAGTTCCAAATTATGGCGCATTAGAAGTTTGTTCCGAAGAAGTAGTAGAAACGATTTTCATATGCTGCAAAGAGTAATAAAAAGATAGAAAAAGACTTGGTACATATTCATATGATTATAAACATGAAAGGCGGATGATGATGTATATTCCTTCTCACTTTAACATCACAGATGAAACAATGATGTATAGCGTGATAAACGAACATAGTTTTGCGACTCTTTTTTCCGAGCATAATGGAAGGCCATTTGCGACCCATTTACCGTTAATTTTAAACAAGGAGAATACATACTTATATGGACACTTTGCTCGACCTAATCCTCAGTGGCAAGATGTAGAAAATCAAACTGTGCTAGCTGTTTTCCATGGTCCTCATTGTTATATCTCACCATCTTGGTATGAGACAAATAAAGCTGTACCGACATGGAATTACGTGAGCGTTCATGTTTACGGAAAAGTCGAACTTTTAGAGGGCGAAAATGAGTTAATGGAATCCTTACATGAAATGGTCATGAAATATGAAACTCCAGACAGTTCTTACAATTTACAGAATGTAGATGCTGAGTATCTCGCTGGTCTAACTAAAGGAGTTCAAGGTTTTAAAATAAAAATCAATAAAATAGAAGGAACAGCCAAGTTAAGTCAAAACCATTCCATAGAGAGACAGGAGCTAGTGATTAATCATCTAGAACAAATTTCAAATAGAAATGAGCAACAGATCTCTTCTTTAATGAGATCAAATTTAAAAAAGTAATTATTTAACGTTCCTTCAAAAGGCAAAGCACCTTTCTTAAAAAAAAAATAAATGGTTATACGTGGTGAAATCGGCAAAAAGAGCCGTTCATCATCGGGGGAGGGAAACGTTTGAATAAAACGAAACTTAAAGTTTTTTATGTGATTTGTGTTGTTCTATTCCTTGTGCTTTTTTCTACAAGATCATACAACAACATCGATGGATTAAGTTTTATCGTACCTGTTTTGATCATGGCTTTAGGAATTGGGGTAATTGGAGTTTATTTATTCGGAAGTGATATGAAGCTATATAACAACTTACATTTCATCAGTTACGTAATGACGGTAGGATTTGCGTTTGTGCCAGTTATAGGCGTTTATATTGAAGGTGGTACTCGTTCTTATGGCTTTCCTTCACAATGATTTCATTATTACACGCCGTCTGGGTATGTAAATTTAAATATCATCGGTTTTTTATTTAATTATTTCATCATTTATTTGATTCTTAGATTCGTTAGTAAATTTATATTAAGTTTTTCACAAGATAAAGAACTGAATAATGCATAAAACTTGAGCATGACATAATTTCACTTGAGGTTCATCTTGTGGGGAAAAATGTGCTGTTGTTCCCTCAGTGAAGTGGAAATAAACAATATTATAGGGGGGAAGAGCTATTTTTACATCATTTAGAGGTCGAATGGTTATTGGGTGTTCATTAGGGATTTTCATCTATCTTATTATTCAAATCTTTAGAGGGGATTTTTTAAATTGGGTGGTTTTTAGTGCTGCGATAATCGCAGTAACAATAACTGTTATTGCTTACATCCTTGCAGAAAAAAGAATACTTTCAAAGATTTGGAACCAACTAGACCCTTCGGAGAAAAGTGAAACTGTCTCCTGGAAGAATGGCAGGGTCCATTACTTAAAAGTCACTGAAGATACAAACGTAAGTAATGAAGGTTATCTAGGTAATACCGTGCTGGAAATTAAATATCCTTGTAAAACTTCTGATAAACAGTTCATTGTCTTTGCAGACAGAATCACTATGAAAGTGATTTCATTAAGGCAGCAATAATTAATTCGTCATGTTTATTATAATAACAACGGGAGCGATATTTAAGCAAGCTTCTATAAGTATGGTTGTTTGAGTCGGACAATAACACGAAATTTGGGGCTTTGAAAGTGTCGATTTCCTATCATTTTTTCTAATTAAAGAAAGGAATTACAGTTATGAAAAGGTTAGCGATCATTACAGTTGGTAAGACACATAGCGGAAAGACAACATTCGCTAGAGCTCTAGAACGAGAGTTAAACAACTCATTAGTCATGGATCAAGACAACCATGCTGAATTTATCAACACGTATTATCAGAACTTACAACCGAAAAAAGGGCCTAACACTCTTAAGCACGCCATCTCAAAGCTAATTGTCGATTATGCTAAAGAACAAACTGACTGTCACCTTATTATTTGCAACTCAAATCGAAGCCGAAAAGGACGATTGTACCTTCTTGAGGAGTTATTTAATAAAGAAGAGTTTATCCGCATCCTAGTTCATTTTGATATTCCAAATGATGTTCTTCAAGCTCGAGTTTCTCAAAGTCAACGTAGTACGAATATATTTCGGAGTGCTGCTACTTTTGAGGAAGTGCTTGTTAGACAACAGGCTGAAAATGTAACAGATCCAGTTGAAGGTGAAGCTGATTACTTATATGTAATTAAAGACAACACGAAAGTTGACTCAGTGATTGAGCAAATTATACATATGGCCCAAAATCAACGAAAAGCTTAAGGTGTTATCGTGCTAAAGGGGGAGCATCGTGTATTAATTAAAAATCATTATAGGTAAGGGAGAAGTTGAGTGGATTTAAAAATTGTAGCATCAAATATAGCAAAAATTTATGAACGAAATCCAAAAGTTGAAGCGGTCTTATTAGGTGGTTCTGTAGCAAGGGACTGGTATGATCAATATTCAGATATTGAGATCTTTGTATTTTGGAAGGAGTCCCCAACAGATGAGGATAGGACAACTCCAATCGAAAACTTGAAAGCGGATATCATCGATTTCTACCCTTATGAAGATGAAGAATGGTCAGAAACATATATTACTGAAGGTGTAAAAATAGAAATAAGCAATTTTCTAACCGATACAATTAAAAACATCATAAATGACGTGATACTTTCTTTTGAAACAGATTTAAATAAACAATGTCTAGTAGCTTCGGTTCATGATGGAGTGGCACTTAGTGGTGATTTGCTTATTAATCGTTTAAAAGAAAAAGTAAATAATTATCCGAATGAGTTAAGTATAGCAATGATAAAAGAGAATATTCATTTAGGTAACAGATGGAATAATCGTGAGGCTTTACTCAATCGTAAAGATTGGTTCATGCTTTATAAAGTAATGGTCGATGTTCAAACAAATATCATGGGCATGCTGTTTGGTTTAAACCGACAATACGTTCATCACCCTGCTTTTAAATGGCAAAAACAAACGCTACAATCAATGGTGATTACGCCAAAAAATATTGTAAATCGCTTAGAATCTATTTTTCTAGCAGACCCTTCAAATTCCATAAGAGAATTAGAAGTAATGATTCAAGACATTTATGAACTCATTCAAAGAGAACATCCTCAAATCGATTTATCCTCAGTTATAGATAAATCTTTATTTTTGAGGCCAGAGAATGAAATGAAATAAATCTTTGTAGAAAACAGGGGGGGCGTTAGACCGTGTTAGCGATATTGAATTTGCTATACTGAAATAGATAAACTGGAAAATGGTAAGGTGAAGATATTTTTGAACTTCTAAAAGGAGTGTGTTCGAGATGGTTGGAGTAGAACTAGATATGGTTGTGAAAGATAGCTTAAAAGCATTGGAACTTTATGAAAAGATCTTTGATATCGAACGAGTAGAGGTATCTAACTTTCCTCGTGGTGAAAATGAGGTCGTTTTCACCCTCTACGGCGTTCGCTTTCACTTTTTAGATGAAAACCCAGAATTCCATTTGATCGCACCAACTCCTGACGACCCAAAAACGAGTTGGGTGAATGTTACGGTCCCAAATATTAAGGAGACCTATGCAAAGGCGATGGATTTAGATTGTACAGAGGTGCAACCAGTCACTGAACTTACTGACTACGGAGTATCAAACGCCATTTTCATGGACCCTTTTGGTTATGTATGGATGCTGCATGAAGTACATAAAGAGGTTAGCCATGAAGAGCGTTTACAGTTGTGGGAGGAAAAAAAGAATAAATAACAATAATTGTATGATAAAAATGATACACCAATAGTAGTATGCAAAATTTAGTTCTTTCACAGATAGGAAATTAGGGAAGCTTTACTTCAAGATGGGAGTAGAGCTTTCTTTGTTGAAGTAATGGGAGGATCTAAAGAGGATTTGTTTACTTTACGAGAAGGTCATTTTTGTTGGATACTAGAGGTATCTATTAATAAAGTAAGCGATATATTTGGTGCAATGAATGGGGAGCTGTTTTAATGATTAATAGTAGGTTAAGCTTATTCCTTTTATGTATGAGTATTATGATCATAGCTGTTTTAACCACTGCCTGTACACAAAAGTATGAGGTTAAATTAAATGTTGAACCTGAAAATGCGGGTGAAGTAAGTGGTGAAGGTGTGTATGTAAAAGGGACTGATATAGCTGTAAAAGCTGAACCTCATGAAGGTTATCAGTTTGTTAGATGGGAAGAAGAGGGCGAACAATTAACTACTAGCTGGAATTATCCATTTATAGTGCGTAAAGACAGGGTTTTAACTGCTAAGTTTGAAAAGGTCGAAGAGTGAATGTGCATTCGTTCAACAAGCAAATATGAAAAAAGGGCATGGAGTAGATTGGTCTCCATGACCTTACTTAATGTTAATAATGTGAGATTTGTACGGTTAGGTCTGTTGTTCACACCTTTGACCCATACAGCAAACTCACTATACGGTACCTGACACCCGGTACGATAAACCTTTATCGTCCTGGGGGTAGGCGCGTTTAAGTTACATTATTATTCTTTTTTCTCCCCAAAAGCCTCTGTTATCATCGTAAACCCGTCAATGACAGTATCTTCCTCAACTTCGATCATGAGATAGCGCTTGCCTTCAAAATTGATCTGTCTGACGTAGCTTAAATCTTGAGGACTGATTGACACGTTTGCGACCTTTGTTTCGATTTTAATTGATTTCGACGTATACTTTGGCATGATGTTGCTTGCCTTGATTTCATATTTATCGTCATTGATCACTTTTTTGAAAGCCGTTTCTACTTGTTCCGGCTCAACATCTTTTACACCACTTTGCTTTAAAACATTTCCGACGTCTTTGTAATCTAATTTCGGAGCATCTTCCTCTTCGTTTTCTTCAATGACTCGGTGAATTTCTTCATATACATTTGACAAAGTACCCGTATTCAGCTGATCTCCTGTCACGTTTTTGACGATTTCTTCAAACACAATTTTGTCTTCCGCTGCGGTCATCATTTCTTCCGCATTTAACACGTCTTCAATGAACAAATAGTCCGGCTCATTTGCTTTCCCAGATGAATACAAAATGTGGTTTACATCAGCCGCGTGATCATTAAAACAAGGGAAGAGAAACCCGCCAATCGGAGCTTTTAAGTTAATAATTGGATCAACGACAATATTGTATTTAAATTCTTTTCCGACATAGTCAAAAAGTAATTCTTTCTTTGGATCTTGGGTCGTATTAATCGAACATAAAATAAACGGGTGAGTATAAACAGAATCACGACCACTTTCTTCTGTCTCATCATTTCTTTTTTTCGTCGGTTTAAAATATTCACCACGTATAAAGGTGATGACCGTATCCATTTCGTACTGCCGCGCTGTCAGCATTTTCTGGACGATACGAAGCATATGTGCCTTCCAATCTTCGACATCATCACTTAATAAACCTTGATGTAAAGTGAGCTGACTACTGTCTGCTGCATTGCGCTGAAACTTCAGCTCAAATAATTTTTCATCTAATTGGCCAGTCAGTGTTTTTTTGAAATTCTGGAAGAATAACTCTTGTTGATCTTGGTCAAGCATTTCAAACGGCTGACTTTGATGATGATAAATCTCACTTGATTCTTTCATCACATAAACCGTAAATATATCATGAAGTTTTAGTAAGTCATTATTTGCTTTAAATTGCTTACGAATATGGGCGATATCTTTTTTGTTCATTCCAAATTCCACTCCTTGGGGACGGTTCTTGTGCTTCCGAAGCATAGGGACGGTTCGCATGCTTCTAATTGCACCATCTACTCGACAATCCGTTTCTTCTGCTCTCCACACTTGAATTATTTTAACATACGAATAAAGAAGAATGGGGAGCAAGCTCACTAAAGCACAATGGAATTGGCATTGTCTTTAAAAAAATTAAAGGAATGTTAAAAAACGAAACTTATTTTTTATGTAAACGTAAAAAATGATCATATATGTTTTTAAAGAGTCCTTAAGGAGGATTAAAATGAAAATCACATTTAATCGTCCAGTGATTGATGGAACAAAAGCATTAGTAATTGAACAAGATGGAGTCAACATTGGAGAAATGAGACGATGGTTTCGCCCACAAAACGAAAGACCTGCAAATAGTCCAATCTATGATGTAAATATAATCGTTGAATCTAGACAAGCGACATACAAAATTACACAACAATCCTTTACTTTACGCGAAGGTCATTCTTGGATATTAGAGGAAAATACCAATAAAGTAGGGGAAGTAGTTGGTGCAAAAGGGTTATTTAAGAGACATCAGATTGAACTCGTAAGTGAGTCTTATCCCCATTTTAACATTGTTACTACTTGGGGATTTAAGGGGAATGGGATCATCTCAATGAATAACAAGGAAATAGGTGATACGACAACGAGTGGTTTTGTCAAAAATTCAAAAGTTTTGATAGATACAGAACCGATAGACTCACTCATTGATCCAGCGTTACTTGCGGGGATCACTTATACATATTGGTCATCGTTTAATAAAGGTTAATCGTTGCAGTTATCCATGATAAATCTTTCGTTCCGTGATTTCAATATGGAAATTCTAACTCCGAACATGTAACGATTATTATGCCTTCGATAAATTTGCGGCATGATCACTCTGACCTTCTTTTTCTATATTTAGTTTTCTTATGATCGACATTAACAGTCGAATAAATAAAAATGTCATGGCTAAAGATGAGTAAGTAATAATCCAATTCCAGTTACGCTTGTACTTGATGAGGTCAGTATGTCTTTCTAATATGATCTCTAGAAGTGTCATTGGGAAGCTAAAACATAACGAAAGGAAAATGGACTTTGTAGGGTTCATTTTTAAAGTTGTACGGTTAAAAAACACACATAACAATGGAAAAATTAAGTAATCGAATAATATACTTATATCAAAATACTTCGGTAAAAATCGGATTGGAAACGTAATGTTTTTGTTTTTCACGACAAACGATGCAATAAAGCTTGAGATGTATCCTTTCATAAAAAACACTAACAGCCATTCTTTTAAATTTTCCCTTTTAAAAGCAAAGGGTAATAAAAGGACTCCTATTACTAATGATATTCTCAATATATTTCTTTGGATAGTTATCACCCTTTTTTATTACTTCACCCTTAATGTAATAAGAATAGTATGATCCAAAAAAACAAAATTATTTGCGAACGCAAAAGATGAGAAAAAACGATATTTATAAGAACTAAATTAAGCCGACATCACAAGGGGCTTTCTTATTAACCCTTGTAAAAATCGGCTTTTATCACTATAACCATTAAGTTTTTGATGTTGGTTCACTGATGATGTCGGATGAAGACTTAGTTATGAATTCACCGAACTTTTTTCCAATTAATTCATCACTTAAGAAAGAAGAAACTTCAACAAATGTTTGCAGGTCTTGTTTAGGAATTTTATCGATGACATGCATAATTTGTAAAATAGAGTCAGTAGTATTTATGGTAATAAAATGTTGGACGATATTTTTTCCTTCTTCTGTTAAAGATAGTTTCTTGATTCGAGCATCATCGTCATTCTCAATAATAACCAATTCGTCTTCTTTTAATTTCATTAGTTGTCGAAACACATTTGAAATATTTGTTTGCGCAAGGAATGTAAGTTCTTTCATGCTTATATTTGGATCAAAATAGAGAATCCATAAAACACGAAAACCTGGAAAAGTTAATTCATTATTTTTTAAAACTTGTCGGATATCATTTTCAATTTCGAAATTCAGCCCTCTAATTAATCCAAATATTAAATAACTTGTAGCGAACTTTTCTCTTTGTGAACTCATGTGGTCTCCTCCTGACAAAAGCGAACCGGCGTTGTGGGAAAAAATGTAACTTTTTTCTAATACTATTATTACCCCTCAAGTGAACTTTAGACAGTCATAAGGCAGTAAAAATTTAAAGAAGTGTAGTAAAGAAAATTTAATCTATCGTTAAGGCGACAGGTTAATCGAATAGAATAAAGGAGGGGATGTTCGTGCAACAAAATGAAAAAATCATTCGTTCAATTGAACATTCATTCAGAAAACAAGTACAAAAAGACAAAAACTTAAAAAGTGCATGTTTACTTGTTCATTCAGAAAAGAAAGGCATCCATTTAAATATCGCAGAAGGCGCAATGGAACTAAACCAGCCAGCATATATGGCAAGTGTGGGGAAAATATTTACGTCCGTTTTGATTAGTATCTTATACGAAAACAATCAATTAACGTTTGAAGACAGAATTACAAATTATTTAGATCAAGAATTAGTCAATAAACTTCACGTTTATAAAGGAAAAGATTATTCAAATGACATCCAAATCAAACATCTTCTTAATCAAACATCAGGTTTGTATGATCATTTCCGACCATTATTAAAACAGCTTTTGGATAATCCAAGCTTTACGATAAGCCCAGAAGAGGCAATCACTTGGGCAAAAACATATCAAAAACCTCATTTTCCACCAGGTAACGGCTTCAAATATACTGATACAAACTATCATCTATTGGGATTAATTATAGAAAAAATAACAGCCATGCCTTTTCATGAAGCGATAGAACAATACATTTTTCACCCCATCGGTATGATGAATTCATCTATTCTGAACTACTCTGAACCGTTAGATAAAAATACGCAACCTTTAGCAGATTTTTATTTCGGTAAAAAGAACATCTTAAATTACAAAGGGTATGCCGGTCTCGATTATGCAGGTGGCGGAATCGTATCAACTAGAGAAGATATGTTGAAATTTATGCAAGCATTAGTCACTTGTCAGTTAATCGAAAAGAAAACACTTGTGAAGATGATGAATGATAAAGCGAAATATGGTTTAGGAATTGAGTATGGCTATGGCATTATGCAGTTTAAAACAGTGCCACTACTTATGCCAAAAGCATTTAATGTCTGGGGACATGCAGGTGCAACAGGAGCTTATTTGTTTTACCATCCTAAGATGGATACTTATGTAATTGGTACTTTTAATGATTTTTCCTATGAAAGAAAAGGTGTTAGATTTATGTTAATAAACGTCATAAGGCAATTGGTGAAATTGAAAGACTGATAAGATGAAACTAGTTCTCTAAATTATGACTGGATACTAGCATATGTTTATGAGGTAGACGCTAAAATGATCGATGGTTATTGAGTTTTGTACAATAAGAGGAAAATGGCTTTCCCACAGAGATCCTGTTTGTTGGATTAGTGAGATTGTATAGATTAGGAGATAGTCATTTAACAAGCGGGAAGTGGGAGCTATGAATCTATCGAAAGAAAAGATGGGAGGATCATGAATGGGTGAGCAATATTTTGTTGGTTGGGGTACACTGGCGTTGATAAATGCTGCACTTGCACAAGGGAAGAATAGGACCGGGTTAAACTGGTTTTTGCTTTCTCTAGTTTTAGGTCCATTAGCAACACTTATTTTGTTATTTGTTGAAAAAAGAGAACATCGTACTCGATCATAATAATTGATATAAGTTAATAATGCGTACGGGGGAGGTTAAAGAATGTAATGAAGAAACTATTCATTATTTTAGCTTCATTATTAGTCGTGACCAGCATTGTTTTTCTAACCACAGGACCTTTTAATTTATACCATTATATAAATGCTGAAAAAATAGTAAAAGAGTCTGGATTGTTTCAACCAGAAGAGGGTAGTCTTGATGATTTGTATTATGCAAGAACAAATGAAATTACGGATGTAGATTATTTAGGACGAAGTAGTTATCTCGTTACAATAACTCGAGGTGAAAATGAAGAACAACTAATATTGAGGATAAATAACAAGAGTACGAGGATTCAAACTGAAATCTTCACATATGACAAAACTCGAAATATGATGACTGGTTATTAATAATTTATCTTCAACTAACAGGAAGCATTCCTGTATATTGAAATCATAAATGGGTGATTAACCGAATGACTAAAGGAATTGTCATAACATCCGCTATGCTTATATTCCTTTTTATGACTGCTTGTAGTGAAAATAGATCATCTAACCAAAAGATAGAAGAAGCTGAACTAAACCTTATTGGGACGAGTGAAAATTGGGAAGCGGAAGCTTTAATTACGACTAAAGTGTCTGTATCTTCCGAATGTGGTTCTATAATTATGAAACCATTAGACTCAAATGGCGAAATTAATTTAACTCCCAACTTTAAATATGACGAAGATATAGAAGTTGAATATTTTTTAAGTAGGTTTAATTCAGAAGGGAAAGAAGTTTTATATTAAGACGATTCAAAGCTTACATTTCTATTTGAAGGTGGAATACCATATTCAGATAATGACAGCACATGTGAGTTGACTGTTATATGGATTGGAAATGGGGAGAAAGAGGAAGAAACATTATTATTGAACTAGCGGAGTACTTAGCGAAAGAAGTAGTAGAACAAGTTGTCGTGCTTACTGGGATAATTTTGAAGGTGAAAATTAGAATAAATAAGAACATTTATTAAAAAGGGGGAAGCGATGAAGGTAATTATTTATGTATATGACGGTATGACTATGCTTGATGCTATTGGACCGTATGAAGTTTTAAGGAATATCAGCGATACTGAAATCTTATTTGTGGCAGAAGAAAAAGGTGAAATTAAGGCAGATTCAGGGTTTATAGATATTAATGCCAAATATAGTATTAATGATATTAATTATGCGGATATTTTAGTCATACCAGGTTCTCCTGTAGGGTTTATGAAGGAAATGAAAAAAGAAAACGTGTTAAATTGGATTACAGAATTAGACAAACGAACAAAATGGACAACATCTGTATGCACAGGTTCTATTATATTAGCATCAACTGGATTGTTGTCAGGATTAAAAGCAACATCGCATTGGAAACCCATAAATTTATTAAGCGATTTTGGTGCCATACCTACAAGAGAGAGAGTTGTTGAGCAAGGGAAATATATAACTGCTGCTGGAGTTTCAGCAGGTATTGATATGGCTTTATATTTATCAAATAAAATTGTGGGTGATTTAGAAGCCAAGGCTATCCAACTTACCATAGAATATGATCCTCAACCTATGTTTAATTCCGGTAATTATTCTTCCGCTGATAAGGAAGTTTTGAAGGTTGCAGATAAGAAATTAAATAGAGATGCGAAAAAAGGGCTTGGGTTACTTGGTATGCTAAAGAACTCAAAAAACATTCTAAAAATGAAGAAAAACAACTAATCTTCTTAACATCACTTCAAAGCACTTTAATTAATCGTATTGGGAGTTTGTGAATAAACGTGAATTATAGTTTCTCAAGGATGACGCAGTTTACTAACATGCGATCGCGTCAAAAGCATTCGCTACTTTTGTTTCACAGCTGAAGACAAGCCCTCGGGAAAGCGCCCGTATGAAGTGGAGTTCACGCTCATCATTCGGAATTTTACATATTATTTTCATTTATGAAATTGATTCGGTCTGATAAAGATATTTGGTGGAAAAACGGTGATGAATAACCCGAATATTTTTTCTAGTCTGAGTTGTTCAAGAAAAGTTGGCGAGATATTTAAAAAATGTTGAGAAAGGTTTTACATAGAAGGGGTGTCTCATGGAGATTACAATTGAAAAATTAAAATGGGCAGACGCTGAACAATTATTTGAATTTGAAAGAGAAAACAGAGATTATTTCGAAAAAATGGTACCTAGCCGTGGTAATGATTATTATCTTTTTGAAAGTTTTAAAGAACGTCATCAAGCCTTATTAGAGGAACAAGAACAAGGGTTATCCTATTTTTATTTAATTAAAGATAAAGATGGGTTAATAATTGGGAGAATGAACGTAATAGATATTGATAAATCAGAGAATTCAGGTCATATCGGTTATAGAGTAGGAGAAGCTTATACTGGTAAAGGAATTGCGTACAAAGCATTGCAGCTGTTATTAGAAAAAGCGAGTAATCTAGGGATAAAAAAGATTTTCGCTCAAACGACAACGAATAACATCGCGAGCCAAAAAGTATTATTGAAAAACGGTTTTAAGCATATAAAAACAAGTGAAGAAGAATTTAAAATGAATGGGCAAACTTTAAAGTTTGTAAACTTTAAATGGTGTATTTAATCAAGATTAATATAATATCAAAAGAAAATAGTTGAGGTTCCATTAAGGGGGGATAAGATGGTATTTATTTTAATGGTAATTTTAATCATTGTAAGTGTTGGTTGCTCGGGGGACGCAAGAACAGAGAGAAACGGTTTAAAACTATCTTTTAGTATCGCTTCAGCAATCATGTTGTCACTAGTTATGGAGGCAACAGCACATGGTTTAGAAGCCTCTGGTACATTGGAAGGTATGTATGTTACGGTTATTTATTTCATTTTACCCATTATTACCTTTTCTATGTTTCAACTTCTTCTATATGATTTAACGGTTCATCAACTTTTTTGGAATGAATCGAATTAAGTTAAGGTCTTAACAATACACTTTATGAACCTTTATAGCGAGTGAAAGTCTAGTAAAATCTTGTGAAGAAAATCAACAATATGATTAAAGTAGTCACCTTACATTGATCGTACGATTCAGGTGAGATGAGTGAATATGTACATAAAAATTTTAAAAGATAATCGAAATGTTTTATATTTGTTGAAAAGAGAGAACATCTGTGACTGATAAACTAAAGTGGACAGTTTCCGCTTGATAAAATTGAACATTTATTTACCAAAAGAAGGATTGAAAATAAAGCCTCATATCGCAGTATGATTATCCTTTGAGATATATTGTGATGGAGGTAAAAAAGGTGGATAAGTGGGAAATGTACATGGAAATTCAGCAGTTATTAAAGCAAGGTTTCAGTAAAGTAAAGGTTGCGCAAAAACTAGGAGTTTCAAGAACTACGGTATATAGTTATTTGAAAAAGTCACCTAGTGATATGCATGAGTGGATGCTTCAACAAAAAGGAAGAGCGAAGAAGTTAGATCCTTATAAAGATGTTATCCTTTCTTGGTTGGAGAAACATCGAGATATGTCTGCCTCTCAAGTATTAGATTGGCTGCAAGAACAACATGGGGTTGAAGACGTTGCCGAGAGTACAGTTAGAAGTTATGTTAGGGAATTACGAAATGAATACAACATTCCTAAGGAATCAGTCCCTCGAACATATGAAGCCATTCCTGACCCACCATTGGGTGATCAAATGCAAGTGGACTTTGGACAGACCAATCAACAGTCTAGTAATGGAAACAGTGTAAAACTTCGTTTTATTGCCTTCGTGATGTCCAATTCTAGATACAAGTATAAAGAATGGCTGGATCGTCCTTTTACAACAAGAGATGTCATTCGCGCTCACGAAAATGCCTTTCAATACTTTGAAGGTATTACGAGAGAGATTGTTTATGACCAAGATGCTTTGTTGGTTGTCAGTGAAAATGGTGGAGATGTGATTTTAACAAAGGAATTTCAAGCGTATAAGGAAGAAAGGAAGCTAAACATGTGGGTTTGTCGAAAGGCCGATCCAGAGAGCAAAGGTAAAATCGAAAATGTAGTAGGTTATATTAAATCAAATTTCGCTAAACATCGGGTGTTTCACGGTATAGATAAATGGAATGAGGATGGCTTAGCTTGGCTGGAACGAACAGGAAATTATAAGGTTCATAACACAACAAAAAAGAGACCAATCGAAGTGTTTCTCCTGGAAAAGCAACACTTACGACCGATCTCTTCACCTATCAATAGTTTTCCTATTGATAACCAATGTAGTTCAAGTATATCAAGGAAAGTACGAAAGGACAATACGATTTATTATCAGTCAAACCGTTATTCTGTGCCACTAGGGACATTTGAGAAAAATCCAACCGTAACGGTTTCGATACTTGAGAATAATCAAATCGTCATCTGTGATATTGCCACAGGAGAAGTGTTAGCTAAACATCCACTCTCCTCTGAAAAAGGCAAGCTCATTCAAGATCGCCAACATACACGGGATCGTACGAAAGGAATCGATAGTTTTATTGAGTCCATTGTGGAACAATTTGACGACAATGAACTTGCCTTTTCCTTTCTTCAAGGTGTACGGACAGCATATCCTCGTTACATTAGAGACCAGCTTCAAATCATTTCAAAGGTATTAAAGAAAAATGATCGAAAGATCGTCAATTGTGCACTGATGGAATGTGTAAAGCAGAAGCTCTTTTGTGCAACAGATTTTAGCGATATGGTTCAGTACCTTGACCGACAACGACCGTTGAACATTACACTCCCTCAGCAGACAAACAGGATTAAACCACTTTATGAAGAAAGTGAATCACTCATGAGTGTAAAGCCAGCTACAAGAGATATTAAGGAGTATGTTTCGGTTTTGGCAGGTGATGACCTATGAAACCAATAAAGCAAGCAGAAGAATTATTAAAATCTCTGCGGTTCTCTGAAACGTCAAAGAACATTACTGACTTAATCAAAGAAGCAGAAGTAAACGATGCATCTTATACAACCTTTTTATTAGACGTTCTATCTTATGAAAAAAAGTGTCGAGAGGAAAAGTTGATAGAAAAACATATGAAATGGGCGACATTCCCCTTCCACAAGACATTAAATGAATTTAACTTAGATGAACAAGCATCGTTAAGTAAAAAGCAATATCATCAATTGAAAGAACTAACTTGGATAGAGCAATTATTTAATTTAATCTTATTAGGACCGCAAGGTGCGGGTAAAACTCACCTTGCGGTAGGGTTAGGTATTGAAGCCATTCATCAGGGGTATAAAGTGAGTTTTATTTCAATGGGAGAAATGATACACACGTTAAAAACAGAAGAAGTAACGAAGAAATCACAAACAAGAATGAAACGTATAAGAAATTCAGATTTAGTCATTATTGACGACATGATGTTTATGGCGATGGATCAAAGAGAAGCAAACTTGTTCTTCCATTTAATAAATGATCTATATAACAGTGCATCAATTATTATCACTTCAAATAAAGCCCCAAGTGATTGGGGTGAATTAATGGGGGACCCAAGTATAACCGCAGCTATTCTTGATCGCTTAATTCATCGTGCAGAGGTTATTCATATGAACGAGGATAGCCATCGAATGAAATATCGAAAAACCATATTTGGAAATGAAAGTGTTCAAAATTAATTAGCAAAAAGTGTTCAATTTTACTTGACGGTTACAACATCGTACTCGACCATAATAATTGATATAAGTTACGTATACGAATCGCGGGAGTTTGGAGTTTAGATTGGAGAAGACAAATTGCATAGAATAGTGATGGCGAGTCGATGAAACTTTTTTAACTTCCAAACGTAATAATACTGAACACTTGTAAAAAAAATTGAGTTAGAAAGGCTTGAATCTTATTTTGGAGGATATTTTATGTTTGATTTGTTAATCAAATTCCAATTGGAAGCTTTTGTTATAGCAGAAATAGTCACAGTTATCTCTATACTCTTATTTTTGTTTTTACGATATGCAACAAAGAAACAAACACTTAGTTTTTTGTTCTTATCTTTCATTATATTAGCTACGATATTTGAAGCATTCTTGGTTTGGTTGGTGTATCAAGAGACTGGCGAGATATCGACCATTCAAATCGTCATTATTATTTTTATCATATATGCATTTACGTTTGGCATTCATGATTTTAAGAGGTTAGACCGTAAAGTTAAAAAGTTAGTAGGGAACTGGAGGGGAGTTCAGCTATTAACGGAGAAAGATTTGATCGCAATTGAGAAAAGTAATGACCCTAAATACGTCGCTATAACTAATAGACGTTGGTGGTATATACATTTAATGATATATATTGGTGTTCAATCACTATTTTGGTTTGTTTATGGTATTAATTCCATGGATTATATTGAATTTTTAACGGCTTTATTTGATTTTTCGAATATAACTTTACTTAATAATGAATTTGTAGCACAGGTCAGTACATTATGGAGTCTAATTTTTATTATTGACACCATTTATAGCTTGTCATATACCATTTTCCCTAAAAAAATAAGAAAAATTAAAACTGTCAGTGATTCTATAGAGTTTCGAATGTTATTAGATACTAAACGAACGGGATGCTAAGATACAGTAGGAAAAATCAGAAGTTCCAACCGAAAGCAGGGTCTAACACTTTTGTGAGAGAATTATATTGAAAATAGGAAAATATCTATTATGTTTATTTATTCTTATAATTAGCGGGCTACTAGTTGCTTGTAGTGAAGAAAATGCTTATGAAGTAGTAATAGCCGAAAAAAAGTAACTGAATATGATGACCATTTACAATTGACTCTTGGATATTAAACGGGTTAAAAAATTCCTGCTTCAACAGTTGGGAGTGTTAGTAAAATCACTGGCTGTAATTTATACAACTTGTTTTTCTAACCTCTATAATGGAAAATGATGTTAATATAAGAGGATGGATTTTAAGACAATAATGGAGGAACATTTATGGAATTTATAACAATGATTGGTGTTATTATATTAGTTTTTGTCAGTATTTCTATTAACGCAAGACAAAAGGGACTTATTGAACAAAATAAAATGTTGTTTAAGGTACAAAACAAATTTAGTGGTAAAACTTTTAATGTTTATTCAATAAAAAAGGTAGATAGTGATCGGACAGAATTCTTAATATATGAAAATAACGAATGGAAATGGGTGTTAAATGATATTTATTTACCGTACGAAGCGGAGTGATAATGGGGGGATTGCAAACTGATGAATAAAACGCGAACATTGATTACACTTGTTGCTAGTTTACTTATTTTTACTGTTGGTATGTTTAGAATACTTACTGATTCACTTTCTTCAACACCTTTGTTTGTTGCATACCTTCTTGCGTTTACAGGATTAATTGGAGTCATTGCAAATAGTATTATGTTAAGGAAATTGAAATACCAGGATTAGCAGTGAAGATACAAATCGTTCATAACCCCTTTGCTTACTTGCACTTTCAGAAAAGCGAGTTAACACGCCAAAGTTTAATGGTGATGTTTATATTTTAATAGGGAATGCTACATATAGTTCAGCGAATATGTTTGCAACATTATTTCATGACTTGGATTTTGATACGATTATTGGAGAACCAATAGAATTTAAACGATTCATCTTAATACGTAAAATATAGTATGCTAAGGTTTATACAGATTTTTTTCGGAGGGATGATATTGACAGTAGAAAAAAGTGTAAGGGTTTGTGAAAAGGGACATAAGTATTACAAAAGTAGTGAGTGTCCAACTTGCCCTATCTGTGATAAAGAGAGTGAACCAAATAGCGGCTTCCTGGCGAAATTAAGTTCGCCTGCAAGAAATGCATTGATTCACGAAGGAATTGAGACGTTGGATGAACTATCGAAGTATACGGAAAAAGAAATATTAAAAATTCATGGTATTGGACCCGCTTCCTTACCTACTATGAGAACTTCATTAGAAGAAGAAGGGCTGTCATTTAAAAAATAAATCGTCTTCGGACTTTTATTTTACTAACAAGCTGCGTCAGTAAAAATTTAGGATGAGGTATTGGAGCAAATAGTGAATAAACAAACAAGGCAGACCACTTGCATGGGTCTGTCTTGTTTGTTTGTTGAAGTGAAGTATTATTAAAAGTTTTCATAAACAACTAGAATTTGGTAGTTTATGTTAAAATGAATGTTGGGATGATGCCCGCTTTAAGTGGGGGGAGTAAAACCAATGGTCAATTAACTGTAATTATATTATGTTAACTAAAGTGTAAAGAGGAGTTGTTCGATGAACCATTTCGATGAACGAGTAGAAAGTGCACTAAGTACAATCAACTCATTAATATGCAGGTTTCGGGAAAACTTCGATGATAAGCTCATTTATTATGATGCATATGAGGAAGAGATATTAGATAAGGTTCTCCCAAAGGAGAAAGATAGTCAAAAATATGAATTTTTTATGAACCGGTTACAATTCTATTTAATGATTTCAATGGTCGTTGCTCTACCAACTTTATTTTTCCTCATATACGTAGAACCGATCGTAGACACTCTTCATTGGTTTGTCTTTCCTATATTAATATTTGTAGCATACTTTCTTTATATGATTTGCAAGTATATCATCACTAGCGTTCAACATTACAATAGGAAAAAGAAGTATAAGCATTATTGGGAAGACATCAGGGAGAACTGTAAAAACCACTTAGAACTTATCGAGACGATTTTAAGCCATCAAAGGAAAGAGGTAAATCATCACATCGCAGCAACGAAAGTGATAGCAATAGAAGAAATCCAGCATCACCATTTTCCATTAAATATTGCTTACACCTTGGATGAAAATAATGAGGAATATGCTTTAAAAGTTCCGGTTTATCTAGGATCTTACATATCAGAAAAATTGGAAAATGGTTTCTCTGTGATTATCGAGAGAAGCAATGCTGAGTTACGTACGATTTCTTCCACAGAACTTGTGGCAAAGAAAAACAACATCTATTTTTTGGATGGGAATAGGGAGAAAAAAGAACTCCCAAAATCAGTGCTATATCATATTTATTATCGACTTCATTGGGAGTATTTGTTAAGTCACAAAGACGGTTTGTCAATCATTAAAGGATATGAAAAACAGAGTCAATAGCATGTGAAATTAGAACAAATAAAGATTTTTTCATAATTTAGGTTGCATTCTCGTGTCAAAAAGAGGGGAGCAGCATCTTCAAGTTATCAATATCAAGACAGTACCTTCTTCGTATTGCATCCTTCATTCTTACTTTTATTGGGCGCTACTTTGCTTGCAACTATTATTTTCATAGGGTATAAAAAGAAAAAAGGAAATAGAGTTGATCATTCATAGCGCTTCTCGGAGGGGAAACGTTTGTTTCATGTTGTGAGCAGTGACACAAAGAAACGGAACCCACAAAACCGAAAAACTACTATTCATTTATGCAAAAATCATCATTCAAGGGAGGCAAAGTAGAAATCCTATTCTCGGTTATCAATCATTTCAGATAGTAAATCAATATGTTTTTCGTCTTCGTTTAAAATGTCTTTAACTAGCTCTAAGCTTTCATGATCTAAATCTCCTGAAAGGATTTGTTTTGATTTTTTAATGCCTCGCTTTTCCCCAACAAGTGCATCCTTTAAAATCGAGGAATTTTCTTTCGTAACCCCTTTTAAATGAACGACAAATTCTGCGATCGTCCCTTTAAGACCTACATCGTCAACAGGAACACCACCTAGAGTTTGTATTCTTTTAGCAATCATTTCTGCATGTTGTTTATGGTCTTCTTGTAGTTCTTGCAGATGGGCTTTTAAGTTAGCGTCATCGATGTGTTCAATGTAATTTTCATAAGCATGAATGGCCATAAAGTTTCCTTCTAGAAAAGAATTTAATTCATCAATAACATGATGTTCCATTACCAAACACTCCTTACCCGTTTTTTATATGCTTGGCTTTTGAAGTGAATTTATTCAAGTTCGTTGTGGTTTTACGAAAAACAAACCGGCTCATTTTTTTAGTGATTTTTCCTTGAAAAACACTTGTTAAAAAGGCGAATAGCTGTTATATTAACTTCTGTAACCGCTTTCAGGTGTCATATAGGTCTATTTAGGACCTTTTCAAGCGATGGGGGGAAAATAAAGCTGGTATTTATGTACTTTGTTAATATTTCCTCCATTAGGGGCCATTTTCTAAGGGTCATAGATGCTTGCCAATGATAAAACAGTGGCTCTATTTACTGTTTTTAGCTTATCGAAAAAATTAGAATATAACAAAAAAGTACATAGTAAAGGGCGGTCTACGATTTCAATAGGGTGTCCCTTTATTTTTTGACTTTGATTTCATCAACAATGATCAACAGGGAGAGTAGGTGAGTGGAGTGGAAGCATTAAAAACTCGCAGTCAGTTTGAACCAGTAATTAAACTTGGTAATAACCATCATTTAGCTAGTTACGTAAATGAACTAGTGGAGGAATATAAAAGTCAACCTATCGAAGGACAATGTGCGACTTATATTCCAGCTCTAGGTAAAGCAAATCCCTCAGATTTAGGAATATGTATTATTGAACCTGATCAAACAACGATCAAGGCTGGAAATTGTGACGTTCCTTTTTCGTTACAAAGTGTATCGAAAGTGATTAGTTTTATGGCGACATGCATAGGGAGAGGAACGAACTATGTATTGGACCGGGTCGATGTAGAACCAACTGGTGATGCTTTCAACTCGATCGTTCGCCTTGAGATGCATAATTCCGGCAGACCTTTTAATCCGATGATCAATGCAGGGGCTATCACGGTATCATCCATTCTTCCTGGTGATACACCACAAAATAAAATTGATTATTTATTTTCATTTATACAACAAATAACGGGGAAAACTCCGAGTATGAACCTTGAAGTGTTTCAATCAGAATGGAATACAGCAAATCGAAATCGTGCTTTAGCTTATTATTTAAAAGAAACAGGCTATTTAGAATTAGAAGTAGATGAAGCGTTAGAAGTTTATTTGAAACAGTGTTCAATTGAAGTCGATTCAGAGGATTTAGCTCTGATTGGACTCGTGATCTCGCTAGATGGATATCACCCTTTTTTAAAAGAGCAAGTGATACCGAAAAAAATTGCTAAGTTGGCAAAGGCTCTAATGCTTACTTGTGGCATGTATAATGCTTCTGGAAAATTTGCGGCTTTTGTTGGAGTACCAGCCAAAAGCGGTGTGTCTGGAGGTATTATGACCTCTGTCATTCCTCGGCCAAGATCAATGGGACAACCATTCCAAAACGGTTGTGGGATCGGTATTTATGGGCCGGCAATTGATGATTATGGCAACAGTGTAGCAGGAGTAAAGCTATTGAAAACATTAGCAGATGAATGGGACTTAAGTATTTTTTAAAAAGGGTCATACGGTTTAACGAGAAGCATTTGAGTAGGCATATATCTTGTCTAAGCTAATACAGATCATGTTAGACTATTGGTAATAATCAAGTGGAGGGATGTTAATGAAGATCTTCATCACACTTCTTATCGTTATGGCGATCATTATGGTTGTCGTTGGCTTTAAAAAACAAAATCGCCAGATGATCACACTTTCTTCGGTAGCAACAGTAGGGCTGCTTGTGTTATACATGTTGTTATTTAGGTTTTAGCTATGAAGTCGGTTCCTGACTAAGCATGTGAATGTTAATAAGATTCACATGCTTGTAGTCTGTAAAGGTACATAAAAGACCCCCCGTTTCATTTTAGGAACGAGGGGATATGTCTTTACTTACATGAAATTCATTGTCTCCTCTTAGGACCCCACCTTGTAAATTATCCATTAATTCATCTTTTGTCTTACCCTTGTTCACATTCTTCTCCGATTTTGAAACTAATTTTGATTTTTTAAGATCTGCTGATGATAAATTTAAATTTGGAACCCCTTCTTCATTCCATTTTCCCAAAACGAAACCTCCTTCTTTGATTCGATTATTTCCTTTTTATCTTTACCAAGGCTATAAAATACATGTGAATCTGAGCATAAAATATGAGGAGAAGGCGTGGAATGTGTTGGCATGCAAGACGGGTGGCGGAATTGCACGCAAGACGAATTTATCACACGCGAGAAGGAATGATGGCACGTGAGAAGGATTTTTCGCACGTGAGAAGGATTTTATCGCACGTGAGATTACCTTACCTGGAGCATAAAAATGAAAAAAGCGTCTGGTATAGATTTGGAAAATTGTGATCTTGGACACATAAATCTTCAATTCTCTATGCTATCCTTTATCCAAGTCCAAAATATAAAGGAGAGATCATATGAGTGGTGGTTGCAGTAGTTTAAAAAGTGGACAAGAAGTCGTTGATCACGTAAAGAGTAAAGGGAAGGATCAGTTCGCTCCAAAAGTAGAACATAAGATTAATTGTGAGTGTGGAGAGACGTTTTCTTTTACGAAAGTAATTATGAATTGTCCAAACTGTGAAATGACCTATGCGGTAACACCTTGCAGTTCAGGGGATATAAATAATATTAAAACTGCTGGAATCAAATACGCCGGCTAAACTGAAGCAGCCTTTTCTAAGGCTGTTTTTTCTTTTTTTAAAGATTGCACCCAGATTAATGATCGCACGCGAGAACAAATGATCGCACGCGAGAACAAATGAACGCACGCGAGAACAAATGAACGCACGCGAGAAGAAAATCATCGCACGCGAGAAGAGATTATCGCACGTGAGAAGGAATGATCGCACGCGAGAAGGAATGATCGCACGCGAGAAGAAATCATCGCACGCGAGAAGAGATTATCGCACGTGAGAAGGAATGATCGAACGCGAGAAGAAATCATCGCACGTGAGAAGAAATGATCGCACGCGAGACAATAAAAGATACAAATTCAATCCATATTCAATCCATACAAGTACTTATAAAAAAACGGTTCCTACCGTAACTGAAAAAACATACATATAGACTAAAAGCCTAACAGAGGAAAGATCATTTCAAAAAAATAGCGGGTATAGATGGTTTGAATTTGTTTCTATATTGTTTACTTATTTATTCATGTCAATCTCATAGCCATATCAACGTTTAAGCAGGAAAGGAAGCGGAAGAACCGTCCCCGCGCTTCAGGAGTAGGTATTAATGGATAAACAAAATAGCCGGTTTAGGTGGGTTGTATTTGCTTCTGTATTGTTTACGTATTTAATTATGTCGAGCCAACGAACGGCTCCGGGTTTGATTACTGACCAACTTATGTTGGATTTTCAGGTCACGGCAACAACAATTGGATTACTCGTTAGTATTCAATTTTTTGTATACACAGGTTTGCAAATTCCGATGGGATTAATGGCTGATCGTTTTGGGCCAAACTTCTTTCTAATAAGTGGCGCACTTCTTACAGGAGTAGGGACCATTTTTTATAGTATTGGTACACATGAATATGTCTTATTTTTGGCGAGAATGTTGATTGGTGTTGGCGATGCGACGATCTGGGTCAATATGGTGATCATTTTAAGTCAATGGTTCCATGCAAAGGAGTTTACGCGATTAATTGGGATCGTCGCCATGACAGGAAGCCTTGGTTTTCTTGTCGCAACCGTTCCATTTGCTTTATTGATTGACTTTCTCGGTTGGAGACCAGCCTTTTTTTCGATAGGGCTACTTTTATGTTTGTGTAGCATACTCCTTTATGTTGTCCTTTTAAAAAAGCCAAAACAATCGTTTTTTATAAAAAATGACAGGCAGCGTGAAAAAACATGGGTGATATTACGAAGAATATTTTCGAACCGGCAAGCATGGGCGTTATTTTTATGTCACTTTGGGATTGTCGGAACGTATATAGGATTTATTAGTTCATGGGGCGTACCTTATGGAATGACTATTTACGGCATGACAAGAACAGAGGCAAGTCAACTTGTCATGATCGGTCTAGTTGGTGCTCTGATCGGTGCGCCGCTAGCAAGCTGGATTTCTAGTCGGCTAGGAATGATTAAACGACCGTATATTGTCGTTCATATTATTCTTCTACTCAGTTGGTCGATCTTTCTTATTTTTCATGGGAATCCGCCAAGTTCATTGTTAACAATTCTTTTCTTTATTATAGGCCTCGCATATGGAGCAAATGCTTTAACGTTTGCTGCCGTTCGTCAATCGTTTCCTATAAAGGAATCAGGCTTAGTTTCAGGCTTTGCGAATACGGGAGGGTTTCTAAGTGCCGTATTGCTGCCAAGTATTTTTGGAAAAGTGTTGGATCTTTTCCAAATCGTTTCTGGAAGTATAAGTGATGGATATTATTATGGTTTCATCACTCCTGTGATCTTCGCCACGATTGGCTTGATTGGCGTTATTTTGGTTAAGGAAAAGCAAGAGGGCTAGGAGGGGTTAAAAGTAGGCTCTGTTAAAGGTATTTGCCCTTTCTCTCAATTCTTGTTCAATTTAGCAAGGGAACGAACGGTCGTTTTTCAGGAGGCAAGGTGAGCAAAGCGTTACAAGGGTCTCCATTCTCGTTCAAACAATGGATAGACCGCTTTAATTTGTCGATTATACAACTTAACCTGATTCAAAAATAAATAGGCTTGAGAAGTGAATTCAGTCTTAACATATAGGCTGAATTTCTTAATATTACGGGAGCGAGTGACACAGAAAAAAAGCTCTCGTACATTTTTTAGGAACAATTCTTTGAAATACATATCATAAAGAAATATTATAAAGGATGTGGGGGGAGTAGTATGAAGAAAATTATTTTAATTATGGCATTTTTCACATTAGTTCTTATTCTCATCGGATGTAATTTCATTGAAGAATATAAAGCAAAGAGTGCTGCTCGAGATTACTATTATGCTCTTATACAAGAAGATTATGATCAGGCATTTGAACAACTGTATTTGTATGATTATATAGAAGAAAAACATCCAACTGAAGGCACATCCTTGAGCGACGAAAAAGCGAAAGCGTTTTTTATGGAGAAAGTTGAGTATTTAAACGAACGTAATTATAAAGTTTTAGATTATGAAATTGAAAATATTAGGTATGAAGATGGACATTCATTTGTTCTCGAAATTTTACTTAACGTTGAGCAAGATGGGGAGAGGGTTGAACGGTCTGAAATAGTCGACCTCTGGCAGGGAAAAGTATGGGTGATTGAAGTAGACGATCCATTCTCTAAATATCGCGATGGGAGAATGAATTTTGATATTAAGAAAGAATTATATGATAAAGGCTAATAGTATATTCAAATGGTTATGGTTAATCATTTGATGACTTACGAGATATGGTGAATGAAACAATTTATGCTATCCATAACTAGAAAGGAAAGCTTCCATTATAGAAGAGATATTTGTTAGGTAAAACAATTATACGAGTAACTTACTGAAGACTCAAAAAATGGAGGGTTTATGCGAATATTATTTGTTATTTTTTCACTATTACATATTCCTTTTGTTATCACTTATTTGGAATATTCTGAAAGGTTTTACGGTGATATACCTTTCGTTACATACGGGAATCATTTTTTTATTTTTTATGTTGCTTTTGCTGTCATTATAGGAGTATTAGCTAGTAAAATCCCACTCCATTGGTTCATCATTGTTAATGCTTGTGTTGTCGTAACCCACGGCTTTTTATCAGTAATGTTCATTTCAGAGGAACATGCTTATTGGTTTTCACCATTGACGCCAGTAATGGTTATAGTACTTTCAGCATTCGTTTATATTGCTATCCAAGCTTTTGTACGATTGTTTACAAGTAGACTACTAGAAAGATTGAATTAGAAGTTACTAAAGTCTTTTTTATCAAAATAAAGGAAAAAATGTTAATATTAAAATATCTTAACAGCTTGATCGATGATCATGGAGCAAATTAATCCCATAAAAACAATGCTAATACAAGGAGAACGATATGGAACTTTTTAGATTTGATAAAGAAGTTGGAAAAAAAGTGACTCATTTTCAATCTAATTTTGTCATGTCACGTATTGTAAAAACGGAAAAAGATGTTCAAATTGGTTGTATGCATTTAGAAGCTAACGGAATCATTGGGTATCATCATGCCGTTGTTCCTCAATTACTTCTTGTTGTTGCTGGAGAAGGTTGGGTACAAAGTGATGATTCTCCCAAAATAAGAGTAAAAACAGGTGATGCGATTTATTGGAAACAAGGTGAAGGGCACGAAACATCCACCAATTCTGGACTTACGGCAATCGTCATTGAATCAGAAGAATTAAATCCGTCTGACTTTATGCCGCTAAAAGATCTTTAACTAAGTCTCGTTCACCAGAAAATGGTTTTGTTCGTACGCTAAAAGAGGGAGATAAAATGGAAAAGAATATTACGATGAAAGAATTGCAACATTACATTAAGGATAAGGATTACAAACCAGAATTAAAGAACGCTTATTTTCAGAAGTTAATTGAAGAAGTTGGGGAACTTTCCGAGGTATTGCGTAAGGATAAACGATTGGAACAACAAGGGACAATTAAAGGAACCATTGAAGAAGAACTATATGATGTTCTGTATTATGTTATCAGCTTAGCAAATGTTTATGATATTGATTTAGAGAAGTGCTTCCATTTAAAAGAGGAAATAAATAAAGAAAAGTATAAATAAGTTAATAGCTAATAGAATTCGCTTCTGTAACCATCGGAGATTGCTTGCCTATTGATTTGTTGTTATTAGCAGACCCTTCTCAAAAAATAATTCAAGCATTGGACAACATCCGCTTTATCAAAAATGTAGTTTTAGGATAACTAGTATTGATATAAACTTTTTCATTAAACATTACGATGAAGATATTTTTGAAAATGGCATACAGTATCGGGATTGATTCGTTTATCTCAAAATTTATAAAAATAAGTAGCGAGAGGTGAATTTATGGGGGAGATGTCGGATATTTGGAAACCACTTTCTGTGAGTGAAGTGACAGAAACATTTAATAAGATACCTATTCATTGGTGGATTGCTGGAGGCTGGGCGTTAGACATTTATTTAGGAGAAGAAACAAGAGGACATGAAGATATTGATATTGTTATTTTAAGGCGTGATCACTTACCTTTAAAAAAGTATTTATATGATGACTGGATAATGTATAAAGCAACGAAAGGACAGTTCATCGAGTGGGAAAAAAATGATGAATTGGACATTCAATACGATAATATTTGGGTTAAGCAAAGAGGTAGTTCAACTTGGGCATTTCAAGTAATGATTTTAGATACAGTTGGGGAAGAGTGGATCTATAAACGAAAAAATACGGTGAGAAAAGCCTTAAAAAATATTGGACATAAATCTTCTGGTGGAGTTCCTTATTTAAGACCAGAAATTCAACTCCTCTATAAAGGTGGGAGTTCCGTTTTAAGAGAAAAAGATCATATTGATTTAAAAAACGTGCTACCAAAACTAACAAATGCAGATTTAACATGGTTAAAGGATTCATTAGCTGAGCAGTTCCCAAAGGGGCATCCATGGATTACTTATGTAACTGAGATGATTACTAGGAAGAGTACATATTAGTTTTTCTAGACAGACATTTAATCTTATTAAGTCACGGAGTAGATAATATGGATACAAATGGATTATTATATGCTGCAAAAATGACTAACGCGTTAGCTAAGGAAATTCCAGAAAGTTATTGGGACCTTCAATTAGTATCAGAGTTGGGGACATTGAGAAAACTCTTTAGACATATGGTTCGAGTTAGAGATGTTTATCGTGACGGGCTGAAAACAGGAATAATTTATTTTCCTGGTAAAATGCCAGCCGAAGAAAACACGTTGATTTATGAATTAGAGCGGAGTATGGAAGAGCTCATAGTAGAATTCAAACAAACAAAAATTGAATCCATAAAAATGGGGGAAGAGTCACTCACAATCATCGAATTATTAGGGACAGTAATACAACATGAAGGTATTCATCAAGGTCAATACTACGTGGCACTTAAACAGTCAAGGTTAGAGTTACCTAAACAGTGGATTCGTGATTGGCACATGTAATTTGGAATGGAAATTAGAAAGCCATCCAATATATAAGAAAATTGTCCTTCATGACGGTATTGGGCAGTCTGCTGTTCAGTTCTAATACGTTATAAAGAACAAGTCTATAATCATGATAAATAATCTGGATTTTATGAATGAGCGACAAAAGAAGGTCACGTATTGTTCACTTTAGTACTAGGGAAAGCTTAATAATGAAAAAGTAGATTTGGACGAATTCAAGCAGCTAACTTAAGTAGTATACTTTTCACGATAAGGAGAGTTTTCTCTTTCTTTTTATACGAGCATCTGGTTTATTGTATTTACTATAATAATATTATGTAAACCTATGAAACTGAGATATGAATAAGTTAAAAGGGGGGAGATGAGACTGGTTAGGGTGACTGCCCCCGCGTTGGAAAACGAGGACCTGCACCCAATGGCGTAAACTGTGTTTTTATAGAATATAGAACTAGACACTTACTTTATTTCCACTCTACGACTTGATCCATCTCTTTTCTCGTTTTAGGACGTGGCTCCTCCGCACGATAACCGAAAGCAGCCATGACAGAGACGCTTAATTTTCCATCCTCAAGTAAACCTTCCTCATCTAGTACTTGATTGACGGCATCAATATGAAACCCTTCAATTGGACAAGAATCGATGCCAATGAGAGCAGCCGTTGTCATCATATTGCCTAAAGCGATATATGTTTGCTTAGAGGCCCAAGCAGTTAAAGATTGATCGCTTTCGAGCAAGTGAAATTTCTCTTGAAAGGACTTGTATCGATCATGCACTTGTTCAATCATATCTTCCGGCATTTGTTTTACGTTGCGTAAGTGATCCTTTACGTATTCAGAGTCGTATCGGACGTCGTTGCGTGACAAAATGACAACGAAATGACTTGCAGTAGGTAATTGCCCACTTGCACCCCATGCAACTTCTTTTAACTTCTTTCTTAAATCTTCATTTTGTACAACGACAAATTTCCATGGCTCCAATCCGATCGAACTCGGAGATAATCTACCTGCTTCTAAAATGAGATGAAAATTTTCATCTGAAATTTTTTTATTCGCATCAAATTTTTTCGTAGCGTGTCTAAAATGAAATGCCTTTAAAATTTCTTCATTTTTGCTTGTGTTCGTTTCGTTTGCCATTGATATGATATCTCCTTTTTATGTGTGGTGTGACGACTAATATAATATGGTGAACCATCAATATTATATTTGAATATCTTTATCCCCATCAATGAATATGCTTGCTTTAACTATAATCTCATACGATTGAAGACGTAACTCACTAGTAAAGTGTGCGTATTAATGATGGCTTCATACGCATTGTCTTGTTTTTGCAACTCAACGATTCGTTGTTTTACCTCATCAGAGTTACTGATATTTCCTGCAGTTAAGCAGGGCTTAATAATTGGAAAACTGTAGTGATAGTTTAAAAATCTGTCGCTCCCGTTGTGATACTATCAGAGAAGAGTTAAGAGTCAGTCACGATTAACTGACTCTTAAAGACTTTTTATGATTAAGGCGTTGGCTAGTCTTTGAAGACGAGTTTTTATATAAAGCTAGCATGATAATCATTCCAATGATACAAGCAGTCCCCAGCCATTGGAAATGGCCGAATGGTTCCCTTAACCAAAAGACTGTTGTTAAAACAGCTGCGAGTGGCTCTAAACTGCCTAAAAGGCTTGTTTCTTGTGCTGAAAGACTTTGTAAACTTTCGATATAAAACCAAAAAGCGATCATCGTTCCAAATATAATCACGAATATGAGGTAAAAATAGGCTTCAATCGATATGCTTGTAAAGTCCATTTTCCAAGGAGGGTGGATAAAGCTTAATGCAACACTTCCGATTGTCATTGCCCAGCCGACAATGACAAGGGAATCATACTGTTTTAATAGGGGAACGGCATATAACGTATAAAAAGCTAATGCTACCCCAGATAAAACTCCCCACACGATTGCAAGCGGGGGGACAGATAATTGTGAAAGTGAGCCATTTGTGAGTAAGAAAAAACAACCGATTAGAGCAAGACAAACGGTGATTCCATCCCGTTTTGTTAACACCGTTAGTTTACGTAAAAGTAAATAAATAATGATCATTGCAGGAGCTAAATATTGTAGTAACGTGGCAACTGCAGCGTTACCGTGATGAATTGAGGCCATATATGTATATTGAACCCCTAGCATACCGAGTAAGCCGAAGATGATTAATGAGACGGCGGTCTTACGGTTTTTCCAGACGCCTAGTATTTGAGAACGATCTTTGAAAACATATTGAACAGTTAAGAGTAATAACCCGGCGATGAGTAATCGTGTCGTCACTAGCCAATTCACTTCGATCGCGAAGTCCTGGAAGAGTTTTTGTGAAACAGTTCCGCCAATCCCCCAAAAAGTAGCTCCGATTATAACGAGAAATAAGCTGATTATTCGTTGTTTATTCATGGTTAGATTTTCCACCTTTAAATTTCATAATATTGTTATAATAACTGAAAATTTAGTTGATTAATACTACTTTGAGGAGAAAAACAAAAAGTATAGGAAACTGATAGAATAGGAATTGCATTACTTTGATTCATCAAACCAACACTGACCTTAAACAAAAGCATTGAATTACAAGGGATGTGACAAATCAAATTGCAGAAGACATAAAATGAAGTTTTTTCATATATACTTTCTGTGTGTGGGGTTTTCGCTGTGATGATTTAGTTCAATAATATTTCTCTAAAACAAATGAATTTTTACAATATATAAGCACTTGACTTTTATAGTTTAATCGTGTAAAGTGTTAAAAAATGTTTTCAGATAAATGAATTTATTGCACATCATATTCAAATACGATGAAGAAGACATGTTCATTGTGTACGAGAATTTACAGAGAGCTAGTGGTTGCTGAGAACTAGTATTTCCGCATGATGAAAAACACTTTGGAGTAGTCAGGCTGAAACTAAGTAGGTCTGAACGTAAATGCACGTTACGCATTCACTAACGAATGAAGGCTAATAATTTAGCAAAATCAGGGTGGTACCGCGAAAACCTTTCGCCCCTAATAATCTATGGGGAGGGAAGGTTTTTTTATTGGAGCTAATTTCATAAATCGTATTTTAGATGAAAAAGACGAATATTATTTTAAATTGTAGCGGAAGACGTCGACTCCTGCGGGAATATCAACAAGATTTATCCGGCAGGGTTGGTTTCCAGAGGAAGCTGAAACGTTGACCGCGGCAAAGAAGACACCGTGAATGCAAACGAAGTGAAGCATAAGCGGATATCGCACTTGTGCCAAGAGGTGCAATCGAGCGCCTGAAGCGATTCATCAAATAAACATAGCGTATTTACAATTTCAAGCAAAGCTAAAGGGAGGAAAAATGATGACAACTGTAATTAAACCTAAAGGGTATCATGCAACATTAAATGTAAAAGAAACAGAGGAAGCGATTAAACTTACAAGGGATTATTTTAAGAAGGCATTTTCGGAAGAGTTAAATTTATCTCGCGTATCTTCACCGTTATTTCTAAAGCCTGAAACAGGTTTAAATGATAACCTGAATGGTATTGAGCAGGCTGTTTCCTTTAATGTAAAGGGTGCTGAAAATTCAAAAGTAGAAATTGTCCATTCATTAGCGAAGTGGAAAAGAATGGCGTTAAACAATTATGGATTCAACCAAGGAGAAGGAATCTATACAAACATGAATGCGATTAGAGCAGAGGAAGAGCTAAGTAACCTTCACTCGATCTATGTCGATCAATGGGATTGGGAAAAAATTATCGCTAAAGAAGAAAGAACGGAAAAAAAGCTTCATGATGTAGTTAGACAGATTTATAAAGTTTTTAAGGAAATTGAGTGCTATTTATCTGAAAAGTATTCTTATATCGAACCTATTTTGCCTGACGAGATTAGCTTTATCACGACACAAGAATTAGAAAATAAATATCCTCACTTAACACCAAAAGAACGTGAAAACGCGATTGCGAAAGAGAGAAAAGCTGTATTTATCTCTAAGATCGGTGATCAATTGCAATCAGGTATTAAACATGATGGAAGATCACCTGATTATGATGATTGGCAGCTAAATGGTGATATTATTTTTTGGTACCCTGTTTTAGATAAAGCGTTTGAAGTTTCTTCTATGGGAATACGAGTCGATCGAGATTCATTACTGAGACAGATAAAAGCAGCTCATTGTGAAGAACGCTTGGAGTTGGAGTATCACAAGATGATTTTAGAAGACGAACTCCCTTATACGATTGGTGGAGGGATTGGTCAATCAAGAGTGTGTATGTTCCTCTTAAGAAAAGCTCATATAGGAGAAGTTCAAGCATCTGTCTGGTCTAAAGAAATAATCGATGAGTGTAAAAGGTCTGGGATTCAGTTATTGTAAGTGTTATTTTATTGGTAGACATTCATGCGAAGTGATTTTCGCACCATGAAGCATGAAAATTAGTTCAATTTATATTTAATGTTTAGTTTGGAAGCACGTGGCGAGACTCCTACGGGAACAGCGACGAGCATTACTTCTTCGAACTGCTTCGAGCTGCGACGAGTAACCGCAGGAGCACTGTTTATCTGTGACGAGTAATCGCAGGAACAACGAGCCGAAGTTAGCTGAAGCCGTGCCCGTGGAAAGCGAAGTAACATGTGCTTCCAAACCATAATTTTATAAACTTATTTTCAAGGTAGCTCATTCAAAAATAAGTTCTCATGATACACCGTTTTCGTCACTGTTGAAAAAAGGAGAGGAAATAGATGATCAAAGCCGTATTTTTCGATCTGGATGATACATTATTGTGGGATCAAAAAAGTGTAAAAGAAGCTTTTAAAGCTACATGTCTAATTGCTCAAAAAAGGTACAGAATTGACCCTGATCAATTAGAAGTTGCAGTACGAAAAGCAGCTTCTGATTTATATGCATCATATGAAACCTATGATTTCACAAAAAAAATCGGGATTAACCCATTTGAAGGGCTATGGGGGAACTTCTTAGATGACCATAATGATTTTCGTAAAATGAAACAAATTGTGCCTACATACAGAAAAGCGGCGTGGACACAAGGGTTAATACAATTAGGTATTGAAGATGAAGATTTAGGTTATGAACTTGCAGAACGATTTCCAATCGAACGAAAAAAGAATCCTTTTGTTTATGAAGAGTCCTTTAAGATTCTTGATATGCTTAAGGAGAACTATAAGCTTTTGCTTTTAACAAACGGCTCTCCGGATTTACAAAATACAAAGCTAGATATCACTCCTAAGCTTGTTCCATATTTTGATCATATTATTATTTCTGGAGCATTTGGGATAGGTAAGCCGGATCCATCGATTTTTGAGCACGCATTAGAAAGAATGGGCATCGATAAAGACGAGGCTATTATGGTTGGGGATAATTTGATGACGGATATTCTTGGTGCCTCCCGAGTGGGGATGAAGTCGGTATGGATTAATCGTGAGAACAAAGACAGAACGGACATCGTGCCTAATTTTGAAATTAAACACCTTGAAGAGTTGTTACCTATTCTCGATTCTCTCAATAAGTAAGAGGGAAAGATATTTAAGTTAATATACATTTATTCGCTTTGTATGTGACAAGTGAACGGGTCCCCGCAAGTCGTTTTAGAAGATTCCTAGATAAAGGGTGTTTGTTGTGCAAAGTAATATAGATGTATCAGAATTGTTAATGTATAAAAACAAACAAGTGGTTTTAAATTTTTACAACGACGGGGAATTAGTCGATGCGAATCCTTTGTTTTTCATAAAATCGATGCTGACGATGACGGCATTCATTTTTCAAAAAATAACGAAATCATTTATTCTCTTTCGATCGATCAAAACGAACATCTCGTTGTTGATGCAACTTTTCCAAATTTCTTTTTGTTATCTATTAATGAGAAGACGACTGAAATCTATTTTCCTTAGATATTTGACTCATTCCTGTTTCAATTTAGTTTTTTACATAAAGAAGTAGGTCTAGCATTATATCATACAAGGTTATATTAGTTAATGTTACATATCTATAGGAAGCGGGAGCATATCGTTCACGCTTCTTTTTTTAAGGGATAAACCCGAAAAGTGATGAACAAAACCAAATAATTGATGAACAAACCACAAAAGTGGTGAACAAATCTCAAAAGTGATGAACAAAACCAAAAAATTGATGAACAAAACCTATATCTAGAGAAAAAGATTTTCCAACGACAAAAATTATGTTATTATTTTTCAGTTACGTTTTATTTTTATTTCACGATATTATATAACGATGCTTATAAGTTAAATCGTAACCTGGAATTTCCATTTACGAACTGTTATTACGTATCTTTAAACGTTATTACATGATTAATGAAGCAGGAGAACCGTCCCCACGCTTCTTTCATAGATTAAGGATTTAAAGGAGGGACCATCATGACTGAACAAATCGGACCAACGTTTGATGCAAAAATAGATAAATTAGACCGAAAAGGATCAGGCTTAGCTGCGGTCTGGCGTGAAAATAATGGATATAATCCAAAGAAGTTAAAGCTAATCATTCCACAAACGCTACCTGGAGAAACGGTGCGTGTGACTGTCGATCAACCTGAACGTAGAAAAAGAAAAGCGATGCCTGATAGTATTCTAGAAGCACACCCAGAAAGAGTCGTTCCTGAATGCCCGCACTTTGAAAAATGTGGTGGCTGTGTATGGCAGCATTGGAGTTACGAAGGACAACTGAAGCAGAAGACAGAACATGTGAAAGAGGCAGTTTCTTCTGAAGATTTTGACCCAAGTCTTGTTCAAGATACAATTGGCATGGATGATCCGTGGCATTATCGTAATAAAATGGAGTTTACGTTCTCGCCAGATGGTGAACTTGGTTTACACGAGCAAGGGAATTGGCGTAAAGTGATTTCACTTGAGACATGTTTAATTGCCGGCAAAGAAATGGTTGAAGCAACGATGGAAGTTGCTGCATGGGTGAAACAGCATGAATTAAAAGGCTATAACAAAGACCTTCATGAAGGATTACTTCGTCACTTAATGGTGAGACAATCATTTGCGACTGGAGAAATGATGCTAGCATTTTTTGCGACAGAACCTCCTTCAGGAAACTTGCAAAAAGCGATTGATGATTTAGTAGAACGAATCGGTGAAAAGTTCCCACAAGTGAAAAGCTTGATGTGGATGGTAAATACAGATTGGGCAGACCGTGTGCAAACAGAAGAAACTCATGTCCTTGCAGGTCGTGATTATATTTATGATGAAATGGCAGGCTATCGTTTCCGGCTATGGTTTGATACATTTTTCCAAACAAACCCAACGCAAGCAGAAAAGTTAGTGGAGCTCGCACTCGAAATAGGGGCACCAAAGGAAACAGAAAAAATGATAGACCTCTTCTGTGGAGTAGGAACTTTTTCTCTACCATTTGCGAGCCGTGTTGAAAAGCTTGCTGGTATTGAAATCGTAGAGAGTTCGATCGAATCTGCGAAACGGAATGCAGAAGATAACGGGGTCTCAAACACGTATTTTCTAGCAAAAGATGCAAAGAATGGAATTGATCAAGTGTTAGAGAGCTTTGGTAATCCAGAGCTATTGTTACTGGATCCGCCACGCTCTGGTGCGGGTGGGAAAGTGATGAGAAAAATTGGTCGTTCCGGTCCAGATCGCATTGTTTATGTATCTTGTAATCCAGAATCATTTGCGACAGATATTAAAGAACTTGAGCCATTCGGTTATACGTTAAAAATGGTTCAACCCGTTGACCTTTTCCCTAATACAATTCACGTAGAATGCGTCGCGTTATTAATAAAAGAATAATTGTTAATGATGAGGACTTTCCAAATGGGGAAGTTCTCTTTTTTTATTATTATTTTGGCTTTGTTAAAGTTGGTTGTTGATTTTGTGATCCGCTCTCGGTGGACGCTTTCCGCGGGCACGGCTTCAGCTAACTTAGAAAAGAAAATGATTTTTTCTTTCCTAAGTGGATCTTCAGCTCGTGCTTTTCCCGCTGGAGTCGCCACCTTCGCTTCTCACAAATGAAACAATTGTAAAATAATACTGCATATCAACACTGAACTTTAACAGAGCCATTATTTTAAAAAAACAAGTAAATGTGAAAAGTCGCAAGTAAATGATGAAATTCGCAAGTAATAAAACTCTGATAAATGTCATTAGTCCCTGCACGGGTGAAGAACCCGTTCAGGGACTAATTCATAACGATTAGCAATCTTTATAATCTTTATAGTAATAACAACATGCACCGATAATCACTAATAAGATAAACAACACGACAATTAACGTGAAATTCGGCTTATAAGTTGGGGCAACATAGCCATGGTCATAACCATAACCAAAAGCAGGTGCTACTTCAGTTGGCATAGGAGATACATTAGGTGGAACATTTGCTCCGAGAGTCGGCGCTGCATTTACGTTTGAATACATTCTCACACTTCCCTTCGTTGTGTTAGTATGCATATTATGCTTATACCTACATACTACTCGGAAAGATGAAATGTGAGCCCGTCTATATGAAAAATGGGTGAGTGTAATGGGTTTTGCGAGATTACATTCAGTTTTTTTACTAGGTACTCACCTATAACGTTATATGGAAAGTCTGTTTCTAATTTTTTTATTAACTACCATTAGAAAGATAATATAGATATCGTACACATGATATGGAACATTGGTTATGATGTACAATCGGTTGCTGAGATTTGTATGATCTAAAGTGTGTTTGTTGATTCGTCAAGTTGAATAAATGGTTAAATGAAGGTCTTGTCACTAACCTAGACAAGTAAGCGGATTGTTGGCTACCAGGACTCCTATAATCATTAAGAAACTCAATAATGTCTTCTTTTGACCGTATATAAAATCCGTGTCCAAAAAAACGACCATCTTCTAAAAGGACTGCATTTAAGCCTCGAAACCAAGGTGTACTAGCATGAAAATCAGGATTATTAATATAAACGACATCACCGGGTATAAAATAATCCGTATAAAAAGTGACGATCCCAAGGTCTGAATCGGTATGCCAACTATAAAGGTAAAGATTTTGAAACAAAGAATTGAACAAATTTCTGCCAATACTTTTTAAAGCGGCATGGTAAAAAATAATAACAGCAGCTGTTGCACATTCAAATCCATAGAGTGAACTGTTTCTGAAAATGTCATTAATCGCATCAGCAGGTTGCACACCTGGCCTTAACAGAAACCCACCTTGCATTGTTAATTGCCAGTACTCTGGATTACAGTAGGCATATTCAAACGTTGTAAATTCTGATTCACCGTCGCTCATCACGTTCGAACTTTTAATCATGTTCTTTCGTACGTTGAGTTCAAACAAAAGTTCATTCTCGGATTGATAAGAATAATTTGTGGGAGCATGCTGCATAGATTGAATGATTGACTGTTCAATGCTATCAAGCTCCATTTTTTCATTAGGTTGAAAAGGGACTCCTGATATTTGTATCATACAATCCTCCAATTTCATCTAGTGTCATACTAATCGTATTCGCATTTTGCTGTAATCATGTTTTTCAAAGGGGAATTTTTGTCATGTGCGATGGTTTCGTCTCGCGTGCGGTGAATTGATCTCGCGTGCGGTGAAATGTTCTCATGTGCGGTGAATTGATCTCGCGTGCGGTGATTATGCCTCACGTGCGGTGAATCGTTCTCACGTGCGGTGAAATGTTCTCATGTGCGGTGAATTGATCTCGCGTGCGGTGAATTGATCTCGCGTGCGGTGATGTTGCCTCACGTGCGGTGAATTGATCTCGCGTGCGGTGATGATGCCTCACGTGCGATGAATTGATCTCGCGTGCGGTGAAATGTTCTCACGTGCGCTGATGTTGCCTCGCGTGTGTTCTAACTTAATGATTATTAAGTTGTAACTTAGCCCACTCCCGCATTCGTTTTTCGTGATCCTTATAAATTTTTATAAATTGATGTACTAGTGGTCGTAAGTCGTATTTTGTATACTTTCCACCACTCAATAATGGTAAGTTCAAAGAAGATAAATATCTATGTGCTACAAACCTAGATTCTATATGAAGAAAGTTTCTAAATTCAGAGTTTGTAATTGTCGGGGATATAAGAAAATAATAATCAATTAACGTAGGGATGTAAGCATCTTTAGAAAAATAGAGGCACTTTGGACAAGACCAGCCACTTTTATAATGTTTAATCATCGAGATGTGTGAACAATTGGGGCAATGGACACCAGTAGTAATGTCTTTGATGGGGATGTTATGCTCAGCCGATTTTAATAATAGTGGTTCATGCGCTCTCATTAGTTGTACTGCAATTCTTTTGGTCTCATTCAGCGAGAGCTTTGTTTCTTTGTACTTAAAATTAAGTTCTTGGAGATAATAAAGGAGTTGTGATGCTCGGATTACATTTTCTCTTACTACTTTGTCATCAAGCTCATTAATTATACTTACATTTTTATTGGTAAGAACAACTTGTGACTTTATAGGGATCGAAGGTACATTGTTTTTCTTTAGCCATTGAATGAATTTAGCTTTTTGGGCTTTAGATTGGCTGATTGGACACTCAAACACATTATTTTTTCCTTCATCATTAATACGAATTAACTGGTTGAATTCGTGTTCAAACTTTAGTTTTCCCTTAAGATTTTTTACTTCTAAATTAACGAAAAATGAGGGGGTCAGAATTAAGTTATCGAATTGTGTATGATAGTTATTTATTGGTAGTCGAAGGTCATTCAGAATGAAATACTCATTATGAGGGAGTTGGTTGAAGTAATAGTTTAGTGATTCTTCACCTATGTAACCGGATCGCCATCGACCAAGTTCTTCATTTATTTCGTCATACTCAACTTTAGAGAGCTTAGCCCTCCGAATTAAAGATTCCAACTTTAAAATAATAGAGGGAAAAGAGCGATTCTTTAAAATCAAGGTTAATCACGTCCTTTTAGATTATTTTCAAAGTGTTTTAATTCGATAGAAAACTACAAAATCCTGCTTTTATTAATAAACTTTCTTGATTTTATTGCTAGTATTTAGATCAAATTCTGTTCCCATACTAATTATGGATCTTACGTGTGTTGCATGCGTTATTCGTGCGGAGATAAAGTCTCGGGTGCTATGATGTTGTCTCGCGTGCGGTGTTTTCGTATCACGTGCGATGAATTGATCTTGTGTGCGATGAATTGATCTTGCGTGCGGTGAATTGATCTTGTGTGCGGTGATATGTTCTCACGTGCGGTGAAGTGGGTTCACGTCCGATCCTCGTCCCTTCTAGGAGAAACGTACCCATTTGTGCAGTATAGGTATACTTGTCGTTTTTTTGAATAAATTTGATAACCCATCCCTATATGTAAGTTGTTGTCGTTTTATAGCTGTTGAAGCGAATGTTTCGAATCATACATCACGATGAACCTACAGGAGGAGGGTTATGAAACCTGAAACAAAACATCAGCTGAATGTGCTCTCGAAAGAGTTAAATGAGCTGCTTAACGCCCTTTATGAATCGTCGAAAACGACTGAAAAAGCAACACCTAGACTTATTTTACGTAATACATGTATTTTTCTATGGAGAAAACTCCGTTCAATAAGAGGAATGATGACCGCTTTCGGGATCTCTGTTGCCGGAATCACGGGATATATCACTGAAGTTTTTCAACATCTGATGGATTTGCCAATGAGTTCGTTCGTTGTCCTGTCCAGCATCATGACGTTTTTAGCCGGATCTTACATTCGACAATTAGTATTAACTGAAATGAGTACGGTCGGCAGTGACCTATTTCATCTTGGTGTGTATGAAAAAAGGAAAAAGACAGAATTTCAATCGCTTGTTTCCATGGCGAAAGAAAAGGACTTTCTTTTTACCTTAAAGGAACAATTGGAACGGGATTTAAGCGGTGATAAAGAAAAGCTAGAGAGTGAACTTGCGACGTATAAAAAGCTGGTAGATGAAAAAAGTCATGCCATTGAAGAGAAAAATGAAGCAATATATACATTACTAGAACGATTAGACGAATCAGAAGAAATCGCTTTGTTTTTTAAAGAAAAGTCTGATCTGCTGATTGATGTTTTATATCAATTAAAAACGAAATTAAACCTACTTGTTAACGAACAGTTTCATTTGGAAAACATCAATTTTGGGGTGAACTACACACTGTACAGAGTTGCGACAAAAGGTTTGCGTTTTATTGGAGGGTATGGGATCAATAAAGCGGAGGTTGATGAGTTTATTCCTTTTCAAGTAGGGCAAAATAAATATATTCAGTCCATGACTAGCTCACAAGATGATCCCTATGTTTTAAAGGACTTTATATCTTGGAAACGAATGTTGCAAGATGGCTCAGAATGGATTATGTCTTTGCATTTAGATGCCTCGAACCGAGACAAGTTAAGTGTAGATACGGATATGGGCAAATTAAATGTCACCATCACACAAGAAGTTCTTTGGATTTGCTGTGAACTCTTAAATAAATTTTCGTTAAAAAAATGAAAAATACGAAAAGAGGGAGGAGGATGGTAAAGTAGGACAAGCTTTTCCGTTAAAAATATTATATGTACTCAAAAAAGCATGAAGAAAACTCCACACTTCGGTTAAAAGAAACCTTTCCATACACTTGCCTTTATTTTTTCAACGATTCTTTCGCTTGTTCTCTTGCTTTATCGTTGCGATCCTTCATATCTGAGACCACTTTATCTGCTAATTGTGCTGAATGACTCACTTTTGTTCCTCCTTCTTGTCCATATCGTTTCCATGTCTTTATATGATTATTCAATTCCATGACTTTTGTTAACGGTCTAATGTTAATCAAGTAACAGCAATTGTATTTGACAATTTACGATGTAGGAAATACGTAACCTGTTTGTTGGAATGCTCGCTCTAAACTAACTCTCTACCTTAGCAACTCCCAATGCAAGGTGTTCCCATAATACCTCTTCTACTTTTTCTACTAACTCATTTGGACACTCTACAACTAAAACAACTTCTGACTTTTTCCCTTTTATTTTTCTTTTTCTTTTATGTACGATTTTAAAAATGATGTAATCGATGATAAAGCCTAAAGTGAAACCTACAGCTGCTCCAATTAACCCCCAATAAATAGGTCCCCATTCTAACGCAAAACCAATGCTTGCACCAATGACAGAAAAAGCTGTCCCTATAGCTGCACCCTTATCAAATAAACTAATGCCATCTGCTCTATGAAGTGTATCAAACAATCTCCTTTCTTCTACGCGGTTATTGAGAGGAACCGCTAGAATGTGTTCTTTTTTTATTCCGACTTTTTCTAAAGATGTAATGGCTAATTCGAGATATGATGAGTGTTCAAAGGTTGAAAAGATTTGCACTTCATTTCACCTCAGCAACTTTTAAGGGATTTTCACACGATGTTTCTGGTAATGATCTTTTAGGTACTTCCTTTGTTCGCTTTCAAATAACTTATTATTCTCAACTGTGTTCACATAAGAATCGTATACTGAAAATCCAAAGTGTGATGGTATGAACAAGAACCATTGAGGATCTATCACTTGTGTTGCTTTATGAGTATCCCCCAAAAAAAGCAAGTGTATTGCAACAAGAACATTCGAAAAATAGACAAAAATGATCATAAATGCCATCGTGAAAATGGCAGTAAGTACGCGATGGATATATAATTGTCCTAATCCTGGAGTAAATAGGGACCATAATATTGCCATGAGCGGTCTTCTTTTATCTAAGTAGTTAATTTCTAAAGCACCAATTGTATAGGAATTAAAATCTGCATTTTCACGTTCTGATAATATAAATACTTTATTCATATCAACGGAGGTCCGATAGGCATCCCATATTCCAAAAAAGTAAACAGGAAGATATAGCAGCATCCACCTAGGTTCTAACACTTCTTTCGCTAATTCCAATTTACCTGTAAAAGAATATACAATAGCCAGGTTGATATTAGCCATATTATTAACTAGAATTTCCCAAATAAACAAAGCATAACCTCTAATGTACTTCGATAAAAGAAGATGACCGAAACCAGGAAAGGCTGCAGACCACCAAGCGATGATATATGGATTTCGTAAATGTAGCTGTGTTGTACCAATGGCACTAACATGAGCTTTAAAACGACGTTGGCGATTTGTTGGTTTAAAGTTATCCATAAAATTCCTTTCAGTTTTTTACGAGTCTTTTCTCTAATTATCAATTGAATCAATTTCATAACTCAAAATAAGATGGGAAATTCCGAATGATGTGCGTGAACTCCACTTCAGACGGACGCTTTCACCACTCCGAGTACAAGTGCGACATCCATTCCTGCTGCACGAAGCTTGCACTCATGGTGTCTACTTTGCCCGAGGGCTTGTCTTCAGCTAACTTAAAGGGATGTGAGAATATTATCAACGACTCCGTTTGTAAAAGCATTGAATAAATAAACAATTAACCAATCTTCTATCGATTGTCTCCTAAGTATGATGGGCAAAAGCACTAATACAACGGCTAATTATAAACTCAAAAATCCCTGCCCGAATAATTTCCCTTTTATAAAACATTCACCCTCCATGAGTTTAGAATGCTTCAATATAGAAATTTTATTTTACTTTATCTAACTAATTTCAACCTAAGTGACATCAGTATTCAGAGATCGAAGTCAGATAACATAAGGGTTTTAGTAATTAGACGTATATTATTATTAGTACCGTTTGAATATCATACGGTAAAACAAAAAAATGACTCTCTTCATTCAACAGAACTTCATTACACACTTCTATAAACTATTGCCTATTTATGTAGGTACAAGATGTTTTGTTCTAGCTCTGTCATAGGATGATATTGACCTACATGTTAATCACCTATATAGGGAGGAATTCACTTGTACCCATATAATTTTAACCAACAATCATTTGATGGAAGTTGTTGTGGTGATTTTTCACGAAATGACTTCCAACCAATGGAGGAACAGCATCTGAGTGAAGGTGATGATCTACAAAGGCTGTTTCAAATTGGTATACCGTTTATCGGCGGGATAGGAGGCCAGTTTGGCTTTCCATTTGGCCCACCAGGACCGCCACCAGGAAGACCGCCATTCGGACCACCAGGGCAACCGGACTTTGGCCCACCAGGACCTCCGCCAGGAAGACCACCATTTGGGCCACCAACTACTCCACCGCCAGCATTTACACCGGCTCCGACAGCAGACGTTGGCTTGTTTGCAGTTGATCCAGGAGCTATTCGTAGATGTATGTTCCGCTATACGTATGTATGGTTAACGAATAGACAACAATTTTGGTTCTATCCAGTCTTTGTTGGACGAAGATCTGTAGCAGGCTACAGGTGGACTGGATTTTCGTGGGTGTATTTCGGTATAGACCTTAGACAAATATCATCATTTACGTGTTTTTAGGTGGGGTGTAAGATAAACATAGGCTTACTTCTGTGAACGCCTTTGTACAGCCTTTTAAAAAACAATTATTTTAAACATGTTGCCTAAAATGACTATCTAATGTGATAGTCATTTTTTTACATATTGAATCAATTTCATAACTCAAAATATGATGCGAAATTCCGAATGATGAGTGTGAACTTCACTTCTGACGGACGCTTTCCCGAGGGCTTGTCTTCAGCTAACTTAGGCTCAACAACTCTTCGCTAAGTGGATCTTCAGACTGCGCTGATCCTCCGGGAGTCGCCGTCTTTTGTTACGTTCACTTCTAAACAAAACTTGGCTTTTCGTTAAAGAGATTCTTAGTACTCTTCACCTGCGACGAGTAACCGCAGGAGCACCGAGCAACGGCTTCTTCGAAATCCCTTCGAGCTGCGACGAGCAAGCGTAGCGGCGCAGGAGCAACGAGCATTTGCTTCTCCGAATATTCATCGAGCTGCCTCGACGCATCATCTTCCAAGAAGTGCTTGAAGAGGAAGAGGCACTTATCTATCGACCATAAATTTATAAATTCTGATAGTGCAAATAAAACGTACATTTTCATTCGTTTCACTGCGCCAAAAACGTAATTATGAAATTGATTTATTAAAGGAAGTTGATGTTGAATAATATGAAACCGCAGTCAAATGCCGGAGAGGGCGCTTTTTAATAAAAAAATCGTTAGAACTTTGTTAATATGATAGTAACCATAACGATTGGGGTGTTTAGGTGAGGAATAAAATTTGGATCGTTGGTAATATGTTTATTGGTGTGGGAGCGATCGTATTTTTTCTATATATTTTGTTCGGAGTTTTTTGGACTAATCCTCATTTAGTTCCATGGTATCCAGGTTTCGTGCTTCTCATATTTATTGTGTTCAATTACATTATGCTCTCACATTACAAGGCAGTGTATTGGCTTTTTTCATTATTAATCATGCTCGGTTCAGCTGTATTGACTTATTGCAGTCATGTTTTATTTGTTTTATAAACTTTTTAAGAAACGAAATGGTATCGCCCTATTGGAAGATTGATGTTGTCATTACGTCTATTAATCGCTCTCTAAATGATGGAGGAATTTCAGTTAAAAAATCGAATAGTTAGATTAGAAGTTATTTCATATTTCGAAATATTTATATTTTCGTTAGAGAGGATGTTTGATGATGAATCAAATCACGCGTGACCAAGTACCAATCGAGGAGACGTGGGATCTTACGCCGATTTTTAAAGATGATGCCATGTGGGAAAGATCGTATGATGAACTAGAAAAAGAAGTGGATGTTCTTTTACAAAAAAACGTTGTTTTATCAAGCGCTAGTGATGTACTAGAGGCGCTTGAGACGTTTGATCAGTTACTCGTTAACTTAGGAAAAGTGAATAGCTATGCAATGTATAAATACACCGAGGATAGTACAAATTCACAGAACCAAATGATGATGGGAAGAGCGCAACTTTTACATGAGAAGGCAAACCAAGTAAAAACAAATTATGTGAATGCGTTCATCCAGGTACCTCAAGAAAAAATGGAACAATTTAAAAATGAAGAGAAAGAATTACATACGTTTGATAGATTTCTCGAGCGGATCGAAAAAACACGTCAACATTCGTTACCTTCTGATATGGAAGACGTATTAACGTCACTTGGGCATACGTTACAAACGCCAAGCAATCTTTATCAAACAGTAACTGCATCAGATATGACATTTGATCCGGTGAGAAATAAAGATGGAAAAGAAGTGCCGATTTCTTTGTTTATGTACATGACTCAAGTTGAAACGTCGCCAGATACCGTTTTGCGTCGGAATGCTTATGAATCATTGTCAAAAGGGTTAGAGAAATATCAGCATAGTCTAGCGAGTACCTTATCAGCAGAAATTCAAAAGAATGTGTCATTAGCGAAGTTGAGAGGGTTTTCTTCTGCAATTGATATGCACTTGCAATACGCCTCTCCAGCGAATGCATCTTTTGACAGTGATAACATTTCTTCTAAGTTTTTTGAGGAAATTCTCGATACGTTTAAGAAGGAACTATCTCCACACATGCAGCGATATGCGAGATTAAGAAAACGCCAATTAGGACTTGATCACTTAAGTTTTGCTGATGTTAAGGCACCGTTAGATCCTGATTTTGATCCGGAAATTAGTTACGAAGAAGCGGGGGAAATCATTACAGAAGCAGTTGGTGTCCTCGGTACAGAATATAAAGAGCTTATGAGCCGTGTTTTTTCAGAACGTTGGGTGTACCGTGCAGATAATGTTGGACGAAGAATGATTGCTTTTGGTGGCGGTGTTCACGGTGTGCATGGGTATTCGTTCTATCCATGGGGTGGAAACTTATTTGACGTTTTACTATTAGGTCATGAGCTTGGCCATGCCATTCATTTTACACTTGCTCATAAAAACCAACGCTTAATAAATAATTCGATGGCTCTCTTTTTCGTCGAGTCACCTTCAACGTTAATTGAACATTTAATCGTTGATTATTTACGAAAAACAAGGGACGACACACGGCTACACCGTTGGTTAAATATGTACTTAATGATGAGCTATCACCATAACTGTGTTACGCACGTTTTGGAAGCAGAATTATTAAGAAGGTTGTACAAGATGGCAGAGGAAAAGCAACCTTTAACTACGGCAACAATTAGTGAGACTAAAGGGGAGATCCTCTCTGAATTCTGGGGAGATACCGTTGAGATTGATGAAGGTGCAAAGCTAACGTGGATGAGGCAGCCTCACTACTATATGGGCCTTTATCCATATACGTACTCTGTTGGGATCTCTGCATCTACCGTTATTGCAGAACGCATTAAAAAAGAAGGTGTAGCGGTTGGTGAACAATGGACAGACGTACTCAAACAAGGCGGCACGAAAGACGGCCTCGATTTATTTAAAATGGCGGGACTTGATATGTCTTCAACGAAAGTCATAAGTGAAGCGATCGCCAACGTCGGCCGTATTGTCGATGAATTGGAAGAAAGCTTTTAATGCAAGGTGCCAGTCACTTGTCGAATTCGACAAGTGACTGGCACCTTTCCATGTATATTCCATTCCTTTAACTTCATAATAAAAGAGAAGGAGTGATACGTATGGCAAAAAGAAGTGGTAAAACGAACGCTGCTCAAAAAAATAAAAAGGGATTTGACCCAAGTAAATCAGACACTGAGTTCTCAAAAGAATTAGGCAGTGCAGCAGCAAATCGCGCACATAAAGAAAAAGCAAAAAAAGAACGAAAAGCAGAACCATTAAATCCTAAAAATCAACAACAATTAAATGATCAATAATGTATAAAGTCTTTCTGATAACCAATAGTTGGCATTGAAAGTCGAGTATGAAACCGTAATGGTTTCATACTCGACTTTTTATCATATCAATTTTAGCTAAGAAGTGTGCGCAACATAGTGAACATTTTAATGCGTGTATAAGCACAACTACGGCTTTTTATTTTTCACTAAATGGAAAATGATGTTAAACTAAAGAGGTGGGAGTAACAAGATAGGTGTTGAATTGTGATACATTCTTTTGTAAGCACCAAGGTACCTAGGTTTTAAACAAATATCCCATATGCTTTCTTACGTTAGAAAGATACAAAATTGTGGAGTGAAGGAAATGAAAAAAGTACTAATAGCTATTGTATTTATATTACTAATCGTTGTTAGTTTACTAGGTATGAAGTTTGGAAGTGCACTAACTCAAGAAGAAAACACGTTTGATATTTTAATAGCTATTACGAAACTTGAGTTTTCGGAAGATGATTATATTTACGTTGGTAAGACCGAACAAGAGAAAAGGTTTGTTTCAAAGAACATCGCCAATTCTCAAAAAAAGGTGATGATCGATTTTATGGAACAAAAAGAATGGGTGTTTAAAGATCAGTTAGGTTCTGGTTATATTTTTGAAAAAGATGAAGAGGACGTCGTTGTAACTTCTAGGTTATATACGAGTGATTATGTTCTTTGGAACGTACCATTTGACGTTTTTAATTAAATGAAGAGCCGAAAAGAGAGTGTTAACGATGATTCGAAAAGCAGTCGGTGCAATTGTTTTTCAAAAAAATAAATTCTTACTAGTACATAAAACGAAGGTCAATACACTGGAAGGGAAACGAACTGTTAAAGGTGAGTGGGACTTCGTAAAAGGTGGCGTGGAAAAAAGTGATAAAGATCTGTCCGATGCGATTGTACGTGAATTACATGAAGAGACAGGTTCAACAAAGTATGAAATTGTAAAAGTGTTTGATGAGAAAATTTCCTTTGATTTTCCAAAGGATGTTAAAGTGAAAATAGGTTACGACAAACAGGAAACGACAATGTTTCTCGTAGAGTTTTTTGGGGATGTTCACGCACTTATTCCTAATGATCATGAAATAAGTGACGTAACGCTTATTGAAAAAAATAAGGTCGTAGATATACTTACCCACCAAGATACGAAAGAATTTTTTATAAAACATTTGAAGATTTAGGTGCCAGTCACTTGTCGAATTCGACAAGTGACTGGCACCTGTACTATTTTGAACCATGTTCTTTGTAATATCTCTCATTGGCTCGTTGTAATAAGGCATCTAATTTTCTTTCTAATTCGTTTAAATCAGCGTTGTTTTTGCAATGCTTCCGCTCTCTTTGTAATGTCTCGTAAAGGTACTTTTCTTCTTTTGTTAAGTATTTTAGTTGTTTAATAACGAATTCCCCCTTTACTCCATGAATATGTTTCCTAGTTTTTATTCATGTTTTTGAAATTGTCTTTTTATAACTGTAGATAAAAAAGAGCTTAAAGCTTCCCTTTATGAGGGGGATCCTGAATAAGGCCTTCGGCGCTCTACTTGTAAAGTTTGAGGGCACACCTAAATTCATTTACCTCTTTTAATTCGACAAGTGCCTGGCACTTAATTTTTTTGTATGAAGTGTAACGAATAATCAAACCCTAAACTATAAATAAAATGAATTATTGTAAAAGGAGATAGGTATGACACGTAATGCAGCCACAACCCATAATAGTCAACCATTAACCTCAGTAGAGGTGTCAAGTCTTTGGAATGGTTATTTAGTCGAATCGCTCGTTCACCACATGTTTAAATACTTTTTACAAAACATTGATGATCCTGATATTAAAGAACTAGTAGAAACTTGTCACACTTTATCAAAAAAACAAATGGATCAATATCGTTCTATCTTTCATAAAGATAATTTCCCTATACCTAACGGAATTCAAATCGAAGACATTAATGTAAATGCCCCAAGGTTATTTTCGGATATTTACTATATTAATTACATTAAAAACATGGCTAAGTTTGCTTTGTTAATGCATGTTAATGCTTTTACGGAAGTGACAAGGGATGATGTGACAACATTGTTCAGTGGTTTCATCGATAACTTAAAAGATATCGAGATCAAAGCCACAGATCTAATGCTTTCTAAAGGATTATACACTCGACCTCCTTTGGTTCCCATTCCTGAAAGTATTGACGTTGTCGAAAGTAAGAAATTTTTGGGAAGCTTTTTCGAATCGAATCGTCCGTTAACCGTTCATGAAATATCGCAACTTTTTACGATCGCAGAGGGGAATGCACTCGGAAAAGCAACGAGCATGGCATTTTCACAAGTATCACAAGATAAACAAATTCAAGAGTATATATTAAAAGGAAAAGACATCGCTCACAGGTATATTCAGTTGTTTAATGATGTATTGTTAAATGAAGATATCCCAACCGTTAAAACGTATGATAGTGAGGTAACAGAAATCACTGTTTCACCATTTTCTGATCGACTGCTGATGTTTCATGTAAGTTTATTAGCTAAAGCTGGTATAGGGAACTATGGGATGGCAATTGCTAAAACTCAAAGAAAAGACATCGGCCTTATGTATGCTCGCATTTTGGCTGAAGCTACTGAGTATGCAACTGAAGGAGCTAAATTGATGATAAAAAAAGGTTGGATGGAACAGCCGCCGTTAGCAGCAAATCGAGATAAATTAGTTGAGAAGGATTAGGTGCCAGTCACTTGTCGAATTCGACAAGTGACTGGCACCTGAACGTTAAAGGAAATTTATGTTAATATGAAAATGTCATTCGTGACTTATTCATGATCAAGGATCGTGGCGGTTTTAGAGGAATAAATAGAAATTGTATTGGAGAGGGAAGTAATGATCAATGAATTAGATAGAGCGATTGATTTACGGAAAAGCGGAAACCACAAAGGATCTAACGAATTACTTATGAAATTGGTAAGTGAGTTTCCAAATGATGCTTCGATTAACTATCAATGTGCATGGAGCTTCGACATATTAGGAGAAGAAGCGAAAGCAGTACCTTATTACGAAAGTGCGATTAAGTTAGGCTTACCTCCAAAAGATTTGGAAGGTGCCTTATTGGGGTTAGGCAGTACATATAGGACGTTAGGAGAATATGATAAGTCAAGAAATACATTTCTAAAAGGAATCGAATTGTTTCCGAACAATAAAGCAATTCAAGTATTTTATTCAATGACCTTATATAATCTAAACGATCATAGTAAAGCGATGGAATTGTTACTAAAATGTTTAATAGATACGACAAACGATGCTGAAATTTTTAGTTATAAAAAAGCAATCCATTTCTATTCGGATAAATTAGACGAAATATGGAAGTAGTCTAGCAAGAGGTATACTTAAAGTTTTTGAAGAAATAGCGTTTTAATAAGTAAGATAAGGGTGGGACAAAAGGTGAAAATAATCAGTTTCATTATTTTATTAACATTATTTCTATTTACGCTATCGGGTTGTTCTTATTTTGACGATTGTTCTTGCTCTGACCTTGAAGGCGAATACGAAAGCCAAACAATTGAAAAGTAATAAGGAAAGTTGGAGAGAACAAGAGGAGAAAGGAGTTTTACTATCATCATCAACAGAATATCTATATTAGGCTTGATGGGAGGAATAGTAGCCATTATTATTTGGATTAATCTTACCTATTTAAACCCTTATAATAATTCTACAATAGCAGGCACACTTCCATATCCGTTTTTACTATTGTTTTTACCAGCGTGTTTAGCTATCCTTTCATCTTTAAAAAGAAATCAGAAATGGATGTTTGTTGCTTTTTTATGGTCTTTACCTATGAGTTTTTTCATGATTACTATGCCAGATATTCCGTCCATTTACGGAATCATTAGTATCTTGTATCTTTGTAGTTTTCTGTTCATACGTTTTAACGGTAGTATATTAAGTAGATTGATATTTCGTTGAGATTCTGTATTTTGAAACGTTCGTAGCTTTTAACCGTAAATAGTATTTAGCGAGGTATGGACTGTAACTGCTAGGAGTGAGTTGACTTGAGAACAGGTGTACAAAAAAGGTCAGAAACAATCGATAAAATGAATACAAAGACATTAAAAGTGCTCGGGATCGGTGGTATAATCTTCGTCATCTTTATCATTTCCATGTATCAAATTGGATTAGATGGTATCGAGGTTATTAGTTCTGCCATATTCTTATATCTTGGAATGTGGTTTTTAGCCAGCATGATTAACAATTATAAACAAAAAAGGATACGCTGGCTCGTTTACCTAGCTTGTGCTTTCTTTTTCTTGTACCAAATATTTGTCATTCTAACCACTCATTTTGCATCATAGTGGCCAAAGTAAAGATACCAGCGTCCTAATGGATGAATATGCCTTTTCTTAACAATAAAACATATGTTTAATGGCTAACTTCCTAAATGGAAGTGAGTCAAGTCTTAACACGTCACGTTGGGTTGTACTTTTAATAACGAGACCGTGGAAGTAAGGTCACTCACCGCAAACAAAAAACAACAAAAAGCCTTGAATAACAGCTTCTTGTTGTTTTAGTGGACTATTTCGTTAAAAGTTTTTCGAAATATTTACTTCCGTTTTCTTCTTTTTCCTTAAAGCCCATTTTTCTTAAATAATCGATATGATCATCATTTGATGAATAACTAATTAACCTGTTATAGCCTTTTTCTAAAAAGTGATCTTTACGATCTTCATAAACAAAGGTTCCGGTTTTAAAATCTCTATATTCTGGAGTAACAAAATCGAGCTCTATCTTCAATGTGCTTTCATCGTGCTTAGATCCTAAAAACACACCTGCTGGAACCATATTTCGTAAAATATAAAAGCTAATTTCGTATGTGTTTGCTTTTAATTCAGAAGGGTCTGCATACTTTTTGATTCCTTCTTTATAGAAGTTTAGGAAATGGTCGAAGTACTCCGAATCCTTTTCAATAGAGAGAATGTTAAAGTATTCTTTTTTAGCACTAGCACTATATATTTTCACAAGATAATATATGTTAATGATCGCGATCCCTAAGTTCATAAGCCCAACTGGTAAAGCACCTAGTAAAAATCCATATAGTGAAAATAAGCTAGACCCTAATAAATTGATCCATCTTAACTTAATGATTGAACTCATTAATAAAGAAATGAGGACAATAAACGAAGCTAAATAACCTAACCATTCTAACCAATCAATCACCATTCTTCATAAAACCCCTTTCAAAAAGATCACCAAAAATGATAAACATAGTATAAACAAACATCATTTATCATAGTTTGTCAAAACCGTTTGACGATCATACATGTCGTCACCAATCACAGATCTATCCCTTTATTACGTGTACCATTTGTAGTAGCTACTATTACTATTCCTGTGCAAAACTTAAGCGTTAAAATGTATTCAGCAGGAGAGGGCTGAGCTATTTTATCTTAATAACCATTTTATTAACAACCGAAACTCCCTTGTAACGTTCCTTATTTTCAGTTTATTATGAAAACCGTGTTTATTCATGTATGATAGAAAAAAGGGTACCGGGCTTCAGGCTATATTTTTCAAAAAAGGAGAGAGGTTCATGAACATTACATCGTTTCCTAGGCGCCATTATAGTATGACACCTACACCAATAGAGAAGGCAGTACGTTTTTCTGAAACATTAAAAGGGCCGAACATATACATAAAACGAGATGATATGCTTGGTTTAACGGAGGGTGGTAACAAGACGAGAAAACTGGAATTTCTCATGGGTGATGCACTGCAAAAAGGGGCGGACACGATCATTACCGCAGGGGGAATTCAATCGAACCATTGCCGGTTAACCTTGGCTGCATGTATAAAGGAAGGATTGAAATGTATTCTCGTTTTAGAGGAAAACGAGGTGAATCAATTTCTCACAAAGACAAATGGAAATTTCCTGCTTTATCAGCTATTAGGCACCGAATCTATAAAGATTGTCTCGAACGGCACGGATGTTTATGAGGAAATGGAAATGATCGCAAAGAATGTGAAGAAGGACGGGGGAACGCCATATGTGATTCCCGTGGGCGGATCCAACGTCACAGGAATAACGGGTTATGCCGCTTGTGCAGAAGAGATTGAAAGGCAAGCAGAGGAAGAAGGGTTGCACTTCGACTACGTGGTATGTACGAGCGGAAGCGGCGGCATGCACGCTGGCTTAGTGACTGGATTTCTCGGACTTGAGAGTAGCACGAAGGTGATTGGTATCAATGTGAGCCGCGAGAAACACGAGCAGGAGGAAAATGTGTATCGTCTTGTAAAGGAGACGGCAAAGCATATTGGGTTAGATGTGGCGCCAGCGCGAGACACCGTCACTTGCTTTGATGAATATGTGGGCCCAGGATACGCGCTCCCTACAGACGAAATGGTGGAAGCGGTAAAGCTACTAGCAGGAACGGAGGCCATTTTGTTAGACCCAGTTTATACAGGAAAAACGATGGCTGGTGTGGTGGACCTCATTAAAAAAGGATTCTTTAAGCAGGACGATAACATTTTGTTCGTTCATTCAGGAGGGACACCAGCTGTTTACGCATACGGCCCGCTGTTTTATTAGTTGGGAGGGTTTTAATAGGGGGAAATCGTGAGTTTACTTCTGAAATTAGGCAAAACGCTTTCCCCTCCCTTAAGGGCGATATAATCGTTCAGTCGTTAAGTCTGGACTTTTATTCATGTAAAAGAACATCATATTTTTATTTTGTTGCAGGGCATCAAAATTATTACTGCGCAACAATAACTTCTGCTGAGAAAGAAATTACTTCAAGTGTGGCCTCAGCCGCTCCGCTTTCATTGTGTTTGGTTATAAATTTTTCATTCCTTCTTTGACTCCTTAACTATTGACAAACATAGTTTTAGAAAGTGCTTATCAGCTTTGATTCATACCCGTGTATCCTTTTCTTACATTAGGAAACGATAATTATGATTGGAGGTGTTTCCTTTGGTTAAGAAAAATGAACGTTCACGTAGCCAACAAAAACAAATGAATGATCATTATGGAAGAAAAACAGCAAAAGCAGGCTATGGTGATCAGAAGAGAGAAGGACCAAACAGACCTGCTGAATAAAATATAGAGTTGCAATTGCATGAAATATGAACCGCTATTTTCATCAATCAATGAATTCAGCAGCCGTAATTTATGTTTTGGCTGCTGAATCATACATTTCATTACTTCTAAAAATTAAACTGCCTCTTTTTATTCATCCGAATTTTTGAATTATTGTTACAACTTCCGTCTGATGGAGTTTCAACGGCAACAAAAAAACAAGTTGTGAACATTGGAGCTGCGACTCTAGTAAATAACAGTGATATCATTCATAAAACGTGACAGCAAATTGTTGACATGCCAAATTGATAACGATAGCTACATATAATTATTACATACAAGTGATAAAGAGGACTTATACCCTCTTATCCACAGTATTCGAGAGATTGTCAATTTCAAGAAAGATGCTGAAAATACTTTGTTTGTCTCTACACAAAAAATAATTGGAGGGGTTATGTGAGTGATGATAAGCAAGATAAATTTAATAGAGAGGAAATTAAAAGGAATCCTATGGGAAAATTTGCTGACGGGGTAAACCAATCTCAAATGGGGAATATCGGAGAATTAGCTAGAGGAGGTTGCCTAAATAACATATTAACAATTGTTCTATTGATTCTAGGATTGCTTTTCCTTACACAATGTGTTTTTTGAAAATTGGGATAGTAAGACAAAGAAAAAAAGACCTAAGAATAGCTTTGCTTAAATACGATAAAACCGTTAATCTAGTTTCTCAAAAATGTATGTCATTCATTTGTAGTAAATTACCAAGATATATAAGTATAAAAAACTCGCTATCGAGTTCGTTAATTTTTTTGAAGGATAATGGTAAATTCATGTTAAACATTGTGTAAGGGCAATATGATTTGTGAAAAAGTGTATTCTAAGTTGGTCTAATTGGCAAGTAGCAAAGTTAAGAATAAATGGGGAATGGATATTATGAAGGTTGCATTTTTTGACAGAGATGGCACTATAATAGAGGATTATCCAGACCATGAGTGTACTTCAATAAGGCAGCAAGTATTTATGGATAGTGCCATTAACACTCTATGAGAAGTAATAACTAAAAGATATAAAGTAATTATTATTATTTTTATTAACATGCTCAATTGGTGTATCTACAGCTACAGTCTTAGATGATTTCAAACTATAGTACATATACCTATATTGAAAACCTCTGTAAACTCTCAATAGAGGTGATGATAATGAAAATTCTTCATTTAAAATTAAATGTACTTCATATTGAAGAAATGAGGAAATTCTATTCAGAAACATTAGAAATGGAGATTATTAGAGAAAAAGATCATTTTTTTACAATACAAGCTGGCAAAACACAAATTGCATTTTTACAAGCGAATGATAAACCATTTTATCATTTTGCCTTTCGGGCAGGTTTTAATTTTTATGACTATATGTATGACAAACTAAGTGAAAAAGGCTTACTTCTTCCAAATGAAGAAGGTAAGACAAGGATGTATTGGGAAGGTAAACAGCTTTATTTTAAGGATCCAGATGGAAATATACTAGAGGTATTAGAAAGAAGAAACCCTTATTCAGATGTTGCAACAAGTTGGTATGACGTGTGTGAAATGGGGCTTCCATCTGAAAATGTTCAGGAACTCAGTGAATTCTTAAAGATGGTTCCAAATGAAAACAAATCGACATCAGATACATTTCGTTTCTTTGGAGATATTAGGGGGAACTTTGTTTTAGTTAAAAAAGGACGTCATTGGTATCCAACAGAGCAACCAGCAGAGATTCACCCTGTCACTATTGAAGTGGAAGGAGATCATTATCAAATCTTACAGCACTGTCACCTACCATACACAATCAAAGTAAAGAATACTTGGAGTACTGACTTCCCTGCTGTACAAATGAGGATTGCACGACCGACTGACAAAATGGAAGAGATAAAAAGATTTTATGAAATAGGATTAGGCTTAAGAAGAGTTGGTGAATTTCAAGGTCACCGAGGATATAAGGGTGTGATTTACGGACTTCCTAGTCTAAATTACCACCTAGAATTTACATGTCATGTTGATGGGACACCTTGTCCAGCTCCCACAAAAGACAATCTCCTTGTCTTTTATATGCCAAATCAACAAAAGGTAAACGAAATTAAGAGTCGACTTGTTAAAATGGGTTACATGGAAGTCCAAGCAGAAAACCCTTATTGGCAAGAAGGTGGAGTGACGTTTGAGGATCCTGATGGATGGAGGATCGTATTATTTCTTTGGACAGGACTTTAAAAATAGAGAGAATTCGCCGAATGGCAACCTTAAGCAAATACAGAAGGACAGTTGATATTATAGTAAAACTTTAAAAGTCTTCCTACGTTTTTAAAAAAGAAAATTTTAAATGATTGCCCACCAGGAAGATAATGTCTATTCTACATGTGATGCTCGGTAATGTCGTTAATAAAAAGTGGCTATTAAATGAAATAGAACATAATGATGACCTCTGTCATACTTTCTTAAATGTTATGAAGTTGTATTCAGAAACAACTTATAAATCGAGAAGAGAAATGCACTATATAAAGTGCTCGCGCAGAGACAAAAAGATCGTCATCCTTAGGATGGCTATCTTTTTGTATGTTCAGGAGACTTTTGCGTTCTTTCGGACTTAAAATAAGCCCCATTAATACATAATAGCACCACCGCTCCATATCGATAAGCCAGATGAGTAATTATTAGAAAAGCAGGGTTAATCCCTGCTTTTTTATTTTGGATGTGTTAAACCTCAATGTTGATATCTTGGGATTTGAGGAATGGCAGGTGGTGACGCATGCGGGAACAGCAACGAGCATCACTTCTTCGAACGACTTCGAGCTGCGACGAGTAAACGCAGGAGCCACGAACCGCACTCTGAACGAGTATTTACGAGTTCAGAGAAGTTGAGGTCGTGCCCACGGCAAAGAAGACACCGTGAAAGCAAACGAAGTGCAGCTTGAACGGATGTCGCGCTTGTGCCTAGAGGTGCAAAGAGGACACCGTGAATGCAAGCAAAGTGCAGCTTGAACGGATGTCGCGCTTGTGCCTAGAGGTGCAAAGAGGACACCGTGAATGCAAGCAAAGTGCAGCTTGAACGGATGTCGCGCTTGTGCCTAGAGGTGCAAAGAGGACACCGTGAATGCAAGCAAAGTGCAGCTTGAACGGATGTCACACTTGTGCCCAGATGTGCAAGCATCCACCTATAATGACGAAACTCAACAACTAACTTTAACAGAGCCTTTTTTTAAAGAAAAATATTTCCTCGGCCGAATAACGTAAATTTTAAAGGTCAGTGTAAATAACTGTTATCTCTTAGTAAAATCTTGCTATTGTTATTAGGAAGAAATATTTTTTAAATTCAAGGTGAAAATAGTCAAGACTTAAGAAAATGAAGGGGTATTAACAATGGCAAAAAATTGGTACGCATTAAAAATAGAAGGTGTATTAGAGGAGTTAAAGGTTGAACCCACTAAAGGTTTAAGTAAGGAAGAAGCACATAAAAGGTTAGAGGAAAATGGCAGAAACGAATTGCCCGAAGGTGAAAAAGAACCAGCTTTCATTAAATTTTTAAAGCAATTTAATGAAGTCCTTATCTATGTTCTGATCGTTGCTGCGATTATTACTGGGCTCCTCGGTCATTACATTGATACGATCGTGATTGTATTAGTTGTTTTAATTATTGCGATTGTCGGCTTTATTCAAGAAAACCGAGCAGAAAAAGCATTAGAAGGGATAAAAAATATGTTGTCTCTTGAAGCGACAGTTTTAAGAGGTGGTAAAAAAGTTGATGTAGATTCTGCTGAACTTGTTGTAGGTGATATCGTTTATTTAAATCCTGGAGATAAAATTCCGGCAGACTTAAGAATCATTAAGGCTGAAAATTTAACAATCGAAGAGGCAGCCTTAACTGGAGAATCTACGTCGGTTGAAAAGAAGAATGAAGTCCTTGATGAAGGGACAGTACTTGGAGATCAAATCAACATGGCATTTTCAGGTACAGCGGTTACTTCAGGTACAGGGATTGGTGTAACGGTTGCAACGGGAGAAGATACGGAGATTGGGAAAATTAATAAGTCGATCTCTGAAGTGGAAGAACTCGAAACGCCACTAATTAGGCAAACATCGAAATTTGGTAAGACGGTAACCATTGTCATTTTAATCTTAGCTGTATTAATGTATATTTTTGGATACTTCTTAAGAGAGTATGCTGCTGGAGACCTTCTTCTTTCTGTTATTGGGTTAGCTGTTGCCGCGATCCCAGAAGGGCTGCCAGCGATTGTAACGATCATATTAGCGATTGGTGTCCGAGCGATGGCAGATCAAAATGCCATAGTTCGAAATTTACCATCCGTTGAAACACTCGGAGCTGTCTCAGTTATTTGTTCTGATAAAACAGGGACATTAACAAAAAATGAAATGACGTCCACAGATGTCATTGTAGAAAAAGGGACGTATGAAGTTTCAGGGAGAGGGTATGCGCCAGAAGGTGAGATCCTCTCAGACGATAAAGCCGTTGATGTTACGGAGCAAGAAGGGGTGGCAGAACTTTTAACAGTTGTAAAAACATGTAATGATGCTGCGTTAGACAAAGATGATGATGGACATTGGATCATTAACGGCGAACCGACAGAAGGCTGTCTATTAACACTTGCTGAAAAAGCAAAGGTCGATATTGAGCGAAAAGAAGTCCTTTCAAAAATACCATTTGATTCCTCTTATAAATATATGGCGACTTTAGTTGAAGAAAACGGGGAAAAAATGATTTATATTAAAGGGGCTCCAGACAGGTTATTAAGTATGAGTACAATCGATCAACCGGATTTTTGGCAAGAAAAAGTTAAAGGACTAGCTAATGAAGGTAAAAGAGTGATTGCGGCAGGATATAAAAAGGTGTCAGCAAATACGGAATCAATTGATCATGAGGATGTAAAAGAAGATGTTGTATTTTTAGGAGTGGTTGGAATCATTGATCCACCTCGAGAAGAAGCAATCACCGCGATTAAAGAGTGCAAAAGAGCGGGAATTGGCGTAAAAATGATCACCGGTGACCATAAAGACACTGCACTAGCGATCGGAAAAGATATGGGGATCACTGATAGAGATTCGGCTCTTGAAGGTAGAGAAATCGATCAATTATCTGACGAAGAATTAGCCGAAGCTGTACAGAAGTACGATATATTTGCGAGAACAAGTCCAGAGAATAAATTGAAGCTCGTTCAAGCTCTCCAAAAAAATGACTTTATTTGCTCGATGACCGGTGATGGAGTAAACGATGCTCCAGCGTTAAAGCAAGCAGATATCGGGGTTGCAATGGGGATAAAAGGGACTGAAGTAGCGAAAGAATCATCGGAAATGGTGCTAGTTGATGACAACTTTAATACGATATTTAATGCTGTTAAAGAAGGAAGAAAAGTATATGATAACCTGAAGAAAACGATCCTTTTTATATTACCAACAAACGGGGCACAAGCATTCGTGTTTATTGCAAGTATTTTGTTGGGATTAGCGATGCCTTTAACGCCAGTACAAATTTTATGGGTAAATATGGTCGTTGCCGTAACACTGTCATTAGCGATTGCCTTTGAGAGGTTAGAAAAAGAAACGATGGATAAGCCTCCAAGAAATCCAAATGCTCGACTGTTGAGTAATTATTACATTTTCCGAATTCTGTTCGTATCATTACTCATAGGTGGAGGAACGCTTTTGGTTAATATGAATATGGCTGGTACAGGTACTTATAACCAAGAATATTTGTTTACAATTACATTAAACACGATCGTAATTGCCCAACTTTTTTATTTGTTTAACTGTCGAAAAGAGACGGGTTTTGCTTTACGAAAGGATGAATTTTTCTCTAACAAAGCTGTATTTAAAGTTTCAGGTATTCTCATTTTGCTGCAGTTAGCGATAACGTATTTACCATTTATGAACAATATTTTTGATACGAGTCCTTTATTAATCAACGATTGGTTATACCCAATCTTGTTAGGTATAACCGTGTTTATTGTCGTTGAAATCGAAAAAACCATCACAAGAAAAATTACTGAACAATAAATCACGTCCAAGTTCTCGGCTTCTTGATTGCCGGGAACTTTTTTTCAGTCATTATATTTGGGTAAAAAACATCAGGTCTGTTTTAAGAAAAAATTTAAAAGATATAGCTGTTTTTCTTGAATAGTCTACTATCCCTATCCAAACATCATAAACAAAGACCTTTATAATGTTGTAATATTCTCACTCTTTGTGGGTGTATATATTACAAAGGGGGGATTGTGCAATGTCGTTTGGGGAATTCATCGGAGTATTAGTTTCACCGATTGATGTGTTTGTAAATAGTTTTTCTTATAATGTCCAGATTATTATCATGATGTTCATACCCGTTGTCGTGGTGATTTATGGAGTCTCTCATTATCGTAAAATGATTAAACAGTATAAAGAATCATACGGTACAAAGCCTTAATACGAGGCTTTGTTTTTTTTAGTGAGATTTTAGGAAATGAAAATTATTGCAGGTGGGAAAGTCGATCGCACGTGAGACAGAATTACCCCACGTGAGACGAGATAATCGCACGTGAGTCGAGTCTGATCGCACGTGAGGCGAGGTAATCGCACATGAGACAGAATTACCGCACGCGAGGCGAGATAATCGCACGTGAGACAGACTTACCGCACGTGAGCCGGGTTAATCGCACGCGAGGCGAGATGATCGCACGTGAGCCGAGATAATCGCACACGAGGCGAGATAATCGCACGTGAGACAGAATTACCGCACGTGAGCCGAGCTCATCATATACGAGAATAAAGAAGTGAGTTAAATAATTTGAAGCTTAAACGTTTAAATGTTAGGTTATATAATTAATACATATTTTTAATCGTCAGTTCAAAAGGAGTCACGTTCATCTATGCCAACGAAGCTGTTAATAAAAATCGGACTATTTTCACTTATCATCCTTTTTCTTTTTTGGTTGAATCATTCATTTTTAAATTTACATCCTGAACAAATCCAAAAAACGGTACTTTCATTTGGGATATGGGCACCGCTCATTTTTATCCTCATGTTTGCGATTCGTCCGTTTGTATTGTTCCCAGCATCAATACTCGCGATCGCTGGCGGTTTATCATTTGGCCCGTTGATCGGACCAATCGTAACATACATTGGGTCATTGTCTGGAGCGGCTTTGTCGTTTATGTTCGTCCGTAAACTTGGACATTCTTTTACACAAAAAGAGTGGCAAGGGAAGGGGAAGCACCTTCAAAAGCGGATCGAAGAAAATGGTTTCTTTTACGTGTTAGCATTACGTATCATTCCGGTCATTAACTTTGACTTTGTTAGTTACTTATCAGGTTTATCAAGGATTGAATTTCGGAAATATATCGGTGCAACGATGCTTGGGATTATTCCAGGGACGCTTGCTTTCAACTTTTTAGGTGCGACATTTGTTGAAATGAATTTTACGATGGTATTTATCACTAGTCTCCTATTTGTGATTGCATTTTCTGTACCTATCATTATCCGCAAGCGACTTGAAAAGAAAAACATTCGCGTTGATTTACTACCAGACGAAGAACTGTAATGAAAGAAGGCTGTCTCGTAATGAGACAGCCTTACGTGATTCGAGAAAATAGCTTATTTTTGCTGATACGTATGAAAACCGATAAACATAAACGCGATCATGATGTAATACAAAACCGTTATCCATGCCCACTCCATCCCTTCAATAACCGGAATGAGGGTGACTGCAACAAAGTTTACGATCGTCATTGGAACGAACCATGCCCACGTAAGTGAAGAGAGAAACGTAAAAAATACGCCTAGATTAATCATGAAAAGAAGCGTCGATGCGATGAAATATGGATACTCGTATATATGGTCTGTAAAAACAAACAAGATGCTGATCGCTAATAGAAATAGTGCGAAAATAACGAGGTAATCCTTCATCTTTAATTTGCCTTCCTCTCTGTAAGCGTGATTTCTTGCTCAACGACTTTCGGTTTCTTTAATTGACGATAACGGCTGTACGTAAACATCATAAGTCCGACCCAAATCATTGAAAAGGCAACAATATGAGTAACAGTAAATGGCTCTTGAAATAAGAACACACCAAGGAAAAGCATGATTGTCGGTGCGATATATTGTAAAAACCCAATGAGAGAGAGTGGTATTCTTCTAGCTCCTGCTGTAAAGAGTAATAATGGGACGGCAGTCACTGCACCAGCACCTAATAATAAAATGACGGATAATGGATCGTGTACATAAAGGGCCGATGCACTTGCTCCATGTTGTGAAAATAAAAAGATCGCTGCAAATGGTAAAACAAGGAGTGACTCTAACGCAACCCCAGTCATCGTTCCAATCACGGCAATTTTTTTCATTAACCCATATAGTCCAAAACTAAGTGCTAATCCTAAAGCGACGACCGGAAAAACTCCAGCAGAAAATGTTAGTAATAGGACAGCTGCAAATGCTAGAATGACAGCGATCGTTTGCATCTTCGATAACTTTTCCTTTAAAAAGACGACGCCTAATAAAACACTAACGAGCGGATTAATATAATACCCTAAACTTGCTTGCACGACTTGATCGTTGGCAACGGCCCATATGTACACATACCAATTTGTTGCAATAAATAATGAAGCAAAGATAATTGCAGCAAATAGTTTTTTGTTTTTAAACATCGCACGAACTTCAGCGACAAATGATCCATGTTTTCTAAGTATCAAAATGATCGAACTCATAAAAATAAACGACCAAATAATGCGGTGTGCAAGTACTTCTTCTGATGGAATATGATCAATAAGCTTCCAATATAACGGAAGTAGTCCCCATAACAAATAAGCAGAGACCCCTGATATTATTCCCCATTTCATAGCTGACTCTTGATTTTCGTTCATGGGGCTTCCCCTTTCCATTCAAAATATCTCTTCTCACATTTTAGACCGATAAAGAACGAAAGTAAATAAAATTACGAATGTATTTACAGTTCCTTGTAAATGGAGAAAATCACAAGTAGATCAGGGAAGTTGCTCGTATTAGAAGAGAAGTTGCTCGTATTTGGAGAGAAGTTGCTTGTATTTGAAGAGGGGCTGCCAGTATTAAAAGATAAGTTGCCAGTATTTAAAAGAAAGCTACTTGTATTTTAGGGAGTTGCTCGTATTAAAAGAGAAGTTGCTCGTATTAGAAGGGAAGTTGCCAGTATTTAAAAGAAAGCTACTTGTATTTTAGGGAGTTGCTCGTATTAGAAGAGGAGTTGCTTGTATTTAAAGAGAAGTTGCCAGTATTTAAAAGAAAGTTACCTGTATTTTTAAGAGTTGCTCGTATTAGAAGAAGATTTGCTTGTATTTGAAGATGGGTTGCCAGTATTAGAAGGTAAGTTGCCAGTATCACAAAGAAAGTTGCTCGTATTTGGTGCTAGGTTGCCTGTATTCAAAGCAACTTGCCTGTATTCCAAAAAAACTTGCCTGTATTTGAACAAAACTCGCAAGTAAACCGAAAATCTCACCAGTAAAAGAATCGTCCCAAAGCTTCCACTTCCTAAAATAGTCATTTTCCTTTAAAATAGAAAGTACGAACATATGATTGCAATGATCATATAAATTGAGGTGAAACGTATGGCAATCACATTTTATATTGGCCGGTCCGGTACCGGTAAATCAACGCATATACAACAAGACATGATCAATAAATTAAAATCGCAACCGACTGGAAACCCAATTATTTATTTAGTCCCAGACCAAATGACGTTCCAAACGGAAATGAACTTTATTCAATCAGACATACAAGGGATGACACGTGCTCAAGTGTTTAGTTTTTCAAGGCTTGCTCTCAGAGTTCTTCAAGAAACTGGCGGGATCTCGAGACACCACTTGCAACGCACCGGCTTACATATGCTCATTCGAAAAATCGTGGAAAAAGAAAAGGACAAGTTCTCTGTTTTCAAACGATCAACAGAAACAAATGGTTTTATCGATGAGTTAGAGCAAATCGTGACTGAATTTAAACGTTACGATGTAAAAACTGAGACGCTCGATCACTACGAGAAGACCCTTCGTGAAAAAGAAGAACGCTCCCCTCAAGAAGCGGTTCTTCTTGATAAACTTCACGACGTAAAAATCGTGTTCGAAAATCTTGAATATGAGTTGGCCGATCAATACGTCGGCACGGAGGATTATTTAGCGCTACTTGCTGAACAAATTCCAAAATCAACGTACTTACAAAATGCCGAAGTATATATCGATGGCTTTTACAGCTTTACACCGCTCGAATTAAACGTGCTTCAAGAGCTCCTTGCTCATACGGCAGAAGTAAACGTCGTTTTAACGCTCGATAAACATTATGATACAGATGAACTCGTTCACGAGCTTGACCTTTTTCACGAAACGGGCAACACATATCAGCAACTTTCGTTTATCGCAAAAGAACAAGGCGTTCAAATGAACGAGCCTGTCAGCTTCTCAGAAACAAAACGATTCAAAACTGAAGGCCTAAAACATTTAGAAAAATACGGGGAAGTCCGTCCACCAGTTCCTTGTGAAGAAAACGACGGCATTGAAATGATCGCTGCCGTTCATAAGCGAGCAGAAGTTGAAGGCGTCGCACGTGAAATTTTAAACCTCGTTCGAAATGAAGGGTATCAATTTAAAGACGTGGCAGTCTTACTTCGGAACATGGAAAGCTACGGAGATTTAATTGAAACGGTTTGTCGTGACTATTCGATCCCAATTTTTATGGATAAAAAACGATCAATGTTAAATCATCCGGTGATCGAGCTCATCCGTTCAGCGCTCGATATTATCGACCGAAACTGGCGTTATGAAGATGTGTTCCGTTGTTTTAAAACGGACTTGCTCTTCCCGTTAAATGAAGAAATTTATGAAATGAGAGAGCGCGTCGACCAACTTGAAAACTACGTGCTTTCATATGGCATTCAAGGTGCGAGATGGTACCAAAAAGAACCGTGGACGTACCAGCGGGTTCGCACAACAGCTGAAGGGGAACGAAAACGAAGCAAATATGAGGAAGCATTTGAAAGAGAGATTAATGACCTAAAAACGATGTTAACTGCTCCGCTCATACAATTAGCAAAACGAATGAAAACGGCGAAAACGTCACGTGATCGCTGTACAGTTATTTATCAATTTCTAGAAGATTGTGACGTACCGAAAAAGCTTGAGTGGCTTCGTGATCAAGCGATTAAAACGCATGACTTAGAACGCGCTAGAGAGCACGATCAAGTGTGGAACGCGGTCATTGAACTACTCGATCAAATGGTTGAGCTGACGGGTGAAGAGCAAGTATCGTTCTCACTTTTTAGAAAGCTTGTAGAAACAGGTGTTGAAAGCATGAAGTTTTCAATTATTCCGCCAGCCTTAGACCAAGTGATCGTCGCAGACATGGAGCATTCACGTTTAAGTGATGTAAAAGTAGCGTTTATTTTAGGCGTCAATGAAGGGGTTCTCCCAGCGAAACCTGAAGAAGGTGGAATTGTTTCTGAAGAAGAACGAGAGCTATTAGGAAGCGAAGGTCTCCAACTAGCGCCAGGCAGTACGCGCCAACTACTTAATGAATCATTTATCATTTATTTAGCGCAATCTACGCCGTCAGACCTCTTATACTTTACGTATCCGTTAGCGGATGAAGAAGGGCGTAGTATGCAGCCGTCGATCTTATTAAAACGAATCAAAGATCTTTTCCCGAACTTAGAGGAAAAACTTTGGTTTAATGAGCCTGTCGAAGTTCCGTTTGAAGAGCAATCAAACTTTGTACAAAACCCTGCAGTGACGTTATCGTATTTAACGTATCAGCTTCAGTCGTGGAAAAAAGGCTACGAGATCCCCGACTTTTGGTGGGGCGTTTATAACTGGTTTGTCGAGCATCCAACGTGGCGAAAAGAAACAGAGTACGTGTTAAAAAGCTTGTTTTATGAAAACAAAGCAAAACCACTACCGAAAGAGACGAGCCGTGCGATTTACGGGGATGAAATTAAAACGAGTGTCTCTCGTATTGAGAAGTTCCAAGGTTGTCCGTTTTCGCAATTTGCAAGCCACGGCTTAAAGCTTCAAGAGCGTGAATCGTATAAATTAGAAGCACCTGATATCGGGACACTCTTCCATGCAGCATTGAAAGAAATGGCTGAGCACTTGAAAAATGAGGGAAGAGACTTTGCGCAATTAACGAAAAACGAGTGTACGACACTTTCAAAACAAATTGTCGATCAACTCGCACCAAAAATTCAGCGTGAAATCTTACTGAGTTCGAACAGATATTCGTACATTAAACAAAAACTCGAAGAAGTCGTCGCTCGTGCGTCATCGATTTTAGCGGAGCAATCAAAAGCATCCGGTTTTTCACCCGTTGGTCTTGAAGTCGGTTTCGGACCGAAAGAAGACCTTCCACCACTGACGTTTACGTTAGATAACGGTGTGAAAATGGAATTAATCGGCCGAATTGACCGTGTCGATAAGTCTCAAACGGATCATGGCCTTATGCTGCGCATTATTGATTATAAATCAAGTAAAAAAGACATTAAGCTTATGGACGTGTATTACGGACTGGCGATTCAAATGTTGATTTATTTAGACGTTGTTTTATCCCATTCCGATGAATGGCTAGGGCAAAAAGCGTCTCCAGCCGGTGTTCTCTACTTCCATGTGCATAATCCGCTTATTCAGTCGAATAAGCCGTTATCGATTGAACAACTTGAAGAAGAAATTTTTAAACAGTTTAAAATGAAAGGGTTACTGCCAGCAGACCCTGAAATCATACGAGAAATGGATACGACACTCGAGCAAGGCGTTTCAAATATAATTCCAGCAGGACTGAAAAAAGACGGAAGTCTCCATTCAAGATCGTCTGTGATCTCTGAAGCGGATTACGAAGTCGTTCGCAATTATTTACGAAAACAAGTCGAACAAGTCGGAACGGCTCTCACAGAAGGGAAAATTGACATTACCCCTGTGAAAAATAAACAGCAAGTCGCTTGTACCTTCTGTCCGTACGGATCGTTCTGTCAATTTGATCCGACGATTGAAACGAATGAGTACAATACGTTAAATAAACTAGAGCCAGACGATATATTACAAAAGATGAGAGAAGAAGGGGGAGATTCGGATGAACGTTAATCCTAAACCTCTTGATGTGACATGGACCGATGATCAATGGAAAGCAATCGATGCAAGAGGAAACAACATTTTAGTTGCAGCCGCAGCGGGAAGCGGGAAGACAGCCGTTTTAGTAGAAAGAATTATCCGTACGATCGTGGATCATCAAGCTGATGTCGACCGCTTACTAATCGTGACGTTCACAAACGCAGCAGCGGCTGAAATGAGGACAAGAATTGGTGAAGCGATTGAAAAAGAATTAAAAAAAGATCCCGGTTCCCTACACCTGCGTAGACAATTAACGTTATTAAACCGTGCGAACATCTCAACCCTTCATTCGTTTTGTATGAAAGTGTTGAAGAAGTATTACTTTGAAGTTGAAATTGATCCGAACTTTCGTCTCCTAGATGAAACAGAAGGGGAACTCATCCGTGAAGAAGTGATCGACGACCTTTTTGAAGAGGAGTACGGAAAGGAAAATAATCACGAGTTTTATGCTGTTGTTGATCGGTATAGTGGAGACCGAAGTGATGATGCGCTTCGAAATTTAATTCGAAAGCTATATAACTTCTCTCGCTCCAACCCGAATCCAAATCAATGGTTAGATGAGCTCGTTCATGCATACAACTTAGATGATGTAGGAAGCATGGAAGAGTTAATTTGGACAAAAGAGCTATTTTTTGACATCCATCAGCAATTAGAAGGTGCGGAAGCATGGATTCAAAAAGGGATGGAACTGACGAAAGAGCCAGCTGGACCGTATAAGTACGCGGAAAACTTTGAAGAAGATTTAAAAGTTCTTTATACGCTCCGCCAATGTAAAACGTGGAGCGAAATGTATGAAGCGTTCCAACAAGCGAAGTTTGGCCGCTTAAAATCGATTCCGAAAAAAGACCATGTTGATGAGAACCTAAAGGAACGTGCGAAAAAATATCGCGATACGACGAAAAAGGTCGTTGAAGCGATTCAAAAAGATTACTTTTCAAAAGAACCTGAAGCGTTCATGCATGAATTAAAAGAAATGGCACCAACCGTTGAAACGACTGTTCGGTTAGTGAAAGAGTTCGCTAAAAGGTATATGGACGCGAAAAAAGAGAAAGCTGTCCTCGATTTTAACGACCTTGAGCACCTTTGTTTACAAGTGTTGCTCGACGCTGATGGTAATGAATTAAAACCGTCAAAAGCCGCGTTAGAATTTAAAGATCACTTTGTTGAAGTGTTGATTGACGAGTATCAAGATACGAACCTCGTCCAAGAAACGATTCTTTATTTATTAGCAAAAGAAAATAACCGCTTTATGGTTGGGGACGTAAAGCAAAGTATTTATCGTTTCCGTTTAGCAGAACCATCGTTATTCCTAGATAAGTACAAAACGTACGTAAAGTCTGGTGATGGAGATGGCTGGCGTATTGACTTATCGAAAAACTTTCGAAGCCGTAGCGAAATATTAGATGCAACAAACTTTATTTTTCGCCAAATCATGGATGAATCTGTAGGAGAAATCCCATATGATACCGATGCTGAGCTTCATTTAGGGAACTTAGATTATCCAGAGCAAGAAGGGCTTGAAGCAGAGCTTGCCGTCATTAATAAAGGGGATCCGTTAGAAGTAAAAGACCCACAAGATGAGTCACAATCATTAGAAGAAGATTTAGAAACATCCCAGCTTGAAACGAGATACATCATTCAACAAGTGAAAAAGCTCGTGAAAGAACAACATCTTGTTTATGACAAAAGTATAAAAGGGCAGCGCCCAATCACGTACCGTGACATCGTTATTTTAATGCGTTCAATGCCATGGGCCTCGACCATGATGGAAGAGTGTAAAAAAGAAGGCATTCCTGTATACGCGGATCTATCAACAGGTTACTTTAGTGCGATTGAAGTGCAAATTGTCATGTCGCTTTTAAAAATCATTGATAATCCGTATCAAGATATTCCGCTCGCATCTGTATTACGCTCACCAATTGTCGGCTTTAATGAGCAAGAGCTTGCGCACATTCGTATGATGAAGAAAGAAGTATCCTATTATGATGCGTTAAAAACGACAGCGGAAGAATCGCCAGAAGACGAGATCAAAGAAAAGGCAGCGGACTTCTTAGAAAAATTAACGAACTGGCGAACGAATGCTAGATCAGGTGCACTGTTTGAACTCATTTGGCAAATTTACCGTGAAACAGGTTACTTTGACTATGTCGGTGGGATGCCTGGAGGTAAGCAGCGTCAAGCGAACCTCCGTGCGTTATATGACCGTGCTCGATCCTATGAATCGACGTCGTTCCGCGGTTTGTTCCGTTTCCTTCGTTTTATTGAGCGAATGCAAGAGCGTGGTGATGATTTAGGTACGGCACGAGCATTAGGGGAACAAGAAGATGTCGTGCGCATTATGACGATTCATAAAAGTAAAGGTCTGGAATTCCCCGTCGTGTTTGTTGCGGGAATGAACAAAAAGTTTAATTTACAAGACATGAGTGCGTCTTATTTACTTCATAAAGAGTTAGGTTTCGGCACAAAGTTCATCGATCCAAAGTTACGTGTCGCTTACCCAAGCATTCCGCAACTTGCGATTAAAAAGCGTATGCATTTAGAAAGCTTAGCAGAAGAAATGCGTGTCTTATATGTAGCGCTCACTCGTGCGAAAGAGAAGCTCTATTTAGTCGGAACGGTTCAAAATGCTGAAAAGTCATTAGAGAACTGGCAAGACTTACTCGGGGAAGATGACTGGCTTTTACCTGCAATGGACAGGCAGCGTGGTAAAACATTTATGGACTGGGTTGGACCTGCTGTTTTAAGGCACGGCTCATCAAGCTGTTATCACGGCCCAGGTGGTGTCATCTGTGAAAATGAGGTGGCTGAAGACGCGTCAAAATGGTCGATGGATATTATTGAACGAGACACGTTACAAGTCGAAGAAAAAACAGAAGTAGAAATACAAGAAGATAAGCTTCATAAGTTATATTATCTAGAACCTGTTGAAGGTGCAGCAAATGAAAGCTGGGTTGATGAAAAGCTAAATTGGCAATATGACCGTATTCAAGCGTCGATTCACCGTTCAAAACAAACGGTTAGTGAAATGAAGCGTGAGTTAGAAGATGAGTATAGTGATGTCATGTTCGGCGTTTCGAAATCGTTTCAATCTGCGTATGCGGACAGACCTCAGTTTTTACAAGAAAAAGGTTTAAGTTCAACAGAAATTGGAACCGTCATGCATACTGTTATGCAGCATGTCCCATTAACTGAGCCACCGACCACGGAAAAAATCGATCGCTTATTAGTTGGGATGTATGAAAAAGAATTGTTAACGAGAGATCAAGTCGAAGCTGTTGATGTGAACCATGTCATTGAGTTTTTCAATACAGATATCGGCGAGAGAATGTTAAATGCGAAATGGGTGGAGCGTGAAATTCCATTTAGTTACGGACTTCCGGCTGTTGAAGCTTACCAAACGTGGGAAGAAGACGAGCATACTGATGGGGAGAAAGTTCTCATCCAAGGGGTCATTGACTGTATTTTTGAAGATGAAAATGGCAAGATCATCTTAGTTGATTACAAAACAGACAAGATTACTGGGAAGTATAAAAGTTTTGAAGATGCGAAGGAAGCACTTCTCGGCAGATATGAACTCCAACTATCGATTTATTCCGGGGCGCTTGAAGAAATTTGGAAGCGTGATATCGATGAATCGATTCTTTATTTCTTTGATGGTGGCCATGTCTTGAATTTGGAAGAAGGTGTGTAAAAATGAGACTACTGCATACAGCTGATTGGCATATTGGGCGAACCCTCGAAGGGAGGGATCGCCTTTTCGAACATGAACAATTTTTTGATGAGCTACAAGAGATTGTGGAAAAAGAAAAAGTTGATGCGATTCTTATGGCAGGAGACGTATTTGACTCGGTGAACCCGCCCGCAAAAGCTGAAGAACTATTTTACGAAAGTGTTGCAAGGCTCACTGATCACGGGAAACGTCCGATCATGGTTATTGCGGGTAATCACGATCACCCGGATCGCTTACAAGCAGCGAGGTCACTCGTGAAAAATCAAGGTGTCCATATTCTCGGCTATCCGACTGAACAAGCTGTTCAAATTAGACCTAATGGCAGTGACCAGCTTCTAAATATCGCTGCACTTCCTTATCCATCGGAATCAAGATTAAAAGATCGTTTTACTGAAAATGCAGATGAGCTTGAAATTCGTGAAGCGTATGATGAGCGGATTCAATTTATTTTTTCCGAGCTTACCAAAGATTTTTCACCAAACGATGTGAATGTTGCGATGAGTCATATTTTTGTTGCTGGTGGAAGTGCTTCTGAATCGGAGCGACCAATTGAAGTTGGGGGCGCTTATACGGTGAGGGCAACAAATCTCCCAGCCGACGTGCAATACACGGCACTTGGACATTTACACCGACCGCAGAACATTAAGCGGGCACCAACCTTAGCGCGATATTCTGGTTCGCCACTTGCGTTTAGTTTTTCTGAAGCAGGTTACGCAAAGTCGGTGACGCTCGTTGATGTGGAACCGGGAAAAGAGCCTGTTACAGAAGATATTTATTTATCATCCGGGAGGCCGCTCGTCAGGTGGAAAGCGAAAAATGGTGTGTCTGAAGTGTTTAAATGGATGGAAGAAAAGCGTGATCACAACGCATGGATTGAGCTTGAAGTGTATATGGAAGACACGCCGACGATGGAAGACATTCATCATATAAAAAAGAATTATCCCGGGATTGTGACGATTCGTCCGATTTTTCCTGATACACAAGAAATGGACCATGAAGAAGAGAAAAAACACGTCCCGATCGATGAAATGTTCAATCGTTTTTACCAGCGTCAGACTGGCGGCGCAACGCCAGATGAAGAGCTCGTGCAATTGTTTTTAGAACTCGTCAATGAAAATGGGGGTGATCAGTCTTGAAGCCAATTTCATTAACGGTACAAGGGTTACATAGTTTTCGCGAAAAACAAACCGTAGACTTTGATTCGTTATGTCAAGGTGGTGTGTTCGGGATTTTCGGCCCGACCGGTAGCGGGAAGTCGTCCCTGTTAGATGCGATGACGTTAGCGTTGTACGGAAAAGTGGAACGAGCGACGAACAACACGCAAGGGATTATTAATCATGCCGAAGATTCGTTGAGCGTCTCCTTTCAGTTTCGCTTAGGCGGAGAGAAGAGCGGCAAAACGTACAAAATCGAGCGTACATTTAAACGAACGGGCGATGTTAACATTCGTTCAGCAACGTCAAGGTTAATCGATTTGACAAGTGAGCCTGTCGTGCTTGCTGATAAAACTGGGGAAGTCAACCATGGTGTTGAAAATTTATTAGGTCTCTCAATCGATGATTTCACACGAGCGGTTGTTTTACCACAAGGGAAGTTTTCGGAGTTTTTGTCACTCAAAGGGACTGAACGAAGACAAATGCTGCAACGACTGTTTCACCTTGAAAAATACGGTGACGAACTCAACAAGAAATTGAAAGATCGGATCGGTAAAACGAAGCATGAAATCGAACTCATTGAAAAAGAGCAATTAGGGCTTGGTGATTGTTCAAAAGAAGCGGTAGAAGAAGCGGAAAAACAACTTCAAGAGACGATTTCGCAAATCGAAAATGTTTCTGGGCGAATTGAAAAGACACAACAAAAGTACGAAAGAGAGAAAAACATTCGAAAATGGATGGTTGAGAAAGCGGAGCTCGAAACAGAATTAAAGAACCATCTGCAGAAACAGTCAGACGTCGAGAAACTTGAAAAAGACATGGTTTTTGCAAAAGAGGCGGCATTATTAGCTCCTTATATTAAAGAACTTGAAGAAAGTGAACGCTCCTACAAAGAATGGACACTTGCGATTGAAAAGGTCACTAAGCGAGTGTTTGAGTTGAAAGAAATTGCAACAAAGGCAGTGGAAAATTTAGAGCGTGCGAAAAGAGAAAAAAATGAAGAAGAATCTCCGTTACAAATTAAACTAAATGATTTAAACCGAATCAAAGAAGAGCTTCGTGAGATCGAAGAAGAAGAAAAACGAATTGAAGCTCTAAACAAAGAGTTAGAAGAGCTAGACAAAACGTTGAAGGAAGTAAACGATAAACAAGAAAAAGCAAAGCAAGACTTGAAAAAGTATGAAGACGGAAAACAACGTCTTGAAACGGACCTTGCTAATGTGCAAATCTCTTCGAAATGGAAAAACTACGTCTATGAAGCTTATGAAGCGAAACAAAAGATTGATTATGCGTCACAAGTGATGAATGAAAAGAAGGAAACGGTTGAGTCGATTCGAAAACAAGTTGAAGCGTTTATTCGGCAAAAAGAGGCTGGGAACGAGGCGATCGAGAAAAATAAAGAAGCACTTCATAAACGTTTTTCACAAATTTATTATTGGTACGACGAGTTTTCAAATAAGCTTCGCGATCTTGAAGCGTTTAAAAAGTTTTTACAAGGTGTAAAAGTTGAGGAAGAGAAAAAGAAGTTTCATGAATTAGCGATCGTTTTACGAGAAGAGCTTCAAGAAAATGCACCTTGTCTCGTTTGTGGCTCAACAGAGCATGATTTAAATAATATTGAACATCTCCATGAAGAGAGTGAAAAAAGTGGTATCGAGCAGCAAATGGAACAAGTCTTACGTGATATTGATGAAAAAGAGCGTATGCTCGATAAAGAAAAATGGACGTTAGAACAACAAGCATCATCGTTAAGTGATTTCATCGGAACTTTTGTAGAGGAAAAACCAAATGAAGAAGAGTCAACACCTTCTTTTTCGCTCAAGGGTGAAAATTGGTTATCCGAATGGGAAGCGTTTAGTATGAAGTTATCGAAAGAGATTGAAACGGTTCAAAAGCTTTACGGCAATGTACAAACGGAGAAACATGAGATGGAAAAGCAGCGTGAACAGCTTGCAGGGGTAGAACGTGATCTATCGTCACAAGAAAAACGCCTGAAAGAAGAGTCCACTCATTATGAAGAACGGAGTAACGAGTATGAGGCACTCCTTCAAAAGTGGAAAGAGACGTATTCTGATTTAGCGGTTGCTGAAGTTGACGCAACGTTACAAGAGGTGAAACGAAAAGAGCAACAAGCGGAAACGTTACGTGAACGGATTGAAAAGAGTACCCCTCATATTAACGATAAGAAAAAAGAAATTGAAGATTATCAAGAATCTGCTCAACAATACGCATTGAAACATTCCTCTTTATCTGCACAAATTGAAGAAAAGCGTAAATGGTGCACGGAGAAAAAAGAACAAGTTCATGAATCATTAAAAGGTGAGGATGTTCATAACAGTATCCAAAAAGTCAAAGAGAGACTAAAGCAATTAAACGAAGCATTTGAAAAGGCAGAAAAAGAAGCGACGTCAGCAGAACAACAATTAAAAGAAGCTGAACATGAAGAAACCGTTACGAAGCAATCGATGATCGAAGCAAAACAAAGACTTGAACGAGCGAAGGAACAATGGGAAGCTCAAGTTAAGAAAGCATCGTTATCATCGGTCGACGAAGCGAAAATGTTTGTAAAAACAGACGAACAAATCGCAGCAATGGAACGAGAAATTAAAGCATTTGAACAGAAAAAACAAGAGCTAGAATATGAAATCAAGCGAAAAACGGAATGGTTGAATGGGGATGACGTCTCTGAAGAAGCATTCCGTCAAACAGAAAATGAGTTAACGAGTTTTAAAAAAGAGCTTGATGACTTACATTCGAAAAAAGGTGGATATGAATCGAATGTCACTGAGATGAAAAAGCGTGCAGAAAGGTATGCGGAGTTAGAGGAACAGCGCGCCAAACTAAGTGAAGATCACTCAAAGCTAGTGAAATTAGACGGAGTTTTTCGCGGAAAAGCATTCGTTGAATTTATCGCTGAAGAACAATTGGTTCAAGTCAGTCGCTTAGCATCTGAACGTCTTCATCATTTAACGAGAGGGCGCTATGCGATCGAAGTTGATGCAAATGGTGGTTTTATCATTCGTGATGATGCAAATGGTGGGGTGAAACGACCTGTTTCAACACTGTCAGGTGGGGAAACATTCTTAACTTCACTTGCGCTTGCGTTATCTTTATCAACATCGATTCAGCTTAAAGGAGAGCATCCACTTGAATTTTTCTTCTTAGACGAAGGGTTCGGAACACTCGACCAGGAATTGTTAGAAACGGTCATTTCTGCGCTAGAAAAACTGCATTCAGAGCAGTTATCTGTTGGTGTTATTAGTCACGTTCCAGAGCTTCGTGAGCGGCTGCCGAGAAAACTCATCGTCACACCTTCTGAACCAGGAGGGAAGGGCAGCTGTATTCACCTAGAAGAGATGTAGTAAGGTTGTAGAGATCGTGTAATGAGATTCATTGTAACGCACCGGTTTTTTTATGTGACTGGTGCGTTCTTTTTGCATATTTTAGACTGCAATTTATTCTTATGTGGAGAATATTTCTGTAAGGATTTCCTTTCGGTTATGTTATGCTAATCTTATGAATATTCAATTTGACTAAACGAATATAAAGGAAGAAGGCGAGAAAGTGAAGACGATTATTTTAAAGTTTCAAAGTCTTCCATATTTATTATTGATTTTTGCGACGTTTTTCTGGGGAACAAACTTTGTCATTAGTCGCATCGTTGTTGAGGAAGTTCCACCGGTTCAGCTATCACTCATGAGATGGGTCATTGCAAGTCTCGTCTTTTTACCGTTCGTGTATAACGAACTAAAGCAAAATAAACTCATGATCAAAAAGAACTGGAAAGCGTTATTGTTGTTAGCGTTAACAGGTATTGCTGGGTTCAACACATTATTATATATTGCGATCCAATATACGACGTCAATTAATGCTTCAATCGTTAATGCAACAGCGCCACTGTTAATCGTGTTGCTTTCGGTGGTCTTTTTAAAAGAAAAGTTATTTACAATTCAATACATAGGAGTCATCGTTTCCTTTATCGGTGTGTTTATCATTATTACAGGAGGACGTCTCGAAACCCTTTGGACGTTAACATTTAACCCAGGTGATGTAGTCGTTTTTGCAGCCGTCATCGTTTGGGCGATCTATTCTGTTTTAATGAAAAAATTTGGTGTGAACTTACCGAAGAAGTCGACATTTATTATAACGATGTACATCGGTATTCTTTCTTTAATCCCATTTGCTTTATTTGAAAGGACGTATCATGCTGTGACAATTACCGCGTTACCTGTTGATACAATCCTTGCGATTATTTATTTAGGGATTTTCCCTAGCATTATTTCGTTTATATGTTGGAATGAAGGCGTCATGCAAGTGGGGGCGGGAAAAGCATCCAATTATTTGTATTTGATCGTGTTTTTCACAGCGATTTTAGCTGTCATTTTTGGAGGGGAAAAGGTCACATGGACTCAATTCATCGGTGGTGGTTTTATTATATCAGGGGTCATGGTCACATCGAATCCTCACATTTTTCGCAAAAATGTTACGGTAAAAAAAGCAAGTTGACGATCGGTGGTTATAGGGGGAGATAATTAGGTATGTTTGGTGGTAGAAGGTGGATATGTACCAAGTAGTTATGTATTTTTTTTTGCACGTAGTTAATGTACTTGGTAAGATCTATTGATTGAGGTACTTATTAAAGTGATTACAAATAGGGTTTGCTATAATTATATTATGTTAACTACAGTTATTGAACGATGTAATTAAAACTCAAGATACTATATCGATATAAAGAAGGGTTAGGCTTTCTCGGCTTTCTAGTCCATAATGATGAAAATAGTGGTTAACTACTTCTGCAAGTTCATTCTTGGGCTCTTCAATATCTCTTACTCTTTGCCAACCTTCTTCGGCAAGCTCTTCAACATTGTCTCTCATTCTAACATTGAAACTACCAGGTAGTTATATACTTGGTAGTTTTTTAGCAGGCATTCCACAATAGGATGATTGCACGCTCATGAAAAGTATAAAAGGAAGATAATTGAATTTACTGAAATGGATACAGTTGTGATCAAGCGCTCAATCGGTGGCCCCGTACAAACGTTATGTAGTGAGTTGAATGCATACGTTGGTTTTTTATTTTGTAGAGCTTTTTTAATTGAATCAATTTCATCATTACGTTTTTTGCGCAATGAAACGAATGATATTATAATTTTTTTCATTAAATTTACGTTTGATTTGGAAGTGAAGTTCACGCTCATCATTTGGAATTTCCCATCTTATTTTGAGTTATGAAATTGATTCAATTAGTTAATATATTAGAGATTTGTGGAAAATCTCTTGGCGGACATTGGTAAAAAAGATGGTAAGGGTGGTAAAAATTTGTGGCTAAATCAAGAATTGGTTCATTTTTCTTGGTAGATTAACAACAATCTTTGTTAGTATGGTAGTTGGTGTTCAAAAATCATTTAGTCACCGCAGTATTAGGTCCCATTTTTAAGGGTTATTTAAGCGACAGGGATTTTTTCTAGGGATATACGACGTAACGTTCATTATCCCACTTCATTGTTGAAGGGGTATGAAAAATATGGAAAATAAACAACCTAAAATTTCACATAAGGTAATTGTATCGATTATTTTAATTTCTGCTTTTCTTTTTACATTCAATCAGTTTTTATTAATTACAGCTTATCCTACGATCATGCAAGAGTTTTCACTTAATGCGACACAAGTGCAATGGTTAACGACATCATTTTTGTTAACTACGATCGTGTTCATACCTATGACTGGATATTTAACGAATACTTATTCATCAAGAACATTAGTGATTTTTTCGCTTAGTTTCTTATTTCTAGGTACCGTTGTAGGGATTCTAGCAACGAACTTTTCTTTATTAATTATTTCTAGAGTGATTCAAGCAATTGGGGCAGGAATTATGCTTCCGCTTGTACAAACGATTTTACTCGCTGTATTTCCTTATGAAAAAAGGGGGTTCGCTATGGGGCTTTTAGGTTGCGTCATTAATGTTGCGCCTGCTTCAGCACCTTCAATATCAGGAATTGTCATTGATGTTTATCATTGGAAGGCACTGTTTTGGATTATGCTTCCGCTTTCACTTAGTGCGCTTTTATTTGCATATTTGTTTATGAAAAATGTAACGAAACAGTACCCGTCTCAGCTAGATATGACGTCGTTATTTTTATCAGGAATTGGTTTTGCTAGTTTCATATATGGAATCAGCAATATTAGTGTTCTAGGTTTTACTCATTGGAGCGTCATCTCAACTGTTCTTTTCGGAATTGTGATGTTAACGTTATTTGTTAAAAGGCAATTACATTTAGAATTACCCGTGCTTAACTTACGGATCTTCAAAAAGGTTGTGTTTCTTTTATCAACCATCCTTATATTTATTAACATTTTGCTTTTATTGTCATATGAAACGATATTGCCGATGTTCTCACAAGATGTACTAGGTACGACTGCGTTTCTTTCGGGCTTTTTATTAGTTCCAGGAACGATCTTGCTTTCAATCGTCTCACTAGTTTCGGGTAATCTATTTGATCGTTATGGAGGGAGGCGGTTATCGATTATCGGTTTCTCGTTCATCCTTGTATCTTCGATTTTGTTTGGCACGGTCGGGATGGAAAGCTCTCCGTACATGATTATGGGTTGCTTTAGTTTATTTATGGTAGGGACTGGCTTTACGATCATGCCGTTAGTTTCAGTAGGCGTCAACAGTTTAACTACATCAGAAATTCCCCATGGTACGGCGATCGTAAATACAGTACGACAATTTGGCATGGCTATTGGTGTGATTATACTTACGACAATTATTAGTGTGACGACAGATCAAATGAATGCTCCCTATGAAGTGGCAGCGTTTTGGGGCACAAGGTACGCCTTTATCGTTATGGCCGTTCTTTCGTTCATTGGTGTCTGTTTATCATTTATCATTAAAGAAGGAAAGGAAGCTACTGAAGAGGGGAGAGAAAAGGTGGTTAATGGATGATACGACATGTTTAAACTTATCGTATATATCATTTGGATGTCGAGCTTGCTTGTGAAAAATAAGGAAACATCAAGGGTTATTTTATATGTATGGAATGGTAAAAGGTGTTAGAGTATTAGGGAAGAAAAGTATACGGAAGATAACTGAAAGGAGTTCAAAATGGAATTTGATTGGTTTAGTCTGTTTTCAACCTTACTATTATTTTTAATTATTTTCTCTCCACTCTTATTTTCAAAGAAAAATAAGAACAGTACTGAGGAAATAGGTTGGCAAGGAGTATTTAAATCCAAGTGGTTTGGTATTACGCTAATCTTTCTTTTACCATATTTATACTTTTCTTTTCTAAACGTAGTGTTTGCCATCATTTTATCAACGATCATCTCATTTGTTACATCCCTAATCGCTAATTGGAGATTGTTATTGAAAAGATCATCAAACGAGTGTGATTAGTGGAATGATTTGATCTAGAGTTGCTATGCAACTCTTTTTCTATGAAAATTTACTATGAAAGTGAAATTTTTTTGTTTATGATTACGTCTAATTTAATAACATACGTATGAAAACGACAGTGAAGGAAAAAGTTTGTTTAAATAGAAAGGTAGGATTAGTAATGAAATGACTTTTATTTTTGGCGTGTTTTTCGTTACTTGCAGTTGTGATAGGGTGCTCATCAGACGGAGAAAATAACGGTGAGCAAGGTTTGAGCACGACCATTAACGAAGAATTAGGGACTGAGGTTTATGTCCCAACTACTTTTCATGACTTGGAAATACATACCTCTTTTATTTCTTATTCCACTGGTAAGCCTAGCATGGTAGACGTTTACTACGGCTTAGAAAAAGATGATCGGAACGTTTATTTTGAAAATAAAGATGAAATAAAAGACTGGGAAGAAACGATGCACACGAACCTTCTATATGGTCCATATGGAGACGAGGAATTGTTTATGCTCAGCTTCAGGAAAGGGAATTTTCCAACAGATGATGACCTTCGTAATTGGGAAGAAATTGAACTTGAAGGGGCACCGGTATTAACGTATTTTAATGAAGCTGCAAGGTATTACCATGTGAGGATCGATGTTGCAGATGGGCATTATTTATTGCGGTTTTTACCATCACATTATGCTGATGAAGAGGCGTTAGAAAAAACTCAGACATTTATTGAATTCTTAAATAACTCATAGCTTTAACGAGTATGATTGAAATGGAACATAGATGGTTGAACTGAAAATGTATCATAGGGGGAATGACATGACAACGGGAATAAAATTATTTCAATTTTGGAGAAATGCAGCACTTAAAAGTATCGAATCCACAAGTGTTGATCAAGCGTCAATGATTCCTAAAGGCTTTAAAAATAATATTCACTGGAATGCAGGTCATATTTTAGCAAATTTAGATGAGAAACTACATTTATATGCATGGGAAAATAAAGGTCTTGATCAACGTTACTATGATCTATTTTTAAATGGCACCTCTCCGAAACAATGGGAAAATGAAGAAGTCCCTTCTTTTAAAGAAGTGCTACAAAAGTTGAAAGAACAAGAAAAAATGGTTACAGAAAATTACGAGATTTTTTCAAGACAACAGTTAACGAAAGAATTTCGTGGGATGAAAACAGGTGAGGAGCTTCTTCAATTTTTAGTCGCACATGATTGTATGCATATTAGATTAATTAAAGGGATTAAGTATGCATTGAATAAATAGATGTCACAAAATAAGTCAGCAAATATCCTTACCGGATTTATGTCAGAAGAAATCAGTATTGGTAACAAAAAGCGCATGGGTTTCAACTGAAATCTCATGCCTTTTTATTTCACTTTATTAACAGAAAAGTATTAAAGAAATAATGTTAATAGTTCTGCTTAACTGGAAGTTGAATATTATTAAAGATACGTTTAATTATATTCTTGCCATTGATCATATGTAGTGAGTAAATTTTAGGGGGGGATTCAAATAGATCATGTATTAAAGGTATCATCAAAATCTAATCCGAATTCAGTTGCAGGTGCAATTGCTGGTACATTAAGAGAAAGAGGTAGTACTGAAATTCAAGCGATTGGAGCTGGTGCTATAAATCAAGCAATTAAAGCCATTGCGATTGCAAGAGGGTATGTAGCTCCTAGTGGTGTGGATCTAGTTCTGGTTCCTGCATTTGAAAATGTGATGATCAATAATGAAAATAAAACAGCTATTAAATTATTTGTAGGTCCTAGAAAAGAACGGTAATTTGGCGTAGAGACAATTTAAACTGAGCATATATATCAAATTTGAGTTACAGATGAAAATTGGAAATTGTTCAATAAGATAATATAAGAAAAAGGGCAAGGAGAATATTTTCCTTGCCCATTTTACAATAAACGTTTATTTCGCAGTTTTCTTTAATTCAACATACTCATCGTACGTGATTTCTTTATCGAAGACGCCTTCTTCTTGAATTTCAATAATACGGTTTGCGATCGACTGGTTAAACTGGTGGTCATGTGAACTGAAGATGATCGACCCTTTGAAGTTAATTAATCCGTTGTTTAACGAAGTAATTGATTCTAAGTCTAAGTGGTTTGTTGGCTCATCTAATAATAATACATTAGCCCCACTTAACATCATCTTAGAAAGCATGCAACGAACTTTTTCTCCACCGGATAATACGTTCGCCTTTTTCTTTGCTTCTTCTCCAGAGAACAACATACGACCAAGGAATCCTCGGATGAATGTTTCCGTTTGGTCTTCAGGGGAGTATTGGCGTAACCAATCAACTAAGTCTAAATTGCCATTTTCAAAGTACTTTGAGTTGTCCTTTGGAAAATACGATTGTGAAGTTGTGACGCCCCATTTATATGTGCCGCTGTCTGGCTCCATTTCGCCCATTAAGATCTTCAGTAATGTCGTTTTTGCAATCTCATTGACACCTACAAGAGCGACTTTATCATCTTTATTTAACGTAAAGCTCACGTTGTTTAATACTTTTACACCGTCAACTGTCTTCGTTAAACCATCAACCGTTAATAAATCATTACCGATTTCACGGTTCGGCTTAAATTGTACGAACGGATAACGACGTGAAGAAGGCTTGATGTCATCTAATTCAATTTTATCAAGCATTTTCTTACGAGACGTTGCCTGTTTTGATTTCGATGCATTGGCACTAAACCTTGCGACGAAGTTTTGTAATTCTTTAATTTTTTCTTCTTTTTTCTTGTTTTGATCTTGCGCCATTTTTAACGCTAATTGGCTTGATTCATACCAAAAATCATAGTTACCAACGTAGATTTGGATTTTTCCAAAGTCTAAGTCAGCGATGTGTGTACACACTTTATTTAAGAAATAACGGTCGTGGGAAACAACGATGACCGTGTTTTCAAAGTTTATTAAGAACTCTTCTAGCCATTGAATCGCTTCGATATCTAAGTGGTTTGTCGGCTCATCTAGTAGAAGAACATCAGGATTACCGAAAAGAGCTTGTGCTAAAAGAACTTTCACTTTTTCCCCACCAGTAAGCTCTTCCATTTTCTTATAGTGGTGTTCATCGCCAATTCCAAGGCCTTTTAAAAGAACTGCTGCATCAGATTCTGCTTCATAACCGTTCATTTCAGCGAATTCTCCTTCAAGCTCTGCAGCTTTCATACCGTCTTCATCGCTGAAATCAGGTTTCATATAAATCGCGTCTTTTTCTTTCATGACATCGTATAAACGCTCATAACCCATCATCACAACATCAAGCACCTGATCTTGTTCATATTCGAAGTGGTTCTGCTTTAAGACAGTCATACGTTGGTCAGGGCCTAAAGCGACGTCACCAGTTTGAGACTCAATTTCTCCAGATAAAATTTTCAAAAACGTCGATTTTCCTGCTCCGTTTGCTCCAATTAACCCGTAGCAATTCCCCGGTGTAAATTTAAGATTTACATCCTCAAACAGCTTTTGATCTCCAAATCGTAAGCTGACATTCGATACTGTTATCATTTCATTCATCCTCTTCATAATTAAAGTCTACGAAATTATAACATTTTCCAAGAAAAAAGACGAGTGTTGCAAAATACAATATATCGTTTGGCAAATTGTACTGGACCAGGTCCCGCACAATTTTGTGAACAATGAAGGGTGGGGGAGTTTTGGACATTCAAATATTGGTTATATATGTAGGGGATAATTTTATAACAAGAGAGGCCATGTACAAACATGATTAACAGAATTGAAATGGTTAACATCATCAAGAAGCATCCTAGTCTGATAAGGTCTGGTTTAACATTTAAGTATTTACAAAAAGAGCAGTGTAACTCTCACTTTGATATGATTTGCTTTTCCAACCATTCGAGTGAAAATGTTTATATATTTTATGAACCAGAAGTAAACGACGGATCAATAGGGGCATTCATTAGCTTTATCGGTCGTTCTTTTCATTCGGATCAGTTAAGTAACATCATTGTTTGCGCGACTGATTTTCATTCAGACTATTTACGCGGACTTCAATTGTTTGGAGTTAAAACTTGTGAACTATCGTATGCCCAGGTGCTTCAATATCTTCACGTTCACGATTTAAGTCTTTATGATCGTTATGAACATTTACAACAAAGGTTGCAACAAGAAGATGTTAATAAAAGTAAAGCTAGTGTCGTTGAAAAACGTCAAGCCATTGAAAATGAAAGTGAAGCATTTTCACAATGGTTATTAAGTGCAGATTTAAACGCTTCATGGGGTCCATATTCGCTACTAGTTTCAACGAAAGCCAAACGCACAACACAACTAAGTGGCAAGGAACGAGAATTTCAGTTATACCATAATGACCAACTCGTTTATGAAGGGAAAATTGTAATTGGTAGAGAAGAGGAAGGACTGCACAGGTCATGTATGATGATCGTATACATTTGGAGTACAATAAATATGGCAGATAACCAATCATTAGAGGACTCGATCGCTCTAACCTTACCATTAAACACATTTATTCAACGATGTTCTGATCAACTTGTAACAAGAGAGTTATTAAATATCCTGTCACTTTCAGATCGAGAGAAAGAAAAAATAATGATTATTTTAGAACGTTGGGGCATTCCAGACTACTTCCCTTTAAAGGTTGAAGATTTAAGTCCAGAACAGTTACAAACGTTTATGAAAGTGATCGTAAGTATCGCTTTATTAAAACAAGCAGCACTAGGTAAATTCAATCGTAAACTGATTAAAAAGAAAAAGAAGTCACCAAAAAGGCAACTGGAATATGGATCTTATGAGGCAAAATAAGGTCCGAAGTATTGAATGGGAATTAGTTACAGAAAAGAAATGTCCTCATGAAGTGTTCATGGGGACATTAAAGGAGTGAAACTCTGTGAAAAAATTGAGTTTCATCGTGAAAATTTAATTTATCCGTGAAAATATCATGTTATCCGCGAGATTGCTATGTTATCCGCGAAAAATCATGTTTATCCGTGAAATTTTTATTTTATCCGTGAGAAATTTCATTTCTCCGTAACTTAAAATGATTCTAATTAAATATGGTGTTTCTCATTCATCACAATCAGAATGAAAACAGGTGCCGACAACGTATCGGCACCTGTTTATCTTTATTATTCATAACTAGCTTCAAGTTTATCGATTAATGAGCCTACGTAAGCGACTGCTTCACGGATCGTTTCTTTATTTTCCATGTCAACTCCAGCATGATTCAGTAAGTCTTGAGGACTCTTCGTTCCACCAGCCTTTAATACTTCTAACCAGCGATCAACGACAGGTTGACCTTCTTCAAAAATTTTCTTCGATACGACGGTAGATGCTGTAAGTCCAGCAGAATACGTATATGGATACAGACCCATGTAGTAGTGAGGCTGGCGCATCCAAGTTAGCCCAGCATCTTCATCTAATTCTACGGCGTCTTGCCAGAATCCAGATAACACATCTTGTTTAATTGAAGTAAGTGTGTTTGCTGTATGTGGCTTACCTTGCTCAGCGTGTTCATATACTCTACGCTGGAATTCACCTTCTAATAGGTGCGTGACGAAATTATGATAATACGTACCTAGCAGCTGTAAAATCACCCAACGTTCCATACGTGGATCGTTTGTTTCTTTTAGAAGGTGATTACTTAGTAACATTTCATTCATCGTTGATGGGGCTTCAACAAAGTATGTTGAAGGTCTCGTATCACCGATACGTTGATGTTTATTCGCTAAGTAGAAGTGTCCGGCATGGCCTAATTCATGCGCTAAAATAAATGCGCCACGCATAGTGCCTTTCCACGTCATGAGAATATATGGGTGCGAACCATACGGGCTTGCACAAAACGCTCCTGTCATTTTTCCGACGTTATCTGCTCGGTCGACCCAGCGCTCATTCAGTCCTTTTTTCATAATTTCCTGATATTCAGGTCCCATGACTTCTAATGATTGTAAAATTAAGTCTGATACTTTCTCATAAGATGTTTCAGGTTGGAAGTCAGGATCTAACGGTGCTTTTAAATCACAAAACTTCATCGTATCTAGACCTAATACACGTTTTTTCAATTTCGCCAAGCGTTGCATGTGAGGCGCAAGCTCATTATAAATAATGTCTAGCTGATTGTTGTACATTTCTTTCGTCACTTTTTGTGGGTGCAAGAGCATTTCTGTGACAGAATCGTAATTTCTTGCTTTAGCTAATGATACTTGTTTGTTTACTTCCGTTGCATATGTTGCTCCGTATGTGTTTTTATATTGGTTTAATGTTTTCACAAAAGAGTCATATGCATTTCGTCGTTCTTCTGTATTTGGTGATAGCTCGTACTGGTCTTCGAATAAAGCAAACGATAACGGTTGTTCTTCGCCATTTGCATCTTTAAATGAGGAGAATGTCATATCTGATGATTTACTCGTCGAATAAATTTTATAAGGTGCAGAATGAACTTCACCTAGAGATGCCAAAATTTCTTCTGTCTCAGGTGAAAGGGCGTACGGTTTCTTTTCTAAAATATTTTCAATTTGCAGTCGAAAGTTTTCCAGTTCCTCTTCATCTTTAAAAAATGCTTCGATTTCATCATCAGGCAATTGCAAAATTTCTGACTCTATAAATGAAGTTTCTGCCTGTATTTTCGTATTCAGTGCACTCATTTTTGCGAAGTTCGTTTGTGATGTTGGGTTTGTACCGTCTTCAGCTAGCTTTAAATTTGCATAGGAAGCAGCTAATATTAGTTTTTCATGGAGCTGTTCTTTTGTTTGTAAACAAGAAAGTAATGTAGAAGCATCTTCACCTAGTTTTCCTTTAAAAGCTGTCACTGTTGGTAAAAAACTTTCAATTGAACCAAGTTCATCGAGCCACGCTTGTTCCGTTGCAAATAAGTCTTCAATTTTCCACGTTTCTTCCGTATGTACTTCATGTCTTTTCGTTAATTCTTTCCCCATTTTTTCATCTCCTTTTTATTTCGTTGGACGAATTAATAGTATTGTACAATAAAATTAAAAAGAAAAATATGATTTTTCAGAAATTATATGTACCTGAATCAATTTCATCACTCAAAATAATATGCGAGTTTCCGAATGGTGAGTGTGAACTTCACTTCAGACGGACGGTTTCTCGAGGGCTTGTCTTCAGCTAACTTAGGCTCGACAGCTCTTCGCCTAAGTGGATGTTCAGCTCGTTGCTCCTGCGGTTACTCGTCGCAGATAAACAGTGCTCCTGCGATTACTCGTCGCAGACTACGTACCTCTTCCTCTTCAAGTGCTTCTTTGAAGATGATGCGTCGAGGCAGCTCGAAGAATATTCGGAGAAGCGAATGCTCGTTGCTCCTGCGGTTACTCGTCGCAGACTACGTGCCTCTTCCTCTTCAAGTGCTTCTTTGAAGATGATGCGTCGAGGCAGCTCGAAGTATATTCGGAGAAGCGAATGCTCGTTGCTCCTGCGGTTACTCGTCGCAGACTACGTGCCTCTTCCTCTTCAAACACTTCTTGGAAGATGATGCGTCGAGGCAGCTCGAAGAATATTCGGAGAAGCGAATGCTCGTTGCTCCTGCGATTACTCGTCGCAGCTCGGAGCAGTTCGAAGGAGTATTGCTCGTCGCTGATCCTTCGGGAGTCGCCGTCTTTTGTTACGTTCACTTACAAATAAAACGTACATTTAATGAAACATTTATAATACCATTCGTTTCATTGCACAAAAAACGGAATGATGAAATTGATTCACTTATATTGTAAAAATAAGTCACTGGGATCTAATTTTTTCTTGAGTTTTACCATGTTTTTTGAATTGCTGTTAATTTTGGAGGAAAACAAAGGCTTTGAAGCGAATTTTATAGCACTACACATAGATAGGAGAGCTACATATGGGAAAAATAGGGGTTATTGGTGCGATGCAAGTAGAGATTGATTTAATATTAGACAAGATGGATGTTCAAAAAGAGTATAGTTATGCGGGCTTTTCTTTTTACTCTGGAGTGCTTTATGGAAAAGAGATCGTCTTAGCGCGTTGTGGTGTGGGCAAAGTCAATGCTGCTTCTTGTACGCAAATTATGATAGACAGATTTGATTTGAACTATATGATAAATACTGGCATTGCCGGGAGTTTAAGAAAGGATATTCATGTTTGTGATATCGTCATTTCAACAGATGTAACACATCATGATGTTCGACAAGCTCAAATGAAAAATCTATTTCCATTTCAAGAAAGGTTTATTGCTAGTAAAGAACTCATCGAGCTAGCAATAAAAGCATGTGAATCCGTTCGTTTACATTCGAATTATCATTGTGGAAGGGTGATAAGTGGTGAATGTTTTGTAGAGGATCGTCATCAAAAAGAACTTTTAATAAATACTTTTAAGCCAGCGTGTGTAGAAATGGAAGGGGCTTCAATTGCACACGTATCTTTTATTAATAAGATACCTTTTCTTATTATTAGATGTATTTCAGATCATGCAGATGATGATGCAACGAATTCATATGAGAACTTTGAAAAAACTGCAGGAAAACAGTCATCATCAATCGTGATAGAAATGGTTAAACGTTTTTAATAAAGGCTGTCTTTGTAAACATGGTTGTTGTTTCACTTGTGTTCGCTAACGACGGACAGACTCAAAGGCTCTCAATTCATAAAAAAGCAATAATCTTTTAGAAAAGAACCTTAATAAAAGCAAAACACCTGAGATATGTACTCAGGTGTTTTTTACGTGTTATTTGAGAAAATGACTTATTAACTGTTTATAGGAATAGGATCGCACCGAATACTCCAACGACACCAAGGGCAGATAAAATATAAACGGTCTTAATTGGCATTTCACCATTGTTTTCCATCGCTTTACCAAACATAAAGAAGACAAGTGGATGAACTAAAAATGGCATAGAGAAGATAAATGGAATTAATGCTGCAGCATCACTACCAAACATTTCACCTTGAATCGCTGCGAACAACCCAAAGTGAGAAATTGCACTCGTTTGTGCCATTGCTGCATATTCCATGCTCATTGCACTAATGCTCAGTAATCCTAATCCACCGAAAACGGCACAAATTTGCCAACCGAATGAGAACTGCATTAATGCGTTCACTTCTTTTCGGTCATCGGAATTTGCTTTTCTTAAGTTACGTAGTGCGTATACCGTTAATAGTACACCGATTGTAATTAAGATTAATGATGGGATAAGCCATAAAGAACCTTGTTCAGCACTAATTGCTAGCACAGAGAATACAAAGATATGTCCGAAGAACGGAATGTTAATCATTATAGGTGCACGTTGCGCAGCTGTTTTTCCAAAGTCACCAGCAGTACAAGCCCCTGTTAAACCAGAGTGTGAAAGAGCTCCTGCCATACCTGGTGCTAAATTTCGAACATTTGCTGTTCTTGAAAAGAACATAATGAGGGCGATTCCTCCGAACATCCAGAACAGCTGGCCGAAAAAGCCGTACACTAACACGGCATTCATTCCATCAATTGTGAAGGCTTCACCAATTCGTGAACCACCAATCATAAAGTTTGCCGCTAAGACGACGGGAATACCGGCAAATAATAGTGAACGGATCGTTGGTCCAAATGACCATTGATAGAAAATAGCCCCTAACCCTGCTGCAATCATCATTGCAAAGAAAATTTGCGGAAGAGCAATTAACGGTTGCACGATACTTGCAACTTGGAATGATGCATATAAAACAAAGATAATAAACAAGATTTCAATAATCCCTTTACGAATATAGGAATGCTTGTTCTTAATCTGTGCTTTATTATCAATGAAGATGACGGCACCAATAATTCCTATGTACGCAATTAATGGATAATAGTTGCTAAAGATGGATCCATCGCCGCCTGGTAATAAAATACGGGCAACCCCTTCAATACCAAATAATAGAAAGAATGCGCGAATAATAAAGACAAGCTGTGTTCTTGAAGTACCGAGAATGGTTTCTTCATCTGATGGTACGACAACGTCATCTACTTCGAGTTTTTTGTTTCCTAAAATTTTTCGTAGTTCTTGTCCACCTACGAAGAAGGAGACCGTTAATGCAATAATCGTAGTAGCTGCGATAAGGTCTACGAATGGAAACTCAGGTAAACCTGGAGAAGCCACACCACTTACTTCTAAAACATAACCCATTGATAACCCAAAAATTACGATAATTAATATGGGTGAATAACGGGTTCCTGCAACGACAGTTCTTGAAATGAGAACCATCGGAATGAGGAATAACAAAATGATCCAAAACTGATTTAAAAATTGTAAATTAGCAAGTTGGTCAGTCATTTAAATGTTCAAACTCCTTATGCTGTATATTTGTTCACAAAGATATATATTAACTGAATTAAAAGAGAAGGTAAACGTATTTTTACATATATTTTTATATAGTTTGTGACAGTTAGCAAATTTTAAAAGTCTAATTTACAAAACTTGTTAAAAACATGATAAAAAACTTGCTACATCGTAAAAACATGAAAGATATATTGACACTCCTAAATAAACCATCATATACTATTTATATCAATTCCGATAAGAGTGATATGAATTATCGTGAATATAAGGGGATAGGGAGGGAATATCGTGGAAAACGTAAAAATTCAACAAGTAGAAAAAACGTTCCCTAATAAAGAGAAAAAACATACTTTTACAGTTTTTGAAGATATATCACTATCCGTTTCATCTGGAGAGTTTGTCTCACTATTAGGCCCTTCAGGATGTGGAAAATCTACATTGTTAAATATTGTTGCAGGATTAGATGACGCAACGAATGGTGAAGTAACTGTAGGAGGAAAAAAGGTAATAGGTCCTGGAGCAGATAGAGGTGTCGTTTTCCAAGAAGCAGCATTAATGCCATGGTTAAACGTATTGGAAAACGTGACGTTTGCATTACGTAAAAAAATGAAAAAGCAAGAAGCTATTGAGCATGCAAAAAAATATTTGAAACTCGTTCATTTAAGTAAGTTCATGCATTCATATCCTCACGAATTATCTGGTGGAATGAAACAAAGGGTTGCAATCGCACGAGCGTTAGCGATGGACCCAGAAGTATTATTAATGGATGAACCGTTCGGGGCGCTTGATGAACAAACAAGAACGATGCTACACAAAGAAGTACAGTTTATTTGGGAAGAAACGAAAAAAACAATTGTTTTTGTTACACATAACATTCGCGAGTCAATTATGCTATCAGACCGAATTGTTTTAATGGGGACTCGTCCCGGTGGCATTCGAAAAATCTTCCCTGTTGACCTACCAAGACCGCGTGTTCCTTCTTCACCAGAATTTATCGCTCTTGAAGAAGAAATCATGTCCATACTTGGCGGCGAAATCGAGAAAGTGATGAGGGAGGAAATCGGTGATGGCATCAATTCTTAGAAGGGTCATCTTCTTTATAGGACTAGTGGGGATATGGGAGGTCGTATATAGGTTTTATTCGCAAGAAACGACTTTATTTCCATCACCATTTGGTGCAGTAGAGCAATTATATATCGGGTTATTCGATACAGGAATTTTAGCAGTTGCGTTAACAGAAAGTTTACAGCGAATCGCAATTGGTTTTACATTAGCAGTCCTTATTGGTGGGTTTCTCGGAGTTTTATTAGGTGTTTCAAAAATTGCTGATGAAACGTTAGGCTCACTCGTTATTGCCTTACAATCTGTACCTAGTATCGTTTGGTTACCACTTGCACTCGTTATGTTCCAGGGTGGCCCAGCAGCGATTTATTTCGTTGTCATTTTAGGTGGTACGTGGGCAATGACGTTAAATATGAGAATGGGGATTAAGAATGTCCAGCCGATCTTAATACGCGCAGCCAGAACAATGGGTTACAAAAGAACCGAATTAATTTGGAAAGTGATGATTCCAGCATCCATACCGTCAGCATTAACTGGTGCACGACTTGCTTGGGCATTTGGTTGGCGTGCATTAATGGCCGCTGAACTTATTGGCCGCGGTGGACTAGGACGTACACTCATGGATGCACGAGACTTCTTTAATATGGATCTCGTCGTTGCGATTATGATTATCATTTCAGTGATTGGCTTAATCGTCGAATACTTTATTTTCAGCAAAATTGAAAAGCGCGTGTTATCACGCTGGGGATTAGCCAAATCAGCTTAAATACGAGGAGGAGAGCAGATGAAAAAACTTTTAGGTACTCTTATGCTAGCAGGAACAATGATAATTGCTGCAGCATGTGGTGAAGGAGATACGAATGGAGGCGGAGATACAGGCGCTGGCGCTTCACAAGGTGAAGTGAACGTCGGATATTTCCCTAACCTAGACCATGCTGCAGGAATTATTGGTAAAGAAAAAGGTTATTTTGCAGAAGAAATTGAAAATCACGATATTGATTTTTTAAACTTTCCAAATGGTAATGACTTTATCGATGCATTAGATACAGGTGTTATTGATATGGGTTATGTCGGTCCAGGGCCAGCGATTAACTATTTCTTATCAGGAGGAGATGTCGTCGTTCTTGGTGCTGCGGCAAACGGAGCAACATTAATCGTTGCCCGTGAAGATTCAGGGATTCATAGTTTAGAAGACTTTGATGGAAAGTCATTTTGCACACCAGGGAACGGATGTACTCATAACGTTCAACTTGAAATTATGTTAAAAGAGCTTGGTCTAGAATCAAACCGTCTTGGTGGTACTGTTGAACACCAATCTCGAATAAACCCTGCAAGTATGGTTGCGATGTTCGAGCAAGGACAAATTGATGCAGCACCTGCTCCAGAACCTTGGGGAACACTGCTTGTTGAAGAGCATAACGCACATGTCGTTACAGAGTGGAATGACGTATTCCTTGGCAAAGAGTTAGCAAGTGTTGTGTTCGTTACAACAGGAGAGTATTTAGAAGATAATCCTGATATTGTTGAGCAAGCACTAAGAGCACACCAACGTTCTGTTGAGTTTGCACAAAACAATGAAGCAGATACGTTAGAGACTGTAAATGACCTTATTTACGGTTTAACACAAACTCGACTTCCAGAACACGTATTAGAAAAAGCATGGCAACGTATGGCTGTTACAACAGAAACACACCCAGATGCACTACAAGCATGGGCAACCGCTTCTTATGAACTACAATTTATGGATAATGAGCCCGATCTAGACGGCTTTGTCGATACGTCTATTCTCGACAAGGTTATCGCTGAAACTGAATAAGAATGGTTGGAAGCTAGGGGGGAAGCCCCTAGCTTTTCTGTTTTTCAAAGATAAAAGGGAACGCGCATAAGAAATGTCTGAAGAAATTAAGGAAAGTGATGAACAAATCATGGAAGTGGTGAACAAATAAGAGACTCACAAGTAAACGAGTAAAACTAAGGTCAAAAACATAGAAAAGAAGAATAACGGCAAAAAGTTTATCAGGTAACATCCAAGTAAACAGTAAAAGTTGACATTTTAAATTTACTATGCCAAAATGACTGATAGTCAGTCACTCAATCAATTAATTATCTACTCAAATAAAGTAATCAGAAAAGGTGATCTTACCATGAAAAAGGAAGGTAAATATGACTTAATACTTGATGCAGCGATCGAAGTAATGACCGAACAAGGCTTTGAAAAAGCTGCGGTATCTCAAATTGTTAAAAGAGCTGGTGTTGCGCAAGGGACATTTTATCTCTATTTTTCGTCAAAAAGTGAAATCATCCCCGCCATTGCTGAACGAATTTTTAATGAGCAAATGGATGAAATACAACAACTGGACGAGTCAAGCTCTGACTTTTATGATACGTTAAAAATAGTCATTGACGTAACATTTGACATTACAGCAAAGTATAAAGAGGTTATTATTTTCTGTTATTCAGGCATTGCGTTTTATCATTCCTTTAAACGTTGGGAAGAAATTTATAAACCGTATTATGATTGGGTAGAAGAACGCTTTAAGCAATCGATTGAAAATCATGCAGTTTCGAGTACTATTCCGATCACTTCTCAAGTAAAAATGATGATAAATACCATTGAAAATACGGCGGAAACTTATTTTTTCTCGAACTCCGAACATGACGAACGTTCGATCAAACAATTAAAAGAGAATGTATATCAATTTTTAACGAGAACAATTACAAGGTAAGACTGAGAATGACAGACCTACATTTTAACTCGAGAAGAGTAAAATCTAGGTTTTTCTATTCTAATAAAAATGACTGATAGTCAGTCACTAAGGGGGATAAATATGAAAAAAAACCATACAAACGATGATAAATTCCTTCTTCTATCTGTAATAGGAGCGGTGATCTTTTCAATCATTGGCTTAATATGGGGAATAATCGCTAATTCACAAATGATCTTATTTGATGGGATTTATTCAGTCTTTAGTGTCATACTTTCTTTTATGACATTTTCAGCCGCGAAATATATACGGAAAAAAGACCAAAAGAAATTTCCGTATGGTAAGGTGATGATTGAGCCTTTTGTCATCTTAATTAAATATGTCATGATTGCGTTAATTGTTATGGTAGCAGGGGCTCTTGCGGTAATGGATATCGTAAATGGCGGTCGAATAGTTGCATTAAATTCCGCGATTATTTATTCAATATTCTCAACATTAAGTTGTTTTCTATTTGTTTTCTATATTAAAATAAAGAATAAAAAACAAATGAACGGTTTTGTAAAGGCAGAGATGAATCAATGGTTAATGGATGGATATTTAAGTCTAGGTGTGTTTATTGGTTTTTTGACAGCCGTATTTCTTACTGATACTCAGTATTCATTTATCGTGCCGTATATTGATCCATTTATGGTGCTTATCGCATCTATTCTGTTTCTAAAGGTGCCACTCTTTCATATCATTCAAAGTATCAGAGAAATGATCGGTATGGCGCCACCTACAGAGGTTTTACGAGAAGTACAGATGATTGTAAAAAATAGTGAAAGAAAATACAAAATCAAAGATTCTATCATTAAAGTAACGAAAGCTGGAAGTGGTATGTATATTGATATTGATTTTATCGTAAACGAGCAGTCAAAAGCATGCCATGTCAAAAGTCAAGATGTAATTCGAGAAGATCTGATGAATGATTTGAGAAGAATTCATAGAGACCCGATGTTAGTAGTTAGTTTTACAACAAATCGAAAGTGGGCGCTATAAGCTCGTAAAGGGGAGGATCAACAATGGGGGAGAGGCAATACGTTTTCGTTTATGGGACACTTCGAAAACATTGCAGGAATCATAATTGCTTGCAAGGTGCAAAGCTTGTTTCAGAACAAACAAGGGTCCAAGGGCAGTTAGTAGACACAGGGGCAGGATATCCTGCTTTACTATTAGATACAGACGGGATGGTATATGGTGAGCTTTACGAGATCGATCATTCGATTCTTCAGACGTTAGATGTTCTTGAAGGTTATGATGAATTGCGAGATGGAAATTTATATGAACGGTGTAAACAAACCGTTTTTACTGATATGGGAGAATACGAGGCCATTGTTTATTATATGAATGAAAAGAACCATCATTCGTTTACTGAGATTGAATGCGGCGACTGGAAACGTTATTTGTTTGAAAAAAATGAACCAGCATACTTTGAATATTTTGCTTTCGGTTCTTGTATGGATACGGAACGTTTTGAAACTGGTGGGGTGGCGCATTTATTTGAAGAGGTCACTGGTGTAGGGAAGCTTGATGGGTATGAACTTTCTTACAGTATTGAACGTCCGGATGGAAGTCGTGCTGATATAAATGAGGAGGAAGATTATGTAGAAGGCATTGTCTACCACCTTCCATTCGAAGCTTTGGAGTATTTGTATCGTAGAGAAGGAGTTTATGCAGGACTGTACCGACCTATCTTCGTCGATCTCCAAGTCGGTGAAAAGCAATTAAAAGATGTATTATCGTTTACGGTTGTAGATAAACAAGAAGATACGAGGCCGCCAGATCACTATGCACTAGAAATTTTAAGAGGAGCACAAGGCCGAGTTTCCGATGAATACTTTGAAAAAATGAAAAAACAAATGTCAGATCTCGGTGTAGACGTTGATCAATTATTAAAGCAAATATAAGTTGTATGTAAGGGAGCTGTTCAAGAGCGAACAGCTCTTTTATCGTCTCAAAACGAAATTATTACGATTAAATATGTTTTACTCTCTTTACAAAAAAGAAGCGGTTATGTATGATTAAAGCTGTAAATAGTAATTATTACGATTTGCACCGGATAAATAGGAGGCTTACATAACATGAATAAAAAGATCCCAGTTACTGTGCTAAGTGGATACTTAGGGGCAGGAAAAACAACATTACTTAATCATATCCTTCAAAACCGTGAAGGACTAAAAGTAGCTGTTATTGTAAACGACATGAGTGAAATAAACATTGATGCTGATTTAATCGATCAAGGTGGATTTAAACGAACAGAAGAAAAGCTCGTTGAAATGTCAAATGGCTGTATATGCTGTACATTGCGAGAAGATTTACTCGTTGAAGTAGAACGTTTAGCAAAAAAAGGAGACATTGATTATATCGTTATTGAATCGACAGGTATATCAGAACCAGTTCCTGTTGCTCAGACATTCTCCTATATTGATGAAGAGTTAGGGATTGATTTAACTGAATTTTGCCGACTTGACACGATGGTTACAGTCGTTGATGGTAATCGCTTTTGGCACGATTTTTCTTCTGGAGAAACATTATTAGACAGAAAGCAAGCTGCTGGTGATGATGACATTCGAGAAATCTCTGATTTATTAATTGATCAAGTGGAGTTTTGTGATGTTTTGATTTTAAATAAATGCGACATGCTTGAAGAAAAAGAGATCGAAAAGCTGGAGCGTGTATTAAGAAAGTTACAACCAGATGCTAAGCTAATCAAAACATCGGGTGGTGAAGTCAACCCATCAGACATTTTAAATACGAATTTGTTTGATTTTGAAAAAGCGAGTATGTCTGCTGGTTGGTTAAAAGAACTTGAGGCAGAAGAACATACACCGGAAACGGAAGAGTACGGCATCACCTCATTTGTTTATCGTAGGGAGCGACCTTTTCATTCCGAGCGATTTCGAGAATGGGGAGATGACTTTCCAGAAGAGGTAATCCGAGCAAAAGGGATCGTATGGTGTGCAACACGTAATGATTTAGCTCTATTATTATCACAAGCTGGACCATCAATTTCTCTAGAACCCGTTTCTTATTGGGTTGGCTCAATGTCCGCTGAAAAACAGGAAGAGTTTTTAAATGAAAATCCGGATATGGTTAAAGAATGGGATGAAACCCATGGCGATCGTAAAACAGAGCTAGTATTTATAGGTGAAGGTTTAAATAAGGAAAAGATTATCGAACAGCTAGACAAATGTCTATTAACAGACGATGAATATGAATCTGATTGGGGCTTAATGAAGGATCCATTCCCTTGGGAAGTTGAAAAAGTACCAGCGGAATAATAAAGAAAACTAGCCGATTGGCGAACCTGTAAGGAAAAGACACCCCCTTTAAAACAATATAAATTTAACTACACTAAGGAATAGAGATAAAAGTTCATACATTTTGTAAATGAAAAAAGAGTGTCAAAATTTATTGGCACTCTTTTTAGGTTTAACGATTAAATTGTACGTTCATACTGTTGAAGAAAGGTGGGCGTGCAAATGTTTATATTCAATCTTATGTTTATCATTACATCGGTCCAAATTTTACTTACATTATACGTAAAGCGATCACTAGGTAAACATTTTTCTACGAATTGGATACCGGGGATCTTTTTTTTCATCGGAATTGGGTACATAATCATTAGCCTTTTTACAGAACGTTGGTTCAGTTTAGTGACGCTTATTAGCGGAGCTGTATTTTCAGTTTCAGCAATCGTTGTGTTTGCCAGTAAAATCATTTATGAAGTTGTCTTTAATAAAAATAAAAACAATGAAAAAGCAAATCAAGACTATGGCACATAAAAGTGGTTTAAGCAGATGGTTGCCAATAAATCATGCCGTGTTGCTTTTCTTGCTCGATTGAAACGTGAAAATGATGTTTTTCATAAAAGTGAATTAACCGATCAATGTGACCCCAATCCCTTTTCACAATATCGCCCTTAATACAGGAAATATTTTGCTCAAGGGCATGTTCTTTTAAAAAATTCATGCAAATAGAGCCAAAGCCGCGATTTTCATCACCACGAATGTCGTCTATATGAATTTGATGGTGCTCATCGTATTGTGCATGGATGGAAAAGTCCCATGAACCATCAAACGGTGTTTCACAATCGTGAAGCATAATTTTACATACGTTTCCGTCATCTGATGCATATACGATGACCCATTTTTCTTCTTTCGTTTGATCTATACCAAGAATGTTCCAATTCTTTGCGATTTTCTTCATGTTTTCTTGCATTCGAAAAACCTGAAATTCAAGATCTTCAAATTCTGCAATCAATGTTTCTTTCTTCTTATCTTCTTTTCTTTCAAATGCGGAAGGTGCTAAAAACAATGGAATTCTCCTTTCAGCATTTTGTTTCTTTACGTTAAAAACACTCACAAGTATCGTATTTTACTAGAAAAGAAACTGTGATGCAAACGGGTAAAATGTATAATAAAAAAATCGATAGAATACCTGTTGTAAATACATAACAGAACATGTATGATGTGGTGTATACAATATATAGCGCCTACATAATTGAAATAGCTATATATTGTTTGCATGATGAAATTGAATAATCAGGAAGTTCAGGTGCCTTAAACGGCTTAAAAGGGAATCCGGTGAAAGTCCGGAACTGTCCCCGCAACTGTAAATGTGGACGAAATGAGATACCCACTGTATAAAAATGTGTTAGCAATTTATACGGGAAGGCTCAAAGTAGGAAGAAGCATAAGTCAGGAGACCTACCTGTCTTCCGAAGTTTCTAATCTTCGGGGGGTGAGATCAAGAGACGGTAAAATATAGATTTACGCTACGTTTATGTTTAAGGTAGCGGTATTTACCGTTTACACAACTCTTCCAAAGATGGAGGAGTTTTTTTATTTTTCTAGGATTGTTTTATGTTATTTGTTTTTAGCTTTACATTTAAGGGAGGGTGTTTTTCAGTGACTCAAACAACAACTGTTATATCAGAGCTTACAAAGAATTTGACTAACCAGTATCCAAACTTATCATGGGGGAATTTTCACGAGTATCTTCGATTAAAAAAGATAGACTTAACAATGATGCAAGAGGCAACAGACCAGGTAATACTTGCGGCCATAGATATGCAATGTGCGGATGAAGCGGACTGGACGTATATCGGAGCAAGGTATTTCCTAAATCAGTTATATAACGAAGTGTCAAACAACCGAGGAATCAATGCATATGAAGACTTTCCAACTTTATTAAGAGCTTTAACTGAAGATCATTTGTATGACGAAAAACTATTGAACGCATACAGTGACGAGGAAGTTCGCTCAATCGGAACGTTTATTAAGAAAGAACGCGATAGCTTATTTACATATATTGGCGTTAAAACGTTAACTGATCGTTATTTGTGTAAAAGTATTGAAGGAAAGATTGTTGAACTTCCGCAAGAACGATTTTTAATCATTGCGATGACATTAATGATGAATGAAGATAAACAACATCGTTTGCAACTAGTCAAAGAAGCTTATTGGGCTCTTTCAAATTTATATATGACGGTTGCGACACCGACTTTGGCGAACGCAGGAAAAACACACGGACAACTATCTAGCTGTTTTATAGATACCGTAGATGACAGTTTAAGAGGGATCTTTGATAGTAATACGGATGCAGCTACTGTAAGTAAAAATGGTGGAGGATTAGGCGTATATTTAGGAAAAATAAGAGCGAAAGGCAGTACAATTAAAGGCTTTAAAGGTAATTCTTCCGGTGTAATTCCGTGGATGAAGCAACTTAACAATACTGCAGTAAGTGTTGATCAATTAGGGCAACGACAAGGAGCGATTGCAGTTTATCTTGATGTTTGGCATAAAGATATCTTTTCGTTTTTGGATGCAAAGTTAAATAACGGTGACGAACGTCAAAGAACGCATGATTTATTTACTGGTGTCTGTCTTCCTGATCTTTTTATGGAAAAAGTAAAAAACAGAGAAGATTGGTTCTTATTTGATCCTCACGAGGTTAGAGAAGTCATGGGGTTTTCTTTAGAGGATTTTTACGATGAAGAACAGGGATATGGTAGTTTCAGAGAAAAGTATGAGGCTTGCGTTAACTGTCAGCACTTAACAAAGGAAAGTGTTCCAGCAATTGAAATCATGAAGCGAATGATGATTTCACAACTAGAAACAGGAACGCCATACATGTTTTATCGCGATACTGTGAATCGAGAAAATCCTAACAAACACGAAGGGATGATTTATGCTTCAAATTTATGTACGGAAATTATGCAAAACATGAGTCCGACTACGGTGATTGAAGAAACGTTTACTGGAGGAGAAATTACAACACGTAAAAAAGCTGGAGATTATGTCGTTTGTAATTTGAGTTCAATTTCTCTAGCAAGGGCCGTGACGGATGATGTACTAGAGAGGCTTATAACAATTCAAGTAAGAATGTTAGATAATGTCATTGATGTGAATGAAATAGAGGTTCATCAAGCCGAAGCAACAAACAAAAAATATCGAGGAATTGGTTTAGGGACATTTGGTTGGCACCATTTATTAGCATTGAAACAAATAAAGTGGGAGTCAAATGAAGCGATTAGCTATGCAGACAAGCTTTATGAAGATATTGCATATTACACGGTTAAAGCGAGTGCCAAATTAGCAAAAGAAAAAGGAGCGTACTCTGTATTTGAAGGATCTGATTGGCATAAAGGAACGTATTTTCAAGGTGAACGGTATGACACATCAAGGTGGCAGGAGTTAAAAGAATACGTTAAACAGGCAGGTCTTAGAAACGGGTATTTAATGGCGGTTGCTCCCAATGCGAGCACATCGATTATTGCAGGGTCAACAGCATCGATCGATCCGATTTTTAATAAAGAGTATGCCGAAGAAAAGAAGAATTATAAGATCCCTGTAACTGCACCAGATTTGTCTTCTGAAACAACTTGGTATTATAAGCCTGCACACTTGATCGATCAATTATGGAGTATAAAACAAAATGCAGCTAGACAAAAGCATATCGACCAGGCTGTATCGTTTAACCTCTACGTTGAACATACAATCAAAGCAAAAGATTTATTGAACTTACACTTAACAGCATGGCAAGAAGGTCTAAAAACGACTTACTATGTTCGCTCTACTTCTAGTGATCTCGAAGATTGCGAAAGTTGCTCTAGCTAAAAAAAAAGGGAGGATGGAAATGGAGACATTAACTGAAAGAAAATTATATGATATCAATGCCCCGAACGCATCAACAAAAATTATTAACGGCAGAAGTTCGAATGTCCTTAATTGGGATGATGTCCGCTTTTCTTGGGCATATCCGTTATATAAAAATATGTTGGCTAATTTCTGGACACCATTTGAAATTAATATGTCAGCTGATGCGAAGCAGTTTGCGACATTAACAACAGACGAACAAGATTCGTTTAAGAAAATTATTGGACTACTCGCTTTTTTAGATAGCATTCAAACGGATTATTCGATGCATGCTGCCAGGTACTTAACGGATTCAAGCCTCTCTGCACTAATGACGACATTGTCGTTTCAAGAGGTCGTCCATAACCAAAGTTACTCCTATGTATTATCTAGCTTAGTGAAAAAAAGCGAGCAAGATGAAATTTTTGAGTATTGGAAACACGATGACGTGTTAAGAGAAAGAAATGAGTTTATCGTAGAGGGCTATGAAGCATTTATCCAAAATCCAACACCAAAAACATTTTTAGAATCGATCGTATACGATGTGATCTTAGAAGGGCTAAATTTTTACTCTGGCTTTAGTTTTTTCTACCAATTAGCAAGACAACAGAAAATGGTTTCTACGTCGACTATGATTAATTATATTAATCGTGACGAACAACTACACGTTTATTTATTTGCAAATATTTTCAAAGAACTAAGACGGGAATATCCTGAATTACAAGGTGATGACGTCGACCGTTTTGTGCAAGAAACATTTAAGAAAGCTGCTCAACTTGAAATGAAGTGGGCAAATTATATCATTGGGGAAAGGTTTCCTGAAATACCGATAAATGAACTAGAGAATTATATTAAATTCATGGCAAATAAACGAGTAAATGAACTAGGGGTGGAAAGACCTTTTGATGGGTATCGATCAAATCCGTTAAAGTGGATAAAAGTGTATGAAGATATGAACAGCGGAAAGACCGATTTTTTTGAACAAAAGTCAAGACAATATACGAAAGTATCAGAGGATAATGGCTTTGATGATTTGTAAAGATAACATCGATGGCATGAACTAGGATGATCGTCACAATTTGTAGATTTATCGTTTAATATCCTTTTCATCAAGGTATATGACAAATACATCACCTTAAAAATTTGTGAAGGAGGATTGCAACATGCAACCATTTTACAAAGAATTTTATAATGATGAAGAGGTAGTTCAAACCGTTGATACACTAAAAACAAAAGGTGTAGAAGAAAATAACATTCATGTGGTGTCACATGATGATGAGCGCACCAATCGTGTCGCGCAAAATGCCAATGCAAATACGATTGGAATGGACGAGCAAAGCTTTGGAACAGCGACGAAAAATGTTTTCCGTAAAAAAGGTGATGAATTAAGAGCGAAGTTTGATGAAATTGGCTTTACAGAAGATAAGGCACAAGAACTTGAAGAGAAGTTGGACGAAGGAAAAGTGATTGTCGTTGTAAAAGATGCACCACATGGGTTAGCGATTTAATGAATGAAGGTCATGGAGGAAGCAGATCAATTCTGCTTCCTTTTTACATTTGGGACACGTAATTCTTCACATTGAGTGAAAAATATCGTTTTTGATTTTCGTTACATGAATAACGTTAAGTCAATAAATACTATAACTATGAACAATCATCGAGGAGTGAGAAGCAATGAATAATAAAGTATTTTCAACAAAGGTAATCGCCAAAGGTGGTCGTGAAGGTTCGGTCAAGTCTGATAATGGAGTGATTGATTTAGAACTAGCTATGCCAAAGGGAGATGACATTCCTGAAGATAAGACGAATCCCGAGCAATTGTTTGCAGGAGGATACGCGGCTTGTTTTGATGGTGCCTTGAACTTAAAGGCATCTGAAGCCAAAAAGGAGATTGAATCTTCGGTTGAAGCAGAAGTTGGCCTTTTAAACGATAATGATGACTGCGGGTTTAAACTTGGCGTTATTTTAAATGTGCACATAAGCGGTGTGAGTCAAGATGTAGCCGAACACCTTGTGAAAGAAGCTCACGAATTTTGTCCTTATTCAAAAGCGACAAGAGGCAATATCGATGTTGAGTTAAATGTGCATACGTAAAGACGGTATTTTCGGAAAAAATAATTGAGGTTAGAGAAATTTATGTCGTGCCTAGAGGTGCAAAGGAGACACCGTGAATACAAGCGAAATGAAGGTTGAATGGATGTCGCACTTGTACCTCGGCGTGCAAACATCCACCTGCAGTGACACAAATCAACAACTAATAAAAAGTAACCTAGTAAGGTCACAAATCTTAAATGTATATACTTATAAAAACTTAAACGATATCGTGAACAGCAGAACCAATTCTATTACCTTTATGAAATTACACGAGAGGAATCGTCAATCTAGAGATGATGCCGTCTTCTGGAGCTAACGTTTCTAATTGATATAAAGAGATTGGGAACATCGGAAATCCTACGTAATATGGTGTATATTCGTATAAAGAAAAGAAAATAACAATCGATTTATCTGCTAAGTAAAACGTTTGATCTGGATTAATACGATCAAACTCCTCAATTAATGGTATATCTCTTTCTTTAATTTGTCTTTTTATCAGTTTAGATATGACTTCCGTATAATTAGTATCATCTTTAAATAACGCAGATAGTTTCACGTTTTCACCCGTTTTTAAATTAAATGTTAAGGGTGTTGCAAATGTCATACCGTGTGCCATTGGGCGTGAGTACGCATAATTGCTAAGAATTAAACTTAAAATACCTCGTTCATTTGTTTTAATTTCATAGCGACCAATCATCTCTAGTTGTGTCCCTATTTGATAAGGTTGTTGAGTATGGTATAAATTGACGACTTCTTGATAAATCTTACGGTTTATTTTTTCTTGGATCATTGGGTAATGTGAATACTTTTTTTGCGGATATAAAATATCAATTCCTTGAGATGAATATTTTCTCGTTTCAATTTGCACAGGTAATTGAAAGGTTGTCATCTAATACAGCTCCTTTTTCGTTTAAAGTAGTTTATTCACCTAATTCTTGGACGGTGAATCAATACTAGTGACTTTTTGCTTATAACTGACAAATCATGTTTTATGATCAAGGGTGCGAGGAATTAAGGTTAAAAACAACTTCAAACGTGATGAATCGTACATTGAACCTTCCTAGAACAGTCATACTAAAAAATGCAAAGGAGATGAATCAATTGAACGAACATGATGTGAAAGAGAAGATTTTAAATGTATTGGATAACCATCAAGTAGGTACACTTGCAACAGTTAGAAATGACCGACCACACTCTAGATACATGACGTTTTATCATGATGGGTTAATGTTGTATACGCCAACTGGAAAAGATACACACAAAGTCGAAGATATTGAAGAAAACCCTTACGTACATCTACTGTTAGGTTACGAAGGCGAGGGTTATGGTGATCGGTTTTTAGAAGTTGAAGGCAAGGCTGAAATTCGCGATGATGAAAAAACTAAAGAAAAGCTGTGGCATAAACGAATGGAAAATTGGTTTAACGGTCCAGATGATCCGAATTATATTGTCCTTCAAATTACCCCCTCCTTCATACGATTAATGAATGAGGACGAAAACTCTCCATACGTTTTAGAGCTGTAAAAGATCGAGGCAATCCACTTTGGGTTGCCTTTTAAAGTACAATTGAAAAGCAAACTAGATGGATCGGAATATCATCGTATTATTAGAACTTTTTAATGAAGTTTGATATAAATAAATAACAGAATAAGCATCTAGAAGGAGGTCATTATATGAAGGAGATTCCTATAACTTTAGTGCGAGCGAATCAAATTATGATGGTAATTCTCACTTTAGCATCCATTGTTACTCAAAACATATGGATACTCATATTAACCGCTATTTTCATATACTCCTCTTTAATTTTTGGTCCTAAGGCAAACGTCGCTTTTATCATTGCCAAGTCCATCACAAAGAAAGATTTATCTACAGACCATACCGAATCAGCTGTCCTTACGAGGTTTAACCAAACAATTGCTGCAAGCATAATCACAGTAGCAATAATTATTTATTTGTTAACAGGTCATTGGGTGACTTGGCTATTAGTAGCGATGGTAACAGTTGCTGCATCAGTCGCACTGATGGGATTTTGTGTCGGATGTTTTTTATATTACCAATTTAAGAAACAAACTTATAAATTAAAGTCGAAGTAGCTTTTTAGAAAGTAGGTAGTGAAGATGGGATTTCAACAATTTGAAACGCGCTTGAAGGAAAGTCCAGTAAAAACTTGCATTGTCGAACATGAAAATGAACGACTATATGAATATTCACAAAGCGACTCAATGAGAAAGCAAGTTCAAAGAGTGAATTCAATTACGAAAAGTGTTTTATCAATTTTATATGGCATTGCATTGAAAAGAGGGGATATCAATTCATTACAAACATCAATCGTGTCATATTTCCCAGAAGTCTCAAAAATCGATCCGAAAAAAGAGAAGATTACTCTTCATGATTTATTAACAATGCGCTCTGGAATCGATTGGCCAGGAAACGAAGGGATGAGAAGTAGTAATAATTGGATCGAGTATATTTTACATCGTCCGATGAGACAATCACCTGGTGAAGTAATGAAATACGCCTGTGGAAACTCACATTTACTAAGTGCAATCTTACAAAAACAAACAGGAATGAAAACATCAATTTACGCAGAAGAACATTTATTTTCTCCTTTAAATATTACAGAATATGAATGGGACGAAGATCCACAAGGGGTTATTACAGGTGGTTTTGGATTATATTTGAAAACAGAAGACTTACTCAAAATTGGCCAACTATATTTAAATAAAGGAACTTGGAATGGATTAGAAATTGTGTCTAAAGATTGGGTGGATGAATCCACTAAACCTTATACAGATACTAATGTTGGGAATCAACAATATTGTTATCATTGGTGGTACAGTCCATCAGGATCAAATGATCAACCAGCATTTTATTATGCAGCTGGAAACGGTGGTCAGTATATATTCATTGTTCCAGAAAAGCAATTAGTCACTGTATTTACGAGTGATTTTGAAAGAAAAGAAAGCATTAAACCTTTTCAATGGTTTGTCCGATTTGTTTTAAATAAGGTGTAAAAAGAAATGAGGGCTGTCAAAAGATCGACAGCCCTATATTCTTCCGATTTTGTTGGGATCCCTTGAAATACCTGGCATACCAGGGGTCCAATTTGCAGGGACACCGAGACCAGTTTCCCTTTCAAAATTCGCCCCTTCTATGACTCGTAATATTTCATATGCATTGCGGCCCACTTCAGCTGGATAAATCATTTTAGAAACAATTGTCCCTTCTGGATTCACAATAATGGTTGCTCGAAAAGTGGCACCTGTTTTCTCATCTAATACACGGTAAGCACGACTAATAAGTTGGTTGCGATCACTGACTAAAGGGTATTGAACTGTTCTAGCAGAGGGAGATGTTTCTTTAAAAACTTTGTGAGCATACACACTGTCAGTACTAATCCCAAATACTTCAGTGTTTCGCTCTCTTAATTGTGGGTAAATAGCAGCAACTGCTGCTAGTTCTGTCGGTCAAACGAACGTAAAGTCACTTGCATAAAAAAATAAAACGACCCATTTCCCACGTTGTTCTGATAAATCAACAGATGAAATATCGTTGTTTATTAATGCAGGTGCTGAAAAAAGTGGGGCGGGATCATCCCTTGTTGCTCGAAAAGGCTGATGGAATAATTCTGGGTTAGTCACATGTAGTTCTTTCTTATTGTACATATAGGCATCACCTTATTTGTAAGATCAAGATAGTATATGCACAAACGACTAAATGTGAAAATAAAGTAAATGAATTTTAAATGGTATAAAAACGATCTTCGTCTTTGTCATATTATATAAAGCATTTTTTATTAATCACTTGTAACCCGAGTAAGTGAAAATCGGTGACTGTAACGTTTTCCCGGTGCCAGGCACCAAAGTGCCAGATACCTTTTTCTTATCAAAAACAACAATCATTTAGAAATCAGCTCATTATCAAAAGGAGAGTATTCATATGACATTGAAGCCGTTAAAAGGTATTCATCACGTTTCTGCGATCACTGGAGATGCGGTGAAAAATTACGAATTCTATACAGAAACACTAGGAATGAGACTCGTGAAGAAAACGGTCAATCAAGATGATACATCGATGTACCACTTGTTTTATGCAGATGAAAGAGGAAACCCTGGAACAGATTTTACGTTTTTTGAAATTCCTCAAGCTGGTCGAACGTATCAGGGGACAAACTGTATTTCGAATACGTCATTACGAGTCAAAAATGACCAAACATTAACCTATTGGAAAGACCGATTCGAAAAATCAGGCGTAAATCATAAAGAGATTACTACGGAAAACGGAAGAGCAATCCTTCGTTTTGAAGATTTTGAAGGTCAACGAATGACACTCGTTTCTGACGAACAAACCCGGGGAGTAGCAGCTGGCCAACCGTGGGCGAAAAGTCCAGTACCAGGCGAAAATGGTATTACCGGCCTTGGACCAGTTACATTAACTGTGTCTCGTCCAGAGCGGACGGCTAAAGTTTTAACAGAAATTTTAACATTTAAAGAAGTAGCTTCCTTTGTAAATGAGGAAGGGAATGATGTTCTCGTTTTTGAAACTGGAGAAGGTGGAACTGGAGCGGAAGTCCATGTTGAAACGTTGAAAGATGCGCAAAGAGAAAGGCCCGGTAGAGGGAGTGTACATCACGTTGCGTTTCGCGTTGAGTCAGAAGAAGAATTAAAAAAATGGGTTCAATATTTTGATGAGAGCGGCATTCAAAGCTCAGGGTTTGTAGAGCGTTACTACTTTAAATCATTATACTTTAGAGAATCAAACGGAATCCTGTTTGAACTTGCAACAGATGGACCTGGTTTTGCTGTCGATGAGCCAATCGATAAACTTGGCGAGAGTTTAGCATTACCACCATATTTAGAAGATCAGAGAGAAACAATTGAGGCGAAATTAACCCCTTTAAAAACGAAATAAATCAAAAAGGCCACCGTAGTCGTTATAAACGTTCGGTGGCTTTTACGATGAATTTTTACGATTGTTTATTCATTAAAATACACCTTTATTTGAGTTAAGTCTTGAATACTACCGTCCTTCGCACTTCGAGTATAGACTTGTAAATAACCTTCATCTGTTGCAGGTTGCTCCTCTAAAGTAAGTGTCGTTTCAAATGGAGCATAAACTGGAGCAGCGTATTGTGCAGTCGTAAATTGTTCGCCTGTTAAACTATTCCCTTGTGCATCAATAACTTGCATTAGGACATTTGCTTCAAAAGCTCTAGCATAACCCGAGATGAAAACGTCGCTTTCAATGATATCTCCGGGTGAAGGAGCAAACACGGCTATATTTTGTGATGTTGGAAGCGGAATAATTAGTTTCAGTCCTTCATAAAGAACATCAGGTGAAATGCTAGGCCTATTTTGATTAGCTGTTAAAATTCCATCGATTGGAACACCTGTTCTCTCAGAAATAGATGCGATCGAATCCCCAGTCTGAACAAGGTAAATCATCACAGGCAATCTCAATGGCTGATAAGGAAAAATAAAATTAGGATTTTGTACACCTGATGTTATTCCAGCAATCATGTCTGGGTGCGACAAAAATCTTGTCGCGATTTGATACATTGTATCCCCTCGGTTTACAACATAAAGGACCTCATCTTTCCCTAAATAAGCATCCGATATGACTAATAATTGACCTGGATAGATGAGTCCTGGGTCTGTAAACGGAGGATATATGCCGTTTGATCGAACAATATCATCGACACTGCTATTATAACGATTGGCTAACGAATATAAGGTGTCACCATGTTCTACAGTGTGCAGGATATGAGTACCAGGTAATTTCAACGCTTTAACCCTCCTTTCTCTCATTCGCTATGTATATGCAAAAGTAGAACACATATCTCATACATTTACCGATTGCCATTTTTTGAATTTTTGAACAGTATGATGTTACACTAAATGAAGTCAATAAATTTCTTATGAATTCATCATGAGAAGTACGGTTTCGATATACATAGAGAGGGGAGAATCACATGAGCGAGAAGGTAGATAATCAATGTTCCCCACCATTGAGATGGGAAAAGGATGAAGGAACTTTAAAGTTCCATGGAGAGGATGCTATTCTCTTTTGGATTGACAATGCTATGAAATCATTTATCGACACGATCGAAGAAGTATCAGGGAATGCAGCTGCTAAAGTTGTTATGGATACCGCAGGGTTTCGGTTAGGAAGAATTGTAAGTGATTTCTTTAAAGGTGAAGATCCAGATAAAGTTTTATTATCACTCCCAGATACTTATGCAACTGCAGGATGGGGAAAACTAGAAGTTGTAACGATCGATGTTGAAAAAAAGACAGCATCAGTACGTATGCAAAATAGCTGGGAATTTAAAGTCAATCGTCTCCAAGGGAAAGATGGTTGCGGTGCATTTATTCCAGGACACTTTGCCGGTGTACTAACAGGACTTTTTGAAGAAAACATCGGATATGAAATTATACATAGTGAAGTAGAAGGGGCAGAATATGATGAGTTTCATTTTGCACCTTCATCAATTTCTCCTGTCCAAAACATTCATGATTATGCTAGGCAACAAGAGCAGGAAGAAATTCAAAAATTAGAATCAATGGTTGAACAAAGAACGAAAGAATTAACAAATTTAGTGAAGGAAATTTCATCTCCGATTATTCCAGTTCTTGATAATATTGTCGTAATTCCTTTATTAGGGAAGTTTGATCAGAGCCGTGCTGAAGACATGATGAAAACGACTCTCCATGAATTACCTCGTTTTCAAGCTTATTATTTAATATTAGATATGACTGGTATGGATAACAAAGTTGATGATTTTACGGTTTCATTAATCCAAAGCTTAACAAAAGCAGCTTCACTACTAGGAACAAAAAGTATTATTGTAGGTATTTCACCAGAACTAGGCATTAAAATGACAAAATCGGATTACGATTTATCCGGAATTGACTGTTTTTCAACGCTAAAACATGCCATTCATTTTGCACTCGCAGAAGACGGAAAAGAAGTAACATCGAAATAAGTGAAAAGACTAGTTTGTAACTATTACAGACTAGTCTTTTTGCTTTTATCTCATCACTTTATAGTTGTTTTTTATCTTAGGAGGGCGTGCTTAAAGTCTATATAAATTACGAATAAAGAGGTGAGCGTGTTCCTCGCTTGGATACACCCGAGTAAATAATAACACTCTCTGATTAACGTTAAGAAACTTTTTCGATACCGATTTTGTATGAAAGTGTGTTTTAAAGATACCCTTTATCATAATCCCATCACATCTTCAGAATAACCTGATTTGTCCAATGAGTTTTTCTTAACAAACGTGTCAATCAACGATGATAATTCGTTTATACATGCTTCTTCATTCCATATTGGTGCATCGATCACCAACTGTCGTGATTCAATATCAGCTTGTAATGCTCTCATAATCATTCGAAGCTGGTTCAAAGCATTAATACCACCTTTTCCTCCACCAGCAACGGATATCAAGAAAGTAGGTTTATCTTTAAAGAAACTTTTGTTTAAAAAATCTAAGGAATTTTTCAGAGATCCACTCATACCACCATGATATTCTGGTGTTATAACAATATAAGCATCTGCTTTTGATACTTTCTCTTTAAACTGGTTAACTATAGGATTATCAGCAGTATGAACTGAGTCATCAAAAAGTGGTAGCAAATATTCACTAAGGTCAAAATGATTTAAATGGTATTTGTTTGAAAGCCATTGGCCAACTTTACTAGATATCGAGCTCTTTCTCGGTGATCCACTAATTATTAACATGTTTTTCATTGATCTTCCGCCTTTCTTGTTCTCTTTGTTTATAGTATAAGCAAATCAAGAAATGACGGCGTCAGATTAGAAATGTATTTTCACTCAGCCAAGCACCTGAACTTTTATTACAACTAAAGTCGTAGAAATAAAAATACCCTTGCTTTATAACAAGGGTGGCAGTTTATATTGACGAGAAATTTAGGACATTTCGTTAGATTTATTCAAGCCATGTTTAACTGCAAAGAGGGCGGCTTGCGTACGGTCTTGAACAGGGAGTTTGGCGAAAACATTTGTAATGTGTGTTTTAACTGTCTTTTCCGTAATGAAGAGTGTTTCAGAAATTTCTTTGTTATTTTTGCCGTTAGCAATTTGGATTAATACTTCACGCTCGCGTTTAGTTAAGCTATCAATTGCAGAAGTTTCTTCATCTGTTGGTTTTTGTACTCGCTTTAATAAATGAGTAGCAACTTTCGGATCGATATCTTTCTTGCCTTCATAAACATTTTCAATTGCTGCTACTAAGTCATCGGGAGCAGTATCTTTAAGACAATAACCATCAGCACCTGCTTCTATCGCAGAAATGACATGGTCTTCGTCTTCAAAACTTGTTAAAATAAGAATTTTCACTTCAGGTGCTAACTTCTTCAGTTCTTTTGTTGTTGATACGCCATCCATAATAGGCATAGACAAATCTAGCAAAATAATGTCTGGCATTTTTTGGTTTGTTTTCAAAAGCTCTAGCAATTCTTTCCCATTTGCGGCTTCTCCAATGATGGAGAATTGTTTCTTTTTTTCTAAGAAAAATAGAAGGCCTTTTCTTACGACGTGATGATCATCGACAACAATAATATGAATGCTCAATCGTTTCACCTGCTTTACATGATATTTTTTAAAGTGGGATTGTAACGACCACAGTTGTTCCGAACCCTTCTTTACTCGATATTTGACATGTACCACCAATTAACTTTGATCTTTCCCTCATACTCATTAGCCCTACGCCATGATTGTTAGAACCAGTAAAACCATTGCCATTATCTTGTATTTTCATGATCCATTGTTCCTTTGTTTTTTTTATGGTTACGATGGGGTTCAAACAATTTGTATGTTTTTTTATGTTATTTAAAGCTTCTTGGGCAATGGTATAAAACGCACATTGCATATGTTCCGGGATTTCAAGCATATTTTCAATATTGATATCAATATCAAGCCCAATTTTCACCCCATATTTTTTAATAGAAGCTGGTAAATGATCGTATAAAACATCGGTTTTCAGTTGCCAAATTAATGATTTCATTTCACTTAAGGCGTCTTCAGACATATGTTGAATACTTTCTAAACTATTCAAAATTTCTTTATCATTTGTAAGAGATTTTGTCCCGTTTGCGACATACATGATTGTAAATAGCAACTGATTCACTTGGTCATGTAAATCACGTGCTAACCTGTTTCTTTCTTCAATTACAGTTAGCTTTTTTTCATTTTCGAACAGTTCGATTCTGTGAAGTGCACTTCCGATTTGAAATGCTACTGATTCCAATATAGATAATTCCTCATTCGTAAATTCCTTTTTGTTAGGTGAGGCTACATTTAATATCCCATACATGTTATCTCCTGCTCGTAATGGGATCGATGCGTGGTGTGTAATTCCTTCATTGTCTCCACGCTTAAACGTTATTGCATCTTCAATTCTTTTACATTCTATTATGTTTGTCGCTTCTTTTAATCTACCATCTTGGTACCTTTCAACACACCAACAATTACCCTCACACATAAAGCGTTTCTGATTAACGTTCAAGGCTTCCGGTAAGGATGACGAAGCTCCTAATTGTAATTGTCTTTCATCATTAAAAGTAAAGATCCAACCCGTTTGTAAATTTGTTAATGAAAGCAAGTGTTCAAGGACAGATTGAAGTAGAGACGTTTGATCAGTTTCTTTATTTAATTTTTCTGAAATCAATTTTAATAGATCTAGTTCTTTGATGTTTTTCATTACGTAAAACACTCCTTTTGAAGGAATACCTTTATACTACACGAAAAATGACTCGTTTGTGGTAAAATAACAATATTTGATGTGAACGAACATAAAAGGAGATTAAATGATGGAACAAAAATCACTATTACTAATCGATGGTTTTAACTTATTAAGTCGAGGCTATTTTGCAACTTCATTTGGAAAAAGTGACGATGAACTTCAAAAAAATAGCAAAGGGCAGTATGTGAATGGATTAAGAGTCTTTTTTCAGAAGCTTTTCAACTTAATTTCCGAGCACGATATTTCGCATGTAGCAGTTGCTTGGGATGTGAAAAGGGATGAAACAAAGCGAAGTCAAATGCATGAATTTTATAAAGCACAACGTAATGATTTACCAGAACCGTTGATCGAGCAATATCATACGTGTACGGAAGTACTTGAGCAAATGGGGATTAGCCAAATCACTGTCCCATCATACGAAGCAGATGATGTTATAGGTGCTCTTGCAACGAGGTGGAGTAATGAATACGAAGCTCCTTGTTATATTTACAGTAATGATAAAGATTTGTATCAACTATTAAATGAACATGTATCACAAATCCTTTCGATAAAAAAACAAGAGACCGTTTATACAATTAATCATTTTGAAGATGAATTTGGCATTGCTGCACATCAATGGGTAGACGTTAAAGCACTGTTAGGTGATAAAAGTGACAACATTCCAGGGTGTCCTGGTGTCGGAGAAAAATCAGCACTGCCATTAATCCAACAATATGGCTCTGTCGAAGATTTATATGAACAAATTGAAGAACTCGATCAAAAATTTAACCGTTATAAGAAAAAGCTCATTAATGGTAAGGAAACATCATTTATTAGTAAACAATTAGCACAAATTATTTGTGAAATCGATGAAATAGAACAGTTGTTATTTGATGAGTTAGCGTTTCACTTTAATGAAGATAAGGTACGACAAGGCTTAAATGAAATTGAATTAAAGATTCGGTTGTAAGTGTGGAAGGTATTTGTTTAGTTGATTTATTTATAACGGAATAGATAAGTGATAAAAGTGAGTGTCTCAAAACAAAAGTTTAGCAGACACTCACTTTTATATGTAGAATATTCTATATATTTTAAAAATAAAGATAAGTGTGTTACGGTAGGAAACAAAGTAAATAGGCCTATATTTGATGCTGGATTTATTAGATCACTTTTTCGAAGGGGGTGTATGAATGGGAGCGGGTTTAACAGGAGCTACAGCATTTTGGCTTTTTGGTCCGATGATCACACTCGTTATTTTATCAATCATAACATTCTTTACTGAAAGGAGAGAATAATTTGGATACAGCTACATTAGTTACGTTTATAGTTTATTTAGTTGGGTTATTAGTGATTGGTTTTATTGCTTATCGAACGACAAATAATTTATCAGATTATGTACTTGGAGGAAGGCGTTTAGGAGGAGGAGTGGCAGCGTTAAGTGCTGGTGCCTCTGATTTAAGTGGATGGGTCCTTTTAGGCCTACCAGGTGCGTTGTATGTTTCTGGTATGAGTGAAATGTGGATCGGTGTCGGTCTTGCGATAGGGGCATACATAAATTGGCAATTCGTTGCGAAACGTTTGCGAATTTATACAGAAGTTGCAGGTGACTCTATTACACTTCCAGACTTTTTTGAGAATCGATTTCATGATCGTTCAAAAATGTTAAGAGTAATTTCAGCGGTTTTCATCCTTCTATTTTTTGCTTTCTATACTTCAGCTGGACTTGTTGGCGGAGCTATATTATTTGAAAACTCATTTGGATTAACTTATACACAAGCATTATGGATTGGTGCAATTGTTATTATTTCTTATACATTTTTAGGCGGATTTCTAGCCGTCAGCTGGACGGACTTTATTCAAGGTTCACTGATGTTTTTAGCGATTATCGTTGTGCCGATTGTTGCCATTCAAAATATGGGGGGATGGTCGGAAACAGCAGGATTAATAGCGGAAATTGATCCTACACATTTGGATGCGTTTGCTGGCGCCACAACGATTGGGATTATCTCGTTAATGGCTTGGGGATTAGGTTATTTTGGTCAGCCTCATATTTTAACGCGTTTTATGGCCGTAAAATCATCAAAAGAGATCCCAAAAGCACGTTTAATTGGTATGATATGGCTAGTTATTGCTTTAACGGGAGCAATGTTTGTTGGCTTAGTCGGTATCGCCTATTTTGAAAACTTTACCGGATCTCCTTTACCTGATGGAGAAGTCGTCTTTATTATGTTTACCCAAGTTTTATTCCATCCAATTGTAGCGGGGATTCTATTAGCGGCGATTTTATCTGCGATCATGAGTACGATTGACTCCCAATTACTTGTTTCATCCAGTGCATTAACAGAGGATTTTTATAAAGCAATTTTCAGAAGAAGTGCAACTCAGACGGAGTTAGTTTGGGTCGGAAGATTTGGTGTTTTACTGATCGCACTCATAGCAATCTTTCTTGCATATAATCCTGAAAGTACAGTCCTTGAATTAGTAGCATATGCTTGGGCTGGTTTTGGTGCAACATTTGGGCCAGTAATCATTATGTCTTTATTCTGGCGTAGAATGACAAGAAATGGTGCAGTTGCAGGGATTTTATTAGGTGGTTTAACGGTTATTTTATGGGTGAATTTAGACACATTACTTGGATTAGAAGGCGGAATCTGGAGTCTATACGAAATTGTTCCTGGCTTTGTCTTTGGTGTCTTAGCCATTATCGTCGTTAGCTTATTAGATAAAGAGCCACCAAAAGATGTGACTGACCAATTTGACTCTGTAAAGTCGTTAAATAATTAATATGTTCCTAAAGGCTTAGCATTTGCTAAGCCTTTATTGTTTATTGCGCAATCTACGTTAGATGTGCCAAGTATGATGTACCAGGTAGAATTGTACCAGGTGGATTAATACCAGGTAGATTAATACCAGGTAAAATCCCACATACCATGACAAAACTAGTCTCCCTAAACAAAGAGATTACTAAATGACTAACCATTCTATAATAATTTTAGAATTGCTTTCCTTCCTCGTGCATACAATGTACAAGCTAATTGTTGCATCAGCGGGAAGGGAGGTAATATCAATGTTTCACCTCATAGAGAAAGTCATCTTAATTTTAGCAGGGATGCGTATATTTTCTGGGATGTTAGAGTTAACCGCTGGATTTTTAATATTAAAGTTTAATAGTGTAGAAAAAGCGATGATGGTCAACGCTTTTTTAGCTATTGCAGGACCAATCATTTTCATTACTAGCATGACATTAGGTGTTTTACATTTAACGGATAAACTTTCATTTACGAAAATGTTACTTATTATGATTGGTGTTGGTTTTATTTTGCTCGGGCTAAAAAAATAAATGGGGGTCTTATTTAGTGTTGCGCATTCATCATTCGTAGAGTTTTTAAAAAGCGTCCGTCTGAAGTGGAGGTCATGCTCATCATTCGGAATTTCCCATCTTATTTTGAATGATGAAATTGATTCATGTAGCTATAATACTCGCTTACCGGCGGGTTTTTATTATGGGAAAATTCCAAATAAAAAGATAAAATAATAAGATATGTTAAAATTGGATGGGAAGAATGAAGGGGGAAGACGATGACAACGATTCATCACATTCATAATTTTCCGTATCCGTTTGACGAACGAACAAACGGATACAACTATTCAAATAATACAGTACCTAAAAATAATAAACGAGTCGTTGCGGTGACGGGTCAATATAAAAATGAAATACAATTAAAAAGAACGTTAATTAATGATCATAAAGCGCGATGTTTTCAAGCTCTTCCACATACAACGGATGCTCAATTAGAAGTAGCGCAATTCATCATGAATGATTTAGTTGAAAATGATCCAAACAACTTTGTTATTAGTCAAAGTGAGAGTGAATGGACTTTTAACAATCAGCTTCTAAATGAAAAAGAACAATTTAAGATTATCACAACAGAAAACCCGCTACTTACAATCGGAAAACATGTCCAAGAAGATGTGATCATTATGTCAGAAAGAGATGGTGATATTTTCTTAGATGCCGCGCTTTTATGTTTTCCGTCAAATTGGTCATTGGCATTCAATTTAGGAATGAATTTTGAAGACATTCATAAGCCTATTCCGCAGTTTAAAAAGGACCATTTAGAACAAAAAATCAAAAGATTTCTCCTTCATTTGGAGCCAGGTATGCGATGGACACGTAAAAATTGGTCGTTAATGGCCGGTGACAAATTAGATACCCCTTTAGAGACGTTTCATGAATGGGGGAAAGAGAGATCGAATGTGACAACAGAAAATGTCGCCTCGTTCGTTCATATGCGAGTGGAAGATCAAGTGCTCGTAAGGCTTCCTAAAACAAATACGATTTTATTTACGATTCACACGTACTTAATGCCACTCAAAGCATTTTCGCAGTCAAAAGAAAAAGCAAAACAGTTTTTTGAAATTGTGCAAACATTACCTAAGGATATTACGGACTATAAGGGAATCTCATCTTATAAAAAGGAAGTATTACATTATTTACAGGAGTGTATGACGTATTAGGGAGATGGCCATTGTGCATGAAGCATTTACTTATATAAGTGGAAAAAGACATTATCTTTTATGTTCGGATCAAGGTGTAGAAGTGTTTAAAGATGTAACTTTGCATTTAATTAATGACAATCATTCATATGAGAGGATCACCAATGAGAGCTTGGATGCTGATTTAAAAGAGCATTTAGCCGATCAAAAAATTGGAACGTATCTATATGGTGCAGGTAGTGAGAGGTTTGTTAAAGAGCTTAAGAAATTGGCCTCAAGCATTGGATACTCTTATGAAGAGTCTCAATATTATATTTGTGATAAAACGGATAAGTACCGTATTTTTTGTGCTCATTGTCATGATATAAACGAGATGAAAAATAGTCAGCTCCTGCAGTGTACGAACTGTCAGCACCTGTTAAAAATAAGCCAACAATTTTCACGGTTTCATGATGCGTATTTAGGTGAAGTCATTCGTGGAAATTAGCGTAAGGGGGTAAGAGAGTGCATCAAGAACCTACGATTGATGTTAGAGTGATAGGAATCATTGATGAGACAAGCCGTGTAAAAAGATTTTTATTAGAAGGGGTCTCAGAAGAGCTGCCAGCTTTTAGTCCGGGTTCGCATATCATTACCTATGTTGGTGATCATAACGAAACATTTGAACGGAGGTATTCCCTTACAACCTATTCTCATCAAGGGAATGTTTACGAAATTGTCATCCAGAAAAACACCTCAAGTACAGGTGGGTCTATCTATTGGCATGATCAAGTAAAGGTTGGGAAAACACTGAAGATTAGTTATCCGAAAAAATACTTTCCGTTAAGCTTTCGAGCGAAAAAACATATTTTTTATGCTGGTGGAATAGGGATTACTCCTTTTTTATCAATGATGGAGTATTTGAAAGAGAAGAACATCCCATTTGAATTACACTACACATCAAAGTCAAAGGATGATTGTCCTTTTTATGATGAAATTCATGAGAAATACATACGAGAGACGACCTTTTATTTTACAAAAGAAAAACAGGAACGATTACATGTAGAACATTTGCTAGAGCATCGTATTGGAACGCACGTATACTTTTGCGGCCCTTCTCAAATGGTTGATGCGTTCGCTTCCTTTGCAGTAAAGCTTGGCTATCCAAAAGGCAGTCTTCATTATGAACGGTTTGTAATGAACACCATTTCAGATGCGAAGGCGTTTACTGTTTGTGTGAAAGATAAACAAATTTATGTTCCGAAAACGAAGTCATTATTAGAGACTTTGCAAGAAAATGGGAATAACGTACAAAGCTCATGTAAAATTGGTAGGTGTGGAACGTGTGAAGTGAAAGTAACAGAAGGTGAAGTTGAACACCTTGATGCCTTTTATACTGAAGAGGAGAAAGGGCGGAATGATGTAATGTTGACATGTGTGTCACGTGCCAAGTCTGACCGATTACGCATAGACATTTAATCTTCTTTCTCCATGAGTTTTTTCACTTGTTCTTTCGGTTCCCAGCAGTTGAATTCGTACGTAGGTTTTGTCTCGTAACCTAGACGGCTGCAATAGTAAGTCATACGTTCTTTTGTTTTTTGGGCTCTAAAATGAATACATGTTGCACAGCAATGGAATTTTTTCATCATGAACTCCTTTCTTATTGCCATTATAGAAGTCGACTTTCAAACTGTAAACATAAAATTGAATGTTGAGGAGATATAAAATGAAATTAATATCAATTTGTCCAAGTAATACTGAGCTCGTTCACTATTTAGGCTTAACAGATCAGCTAATTGCCGTCGATGATTATTCTGATTGGCCGAATGAAGTAAAACAACTGCCGCGAGTTGGGCCAGATTTAAATATCGACATGGATCACGTAGAATCTTTAAAGCCAGATCTTGTGTTAGCGTCACTTACGGTTCCTGGTATGGAAAAAAACATTGATCAACTTGAGAAGCGAGGAATTCCATATAAAATTGTTCCTAACCCAAAGACGTTTGCAGATATTGGGTATTCTCTGACGCTTGTTGGGGAATGGACGAATGTTCGTGAACAAGCAATAAAAGTCAAAGAAAAATATTTTAACATCATCGAGCAATACAAAGAATTAAGTAAGAACGTACAACATCCAAAACAGCTGTACTGGGAATGGTGGCCGAAGCCGATTTTTACTCCAGGTCGTGCAAATTGGCTAACCGAAATGTCTGATCTTGCAGGTGGACAAAACGTATTTGCTACTTATAAAGAAGCAAGTGTCCAGACAGATTGGGAAGAAGTGATTGAAAAAAATCCGGATGTTGTTTGTTTAGTGTGGGTAGGTGTTCAACAAGATAAAGTTAAGACTGACATAGTACGAAAACGCCAACAATCAGGGGATGTAAAGGCAATTTCTCATAATGAAATTTATGTATTAGAAGAGCCATTTTTTTGTCGGCCTTCACCACGGTTGTTAATCGGGTTAATGAAGATCGCTCATCTCCTTCACCCTCATATTTATCCAAAGTATGAGGAAGGTTACGATCCATTAAAGTAGTTCCGTTTAAATCCTTAACCTCTTAAAAATTGATGACAGCTTATCTTAAAAATAAAACTATGATAAAAGAGGTTTTCTTAGGATACAAGTGAACAAGTTATTAGATCTAGAAGCAGTAGAAATACACGTAGACTCCGGCGGGAACAGCGCGAGATGAAGATCCACTTTGGAAAGAAATGAATTTTTCTTTCCAAAGTTAGCTGAAGCCGTGCCCGCGGAAAGCGAAGTGTATTTCTACTGCGACACAAATCAAAATATAAAACCAAATTTTGGGAGGTACTCCTCTTTTCCTTTAAAACCCTAACTCAAGCGCTGAGATTTATATATGATACAAAGCTCTATTGACATTGACTTTATAACTCGAAGAAGTGATAGGCGGGGATTGATAAATTGTATCCGTCAAAAATCCGAAGACTCCAGCGGGAAAAGCAATAGGCGAAGATCCAACAGGGCTTTGGGCCTGTTTAGCTGAGGCATTGCCCGCGGAAAGCGAAGGGATTTTTGAACGGATATAATACCTTATTCAATGCCGTCAAAGAACATGGTTTGTTTTATGGCGCACTTGTATCATGAGGAGAAAGCGTCCGCCTGTAAACGAATTCGAGTGATTATCTTCATTAAAATCACAATAAAAAGGCAACATGTAAAACTAAATGTTAGACGTGTTAACAGTTCTATTGTATTTCTTTTTTTGTACATAGAAAACACGTATGAAGAAAAAATAACGGTGTAACTCTATGGACAAAGGGAGAAGGAAATTAATATGACATTAGTGAGACTTGGGTATGTAGCAATGAGTGTCGAACTGAAGAATAGTTCGCCATCACAAACGATGACATATACACAATTTGAAAATTATAATAATCATGAAGCGGCTGTTCGGAAATTAGAACGGATTGCATTATCAAACCTTGATAATTGTTTGCGATTACTAAAACATAGTGTTGCACATGATGTGACATTTTTCCGACTCAGTTCAAAGCTAGTTCCACTTGCGACACATGAAGAATTAAAGGGATGGAATTACTTAGAGCCATTAAAAGGAAAATTAGCTGAGATCGGTGAGTTTATTCATAAGCATGACATGCGCGTTGACTTTCACCCAGATCATTTTGTGCTTTTAAACTCACCAAAAAAAAATGTCTTAACAGACTCATTAAAAACATTAAAATTGCATTTGCAATTATTAAGAGGAATGTCTATTAACCATACTCACCGTTGTGTTATGCACATTGGTGGTAGCTACAAAGATAAAGAATCAGCATTAGAGCGGTTTATTGAAAATTGGTCTTACGTTCCGCAAATGATCCAACAAACCATCATGCTGGAAAATGATGATAAAACGTTTCATTTAAATGACACATTGTATTTATGTGAGAAACTTGGTATCCCATGCGTCTTTGATTATCACCATCATTTAGCAAATCATGAAGATGAAAATTGGGAGAAAGAGTGGGAGCGGGTAGTTCAGACGTGGGCTGAATCACCACTTCCGGTAAAAATGCACATATCTAGTCCTAAATCGGAATCGAGCTTTCGAAGCCATGCGGATCATATAGATACGGACATGTTTTTGACGTTTTTAAAAGAAATCGCTGGAAGTGTTCCACAAATCGATTGTATGATTGAAGCAAAACAAAAAGATCATGCTCTTTTTCAGCTCATGAAAAACTTGAAACAAAGAGAAGATATTGAAATCGTTAATAACTCAAGTTTTATACTTAAACATTCTAAATGGGTTTAACTTGTAAAGCTGGCAACATGTATTGAGGGAATTTATTAAGCACCTCCATATACTAAGACTGAACTGGAGGTGTTGTTTTGTTAAACCAAGAACAGTTAAACGAAATGAAAGAAGAATTAATACAAGAACGAGATGCGTTAAAACAAAGGATAAATGACGATCATTTTGATTTAGAACGAGCACACAGTCAAGAGACTGTCGGAGAATTATCGAATTATGATAACCATCCTGGTGATGGAGGTACTGAGTTATACGAGCGAGAAAAAGATATATCGTTAGAAGAACACGCTGAACAATATTTAAAACAAATAAATGATGCATTAACAGCCATGGAAAAAGGTGAATATGGTCTTTGTGAAGTGTGTGGTTCTGACATCCCTTACGAAAGACTTGAGGTCATTCCAGCGACAAAGCGATGTATTGAGCACGCAGAACACCGTGTTTCACACGATCGCCCCGTAGAAGAAGAAGTTTTGAAACCACCTTCCGGGAAGTTTAAGTATGACGATAGTAAAGATGAAGAAACATTTTATGATTCTGAGGATGCTATACAAGAAGTCAGCCAATACGGATCGTCAGATACACCTTCTGACCTAGCTGATACAGAAAAGGATTATAATCAAATGTTTGATGAATCAAATGAAAACATTGGCTATGTCGAAGAAGTGGAAAATATCCTTACATCTGATATTTACGGTCATTATTCGGGTGTATCAGTCGATCATAATAAATATGAAGATTATTTAGAAGAAAGCCAACTATCTTCTAACATCGACACTGAAGACACTTAATAGTGGAAACAAAAATGACTCTTTGCTTGTAATCATTTTACAAGAGAGAGTCTTTTTTGTTTCGGTATACGAAATAAAGTGAATTGTGTTATGATTAGTCTGAAAAATCAGAGGAGGTAAATAATTATGAAAGATTACTTAATTGTATTAAACAAAGATGAGGATACGGTGTCAATTGTTGATACGGAAACGAAGGAAGTCATTAAAACGGTTGAAACAAGCTATAACCCACATGAGGTTGTTGTCACCTTGGACGGAAAGAAAACGTATATTGCATGCTCTTTAGGGAACAAAGTCGATATAATGGATAATGAAAGCTTTGAAATTGTTAAACGTATAGAACATCCTGACTTTAACTTTCCGCATGGTGTTGGACTTACTAATGACGGCAAGAAATTATATTTAGCATCTACATATAGTGAAAAGGTGTTTATTATTAATACAGACACAGATGAAATTGAAAAAGTATTACCGACATACCAAGATAAATCACATATGGTCTCTTTTTCTCCAAATGGAGAGAAGGTTTATGTACCGAATATCGGTAGTAATAATATTTCTGTTATTGACACGAAAACAGAGGAGGTCATCAATCACTTCCCTGTAGGGCCAGGACCGGAAGGAATTGCTGTTCATCCAAAGGGGAAAGAATTATATGTGGCAAACCAAGGGGATGACACACTTTATGTGATCGATACAGAAACATTAGAGGTATTACATAAACGAAGAGTAGGTGGAACACCAGTAAGACTTTTGTTTACTCCTGACGGAAAGTATGCCTTAGTTGCAAACCGCGAATCAGGTGACGTATCGATTATTGAAACAGAGCATGAATTAAAAGGAATGGTAAGACCATGGGAAGTAAAACGTTTAAGAGTAGGTGTTTGGGCAGGAGGAATTGTATTAGATCCTGAAGGAAAGTATGCTTATGTGGCGAATAATAAAACAAATGACGTATCTGTTATTAATATGACAACATTAAAGGAAGAAGAGCGCTTTGATGTTGGAATCCATCCAGATGGGATCGCATACTTAAGATTGTAAATAAAAATGGCTCTCTGTCAATTGTTGTGGTGCAGAAATTCCCAATTCTCTCTACCCATGCGGTTTAAACCGCATGGGATCTAACCATTTGTCTCCACAAAATCTTCATTCGTAATCTCTCAAAGCTTTTAATTCCATATGACATCCTCTTCGTTACTTTCGTTGTATTATTCACACCTTCAATGTAGCCATTGTTATAAGGATACATAAACGATTGGAGGATCTCTGTTTGCCATCTCTTAAACATTTTTACTACCCTTTGAAATGAAGGAATGCCGGACTCTTCCACAAAGGTATACCATGCTTCTAAACCAACTTTCGCATTCTCTGGTGTACTCTGTTTAAACCATTGGTCTAGCGCATTTTTCACTTCATATGCCTGTCTTAACTGTGGGTGTGCTTGTAATAGCTTTTCTACCTTCGCTTTGCCTTTCTCATCAAGCTTTTCAGGTGACTTCCATAAGAGTTCTTTACATCGTTTAAGCTTAATACGAGGGTCTTTTTGTAACTCATTCTGTAGTTCACGTCGCACTTCATCAAATGCCCAGTACCCGTGACGCATGAAATGAAACCGATCAGCTATGATTAGTGGACTCCCTAATTGTCTACGTACTGCTTCTTTAAATGCTTTGGATAAGTCTATAACAACGATCTCTACCTTACCGGTGTCGCATTCTTTAAAGTAATTTTCAATCGTTTTCACTTTTCGATCCGGTAATATATCAATGATATGTCGATTTTCTACATCAACGATCACAGTTTGGTACTTTTCTTTACCTGCATCTCCCTTAAACTCATCAATCGCAATCGCTCTTGGAAGGACTTTGTTTACAGTTATCTTCCGTTTGTCAAATAGGCGGAGGTAACGATTCGTACTCATTCCTGAGATTCTAGCTGCGTGTGTAAAACTCATTTCAGAACATAAGGATAACGCTTCTTGAGCAAGCATTGATGTATGTCGTTGGTATTTATCTAGAAAAGATAACTTCTCAAAAAATGCATGGCCACAGTTCATACAACGATATCTGCGTTTCCTTAATTGTAAGTAAACCTTTTTCTCTGCTATCTGAGCTCCTTGAATCGATTGCATTCTATATCCATGGATTCGCTTTGTCTTCTCTTTACATTTTGGGCACTTTTGTTTTCGGACTTCGCTATGAAGTTCAAACCAAAAGCACTGTTCTTCTTCTCCTGAATCAAATACGAATACATGCTTGTCTTTAATCCCTAATAACTTTGTGATAAAATCTAGTTGCACCTTAATTCTCTCCTTGTTTCTTTTTGTGTGGTAACTCAAGGTTAACAAAAAGAGAGAATTGGGTGCTATTTTTTTGTCTTTTTTTAGATCAAAGAGAAACATTGATCCGATAAGGGTGACCACAACATTCAGTATAGAACCAATAAAAATGCTTCGCAGCGATAAACTGCGAAGCATTTTTGATCTATTGGTTTTGTTTTGCTAATTTTTTACGCTTTTCTTCACGCTCTCTGAAGCTCTTCTCAAGAATCTTTTTACGTAAACGAATTGATTGAGGTGTTACTTCACAATATTCATCGTCATTTAAGAATTCTAATGCTTCTTCTAATGTTAAGATTCTTGGACGTTTCATCGTTACAGTGCTTTCTTTTGTAGCAGATCGAATATTTGTTTGTTGCTTCATTTTTGTAATGTTTACCGTTAAGTCATTATCGCGGTTATGTTCGCCAACGATCATACCTTCGTAAATTTCTGTACCAGGCTCAAGAAATAATGTTCCACGATCTTCAACTTGTAACATCCCATATGGAGTTGCTTTACCTGTTTCCATGGAGACAAGTACACCTTGGCGTCTGCCACCAACATGTCCTTCAGCAACAGGACGGTATCCATCGAACGAATGATTTAGAATACCGTAACCTTTTGTTTGAGCCATGAATTCAGTGGAGTAACCAATTAGCCCTCGAGAAGGAACGATAAACTCCATACGTACTTGACCGTCCCCTTTATTAACCATATCCATCATTTCACCTTTACGCTCACCTAAAGATTCCATGACAGCACCTGTATAGTCATCAGGAACATCAACTTGTGCACGTTCAACTGGTTCACAAAGAACACCATCAACGTCTTTAATAATAACTTCAGGTTTTGACACTTGTAATTCATAACCTTCACGACGTAAGTTTTCAATTAAAATCGATAAGTGAAGCTCACCACGACCAGATACTTTCCATACATCTGGAGAGCTTGTATTTTCAACACGGAGACTAACGTCAGTTTCAAGCTGTGTTTTAAGGCGTTCTTCAATTTTTCGGCTTGTTACATAATCTCCTTCACGACCTGCAAAAGGACTGTTATTCACTAAGAATGTCATTTGTAATGTCGGTTCATCAATTCGAACTGGTTCCATCGGATCTTGATGGTCGACAGGGCAAATGGTATCTCCAACCATAATGTCCTCAACGCCAGTGATTGCAATTAAGTCACCAGCTTTTGCTTCTTCAATTTCTAATTTCTTTAGACCTAAGAAGCCAAAAAGTTTATTTACACGGAAGTTTTTCACTGTCCCATCACTTTTAATAAGTGTAGCTTGGTCACCAGTGCGAATCGTACCACGGAAAACACGACCTACACCAATTCGGCCAAGGTAATCGTTATAATCCAACATTGTTACTTGGAACTGGTACGGTTCTTCACTATTATCGACGGGTGCAGGTACACTTTCAATAATCGTATCGAACAATACTGTCATATCTTCATCTTGCTTTTCTGCATCGTTACTTGCTGTACCTTTAATTGCAGAAGCATATACAACAGGGAAGTCAAGTTGATCTTCGTCAGCACCTAACTCAATAAATAAATCTAATACTTCATCAACAACTTCTTCTGGTCTTGCCATTTCACGGTCAATTTTATTTAAAACAACGACAGGTGTTAACTTTTGTTCTAACGCTTTCTTTAATACAAAACGAGTTTGCGGCATACAACCTTCATATGCATCCACAACAAGTAACACACCATCCACCATTTTTAAAATACGTTCTACTTCTCCGCCGAAATCAGCATGTCCAGGTGTGTCCATAATATTGATTCTCTTGTCACCGTAATTTACAGCAGTATTTTTCGCTAAAATCGTAATACCGCGTTCTTTTTCTATATCATTGTTATCCATTGCACGTTCGTCAACTTGTTCATTCTCACGAAAAGTACCTGATTGTTGTAAAAGCTGGTCAACTAACGTAGTTTTTCCGTGGTCAACGTGAGCAATGATTGCAATATTTCTTAAGTCTGATCTTTTATTCATTCGGTATTAATCTCTCCTATCTAAATCGTCCAATTTTTCATCAACTTGTCAATTATAGCATAAAGTAAGAAAATGGACACAATTTGTTTTATCTTCTTTAAGTATCAGGCAAAAAAAGCAGGTTCTTACTATATAAATGTCTTTAAAAAGCATCATCATATTCATATTATGAGCAAGTTTCACTCATTCTTATTATTACTGGCAGAGAAAAAGGCAAAAGACGGCGACTCCCGGAGGATCAGAGCAGAATGAAGATCCACTTAGGCGAAGAGTTGTCGAGCCTAAGTTAGCTGAAGACAAGCCCTAGGGAAAGCGTCCGTCTGAAGTTGACGTTCACACTCATCATTCGGTATATCGCATCATACTTTGAGTTATGAAATTCATTCAATAAAATCAATTTTGAATTTGTTTCAAACAAATAATTTCTAAACTTCATCAATAAATATTTTAAGAAATCATGTATAACTTATGATAAATAGTACATAATAATTGTCAGCATAACAAAAATATAAAGCACAACCATTTAACGATCGTTAATAAAATAGTTTGCTTCATTCATCATCACTTTGGAAGAGGTGTTTTCTAAAGGCTTTTTAATTCGTCTAAAAGTTCATAACCATTGCCTATAAAAGGCAGGATGAAGAGGAGTCGTATGTAAATGTAATGATGAATTGAAGCAACCTTCATATGAAAAAAATTTTAAAGAAAATAATGTAGCTTTTTATTTTTGATTATGCTATACTAAGTTTAACTTATTGATGTTCGGGTATGAGTGAGGGAAGAAATAACTTTTGCGAGTGAGTTTCATCTTGAATGAGTATGAGAGCAAAAAAAGTAATACAAAGTGGGAAAAACCCACACAGGAGGAAAAAAGATTATGACTCAAGGTACAGTAAAATGGTTTAACGCAGAAAAAGGTTTTGGATTTATCGAAGTTGAAGGTCAAGACGATGTATTCGTACACTTCTCAGCTATTCAAGGTGAAGGATTCAAAACATTAGAAGAAGGCCAAGCAGTTAGTTTTGACATTGAGCAAGGTCAACGTGGACCACAAGCTGCAAACGTTCAAAAATAATTGAACAAGAAAGACCCTTTCTAAATTAGAAAGGGTCTTTTTTTATATCTTAAGAATTTTTTAACTTTGCTAAAGGATTAACGTTATAACTGATCCTGCACCGCTATGCTTGCTCGTCGAAGGTGAAGAGTACAAAGTATCTCTTTAGCGATAAGCCAAGATTTGCTTAATATTTAAAATAGATTCTTTTTCAAACACGATCGATTCTCTTGTCTATAATACATACATATGATAAGTTAACATGAAACATTGATGGACTTGAAATCAAACATTTGCTTTCATACAAAGATATAAGGAAAGAGGATAAGAAAGGGTTTTTCCGTGAGTAAGAAAGGCATCGTATTTTCAATTTTTACAGGTTGGTTTCTATTTGCAGGAGTGTTTGCATTTATGATGAAATCTCCACAAAGTATCATTTTGTCGAATTGGGAATTTCATGATTCACCAGAAGATATAGGTTGGTCAACAGAAAAACTTAATGAAGCACAAGAATATTTTCGCTCGTTGAATTCCACTGCTGCAATAGCTATATATGACGGAAAAGTACTTTTTTCATGGGGGAATGTTGCCAAAAATACGAATGCACATTCTGTACGAAAAAGTTTTTTAAGCAGTTTATATGGCATATATGAAGAAAAAGGCGATATTTCACTTGAGGCAAATTTAACTGAATTAGGTATTGATGATCGGAATTCGTTAACGGCTTTTGAAAAGATGGCAACAGTATCTGATTTATTACGTTCTAGCTCAGGGGTCTATCATCCTGCAGGTGAAGAATCATGGACAATGCAGCGCGCTAGGCCGCACCGTGGAAGCCATCAGCCTGGAACAAATTTTTATTATAATAATTGGGACTTTAACGTATTAGGAACAATATTCAATAACCAAACAGAGTCTGATTTATTTGAAGAGTTTTATCATAAAATTGCGACCCCTATAGAGATGGAGGATTTCGCATTAAATTTCACTCATTATAAAAGTGAAATGAGAAAATCCATTCACCCTTCCTATCTTTTTCAAGTTTCTGCAAGAGACATGGCTCGAGTTGGTCAACTCTATTTACAAAATGGAAAATGGAACGGAGAACAAATTATTCCAGAAGAGTGGATCAAAATTAGTACACAGCCTCATGCAGAAGTCGACCATAACGATGTGTATGATTATGGATATATGTGGTGGGTTGCTACAGAAGGACCTTTTGCAGATTTAAATATGTACTCTGCAATAGGGAGGTATGGGCAGTCAATCGATATCATCCCTGACATGGATTTAGTATTTGTGCATCGTGTTGATTCTAATGCTATGACGTTCGGTTTATTTCGAAGAGGGGTGGACCAAGAAAAAAGGTTAACGCTTCTTGAGAAGGTTATCGATGCAAAAAAATAAGGGCAACATATGAAAATGGGCTGCTAAACGCAGCCCATCAGATTGTCGAGAAACCCCATGCATTTTTCAATGCTTGGGGTTTCTCTCTTTTTTAATATGATATTGAACCTTTGTATTTTAATTAAAAATAGAAGATGAACCACCTCTCAACTAGCTGAGAGGTGGTTTGCTATCTTCTTGATATTCTGAACGGTGGCTGTCATGAGCGCTTGTTCTGTTGCGCCCTTCAAACTCCGTAACCGGCAGTAGCGAAGCCCATGGAGCTCTTTGGCATCCGCGAAGCTTCGCTCAATCGTTTCTTTCCTTTTCTTATAAATTAGTTTCCCTTCGGGAGAAAGGCGGTGTTCTCTCACCTTCTCCTTACTGTCTTCCCAGACGTGACGTGTAATCACCTTTTTATGATTTTTTGAATTGGTACATTGACTAAGTAGTGGACAGTTAACACAATCAGCTGGGTTCGAGTGGTATTGACGGTAACCTTCGCGGTTTGTCGTCGAATAGGTCAAACTCTTTCCATTTGGACAAACATATGTATTCGATACCTTGTCATAGTGGAATTTCCATTTCGGAAGATAGCCTTTCTTTGGCTTAAAACGCCTGTGCGCAATAACTCCCATAATGTTTCGATCCTCCAACCCTTTACAGAGTGGGATGGTTAAATATCCAGCGTCTAATCCTACAGCTTCAACCTCGAATCCGAAACGTTCTACCTGACGGTCAAGACGGTTTAAATACGGGCGTGAATCATGGACATTGCCTGGTGTAAGATGTACATCAGTAATAATATTATATTTTAGGTCTGTTGTTCGGTGATCTAAGTAGAAAAATCCCTCGGGTTTTCCTTCTCTATACATATAGCCACTTTCTTCGTCAGTTGTGCTAACCTTTATTTCCTTTTCTTCAATTACTTCATTTCTTTTGGGTAACGGCTTTTTTCCATGAGCTTTTCGATCCTCCTCAATCGCTTCATTTAACTCTTCAATATATTCACGAGTTTCTATTTGAACGTCCCTTTTAACAAACTTTCGTTTATTGGCATTCGCCTTTAAATGGGTAGAGTCGGAAAATAAAGCACGTCCTCCAACCATACGATGTTCCATAGCTAAAAGAACAATCTCATCAAAAACCTCTTGAAAAATATCTGTGTCTTTAAAGCGTTTATGCCGATTAAAGCTGATCGTTGAATGATGAGGAACAGGTTCTGTTAAACCTAATCCTAAGAACCAACGGTAAGCAACGTTGGTTTGGATATCCTTTTCAAGCTGTCTTTCTGACCGGATACCGTAAAGGTATCCCACAAACATCATTTTAAATAACATGACAGGATCAATAGGAGGTCGTCCGTTATCCTCACTATAGTAAGGTTTCACCTTTTCATAAATAAATGAAAAGTTAATCGCCGCATCAATTTTTCGTAGTAAATGATCTTCAGGCACTAATTGATCGATAGAAACCATCTCAAGTTCAACTTGTTTTTCTTTTATGGGACGTAACATTTCGATCACCTCAGATAGATAAAATTTTAAGCGAATTTCTCTTTTTACTAACAATCGAAGAAGCGAAAGACGGCGACTCCTGCGGGAAAAGCAACAGCTGAAGATCCCGCAGGGCGCATTACCCGAGGAAGCTGAAGCGTTGCCCGCGGAAAGCGTCCGTCTATAGCGAATGCAGATTGTACTCACTTTTTATCTGCTCGAAGAGCTATCTTTATTATACTATAACTATCTGAATAATCGGATTAATGAATATAAAAAAACAGGCTGTTGAGAGGACTTTCTCAACAGCCTGATGGGCTGCTAAACGCAGCCCATTTTTAAAAAACTTAAGAACTATAATTAACTCCTTTTTCTTCAGAAACTTGCCATTCTTTTACATAGTTATTATTTTTATATGCTACTCCTAATTTTCCGACGATCAAATATCCGTACTTCCATTTATTCAAATAGTAAATTGTTGTTATTGAGAAGAATGTACTAAATGCAAATAGAATCAAGATATAATTGAACCCTAACGTAACAGGGTAATATTGATATACAAAATCAATGACTGAGATATAAAACATATGCAGTAAATAAATACCAAAGGAATACTGACTAATTCTAATTAAAAAGTCTGGGATATGGCGTAGTTTCATTGTTAAATACATCATAGAAAAAATAACAGCTGTTGTATGAAAAATCATATCAACTCGTTTTGAACTATGAACAACTAACAAATCCGTGTGATATAACGACAGTAGTAGGGCACTTGAAATAATAGGTGCCGTTAAGATAAGTTTACGATATCTTTTTAATAATGATACAAATGCCTCGTAATAGTAACCACAATAGAAGCCTAATGTAAAGTAGAAAATCCAACCTAAAAACGGTACCCAGTAAAATCTCGTCCATATATATTCAGCATACGGTAAATTAGGTGGTGCTGTGAAATTAAACAGTGACAAGTAAGCGATATTCACTGCAAGTGATGCGAGAATTACTTTTAAAGGGTTTTGTTTCTTTAAGAAACGGTAAAAAAGTAAGTGCACGAAATAAAATTGGAAGATAATTAAAACGAAATAACCGTGAAAATCTCCGATTAAAGCATTTAAAAAGAACTCATACCCAACGTCAGGGATGGAACGCACATGTGGTACAGCATAAAACATCGCCATAAATAAAAACGGAATAAAAATATATTTAAATCGTTTATTTAAAAAGTGACTTGGTATTTGTTTATTTCGGTAAGAATAAGCAATGATCAATTCTGAGATGAATATGAACAGAGGAGTTCCAAAGTATAACAAGACATTTACTGAATCAAACAAGTTGTAAGTAAATGTACTGATTGCAGTATCTGGAATCGAACTTAACCCTGTACCAATTGCGTGCAAAAACACAATACATAGGCAAGCGATACTCCTCAATAAAAATACTTCTTTTATCATTTTTCCCCCACCAATGAATTATTTTTACATTCTTTATCTATATTTGTTTAGATGCCAAAGGTTAAAAGGTGATACTTAATCTATCTTATGAATCAATGAATGATATTTCAATTACTCCGAGTACATTTACAACTAATTACATATTTTCATGGATTCTTTAGAGATTTGCGATGATCTTGGATTTTAACGGAGGAGGATTTTCTATAAGTTTATCGAAGTTATTGAGGTCATAATAATCATTGGAGGATATTTATGAATTGGTTTCATAGGAGCTCTACACAATTTCCGTTTGAAATGTTGTCAACTCACCATATATTTGTGATTGGGATCTTAATTACAGGCGCTTTCATACTCTATTTTTTTAGAAACTTCCTAAAAGATGTTACGACTGACCGTCATGAGTTTATCATCGCACTCACATTAATAATCTTTGAGGTTGGTTATCAAGTTTGGTTATTTCAAATTGGTATGTGGCAGTCGAGCCATGCACTACCATTGGAGTTATGTAATATTAGTTTGTTTCTCATTATTTTGTTGCTATTAACAAAACATCGAACAACCTTTGAAATCGTCTTTTTTATTGGCATTGCAGGTGCATTACAAGCTATATTTACTCCTGTTTTAAACTTTGGGTTCCCACACTTCCGCTTTGTCCATTTTTTCTATACACACATTTTCATCATATGGGTTTGCTTATATTTTGTATGGGTGAAAGGGTATCGGCCAACAATTTTTTCTGTCATAAAAGCGATGTTGTTTTTAAATATTTTGTTACCACTCATTTTATTCATTAATAAGTATGTTGAGGGAAACTACTGGTTTTTAACAGAAAAACCAAGAGGGGTTAGTTTGCTAGACTGGTTAGGTCCACACCCATGGTATATCCTATCTCTCCAATTTGTTGCAATTACTTTATTTCTTATACTTTGGCTACTGTTTAGAGAAAAAAGTAAACGATAATGGAAGGGGGTTAGGAATATTTATGTAATATCCGACAGCTTAACAAACGTTAAGAAATAGTGCTCAATATTTAGGAAATAATCATTACTTTGGTTATGGACTCGTTCGCTCAGTAAATGCCCTTCAATATTTATATTTAAAAGATGCCCTGAAAACAGTGTATGTGAAGTCTCATACGCTGTTTTCTATTAAACTATTATCCTGTTATAATAAGTTTAATTTTTTAGATTTTTCTGTTATGTTTATTAGTATGAGATTTTTTTATCATTCACTATATGAAATGGAGGCGGCGAAAGTGGATAAAAACAATGAAAAAGATATACATACTGATTTTATAAATAACATGACGTATGGAGAGTATTTAAATCTTGATAAGATTTTATCAAGTCAAAAGAGACTCTCAGACCATCATGATGAAATGTTGTTTATTATCATTCACCAAGTTAGTGAACTGTGGATGAAGCTTATTTTACACGAATTAAATGCAGCTATAGATTCTATTAAGAAAGAAGACTTCCAAACATCATTTAAGCAACTTGCTCGTGTATCAAAGACTCAATCACAAATTATTCATGCATGGGATGTACTTTCAACATTAACCCCTTCTGAGTATATGGAATTTAGAGACCACCTCGGTCAAGCATCTGGATTTCAATCATATCAATATCGGATGATTGAATTTTCACTCGGTTACAAAACCGATCACGTATTAAAGATTTATAAAAAAGATCCTGAATTGCTGAATGTTTTACAAGAAGCTTATGAAAAACCAGGGCTTTACGATGTTGCCATCAACGCTTTAGCAAAGGCCGGTCTTCCTGTGAATCCGGACTTGGTAAATCGTGATTATACGAAAACATATGAAAGTGATGATACTGTGAAAGAAGCTTGGTTAACAGTATATAAAAATGTAGATCAATATTGGGACTTATATCAATTAGCAGAAAAGCTCGTTGATATTGAAGATTGGCTCCAACAATGGCGATTTAGACATATGAAAACAGTAGAACGAATTATAGGGTTTAAAAAAGGTACAGGTGGTTCTTCAGGGGTAAATTATTTAAAAAGTGTTTTAGATCATCGCTTCTTTCCTGAACTTTGGGATCTGCGTACAGAAATATAAAATGTGTTTGCGCAAGTGAGCTATAATTAGAAATCAATCGAAATTGAATAATTAACGTGACTTATTCAATCATGATCCATTTGTTTTGAATAAAAATTAGTTTACTAACTGAATTAATTTCATAATGACGTTTTTTAGCAATGAAACGAATGATATTATAAACTTTTTCATTAAATGTACGTTTTATTTGTACTATCAGAATTTATAATTTTATGGTCGATAGTAACTGCTCCTGCGCCGCTACGCTTGCTCGTCGCAACTCGACGTTTAATCATAGGAGTTGAGCTTGTGGCAACTAAGGCTTACTTCCACAGGAGGTGGTGACTTCGGCGTTGATCACAGGACGTGATCGATTGTAGTCGAAGTTCCTAATTAATGACTTGCACTAAAGCATAAGAGCTTCTATGTAAGCACACTTCGCTTACGAAGAATCTCTTTAACGAAAAGCCAAGTTTTGTTTAGAAGTGAACGTAACTAAAGACGGCGACTCCCGGAGGATCAGCGACGAGCAATACTTCTTCGAACTGCTCCTAGCTGCGACGAGTAACCGCAGGAGCGACGAGCTGAAGATCCACTTAGGCGAAGAGTTATCGAGCCTAAGTTAGCTGAAGACAAGCCCTCGGGAATGCGTCCGTCTAAAGTGAAGTTCACGCTCATCATTCGGAATTTCCCACCTTATTTTGAGTTATGAAATTGATTCAACTAAAAGGAGACTATCAAAATGGAAAAGAAACAAATATTAACTGAACAGTTTTATGCTCGCCTGCTTCAATCGTATGATAAGAACTTAACACATTCAGGTGTTAATGGGGAAAGGTTAGCCTCGCGCTTAACTCAATTATCTCAAATTGGTCAAACAGCTGATAACGGTTCAAAACGAATGGGATTTTCAAAAGAAGAAAGACAGGCGAAATCATTAGTGAAAAGCTGGTTTCAAGAAGCTGGACTTAATGTTTACGAAGATGGTGCTGGAAATGTATTTGGACGTGTAAGCGGAAGAAATGAAGAAGCTCCAGCTATTTTGTCAGGTTCTCATGTAGATAGTGTACCAAATGGCGGTCATTTCGATGGACCCGTCGGTGTCCTTACAGCTTTAGAAGTAGCCCATGCATGGAAAGAAACAAATTATACACCAGAAAAACCATTCGAAGTTGTTATTTTTTCAGATGAAGAAGGTTCAAGATTTAAAGCTGGTTTTTCTGGCAGTGCTGCAGTTGTCGGTCAAGAAAGTTTAAAAGAAATGACGAAACTTGTTGATGTTTATGGACAATCCTTTGATGAAGTGATGGATCAAGCTGGACTATCAGTCGAAGGATTCTTGAACGCAAAGAGAGACTTAAGTAATATCCATTCATTTATCGAAGTACATATTGAGCAAGGAAAAATCCTAGAAAAGGAAAACCTTTCTGTTGGAGCAGTTACAGGAATTGCAGGTCCATGCTGGCTTGAAGTCGTATTTCATGGTGAAGCAGGACATGCTGGTAATACACCGATGACTGATAGAAAAGATGCACTTGTCGCTGCTAGTCAATTTGTGTATTCAATAGAAAGTATACCAAAACAAATAAGTGAAACTGCAGTCGCTACAGTAGGACATCTTAATGTTGAACCTAATGGAGTAAACGTTATTCCAAAGAATGTCACATTAACTGTAGACATTAGAGATATTCATAAAGACACTAGAGATGAAGTTGTTAATCGTATTAAACAACTAGGGATGGATGTAGAAAAAGAGCACGGCTTGAAAGTTGAGTTAAATGAAAAATTTCGTATCACACCAGTTCCGATGAATGATTATTTAAGAGAGATATTAGTAGATTCAATAGAAGAGCACCAAGAAACGTCTTTTACTTTACCAAGTGGTGCTGGTCATGATGCGATGATTTTAGGCGAACATGTTCCTATATCAATGCTTTTCGTACGTAGTAAAAATGGAATTAGTCACAACCCAAAAGAGTGGACAGAATTAAATGATATTGTTACAGCTACTCACGTGTTAAAAACATATATTGAGAGATTAATGAAAGATAATGACTAAAAGAAGGTGAAATTATTATGAGTGATGAACAGTCTAAAACTGCTTTAAAACATGTAACAATGTACGAAATTACATCAAAGCTATTTTTCCATTTATGTCTGTCATTAGAGTCTTCATTTCATCAAAAAGGGAAAAGTGTGATCGAGGAGGGGGTATGTGATTTTCAAAGTGATTTGATGTCAACATTGCTTCAAACAGATAAAAATAAAATAGATTTTCAAACTGACACTTTATTAGATTCAGAGAAAGTTAAACAGTCGTTTAAAAAATATGTGGAGATTTGTAAAAAGAACGAACAAGACCCAATTAATATGTATTCATTGATGGCGAAAATGTTTGCGCACATTGCAAAACATGCAAAAAATAATTTAGGTGAGCCAGGTCAAGATGCAATAATAGAAGGAGTTCGTACTTTCGGAGAAGAACGTGGAAAAAATATTGCAAAAAGGGCAGAGCTAGCAGGCAAACCAAATGAAAAAGACCATTATTTAACGAACTATGATATGGGTAGAAGTGAATTGTTTGAATTTGAAACATTATTTCACAAAAATGAAATTGAGCAAACCTTTACAAAATGTGCTTTTGCTGACCAATGGAAAGAAGATGGTATGGAGGAACATGGAATTTTATATTGTCATATGATTGACCCTGCTGTAGCAAAGGGTTTTAATCCAAACTTTGAAGTTATTCATGATGAATATATTTTAAAAGAAGGCGTATGTCATTTCCGGTTTCAAATGAAAGAAGATAAGAAATAGTTCTATAATTCTTGAATTGAGGTGGGATTGTATGCTTCAAGATAAAGTGGTTGTTATTACTGGTGGGTCACGAGGAATCGGGAAAGAAATTTCAAGAGAGTGTTTAAAGGAAGGGATGAAGGTGATCGTCCTTTCAAAAACAGAAGAATCACGAACGGACGTGATGAATGAGCTTTCCTCATATGAAGGTCTTTCAACATACATATGTGATGTCTCTTCACATGAATGTGTAACGAAAACGTTTGATAAGATATATAAAACGTTTAAACATATTGATATTTTAATCAACAACGCTGGAGTAGGTATTTGGAAAAATGTTGATGACATGTCGCCAGAAGAGTGGAACACTCAAATTGGAACAAATTTAACCGGCGTATTTTATTGCAGTCAATATGTTTTCAAAAATATGAAAGACACTGGTGGACATATTATAAACATTGCATCCGACCTTGGTTATTCAACGATCGAACGTGGTGGTGCTTATTGTGCTAGTAAATGGGGGTTAATCGGGTTATCTGGAACGATGCAAAAAGAAGGTAAGCCCTATGGTATCCGGGTTTCAACTGTCTCTCCTGGATTGGTCCAAACTGATTTTGGAAGTGTTTCAGCTGAGAAAAAAACACACGGCCTTACTACTGAAACAGTAGCAAGCCATGTGTTATCAGTAATGAAAACTGGAACAGATGCCGGTGAAATCAATATGATCGTAAAACCATAAAGCACTTCTAGACCTATTTTAAGAGCTGTCACTTAAGTATAATAACTTATGGATGGCTCTTTTTATGATTGGTGAGTCGTTTCTTCATTAAAAGTTCGTTAGTAATCCTCCCTCCTTTTGGGAAAGATACGATTGAATCTTTCCATCGATAAAGGAGTATGTAAATGATGAAAAATAAAGGTCAATATTTTATGTTATTCATTTTTATATGTGCCATCCTCTTCTCTTCTGCTGGTAATGCTTTAGCAAGAGAATCACAAGTGTCAGAAGCTGATATTAACGTTGATGACCTTGATGTGAATACTGAATATTTATTAAGAGAAGGTCACCTAATGGTACCTGCATTATTTTTTAAAAATACAGGAGCAAAAGTGAATTGGAATGATAGGTATCAATCGATTGTTTTTCAAGTTGGTGATAAAAAGGTAGCTGCGCCAGTTGGAAAAACGTTCACCGATATTTTTAATCCAAACACGAGACAATGGGAACGAGGAGAACTATCTGTTGAACCAATTAGCGTAAATGGTCAAACATTTGTCCCGCTACGAGACATAGCTCTTGAACTTGGTTTTCATGTTTCTTATCGCCCTGATTTAAAAAAGACAGTGATCAATACGAATATTGAAAGAAAGGCGAAAAGAATTCGTACTGGAAATACATCTCAAAAGTATGTATCTTTAACTTTCGATGATGGCCCTGATCCAATATACACACCACAAATTCTTGATATATTGAAAGAGAAAAATGTAAAAGCGACGTTTTTTGTTGTCGGTAAGCAAATAGATAAACATCCTGAAATGATGCAAAGAATCGTTAATGAAGGTCATTCATTAGGGAATCATACTCTTTCTCACCCACGCCTTCCGAATGAAACGACTGCAGAAGTTTCTAGAGAAATTCAACTAACGCAAGATAAAATTGCCGAGTCAGTTGGGCGAAGACCGGATTTATTTCGACCACCATTTGGTTTATTAACACGAGCGGATGAACAATTACTTCATGAGTATGGACTTCGCATTATTATATGGTCTGTGGATACACTCGATTATACAGGATTATCTGCTGATCATATTTTAGAAATTGTTGAGAGGGACATTTCACCTGGGGGGATTGTATTACAACATAATATCGATTTAAATCCAGGTTTATTAGATGGTACTGTCGAAGCATTGCCAGAAATCATTGACCGTCTGCGACAAGAAGGGTATAGCTTTTTAACGGTGCAATCTTTATTAGACCAAAATCAATAAATGAGAATCGATAAGGTTTAGTAGTTCCATTTACATTGGGTAAATAGAAAATAACAGCTCACTTTGGAGGTAATTCGCGCCTGAAATAATGATTTGTTTGTTTAATTTTTAAAAATGAATCAATTTCATAACTCAAAATAAGGTGCGAAATTGCGAATAATGAGCGTGAACTCCACTTGAGACGGACGCTTTCCCGAGGGCTTGTCTTCAGCTAACTTTGAAAATCACCTAAAGCGAGCAGAACCCTGAAACCCATTAGATAAATAGGATATCCGTCAAAAATCCGAAGACTCCAGCGGGAATAGCAATAGGCGAAGATCCAACAGGGCTTTAGCCCTGTTTAGCTGAGGCATTGCCCGCGGAAAGCGAAGGAATTTTTGAACGGATATAATGACTTATTCATAGGCTCCAACGATTTATGTCGCACTTGTGCCTAGAGGTGAAAGCGTCCACCTGTAAACGGATTCGAGCACTTAGTAAAAAGGAAACATGTAAAACTTAATGTTAAACTTATTACCAGTTCTATTGTTTTTCACATCGGAAATGGAGCTACTTATGAAAAGGTGTACCTCTTAAAAAATAGAGGTACACCTTTTCACGATTTTCCCTTCTCTTTTTTTTGAAAATTCGTTATAGTGATAGTTGTTAAGAAAGGGGATTTATGATGACAATTGTAAAAGAGAAACTAGAGCGAGGGAACCTTTCCTATACGGAAGAAGAGAAAGCTCGCTTACAATTGCTAAAAGATAAACAAAAGGAACGACTGTTTGAAGTCGCTTTTTGTGGGCATTTTTCAGCAGGAAAATCAACGATCTTAAATTCATTACTAGGTGCAGAAGTTTTACCAACTAGTCCAATTCCGACAAGTGCAAATATCGTTAAAATAAAAAATGGTGAATTAGGTTTATCTGTACATACAAAAGATGAAGGCAAAAAGTGTTGGACGGGCGAAATTCCATGGGATCAGGTACGTAACTGGGGCATGAACGGCTTAAAAATATCAGATATTACAATCACAGCAAATTTACCGTTCTTAGGAAATGCTAGTTCCATTTTAGATACTCCTGGAGTTGATTCAACGGATGATTCACACGAATCTGTTACTGTAGAACAATTGTATTCGACAGATGCCGTTGTTTATGTGATGGATTATAATCACGTCCAGTCTGAAACGAATTTATATTTCTTGAAACAGCTATCACTAGAAAAAAAACCAATATATCTCGTCGTAAACCAAATAGATAAACATAATGAAACCGAAATTCCAATTTCGATCTTCCGAAATTCTTTAAAAAATGTTTTGCAAGAGTGGGGAATAGAATATATTTCAATATATTTTACATCGATGAAAAATTGGGAACATCCACTAAATGAATTTGCGGTCTTTGAACGAGAGATGAAAGCTCTTTTATACAATAGTGATGAGCTAATAGAGACATCCCAGCACATGTTAACGTATGGATTATACAATGCAGTAAATCATCGTTTGTCAATTGAAAAGAACGAAGCGATTGAAGATATTAAAGATGAAATGGAAAACGAAGGATACACACTTGAACAACTTTCAGAAAAAGCTCGAATCGTTAATGAGTTAGAATATTTAAATCATTATGATCAATACATTTGGAAAAACTTCAAGAAAGAAAACGATAAACTATTTAATAATGTGACACTCTTTCCATATGAAACGACAGACCTTGCTCGTGAATGGATTGAAACGTTAAAACCGGGTTATAAAGTTGGCATCTTGTTTTCTAAAAAGAAAACCGCTGATGAACAAGCACGTAGACTCACACGTTTAACTGAAAATCTTCAAGATAAAGTGAAGTCACAATTAATCTTTCATTTGCAAGGGTACTTTCAAAAAGTTGACCGTACGACATTATCTAATGTTGAGCGGTTTGAAGAAGCAGTAAGTGAAATGAATTATGAAGTCTCTAACGAACTTTTGAAAAGTCATGTGAAAACAGATTATACGAGTAGGGATTACGTATACACATTTACAAAAGAAATGACAAACTTGATTGTGCAACACATCAAAGAAAAAGCAAAACGAATCGTTGACATTCAAATTGAAGAAATGGATGGCTATGTAAAAGAAAAGCGCCAGTCTACGAATAAACAACTCGAAAAATTTCATGCAATTGAAGAGTATGAAAAAAAGCTTGAAGAAGTCAAGGAAACTTATACGAAGGAGTCAGAAGGTATTCAAAAAGTATTATCTACCTTCCCGTCAGAAAGAGCATATGTAAATTTACTTCATTCAGTTATGAAAAAATCATTTCCTTCTAATCACGAGCAATCCCTTTCAGGTATCACTTTACCTGAAGAAGGAGTCATTGATACGACGTGGGATAACGATCATACTTCACGTGTCATTGACTTTTCAGAAGAAGACACGCTTAAGTGGGTGACAAATGTTAAAGATTCGTTACAATCATTTCATCAATCAAAAGTGTTAAAGACAGAGCGTGATCAACTCATTGAAAGGATAAAGAGATATCAAGATCAGTCTTTTGTTATTTCTTTATTTGGTGCATTTAGTGCAGGGAAATCAAGTTTTGCCAATGCATTATTAGGTGAAAGTATTTTACCTGTTTCTCCGAATCCAACAACCGCTACTGTAAATACCGTTGAACAATCAAACGGCAATAATGAACACGGCACAGTTAAGATTTCGTTAAAATCTGTGGAAGATTTAAATGATGAGATTCAGGCGGTTAGTCATCAGTTAGATGAATCATTATCTGTTGAGACACTTAAAGGTTGGTCACCGAATACAAAGAACTACCATTCCAGTTGGGAAAAAACGTATTCCGACTATTTACTTACTTTAAAGGAAAGCATAAAGAAAAACTTAAACGAATTGGGGACATGGATTGTGAAAGATTTAAAAAATCTTGAATTTTATGTCGCTCAAGAAGAGAATGCATGCTTAATTAAGGAAGTAAATATTTATTATGATTGTGAACTAACAAAAAAAGGGATTATTCTTGTTGATACGCCAGGAGTGAATTCCATTCATGGGAGGCATACAAATGTTGCATTTCAGCAAATGAAAAAATCTGATGCCATTTTTTATTTGACGTATTACAATCATGCGTTTTCAAAAGCAGATCAATACTTCCTTCAACAAATTGGAAAGGTAAATGAAAGCTTTGAACATGATAAACTTTACTTTATTATTAATGCATCTGACTTAGCTAATAATGAAAATGAATTAAATGGTGTAAAAAAACATGTCCATGATCAACTATTAAGTAACGGTTTAGAAAAACCGCGCATCTATGATGTATCAAGTAAACAAGGATTGGCTGCCAAAAAAAATAAAGATGTCGCAAGCACAAGCTTTTCAAGGTTTGAAACGTCTTTTTATAATGAAACGATTATAGAACTGAAAAAATTAAGTTTTGATATGATTGTTCATCAACTAAATCAATTTGTCGAGAAGCTTGATGACAGTGTTCGTTTTATGAAAGAAGATGAAGCAGAACAAAAGAGACAACATAAAATATTACAACAAACCGTGAAGGAACAAATGTTAGCTGTTCAAAATTCCTCGTTTTCTTATGTATTAAGAGACTTAATTCAAGAGTATGACCAAATGACGTTATATTTACGCGAGAGAATGAAGTTCGTATTAAATGATTACTTTCCGACAGCGATTAATGTTGCAACAGTAAATGGAAATTCAAAGAAACAATTACAAGAGCAACTATTAGGAGCAATGAAGGAATGGAAAGGGTTAGGAGAATACTTCTTAAAACAAGAGCTTGAAGCAAGTATTGTACGTATGGAAGCCAAATTAAAAGAAAGAGCATATGATTGGGTAAAAGAAGAGTCACATGCGGTTCAAAAAGAGTTGACTTCATATGCGTATTACCCTGATTTACAAAGAATTGAATTAACTGGAGATCTTCATGAGGTGGATTTAAATGTCGATCTATTAACGTTTAAATCTTATATCAAATCAAAGAAAGACTTTTTTGAACAAGGGACAATTAAAGTGTTAAAAGAACAATTAGTGCAAACTGGTGTTGAGAAAGCAAGTGATTCTATAGCTACATGGTCTAAACTTTTTACGGATGTATTAGAAGATTCATTAAAACGCATAGAAAAAGAGTTAAAAGAAGAAATGGTTGCAGCCATTGAAAATGAATTATCTCGTTCTGAAGCACTAATGGATAAAAACGTTCAAGCTTCAATAGAGAAAGAACAAAAAGCATTAACGGAATTTTTGAATCCGTGACTCATAAGTTATCACCCCCTTTACGTAACTGAGCTGGTTTAGAATAAAGTTCTCCTAAATAAAGGGGAGGGAGGCAGGAATAACAATGGAAGTGACAAAAGAAGCGGTAGATTTTTTGGAGGAATTATCTCATAGAAGTGGCCGCCATACCTATCGGATTAGCTTCGATGATAAGAGTACATGAGGTGCATCAAAGTTTAAAATAACTCTGGATGAGTTTAAAGATGGAGATCAACTATTTAAGGTTAAAGGGTTAATTTTTTATTATAACAAAGAGCTCAGCCAACAAATTGATACCCTTTTAATTACTTATATAGACGGCAGGCTAAAATTACTAGATAGAAGATAATGAAAGATCAATACTTTTACATGAACTTGTTCTACCTGAGAGCAAGCTCTTTTTTCTATGCATAAAAGCATTTATATGACATCGAATTCGTGAAAACGGTCATCTGTTATGTAAACAATTTGTGAACTCTGCCATCTAATCGTCTTATATGTGATTTACATCATATCAGGAGGTTTTTATTCGCGATAAGCTAAAAGTATGAAAAAGTAGCTTGTTAAGGAGGGCTTATAGATGTTTCCTCAAGATTATAATGAAAATCCGTTTATCGTAATATGGGAGTTAACACGTGCTTGTGAATTAAAGTGTCTGCATTGTCGCGCAGAAGCTCAGTACCGTCGTCATCCTATGGAACTTTCGTTTGAAGAAGGGAAAAAGTTAATTGATGATATACATTCGATGAACAACCCTATGCTAGTTTTTACAGGTGGAGACCCGCTGATGAGAGAAGATGTGTTTGATATTGCAAAATATGCAATTGATAAAGGTGTACGAGTATCAATGACACCATCAGCAACACCTAATGTAACAAAAGAAGCAATGTCAAAAGCGAAAGAGGTCGGATTATCAAGGTGGGCATTTAGTCTAGATGGACCAAACGCTGAAATACATGATCACTTCCGTGGAACGTCTGGTTCGTTTGATTTAACAATGAATGCAATTAAATACCTACATGAGTTAAATATGCCTATTCAAATTAATACGGTCATTTCAACGTATAATGTCAATCAATTAGATGAAATGGCTGCGCTCGTTGAAGAGTTAGATTGTGTATTATGGAGTGTGTTCTTCCTTGTTCCAACTGGAAGAGGGCAAGAAGATGACATGATTTCTCCAGTTGAACATGAAAAAGTATTCCAATGGCTTTACGACCTGTCTAAACGAGTCTCATTTGATATCAAAACAACGGCAGCGCAGCACTATCGCCGAGTTGTTATTCAAAACAAAATGCGTGAGAAAGCTGAAAATGAAAAAGAGATCCAATATAAAGATGCACTTGTTCAAGGTGAGACAGGAAAAATTGATGGATTAGGCAGAGCACCTAAAGGTGTTAATGATGGAAATGGATTCGTATTTATTTCACATACCGGGGATGTATATCCTAGCGGTCTACTACCTGTAAAAGCAGGTAATGTCCGTGAGACACCTTTACCTACGATTTATAGGGAATCTGACATTTTTAAATCATTAAGAAACCCTGATTTATATAAAGGAAAGTGCGGTGTTTGTGAATACCGTCATGTTTGTGGGGGATCTAGATCGAGAGCGTACGCAATGACAGGTGACTATCTAGAAAGTGAACCATTCTGTGTATATGTTCCAAAAGAATTAAGGAAAAAGAAGGTCCAATAAATGATGAAAGACACGCAGATATATTTGTTTGTGTGTCTTTTTTATGCATTAGACTTTTCTTCACACGTCTTACAAACCTTTAAACGTAAAAAGTTATACTGTGCAATAGAAATTAAGCAGTTTGAACAAACATCTTCACCACATTCTCCACATCTTGCTAAACGTTTATCATCATTTTTACAACAAGAACAATAGGCCATTTCTTTGTACTCCTTTCAGTTTTTTATCTATTTCGTACTTCAATATATGAAAAAACGTTGAAGAGAATACTTAGATATTTAGTAGAACACCCAAATTTCTATTAAAGCAAAAATAAAAAGAGGGAGACCCATTTGTGCAAGTAGGTCTCCCTCTCGATTATGAGGCTTTTTGAGCTTGTTGTACTGGTTCAGGATCAGCATTTTTCTTTGCGATTTTTCCTTTAAAATAACTAATAATCATAGATATCATAATAATAGAAAGTACAGAGTAAATTCCTCGTAGAAGCCCTACAGACATTAAGCCAGTTAAAATGACGGCAAAATCAAATGCAAAGGTTGTCTTACCAGGGTCGATATGAAACCTCCTTTGTAAAACAAGAGCCAAAATGTTTGCTCCCCCAAGAGAGGAACCATTCATAAATAAGAAGGATAAACCAAAACCACAGATAATTCCCCCTAATATTGAACCGAAGATTGCATTGATTTCTATTGTTGGGAGAAACTGAATCACTTCAGTCATTAATGACAATGTCGTTACTGCAAAAATGGTCGAGAGTGTAAATTTCCAGCCCATTTTAAACACAGACAATATGTAAAACGGAATATTAATCATAAAGAAAACGATCGCAAACGAACTGCTTAATAAATACGAAATACTTAATGCTAACCCAGCAGTCCCTCCAGTAATGACTTGGGAACTTTGAAGAATAAAAACACCAAAACTAACAACCACACATGATAAAACCATATATATAATTCGTAACATTTTCTACACCTACTTACTTTTTTCTATTAATCTATTACGTAATATTAGATCAACGTGATATATTATAGAATGATATAGCAAACGTTACAAATACATGCATAAACGTATGTGTGCGTTTGTGCGTTTACGCTTTAAACTTATAAAGTGACATTTCGTGATTTAAAACAATCCATTATACTGAGAAGAATGAATGTTACACGTATAAGAGAGATAAGATATAATGAAAGAGAATATTCAAAAACAATATCGCTTAGAAGGTAGGTAATTATGAAAGAGCAATTTTACGCAGGAAAAATTGAAACACTGAAAATCGTACATAAATCGAAAGCAGGATTCCATTTATCAAACGGGCAAGAAGACACACTTTTACCTTTTTATGAAGTAACGACCCCTGTAAATAAAGGGGACGAAGTCGAAGTCTTTTTCTATGTAAATAAAGAAGGCAATTTAGTTCCAACAATGAAAGTACCATCTATTTATTTTGATAAATACGGGTGGGTAGAGGTTGTTGATCGTATTCCTCACTTAGGTGTCTTTGCCGATATAGGAACTGCTAAGGAAGTGCTTGTATCAAAAGATGATTTACCATTGAAGCAAAGTGTTTGGCCAAAACCAGGCGATCAAGTATTCGTTAAGTTAGATACAGATAAAAAAGGGAGACTCTTAGCAGTCCTTGCATCAGAAGAGGTTATTTTAAAAGAAGCAACATTTGCTGAGAAGAAACTGATCCATACAGATGTAACAGGAAGAGTGTATCGTTCAACGAAAGTTGGGACCTTTATATTCACTGAAGAAGGTTACAGAGGATTTATCCATTATACTGAACGAAAAGAAGAGCCGCGTTTAGGTCAACTTGTGAGCGGGAGAATAATCGGTGTGAAAGATGATGGAACGGTCAACGTTTCTTTACGTTCAGAAAAAGTAACCGAAATGGATGAAGACTCAGACCGAATCATTCAATACTTAGAGGAACATGGAGGCCAAATGCCATTTGGCGATAAAAGTGATCCAGAAGAAATTCGCGATACCTTTCATTTAAGTAAGTCAGCGTTTAAACGAGCGCTTGGAAAGTTAATGAAAGAAGGTAAAATCGAGCAAAAAGATGGAACAACCATTTTGAAATAAGTTTGAGGGGGTCCTGATTCATGTCAGAACCCCTTTCTTTATTTCTCATCCGATATTTCAAACTTAATCAGTCTACCCTGAAAATAAGTTTAAAAATACATTCTCTTTCGTCCACTATTTCTTCGGCTAAATTGCTTCTTCCTCTTCTAGCCACGCTACGTAGCTCGATGCGTCGGCGCAGCTCATAGCTTAATCAGTGTAGTTGCGAAAAAGTTATAATGGCTGTCTACTTAAAAAATCGTTTTTATTGTCCAACTAACATATCTTGTGATAATATAAGAACAGATATTCGCCCCCCCCATCTCAACTCATCCTCATTTCCTCTATAATCTCTCACACGGATGTACATCACCATGAAAAACAAAAAAAGATAGGTGATTTTATGTTTTTAATTATTGCTGAAAAACCAGATCAAGGTGCAAAGCTTGCTGCCCCATTTCCCCATAAAAAAAAGCAAGGTTATATTCAAATTGATAAAAATGACCAGTTTCCAAACGGTGCAATTTTAACTTGGGCTGTTGGTCATTTATGTGAGCTCATACCGCCGGAAGAATATAACGCTAGTTGGAAAAAGTGGTCACTAAACACTCTGCCAATCATTCCTTCTACGTTTCAATACAAAGTTTCTAAATCAAAGTGGAAACAATTTAACGTGATTAAAAATTTTGTACAGGATTCATCCATTTCAGAAATCATCATTGCAGGTGATGCTGAGCGAGAAGGGGAAGCGATCGTACGGATTATTCTTAACCAATGCAAAAATAGAAAGCCTTTAAAGCGACTATGGATATCATCATTGACGCCAAATGCCGTGAAAAAAGGGTTTGCAAACTTAATAGCTGGTAAAGATACTGAAAATTTATACGCTGAGGCATTAAGTAGAGCGTATGCAGACTGGCTAGTAGGAATGAATGCATCTAGAGCGTATACACTTCTCCTCCAGCAAAAGGGAATTTCAGATGTTTTTTCGACGGGACGTGTTCAAACACCAACTTTAGCTCTCATCGTAAAAAGAGAGTTAGAAATTGAAAAGTTTGTTTCAGAGCCTTTTTGGCAAGTGTTCGCAACATTTAATATGAATGGGAAGACTTATGAAGGGAAATGGCATAAAGAAAATGAAAGCCGGATCGATTCAGAAGACCTAGCAATTCGTATAGCAACGTTTTGCGAAGGAAAAAATGCCATCGTGCAAAATATTGAACGCACGAAAAAGGATTTCCTCCCGCCATACTTCTTTAATTTATCATCTCTTCAAGCAACGGCAAACAAACGATATAAGTTTCCACCTAAAAAAACGTTAGACATTGCTCAAAAGCTATACATAAAAGGAATCATCTCTTATCCGCGAAGTGATTCGAACTTTGTCACTAAAGATGAAGCGGAAATGTTCCCTACGATTTTAAACAAAATCAAGGAGATAGACAGTTACAAAAATTATTTCCCTTTACCTGAAACATCTTTAATCAATAATAAACGGTACGTGAACGAAAAAAAGGTTTCAGATCACTACGCCATTATTCCAACTGAGCAAGTGATGGATCCTTCAAAACTAGCAAATGATGAAGAGAAGATTTATCGACTTATATTGGAACGGTTAATTGCAGCACATGATGAAAAATCAATATTTAATTATACAACAATCCATACATTAGTCGATGAGCGGGCGACGTTTATTTCTAAAGGGAAAGAATTAGTCCAATTAGGATGGAGACGTATATTAGGGAACGAAAATAAAAACAAACAAGACAAAGAAGAACAACAACTTCCTAACCTTGAGAATGGAGAGGAAGGGATCGCGTTAAATGCTTATACGAAAGAAGGAAAAACTCAACCACCAAAAAGATATACAGAAGGTGAATTAATTACGTTAATGAAAACAGCTGGAAAACATATCGAGGATGAAGAGCTCATTAAAGTATTAAAAGAGACTGAAGGGTTAGGAACAGAAGCAACGAGAGCAGGTATTATAAATGTGTTAAAAGACCGCAACTATATTACGGTACAGAAAAATACTGTTTATCCAACAGAGAAAGGGAAAGTTTTGATCGAAGCAGTCGGTAATAGTATTTTAGCATCTCCTGAAATGACTGCGAAATGGGAGGATCGTTTAAGCGATATCGGCAAAGGAGCAGCTTCTGATAAACAGTTTATCGAGCAAGTAAAAAAGCTATCAGCCAAACTCATACAAGACGCTTTACAAGCATCACCAGAATGGACGTTTGACAAATATGACTTAACACAAATACAGCCTTCAAAATGGTCGAAAACAAAGACAAAGGGTAAGTTTACAAGACAGACAAAACCATTAGGCAAATGCAAAAGCTGTGATGGAGATATTGTTGATAAAGGAAGTTTCTATGGTTGTTCAAATTACAAATCAAACGAATGTACATTTACGTTATCAAAAAAAGTTTTAGGTAAGTCTATATCACAAACGAACATTCGCAAGCTTTTATCAAAAGGGAAGACAGATGTCATAAAAGACTTTAAAAAAAATGATAAAACCTTTCAGGCAGCATTAGTTTGGAACGATGAGAAAAAGAAAATTGAATTCCATTTTCCTAAGTAGAAGAAAACAGGCATCATCTCATTATGATAAAATCAACTTTATAAAAAATGGGATAAATCGGAGGGGAAGGCATGGAACATCTATTTACTAAATTATTACAAGAAGACAAAGTACAAGAAGCATTACATTTTTTTGAAAGTGAAAATGAAAAGACATTAAAAGATCAAATTGAATTAACAGCAATTCCAGCACCAACTTTCGACGAAAATGAGCGTGGTTCATTTTTCGAGCAAAAATTGAATGAGCTTCACCTAGAAGATATTCAAACAGGCGACGTAGGTAATGTCTTTGGTATAAGAAAAGGGAGCGGACAAGGACCAAAGATTGTCGTATCTGCTCACCTTGATACTGTTTTTCCTGCAGGAACAAATGTAGACGCTACGTTTAAAGATGGGAAAGTTTATGCCCCTGGAATTGCCGATGATGGTAGAGGACTAGCTGTCCTATTAACATTATTAAAAGCGTTTAACAAAACGAAGATCAAGACCGTTGGTGACATTATATTTTTAGCGACAGTTGGTGAAGAAGGGTTAGGCGATTTAAGAGGGGTCAAGTCATTTTTTAACAATCATGATCATATCGACGCCTTTATTTCGATTGAGCCCGGTTCCCCTTCAAGAATTATTTATGAAGGAACAGGAAGTAGACGGTATATCGTTCAATATAAAGGTAGTGGTGGTCATAGCTTCGGAGATTTTGGTACACCAAGTGCTATACATGCATTAGGCCGTGCTGTTGCTATGCTTTCAGATATGAAAACTCCAGATAATCCTAAAACGACATTTAATGTAGGAACAGTAGAAGGCGGAACAACAGTGAATACGATTGCCGCAAATGCTAAAATGGTCATTGATTTAAGGTCGACGGATCAGAATGAGTTATTAGCATTAGAAGAGAAAGGATTGGCATTTGCACAGCAAGCTGCAAACCTAGAAAATGAACGATGGGGTGTTTCAGCAGATAAAGGGATTTCCGTAGAGTTTAAAATGGTTGGTAATCGACCAGCAGGTACTCAGTCTGCTAATGCAAGTATTGTAAAATGTGCGGAACATGCAAACAATGCTCTCAACATTGAGCCAAACTTAGCACCACCAGTTAGTACAGATTCGAACGTTCCAATCAGCCTAGGAGTTCCAGCTGTAACACTTGGTGGCGGTGGCGATTGTGGTGGAATGCATACATTAGAAGAATATTTTAATCCTGAAGGATCATATAATGGTCCTCAACATATATTTTTAATGCTTATTGCATTAGCTGGTGTTCAAGAAATAACAAAGCCAATCGCATTACCCTTAAAGATCAACGAATAATCGTTGGTCTTTTTTCAATTTTAATGGACCTTTCACCCATGTTCTCATACTTTTTATTAAAGGGATTAAAAGGAGTGAAAACATGTACTTTCATATTGTAAAACAGGGTGAAACATTATTTTCAATTTCTGAAGATTACCGCACGCCAATTTCGACGCTCATTCAAGTCAATCAAATTACCAATCCGAATTTGATATTTGTCGGCCAACCAATTTTAATCCCAAGTTTGCCAGATCCGAACACTTTACCTTATACGATCAATGTTTCGTTATCACAAAAAAGGTTAACAGTAATAGAAAATGGTCAATTTTTTAAATCGTATCCAATCGCAGTAGGGAGGATATTAAAAGAGACCCCAGTTGGAGAGTTTGTCATTATAAATAAAGCTCCGAACCCAGGCGGCCCATTTGGAACGATGTGGATGTCTTTATCCAAAAAGCATTATGGTATTCATGGAACAGATGATCCGACTTCTATTGGAAAGGCAGTCTCGAGTGGGTGTATAAGAATGTTTAACAGAGATGTTGAAGAGCTAGCATCTATTGTACCGGTAGGGACAAAAGTTACAATTCAGCCGTAGTAATAATCAATCGAAATTTTATAATATCGGAGAAAAAGTTGAAAAAGCGCCAACAATTGCCACCTGAAAAATGAAGTCTTATATTTTCCTATCTTTTATGTTCATTTACTAATAAATCTTTTCCTCACTGCTCAAACTAATACAGCTTTCATAATTACAGATTTGAACAATTACTTAAAAGAGGAGAGAGATTATGAAAAAAGCTTCAATCGTCTTTTATGTTTCAATGGGTATATTACTGTTCTTAGTCATTTTAGGGGTTGCAGTCCCTAATTTTCTTGAGGATTTAACAGCAAATATACAAGGTTTTATTTCTAGTGCATTCGGTTGGTACTACTTAATTATCGTCACACTATTAACGATTGTGTGTCTTTATTTCTTAATCAGTCCATTAGGGAAGATAAAATTAGGAAAAGAAGATGATAAACCAGAATTTTCACGCCCGACGTGGATTGCGATGCTATTTAGTGCTGGTATGGGTATTGGGCTTGTATTCTGGGGTACTGCTGAACCAATTAGTCACTACGCAGTGAGTTCACCAACAGGCGTTGTTGGCGAAGATGAAGCAATTTTAGATGCGTTGAGATTTACTTTTTTCCATTGGGGAATTCACGCTTGGGGTATTTATGGAATTGTTGCATTAGTGTTAGCCTATTTTACGTTCCGTCATGGTGAAAGAGGCTTAATTAGTGCAACATTAAAACCTGTGCTCGGAAAGTCTGTTGAAGGGACACTTGGTAAAGTTATCGATACGTTTGCAGTATTAGCGACCGTCGTAGGTGTTGCTACAACATTAGGGTTTGGTGCAGTACAAATCAATGGAGGGATCAGCTATTTATTTGGGGTCCCAACGAATATCTTTGTCCAATTTATTATTGTACTGATCGTAACGGTTCTCTTTTTACTATCAGCCTATACCGGCTTAAAAAGAGGGATTAAAATATTAAGTAATGTCAATATGACGTTAGCTGTTTTATTGTTTTTAATCATGTTCATCATTGGACCAACACTTTTTATATTAAACATATTTACACACTCAATTGGAACATATATTCAAAATTTACCAGCGATGAGCTTTCGTATAGCCCCTTTAGATACGGATTTACGAGGCTGGATTGATGGTTGGACGATCTTTTATTGGGCATGGTGGATTGCTTGGTCACCGTTTGTAGGAATATTTATTGCTCGTGTATCGAAAGGACGTTCCATTCGTGAGTTTGTGTTTGCAGTCTTGTTCATACCTTCTATTGTAGGGTTTTTATGGTTTTCAACGTTTGGTGGATCAGCCATTATGCTCGAACATGAAGGAGTAGCAAATATTTCTCAATATGCAGCAGAAGAAGCTTTATTCGCTGTGTTCGGTCAATACCAAGTGATAGGAATTATTGGTTCAATAATAGCGATGATTTTGATTGGTACCTTCTTTATCACTTCCGCCGATTCAGGGACGTATGTAATAGGTATGATGACGACGAATGGATCACATGCTCCAAGTACGAGAATAAAAATGATTTGGGGAATCATGCTGTCAGCAACATCACTTGTATTATTATATACTGGTGGTCTTCAAGCGTTAGAAAATACAATGATTATAGCTGCACTACCATTTTCAATCATTATGGGACTAATGACAATCAGCTTCTTGAAAGCAATTTATAAAGAAGGGCGATCATTAGGAATGGGAAAAATACGGAAACAAAAGACGTAATTAAATCATCGACACGATAAAATATATAAGCTATAGTTAAAATTGCTCAACCAAACTTTTTGGTTGAGCTTCTTTTGTTATAAAAGACAAAGTCGGCTAAAGACCCAACCAACAAAAGTCGATACCTGTCTGTATTAGGCTATCGCAATTAAGGGCGGAACATTGCTAGTTATACGTGAGTACATTTCAAATTCACTTCTTTAAAGTTAATGACAGCTTCATCATTTGTTTTTTATTTACGGAACTTTTCATTTTTAAGATACTACATCCTTGTTCAATTGCCAATTTAACCGGCTGCTTGCCAGTTTCATACGGTTAAAAAAGATGGCATCGTTGAAGAGGCACTTCTTTATTCATTCACGTACAAAGTTAAATAAATGCCTTGATGATTCATTTGCATTTGTATTAAAATGTTAGTTTGTAAAGGGTCTTAATTAACAGCAACTCATTCATTTGACATATAGAAATTGTTATTACAACGAAACACTTGAAGTCGATTCCATTCCCCTATATGCCGAATGTGTGAATATAAAGAGGAACGTACATAAAAAAAAGACTGAAAAGAAGTTCATTGAAGCATTGCTCCACTTATAAACATAAACTAGAAATGGAACTGAAATTAAATCTTGACCACATTCGAGTAAAGAGTTATTATCAAATTTTAGTGATTGTATACATTTGCAAAAGTAAATGGAAAAGTAAATGGCAAATATGTCATTGTTATTAAAGGAGAGCATTTCAGTTTAAAAAAAGGCTTTCTTGATCAAGCTTTATAATCTAATGGTCAACATAACAAAACTTGTAAGAATCACTTAAAATAAATTTGTACAAAATAATTAAGATGATTATTAAAGCATTTATAAGGAGGAATTTTCATGCCTGAAGAAAAAGAAGAAGGAAGATTAGATGGTATAGAAGTTGATGATGTAGTTAAGGTGACTAAAGGAGAACATAAAGGACAAAATGTTAAAATTATTGCTGTATATACCAATTCTGTAGCCGTTGAACTTAATAAAAAACAAGATGACGGTACAGTTGAGAAAACGATATTGAATTATAAAGAGTTTACGAAATAACATAACGGATTACTTAGAGGAATAAAAATTGGCGAATTTTTTACTCCCCCCCAATAAAATTAGTGTATGAATCGAATATAATAAATGGTTGGTAAGACTTCGGTTGGTAAGTCTTTAAGGAACACTTATTGAATCATAAGTGTTCCTTTTTTTATACTAAAATCCATGACTTGGAACAACATCCAAGAATGTTGGGGCACAAAAACGAATGAACAGTTATATGTTGGACAAATTATAATTGAAAGATATCTGATCTACTTTAGAAAGGGCTGGTGATTTCACATGAGCAAAAATAAACAAAACCATAACGTGAAAAATAAAAACAAGAAAGATTCAAGTCCAAAACATAAAACAAGCAGCAGCGCTAACAAACGAAATGACTTTCATTAAAAGCAAAAAGCATCCGCAATTATTCATTGATTGCGGATGTTTTTATGTATCATTCAAAGGTTTCATTGTTAAGATATAAAGACAATTAAGATTTCTCACAATAAGACGAAAAAATATTATATAATAGATTATATGATTAAATATACATATGTATAAGGTGGGAAAATAGTTGTCTTCAAACGACCTAGCACAATCTAAAGTATCATTATCAACCAATGTTGAGCTATACAATGGGGCGCATGTTTTATATACATATACTGATAAAGAATTATACCTTGAGAATGCCGTTGCATTTATTTCCAAAGGGTTATCGTTAGGCCAAAGAGTTATTTTATTAGAAAGCAAAGACGTTTACCAATACATATTAAAACGGTTAACAGAAAAGAATCATCATCCGACCGAACTAGAATCGATTCTCTTCCATTTAAATGAAGAATATTATGGGACTAATGACACTTTTGACGTTGACAATATAATGAAAAAGTATAAAGAAATTATTGAACCTATTATTAACGATAAAAAACCCACTCGTCTATGGGGAAACGTAATATGGAAAGAGAGTCAAGGTGAGCTTTTAGCTGTTTTAAAGCAATATGAAGAAAAGGTCGACGAAATTGTTAAAGAGAAAAAAGCCCTGACTGTTTGTTGCTATGATGGGAACAAACTATCTGCTAATATTCAATTAGAGTTAATGAAGAGTCATGAATATTTAATGACAGATTCTCATCTTTATCCATCAAGTTTATATAGTGGGGTTCACGTACCTTCTGTATATCAAGAAGAGGACTTAGAAGAAAAGATCTCATTGTTAAATAAAGAAATAACAGATATCAATACACACTTTAAAAATTTGATCGAAGAATTACCGGATGCAGTATTTATTTCTTCGGGAGCAGAGATCCTTTATGCAAACAAAGCTGGGATTGAATTAGTAAGTAGTGATTTTCATGAAGTTGTACATAAATCCGTATTAGACTTAATTCATAGTGATTATCATGAATTGTTAAAAGATAATTTAAATAAGATAAAGCTTGGGAAATCAATTCCATTAACTGAAATGGAGATTATTACAAGTAACGGAGACATTGTTGATGTTGAAATTGTCAGTTTTCCGTTTGTATTAGGACGGTTTACTAATAAAACAGCAATATCAATTGTAAGAAATATAACGGACAGAAAACAAAATCAACAATTAAAGATAAGAGCAGAAAAGTTAAGTATGGCAGGGCATTTAGCAGCTAGTATCGCCCATGAAATTAGAAACCCACTAACCTCGATAAAAGGGTTTCTCCAATTAGCAAAACATGATGCTATTAACTTTGATCATTACAGTATTATTGATTCGGAATTAAATCGAATTGAAACGATAGCTAGCGAATTACTCTCTTTAGGAAAACCTTTATCTAAAGATGTTAAAAAACAAGATGTTGGGAAGTTTTTAAAAGATGTATGTACTTTATTACAATCACAAGCAATTATGAAAAAAATCGAAATCATTTGCGATGATATCGAAGATGGTTGTTATGTGTTTTGTAATGAAGGACAAATGAAACAAGTATTTATCAATATTATAAAAAATGCGATAGAAGCAATGGATAATGGCGGAGCAATTCTTGCTAAAGCAAAATGTAGTGAAGAGGAAGTAATTGTTGAAATATCAGATGAAGGAAAAGGCATGCCGAAAGAACTTGTTGAAAAATTAGGTCAACCTTTTCATACAACGAAAGAAACAGGCACTGGTCTTGGGTTGATGGTTTGTTTTAATATTATAGAGCAACACAATGGAGACATTTCGGTAAGTTCAGTACAAGGAAAAGAGACATGCTTTACGATTTCATTTCCTCGAGATAATGATTAATAAAAAAAGAGAGGATGACTCATAAGTTCCTGGCTCTTTCCTTCGTTTGCAAGATACTGGTCATAACTATCTAGTTCAACCGGTATCTGGTAATGGAGGCGCCTGACACTTTGCTTTTGAGTCATCCTGTTTTTGTTATTTCGGCTTTCTAGAAATTTCTTCAGTCACAACAAAAGCTAAATCATCGTTGCCAAATAAAGATAAAACACCAAGGAGCGTTTCGTTAGGAATATCACCAGCTTCTTCTTTTGAAACAGTTAAATTGATTGCTTGCTCTAAAGCGTCGTTCTTTTTTTGGTTTGGATATGCCTTTTTATAGACTTCTTTTGGATCGAGGTCATTGTTCACACACCACTGAGCAAAAACTAGGACCATCATATGTTCGTCTTGCTGATAATTTTCAATAATTTGTTGTTCTATTTCTTTCCTTTGCATACTTTCAATTTCCCCTTTCTCACATGAATCTTATAACGGATTCCATCGGATGAAAAGGGTTATTTTATTTTTGTACTGAAATTCAGTGGAATTTTTTAAACCGTTAATACAAGGAATCAATTTCATCATTCAAAATAAGATGGGAAATTCCGAATAATGAGCGTGAACTTCACTTCAGACGGACGCTTTCCCGAGGGCTTGTCTTCAGCTAACTTAGGCTCGACAACTCTTCGCCTAAGTGGATCTTCAGACTGCGCTGAGCCTCCGGGAGTCGCCGTCTTTAGTTACGTTCACTTCTAAACAAAACTTGGCTTTTCGTTAAAGAGATTCTTAGTACTCTTCACCTGCGACGAGTAATCGCAGGAGCACTTATATTATCGACCATAAATTTATAAATTCTGATAGTACAAATAAAACGTACATCTAATGAAAAAAATATGATATCATTCGTTTCATTGTGCAAAAAAAGTAGTTATGAAATTGATTCACAAGAAATAAAGAGGTGAGTTTTTTTATGAAAATTAGAGATAGGAACATAACGATCGGAAAATTTCAAACTGGAGAAAATAACTGTATAACAGATGTTCAAGACGTATCAGTCGGGCATGTTACACTTGATTATCCTATCGGAGACGAAGAGAAAGAATATGCTTGCACAGGTGTAACGGCTATATTACCCCACTCAGGCAATTTTTTTAAAGAAAAAGTTCCTGCAGCAAGTTATGTTATTAACGGATTTGGAAAAACAACTGGACTTGTACAGGTAAATGAACTTGGTCATTTAGAGTCCCCGATTATGTTAACAAATACATTTAGTGTTCCAGCTGTAACGGAAGGTACATTAAAATATATGTTGGAAGATAATAAAGATATCGGTGAATCGACTGGGACCATAAATATCGTCGTAGGAGAATGTAATGATAGCTACTTAAATTCGATCCGTCAAATGCAACTGAAACCTGCACATGCACTTGAAGCGATTGAAAAAGCATCAAATGATCCTGCTTTAGAAGGTGCGATTGGTGCTGGAAAAGGAATGGTCTGTTTTGGATATAAAGGGGGAATAGGTACATCTTCAAGAAAAGTAGAAAATGGTGATGTAGAGTATACAATTGGCACACTTGTTTTATCGAATTTCGGAAAAAAAGAAGATTTTTCCTATCATTTCCTTAAAGAGGATGAAGGTGAAATTAATGAAACGTCTGATGGATCAATTATGATCGTCGTAGCAACAGACGCACCACTTAGTGATCGTCAATTATTAAGAATCTCAAAACGTTGCTCTGTTGGCTTAGCAAGAACAGGGAGTCACTATAGTCATGGAAGTGGAGACATTGTCATTGCCTTTTCTACATTAAATAAAACGTTACATAATAGTGAGGGTACTTATGAAGAGACCATTCAATTAAGAGAAGATAAGTCTATTATGAATGACCTGTTTGCAGCAGTTGCAGAAGCAACAGAAGAGGCTATACTAAATTCGTTATCGCAAGCAGAAACAACAACAGGTAAACACGGTCGTATTGTGCGATCGTTTCCTTTTAAAAAGTAGCATATAAAATACAAACAACAGAGCTATTACTTCATAACTAAATTTACCAACTATATTTTATTCCATTTTAAGAAGACTAAACAATGAATAAAATATAGGAGGATATTATCGATGAAAATGTTATATCGTCTACTTTGTATAAGTCTCATTCTTATTGCGATTGGAGGGTGTAATGGTCAGGAAGATAATGCACTTGATTTTAGAAACTATTCAGAGCCATATCCAGAAGGTGGACACATGCAGGGTGAATATGGACCGATGGATAACATATCAAGTGAAAGTACCAATATCCCAAGTTCTGAATTCCCTCATACAAAGGCAGTTCAAGTACAACAAGCGAAATATGAATTTGATGTAGACCCAGATCAACTTCATCCAGATGATTTGTATGATTTAGTGGAAGATGAATTGAACACACAATTAGATCGTTGGCAAGAGGGACAACCAGGTCAACGACAGCAACCTGAGCAGAGGCAGCCAGGTACAGCACCTGCACCTGACCAACAACAGCCTGACCAACAACAGCCTGACCAACAACAGCCTGACCAACAACCAGCTCAGCCAGAACCGGAGGAGGCTGAACCTGTTGCACCTGAACAAGAACAAGATGAGGAGCCGCAACAAGAAGAGGAACAAGAAGCTGACCCTGGACACGGACTTAACGAATCTGAACGTAGAGTGATTGAACTTACAAATGCTGAACGAAGAAATCACAACTTACCTGAATTAGAAACTCATAACCAACTTAGTAACGTTGCAAGGGTTAAATCCGAAGATATGCAAGAAGACAACTATTTCTCTCATACAAGTCCAACATACGGCTCTCCGTTCGATATGATTCGAGACTTTGATGTGGATTACAGTGCAGCTGCTGAAAATATTGCTCAAGGTCAGCAGTCACCAGAACAAGTTGTTGAATCATGGATGAATAGTGAAGGCCACCGTCAAAATATCTTAAATGGAGACTTCACTCATATTGGTGTAGGTTATGAAGAAAATGGTAATTACTGGACGCAAATGTTTATCAGTGAATAATTTAGCTAAGGGAGTTTGAATGACATTTCAAACTCTTTTTTACGTTTATAAACGAATATAATAAAATGAGTATATCGACAAGCAAAGGGGAAGTAGAAGTGGAACAAAAAGTTATTTTTATTACAGGGACAAATAGCGGTTTTGGTAAGTTAGCATTGTTTGAACTTGCCAAAAAAGGTTATTTCGTAATCGGAACAGTTAGAGATGAAAGTAAAAAAGATGCGTTATTAGAAGAAGCGAGGTCTGAAAGCATCGATCATAACATCGATATTTTCATTTTAGATGTTACAAATGAAGCTCAAGTAATAAGTGTTGTTCAACAAGTAATAAGTAAATACGAAAACATCGACGTGTTAATACATAATGCAGGGTTTAGTCAAGGAGGACTTATTGAAGTTACAAGTGTCGATGATTGGGTACATCAATTTGATACGAACCTACTTGGCGTCGTTCGCTTAACCAAGGCCGTTCTCCCACATATGAGAAAAAGGAGAAAAGGGAAGATCATCAATGTAGGTAGTATAAGTGGAAGAATTGGACTTCCAGGTATGGGCCCATATGCCGCTTCAAAATTTGCGCTTGAAGGTTTTAGCGAGTCGTTATCGTTAGAAATGGCCCCTTTTCATGTTCACGTTAGTCTCATTGAAGCTGGTTCTTTTAAAACGAACATATGGGACAAAGGGATACAAAACGTTAAAGCCACAAAAGAAAAGGACTATGAACAACTAATGGAAACACTGTTTGTAGAAGCAAAGAAAACGAGTGATAGTGCAGGGAACCCTTTAGATGTGGTTGATGTGATTTTAAAAATATGTAAAGCGAAAACGCCGAAATTTCGGTACCAAGTTGGTAAAGGTGTTCGCTTTGTAATTTTTTTAAAAGCAGTTTTACCATGGACATGGATAAGTAAAGTTATTACGAGCAAATTTAAATAAAGTAAACATTATATTCCCAAAGGAAGCGCAAAAAGTTACATTTTATGATAAGAATTTAAAGGCTCGCCGAATGGCAAGCCTTTAAGGTGAAGTGGAATAAAAGATAGGACTCGTTTAAACCTTCATTTTTCAACTGTTTTTAAAAAGTTTGTAATTTCTGCCCAATAGTTATCACTTGATTGAATATTATTATGATTTTTTTCATCAAAAACTACCTTTTCTGATTCTCCTGACCATTTTTCTACTAGCGATTTAGAATGATTTGGCTGAATAATTTGGTCGTCTGAAGCAATTAATGTAAGTAATGGTGTTTCGATAAACGGAGCTCTAGAGATGTTATCAAAATGATGCTTTAACAAGATACTTACTGGAATGAATGGATAACGATCTTTTGCTACATTTGTCAAACTATCGTATGGTGAAACTAAAATTGTTCCAGTAACATCTCGCTCACTTGATAAATAAACGGCTGGACCAGTCCCCATACTTCTGCCCATCACAGCAATTTGAGTTTCATCAACATTTCCTTTATTTTTTACATGATCATAAATTGCTAGTGCATCATGAAACATTGCCTCTTCACTCGGTGAGCCTTCACTTAACCCATATCCACGATAATTCATTAATATAATCGACCATCCATCTATTTTTTTCGTATCAGTAATTAAGTGTGAGACTTCCTCTGCATTCCCTCCAAAATAGATCAGGACCGGGGAAGGTGTTGCGCTTTTAGGTTCATGATTGATAAACCAGCCGTGTATGGTTTTATCATTTGTCACTTGAATTTCAGTTTCTTCAATATGTACATATTGTTCATTAATCACATTTACCTCTTCTTCTGTAAGAGGCTGGGGGTAAAATAACATCCTTTCTTGAAAAAAGTAAAAAAGTCCAAACATCGTTACTACCATTAGAAAAATAATAGACAGTATAACTGAGATGAATTTTATAGATTGACGATACAACGTTAACCCTCTCTTGTTTAAATAATTAAACACTTCATACCAAAATAGAATTAAAGCGAATATTTCTATTATAACAATAATAAGTAATGAAGTTTGAATTTTCGATAAATTTTCTTTAAACTTATTTTAATTAGTTTTATTGATAGGGAGGGGATCACCATGGAAAAAGTTTTTACATATATCGATCGTAACCAAAAAGAGTATTTAGAAGACTTGTTTAAGTTGCTCCGTCAGCCTAGCATTAGTTCACAAAATATAGGAGTAACAGAATGCGCAACAATGTTAGCAAATATGATCGAAGATATCGGGATGGATGCTGAAATCATTCATACGCCGGGACAGCCAATTGTCTATGCAGAACGAATCGTTTCTCCTGATGCATTAACTGTCTTAATTTACGGTCATTACGACGTTCAACCGCCTGAACCGCTCAGCGAATGGCACTCAGAACCGTTCGAACCAACGATTCGCGATGGGAAAATTTTTGCTAGAGGTGTGGGAGATAATAAAGGCCAGTTAATGGCTCAAGTACTTGCAGTAAAATCGTATTTACAATGTTACGGGGAACTTCCAATTAACGTGAAGTTTGTCTTTGAAGGTGAAGAAGAATCGACAAGTGTGCATTTAGAACAATTTGTTCACGATCATCAAGAAAAATTAAAAGCAGACCTTGTTTACACTTCAGATGGACCGATGCACGCAAGTGGTGCTCCTTTTGTTATTTTGGGTGTACGTGGCATCCAGTATGTTGAACTCAATGCTTGTGGAGCGAAATGGGACAACCATTCAGGAAACAAAGGTGGTGTCGTACCTAACCCTGCATGGAAGTTAGTAGATTTATTACAAACAATGAGGGATGGAGACGGTAAAGTACTTATTGAAGGCTTTTATGATGACATAGTTTCACCTACAGAAAAAGAACGAAAATTAATAAAGTCACTTCCATTTAATCAGGAAGAAACCAATGAAACAAATGGTTATGAAGGAGACGACGATGACGCTGAATCGTATTATCGAAAACTCGCTTTTGAACCGACATTTAATATATGTGGTTTTGTGAGTGGGTATGGAGGTGAAGGGTCAAAGACCATTATCCCATCAAAAGCAACATTAAAAATGGACATGCGCCTCGTTGTTAATCAAGATCCTAAAGATATCTTTACGAAGTTCAAAAACCATGTGAAAAAACATGCCCCAGAAGTTGAAGTAAAGGATTTAGGTTTTATGTATCCATCAAGAACTTCGGTTGATCATGACTTCGTTGATGTTATTACAAAGAGTGTGCGAAGTACATATAAACAAGAACCAATTGTGTTGCCAAGTTTAGGTGGAAGTCTTCCTGACTATGTTTGGACAAAAATTTTAGGGCTGCCATCAATTGTTGTTCCTTATGCGAATGCTGATGAAAATAACCATTCTCCGAATGAAAATATGGAAGTTGAACTTTTTTATAAAGGTATAAAGAATACTTGCCAAGTGATCTATGATCTAGGCGAATACAGTAAACGTAGTAGATAAAGCTAATTTTAAAAAAGGTTAGATTCGTTTTCACACATCAAAATAAAATAAACTTTAAAAAGTGCTCATATTATTATTAAATGAATCAATTTCATAGCTCAGTAGCCTAAGTTAGCTGAAAGCAAACCCTTGGGAAAGCATCCGTCTGAAGTGAAGTTCACGCAAATTATTCGGAATTTGGCATCATATTTTGAGTTATAAAATTCATTCAAATAGATGAATTGATTTGAAAAAAGATCGTTTAAAACATTATAGGAGTGATATTTGTGTCAACGAACATTGTATCTACGGATTGGTTGAATGAAAACTTAAACAATCACGATTTAGTTATTGTTGACTGCCGTTTTCACCTTGGAAATCCTAGCAGAGGATATGAAGAATATAAAATTGAGCACATTCCTGGCGCTATATATCTTGATCTTGAAAAGGATTTATCAGCACCAATAAGTACTCACGGTGGGAGACACCCATTACCCGACATTGAAAATATGATAGAAACATTTAGTCAATCGGGTATTCATCCAACTAAACATGTCATTGCTTATGATGATCAAGGTGGAGCGATGGCATCAAGGTTATGGTGGATGTTGAAATTTTTAGGGCATCAAAATGTAGCGATAATAAACGAAGGGTTTTCAAGTTGGAAAAAGAAAGGATATGAAACAACGAAAGATATACCTAAAGTAAATCTGGTAAATTTTGATGCGGACGTGCAAAGAGATATGCTTGTGACAAAAGATGACGTAAAAGCAAAAATTTATGATAGGAATGTCATCATGGTCGATTCACGTTCAAAAGAGCGCTATTTAGGTGAAAAGGAAGAAGTTGACCCAATTGCAGGACACATTCCAGGTGCAGTTAATGAAGATTGGCAAAATAGATTGTCCAGTACAGGTGTATGGAAACAGGATGAAGAACTTATACAAGAGTTGGCCACATTAAATCAAGCAAATAAAGAAGTCATTGTTTATTGTGGATCAGGAGTAACTGCTTGTGTGAATGTCCTTGCATTAGAGGAGATCGGGAAAAAATCAAAATTATATGCAGGGAGCTGGAGTGATTGGATTACTTATGAGGATACACCTATTGCAAAAGGTCCAGAACAAAAAGGCATCGAAAAAAATCGATAAAAAAAAGTAAGACCGTATCCACTTTACATGATGTTCATGCTTTAAATGAAAATGATGAACATTACGAAGAATAAGGCTACTTTTAGAAGGCAATATAATTGAAATATTCAAATTCGTAATTGTTCATAAAATTTAATGGGGGAGATGATAAAGTGAGTCAACTTATATTTGCTGGTACATTTGAAGAAGTGAAGTCAGCAAAAACGAAAGTGATTAAAGGAGGTAAGCATGGTATCGCTGTCATTTACGATGAAGGAAGAGTTTATGCCATCGATAATCGTTGTCCACACTTAGGTTTTCCATTACATATGGGAAGTACTTGTGATGGTATGTTAACATGTCATTGGCATCATGCACGTTTTGATATTAAAAGTGGTGGGACATTAGACCCTTGGGCCGATGACGTACCAACTTATCCAGTGAAAATCAATGATGAAAAGGTATATATTGATCCTAATCCACATACACGTCAAACCATTACGCGCTTACAAGAAAGATTACGAGAGGGATTAGAACAAAACTTAAGTCTCGTTATTGCTAAAGCTGTCGTTGGGTTAATTGAAGGTGGCGAATCAGAACAACGGATCGTACAAATTGGTGTAGAGTTTGGTACGAAACATCGACAAAGAGGATGGCGGTCTGGATTAACAATCTTAACTGCGATGACTAATATTCTTCCTTACTTAGATCATAAAGGAAAAATATTAGCACTCTATCAAGGTTTAGTCCATGTTGCTAGAGAAAGTCAACGAATGGGAACGCGTTTTCTACTTGGACCGTTGCCGTTAGTAAACGAAGAGCAACCTTCAATGGAAAAACTAGCAAAATGGTATCGTCATAATATGGAAGTAAGAGATGTACAAGGTGCAGAACGCGTTTTATTAACGGCGATTGAGTTAGGTGCTACGAAAGAAGAGCTTGCTGATATGATGATGACAGCGATTACAGATCATTTCTATATGAATATTGGTCATACGTTAGATTTTCACAATAAAGCGTTTGAAGTGCTAAAGCACGTTGATGATGAGTGTCGTGACCAAGTGTTAACATCATTGTTACCTGAATTGTCGAGTGCATCTAGAAGCGAGGAATCACATAGCTGGCAGGCACCAATCAATCTTGTTGACCCGTTGTTAAATACGTTTGATGAGCTCACTCAACTAATTAACGAACAAGAGGATCATCATTGTAGTGGTTTTGACGAAAGTAAGATAGTTGACCAAGTATTGAGTGATAGACCTTTGGAAACAATCGATTCCTTAACGAATGCACTTAAACAAAACGTATCTCCAATTAAACTCGCACAATTAGTGACGTTAGCAGCAGCTGAACGCGTTGCAAAGTTCCACGTTCAAAATGAATTTAGAGATTGGATAACAGTTCTACACACCTTTACACATGCACATGCTGTTCATGAAGCGCTAAAACGTTCAATAACACCAGAACTTACACGTGCTGTTTATCACGCGGCAATGAGTGTTTATCTTGATCGTTTTTTAAATACTCCTTCTGCAAGACGTCCGCAACCTAATAATGAGTTGAACAAAAATATCTCATCGGATGAACTCCTTACGTTACTAAATCAGCAACAACAGACTGATCAAGCAGCAAAGTGGGTTGTCAATTATTTAGCTAGCGGAGGAGATAAAAAGGAATTATTTAATACGTTAGGTCATGCTTTATTACGTGAAGATGCGGAATTTCATTCTTTCCAAATGTATGAAGCAGCAATTGTGGAGCACGAGAACTGGTCAAAAGAAGGTGGCGAACTAGCTGAACGTGCAAAACAATCGATGATTATCGCAGTAACAAGATATTTAGCCGCTCACGCTCCTACATCTCGTGAAATCCCTCATACAGCGACGATCGCGATGAGATTATTTAAAGGAGAAAAACTTTTTGAAGAATAACTAAATCGGGTAATTGAAACAGTAGAAATCGTCTAAAGAGAGTACCACTCTTTTAGGCGATTTTTTAATGATTCTTAAATTCTGTTGTGCTACCTTCCCCCGCCATGTCCGTGGAAAAGAAGTCACCGTGAATGCAAACGAAAAGAATCATGAACGGATGTCGCACTTGTACCGTGAGGTGAAAGCGAGTGGACAAAAGCGAATGACTCATTATTAAATTATTTTAAGGGTAGCTTCTTTATAAATTAACGTAAGGTTTCATTAATATTTACTGTAATTTACATGAAAAACTTTCGTCTAATAAGTAAGAGCCAGAACAGGAGGAGGATAAATTGTCACGAACAGAAACGATAACGAACTGGTTTGAAAAGTATAGTGATGACATTTATAACTTTTTAATTTATTACACTGGTTCTACCGACGTTGAGGATTACGTGCAAGAGGTTTTTATAAAAGCATTAAGAAATTACCATTCTTTTAAAGGTGACTCGAATCCAAAAACATGGTTATTTAGTATTGCGAGAAACGTTGCGGTTGATGAAATGAGGAAGCGAAAGAAAGAAACGAAGAAACAACAAAAATCAATGAAACAAAAGAAGGAAAGCAGTTTAAAAACGCCAGAGGAAGTTTATCAATTAAACGAGTCAAAAAAAGAATTATACCAGATCATTCGTACGCTTAAATCAAACTACCGAGATGTATTGATCCTCCGTGGAATAAAAGAATTTACAGTTCAAGAGACAGCGGAAATATTAAATTGGACTGAAAATAAAGTCAAAGTTACGTATCATCGCGCATTAAAAGCTGTAGAAAAAAAGTTAAGGAGGTCTGATGCATGACAAGAAATAAGTTAGAGGAAGAGTTAAATTCCTTTCCTAAAAATAATAGATTAAATGAAAAGACAAAACAAAAAATGATCAATGTGATAAAAAGTGAACCATTAGAAGATCATCGTGAAGGAGGGCATATTTTTATGAAGAAAACAGTGGTTGCTTTAGTGAGTGTCGCACTCTTTGCAGGCTTGACTTTCTTTCTTTTTAGTGAGATCGATTTTACAGGTGACGATCATGCTTCACCAGGTGAAACGAACGGCCAACATGGAGAACGAGATGAGATAAACATTGGAACTGATATTGATGAAGGAAGTATTGATGATGGAAATAATCATACGTCGGAGGAAGAAACTCCAGAACCAGAAGTCGAACGAGTACTCACTGAATTTGAAGAAGTGTTTATGAATGTCATTGAAAATAGTGATGAGAATGGTAAAGTTACAAATCATGAATCAAAAGAAGACCTTTCAGAACACTTTACTCAGATAATGTCTCCTCAATTAGCTGAATGGCATGTTGAAACGTATTTTAGAGAAGAAGAAGGAGACGTGTTCGTTATCCCAACTGATACACCACTATGGTTTGATGATAGTAAACCTTATGATGAAGTAAAGGAAAATGATGAAACCTATCATGTATATCAAATAAGAGAGAACGAAATGATCGGAAAAGTGGAAATGATTTATATACTCACAGTTGATGAAGGCAAATGGATCGTTGAAAACATTGATAGTGAAGAACAGTCTTAACTTTCGCATTGAAAAGACGTGCCGATATTGATAGGTACGTCTTTTTCTATATTCAAGTTTTGGGAAAAGAAAATTTTTTGACAAGTTTTCAAGGCGTGTACGTATACATTTAATATGAAGAATTGGACAAGAAGGAAGGAGGTATCGTTTTGAATTTTCTTGTAGTAAAGAAAAAGTCATTAATGTTTATAGGGACTGCTCTTATGTTTGCATTCGGAATATTTGTATTCGCTACTTTTTTCACAGACACAGCAGTGCAAGAAGCATCTTCAGAGGCTGACATCTACACAATTAATTTGGTGACAGGAGAATATAAGACGGAAACGGAAGATGGAGAAGTTCTCGAATCTTATCGATGGGATCCTGGTACTGTTTTTATTCCTAAAGGAGAAAAAGTAACATTAAGTATCTTAGGTGTAAATGGAAAAGAACACCCGTTTATCATTGAAGGAACGGATGTTTCAGGTACAGTGCGAAAAGGGGAAGAGACAACATTAAACCTTCAGTTTAAAGATGCGGGTGTATATCGTCTCATCTGTACTGCACATGCTTCAATAGAAGATGAGGGACCAATGATTGCTTATCTTGTCGTTCAATAAACAAAAATAAAGAAGCGCCATTTTGGTAGATAGTTCCACTTTCGAGGAAAAATTCATTAACATAATAGACCTGGCAACACGTATAACCTATGTTTTACGTGTTGCTTTTTTATTGCACTTTTTATTAGGAAAATGTCCACGTTTCATCAAGGGGTGTTATCATTTTATTCTTAAGGCTTCTTCCTAGGGACTAAATAGAATCTTTTAAAAATATCGGAAAACCCATTTTATATTAACAAAAATAAAGGGAAGGTATTTCTTCTGTGAAATATCTCCCCAATGGTATTGTTATTTGTGATTTTTCCCCTTTAAACATGACTTCTCCCAATTTGGTGAGTTCTTTTAATTAAAGAGAAGCAAATAATTGTTTCATTTGATTTTTTCTTTCTTCTTGTTCCTCAGAAGTAGCTAGATCATATTTCTTAAGTAAATGGAAAGCCTCATTTAACGTTTCTTGTGATAAGTCCCGTTTTAAGAATTCATCCCACTCTTTGTTCATTGACTCACTCAGAAAAGATGATTGTTCGGCTAACTTCTTTTTTACGTCCTCTAAACTATGATCAATATTACATTTTCCCATAATGTCTACTCTCCTTTTTGTTTTTATTTATTTAAGTATGGAACATTTCAAAAGAAAAAGAAAGAGAAAGAAAGCTTTCGCCTTTTAAATACATAAATTCCTTTACTGATATGATTATAAATAATTTTGTTGTTGAGTATGAACTCCTTGAATTCGTATTTACTAGAATCAATTTCATAACTCAAAATAAGATGGGAAATTCCGAATGATGAGCGTGAACTTCACTTCAGACGGACGCTTTCCCGAGGGCTTGTCTTCAGCTAACTTAGGCTCGACAACTTTCGCCTAAGTGGATCTTCAGACTGCGCTGATCCTCCGGGAGTCGCCGCCTTTTGTTACGTTCACTTCCAAATTAAACGTACATTTAATGCAAAGATTTTTATCATTTCATTCGTTTCATTATGCAAAAAACGTAATTATGAAATTGATTCACTAAGGTATTTATTCATAAAGAGAATAAAATCTGTTATCGTACAGAACCTATAAATTGAAAACAAACAATGAATTTTATTTCAGGAGGACATCATGAAAAAACAACTCACACATTTGATCAAATTTTCGCTGATCATAACTTTTGTTTTTACTTTCCTATTTACGCCTTTACACGAAGCAAGTGCTTTTGAACGAGTGCCGACAGCGGGGGTTGCAATTAATGGTGAAATGGTTGATGGTATTAACCCAATCAAGTTAGAGGGCGAAATGTATTTACCAATTATCTACTTATCAAAGATTTTAAGCTACAATGATATTCGATTTGAAAGCCCAACAAAAACGTACGAATTAACGGACGGTTCAACATCTGTTAGGTTAACAATGGGAGGTAGTAGAGCGAGAAGAGGCGATGACTTCATTAACATTGATCCACCAAGGTGGATTGATGAAACAGGTTACGTCACATTAGATGCAGCAAGTGCATTGTTTAATACGTACATTTACTTCAAGCCAGAGAATGGGTCAATACAAATAGAAAAACCTGCTTCAAAATATGAAGTACAAAGTGGTGACACATTATGGAGAATTGCTCAAGCTCACCATACTACTGTGAATGCATTAAAAGCTGCAAATGATTTAGGGTCGAATGTCATTTACAAAGGGCAGTTGTTAAACATCCCACCTAGAGAAGAAACGAAAGAAATAGAACCGATCAAAGAGAAAAAGCCTGTTGATGATCGAAACACTGCTCCACCAGGCGATGTTCGCTCAGCAATTATTGAAGAAGCAAAAAAATATATAGGAGCTGGTTATGAATTTGGAGCAACATATGCACAAGCTCCAAGTGTATTTGATTGTTCTCTGTATATTCAATATGTATTTGGTAAACATGATATTGCCTTACCGAGAACATCACGAGAACAAGCTGGTGTAGGTGAAGCAGTTGATATTAACAACTTGCAGCCTGGAGACCTTTTATTCTTTACTACTCCAAGTATGTATTCTGATGGTCGAGTCGGACATAATGGGATTTACATGGGGAATGGAGATATGATCCATGCTTCCTCATCTAGAGGGGTTCATATTGCTGAGAATTTCATGGATATTAGTTATTGGAGAGACAACTATCTATTTTCAAAACGGATCATTGATTAACATATCACGTTTTAGACTGCTCAAGGATTCAGAGCAGTCTTTTTTTATTTACTACATTACATACATAACTTTCTCTTATTTCTAAAAAATAAAAGAGTAGGACATAGTGAAATGAAGGAGGAAACGAATGCAATTCAAACATTACACAATTAAAAAGCTCGATGACGGTTACGAAGTGATTTTATATCTAGAGGATCAAACAGAAGAATTTTCAAGTGAATTAGGTGACAGACCTGATGATAAAAAACGAAAATCACTAGAAACAGAAGCAGAACATTTCATTAGAGATAAATTCCCTAACTTTAAAGTTAAGATGGTAAAAATAATGGGTGGTTCACTTTTAGTTACGACACTTGCCTTTGCTCCAATAGAGTCCAAATCAGTTGAAGCAGCTACTCCAGATAATGGAGAAGAACAGCAGGAGGTATATACAGTAAAGCAAGGTGACACCCTTTGGAGTATTGCAAACCGATTTCATACAACAGTCAATGCGATTAAACAACACAATCAATTAACATCAGATACTCTTCAAATCGGACAACCGTTATTGATGCCGAATGGACCGTCATCTACTCGAAGTGCTACTGATACGGAGACAACGACGTATACAGTCGTCTCAGGTGATACGTTATCTCAGATTGCAGCAAAGAATGGTACGACAGTTCATGCAATTAAAGCAGCAAATAACTTAACCAATGACTTTTTAAGTATTGGTCAAACATTATCAATCCCTAGTGGAACAACTACAGTGCCTACTCCAACAGAAAGTACCTCTGAAGTAGAGACAACGACGTATACGGTTGTCTCAGGTGATACGTTGTCTCAGATTGCAGCAAAGTATGGAACAACTGTTCATGCAATTAAATCAGAAAATAACTTAACCAATGACTTTTTAAGTATTGGTCAAACGTTATCGATCCCTAGTGGAACAACTACAGCGCCTACTCCAACAGAAAGTCCCTCTGAAGGAGAGACAACGACGTATACGGTTGTCTCAGGTGATACGTTGTCTGGCATTGCAGCAAAGTATGGAACGACAGTTCATGCAATAAAATCAGCTAATAACTTAACAAGTGATTTTTTAAGAATTGGCCAATCGTTAACAATTCCAAGTGGCACAACGTCTGCACCGAAAGTAGATGAAAATAATACAACTACATATATCGTTGTTTCAGGCGATACATTATCAGGGATTGCTGCAAAGTATGGCACAACAGTTCAAGCGATTCAAAATGCTAATAACCTAACGAATGATTTTTTACGAATTGGTCAATCGTTACAGATCCCAACTTCCAATCAAGTAACGAATGATCGCTCAATAAAAGAAGTTGAGGAAGCAACGTACAGTCAAGAAGATTTAGAATGGCTTGCAAAAATGATATACGCTGAAGCTAGAGGAGAGTCATTAGAAGGACAAGTTGCCGTTGGGGCAGTCATTTTAAATAGGGTAAATAGTGAGCTATTTCCAAACAGTATAGAAGAAGTCATTTTTGAAAATAGTCATGGTCACTATCAGTTCAGCCCAGCTGGAAATGGAGCATTAGAAGCAGCGAGTCCCAATGATACGAGTTATGAAGCTGCCAATCGAGCCTTAAGAGGTGAAGACCCTACGAATGGTTCATTATTTTTTTATAACCCAGATAAAACGAATGATCAGTGGGTAAGATCAAGAACTGTATCAACTACCATAGGAAATCATGTTTTTGCACATTAACAACCATATTATCCTTTTTCATTAAACGTTCTACATATAAATGTAGAGCGTTTTATCTTTTAAAAAGTGGAAAAGGTTTATGAAAGTTTTTTGTCATTCAATGAATTATTTTGTTATAATAAACTGATGTTTTCTACTGCGATTATAGTGGTAACATAATTTTTTATAAGGTGGTTTATATTATGAGTCAATCATATAGAGTTTTACTTTACTATAAATATGTTGAAGTTGCTGATGCTGAACAATATACAAATGAACACTTGGATTTTTGTAAAGAGTTAGGATTAAAAGGCCGTATCCTCATTGCCGATGAAGGAATTAATGGAACGGTATCAGGTACAATTGAACAAACAGATCGCTACATGGAAGCAATGAAAGAAGACCCTCGTTTTTCTGATATGGTTTTCAAAATTGATGTAGCAGATCAACACGCATTCAAAAAAATGCACGTTCGTTATCGAAAGGAACTAGTTACTTTAAGACTAGAAGATGATATAAACCCGAATGAGCAAACAGGCAAATATTTAAGTCCCAAAGAGTTTTATAATGAAATGCAGTCACCAGAAACCGTGATTATTGATGCTCGAAATGATTACGAGTATGACCTTGGTCATTTCAAAGGTGCGATACGTCCTGATATTAAATCCTTCCGCGAACTCCCAAATTGGATTCGTGAAAATAAAGAAAAATTTCAAGATAAAAAAGTGTTAACGTACTGTACTGGCGGAGTTCGTTGTGAAAAATTCTCAGGATGGTTAAAGGAAGAAGGACTTGAAGACGTCAGTCAACTACATGGCGGAATTGTAACCTACGGAAAAGACCCTGAAGTAAAAGGTCAACTGTGGGACGGAAAATGTTATGTCTTTGATGAAAGAATTAGTGTGCCAGTTAACCGTGTTGAGCATGTTGTTGTTGGAAGAGATTATTTTACTAATGAACCGTGTGAACGTTACGTAAATTGCGCAAATCCAGAATGTAATAAACAAATCATTTGTTCCGAAGAAAGTGAGCATTCCTATTTACGTGGATGTTCTCATGAATGTCGCATACATTCAAGAAACCGTTACGTAAAAGAACATGAATTATCTGAAGAACAAGTGCAAGATAGATTAACTAAAATTGAAGAAACAGAACACACAGTTATTAACCAAGGATAAAAGTTGCTGCTTTTATCCTTTTCTTTATTAAAAGTTAAACGATTGTTTAAAAATTCGTTCATTGAATCAATTTCATAACTCAAAATAAGGTGCGAAATTCCGAATGATGAGCGTGAACTCCACTTAAGACGGACGCTTTCCCGAGGGCTTGTCTTCAGCTAACTTAGGCTCGAGAATTTTTCGCCTAAGTGGATCTTCAGACTGCACTGATCCTCTGGGAGTCGCCGTCTTTTGTTACGTTCACTTCGAAATAAAACGTACATTTAATGAATAAATTTATCATATCATTCGTTTCATTGCGCAAAAAACGTATTATGAAATTGATTCCATTGTAAAAATAAATGTCTCATGACATAATTTTAATTAACAGAAATTTATAAATATAACATATACTTAATTAATTGTAGATTCTCCATATGATTTTTCATATATGCTTGTTCTCGTTCATTCTTGAGAAAGGCTGGTGGTTTAAGTGGGATAACTGTCAAGGACATATTACATTTACCTGTCATGGAAACGGCAAAAATTAAATCTGGTCATGAAATGTTAGATGAAAAGCGGGTTGAGTGGATTTCTGTTATTGAAGTCCCCGTAGAAAACTTTGTGCGAAAAAATGAGTTTGTATTAAGTACTGGAATTGGTTGTGAAGATGATCCGATCCTCCTAGAGCAGTTTGTGAAAGATGTCATTGACTCTGGAGCTTCTGTATTAGCGTTTGCAACGGGGCGCTATATTTATGATATTCCTGAACGTGTTATACAAGTTGCAAGCCTTCATAACTTCATCATTATGGATATCCCTTGGGAAGTACGTTTTGGTGATATATTAGAAGATGTTCTCCACGAAATTCATGCAGATCGACAGGAGGAACGCCAACAAGCTGAAGGTGTTCGCCAACAATTAATTAACTGTGTATTGCAAGATAAAGGGATACAGGATATTGCTAATACATTGTATAAACATATAAAAGTTCCTGTAGCAATTACAGATCATAATAATTCGATTCGAGCTAACTATAAATTCGATCAGCGCATATTAAAAATATTAAATTTAGATGAACCAGGTAAAAGACAGTTAATCCCACAGTCAGAAGTTTTAAATACGGAACACCCTTTATATCATCATATGGATGAGTTTATGGTTGAAAATAACATGTGTTTCCAGCTTACAATTACAAACAATCACCATAAACAAGGGTATTTATTTATTAACCCTAAAGATCGCCAGCAATTAACTTGGTATGTAATGAACGTATTAGAGCACGGACTTACTGCATGTGCTCTGTACTTTTTAAAAGAGAATGCAATTGAAATGACCGAGATTCGATTGAAGGACAACTTTATTTTAAATTTAGCAAAGCATCATACAGAAGTGAATAATCAGCTACTTTCAAAAGCTCAGCTTCTTGGCTACGATTTAACACGACCCTACTTATGCATGGTGGGTGAAATACGCGTTAGTGAGCAAAGTTTTAAATCATCTAAGCAACAGGTAAAAGATAACCCACCAGAGTCATCATTGCAAAGTATGAATTACTATTTGCAAAAAGAAATTACGAATGCGGGAAAAGTTCTTCATAGAAGAACGATGACAACATTTGATGATGGAGAAGTAATTATTTATGTTGAAGCAGACCAACATCCATATATGGAAACTGCGAATCAATTTTTAGATTTGATTGAGCGACGCATCAATGAATTATTACCAAAATTAAAAATGTCTTGGGGAATTGCTACTCATAAAGATGGTCACTATTCTTTTTACGAAAGTTACGAAGAAGCAAGAACTGCATTAGACATTGGTTTAAAGCATAAAGGGAAAGGCGAACGTACATTTTTTACTGATACGAAAATGAATAGGCTTCTCATGGCATTATCACATGAAGAAGAGATTGCGCGGATTGTAAAAGATACATTAGAGCCTTTACTTGAATATGATAAAAAGCGACAAACCGATCTCATTTACACGATTATGATCTATAATAAATATAAAGGGAACGTAAGCCAAACTGCTCGAGCATTAAATTTACACAGACAATCGTTGCTACACAGGCTTAGAAATATTGAAAGTTTAACAGGATTATCTTTAGTGGATTCAGATGACTTGTTTTTATTAGAATTAAGTGTCCGTTTATGGATGTTGAAAAAAATAGACTAATTTTTAGAGGTGTCTTATGCGCATGGAAAGCGTGTGAGGCACCTCTTTTGCAACTTGTATAGATAGGCGAGAATAAAGTTCATACACTTTGAACATTACATAAAACCGTCTACTTTCGTAAGATAGGGGTAAGAATAGAAGTACAAATATTCCGAATATTAGAGGGGAGGTCAAACATTATGCTTCCGTTTGATATTGTTGAATATCAACATCGGTTACGGGAAACGAAAAAGTGGATGGAAAAAGAGGGGATTGAGGTTTTATTAGTAACAGACCCTGCGAATATGAATTACCTTTCAGGGTATGATGCATGGTCATTTTACGTTCATCAAATGCTTGTCATTATCATTGATGAATCGCAACCACTTTGGATTGGGCGACTTCAAGATGCAAAAGGTGCTAAATCTACGACATGGATTTATGACGAAAATGTCATTGCTTACCCTGATTATTATGTACATTCAGATATTTATCACCCTATGGATTTCATTGCAGAAATTATTACGCAAATTGGTCTAGGAAACCGGCACATCGGTGTTGAAAAAGATTGCTATTATTTTACTGCTAAAGCGTATGACCGATTACAGAAAGGTCTTCCGAATGCAACATTTAAAGATGGAGATTTAATTGTCAACCGTGTGCGTATGATTAAGTCTGACCAAGAAATTGAGTATATGAGAAGAGCTGCAGCAATTGCAGATCAAGCAATGTATAAAGGTGTAGAAACAATCCGAGCAGGGAATAGAGAATGTGATACAGCAGCTAATATTTATTACAATATCGTATCAGGTACAGATCAATATGGTGGGGATTATCCTTCGATTGTTCCTTTACTACCATCTGGTGAAAATACTGGAATTCCTCATCTTACATGGTCTGAGAAAACGTTTAAAGATGGAGAATCGGTTATCGTTGAATTAGCAGGTTGTTATAAACGTTACCACGTCCCGTTAGCAAGAACCGTATCAATTGGTACACCATCTAATGAATTGCAACAATTAGCTCCTATTGTCACCGAAGGAATCAATGAAGTATTAGCGGTGGTAAAGCCTGGCATCACGTGCAATGATATAGAGCATGTATGGAGAAAGACAATTCAAAAACATGGTATTGAAAAAGAATCTCGATTAGGTTATTCCGTTGGGTTAAATTATCCACCTGACTGGGGAGAGCACACAGCGAGTATCCGAAAAGGGGATCAAACAGTTTTACAACCAAATATGGCTTTTCATCTTATTCCTGGCCTATGGTTTGATAATTATGGGATTGAAATTAGTGAAACGTTCAGAGTGACTGATGATGGGTGTGAAACATTCACAACATACCCGCGGGAGCTAATTGTTCAATCACCATTTAATATAAATTCTCACGATGGAAAAATCAGTTAAGGAAGGCGACTCAGTATACAATTTTTTGAGGAGGATGATGAATGTGAAAAACTCAAAAATGTCTACTAACTCTGTATGGGCAGGAGAAAGAGATTATCTAGCATTTGGTGCAACACAAGTTCCGACCGTGTTCAGTGTAGGCTATTCGTATAACGATCTCGATCATTGGCTGGACGTTGCTTTAGGGAAAGAGAATGGTCATATTTATGGAAGAATGACGAATCCTACGGTTCAAGCTTTTGAAGGTAAAGTAAAAGAATTAGAGAATGCTGAGGATTGCATAAGTTTTTCGACTGGGATGGCTGCGATCAGTAATACACTGAATACATTCCTTCGCCCTGGTGATCGCGTTGTAACAATCAAAGACACTTATGGCGGTACGAATAAAATATTCTTAGAATTTTTACCTCAATTAAACATCGATGTGGCTTTGTGCGATACAACAGACCACGAAATGCTTGAAAAAGAGGTTGGTAAAGGTTGTAATGTCTTATATTTAGAAACTCCGACAAACCCAACTTTAAAAGTGGTTGACTTAAATCGCATGATTAAAAAAGCGAAAGAGGTTGGCGCTCTCGTTGTCGTTGATAATACGTTTGCCACACCAATTAATCAAAATCCACTCGCCCTCGGTGCTGACCTTGTTATTCACAGTGCGACAAAGTTCCTTGGAGGTCACGCTGATGCATTAGGTGGGATTGTTTGTGGAGATAAAAGCCTTGTTGAAAAAGTATTCCATTACCGTGAAATCAATGGTGCATGTCTTGATCCGATGAGTGCTTACCTTTTTATAAGAGGAATGAAGACACTCGACCTTAGAATTAAAAAACAAAACGAAAACGCTATGGCCGTCGCAAATTTTTTAGAAAGCCACCCAAAAGTAACAGATGTTTTTTATCCTGGTCTCGAAAGTAATGAAGGACATGAAATTGCGAAAAAACAAATGACTGGATACGGTGGAATGCTTAGTTTTTCAGTAGACGGCGGCATCGACGCAGTAAAGAAATTTATGCCGGCTTTAAAATTTGCACATAAAGCTGCAAACTTAGGGGCAGTTGAAACCACTGTTGGACCGCCTAGAACAACTAGTCATGTTGAAAACACACCAGAAGAACGAAAAGCAATGGGAATCCCTGAAGGTCTTGTACGTTATTCTGCAGGTATAGAAGATGCTGAAGATCTCATTGCTGACCTATCTCAGGCATTAAATAAACTTGAGGATAAATAACCATTAGGGGGGGTGAGCTTGAAATGGCATTAAAAATCGCTTTTATTGGATTTGGTGGAGTTGGGCAGGCTTTAGCAAAACTTCTAGAGGAGAAAAAGGATCAGTTAATAGATCAATATGATATTGAACCCTGTGTCGTAGCTGTTTCCGATGTCATGAAAGGTTCAGTATATAATCCAGATGGTTTAAATATAAACAAATTATTAACCTCTATAGAAGAAACGGGAAGTGTCGAGAATTATTCAGACAAAGAGGGGTTGAAAATAGGTCTAACTAGCCTAGAAACCATTAAAGAAACAAATGCTGACGTAATTGTTGAAGTAACTTTTACCGATGTCAATACAGGTCAACCCGCGATTGATCATTGTCGGACTGCTTTTGAATGTAAAAAGAGTGTTATTACCACAAATAAAGGCCCAGTTGCTTTAGCATATAAAGACTTAGCGGCACTTGCAAAAGAGAACAACGTATTTTGGGGATTTGAAGGAACGGTAATGAGTGGTACACCGGCTCTACGTTTGCCGATTACAAGCTTAGCTGGAAACGAGATAAGTGAAATAACGGGGATATTAAATGGTACGACAAATTTCATGTTCACAGAAATGGAAAACGGCAAAACGTATGATGAGGCTCTAGAAACTGCACAACGGCTTGGTTATGCAGAAGCAGACCCTACTAGTGATGTAGAAGGTTACGACGCTAGATATAAAGCTGTTATCCTGGCAAATTACGTGATGAAAAAGGAAATAAAAGCTTCAGATGTCCAATGTGAGGGAATGAGAAGCATAACGAAGGATATGGTAGCGGAGGCTTTGGCAGAAAATAAACGTTGGCGACTCATAACTAGAGTGAAAAAGGATGGCAATAATGTCTATGCCAGTGTACGACCAGAGAAACTTGATGTCATCCATCCATTAGCAAATGTTACTGGCGCAACAAATGCAATCATTTATGACTGTGACTTATCGGGCCCTATTATGCTTACGGGAGCTGGAGCAGGATTAGTTGAAACCGGGTATTCTCTTCTGATTGATCTAATCCATCTGCAAAGTGAAAAAACAATTAAGGAAGGTGGTGCAAGCGAATGAAAACGAAAGTGATAGATGAGAAAATGCTTCTTGCAGGTAAATGGTTAACAGCCGAAAAGACGTTCGATGTCTTTGATCCTCAAGATAATAAATTGATAGCAAAGGTGCCAAAAGCTTCGAAGGAAAATATAATAGAAGCCATTGAAAAAGGAGAAGAAGTATTTAAGAGCAATATATCTTGGCCAGTTCATGAAAGAATTCGTGTCCTAAATAAAGCCGCCCAATATATTGAAGACAATAAAGATAAATATGCTAAAACAATCGCGCTAGAAGGAAGTAAAACGATCACCGAGGCAAAAGGTGAAGTGAAGCGGACGATTCAGACTATAAAAATAAGTGCAGAAGAATCCCGAAGGATAAATGGAGAGACAATCAATTTTGATCAAAATGAAGGTAGTGAAAATCGAATTGGATATCATTACCGGTTTCCAATTGGGGTTGTAGGAGCAATTACACCATTTAACGATCCACTAAACCTTGTAGCTCATAAAATTGGTCCAGCAATTGCTTCTGGCAATGCAATTGTCGTCAAACCAGCATCGGCTACTCCATTGAGCGCACTCCTATTAGCAGAAGCGTTCGTAAATGCAGGTTTACCAGAAGGTTTCTTATCTGTCATTCCTGGATCAGGAAAAGAAATCGGAAATACGTTAGTAACCCACCCGTCTGTAAAAATGATTTCCTTTACAGGTGGATTACATTCAGGTGAAGAAGTTGCTCATGAAGCTGGGTTAAAGAAAGTAAGTATGGAACTAGGATCTAACTCACCAGTGATTGTATTAAATGATGCGAAACTAGAAGATGCTGTACCATCATGTGTTTCAGGTGCTTTTTCTGCAGCGGGGCAAAATTGTATTGGCGTTCAGAGAATATTCGTACAAAAAAACACATATTCCGATTTTGTAAAAGCATTTGTCGAACGCACATCTGAATTACATGTAGGTGATAAGATGTCAGAACTGACGGATGTCGGTCCACTAATTAACGAAAAAGAAGCAAAACGAGTTGAAAAATGGGTCAATGAAGCGAAAGAAGCAGGTGCGAATGTGAAGATTGGTGGTAATCGATATGGCGCATATTATGAACCCACTGTTTTAACCGATGTCCCAAGCCATGTAACGATTGCTAAAGAGGAAATTTTTGGCCCAGTTGTTTTAATTTATTCTGTTGATGATCTTTACGAAGCTGTTGAGCAGTCAAATGCTGTTAATTATGGACTACACGCTGGAATATTCACTTCAAATATTGAAAATGCATTTTATACGATTAAGAACCTTGATGTAGGTGGCGTCATGATAAATGATAGTAGCGATTATCGAATCGATGCCATGCCATTTGGTGGAGTAAAAGGTTCAGGACTTGGTAGAGAGGGTGTTCGCTCAGCCATTGAATCGATGACAGATCCAAAAGTTGTTTGTTTTAACCTTCAAAATGAGATAATTTGATCATTTAACTATTATCATCTGCTTGTGTCCATACAATCATGCAAGGCTGTATCGCCCATGCATGATTGTATGGGCTTATTTGTATTTTGAAGAACTAATGAAAAGTGGAAATTAAATGAAGACATACATTTTCCATTTCATCACATACTCAAAATAAGAAGCACTACAACAATAGAAGCCCCTTTAAAGTGAGGTGAGTATGTGAAAAAACTGTGCTTAACCATGATAACTATCGTGCTACTATCACCACTAATAGCGTGTTTAGACCAGAATCCACAAAATGAATCAGGGGCATTACATGAAATGGACAATAACGAGGGGGAATTCCGAGGTGTAGAAAGTGAAAAAGAAAAGAACAACAAATTACAAAAGCAATTAAATAGTAAAGGATCTAACACTAATGAGAAAAAAGTACAAAATATTGATGGTAATGAAGATGATGAATTAGATGAAGACTTTATTGGAGATGTAAATTTTGCACATGAAAATGGGAAAAAAAATCATGAAGAAGCAACACATGCTGATGAGAAAATTCCGGTTGTAATTGATGGAGTAGAAATCCTTTTTAAACATCCCCCTATTTATGAAGACGATACAGTTTATGTTCCTATTCATGATTTATCGCATCACATATTTGCAGCAGTCGATTATATAGAAGAGAAGGATGAAGTCAAAATAACACGCGGCGATAACGAAGTTTATTTAGAGGTTGAACGTGATGAAAAGAGACAAAATGAGAACAACAGTTACGGTGGTAAATATATAAATGATACTGTCTATTTACCTCTAGCTTATATATCAGACAGTTTAGGTTATCGAACGAATTTTGATGAAAAAAGTCAAACCTTAAAAGTAGATACAACGATTGATACTTCTGCTGGAACAAAAGAGGAAGGTATTATAAATTTTAGTGAAGGTAGTGAGGATGGAGAATTTAGAGCTCAAGCACAAACAACGTATACCGTTGTCTCCGGAGACAACTTAAGTACAATCGCAAGACGTTTTGGTACGACTGTTGATGCGATCCGTTCGGCCAATAACTTAACGACGGATTTATTAAGAATTGGACAAACGTTAACAATTCCAGGAGGAGCAGAAGAAGAAAGAACACAACTTCCACAACCAACTACGTATACGGTCGTATCCGGAGATAATTTAAGTACCATCGCAAGACGTTTTGGTACGACTGTTGATGCGATCCGTTCGGCCAATAACTTAACAACGGATTTATTAAGAATTGGACAAACATTAACAATTCCTGGTGGTACCGTAGAAGAAAAAGTTGAACCCCAACAACCGACAACGTATACCGTCGTATCCGGAGATAACTTAAGTACAATCGCAAGACGATTTGGTACGACTGTTGATGCGATCCGTTCGGCCAATAACTTAACAACGGATTTATTAAGAATTGGACAAACATTAACAATTCCTGGTGGTACCGTAGAGGAAAGAACTGAACCTCTACAACCAACTACGTATACGGTCGTATCCGGAGATAATTTAAGTACCATCGCAAGACGTTTTGGTACGACTGTTGATGCGATCCGTTCGGCCAATAACTTAACAACGGATTTGTTAAGAATTGGACAAACATTAACAATCCCTGGCGGTACCGTAGAGGAAAGAACTGAACCTCTACAACCAACTACGTATACGGTCGTATCCGGAGATAATTTAAGTACCATCGCAAGACGTTTTGGTACGACTGTTGATGCGATCCGTTCGGCCAATAACTTAACGACGGATTTATTAAGAATTGGACAAACATTAACAATTCCTGGTGGTACCGTAGAAAAAAAAGTTGAACCCCAACAACCGACAACGTATACGGTCGTATCCGGAGATAACTTAAGTACAATCGCAAGACGTTTTGGTACGACTGTTGATGCGATACGTTCGGCCAATAACTTAACGACAGATTTATTAAGAATTGGACAAACGTTAACAATCTCTGGTGAAGATGATCAACCAATAAAATCACCATCTCGTCAAGAAGTGACAAAGACCTACACAACCCATACCGTACGGTCAGGTGATAACGCATGGAATTTAAGTGTTCAATATGGGATTCCAATGCTTGAGTTATTAAAGGAGAATAATTTATCAATAAATAGTACATTGTCGATTGGTCAACAACTTCAGATACCAGTATACAATGTACCAGTAAGATCGGTTGTAAGTAACCGCCATGGCGAGCATTTAGATTGGTGGACGGAAGCACGTTACGTATTTCCGATAGGGAAAGACGCAACATTTACCGATTTCCAAACAGGGAGAACATTTCGTGTTCGTCATACTATGGGTGGAAATCATGCCGACGCCGAGCCATTGACTTCTAATGACGCTCAAATCATGAGAGAAATATGGGGGGGAAGTTACTCTTGGACACCAAGAGCAATTATAGTCTCAGTAGATGGCAGAAGGTTAGCTGCAGCTATGCACTCTTTCCCTCACGCTGACCAAGCTATTAGAAATAATAATTATAACGGTCACTTTTGTATTCACTTTTTAAATAGTACCCGCCATTCTGACGGGTTAGTACAAGATTCTATGCAACGACAAGTTAATATTTCAGCTGGTGTAAATGAACGATAATCAAAGAAATGAACTGTCCCAAATCATAAACCTTGGGGCAGTTTTTTTATAGAAATTTTCACCAAAATGTTCTTCAAGGTAGCCAGTAGAGTAAGAAATGATAAAAATTTTTACAAACTTTCTTATTAACAAACTAAATTATTACAAAATTCGCAAAATAATTATGATATAAATAAAACTACTTCATTCAATGGTGGTGATAAACAGTGTGACAAAACTATCTTTTTTATTCATTGCACTTATTGGTGGGATACTAGCAGGAAGCCAAGCTTCAATAAACGGGGAACTAGGAAAAAGAATTGGAGGATTTGAAGCTGCGTTTGTTTCTTTCTTTATAGGAACTGTTTTTTTAACATTGTGTATGATTTTTTTCGGCAGAGGACAAGTCTTACAAGTTTTTTCACTACCGAAATGGCAACTAGTTGGAGGAATATTAGGCGCTTTATTCGTTGCTTCTATTATTTTCTCCGTTCCAGTCACAGGTGCAGCTCTTGCTATTTTTGCAGCTATACTTGGACAAATCCTTATAAGTTTAATTATTGACCATTTCGGATTATTTGGTATGAAACGAATCCCTATGAATATAGAAAGAGTGCTTGGTGTTTCCTTAATGGCAGCTGGATTATTACTTATTTACCGAGGCAGTTTCACAAACTAAAAACTATTAATTTTACAGATTGAACATTTAAAGCCGTAAACGATTTGACATTATGTATAGTGTATTGAACAAGGCACAAACGTACAATTAAGTTGACTTCCGAATATTCTGTAAATTCATAAGGATTTGATTGAATATGAAAGGGGGAAAGTTAGAAGGTTATGATCCCATAGATTAAGAGTCTAATACATTTATTTTATCTAAGCTACTTAAAGTACTTAAAAATTGTATATGGTGTAAATTTACTTTTATGAATCTATAAAAGTAAAACTAGCTGAACCTTTGGCCTAATACGAAGTAAATTTAGTACCTGGTATTTATACAAAGTATCTAAAGCATGAAAGTTCTCTTACCATAACAAATGAAAACGTTATCAAAAACAGAATCAAAAAAGCTTTATAAAGGAGGTAACACTATTGACGAATATTTTATTGCAAGATTTAGAGAAGAATTTTGAGGAAGTGCATAATGGTTTAACGAACCAAGAAGCCATTGAAGAGGCAAACCGATGCCTTTATTGCTACGATGCACCCTGTATTAAAGCTTGTCCCACAGATATTGACATTCCAAAATTTATTAAAAAGATTGCTTCAGGAAACTTAAAAGGCTCTGCTAAAACGATTATGAGCTCAAATCCAGTCGGAGCTAGTTGTGCAAGAGTTTGCCCAACTGAGGAATTGTGTGAAGGGGCATGTGTTTTAAACCATTCTACAAAGCCAATTATGATCGGAGACTTACAACGTTATGCTACAGACTGGGCCATCAAAAATGAACAAGTATTATTTAAGTCAGGTAAGAAAAACGGAAAAAAAGTTGCCGTTGTAGGCGGAGGACCAGCTGGTTTATCAGCAGCTAGAGAACTAGCATTACTAGGTTATAAAGTAACTGTTTTTGAAGCTGAGAAGGAAGCTGGTGGCTTAAATACGTATGGAATTGTTTCATTTAGATTGCCTCAATCTATTTCATTTTGGGAAGTTAATCAAGTAAAGAGTTTAGATGTTGAGATTCGTACGAATACAAGAGTAGGGATAGACATTATGCCAGATGAATTGTTAGAAAACTATGATTCTGTTGTTTTAGCAGTAGGTATGGCTAATGTCCCAATGCTTGGTATTCAAGGGGAAGACTTAGATGGTGTATATGACGCAATAGATTTTGTAAAAGCGACTAAATCTGAATCTCTTTCTGATCAATTTGTAGGAAGTAAAGTTGCTGTAATTGGAGCTGGTAATACAGCCATTGATGGAGCAACATGTTCAATGCGCTTAGGAGCAGAAAATGTAAAAATTTTATACCGTCGAACAGAAAGGGAAATGACGGCTTATGACTTTGAATATGAATTCGCTAAGCAAGACGGCGTAGAATTTCGCTGGTTGACAGCACCTAAACGAATCATTGGTGATGAAAATGGTAATGTAAAGGCTATTGAATGCCAAAAGATGAAATTAGGTGAACCTAGCGAAGATGGAAGACGTAGACCTGTTCCTGTTGAAGGCTCAGAGTTCACTCTTCAAGTAGATGCAGTCATCAAAGCGATCGGCCAATCTCGATATACATCATTAATTGAAAGCTTTGGGTTGAAGCATGATGGTGGTGTCGTCAAAGTAGATCAATCAACGTATCAAACGTCAAATTCTAGAGTCTTCTCGTGTGGCGATGTCATTTTTGGCAAAGGGCAAGGTGAAGCAATGGTTGTTACTGCAGCACAACAAGGAAAAGAAGTAGCATATGCAATCCATAAGCAATTAACGAAACAAGCAACAGAAACAGCATAAATAACTATCAATTATAAGGGAGGTCATTTAATGGCTGATTTACGAATCGATCTTGCAGGCATCAAATCCCCAAACCCATTTTGGCTCGCATCTGCTCCTCCAACAAACTCAGGATATCAAGTACAACGAGCTTTTGAAGCTGGTTGGGGTGGAGCTGTATGGAAAACACTAGGTGATCCTATTCTGAATGTAAGTTCACGATTTGCAGCAGTTGATTATAACGGACAAAGAGTTGCTGGATTTAACAATATTGAACTTATTACAGACCGTCCACTTGAAGTGAATTTAAAAGAAATATACGAAACCAAGAAAATGTATCCTGACCACGCAATTATTGCTTCATTAATGGTAGAACCACAACAAGACAAATGGCATGAAATAGTAAAACGAGTCGAAGATGTTGGTGTCGATGGACTGGAATTAAACTTCGGCTGTCCACACGGTATGGCTGAACGAGGAATGGGGGCAGCTTCAGGCCAAGTACCTGAACTAGTTGAAAAACAAACATATTGGGCAAAAGAAGTGGCACAAACTCCGGTAATTGTAAAGCTTACACCGAATATTACTGACATTACTGCCACTGCTGAATCAGCAGTTCAAGGAGGCGCTGATGCTGTAAGTATGATTAATACGATTAATAGTCTAGCTGCTGTGGATTTAGATTCTTGGAATACGGTTCCAAATGTTGCTGGAAAAGGAGCTCACGGTGGCTATTGTGGTCCAGCTGTAAAACCAATTGCTTTAAATATGGTTGCAGAATGCGCAAGAAGCCCTCATATTAATGTTCCAATTTCGGGGATTGGTGGAATCTCGAATTGGCAAAATGCTGTTGAATTTATGTTAATGGGGGCAACTGGCGTCCAAGTATGTACTGCTGTTATGCACCACGGCTTTAGTATTGTCGAAGATATGATTGAAGGATTAGATAACTATTTAGAAGATAAAGGTCTTTCCTCCGTTAATGAGTTAGTCGGAAAGTCTGTTCCGAAATATTCTGACTGGGGGAACCTAGATTTAAACCATCGTGTCGTTGCTCGAATTAATAATGATGTTTGTATTAACTGTAACAAGTGTCATATTGCTTGTGAAGATGCATCACATCAATGTATTGATATGTTAAAAGATTCTAAAGGAAACGATATTTTAAGAGTTCGTGAAGATGATTGTGTAGGCTGTAATTTATGTTCAATCGTCTGCCCTGTCGATGGCGCAATCGATATGGTTGATATTCCTAGTGAACAACCAATGACTTGGAATGAACGCCAAGCAGCTATAAGTAGTCCTACATGTGAGACAACACAAAATACGGTGAAATAGAAAGGGGATTCCCAATGAAGAAAATTATTAAAAACGGAACGATCGTAACAGCTGCAGACACATATCAGGCTGACATTTTAATAGAAAACGAGAAAATTTCTACGATTGGAAGTAACTTTTCTGAAGATGGCGCAGAAGTCGTTGATGCAAAAGGTTGTTATGTTTTTCCAGGTGGGATAGACCCACATACACACCTTGAAATGCCTTTTGGAGGGACAGTATCAAGAGACGATTTTGAAACAGGAACGATTGCTGCAGCATTTGGAGGAACGACAACTGTCATCGACTTCTGCTTGACAAATAAAGGCGAACCTTTAAAAAATGCGATTCAAACATGGCATGATAAATCAAAAGATAAAGCAGTAATTGATTACAGCTTCCATCTTATGATTGGTGAAACAAATGAAGATGTATTAGCAGAGCTTCCATCTGTCATTGAAGACGAAGGAATCACTTCATTTAAAGTTTTTATGGCTTATAAGAACGTATTCCAAGCCGATGATGAAACACTATTTCGTACATTAGTTACAGCAAAAGAGCTTGGTGGTCTTGTCATGGTCCACGCTGAAAATGGCGATGTCATTGAATACTTAGTGAAGAAGGCGTTAGATGAAGGGAAGACAGACCCGATTTACCATGCATTAACGAGACCACCTGAAGCAGAAGGTGAAGCTACCGGAAGAGCTGCTCAGCTTACTGGTTTAGCTGACTCACAACTATATGTCGTTCACGTTTCATGTGAAGAAGCCGTTCAAAGAATTGCAGAAGCAAGAAATAAGGGATATGACGTTTGGGGAGAAACGTGTCCACAGTATTTAGTATTAGATCAATCTTATTTAGAGAAACCGAATTTTGAAGGTGCGAAATATGTATGGTCACCACCACTTCGAGAAAAAGAAAATCAAGAAGTCTTATGGAATGCATTAAAGAACGGCCAACTACAAACGTTAGGTTCGGATCAATGCTCCTTCGACTTTAATGGTCAAAAAGATTTAGGAAGAGGTGATTTTTCTAAAATTCCTAATGGTGGACCAATTATTGAAGATCGCGTAAGTATTTTATTTTCTGAAGGGGTTAAAAAAGGAAGAATTACTTTAAATCAATTTGTTGATATTACTTCAACGCGAATAGCAAAACTATTTGGATTGTATCCAAATAAAGGAACTATTTCTGTCGGGGCTGACGCTGATATTGTCATCTTCGACCCTACTGTAGAGAGAACAATTTCTGCTGATACACACCATATGGCGGTTGATTATAACGCTTTTGAAGGGATGAATGTCACAGGAGAAACTGTAACTGTACTTTCTCGTGGTGAATTTGTCATTCGTGACAAGCAATTTGTCGGTTCTCCAGGTAAAGGAAAGTATATTAAACGAAACAAGTATGGTTCTTACCAAGAAGAAAAAAGTAAACAAATGAATTAACGCTAGTAAGAAATAGAAAAAGTGAACGTTGATCATAACAATGGGGCTGTTTTTAATTGAGAGTTTATAAACAAAACTTGGCTTATCGCCAAGTCCTCATGGCGAAAGCCTTAGTTGCGGTTATACTATCAACCGAAATTTTATAAATTCTGATAGTATAAAAAAGCAGTCCCATTGTTTTCCCCTAAGTCCATGTCATAAGGAATGAGTGTTTCGTTTATGAAAAAATAAGGGGTGTAGCAATGAGCAAAGAGAATAATCATTTAAAGTCACCAGATTTATTACCTGTCAGTTATGCTGGGAAGAAAATTGGATCATTAGGTTTTATGATTATGTGGGTTGGAATGGCAGTTGTGCTCGCGGCATTTGCGATTGGTGGAGCAGGGGTAGAAAGTTTACCATTAGGAATGGTCATTTTAGCGGCATTAATCGGATGTATAGCAATCGGATTTTTCATTACAATTATTGGAGATATCGGCATTGAACATGGATTGTCTTTTCCTGTCTATATGCGTGCTCCTTTTGGAACAGTAGGAACGCATATTCCGTCAGTTGTTCGAGGATTAGCTGCTTCCTTTTGGTTTGGGATTAATACATTTTTTGGAGCAACCGCAATAAATGGGATCCTATTTGTTCTCTTTTCCTTCGACAACTGGTTTCTCTGTTTTATGATCTTTGCTTTTGTTCAACTACTAAATACAGCATTAGGAATTAAAGCAATTGAACGTTTTGCAGATCTTGCAGCTCCAATTATTATCCTCATATCTATATGGATTTTTAGTACGTTATCTGGTAGTGCAGCTGAACAAGGACGGAATGTTTGGGTTTGGGTAGAAAATCCAGCATCTGGCGGGGCGGCAGTTACAGCTTTCTTCATTGTCATCTTTAGTATAATGGGCTTTTGGGCAACGTTAGCAGCTGACATCCCAACTATTTCAAGATTTATTAAAGCACCTAAATATGAGCGAAATTGGTTTAAGCGTAATAAAGCTTCATTATTAGGTAGTGTCGTTGCAATGCCTTTAGCACAAACGTTCATTGTCGTAATCGGGGCGGTTTCATTCATAGCTGTATCCAATTATGATCCAATTATTGCACTACAAGAAGCAGCGAGTGGCTTAGTATTAGTCGTTTTACTTGTCATGATTGTATTCGCCCAATGGTCGACGAATATAGCTGCAAACTTAGTTCCAGCGGCAACAATTTTCTCCAATGTAGGTGGACCTAAAGTTCCGTTTTGGGTAGGAGTATTTATGGCTGGTATAGCAGGTTCGGTCGTTCAACCATGGAATTTGTTTGATATTTTAATACCTGTGTTACTGATTGTAGGTGGAATTTTATCAGCGATCGTTGGTATTTTATTTACTGATTATTACTTGCTTAGGAAACGACGTGTAAATGTTTATGACCTTTATAAAAACAATGGCCAATATAAATATTTAAACGGATTTAATGTTGCTGGATTCATTGCTTGGATAGTTGGTGGGGTAGCTGCTTACTTTTTAACAAACTATTCGTTTATCGTTGGTTTTGTTGTAGGTGGTGGAACATACTACGTATTAGCGAAATATTGGTGGTTTAGAAAGTATCAACAAGCAGAAATTGAAGATCCTGATGATGAAAAATATTTAGGAATTACTGTAGGAAGAGACTGGGATGTTGACGGCAATCAACAATCTGAGAAAACAATTATGGAAAAAGGGTCGTAAAAGTTTTTATAGAAAAACAAATTAAATAAGGGAGGCTGATATCATGTCAGCATATCAGGAATTTGTTGAAGAAAGAGATAAAATTGATTTTTTAATTGATAAAGGCTATCAAATTAAATCTGTAATTGAAAATTTGAGTGGAGCATTTGTTGAATTTGAGTTAAAAGATAATGAGAGAAGAGAGACAAAAACGTTGCACATTTTGAATGCAGAGACTAGAAAGTATTTCTCTACGCTTTTAATTAAACAAAAACAGTATTCATAAATGAGATAAGCGTTTATTTTTTTAAATATAAACTACTATATATATAAGGGAAACATTATTTATAACAGGGAATCTCCCTGTTTTTTTGTTTTTGTTTGTTAAACGATGTCGAATTTTCATAATTTTCTTACCATTAAGTTAGATTCATATTATAATAAAAGAAGTAGATTTTTTAATATGAATCACATGTAAAAGAGGTGCTTTTAAAATGAATTCTTATTTGACCATTAGAGAAATATTAGAAAGAAAGCATTTTGAAAGTATAGATATTGTAGCAGGTATTCACGGACTGGAAAGACAAGTGAAGTGGGTACATGTAGTAGAAGTGATCCAGATAAAAAAACTATTAAACGGGAATGAATTAATTCTTACTACAGGTCTTGGATGGAAAACTGATCGACACTTATTTCGATCATTAATTGAACAACTAATCGAAAGTCATGCCGCCGGATTATGTTTGGAGATGGGAACTCACACAACAACAGTTCCTCAAGAGATTATCGACGTAGCCAATGAACATCATTTCCCTATTATATTATTTAAAAAAGAAGTGCCATTTGTAGAGATTACTCAAGATATTCACTCTTTACTTATTAATAAACAATATCAAATGATATCAAACTTAGAAGATTACTCACAGCAACTAAATAAAAAACTATTAGATATTGAAGATGCTGAAGATATATTAAAATTACTTCAAGAAACGTTAGAAGTACAAGTGATTGCTCATTTTAATGAAAATGAGTTAAAAGCTGTTCCTCACATGCACGAGGATGATATGAATAAGTTTATAGAAATAGAGAATATTGACTTTGAAAATAGTTCTCAAGTTGCTCGTCAACCCGTTCAAATTTTAGGGAATCAATATGCAGAATTAATGATCCTCTCTTACCAACGAGAGTTAAATGATTTTGATTATTTACTGCTTGACCGAACAGCTACTGCGTTAGCTCAACATTTACTTAGAAATTTATTCGTAGAAGAAAAGAAAAGAATGGAAGAATCAGAATGGATGATCGATTGGTTAGAAGGTCATCATAGTGAACATGATATACGTGAATACATATCTTATCATAAACCAAAGCTTCAGTATCAAGGCGGCATCGTATGTGTTTGTGAATTTCATTCAGAAGAAAAAACACAAAATATGGATCGCACATATTTTAAACTTTTCTTTCGGACAATTTTTGAACAACATGGCTTTTATATTTACACAGCGGAAGTAAGACATAAAATGATATTTATACTAGTAAACCAACGTGAAAAACCAACATGGAAAGAGAGGATGACCAAAGGGTTTACTAGAATTGAGAATGATGATTCTGGTAAATTAGATACTTACAATATTTCGTTTGGAGTAGGGAAGTTTGTACCGAGATTAAGGGACATAGACAAAAGTTATCAAGCAGCAAAAGAAACTCTTCAACTACAAAAGAGGTTGTCTAATGAGAGTAGACGTTATTTTTATGATGATTTACATTTATACCGAATCATCTCTTTGATTAATAAACATGGTGACCTCCAAGAAACTGTCATGGAGTATTTAAAGCCAGTCATCGACTATGACAAAAAACATCATGCATCATTAATGGAAACGTTAAAAACATATTTAGCTTGTAACGGTTCAAAACAAGAAACGGCTAAAAAGCTATTTGTTGTTCGCCAAACGTTATACCATCGAATAGATAAATTAGAAAAAATATTAGGTCAGAATTTCATGAGCCCCGAAAGAAGATTAACGATAGAATTTATGACAGTTGCTTATGATTATTTAAAGTCCTTAGAAACTGAACCCAACCATTAGTAAGAAATGATTTTTATTCATATGTTTTGTTACAAAAGCTGTCTCATAGTTATCCGAGATAGCTTTTTCATTTGAATCAATTTCATAATTACGTTTTTTGCACAATTAAACGAATGATATTAGAATTTTTTTATTAAATGTACGTTTGATTTGTACTATCAGAATTTATTAATTTATGGTCGATAGATAATTGCTCCTGCGCCGCTAAGCTTGCTCGTCGCAGCTCGAAGGGATTTCGAGGAAGCCGATACTCGTTGCTCCTACGATTACTCGTCGCAACTCGCCGTTTAATCATAGGAGTTGAGCTTGTGGCAACTAAGGCTTTCGCCATTAAGACTTGCCGAAAAGCCAAGTTTTGTTTAGAAGTGAACGTAACTAAAGACGGCGACTCCCGGAGGGTCAGCGCAGTCTGAAGATCCACTTAGGCGAAGAGTTGTCGAGCCTAAGTTAGCTGAAGACAAGCCCTCGGGAAAGCGTCCGTCTGAAGTGAAGTTCACGGATGCGAAAAGAGCCTAGTAAAAAATATTACATCACCAATAGTGTAAGTGTTTTAATCAAAATGTGGAACAGATGGTTGTCGGTGTTTTACATTATGTCTAATGAAAAGGGATCATAAATCATACATACTAATAGTAACATCATAAAAATTATGAAAATTCAAAAATCAGGAGGTTTACAATGGCAATTACAAAAAGTCAAACTAATTTGTTAAAGAACTATATCAACGGTAAATGGATAGAAGCGAATACGAAAGAATCGTTTGAAGTACCGAATCCTGCAACTGGAGAAATTTTAGCACAAGTACCCATTTCATCGAAAGAAGATGTCGATCAAGCTGTAAAAGCTGCAGATAAGGCTTTTTCAAAGTGGAAAAACGTTCCGGTGCCGAAGCGAGCGAGAATTTTATATAAATATCACTATTTATTAACAGAAAACCATGAAGAATTAGCTAAGTTAATTGTTCAAGAAAACGGTAAAGCATATAAAGAAGCTTATGGTGAAGTACAACGAGGTATTGAATGCGTTGAGTTTGCTGCAGGAGCGCCAACATTAATGATGGGAGAATCATTATCAGGTATAGCTGAAGGTATTGACTCTGAAATGTTCCGCTATCCATTAGGGGTTGTTGGTGGGATTACACCGTTTAACTTTCCAATGATGGTTCCACTATGGATGTTCCCGCTTGCGATTGCTTGTGGAAATACATTCGTCTTAAAGCCGTCAGAGAGAACACCACTACTCGCTAATAGGCTTGTAGAACTATTTACTGAAGCTGGAGCACCACAAGGTATTCTTAATATCGTTCATGGTGCACATGATGTTGTAAACGGATTATTAGATCATGAAGATGTGAAAGCAATTTCTTTTGTTGGTTCACAACCCGTTGCAAAATACGTGTATGAACGAGCTGCTGCACAAGGAAAACGAGTGCAAGCACTTGCTGGTGCTAAAAATCACCATGTTGTTATGCCTGATGGTGATATGGAAAAAGCTGTTCAGCATATCATTAGTTCAACTTATGGAAGTGCCGGTCAACGTTGTATGGCGTGTAGTGCAGTTGTAGTCATTGGTGATGGAGAGAAATTTATTAAAGCACTTAAAGAAAAAGCAGATGAATTAACGATTGGTAATGGGCTTGATGATGAAGTTTTATTAACGCCGGTCATTCGAAAATCTCATCGTGAAAAAACGTTAGATTACATTAAAAAAGGTGTTGAAGAAGGAGCTACACTACTACGCGATGGTAGAAAAGAAATGGAAGACTTGACTGAAGGAAACTTCCTAGGTCCAACCATTTTTGATAACGTAACTCCTGATATGACAATTGCTAAAGATGAAATTTTTGCACCAGTACTAAGTTTACTTCGTGCAAAAGATTTAGATGAGGGGCTAGAGTATATACGTAAATCTCGGTTTGGTAACGGTGCAACGATTTACACAAAAGATGCTGGTGCAGTACGTAAATTTAGAGAGGAAGCAGATGCAGGAATGTTAGGAATTAATGTCGGGGTACCAGCTACGATGGCATTCTTCCCATTTTCAGGTTGGAAAGATTCTTTCTATGGGGACCTACATGTTAACGGTAAAGATGGTGTCAATTTCTTTACGAAAAAGAAGATGATCACGTCACGTTTTGATTTTTAAATGGTAAGGGAGGGGATTAAATGAATAGAACCACACCTAAAGATTCGCCTAAAAATATGGATGAAAAATATATCTGGCATAACATGAAACCTTATAACCCAGAAGCAACAATGGTTGTAAAAGAGGCGAAAGGTTCATGGGTTACAGATATTAATGGTGAAAAATATTTGGATGCAATGTCTGGTTTATGGTGTGTCAATGTTGGCTATGGCCGTACTGAATTGGCTGAAGCAGCATATGAACAATTAAAAGATTTAGCATATTTCCCTTTAACTCAAAGTCATTTACCTGCGATAAAACTCGGCGAAAAACTGAATGAAATGTTAGGTGATGAGTATGTTATCTTCTTTTCTAACAGTGGTTCGGAAGCAAATGAGACCGCTTTCAAAATAGCAAGACAATATCACCAGCAAAAGGGTGATCATAACCGTTATAAATTTATTTCTAGGTACCGTGCCTATCATGGGAATTCAATGGGTTCACTAGCTGCAACAGGGCAAGCACAACGAAAATATAAATATGAACCATTAGCCCCTGGATTTATTCATGTAGCACCACCTGATTTGTATCGTTCAAATGACAAAGTAGATACAAAAGGTGAAGATTTAGAATCCGTTAAAGATGTTGATCGTGTTATGACTTGGGAATTAAGTGAAACTATTGCTGGACTCATTATGGAGCCAATCATTACGGGTGGAGGCGTATTGATGCCACCTGAAAATTATATGAAAGAAGCGAAAAAAGTTTGTGAAAAACATGGGGCACTTTTAATTGTCGATGAAGTTATTTGTGGTTTTGGGCGAACTGGTAAACCATTTGGGTTTATGAATTACGATGTAAAACCTGATATTATTACGATGGCTAAAGGGATTACAAGTGCATATTTGCCACTGTCAGCAACAGCAGTAAGACGAGAAGTTTATGAAGCTTTTAAAGGCACTGAAGAATATGACTATTTACGCCATATAAACACATTTGGAGGAAACCCCGCTGCATGTAGCCTCGCATTAAAGAACTTGGAGATTATGGAAGAAGAAGACTTGTATGATCGTTCGAGAACTTTAGGTGAGCAAGTTAAAAATGAACTAAGCGCTACCCTTTCAGATCATCCATACGTAGGTGACGTACGAGGAAAAGGCCTATTAGTTGGAATTGAATTGGTTGCCGATAAAAAGTCGAAAGAACCAATCAACGAAAGTGAAGTAAATAAAGTAATAGCAGCTTGTAAGAAAAAAGGGTTAATTATTGGTAAGAATGGAGCAACAGTTGCAGGGTTTACAAATGTTTTAACATTAGCTCCACCATTAAATATAGAAGAAGAAGATTTAACCTTTATTATTAAAACGTTAACAAATGCATTAAACGAAATTAAATAATTGAGCTAAGGACTGTCTGAATTGTGGTGTGCTAACACTTATAGACAGTCCTTTTTTAAAGGAAGGGGTATAATGATGAGAATTGGTGTGCCAAAGGAAATTAAAAATAGTGAGAGTCGAGTTGCTTTAACTCCGGCAGGAGCGATGAACTTGATCAATGAAGGGCATCAAGTTGTTGTAGAAACAAATGCTGGAGTTGACTCTGGTTTTACAGATGAACAGTATAAAAATGTAGGTGCTATTATTGTTCATTCGGCTGCTGACGCTTGGTCATCTGATATGGTCATGAAAGTAAAGGAACCTCAGCCTGAAGAGTTTCAATACTTTTATAATGGATTAATTTTATTCACTTATTTACATCTTGCTGCAGAAGCTGAACTTACGAAAGCATTAATAAACGAAAATGTTATCGCTATCTCTTATGAAACGGTTCAATTAGAAGATGGCTCATTACCTTTATTAACTCCTATGAGTGAAGTTGCTGGTAGAATAGCTACTCAAGTCGGTGCTCAACAGTTAGAAAAAACAAAAGGCGGAAAAGGTGTTTTATTAGGTGGCGTCCCAGGTGTAAAAAGAGGGAAAGTTACAGTCATTGGCGGCGGTATCGTAGGAACGAATGCTGCCAAGATCGCAATGGGGTTAGGTGCAGATGTTCAAATCATTGATGTCAATGCGAGAAGATTAAGAGAATTAGATGATATTTTTGGAACATCAATACAAACGTTAATGTCCAACCCTTATACAGTGAGTCAGGCATGTGAAGAATCAGATCTTGTGATTGGAGCAGTACTAATTCCAGGTGCAAAAGCACCAAAATTAGTTCATGAAGAAACGGTTAAAAGGATGGAAGAAGGCTCTGTCATCGTTGATGTTGCAATTGACCAAGGTGGTATATTTGAAACGATCGATCATGTCACAACACACCAAGATCCTACGTATAAAAAGCATGGGGTTGTCCATTATGCAGTCGGAAACATGCCAGGTGCCGTTCCACGTACATCTACAATTGCATTAACGAATGTAACGGTTCCATATGCCATTCAAATTGCAAATAACGGTTATAAGAAAGCCTGTACAGATAATCAAGCCTTATTAAAAGGGTTAAACGTCTTTGGTGGTGAAATTACTCATTATGGGGTAGCTACGGCACATAACCTACCTTATCGTGATGCAAGTACTGTTCTGCATTCACAAACTGTATAAACGATTAATTAGAATGAAGCAACTTTCTCATTAGATTTATTCTGTTGAGATCGTTGCTTTTTTATAATAAACCATGTTTATGTATTCAATGATATCTTACCAAGTCCGTAACAAAATATTGAATGAATCATCCCATTCTGGAAATAGTATAAACGAGTAAAAGTTTAAAAGGAGGTAGAGTACCATTCAATCGATTGATGATTTGACACAATGGTTTGAACAACATAGGAACGAAACATTACTTATAAATAAACAAGAAAAAGGGACAGGAAAACAAGAGAGTATAGATGAGGACCATATCCACTTGCAATTACAAGACCTTACTGTTCGTTCACTGAACCGTCCAGATGCAGATGGATACTTATCAAATCAAGAGTTGATTTTACAAGGGATTGGTGACGTCAATAGTGATCAAGGTGAAGTAGAATTACCTCAAAATGTATTTGAAATACCTTTAGATGACAGTATAACAATTTCTGAAAATCCAGGTGGTCTTACAATCAACACAGAAAAAGCTACATATACAATTACACTCAATAATTAAATGATAAACGCATTCGTATCTAGGCCCTCGTATTTTTAGTATGTGCGGGGGTCGTTTTATATCATAAAAGACAAATCAGGAGGAGGAAAATATTTGTTACATTACTATCGTAAAGGTAATGGTGCTACGATCGTTTTCATTCATGGATTTTTAAGTACAAACCGAGTATTTGATAAAATTTTACCTAACTTATTAAATAAATACGATTGTATCTTACTAGATCTTCCAGGTCATGGGCAATCACCATATGAAGGTGAAAAGACGATGTATGACTATACTGAAAAGGTTATTCAAGTGTTGGCTTATTTAAATATAAATGATGCTACTTGGATTGGTCACTCAATGGGAGGGTACATTACGATGGCAGCTGTTGAGAAGTATCCTCAATATGTTAAAAGAGCTGCCTTTGTTTATTCTTCTCCTACAGCTGATAGCACAAAAGAAAAAGAGCAACGAAATCAACATGTAGAAACAATAAAAACGGAAGGGTTAGAAGCATTTATTAAACAACGAATTCCAGCTTATTTTGCTTTTAACGGAAATGAGCAAGATATCGTTGAAGCTTATAATCATGCTAAACAAACGACGATAGAAGGTGCAATTGCAGCAACTTATGCGATGAAGGGACGGCCCGACCAAGTTACTATGATTAACAAAGCAACGATCCCGCTTTTATTTATAGAAGGCACGAAAGATTTATTAGAAAAACCGTTTCATACTTCTTCACCTCAAGTCATTAAATATACAACAGAAACGTCACATATGGGATTGCTCGATGATCCAGTACAATTTTTGGAGAAACTGCAGATGTGGCTAGGAAAAACGTATTAATTACCAAAAGCGCAAGGCGCCAAATTACAACTCAAAATAACCCACGTCCTGTGGGAAACGGCATAATACGTCGTCCAATATCGACTGTCATAAGTAGATGTAATGTAAAAAAGCTACTTATGACAGTTTTATATAAAGTTAATTTTTCAGTAAAAGATATTGGCCTCTGACTATTTCTACGAAAAGTTATTAGGGTCAATTGCACGTTTGGTTTCATCAGTTAGAAGACCTAATTCTTGAAGCACCTTTTTAATCGTTTTATTTTGCTCATCTGCCTGCATACCTATTTGAGCTGCTAAATCATACCCCAATTGAGGACTGAGTCCAGTAACTAATGAAAGAGAAGCATTCATAAAATTATTACATATTTGTTCATTTGCTTCTATACCATTTATACACTTTGTAACAAGGGTGGGTATTGCATTTGATAAAATCTCAATTGCTTCAAGTAATGAATAAGCGATAATAGGCATCATCACATTAATTTCTAACTGACCAGCCATGGCAGCTGTTGCGATGGCACTTTCATATCCAATCACTGAACAGCAAACCATATGGACCATTTCAAGAATAGCAGGATTTACTTTTCCAGGCATAATCGTTGAACCAGGCTGAACAGGAGGTAAGGTTATTTCGGCTAATCCAGTTCTAGGTCCTGAGCTCAGTAAACGAAGATCACTCGTGATTTTAATTAAATGAAATGCTAATTCTTTAAGTGCCATCATTGTATGTATGGGTGCGTTACGGTTTTGCATAAAACTGAATAAGTTCTCTGGTTGACAGAATGGAAGTTTCGTGCGCTTAGAAACTTCTTCGATTACCTTTTTTGGGTATTCTGGATGTGTGTTGATTACGGTTCCAATTGCATTACCACCTAATCCAATCTCGTATAGTGGGGTCAGCGTTGCTTCAATTTGAGAATATAACATTTTTATCGTACCGGCATACCCTAGAAACTCTTGACCTAGTCTCATTGGAACTGCATCATGTAAATGTGTTCTACCGGACTTTCGTATAGGCATAAGTTCATTTGCTTTCTTTTCAAGGGTTTGGTGTAATTGTAATATGCTCGGTAGAAGCCTCTTAGTCATTTCCTCTACAGCAGCAATATTTAGTGCTGATGGGAAGGTGTCATTTGTTGATTGTGACATATTTACATGATCATGCGGGTGGACTCGAAATTGCTTGGATGTTTTCTTGATTAGTTCAGTTGCACGATTTGCAATAACCTCATTTGCATTCATGTTTTGCGATGTACCAGCACCAGCTTGATAAACATCGATAACAAATTGATGATCCCATTTGCCTTGAATTACTTCTTCCGATGCTTCGACAATTGCTTTACCAATATCATGTGGGAGCTTTCCTAAATTCATATTAGTCCTAGCTGCAGCAGCTTTTATCGTACCTTGCGCTTTAATAAAGCATCTAGGGAATGTTTTTTTGCTAATTTGAAAATTGTCTAAAGCCCGCTGAGTTTGCGACCCATAATAAGCTTCTTTTGGGACCATTATTTCACCCAATGTATCTTTTTCCGTACGATATTGATCAGTAGGCTTCATTTTTTCCTCCCTCAATAAAGTTATTTGTTCGTTATTGTCTCCATTGACCTCAGTATTAAACAGTAATTCCCAATTATAGTGATAAACGGAGAGTAAAAAAAAGTACCTTCTCATGGGTATAAATGAGCAAGGTACTTACCTGAAAGGTTAGGAACTTATAATTTCTTTTGAATTTCTATTAAATATTTAAAGATAACACCAATTGCCGCTAAATAATAAACAATTAAAACAACCAATCCTGTTGGGTCAATGGATACTAAACTAGCTAAAATTAATAATGGAAAGACATGATATAAGACACTTGTTAAGATGTCTGCTAAGTTTGATAAAGAAAAGTTATTTCTTCTTAACGCTCTATAAATGCCTGCTAAATAGTCAATCGCAATCAAGGCCATTACTACCCAAAATGTATAGAGCATAAATCCTGAAAGTACAAATGTCATTTACGATCCTCCTTTTGTGATCTCTGTATATCTATATGTCTATTTAGTACTTTTTTGATCTAGACATCTATGGAATTTTTAATCTAGTAGAATCCCTAAAATTATATAAAAGCCCCCTAAAAAAGGGGGCGGAATGGTTTAATAATATTTATCGTGGTGTTTTGAATCGACGTTTACTTGCTGGTTTTGTAATACTTTTAGTTTCACTTCAACAACCATTTTTTCTTCAACTGAAGTAAACGTTCCTTCTTCAAACGGTGCAGGTAGACGTTTATCATGTTTATTAAATACTTCTCCCATGTTTCGGTCGAGTGCTTCGTCATATTCAATAAAGTGGCTTGAGAGGATCTCACAGTACGGTAGTTCATTAAATTCTTCTCCACTAATTTGATCAAACTGTGAAAGGTCTGCTGAGAGTAGTTTTTCTTTAGAAGAATAACCATCTGGTAATGGAGACTCTGTATAGAAAGTAAATTCCTCAGATTGTGGTGCGATAGAGAAATTAGGTTTGTTAATATATTCAACTTCAGTTACTGTTTTAAATGGTACATCAATTGTTAAAGAACGAATATTAGAGATTACAGAGTCTTTCGTTCCATACTTTGGCGTAGCATATTGAATATTTTTGCGTACAAACCCACTAACAAACAACTTATTCGTTGGTAATAACAGACGACATTGCGTTATCTTTAAGTTCTTTTTAATATCTTTTATTTCTAAAACTGGCTCTGGAAACTTAATTGTTGGGTTTAAATCAATTTGAACGACTTCTTCAGCTAATACAACTGGGACTTTCACCGTTTTTTGGCCAACAGAAACATCTGGTTTTTTTGGTTTGCTTTTTGCTTTAGGAGCCACTGTATTTTTATCTTTCAGTGGCTTGTAATTAAAGTATGGGGAAGACGGTTTTTCTGACTTGCTTTTGTGATAGTACTTTTTCTTTGTCAACATTTTCACCTCCTTATCTTTTACTAAACAATATATGTTGTAAGTTGTAAGACGAGTGGACAAACATATGAAGATAAGTGATGAGTTTTAATAAGGTATTCTTGGAGGGAGGACATTTTTAAAAGGAAGATCTATATATTTGCTTGGTCTTTTCTCAAGATTTTATGTATAATCGTTTATGTACTTATTGATAGAGTGAAAATTACAGAAACCTTTAAAAGGATGGTAGTTTATATTGGAAGAAAATATTACGAGAATTTACATAGACGACAAAGAATTAATCTTGATCGGTACAGCTCATGTTTCGAAAAGGAGCGCGGAACAAGTTAAAGAAGTAATTGAAACAGAAATGCCTGATTCCGTTTGTGTTGAATTGGATGAACAAAGGTACAAAACAATCGTTGATGAAGACCAATGGGCGAAAATGGATATCTTTAAAGTCATAAAAGAAAAAAAAGCAACGTTTCTTTTAATGAATCTCGTTATCTCTTCATTCCAAAAGCGTTTGGCCAAGAAATTTGGCATTAAACCGGGGCAGGAAATGATCCAAGGGATTGAATCAGCAGATGAAACCGGGGCGACGCTTATATTAGCAGATCGGAATATCCAGATCACTTTTTCTCGCATTTGGAACGGAATTGGATTACGCGGTAAAGCTAAGTTACTAATGGAAATGATGTACGGGATTTTTAGCAATGATAATATCTCTGAAGAAGATTTAGAGAAAATGAAATCACAAGATGCTCTTGATACGATGTTGAAGGAATTTACTCAAGCCTTTCCGAAATTGAAGAAACCATTAATCGATGAGCGGGACCAATATTTATCACAAAAAATTAAAGAAGCACCAGGTAATAAAGTTGTTGCGGTATTAGGTGCTGCTCACGTTCCTGGTGTAAAAGAAGAAATCCACCGAGATCATGATTTAAATGCATTAAAAAAGACCCCGCCAAAATCAAAAGCACCAAAGGTCATTGCATGGATGATTCCTTTAATCATATTAAGTATGATCGCTTACACCTTTTATGCAAATCCAACTTTAGGACTTCAGCAAACGACAAGTTGGATACTCTGGAATGGATCTTTAGCAGCTATTGGGGCAGCAGTTGCACTAGGTCATCCATTAACTGTTATAACAACGTTTATAGCTGCACCATTAAGCTCTTTAAATCCATTAATGGCAGCAGGTTGGTTTGCAGGAATTGTTCAAGCTGTGATCAAACGTCCAAATGTTAATGACTTCGAAAACTTAGGAGACGATGTAACAACGGTTAAAGGTTTTTGGAGGAATAAAGTCACTCGTATCTTACTTGTCGTCGTATTGGCAAACATCGGAAGTACTCTCGGCACAATTATTGGTGGGTCAGACGTTGTTCGTTTGTTTATACAAAACTTCTCTTAATGCAATGTTTATGTTTGTAACGTAAAGTATAATCTTACTTAAAAATGATGGTAAAAAAAGCCACGGAGGATACCCGTGGCCTTTTTGTGTTACATGAATTGCTCTCAATTGTGCTATATTTGTTTACTTCTTTAAAAACCCCAAGTTTTAATGCTCTTTTCTATCTTCTAATTCCCTGTTTACTTTTGAGATCGTCGTTCTTTCTTTTCCGTTACTAGGCTGTACAGCATCTTTTGACCTGATAGGATTACGCTTCGATTTTGAACGTTTACTCATATGTTTAAGCCACTCCTTAAATGGTAATGTAACATTACAACCTTATTTTTAACGTTTCCTGTAGAGTTTATGTGAAAAACATTGTACAAAGAAAAAGCATGAAAAAATCAATTACTTGTTCGATTAATTACGATATTTTTTTCACTTCGTCTAAAAATACATAATTGAGCCGTGTTAGTATAAATTAAAAAAGTATAAAGTCTGTAATTGTTTTGTTTAGGTTTACCCGCCAATTTCTAATGAACTGCATTAGGTAATCAAAAAGTTAAACGATGGGCATTCATTTAAGAAATTGTCGTTCATAAATTGTACACGTAATAGGAGGACCAAAATGACAACCAATCCTCAACAAACAAAGCAAACATTTTGCTACAGTGAATTTGATTTACTTAAAAGAGTTATATTATGCCAACCTCAATATATGACAATGCGTGAAGTGATTAATGAAACGCAAGAACATTTTAAAGATGAAGGCATTCATATAGAACGAGCTGTTGAACAGCATAATGAATTAGTGAAAACTTTACGTAATCACGACGTAGAAGTCATATTACTTCCATATCATAAGAAATATCCTGAGCAAGTTTTCACACGTGATATTGGATTCACTCTCGGACAAACCATATTTGTTGCAGAGATGATGAGTGAGGTACGAAAAGGGGAAGAAGATGTTCTAAAACAATGGTTAGAAGATGAGGAAATTTCTTATTATAATTTAATTGGTGATGAAGTTGAAGGCGGAGACGTTATTATAGATCGAGACACGATCTACGTAGGATTAAGTAACCGTACGAATCAACAGGCTGTCGAACACTTACAATCATTGTTAAGTAAATTCGACGTCATCCCAATTCCTTTTAAAGAACGTTACTTACATTTAGATTGTGTATTTAATGTTGTTTCACCAAAATTGGCACTCATCTATCCTGAAGCATTAACACAAAAAGATATTGAATTATTTTCGTCTAAGTATGAGCTTATCGAGGTATCCAAAGAAGAACAATTCACACTTGGTACAAATGTGTTAGGAATAGGAAATAACAAAATCCTTAGCCTTCCAGTAAATAAAGACGTCAATCAACAATTACGGGAACGAGGGTTTGAAGTGATTGAAGTTGACATTACTGAAATTATTAAATCAGGTGGCTCATTCCGTTGCTGTACTCTGCCAATATTACGCGAACAGTCTATTGGATAAACATTCATATGTACAAACGGCTACATCTCAATACGATGTAGCTTTTTTAATATTTGATAATTATAAGTTCTAAAATCATTCACAAAATTGACAATCATGAATCTTGATCTTTGATAAAATAAAGGGGGGAGTTATTTTATAAATATTGGAGGGGGAAATATGACTGAAGTAACACAAGTACGCACAGTCTGTGGTTATTGTGGAACTGGTTGTGGTTTAGTTGTTGACGTGAAAGATAATGAAATCGTTAAAGTAAGAGGGGATAAAAGCTCTACCGTCAACAATGGCCAAACATGTATTAAAGGAGCTTTTGCATATAAATATGTGCACGCACCTGAACGTATTACAGCACCACTTATTCGGAAAGCAGGTAAACTAGTTGAGACAACATGGAATGAAGCATTACAATTTATAGCAACGAAACTTCAAGCTATAAAAGGTGAATTTGGGCCTGAAGCCATCTCGATGTTTGCTTGTGCAAGAACAACAAACGAATCAAATTATGTTACACAAAAGTTTATGAGAGCCGTTATCGGCAATAACAATATTGATGGGTGTAACCGCACTTGACACGCAGCGAGTGTCGCCGGTCTGGCGACTGTTCTTGGAAGCGGTTTCCCAACGAATACGATTGAAGATATTGACCAAGCAAACGTACTTCTCTTAATGGGTTCTAATACATCTGATGCTCATCCAATCATTGCGAACCGAATTAAAAAGGCTGTAAAGAATGGTTTGAAATTAATCGTCATCGATCCGAGAAAAACTGATATGGTTAAATTTTCTCATCGTCATTTACAGTTAAAAGTTGGATCAGACATTGCTTTAATGAATGGAATGATTCATGTCATTATTAAAGAAAAACTTTATGATGAGAAGTTTATTGAAAGTGTGTCAGGGAACTTTGAAGATTTAGCTAAAAAAGTAGAAAAATACACTCCTCAATACGCTGCAACAATTACAGGTTTAAACGAGAGTGACATTATCGAAACAGCGAGAGAGTATGCAAAAGATACAAATAGTATGATTGCTTATACATTAGGGATAACTGAACACCATTTTGGTGTAAACAATGTATTCGATATTGCAAACCTTGCTCTAATGACTGGACAAATCGGAAAAAATGGAACCGGTATCATGCCGCTAAGAGGGCAGAACAATGTCCAAGGGGCAGGGGACATGGGATGTTTACCGAATCAGTTACCTGGAGCACAAATGCTTCAAAATGCTAATTATCGAAGTCGATTCGAAGGTGCATGGAATACGCCGATTAACCCAACTGTCGGTGATACACAAACACGAACATTTGAGCGTATCGAAAAAGATGAAGTAAAAGCAATGTATGTCATTGGTGAAAACCCATTAATGGCTGATGTGCATATGAACCATACGAAAAAATTGCTTGAAAAACTCGATCTATTAGTTGTTCAAGATCTCTTCTTAACAGAGACAGCGGAACTTGCTGATGTCGTTCTTCCTGCAAAGTCTTGGGGGGAAGTTGAAGGGACGTATACGAACACAGATCGCCGCGTACAAAGAGTGAGAAAAGCGATTGATGCTCATCCGAACGTAAAGGAAGACTGGGAGATATTATGTGAATTATCGGAGAAACTAGGGGTTACAATGCAATATGACAACAGTGAAGCGATTTGGAATGAAGTAAGAGAGCTTGCCCATGAGATGTATGGTGGAATGTCTTATGTAAGGTTAGATGATCACGGAGGGCTTCATTACCCTTGTCCAAACATCGAACACCCTGGAACTTTTGTTCTTCATGAAAGATTTCATAACAATATGATTGAAGAAGACGATAAATCTCGATTTTTACCAGTTGACTACACCTCACCAATCGAGATGCCAGACGAAGAGTATCCTTTTACGTTAACGACAGGCAGGCGGTATGAAGTTTATAATACTCACAGCCAAACAAAATATTATGCTGATGGTGTGAAGTTAAAACAAACAGAAGAAACAGTAGATATTCACCCAGAGGATGCTCATTCATTAGGAGTTGAAAATGGCCAATTCGTTGAAGTAAGTTCGCGAAGAGGGAAAGTAAAAGTTAAGGCTAAGGTTACAGACCAAGTTGTACCAGGACTCGTCTTTATGAGCTTCCATTGGAGTGAAGTACCGACAAATGTCTTAACAATAAATGAATTCGATCCGATCTCTGGAACAGCTGAATTTAAAGCATGTGCAGTGAAAATAACAGTCTAATTGAAACCAAAAAAGGGGGCAACGATGTAAAGTTGCTCCCTTTGGTTTTTACTAAATTAAGCAGTATTTTTTTGCTTTTTAAATATCTTTTTAAAGAGGGTTTCACGAAGGTATGGAATCACCCAACGGTCTCCACCAAACTTACCAGCATTATATCCTGCTACTACCACAAAGAATGTTAATAGAACCATCCAAGGGTTTGATGAAACAGTCCCTGCAAACATGAATGCGAAGTTCATCGTCATACCGAAAAAGGCAGCTGCTGTTGTAAGGACACCCAATAATAGCCCTAGACCAACGAGGAATTGTCCCCAGGAAACCATGAAACTAAATAAATCAACATTAGGCAGAACGATATTATCAATGAATGCATGATATGTCGGATAATTTTCCATGACCGCTTCGTTATTCACTGCACCTGTTAAAAACCCTTGAGCACTAAACCCACCATCACCAGTCAATTTTCCCCAACCTGCTGTCATCCAGTTCCAACCTAAATAGATGCGTAAAATCGTCAAAATCCCTGCGGCAATCGTATTATTTCGTAAGAAGTCCAAAAACATTATATTTGCCTCCTTTAATATTATTAGAAGATCGTACAGAGTGTTAGAGGTTTGGAGCTTGGTGGTGAGTAAAATGTATGATCTTCACTAATAGTATATAAAGAAAACAAGTTTTGGCATCAGTGAAGCTGTGAACAAAGCGTTGCAATCTCGTGAAAAAATTGTGAATATATCCACATCTTTGTTTTTTTAAGTCTCATTTCTATAATAGAAGGTAAGGAAGTATGTTTTTTAAAAGGCATTGTAAAAGTCTATTTGTTGATTTTGTGACTTCGCTATCAGAGACACTTATGGTATGAGTAAGATCACAAAAAAGGAAGAGACGTCATAGCCTCTTCCTTATATATATTCATTATATTAATCTACTAACGGATACACACCATTTTCATCGTGTGTTTCACGTCCTGTAATTGGTGGGTTGAATACACATACCATACGCATATCAGTCTCAGCACGTAGCAGGTGCTCATCGTGCTCATCTAAGGCATAAAGTGTGTTCGCTTCAATAGGATGAACTTTTTCATCTTTAAGTGTAACAACTTCACCTTTACCTTCGATACAATAAACAGCTTCTAAATGGTTTTGATACCAAATATGTGTTTCTGTTCCTGCTTTAATAACGGTATCATGTACAGAATACCCCATTCCAACATCTTTTAAAATTAAGCGTCGGCTGGTCCAGTTTTCACCTTTTACTTCTTGGTCTGTATTAATGACATCTTCTAGTTTAACTACTTTCATGTTGTTTTCCTCCTAAATTGTTTTAGACTATTAGTTTGTTACGAGTTCTTTTTCTGCTGCTAATACTGCTTTTACGCTATCTTCAATAATATCTAAGCCTTTTTCAAGCTCTGTTTCTTTAATATTTAAAGCAGGGAACAGTTTAAATACTTCGTCATTACTTCCTGAAGTCTCCATGATTAACCCTCTATTAAATGCTTCTTCAGCAACTTTTGATGATAATCCATCTACTGCAGAACCAATCCCTACCATGAAACCACGGCCACGTACATGACCTTTCATTTCTGGGTATTTATTGACTAACTCTTCTAAGAAATCGGAAATTTTCTTCGATTTCTGTTGAATGCTTTCTTCAAAAGAATCATCTTCCCAATATGATAGGGACTCTGTTGCTGTAATAAATGCATGATTGTTTCCTCTAAACGTACCGTTATGTTCACCTGGACTCCAAATATCCATTTCAGGATCAATTAAAGTTAATGCTAATGGTGAACCAAATCCACCAATAGATTTTGATAGACAAATAATATCTGGCTTAATGCCGGCAGGTTCAAATGAGAAGAATGTACCTGTACGTCCAACACCTGCTTGAACATCATCGATGATTAATTTAATATCCCATTTCTTACAAATTTCATCGACTCGTTTTATCCATTCAAACCTGGCAGCATTAATACCACCTTCACCTTGAACTGTTTCTAGAATCATTGCAGCCGGGATATCAACACCACTACCGCTATTTTCTAAAAAGCTCTCAAGGTAATCAAGACTTGCAAAGTCTTCACCATCTTCATTAAAACGATCAAAAGGCATTGTAACAGCGTTTGAAAGCGGAATTCCCGCTCCTTTACGTTTCATCGCATTTCCTGTTACAGATAGGGAACCAATCGTCATACCGTGGAAGCCATTTGTAAAACTAATAACTTCCGTTCTTCCAGTCACTTTACGTGCAATTTTTAATGCGCTTTCAACTGTATTTGTACCAGTTGGGCCAGGAAACATTACTTTATAATCCATATCTCTTGGCTTTAAAATCACGTCATTAAATTTTTTCAGAAAGTCTCGTTTTGCTGTAGTAGCTTTATCTAATGAATGAGTAATCCCATCATTTAAAATATACTCTACAAGCTTTTCTTTCATTTTTGGATCATTGTGACCATAATTTAAAGCACCAGCACCAGAGAAGAAATCTAAATATTCTTTTCCAGTTTCATCCCACATTTTACTGCCTTTAGCTTTTGTAAAAACCGCAGGGAAACTTCTTACATAACTACGTACACTCGATTCTAATTCATTAAAAATATCTAAATTATTATTTGTCATGTTAATAGTACCTCCAAAGATTTTTTTATGTTAAATGTTTTGGCTTTTAAAGTGGACCAATTCGATAAGTTAGTTCACTTTCATGCTCGTTGCCAGGGAATACATCCGCAGGGAAGCAAGGGGTAACGATACAACTTGCGTTATGGTCACGTGCCAAACGCTTAAATAAAGATTGTGAAGCTTTGTTTGATGGGGTTACTGTCGCTTCTACGTATCGTACATTGTTGCATGCTTCTCTTTTTAAAAGATCATTAAGCATCCTTGATGCAATTCCTTTACCGCGCTGAGAAGCATCTACTCCTACTTGCCAAACAAAAATAACATCTTTTCTCTCAGGAGGAATAAATGCAGTAATAAATCCTGCCAATTCATCATTATGTTTTGCAACAATACATGTTTCTGAGAAAAACTCGCACATCATTAAGTATTTATACGGAGAATTTAAATCAAGTGTGGAGTCTTTAACTAACTCCCACATTTTTGCTCCGTCGTCTACAGCAGGTTTTTCAAGTACTATTTCGTCGTTTTTCTCTAAAGTTGCAATAGATCCATTGTTCTGAACGTTACCGGATTTGTCAGAAACTGCTTTGTCACTATTAATAAAAACCCTCTCCTTTAAAGTTTTGTCGCAGAACATCTATAAGGATATAAAGAGACTGATATATTATCAAACGCCTTTAAGTAGTATTAACTCGTATATATATCGCTTAATAGAGATGCGAGTAGAAGAGACGGTTGAGCTTTTAAATATCTCTGAAATTTAAACGAATTCGAACAAATTGAAAATATTCGACACTGTTCGATGTGAATCAACGTTGTTCTCACGGCATAAACTGTACTTTTCAAGAAAACAGTACTTTTTTATTAAATTTTAAAAAAAAATAGAAAAAGTGATTGAAATTCATTAATAGAGGGTAAATTATTTTGTTTGATCATGTTTTAAACTAAGCTAACTAAATCACATTAGTAAGGGGACGAAGGTTATTTTGGATAAATATAAAGTTGAAAATGAATATCTTATAATGAATCAATTTCATCATTCCGTTTTTTGTGCAATGAAACGAATGATATTATAAATTTATCATTAAATGTACGTTTTATTTTGAAGTGGTAGTAACGGAAAGCGTCCGTCTGTAGTGAAGTTCACTCTCATCATTCGGAATTTGGCACCATATTTTCAGTTATGATATTGATTCATATACAAGGAATTTATTAGAATTTAAATTTAAATCTTAATTATGTGACACTAATCACATTTATTTTTATACGTTAGGTGTATAATGTTATGCAAGTTCATCATACGAAAGCAATTTTCGAGAAATAAATGAGGGGGAGTATCATTGAATTTTCCACAATTACAAATTGCGAATATGACACCGAGAGTTCCGATCATCCAAGGGGGAATGGGTGTTAGGGTTTCACTTAGTGGTTTAGCTTCGGCAGTCGCAAATGCTGGAGGGATTGGGACAATTTCAGGCACTGGTATTTCAATTGATCAAATGAAAAACGAGATTAAAAAAGCAAGAGAGTTAACGAAGGGAAAAGGATACATCGGCGTTAACGTATTATATGCAATGAACGATTTCGCTGAAAAAATAAAAGCTGCGATGGAACAAAAAGTAGATTTTATTATTTCTGGCGCTGGTATTTCGAGAGATATGTATACGTGGGGAAAGAAATATAATGTTCCTGTCATTTCTATTGTATCTTCAGCTAAGCTTGCAAAGCTTTCTGAAAGGTTAGGAGCATCGGCTGTCGTCGTCGAAGGTTGTGAAGCGGGGGGACATTTAGGGACGGACAGACCTTTATTTGACATATTGCCAGAAGTTTGTAAAGTCGTAAATATCCCTGTAATTGCTGCTGGTGGCATTTTATCGGGTGAGGATATAAGAAAAGCTCAGGATTTAGGTGCATCCGGTGTACAAATGGGTTCGCGCTTTGTCGCGAGTATCGAGTGTGATGCTTCTGATGCGTTTAAACAGAAGTATATAGAAAGTAGAGAAGGAGATACTTTACTAATAAAAACAACAGTCGGTTTGCAAGGTAGGGCGATACGTAATCCTTTTACAGATAAAATCATTAAAAATGAGAAAATAAAAATAGATCACTGTGATTCATGCCTAAAAAACTGTTCTTATCAATTTTGTACACTAGACTCTTTAGAAAAAACAGTTGATGGGGACATAGATAATGGGATTGTTTTTGCAGGTTCAAGAGTTAGTGAAATCAATAACATACTCTCTGTTAAGCAAATTGTAAATAATGTTATGCATGAATATAAAAAGGTCGTTTTAACATAATTTAAACCCGTACTCGAATGAGTGCGGGTTTTTAGTTAAATTTCAAATATTGAAGTTTCATTCATAATCAGATGGGTTAATAAATGCAATATACGTTAAATAGATAACCATACAAATAGCCATTGTGATAAAACCCCAACCAAGAGTGATCTGTTCAATTAATAAATAGTTGTTGCATAATGGATCAGGTGATTTAACATACAGCCAACCCATCACAAAAAACATGATTGTAAAAAAGATAATGACGCCATTTTTCCACACTGAACTCAACTTTGGCCAGCTATCTCGTAAAGGGACTCCTGCTAAAAATGGTAAACTAATAAACTTAAATACTTGGATCATTTGGACTGTTAGTGCTTCATCCATTGCACGTGGAAGCATCCAGTACGACATAATGATGATAAATAGCAAAATCCCAGGGATCCCATTTTCATTCCATTTTTTAAAGAAGTTAGGAAATTTCACTTGAAAGAATCGTGCCATAAAAATTCCAGCAATCACGAGTAACGGCATCTGCATATGCATATGAAGGATCATGATGGATTCCAATAAATTAGAAACAGGGGGGAGGGCCATGATGATAAAAAGTAAAAAGCCGTACATGAACTGATTCATTATTTATTCCCCCTTTTCATTTTCAAGATGGTTAATCACTTTCTCTGCTGCTTCATCTACTTCGGTAAAATCCATCACATCAATCAGATTGCCTTCTCGATTTACGAAATAAAACGCAGAATTATGTGCAAAATGCCCACTATTAACTGGTATGACAATCACACCAAATGCTTCTAATAATGCATCTAATTCTTCTTGGTCATTAATTCTCGCCATTCGCCAAGTTTCACCGTCAGCACTCAAGTTATTCCTATAAATATCTAATGTATCAGGATCATCACGTTCAGGATCGAAACTAATACTTAAAAAGATGATGTCATCGCCGATATATTCAGTTGGCATTAAATTGTAAACTTGCCCCATATTCATTTCTAAGATTGGGCAGACGGTATCACAAGCGGTATAAAAGAAAGTGATAAAAACATTTTTCCCATCTAATTCTGAAATCGAAAATTCTTGTGCATTACTGTCTTCAAATGTAACAGAAGGGAATGCTGGTTGTTCATCTATTAATGCGTTTACTCGTGCTGTTTCTGCTGTATAAGCAGTAAACCCATCTGTGCCAAAGTAGAACAAACCCAATCCAAATAAAAGAATGAGAACTGATGACAATGTTGTATACCGTTTATTTGTCATAATGAACACACCTTAATTGAGAATTATTTTCAAGGTACTTTTCAAAAAAAGAGATAACCGTAATAACGAGTTATCCCTTTTTTTAGATTGCGTTTCGCTTTTCTTAAAAGATAAGAATTCATAAAATATCAACCTTTTGATAGTTGTCTAGCTCCAGCGACGAGCGTTACTTCTCAGAGGTACTTCGAGTTGTCTCGACGGACAGGACGTCCTAATGCCGCGCATGCCACAGGACGTGGCGTATTGCGCGGTGGACGGATCAAGAGAGGAAGAGACAGCTACAACCTACTTGTTCCTGCGATTACTCGTCACAGCTCGCTGTTTTTTCGACGAAGCCATGCTGGTGCTCCTGCGTCACTTCGTTTTACTCGTCGCAAAGCTGCAAGGAAGCAAACTCAATGCCGTAGCTTCGCTCGAGGTCGCTTCAGGCCGTCATTTGAAGTCTAAGTTCGGACTTCCGCATGCCGGCCTTCCAGCGCGCTTGCTCCTGCGATTACTCGTCGCAGGTAAAGAGTGTCGCTCGTTAGAGAGGGCGCTTGCGCTTTTCTTACTACCACGTTTTAAATGGTGGTGATCCCGGTGGTGCGTTGAAGATGAATTCAACAAGTGGAATCACGTAAGCCATCGCTACTAAGAGTAGGAGAAGAACAACGATCATACCCCAACGTTCTGTCCAATAAGGCGTCTTAGAAGCATTGTCTTCTTCTTCCGCAATTGGGAATTCTGTTTCTCCTTTTGGAGCAAAGAACATTAGATGTACAACAGCATAAACTTGTAGGATAACCCCGACCATGAGTAATGTTCCTCCAATCGCAAGGAAAAACAAGTACGGATCCCAGCTTAATGCCGTTGCATTATCGAAATACGTTGTATAAGAAGTTCTTCGAGGAGATCCAAGAAGACCAACCCAGTGCATGGCAATTGCCATTAGTCCCATACCTACAGTCCAAACAATGGTTGTAATGACACCTAATTTGTTTATTGCAGGTGTTAACACTCGTTTTGATAAAAATGGAACTAACCAGTAACTAATCCCGAAGAAGGTAAGAACAACTGACATACCAACAGTTATGTGGAAGTGACCGACAACCCATAACGTATTATGCACGACTTGGTTTAACTGGTTCGTGCTTTGCACAATACCTCCAGCTCCACCAGGGATAAACGCGATCATTGCCATCATTGGTGCTAGGAAACGGACATCTCCCCATGGTAGTTTACTAAACCAACTAATGACACCTTTTCCGCCTTTCTTTTTCGCTGTTTTCTCAAACACTGAAAACATTGCATAAGCTGTCATTAATGATGGAAAGCCAATTGCTAAACTCATAAATACGTGAACATATTTCACTGATTCAGTAATACCAGGGTCGATAATTTGATGGTGGAATCCACCCGGAATATTCATGATTACTAATAGAATAATTACTACACGTGTTAACGTATCACTAAATCGTCTACCGCCAATAACTTTCGGTACAACAACATACCAAGCTGATACAGCTGTTAAATACCAAATATTAACTAATGTATGACCGAAAGCCCAGAACAACGTTCGAGCAACCATGACATTAATCGTTTCAACCCATCCTAGAGACCATGGGATAATCATGACAATTACTTCGATTGCAACAGGGACACTACCGAAGAATAATAAGACGAATACACCTGTTGCAAAGTATGACAAGATCGGAAGATGTTTTCCTTTATTGTTTTTACGCCAATTCGCAACTTGTATGAAGCACCCGAATGCGCATAACCATACTCCGACAACGATTAAAGCTAATCCAAAATAAAAGATAGGCGATGCTGCCATTGGTGGATAAAAGGTAAACATGACTGTTGCTTCATTTTGTAGGATTGGAATGACCGCTAATACAAAACCAACAATTTTTACCCAGAAACCAACCCACGCAAGTTTTCTAACTTTTGGGAGTAAGCCGCCTAAATTATGAGATAGGGTTGCGTAAAAATACCCGATTGTAAAAAATGCTGTTAGCACAAGTACTAAAATGATCCCGTGTGCTGTTAATACTTGATAGTAAGTAAACCACGATGGTAATTCTAATAGTCCTGCTCTGTTTAACCCTTGTAATAGTCCTAAAACTCCGCCGATAAATAATGAGGCAAACGCGACAAGTAAATATGATTTTGAAAGTAGTGCATCCTCTTGGCTAATTCCAAGTATTTGATTTGCTTTATCTTTAAACGATGTTTGTCTAACTGTTTCCAATGTTCTCCCTCCTTTATTTTACGGTGATTGTTGTCGCCATAAATTGGTGACCACTTCCGCAATATTCATTACATAACATGAGGTATTCACCAGGCTCATTAAACGTTTGTGTAATAGTTTGAATATGTCCTGGTGTAACCATCGCATTCATGTTTGTTCCTGCAATTTGTACACCGTGAATCACGTCTTTAGATGTCATTGTAAAATGAACAGTGGATCCAACAGGAATTTCAAAATCACTCGGATTAAAAGCGAAAACTTCCAGTGTCATGATCACTTCATATTCATCTTCACCGATTTGATAGACGCCTGGTTCATCAAATGGAGCTGTTTCATCAACCTTTTGCGGATCAATCGTTTCCATCCCACTTGGTGGACCCATTCCTTGGACAAACGTTTGATAACCAGTAATAAGCATAAAGCCCATAATTAACCCGAAACTTAAGGTAAGCCAAATTTTTTCATCTAAATGCATCTTCATTAATATCCCCTCCTATACTCTAGCCATAAAAATCCCAAACATTAATAAATAAGTGCCAAGAATGACAGCTCCAACAATGCCTAATGAAAACCATGTACCTATTGAAGCTTTATGCTGATCGACTTGTTGTTCAACTTGTTTTTTCCTTTCTACTGCCATTGATCATCAAACCTCCTTTAGATTTCTTAGTTATAGCTTAATTGATAATCTTTATCGATGAGGTGAGGTGAATCACCAAGAGCAAAAAGAATTGATAAAATATTTGGCTTTGTTTCAATTTAGTGTCGATTTTCTAGAAATGATTTTTCCAACGATAGGGGCAATAAAAAACGCTAACTCAAATGATGCGCAAAGGCACGATGAGTTAGCGTCATGTATTTACATTTCATCTTCCATGTTTGCTAAATTGTAAATCGCTTGAGCATAGATGGAAGTAGCTTTTAAAAGATCGTCAATTTCTATATATTCATCCTTTTGATGAGCTGTCATTTCTTTACCAGGGAACACGGCGCCATAGGCTACACAATTAGGTAATAGACTAGCATATGTATTTCCACCGCTTGAAAGCAAGGTCGGTTCATCACCAGTTTCATTTTCATATGCTAATTGAAGAGCCTTAATCATCGATGTATTTTTGTCGACATGATGTGGTTGTTTATAACGAATTTCATCTATATAAAAGTTATAACTCTTTATCGTATCCATGATGTTTCTTTCAATCGTTTCAAATTTGGCAGTGACAGGGTACCTAATATTCGCTTGGACAAATGCTTCATTTTCTAAGCCATAACGGAATATTGCAGGATTTACAGTTAAAGAGCCTGTAATCTCATCTTCATGATAAATGTTTAATTTTTCCCCATAGTGGTCGTCAGCAAACTTTTGCTTGATAAATGAAATATAATTCTCTCCATTAATATCAAGAGGGAGGAAACTTAGAAATTTCGCTAAGGAAACACCCGCATTTAAACCTTTGAATGGTTCCATACTGTGAGCGGAAATTCCTTTCAATGTAAGGGTTATTGTTTTATTGTCATTATCCTTAGTAATTTCTCCATAAAGATGATGCTTTTTTAAATAATCTAGAAACGTGCTTTCAATTTGTTTTAGATTTCCTGACAAAGTAGCGGTTGCATTTTCAGGAACCATATTCCCTCTTGTACCAGCGTGAAATGAGAGTAATATGTCGTCCTTTAATTTAGCTTCGGTATTTGTACTCACCTTTTTCATTGCAAACTTCGCATGTATTTGTCCTTTTTCGGCATGAATGATAGGGAAGGTCGCATCTGGGGCAAAGCCTGCAACAGGTGGCTTTTCAATATCTCGATATTTTTTTATACAGCTCATACCACTTTCTTCGTCTGTTCCAAAGATGATTCGTACATTTCGTTTCATCGGTAATTGAAGCTCTTTTATCATTTTCATAGCATAAAACGCAGCCATTGTTGGGCCTTTATCATCAATCGCACCGCGAGCATAAAGTTTCCTATCACGAATCGTAGGCTCATATGGGGGAGAAGTCCATTGACCAGTAGCTGGTACAACATCTACATGGCATAAAACTGCAATATGCTCATCCTGATTAGATCCAATTAATTCTGCATATCCATAATAACCATCACCGTTTTTTGTACTAAGGCCTGTTTGAGATGAGAGATTAAGCATATAATCTAATGCTTTGGCGATGTTTTCTCCCATAGGTTGTTGATTATTAAGTTCCGAGGTCGAATCTTTTGTACTTTCAAGTTTTAATAACTGTGTTAAATCTTCAAGTAAATCATTTTTTCTTTTTAATACTTCTTTATACCAATTCATTCTCTTCCACTCCTTTGCTAAAAACCCATTATTTAGAAACACTAAATTTCTTTCTATTATAACAAAGGTTTTAAAGGAATTTTAACGAACTCGTTGAATTGTGTAGGAAAGAGGAGTGGTTATTATGAACGGAGAAAAATTACATGAATTAGAAGATTATATAAAAAAGAAAATGACCGAGGAGAATATCCCTGGTTTAGCAATTGGAATAACGAAGGATGGAGAGACGGTATTTCAAAAAGGTTATGGATACTGCAATTTAGAAGAAAAGCAACGTGTTACTCCCGAAACGGTTTTCGGAATCGCTTCTGTTACAAAATCGTTTACTGCATTAGCGATCCTTGACTTGGAGGAAAAAGGGTACATCTCTGTCGATGATCCAGTTGTTAAACATTTACCTGAATTTAAAATTTCAGGTGTAGAAGATATGGAGTCGGTTAGAATTCATCACTTACTTTCTCATACAAGTGGCATGCCACCAATGGAAAGAAGAGAGGATTTAGAAACATACGAAGAACATCTCACATACATAGCTGAAGCTGAATACGAACTACTAGGTAAACCGGGGGAGTATTTTAGTTATTGTAATGATCTATATCTTTTATTAGGTGCCATTATCGAACGGAAGACCGGTATCCTTTTTCGTAGATATATGACAAATAGATTTTTAGATTCTATAGGAATGAACCGTTCAACATTTAGTATTGAAGAGTTATATAAAATGACAAATGTTTCTGTTCCATATGAGTTTAATCGCACAACAAAGTCATTAGACGTTACTGATTGGCCAACATTAGGAACGTATGAAACGGGTGGCGGGATCCGTTCAAACGTTAACGACCTTTTAAAATATGGTCAAATTTATATGAATGGTGAGCATGCTTACTCGTCAAAAATGTACACACCTGTTTATAAAACGGGAAGGGATACTTACTACGGATACGGATTTTTTGTAACACCAAATTACAACGAAAAATATACCGTCGTACAGCATGGTGGAGGACAACCTGGTGTTTCATCTAATTTCGGTTTCGTTCCAGAAGAAAACGTAGTTGTAACGGTATTAACGAATGTAGGAGGAGTAAGCGCAGGAGAAATTTGGTTTACAGCTTTGAATGCAGCACTTGGTTTACCACTTGATTACAAAGTAAGTGAAGAACCGGATTATCATATGTCTATTGATGGTTTAAGAAGCTTCGAAGGTTTGTATACATCTAAAGAAGGCACAAAAATAAGTATTCAATATATTGATGACAACTTATTTGCTGTAATGGACGATGAAAGGTTTAAAGTACGTCCGAGCGGGACCGATACGCTCGTCTTACTCAAAAATGAAAAACCATTAACATTTTATTTCGATGGTCAACAAAAGCCTTGGGCATTATTTAATGGATCTAGAATATTAAGAAGAGAACACGATTAATTTTCATTGAAAACAGAGGGAGGAAGTATGATGAAAGTATTTATTTCTGCAGATATGGAAGGAGTCGCTGGTGTTGTTCATCAAGAGCATACAGCAAGAGACGGTAGAGAGCATGACCGAGCTAGAGAATTGATGACTAAGGAAGTAAATGCAGCAGTAGAAGGAGCTCTCGAAGCGGGGGCTTCAGAAATACTCGTTAATGATTCGCATGGAACGATGAGAAATATTATTCCTGAACTGCTTCATTCAGAAGCAGAATACATTATCGGATCTCCTAAAATGCTAGCGATGATGGAAGGAATCGATGAAAGCTTTGATGCAGTTATATTATTGGGGCATCATGCAAGGATGGGGCAACCAGGTATTTTAAATCATTCTTATAGTGGTAGAGTCGTACGAAACATTCGTATTAATGGAACAGACTATGGTGAAATAGGAATGAATGCTTTAATCGCAGGAAACTTTCATGTACCGACAGTACTTGTTACAGGTTGTCAACATGCAGCAAATGAAGCTAGTGAGTTGATTCCATCAATTGAAACAGCAATTGTAAAGGAAACAGTGAACAGAGTAACTGCACGCAATTTAACACCAGAAAAATCTCAAGCACGAATTAAACAAAAGGTGATATCCGCACTTGAAAAGCGAAGTGAAATTAAACCCTTTAACATTGAGGGTCCCTACAATGTTGAATTATCGTATCTTCATTCTGGATTTGCTGATACGGCGGAAGTTCTGCCAATTGTTGAAAGAATCAACGGTGATACACACCGCTTTCAATCAGATGACTACATTACTGCGTTTCGTTACATTCGCAGTCTCATCAGCTTAGCATCATCAAACTAGTTTCATAGTAAATAGATTTTTTAATGGCACTTTTTTAAAGGTTGATCCTGCGCCACTATGCTTGCTCGTCGTAGGTAAAGAGTGGTGCTTTTTTATAAATAGAAAAAAATTGAATGTGTGAGAGATAGGCGGCGACACCCCTGGTAAGCGTCCGCCGTTACCGAACCAAAGAAAAACAACAATGTTACGAAAAGAGCCTATATTAATGAACAGAGAAACGATCACCTCTGTTCTTTTTTATATATTTAATCGAATCAATTTCATAATTCCGTTTTTTACACAATGAAACGAATGATATGATAATTTTTTTCATTAAATGTACGTTTGGAAGTGAACGTAACAAAAGGCGGCGACTCCCAGAGGATCAGCGACGAGCAATACTTCTTCGAACTGCTTCGAGCTGCGACGAGTAACCGCAGGAGCACTGTTTATCTGTGACGAGTAATCGCAGGAACAACGAGCTGAAGATCCACTTAGGCGAAGAATTGTCGAGCCTAAGTTAGCTGAAGACAAGCCCTCGGGAAAGCGTCCGTCTGAAGTGGAGTTCACGCTCATCATTCGGAATTTCGCACCTTATTTTGAGTTATGAAATTGATTCAATTAAGAAGGAATTTAATCGTAATATTTAGAACTTTATATTTATAGAAGTTAATTAAAATATATGTAAAGAGGGTGTATTGATTTGCAAGGTTCAGTTTCGTCATTAAAAGCGATGTCGCTACTAATTTTATCAGCGATCATCATTTTCGGTGGAGTAATATTTATACAAGCTCCTACGACAATCGTTCTTATTTCTGCAGGGATTGTAGTGATAGCCTTATCATTATTATGGGGCATTAAGTGGGAAAAAATTGAGAATGACTTGATGGATACACTTAAAACAATGTTTCCAGCTATCTTAATTTTATTATCTGTAGGGATGTTAATAGGGGTATGGATTGCTTCTGGGACCGTTCCATTAATGGTTTATTATGGTCTCCAACTATTAAGTCCTTCTGTTTTCTTAGTGGTTGCCGCTCTTGCTTGTGCAATTATGTCCATCATGGCAGGTACTTCATGGGGAACGATTGGAACAGTCGGTGTTGCGTTAATGGGCGTTTCTATTGGCTTAGATATTCCACTTCATTACACAGCAGGTGCAGTAGTTGTCGGTGCAATCTTTGGTGATAAAATGTCACCACTTTCCGATACGACAGTTCTGGCGTCCGCAGTGTCAGACGTTAACATTGTTGATCATATTAAGTATATGCTTTGGACAACGATACCTGGATTTTTGATTTCTTTAGTTTTATTTTTCATTATCGGATTACAATTTAGAGGACAATCTGTTGCTGGAGAAGAGCTTCAGTTGATCTTAACTACACTTGAAGGGAACTTTAACTTAAATCCACTACTATTGTTACCGCCTTTTATCGTTTTGTTTTTGATTTTTAAGAAGAAACCTACGTTACCTGTATTTGCAGTCGGTATCATTTTAGGTGTTATACTAGCAATTGGTTTTCAAGGAAGAGGTTTACTCGAAATCGCAATTGCATTAAACGATGGCTTTTCTCAATCAACAGGTGTAGAAATTGTCGACGAGATGCTTTTACGTGGTGGGTTAACGAGTATGCTTGGGACAACCGCTTTATTAATAGCCGCAGCGATCTTTGGTGCACCACTTAAGAGTGCTGGAGTTATTCAAGTAATGCTAAATATGATCTTAAAGCTTGCTCAAAAAGGTAGAAGCGTTATGGTATCAACGTTTACAATTCACGGCGTGCTGTTTTCTATTACAGGAAGCTATTATGTCACGTACAGTGTCATTGGACCGATGATGACATCCGTGTATGACAAATACGGATTACACAAAAAGAATTTGTCTCGTACATTAGAGGATACGGGTACATCGTTTGCTCCCGTTATCCCTTGGAGCGTGACAGGTGCATTTATAGCAGGGACATTAGGCGTACCAACGTTAGAATATATTATCTATGCTCCAATGACTTATTTGGCACTCGTATTCGGTCTTATCTATATCCTTACGGGCTTTAAAATCGCAAAAGCTGAAAATACAACCGATATTAAATATGATAAAAATAAGGCATTGTCTTAATACGAGGTAAGAAATTATAAGCAGAAGTGTTTAAATTCCTTCTCTTGTATTAAACATAAATTTAATGAAATTTCAGCATCAATACCATCGTATTGGTGCTTTTTGCTGTAAGTGAAATGTTCAAAATTATGGAAAGAAAAGAGAACATTTTATATAGCTCCTAAAATTGGTAATAATATTGTGTGTGGAGGAAAAGTGTTACATTAAAAACTTAGGAGGAGCTTATGGTAAATAAATATATAATAATTTCTTTATTTTTAATAATGTTTATACCTAGTACATTCTTTATATTTAATTCTAGTCAATCCCCACACACAAATTCATCGACAGAAGAATATGACGTAATAGTTATAGGAGGGGAACCTGAAGGAATCACCGCAGCAGTATCTGCTGCAAGAAATGGCTCTAAGACTCTTCTTGTAGAGAAGAGGGATGGATTAGGCGGATTAATGATATTCGGAATGTTGAACTTTATTGATATGGTCTATGGGGTAAATAATGAGAATGCCATTGGCGGGATATTTCAGGAGTGGCATGAACTTGTAGGAGGAGATGACGCCTTTGCTATAAGCATAGGAAAGGATGCTTTTTCTTCTCTAATAAAGAATGAAAAAAATATAACGCTTTTATTAGAAACAGATATAAAGGGACCTATAATTGATGAAGATGGAGTTACGATTAAAGGAGTTGAGCTTGAGAATAAAGAAGGTATGAATCACGTTTATGGTAAACGGTTTATAGATGCAACACAAGACGCTGATTTTGCAGAAATGGCTGGTGCCTCTTATTTTATTGGCGCTGAAGATTTGAACGAAGAAAATCGTAAAATGGCAGTTACATTAATGATTCATTTAAAAGGGGTAGATTGGAGGGGGATAAGACGGGCTGTTGAAAGTAAAACATTTGGTGATGCGTGGATCACAGATACAGTAGCTTGGGGGTTTAATGAGCTCCACTATGAATACAAACCAAATGAAGATAATACACGTTTAAGAGGATTAAATCTTGTCAAGGTTCAAGATGAAAATGGAAATGAAGAGTTCTTTATTAATGCTCTGCAATTATTTAATGTGAATGGATTAAATAATGCTTCAGTTGAAAAAGCAATAAAGAAAGGAAAGCGTGAAACAGAGAATGTTCTACAATTTTTAAAAAAGGAATTCCCTGGATTTGAACATGCAGTTATTGCAAGTTTCCCGGAGGAGTTATATGTAAGAGAAACGCGCCACGTAAAATCTGAATATATGCTTCCAATGTCTGATGTTTGGATGAATAAGGATCACTGGGATGGAATCGCTTTTGGCGGCTATCCTGTCGATATTCAGGCTACTTCTAAAAATGACTATGGTTATGTCGTTTCTTCACCAGTTCAATACTCGATTCCATTTCGATCCACTATACCCTTAAAACTTGAGAATATCCTTGTCGTAAGCCGTGCTGCTGGTTATTCTTCTTTAAGTGCAGGAAGCGCTCGCATTATTCCTACTGGAATGGCGGTTGGTGAAGCAGGAGGTCTTGCTGCGCAAATATCTATCGAAAACGGTGTATCTTTTAGAGAAATGAGTCGTGATAAAACACTCATCAAGCAATTGAGGAACCGGTTACTAGAACAAGGTGCGAAAATTGAACATTTCAATGTATCCTATCCATATAAAGATACTTGGTATGATGACTCTATACAAACATTGATAAATCTAGGCCTTATTATTGCTGGGTACGATAATGATTTAGATGTTGACCATCCACTTAACCAGAAACACTTTGCAAACCTATTAAGTAACGGATTACAAAGAATAAATTATAATAATGAAACCTTGATAAATAATTTACAATCTGCATTGACGCACGAAGAACTTGACACTGAAGATGCTTTTTATCGAGATGAATTAGCTTTGTACTTACTTAGAACGTTTTCTGATAAAAAAATTTCACCACATCCTTGGAAAGAAGTAAAAGAATCAGGGTTAATAAATGAAAATATTTATAACAGAATTCAGGAAAATAGAATTGTCTTGAGAAAAGAAGGGTATTATATAGCAGCTTATATACTAGAAATTATGAAAAACAAGAAAAAGACTGGTGATTACCAGTCTTTTTCTTGTTTATGTGCATCGGAAGTATTAAAAAACGATGGCTTCATCATCATAACTTTATTAAATAAATTTAACATGGGTCGGTACCGATTATTGATTAACCCTACGATTTCTACAACCATTTCTATAGTAAAGATAAAAACTGCAATTATGATAATACCACCAAATAATGTTGATTTTGTAAGTAGCATTGCACATATCGCAAAAAAGGTACTTAGGCCGTAAATGATTAATACTGTCATTCGATGAGAAAAGCCCAAATTTAAAATGCAGTGATGCAAATGTGATTTATCTGGTAAGTAAAAAGGCTTCTTGTTTACTAGCCGCCTGATAATGGCAGATAGTGAATCAAAAATGGGCACTCCAAGAATGATAACAGGAACAATCAATGTGAAAAATGTGATGCTTTTAAATCCTAAGATTGAAATGACAGCAATCATGTACCCTAAAAACAGTGAACCTGTGTCTCCCATAAAGATTGTAGCAGGATGAAAATTATGTAGTAAAAAACCTAAAGTACTCGCTAACAGTATAATTGTGAGGGCCAGAATAACTGCATTTCCTTCCATAATTGCAATACCCGTTATTGTCGTTAAGACAATAGACGATACCCCTGCTGCTAACCCATCCAATCCATCAATAAAATTAATGGCATTCGTAATAGCTACAATCCATAAGAAGGTTAAGGGGATACCAAATCCTCCGAGATCAAGCATATATTCAAAAGGGAATGTAATAAATTCAATATATACTCCTCCGTATATTACAATGGCTGCAGCGATACTTTGTCCAAAAAACTTCCACTTAGCAGGTAAACCTAAAATATCATCAATCATCCCTGTCAATGCAATAATAGATGCACCTAAAATTATAGGTAAAATTACTGGGCTAACCGGCATTAATAATATGATTCCAATCATAAAACCGACAAAGATCGCCATCCCGCCTAATAATGGAGTGATTTTTTTATGGACTTTCCTTTGGTTAGGTTGGTCGATAGCTCCCACCATTATAGCCATTCTCTTAAAGAATGGTGTTGTTAATATACTTACCAAAAAACAAACAGCAAACGTTACATAAATCAATAACCTCAGCTCCTATATATATACGAAATACTCTCTTGTATATCTTTGAACTATTTCTGTTGAATTATGTAGTGAAGAACAGCTTGTCTACATATCACCTGAAGTGATACATTGACTTGTTCATCAGTATTTGTTTGAGTACTGATATAGCTGTCATTTCGGTACTACTTTTAGCCTCTTTCGTATAAGCAAGAAGGTTTTCCTGTAGAGTAGGATATAACTCTTGATATTTCTCTATTTCGTTCGTAATGTCTGAAGAATCCCATTTATCGTCGTCTACTTGACCAATTAATTTTTGACCACATACTTTTGTAAACACCTCAACTTTTGGGTCATACGAAATAGATGCAAAAGGAACTGAATTAATCGCTGCAAAAATAAGAGAATGTAGCCTCATTCCAAGTAACATTTGAGAAGAACCTATAATACTTGCCTTTTCCTGTATAGATAAATCATGCGGCGCTATAAAAGAGTTCTTTTGTGCTGTTTTTGATAGTCTTGAAACAACTTCATTTGAACATGAGTAATCTTCACTACCATGCATAGGAACAAAAACTAATTTTATCCCACTCTCGGCAATTGGAGATAAACCGCTTGCTATTTGACCTAAAAATGTCTCACTATTTCTCCAATATCGGACTGCTATAGATATAAAGGTGTCATCTTTTAACATCGATTGCAGCCACTTAGAATATCTTTCTTCAAGCTTCATACCAAGAACGGGATCTGCTACAACATCTATGTCTTTTTTTACCCCAAGTTCTTGTATTACTTTTTTTGAATGATCATCCCTGACTGTTATTAAAGACGCCTTACTTAGGGTATGTGATACAATCTTTTTATTGAAATAGAATTTAATCGGGCCAATCCCTTGTGCATATACAAAAAATGGTTTGTTACATAAGTGAGCAATCCACATAATACCGCAATAATAACTAATTCCTTTAATACCAGTACTATCTTGTAATAAACCTCCACCACCGCTAATAATTCCATCAGACTTTTTTATCGCAGTAAAAACAGCTTTGAAATTCCATCTGTTCACTGCATTTACTCCATATATTTGGGTTGTTTTTTCTGGCTGATTTGATAAAACAGTAATTGTGATGGATGGAAAGTCTTGTTTTAATTCTTGAATAATAGAGTAAAGTATCGCCTCATCACCTACATTATCAAACCCATAATAACCAGATATCACGATGTTCATGCTGAAAACCTCCCTTTATATAACGGACTGAATCGTTTCACGGCGGTGTGCCAAATAACGATTAAAATAAGACCTAATCCTGCCCCTAATAATAAACTTAGCCCGGTTCTTTGTATTGAGATTAAAAGTGGCGTATGTAGATGTGTGAATGTACTAATTACTGAACCGCATGCAATGACACCCAAGATTAGTAACTGTTTCCCGTGTTTATAGCCTTCCTTTATTAAATAGATGCCTAAAATTAGTAACGGAAATCCGATTAACTCCTTTGTTCGTGGTCTGACTCCAAAGATGTTTTCTAATTCCTGACGAAATAATAATTCATACGGTATCGTTATTCCGTGATTTCCGGTTCTGCCAATATAAAAGAGAGTTACTCCTATGAGTAAAGTAACAACAAAGACATGCCATAATTTCATGTTTCGTTTTAACCAAGTAAATCCGTTCAATTTTAGAGTTACAATAAGCGCAGGAAGGACGGCTAACAATTTTACTCCTCTAAAGCCATCTAAATGAACAAGGTACTCCCATTCATATAATAAAATTATGACGAAACTTGCCCCTGTCAATGTAACGCCAATAACTTTAAAGAAAGCTATAATAGCTTGCTTAATCGTCTGTGGATTACCTATTGATAAAACGGCATATATAGGTGATAAAACTGCAGCGAATAAAACGATACTTTTTTCTACAATTGACAAGTGTAAAGCTAAAGCTGACATCAGGAATGTAGTAAGAAAAACAGCAACCATTAACCGCTTATGCAATACTGAAAAACATAAAGCTATAAACAAAGACGCCACTAGATAGTTTGTGATTTCTATCCATTTCGGCTTTGTTATATCGTTTAATGGGGTAACTGTACCTGACTCTTTATACAGATTGCTATTTAATTCATCAAAAAAGGATAGTGATTCGTTTAATGTTTCTATTGCTTCGACTGGGTTGAGAAAATGTTCCATTGGGTCCTTTTTTAAAATGTTTACATACAATAATTGAATGTTACGTTCATTTATAGCCCGTAATCCACGATTAACATGTGACAAATCACTAGTGTCATCTTTTCCAAGAGTCATACTATGTAATCGGATAAGCTTATTGTCTATTTGCTGCACGAGATCAGCTAATCCTCTTTGAGCATTTCCTTCAATTAAGGTAGCATTCAAGCTCATTTGCTTCATGTAGTGAGCCATGCGATTTATTGTATTTTTCGATGTTTCAGCATACCCTGGAACATCTTTATCAATAAATACGATATGATTTATATAATCGCTATTTTGATATAATTGTTGTATAAGAGGATGCTTGTCGTCTTCAAAGTTAAAATTATTATTTAAACGAGCTACAACTGAAAAACCGTTCTCAATTACATATTCAATAGCAGCTATGTCAAATGAAATTGGCATAATTTCTACTACCGTTTGGTCAAAAGGTACAAAAAGGAAATGCCTCTCACCAATAAAAAACTCTTTAGTATGTACAATGTCTTGAAAGTTACTATTAATACTCGAGGGAATTGCTTGCACAATAGGGTTATTTATATCTACCAATTCGATATGTATCCCATTTTCTTGTGGTATTTGGTTTGTTTTATTTGCCTGTATATTTATTAGCTCACCTTTTGAAATAAATTGGATTAATTGTTTTTCATGTAATTCTTCTAATGATACTGGTGTAAAACTAAATGTTGTTACATTCGCACCTTTATAGTCATGCAAAATTGTTTCTAATGGTATACCAGCTTCACTCATTTTTGCAATATCTTGAAATGGGACAACAATTTCATAGTTATCATTTGATTTTTCTACGTGGATTCTTTCGATTATGAAAGGGCTATTTAGAATCATTGTGAATAGAATGATTCCCCATAAAACCTTCTGCATTACAAATCTTCCTCTCTTTACTACCAAAGTGATTCTTGATTTTTAAGAAAATGGGATGTGTTTTTTTATTAAAGGAATTTTTGTTAAGTCCTTGGTTGAAACAGCTTTCCATAAGAAAAGAAACAAACCGTATATCATAACTCCAATCACAAAAGTACAAAACACATAAACTAAAGCATCAATTCGTGACCATTCATTTATTTTAAAGAAGAGTAGAGGGGCAGAAATAGATAATCCCATCAAAATAGATGAAGCAGCAAAAATAGTATACTTACGCTTCCATATCTGGATCTTAGTTGTTCGGTAGATGAAATAAAAATTTATAACTGTCAGCGCTGAAAATATAACCATGGTCGAAGCAGGCAATCCTAACAAACCAAATTGCTCAATGAAGTAACTATTTGTAAATACTTTAAGTAGAGTCAGCCCGATTAAAGTGAGTGCAGCATGATACGAGCGATCAATACCCTGCATAATTCCTGTAGTTAAAACTGAAAATGTCATTAATAAAGCACTTATATGAGTTAACGCTAAAACATGACTCTCTTGAAAGTCTCCAAAAAATGCATAATTTAAAGGTACTGTAAGAGCAAATAACCCTATACTCAAGGGCCATGAGATTAAATGGATATAATTCATGGACTTATCGATCAAATTGTTTGTTTTTGATTTTCCGCTTGAAATAGCAGGTATTAAAGGCAGCACTAAAGCCTGGGCAAAAACGACGGGAATTTGAACAAGGATAAGTCCTCTGCCGTATATTCCATATAACTCTGTAATATGTTCCCTTTTATATCCGTAACTTAATAATTGATTTGGAACAGTTACTGAGTCTATAAAAAATATTAATGTTAATGTAAGCGTGCCAACGCAAAAAGGGATTGCTATTTTAATTATTCTTTTTGACCAAATAACAAAAAGCGAAAAAGAGTATCTATTCGTTTTAGGTAAGAAATTGGTTCGTGCAAATAAAACACGTAAGTAAATAACCGCTGCAATAACACTGATGAATGATCCTGCCATGACACCACTTGCTATAATATTTGAATTAGCACCTTGTCCCGCTAGAAAAATTGCAGCTATTAAAATTACACCAACACGAACAAATTGTTCTATAATTTGTGATATCGCAGTCGGTTGCATATTTTCAAACCCTTGAAAAAAACCTCTATAAATTGCCATATATGGTGCAATTAAAAGTGAGGCAGAGACGATAACCAAGGGGAGCTGAGTGTGCTGTCCACCAATATAATCGGAAATGAAGTTAGCGTTTATCACAACAAAAAAGAAACTGGAAAAGCCAAAAACTATTGCAAGTATGCTTGCAGTTTTAAATATTTCTTGAATTTGATGTTCTTGTCCATTATGTCTTGCATCTGAAATCAATTTAGATAGAGCTAACGGAATTCCAGCAACGGATAATGCAAGTACCGCCATATAAACTGGATAAACAAGTGTGTAAATCCCTAACACTTCATTTCCTGCAATATTTTGTAGAGGAACCCGAAAAAAACTTCCTAGTATTTTAGAAATAAATGTTGCTACAGTTAATAAAAGAGCACTATGGATAAAACTTTTCCTCTGCACAAAAATCCACTCATTTATCTAATTTATTTTCTTGAGTAGTATTGGTTTATTTTGGTAACTTTATACGACCACTACTAAAAGAAACAAACTTGAGTGATTAATCCCAAGTTTGTTTCTTTTTATTCTTTTTTATCTGCTTCTATAACAATTTCAGGCCTTATTTCCATTTCAAATAAACGGTTCCATGGGAAAGTTATATTTATTATAGGAATCTCAGAAATGAAAAATTGTTCTTCTTCACAGCATGGAAGAGTTAGAGAACTTCCCTCAAAAACTGATAAAATGTCCTTACTTTCCACATTAAGCTTTTCCTGTACAAATAAGAGTATATCGTTTTTCTTTTCACCTAAATCCCATTCATCAAATTGATCAATCATATGGGAAGAACGGAGCACAGTTAATATATTATTTTTATATATATTGTCTTTTAAGTAACGATGTAATAAATATTGATAATGATATTTATAGGCTAGGATTTGTTCATTTTCACTTAATATATTTGGCCCATGCTGATAAAAAGACTGACGAATGCTTCCGTGACTTATCGTTAAACCAAGGGTATTTCCTGGAGTATTCCATGAAGCGAAAGATTCCATTGATAGTAAAAGATTATTGTTAAGCAACAATTTATAAAGATCGGAATCTGCTTTGTAATTTGCAACATCTGCAAAAATAACAGAATGATTTCCGTTTAATTTCGAGCGAATAAGCTTAATGACTTCGTTCCGATCAAAATTTAACGCTGGATTAACAAAGCGGTACGTATGTATAACGAGATGAATATCTGTATGATTTTCATCAGTTGTTATAGTTCCATTTATAACATCAACGTGCTTTTTTACATTCTCGCTTAAAGGAATATCTTCATAATCAGGAATCCAGTCAGAACCGTCTTTTGTTGTGTAATGAACATTAAACGAAGGTTCAAAGTTATTTAGAACATTCATAAACCTGCTTATTAATAATACATCTAATTGATCTGCACCAGGAATAATGACAGCTTTATCAGATATATCTAGGCTTTGGATAACATTCATAAGTCTCTCTTGCTCATGAGTGTGTATACCAATTTGGCTTGCATCGTCTTGTCCAATCAGTGCAAAATCAACAATTTCATTATGTACAAGATTAAGAAGAGCTAGTGTCACTATATGATTTCGTTCCCGTGCTTTCTTGTAACTATCCAGCGCATTAGGAAGTGCAGTTTGCTGCTCTGACTTATAACCTTCCTTTGACCACTCCCTAAGTTTATGGTAGGTCTCTAGCTCTTCCTTTGATAACACAGTGTTCGTTAAACGTTGAATTGTATCAAACACATATATTGGTTTCTCAGGGTATGTTCTCTTTAGATCATTAATTATTAATAACCGATTAATAGCATCATTGGTACTTAATGAATGATCATTCCTAGAAGCAACTAATCCTCCATAGGCCACCATGTCTAATGAAATAATAAAGGCATCTGCTTGATCGCCATACTCGATCATCCACTCTATGATTTGCTCTGATAATCCACATGTTTTTTCGTTACCTAAGATTGAAAGAGGAGGGGTAATGAGATTTATCCCCCCTATAGTGGATAGATGTTGAGGTACAAACAGGTTTACAGGACGATTATCTAAAGGAACTAACATGACTGTCGGCCCATTTTCATATAAGTGATTGTTTTGATAATCTTCGCTAAGACTTTGAACAGAAATCTTATTTGCTGATCCGTCTTCCGCCAATACATGCCCCTTATACAAACTAGAGGGTATAAATAATTGACTAATGATAAAAAGTATTATTACGTAAAGAAGTATATTGTTTCGAAGCGGGATCATTTTTATCTCCTCCTTTAACTCTATCTTCAGAATAATGAAGTCTTACTACATAACCTTTCTATTATTTACAATTTTTATTTAAAAAATTGTCATTAGCATAAAGTAAAAATATGAAGAATTAAAAAATCCTCATAAGGGAGAGAATCGTTCATGCGTTACATAATGAAGTATATTGTTTTAGCTTGTTTCTTAGTTGTTAGCGTTAATCAATTAATGGCGTGTAATGTAAACAATGGAATAGAAGATCAGGATCAATTCCAAGGATTTGAAAACGATTTACCTTCAAATGAAGAAATTCATAAAACAGAAGGTAAAGCGGAGATAGAAAAATCACCATTTAAAATAGATGATTTTATCGGAAGATGGAATGCTATATCGGATGAACAGATGAGTGAATTATATATCAGCACTTTTGAGAGAAACGATAATAAGGATCAATTGATATATATTTCTACTTTTTCGAATGCATATATGTTATCCGTTACAACTACAAGCGATCGTTATATAGAGAAGGTTAGTTTTCAAGGAAACGCTGTATCAGAAAATGAACGCTATTCTTTGTTAACAGGTTGGAGTCAAGTCATATTAATGATTAATACTGACTTTGAATACTACGATGTAAACCAAATCTTCGACAAATTAGGTATTGATCCAAACGGATTTATTCCAGATGGAGAGCAGTTAATTGAATACAGTGGATTACAGTACCGATTATCACATGATGGAAATAATTATTTATTTGAAGTCATTTATCCGTAAATTTAATTACAAAGAAGGGGAATTTATGAGAACACTTTCATTTGTTATGATCAGCCTCATTACATTAATTTTGTTCACGATACCAATTTTTAAGCATTCAAATGCACAAGAAGATGAATTATTTAATATGACATATGTTTATTTTGGAGGTCCAAATACATATATACAGCAAGTGGATGCAACTCAAGAAAGTTTGCATGTTGTTTCACCAAACTATTTTGATGTTTCTCCTGAAGGAAATTTAGATGTAACATGGATGCTTCGCACTTCTTTTATATCTGAAATGCATAAAAGAGGGATTAAAGTTGTTCCTTTCCTTGCGAACCACTGGGACATTCAAGCAGGTATTAATGGACTAAAAAATAGGGAGAAATTAGCAAGGGATATAGCCTCAGCCATTGAACAGTACAATTTAGACGGAGTTAATGTAGATATTGAAGGTGTGGGACACCAGTACCGTGATGAGCATAACGACTTTATTCGCTTATTAAGAGAATACATTCCGAACGAAAAAGAATTATCAGTCGCTATAGCAGCTAATCCAAATGGATGGAATACAGGCTGGCATGGGATTTATGATGAGAAGGAATTAGCCGAATACTGTGATTATTTAATGATCATGGCTTATGATGAAAGCTGGGGAGGACCAGATAGTCCAATTGGCCCCGTGGCTAGTCTTAACTTTCAAGAGCGCTCTATACAGTATGTGTTAAATGAAGGAGTATCTAGTGACCAAATTGTTTTAGGTCTCCCATTTTATGGGCGGATGTGGAAAACAGATGGTCCTACTATTGATGGTGATGAGATTTTGGGGATGGGATTAGCTCACAGGAGAGTTCCTGATTTTGTGTCGAAATATAACGGGAACATTAACTATGATGTTGATAGAAAGTCGGCTTCTGTATATTTTACAATCCCATCAGGGGAAGAAGAATTTCAAGGTGGGAGACGGTTAACAGCAGGGGAATATGTAATCTGGTTTGATAATGAAGAAGCTAAGAAAGAAAAATTAAGATTACCACAACAATATGATATAAAAGGTACTGGTTCTTGGGCACTTTCATTAGAAAAAGAAAAGACTTGGGAATATTATACATCTTGGTTAAATGGTCATTTTTTACGAGATAATCCTTTTGAAGAAAACGACGAACCTGAAGATGATGTTGATGATCCTGACGAAGGAACAGAAGATACCGCAGATCTCACTTTTAATGATGTTCCATCTGGGTACTGGGGTGAGAAAAGCATTTTTAATGTTGCTCGCAGAGGCTGGATGGCAGGAACTGCACCTGCCCAATTTTCTCCGGAATCTGATTTAACTCGAGCCCAAGGCGCTGTGATATTAGTCCGTGCATTAGGATACGCTAATGCCACTCCTACTAATTATGTGTTTAGAGATACACACAATCATTGGGCTAAAAAGGATATTGAGATTGCCCACGAACTTGGGATGGTTAATGGTATTGGAGATAATCGTTATGGCCCTGATGACCCATTAACAAGGGAACAACTAGCAGCTATTTTACAAAACATCTTTGAATTCCCTTATGAAACGGTTGACAGAAATCCGTTTCCTGATATCAGAAAAGGAGATTGGTCATACGAGTCTGTATTAGCTATTTATCAGAATGGGTATTTGTCAGGTTTTCAAGACGGAACTTTTAGACCAAGAACTAAATCAAACAGAGCACAAATGGCTGCATTAATGGACAGAATGTCAGGTGAATTTGATGCAATCAACAACTAACAAGGGATAAGGGGAGATTACTATGAGCAGGTTTATTTCAATCCTACTTGTATCTCTATTACTGCTCACATCTTGTCAATTCCAAAACGAAGAGGGGATAACCCCCTTTGCCCAGGACGAGATGGAATTATTGTTAGAACAAGAGAGAGGTAAAGATTATGATCGAACGATTATTTTATTTCGTGATGATATTGAAGAAGATGTAATTGAAGGGGTTGATGGAGTTGTCTTAAAGGAAGCAGATATAATTAAAATGGCAAGTGCCTATCTCCCAAAGGATGAAGTTAATAAACTTAAAAATCACCCAAATATTATTTCAATAGAAAAAGATCAAGTTGTACAAGCACTAAACCAAGATACAACTTGGGGATATGAACAAATCTTAACTCCGCGTTCATACAACTCCGGATTAAGAGGGAAAGGTATAAAAATCTCAATCATCGATACTGGGATTGCTCCACATTATGATTTGTCAATTGCAGGCGGACAATCTTTTGTTGACTATACAAATTCTTATTCTGATGATAACGGTCATGGAACACATATTGCAGGCATTATTGCTGCCCTAGATAACAATAGAGGGATTATAGGAGTGGCACCAGAAGCTGAAATCTATGCACTTAAGGTTCTAAATCAAAATGGCTTAGGCTACCTTTCTGACATTATTGCGGCCATTGATTGGTCAGTTAAAAATAACATGGATATTATTAACTTGAGTTTAGGGTTGTATAATCATTCCACTGCATTAAATCGAGCAGTTGATAACGCATATAATTCGAATATTCTCCTTGTTGCAGCTGGGGGGAATGATGGAAACCCGAATGGAACTGGTGATAATGTTGCTTACCCAGCCAGGTACAACTCTACGATTGCTATAGCTGCAACGGATACACATAATAGGAGAGCTAACTTTTCTGCCACAGGAAGTCTAATTGAACAAAGTGCTCCTGGTGTTGCGATATACAGTACATATTTAAATAATACTTATACAAATATGAATGGTACAAGTATGGCAACGCCTTTTGCAGCTGGAGTTCTTGCTTTAATAAAACAAGCGAATCCAAGGTTAAGTGCTAATGAACTGCGAAATATTTTAAATAAAACTTCTATTGACCTTGGACAGACAGGAAGAAATGCGTGGTATGGATTTGGCCTCGTTCAATCACCTGTTTTTCTTACAGATATATCTAATCATTGGGCATATAAAGATATAGTAGAAGTGTTTCATTTTGGTTGGATGAGAGGTACTAGAGAAGGAACTTTTTCTCCTGAGCTTAATTTAACGAGAGCGCAAGCGGCAGCTATTTTAGTAAGGGCATTAGATTTGGACTATCTTGAAGGAGATTTACCGACCTTTCATGATATAGAAGGACACTGGGCTCAGGAAGAGATGGAAATTATCAGTCAGCATCGATATATTCGCGGTATTGCAGAAAACACTTTTTCACCTGATACTACAGTTACGAGAGAGCAAATGGCAGCGATTCTTGTTAGGATATTAAATTTAAATAGAACAGATGAAATGGAGAATCCATTTATAGACGTAAATGAGGGACATTGGGCTGCTGATGATGTGATTACTGCTACTTACTACAAAATCTTCCGCGGATTAACACATAATACCTTTGGTGGGGAAGCCGTCGTTACTCGTGCACAAATGGCTGCACTAATGAATAGGATTTCAGATCAAATAACCTAATTAAAGTAATTTAGGAGTATATTTTTAATAAATAGATACATTTAACAGTTATATGAGCCGCGTGAATTACACATCCATAAGAATAAACGAACTTTAACACATAATATATAAAGGGGGAGTATTTACGCGTTATATAACTTTTTTAATCATCATCAGTCTATTAATTTCAGGATGTACAAATCAACAAATTCAGGATGAGAAATCCAATCAGTATGAACAGCAATCAATACATCAACACGATGAACAATATAGTCAAAATCACCCTTTAAATGATGAAATTAATAAACAACATTTAGTTGAAAGTGAAGAGGATTACACAATAGATTTTGGTGAAGATTATATCCGTGATCTTAGAAAAGAACATGGCACTCTTTACTCCGAAAATGATCATGGTACACAAAGTCTAACAGGCCTTACGGCTAATGAGGTGAATATCGTTGTTAATAGAGTTAACTTAAATTTAAACCCGAGCCCATTCATCGAAAATGGAGTAACCTTTATTCCCATTCGTGCAATCTCTACTCATTTTGGTGCAGGTGTATCATGGAATGGGGAAGATAGATCCGTTAGTATCAACAAAGGGGAAACAAATATCTCATTTGTTGTAGGGCAGACTACTGCAAAAGTAAATGAAAGACAAGTTAATGTACCACCATCTAGAATTGTGAATAAATTTACATTTGTACCAGTTCGTTTCATCTCTGAAACATTTGGCTACGACGTTGAATGGAACGGAAAGACATGGTCAGTTTTCATTGAATCCACACCAAACACTTATACAGTTGTATCTGGTGATAATTTATGGAGTATTTCAAACAAGTTTGGTATTTCAGTTCATGACTTACGAAACATTAATAACTTACAAAATGATGTCTTACAAGTTGGGCAAACTTTAATTGTTTCTACTCAAGAAATAGCCGAACCAGATACTACACCCCCCCAAGAGGAAACATTGCATTATACCGTCGTTTCTGGAGATACATTAAGCCGAATTGCGAGCAGGTTTAATACAACCGTTGAAACGATTATGACTGAAAATAATTTAACTTCTGATAAGATTCTTGTTAATCAAGTATTACGAATTACAACTACAGTAGGCCAAGATCCTGGAACAGTTGAACAAGGTGTCACAAAGACATACACCACACATACTGTTCAGTCTGGAGATAATGCTTGGAATATAAGTATTCAATATGGCATACCAATGCTTGAGTTATTACAAGTAAATAATTTATCCTTAAACAGTACCCTTTTCATTGGGCAAAGACTAACGATTCCAGTATATGACATCCCTGTTAAGCCAGTTGTAAGTTCACGTCATGGTGAATTTTTAGACTGGTGGACAGAAGCAAGATATGTATTCCCTATTGGAAAAGAAGCAACTGTAACAGACTTTCAATCTGGTCGTACATTTAGAATCAGACATACGATGGGAGGAAATCATGCTGATTGTGAGCCATTATCGTCAACAGATGCTGAAACAATGAGACAGTTATGGGGGGGCACATACAGTTGGACACCAAGAGCAGTTATTATAACAGTTGATGGAAGAAGGCTGGCTGCTGCGATGCATTCTTTCCCACATGGAGATCATATTATTAGAAACAATAATTATCCAGGTCATTTCTGCATTCACTTCTTAAATAGTACACGCCACAATGACGGACTTGTACAAGCTTCCATGCAAACTCAAGTAAGGGTCGCAGCTGGAGTGAATTAACACACTTTAATTAAAAACTAAAAGAAGCTGACTCAAAAAAGTGCATCCACTTATGAGTCAGCTTCTTTACTAAATAACATTAATTTAATGCCCGATATAAAAACACCGTAAATTCTGCTCGTGTAATAGGATCATCAGGTCTGAATGTTCCATCAACGTATCCAACCGTTATACCATTTGATGCCATTTGCTGAACTTGATCATATGCCCAGTGGTTAGAAGTTATATCAGTGAAATCTTGTTCTTGATATTCAGATGACCATTCAAAGACACGCTCAAATACAGCTGATACTTCTGCTCGGGTCATTGGTTGTTCAGGTCTAAACGTTCCATCATTAAATCCACCAAAATACCCCGCATCATTTACTGCGGAAATCACATTAACTGCCCAATGGTCTGAAGGAACATCACTGAAGTTGTTGTTATTTGAATCATTTAAACTTTTTACTCTAGAAATTACAGCTGCTACACTTGCACGATTTATATGTTCTTCTGGTCGGTAAAAACTGTTTTTAAAACCTACAATATAACCGTTCTTGCTAATATTCGTAATTTCATGTTTTGCCCAATATGAGTTACTTACATCATGAAACTGCCCTGCAGGTAATGGTTCAGGTGGTAAAGGTGCATCTTCAATAATTCTTCTTGCTCCTATGTAACGTGGACTCCAATACAAATTCCCAAGTGATGTAATCTCTACGCCTCTTGATGATCCTGAATGAATAAATTGGTTATTGCCAATGTAAATACCGTTGTGTGATGGACTCACACCAGTTGTGTTAAAGAAAACGATATCTCCTGGTTTTAGCTCATTTCTATTAACCGCTCTACCTTCATTAATTTGTGTACTAGTCGTTCGAGATAATGTAATTCCCGCTTCACGGTATACGTATTTAACAAACCCGGAACAATCAAATCCAGCAGTTGATGTACCTCCCCAAAGGTAAGGAACTCCTATATAATTTTTTGAAATATTTACAATATCTTGTCTAAGACTATTAGCTTCTGCCTGCTGTGATGATAAGAATAGTGATGTGAATAACAATATAAATGAAAAACTAATGATTGTAATGTTCCTTTTAGCCATACATAAATCCTATCCTTTCTAAGATGTCTCTACTAACCTTTTAGTTTTAGTGAATATCCAATTCTAGCACGAAGTATATTACAATATAGTTACAAGTAGATAACAAGTTCTGAATATAGATAGTAAATAATGGTCCTCTTTGATGATAATTGGCATAAATTCCATATAACAGGATTGGGATTTGTCGATTCTTAGTGGATAACAATAAAACTATCGTATCAATAAATAATAGATTAAATTAATGAGTGAGAATATGTTAAGGGGGCGATGTGGAAATGAAGGAATGTGTGACAAAAGTTATAAATAGTCATAATTATTATTGGTTCGTTCATATTACCAAGTTACTATTTTCGATGTATAATATACAGAGTATAATTATAAAAAAAATGTACTTACTTATATATTTTATTCAACGCATTAAAAGTAATTGTTGTATTCTACATGAATGAAAAGAATGGCTGATACCCATATTATGATAGCCAAAGGTTTAGAAAGAAGGAGATATTTCTGTCACGTTCAATCACTTATAGCTTACTGATGATTGTTATGGTGATATGGGGACTGAATGTCGTTGCTGTAAAGTTTTTGGTGGAGCATTTTCCACCCGTAGCTATGCAAGGTTCTCGTATTTTTATAGCAGGGATTGTAGCAATCATCGTTTTATATTTTCTTAAAGACTTACGAAAACTATCAAAAACAGAATGGTTTTACACCATCCTCGCAGCAATGTTAGGCCAACTAGCCCATCACTCTTTATTAGCAATTGGGCTAGTAGAAACATCCGCATCGAATGCTTCATTAATACTAGGTTTAATACCACTTACAACTGCGATTCTCGCAATGATCTTTTTTCACGACCCGTTTACGTGGATAAGGGCGATTGGTATTGGTTTTGGTATGATTGGCGTTACTGTTGTCGTATTAAATAATGGTCATGTAGATACGATTTCTCGAGGCGACCTATTTGTTTTCACTTCGATGCTGGCACAAGCATTCAGTTTTATACTGATTAAAAAGGTAACAAAGACGTTATCTTCAAGGCAAATGACAGCTGTCATGTTACTTATCGGATCGTTACTCTTATTAGGAGTGAGTTTCATCATCGAACCTAATGGAATGAATCAAATGAATTCACGTTCATCAGTCGTATGGAGTGTCTTTTTCCTGTCTGCTATCTTTGCAACAGGATTAGGTCATATTTTATATAATGCAGCCATTCACAATATTGGTGCCGGTCAAACAGCCATATTTAATAACTTTGTCCCATTTTTCGCTCTAATTGGTGCGTTTTTCTTTTTAGGGGAATCGATCTTTTTCACACAAATAATTGGATTTATTTTTATCGTACTTGGCGTGTTATTTGGGACCGGTTATATAGAGGAAAGATTAAAACAACGTACAAATAAAAAAGAAGAGATGAACAACAAAACGATGAATGACCATTCTGCTTAAAAGGAGCGAAAAAAGATTGAATAAAAAGCTTTATTATTTAGATGCATACACGCAAAAGTTTTCAGCAAAAGTAATTAAGCAAGATTGTAATCATGAAGGAAAGTGGTTTGTTACCCTAGATAAGACAGCATTTTATCCGACAGGAGGCGGACAACCACACGATACTGGTACATTAAATGATGTAAATGTTATTAACATCGAAGAAACTGAAGGAGAAGTTCGCCATTACATAAATGAGCCATGCTTTTCTGAAGGAGAAGTAGTCTCAGGAGTACTTAATTGGGCGAGACGTTTTGATCACATGCAACAACATAGCGGCCAACATATTTTGTCTGCAGCTTTTCAAGAATTATTCGAAGCGGAAACAGTAGGATTTCATTTAGGTGAAGAACTTTGTACCATTGATTTAAATATCCAAAACATTGATGAAGGTATGATAGAGCAAGCCGAAACATTGGCAAACAATATCATATTAGAAAACCGTTCAATCGATACGAAATGGATAACAAAAGATGATCTTTCAAACTATCCGTTAAGAAAAACAACTACAGTTGAAGATGATATTCGACTCGTCATCATTCCTAATTTTGATTATAACGGTTGTGGTGGAACTCACCCAAATTCAACAGGGGAAGTAAGTGCAATGAAGATATTAGATTGGGAGAGACAAAAGAAAAAGATCCGCCTTTCATTCGTGTGTGGTAACAGAGTGTTAAAACAGTTGCATACAAAACATCTCATTACAAAAGTACTCATGAAAGAGCTTAACTCACCTGAGATTGATTTACCTGATGCTGTAAGACAACTTAAAGAAAAAGAAAAAGCAACTGAAAAGGTACTTGTAGAAACCCGTGAACAATTACTCGTATATGAGGCAAAAAGTTTACTTGATCAAAAGGTTATGATCAATGAAAATTATGTTGTTTCAAAACTTTATCAGAACAAAACAATGAAGGAATTACAAACATTAGCAAAAGTCGTTACAAACGAAGACCCAATGACAATTACGTTGTTTATCAGTAATAATGAAGATAAACTGCAATTTGTTTGTGCAAGTGGCGAAAAAGTTAAGGTAAAAATGAACGAACTTATCAAACCTCTCTTAACAAGCCTAGATGGAAAAGGTGGAGGTAATGAATCGATCGCGCAGGGTGGAGGAAATCCTATAATGAAAGAGGAACAACTTCTCGAATTAGCGATCGATCAGATAAAAAACGAAGGGGAAATTTGATCATTTTTCATACTTCTTTAAAATCGAGTAGGACCTTAACCCCATTTGTCCCTGCTCGATTTTTCAATTTTTTAACTGAATCGAATGTAGGGAACAAAGGAACTTTTCTTAACATTATTCATAATATACTTAGTATGAATGACGATTAGAAAAGGGTGTTAATATGCCTTCTATTGTTGGTGGTCCAATAAAAATAAATTCAAATAGTGGTGTCATTAACTTCGGCGACACTCTTAATATATCGCCTAAAGAAGCTTCTAAATCTGTTTCAGGTTCTGGAGCAGGTCATACAGGTGACTTCCAAATAACGAATAACGGTATTAATATTAACAATACGCTGGATCCGGATGGCTTCGACCAAAATCAAGGGGGCAATGTATAAAACTTTAAAAATGTTGTAATTATTATCATTTAAGCGTACGGCATTTTACTAAGGAATCTATGGTCTTTTCTTAGTCTTGCCTTCCTTTAAAGCATTGCCCTCACATTGTTCCCCTTTCTCAAATATGTTCCTTCCCATAAAAGGAACATACTATCATACAACTCAAACCATTTAAACGAACCTTAAATAAGATTGAACAGAAATAACTTCAGAGCCTGACCTTCCCTCCTAAAGCATAAGATCATTTATGAATTATACATAGGTTTTCTTTCAGTCGAATATAGATGTTCTTAACCGACCTTCTTCAAGTGTTTTCTTTTTTAAAAATGGAAGTGACAAGGCGAACACCTAACAGTAAAAAAACATATAATAAGTTAGAATGAGTTTAAAGGGTGTTGCGTATATGCCTTCAATTGTTGGTGCAATAAAAGTAAATACTGTATCAGGAAGCGGTGTTTTTAACGTAGGAGATGTTTATAAGATTTCACCATCTAGTTCAGCAAAAACGTTTGCAGGAGCTGGCTCCTTTAACACTGGAGATTATTTAAATGTAAGAAATGATTACAGTGTTACAAATGTAAATGACTCTGATGTTTTTGACCAAAACTCAATTGCTAATATATAGGTGAAGGAGGGGTGACCCATGAACCTTTTTGTTAACCAAAGTATCGTGATTCATAATTTAAGAGTTGAAGGCATCACGAATTCTTCTGTATTACAAATAGGAAGTGCAGGTATGATTAGAGCATTATCTAACCTCTATAATACTGGTGGGTTTGTTGAACCGGCTCCCGAAGCTAGACCTAGAACTTCATTAGTCCCGCTTGCTGCTCCTAGATAAATGAACGGACACATTGTTAATAAGCTGACTTGGATAGGAGGGGGGAGTAAATGTATCAAAATTGGGATATGTATGCTTATTATCAAAAATTACATGATCATGTAAATAAACTTCAACACACGATCTCACAAATGGAAATGACGATTTCCCAACTCCAAAAAGAGGTTTCTGAACTAAAAGAAAATCAACAACCAGCTAATATTGAATATAAATTTGATCAACTGAAGGTTGAAAAACTAGAAGGCACGCTAAATATTGGCTTAAGCCCGCAAAACGGAGCTCAATCAATCGAGGATTTTACAGTCAACCAAAATGACTTACACGTGCGGTCAGATGAAAATTACTCAAATATATACGAAAACATAAAAAGAACAATCTACCACTATTTAGAAAATGACTGTTATCAAATTTTAAATGAGTTCGAAATAAAGCATAAATATGAACTAGATCAGATGTATCGTGATTTTATCATTAATGATGTGAAAAAACAGATTGATAGGCGAATAGAATACTATTTAAACAAGGTAAATTTAAATACAGAAACGAACGAAGAACAAACGGAAATTGTAAAAGAGATTACGATTAAAGTAAAAGAAGATATAAATAATACATTAGATTCATTTATACGTAGTTTACCAAAAGGGCAAGGAGGTTAACCAAAAATGAATTACACGGTCATTAACCGAGATATTTCTGTTGATAATATAAAAATTACTGGAGTTGCAAGCTCGTCGATATTTTTAGTTGGGGATACTGATACCATTCATTTATCATCTGTATTTGATACTCCCCCTGAGTCTTTAATCATCGGTCCAATTGTACCATTAGCTCCAGAGTCATAAGGAGTGAATGACATGGAAAAAAGGATGTCTATTGTTCATAACTTAAATGTCATCGATGTAACTTCGAGCTCTATTTTACAAATTGGTGATGCTAAGTTTATTACACCTTTTTCCAGAGCTATTGCTGTTCAACGTGAAATAGAGACTTTTTATGGTGCTGAGGGAAACTTTGACCTTTTCCCTATATTTAAAATGGAGATCCCTCAACCTTCTGTAGTAGAATCAATTAACATTCAAAGAAAGAATGAAACGCCATTTATAAAAGTTCGTTCTATTCACATTACAAGTGTAGCTGCATCTTCAGTCTGTCAAATTGGTTCAAACCGGTTGATCGATGCGGAATCAAGAGTAAAACATATAAGGCAACTATTAGGAGAGGAACGAAATATTCAAACCGCTCAAGAGAAATAATTTTCCTATCATTTAAATAGGTCAAAAGCGCACACAAATATATTTTTTATATTTAATATCCATTTCTCATAGGTAGCAGAAATGGATATTTATAATGAAATACCTCGATCATCTAGTTCAAGTAGGAGTTTTTAATAGTGACATAGAAATCGTTCGGTAAGTAGTATTTATTTTGGTTTTACTCACTATCTAAATCTTGAATAAATATCTCATTATGAACTTCTTTTGACAAAAGACGATGGAGGTGAATGATGAGTAAACCACGTTTGTATGAAGCGTCAACTTTGTCTTCTCTTACTGCGTAGGGAAGTTCAATCTCCCGTTTATATTCACCTTCTGACAGCTCCTCTTTCACTAAACGAAAGCCTGTGAATTGCAATTTGAAAGTTCCTCTCACTTGTATGATGTTTTCAGAAACTTTCAATTTTATATTTTCTAATTTTTCTAGTCCAGGTAAAATCATTACACATATTAATTCATTCTCTGATTCATAAAGATTATATTTAGGGTTCAAGTTCAAATACTGTGAAACTTGTTGCTGCTCTATTTTTTCAAATAAATTCTCAAAATTATTCATAAAATCTTTTCCAAAAGTACCTTCAAAATGTTTATTTAGTTCATTAAAGAAATGATCCAAATGTGCTCACCACCAAATAGAAATAAATTAACCGTTATCCATCATGAGATTTTAGTCATTTGTACGATAAACATATGGCTAAAATATTTTATGAGGACTGTAATAAAAAAGTTACTGTTACGTTACACTACTTTGAACGATCTTCATCAATCACGGCTATATGAACCTAAAAAAAAGCTTACCACTTTCTATTGAAAGCAATAAGCTCAAAGGATTTATTATCGGAAGTTAAATGACTCCTTGCATTATCATTGCATCAGCTACTTTAACAAATCCTGCAATATTTGCTCCTATGACAAGGTTTCCAGCAGCATCAAAATCTTCAGATGCTTTTATACTTTCTTGATAAATATCTTTCATGATCTCTTGTAACTTAGCGTCAACATCTTCAAACGACCATGATAACCTTGCACTATTTTGAGCCATTTCTAATGCTGAGACTGAAACGCCGCCCGCATTCGCTGCTTTTGCTGGAGCAAAAAGTACTTGATTATGTTGAAAAATATTTATCGCTTCTAACGTAGAAGGCATATTTGCACCTTCACCAACAGCTTTTACACCGTTAGATACTAACACTTTTGCAGCTATTTCATCCAATTCATTTTGTGTTGCACACGGGAGAGCAATATCGCAAGGGATAGACCAAATCCCGGAACAATCTTCAAAATAATGTGCATCACTATGTTCATTGACATACTCGCTAATCCGTTTATTTTCAACCTCTTTTAAACGCTTAACGGTTGAGAGATCAATTCCGTTTTTATCGTAAATATAACCACTTGAATCACTACATGCGACGACTTTTGCACCTAGTTGTTGTGCTTTTTCAATCGCATAGATAGAAACATTACCAGATCCAGATATTGTCACCGTACTACCATTAAAGCTTAAATTGTGATCTTTTAACATCTCTTCGACAAAGTAGACAGTACCGTATCCAGTCGCTTCCTTTCGTGCAAGACTGCCTCCGTAGCCAACACCTTTTCCAGTTAAGACACCAGCTTCATAACCGCTGCGCATCCTCTTATACTGCCCAAACATAAATCCAATTTCTTTTGCACCAACACCAATATCACCAGCTGGTACATCAAGGTCCGGACCGATGTGCTTACTAAGCTCCATCATAAAACTTTGTGTAAAACGCATAATTTCACCGTCTGATTTTCCTTTTGGATCGAAATCAGCGCCACCTTTTCCGCCACCAATCGGTTGACCTGTTAAAGCGTTTTTAAAAATTTGTTCGAACCCTAAAAACTTAATGATACTCGTATTTACAGAAGGGTGAAACCTTAATCCACCTTTATAAGGCCCTAATGCGCTATTATACTGTACCCGAAAACCACGGTTTACTTTCACATTTCCAAGATCGTCTACCCATGGGATACGAAAAGTAATGATTCTTTCCGGTTCCACAATCCTTTCTAAAATGCCTTGCTTCATATAGTGAGGATTTTTTGCAAAGACAGGGATTAAGGAATCAAAAACTTCTTTTACCGCCTGATGAAACTCACTTTCGTTCATATTTCTCTTCTTAACTGTTTCAAAAACTTGACTTACATAATTTTGAGCAACTTCAGTATTTGACTGAGTGACTTTCTCCATTGTCTTCAAGTTCTTCAGCTCCTTAAGAAATTATATTATGTATTGAAAATTTAGAATTTTAATTTTTATTAGATTTTCCCATACAATGTATTTTATAATTAATTAAATGATCTAATCAATACAAATAATAGATAGGTTCAATGCCATATTGAGATCAATGAAAACGAAGGTGAAGATCATGGAAATTCGACAATTACAATATTTTATGGAAGTAGCTAATCGTGAACATTTTACAGAAGCTGCTGATGCACTACATGTTGCACAATCAGCTGTAAGTAGACAAGTTTCTAATTTAGAAAGAGAACTAGGAGTTGATCTTTTTATTAGAGAAGGGAGGAGGGTGAAACTAACTCCGATCGGCAAGATGTTCTTACAAAGAATTAACAAAGCAATGAATGTCATTGAGGATGCAACAAGAGAGGTAGAAGAGTACCTTGATCCTGAAAAGGGAACTGTTAGAGTTGCTTTCCCGATTAGTCTTGCTGCATATACTTTACCTACTGCCATTTCAGCTTTTCGATTAAGTTATCCAGATGCGAAATTCCAACTAAAGCAAGCTTTGTATCATGATTTAATTGAAGGTGTGATCAAAGGAGAATTTAATATGGCTTTAATTGGCCCTGTTCCGATGGAAGAAAAGAAAATCAAACGTAAAATTTTGTTTACTGAAGATGTCGTAGCTTTGTTACCAATTCATCACCCTCTTGCAGATAAATCACATTTACATTTAAGAGACCTTAAAGATGATCCATTCGTGTTATTACCAGAAGGCTTTGTATTTCGTGACATTGTTATCAATGCATGTTCAAAGCTAGGTTTTAAGCCCAATATCGCTTTTGAAGGTGACGATATAGACGCATTAAAAGGGTTAGTTTCTGCTGGCCTTGGCGTAACATTAATGCCAGAAGTGACGTTAGTCGATTCCACGCCACGTGCAACCGTAAAAATTCCATTGGTCGAACCAACCGTTACTCGAACTGTCGGTGTAATTACACCGACTGATCGAGAGTTGCTGCCAACAGAAGAGTTGTTTTATCAATTTATCCAAGACTTCTTTGCACGATTAAGCCATTTTAATGATTAGAAGTAGAGATAACAATTTATTAAAATGCAACTAATCACTCTCATTTCTTTTTTTGTATAAAAAACATCATTAAGTGAGATGGTAATGATATTTACGAAAAACGATATGGAAGTGTGATTATTGCATATTATACAGAAAAACAGTTTACTTATTTTCATGTTTTCAATTTTTGCGGCGTTTATACTTTCTTCTAACAACGTATATGCAAATGATTCCGAACAATATCTTCAAGATGAGCTGAATCAGCTCATACAGGAGGAACCTCATTTAAATGGAGGCCTTACAGGGATAAGCATTCGATCTGCAAGTACTGGAGAAACCCTATATGAACATAATGGAGATGTTCGTATGAGGCCCGCTTCAAATATGAAGCTTTTTACTGCAGCAGCAGCGTTATCTGTCTTAGGTGAAGACTATCAATTTAAGACGGAAATAAGAACAGATGGAAAGAGAGAAGAAAACGTCCTAAAAGGAAACCTGTATTTAAAAGGTTTTGGTGATCCCACACTCCTAATAGAAGATCTCAATCAAATGGCTAAAGATATTGTAAATTCCGGTATCAAGATTATTGAGGGCGACATGATTGGTGATGACAGCAGGTACGACGATGTTCGTTTATCACCTGATTTAATTTGGAGCGATGAGTACGCCTATTATGGCTCTCAAATTTCAGCACTAACCTTATCACCGAATAAAGATTTTGCTTCTGGGACGATTTCGGTAGAGGTTTCTCCAGGAGGAAAAGTAGGAGATCCTGTAAACATTCAACTTTCAAACAAAACAAGCGATATAAACATTATCAATGAGGCAGTAACCACATCGCCTGATGGTGAAACAGGCCTTACAATTGACCGAAAACACGGGTCAAATACGATCATCGTTAAGGGTTTTCTTCCTATCGAAGCAAAACTTGAAAAAGAGTTGATCGCAGTTTGGGAACCGACGCAATTTGTTCTTGATCTCTTTAAGCAAGAATTAGAGAAACAAGGAATTAACGTTTTAAGAACAGCTAAGGTTGGTGTGACACCTAAGGATACAATTACCCTTACAAGTCATCGGTCTATTCCATTGTCTGAGCTTCTCATACCTTTTATGAAACTTAGTAATAACGGGCATGCGGAAGTCTTAGTTAAGGAAATGGGGAAAATAGAAAAAGGCGAAGGAAGTTGGGAAAAGGGATTAGAAGTGTTAAATGAACAGCTGTCAAAATTAGACGTGAATTCAGATACATTAGTCATTAGAGATGGTTCCGGTATTTCTCATGTAAACTTAATTCCAGCTAATGAAATATCTAAGCTTTTGTATCATATTCAAAAGGAAAAGTGGTTTCCTGTTTTCTTAAAATCGTTACCTGTCACCGGTAATAGTGACAGAATGATTGGTGGTACATTGAGAAGAAGGATGGAATCCCTAAACGTAAAAGCAAAAACAGGAACACTTTCTACCGTTTCTTCCTTATCTGGTTACGTGGAAACACCAAAAGGAAACACACTGATTTTTTCCATTCTGTTAAATCATTTACTTGATGAAGATAAAGGAAAAGAAATCGAGGATAAAATCGTAGAAATCATAGCAAACCAATAAATTTATTTGTACTTACTCGGCATCTTACAATTGTCGAGTTATTTTTTGGATCATATAATTGAATCAATTTCAGAATTGCGTTTTTTGCGCAATGAAACGAATGATATTATAAATTTTTTCATTAAATGTACGTTTTATTTGGAAGTGAAGTTCACGCTCATCATTCGGAAATTCGCACCTTATTTTGAGTTATGAAATTGATTCAATTACATACAATTCAACTTTGAATGCCGTTTTCCACAGTAAAGAACATACGTTCTGTTTATTTGTTAACTATATTAAAAGTAGGAATGATAGTAATCTGAGTTTAATAAATTGTGGAAAATGAAAATTTTGTCGAATTTATGTTGACACTTCCTCATTAAAACATTAATCTTAGATGGATTATATAAAACGAATGATTGGAAGCACCCTCGATCTGGAGGAGTTTATCAAGCCTCCAGCTAATTGAGTGTGCTTTTTTTCATAACCAAAGAAAATACGAGTATTTTAAGTTGCCTATGAGCGGGAACATGCCCTTTATTAAAAGGAATAAATAGGTGATATTACAATTATTTTTTAGTGTTTTTCAAATGATATATATTGTATAAACGAATAGAGTGAATCATTTAAACATTGATATATTCAAATACCTTGTGAAGGACTACTAAAATATGCAATTAAATAAATTCAAAAATATGACGTTGTTTTGGAAAACTTATTTTTTAAATATTGCTTTAATCGGTGCTGTATTTGCAGGGCTATTGCTAGTAGCTTGGTTCATACTCCCTAATCTTTCACAAGAAAGAAATAAAGAGATTACCGACCAAACATCAGAAAGAATAAAAACAGAATTAACCGAATTATATGAGGGGTTCCATAGTCTAGCGTTTCATATAGAGTCACATAGATATTTTGAAAGTGACTATATATCAGAATTGAATAAAGAGATGGAACAAATCATATCTCTTTCACCAGTCATAGACAGTGGTTTAATTCTAAACAAGGGTGGAGAGACTCTTGCTCATTACCCAAGTGATCTAAACGTATTCAACTATATAAATTTAAGCGATAGACATTATTTCCAAAAAGCTTTAAAGACAAAAGAATCCTATTTGAGCGATGTAATAATAGAGGATACAAATCGGCCCGGATTAGCGCTAACAATTCCAATATTAGATGAACATAACAACGTATTTCGAGTTGCTAGTTTTTATATTCGTCTCACTGAAAATAATATCCTTCACACTACAACCCATCGTATCGATTTAGGGGGTGGGGGGTTCATCTACATTGTCGACCAAAATGGAGTCATTCTTTCTCACCCCGATAAAAATAGGATAGGAGAAGATGTTAGTTCTAATTTTGTCATCCGTCAATTAGCAGATCGAAAATCCGGGTATGAGAAAGTCATTGACAATGAAATCGAAATGTACGCTTCTTATGTTCACATACCAGATGTTAACTGGGGTGTCGTAGCTCAAATCCCCGTTACGAGCACTCAAGAAGAATTTTCAGCTTTCAGAGATTCATTACTAGTTTTGTATGTATTTATTTTGATCCCGTTATTTTTCATTATTGGGATTTTTACAAAACGTATGGTGAAGCCCATCCAAGAGCTACACCGAGCTGTAAACAACATAAAAAAGGGAAAATTGAATCAAGAAGTAAAACATACAGACAATTCAGAGATCGGTCAGTTATTAAATAATTTTAATGAGATGGTTAAATCTTTAAAACAAGGAAGAAAAGATTTAAAACTTAAAGAAAATCTTTTAAAAGATCAAAAAGATTTTCTACGAACAATCATAGATAAGAATCCAAACTATATATTCGCAAGGAATCGTAATGGTGAATTTACGATTGCAAACAAAGCACTTGCTGATTTATATGGAACGACTGTTAAAGAATTGCTAGGAAAAACAGAGTGGCATCTCAACCCAAATAAAGATCAAGTAAATAGATTCATCGAACAAGATGAATGGGTCATTGAAAAAGGAGAAGAATTATTTGTCCCAGAACATAAAATTATCGACAGCGAAGGTAACGATGTATGGATACAAATAACCAAAATACCGATTTTTTCTTCATCAGGGGAAGTAGAAGAGGTTCTGTGTGTTTCAAATGATTTAACAGAACGAATGGAAAAAGAAAAAGAAATTGAATACCAGGCATACCACGATAATTTAACAAAACTTCCTAATAGGGCTTTCTTTCAAGAACGATTAACAGATATTTTAAATGGTTCTATAAACAAACAATTGGCGATCATGTTCTTAGATGTCGACGGATTCAAAAAGGTCAATGATAGTTTAGGTCATTCTTACGGAGATTATTTACTACAAATGATCGCTGAGCGATTAAGAGGTTGTATAGGAGAAGGAGATATGATAGCTAGGATGGGAGGGGACGAGTTTACAATAATCCTTCCTAATATAGACTCCGTTTCATACCCAGAAAAAGTAGCGAAATGTATCATAAATACACTTAAAGAGCCTTTTTGGGTGGATGAATATGAGCTTATTATTACTTCCAGCATCGGAATAAGTGTTTATCCTGATAATGGAACGAATGCAGAAACTTTAGTTAAAAATGCTGACACCGCAATGTATCACGCCAAAGAGAACGGAAAAAACCAATATCATTTTTTTATTGAAGAAATGAGTAGTTTATCATTTGAAAAGTTAAAGATAGAGTCCGATCTCCGAAAAGCACTGCAAAATAATGAATTCAAGCTTTTCTACCAACCAAAATTAGACCTTCAAACAGGTGAAATAGTAGGTATGGAAGGACTACTTCGGTGGGATAGTCAATACTTTGGCCTCGTTCGCCCTGAAAAGTTCATTCCTATCGCTGAAGAGACTGGGTTGATTCGAGATTTAGGCGAATGGATATTGATAGAAGGGTGTAGACAAAATAAATTATGGCAAGATGAAGGCAACGATCCTTTACGTGTTGCTTTAAACTTATCTATACGCCAACTGCTAGATCCTAATTTTTTGCAAATTGTAAAAAGCACATTAAACAGAACTGGATTAGAACCGCATTGGTTAGAGCTTGAGATAACTGAAAGTACTTTAATGGATAACGAAGAGACTGTTATTGAAATTCTGCAAGCACTAAAAGATTTAGGTATTTATATCTCAATTGATGACTTCGGTACAGGATATTCTTCATTAAGTTATCTTAAGCGCCTACCGGTAAATGCATTAAAAATAGATAAAAGTTTTATCAGTGAAATACCAATTAGCCTAGATGACCAATCACTGACAAAAGGGATCGTTGCGATGGCACATAGTTTAAACTTAAAAGTGATAGCAGAAGGGGTCGAGAATGAAGACCAGGTTGAATTCTTGAAATCGGTAAAGTGTGATGAAATTCAAGGATACTTCATCAGCAGACCTTTACCTCCTAAAAGTTTTGAAGCACTCGTTTTTAAGGAGCAGCAGAACACTTTGATATAAATAACAGAAGCACTGTGATTTAGATGAAGATTACTCGTCTTTAAAACACAGTGCTATTTTATTGAAGTCAATAAAAACACCCCTAATCTTGCAGCCATAAAATTGGTTGCTATATAGAGGTATGAATCATCTGGTTTTAAGGGGGATGTAACATAATGAAGAAGGAGGGTATTTTGATGAATCAAACTGACTTATTACTAGATATATTAGAAGACCTGAATAAAAGGAGAGAAGAGGTAGACTCTATTATTGGTATACTATCACTAGAGGGCAAACAAAATAATTTTTTATTTAGTGCTATTACAAAAGTAGAAATTGCACTAGTTCAATCTCTGGGTGGTAATAAAGAACATAAAGCTTACCTTTACACAGACCGATTGTATCCCTTTGATAATTTTGAAGAAGGGAACATTGATCGTGAACAGTTGGTTAAGTATATAAGACTTGCAATTAAATATGATCTTGTTGGTGATCAGGATATTAATGGTAAAAAATCGTTGGAAGAAACTATACGTGACCATGAAATGAAATAGTGATTTTATAAGATAGAACAACCAGATAAAAGCCCCCATGGAGAATAGGCGCATTCAAATCTGTGAAACGCTTATGGGGAGGGTGCGTTATCACGATCGAGAACATAAGTTTATATTTAATATTGTTCAATCTCCTCATACAGTAAATTTCAAAAAGCGTTAGACCATAATTAAAATTCCCACTTATCAGGAAGTAGAAATCGGGAATTTTATTATGGTTCATACAAAGATCTTAAGTTGTTACAAATGAAGATAGCATTTTTTATTAAAGTCGTTTTACGTATATATTCATGTATCATTATCTGTAGAAATAAATACATTATCATACTCAATGACGACCGTGTGAGTTATGAGATATTCAAATCATTATCCTAAACCAAATGGGTGGAAGGTGACGATAATGAAAATTATCACAACATACGAACGCAAACTTATGGTACGTTTGAATTTCATCCAGGTTTACATAATATATATTCAATGGCTTGATTTGTGCACTTATCAGGTCGTTGACATAACTTATGTATCGACCCTGTATTTTATTGGGTTCGACTACGAAAATTATGTTCACTTTCGATAGAATATAACTGATCGATAAAAATCATATCAGATATTATATTTTACGCCAATGATTAATTTTTTACATATTTTTTTGTTGAAAAGGAAGAGGAAAGAAATACAGATAAACACAGAAATATAAAAAATATATTTGTTCGAGGACAACATGATCAAAAAAATCAAAAAAATACCTGAACGAACAAGTGCTTTTGATCCCACCTTTTTAAACGATGTTTTTAAAAATCGTTTTTGCTTATAGGATTGTAATACGTAAAAGAGTTCGATGTAATGTTTTAAACTCTTCATCATGGTTGTTTTTTAAGACAGTGTTCTTCGAAACCCCAATGAAATGTAAACAGATTCATAATACGCAAAGCTGGAACGAATCAAGTCCATTTTTGGATTCCTTTTGTAACATTGATTGTAATAGGATCCTGCCTTTTATCGTTTTCTTTCTGCTAAATTGTAACTTGTGGGCACATGAATAATCATGTCGTACTTACCTTCTGTAATGGTATTACTCAAATCATCTTTTATATAAACATAAGAGATATACGGTTCCGATATCCCTTCTTCAATATATATCCTTCCGACATCTTTTTGTGTTGTTAATTTGCCGTTCACAATATCTATTTCGATATTATAAACTTCAGTTTCGTGAATATACGTTTCCATGTATGGAGGAATATGTACATCATTTTTGTCAAAGGAAAAATTAAAAATCTCCCCTTTTTCCCTGTCCACTCCTTGTAAATAATCAGAGAGAACTGTCTGTTCTAATTCATGATTGTAATGTGTTTCTGTTAAAGAGTAAATAGGGGGAAACACCGATATTGTAGAAAATGAAAAAATTAAAACGCAACTTTTGATAAACGTTTTTACAAATTTATCGGTTGAAAGTGAAATAAAGATGATGACAACTACAACGATTATTGCTGTTAAATAAAAATTATGGTGAGTGATAATTGTGAGCGCGATATCCCAAATACCATAATTAAATTCATTTAATAAATGCTCATAAGACACGTTATCAACTCCTTCTTCGCAAAGACATTATCATTTACATGTTTATGTGCTCAGGGATGTTCTCCTTCAAAATAACATTTAATACAAAAGCAACCGTACTTTGTATACACATCGTAAATAGGCATTATTGTCAAATTATACTCAAGTGATCAAAAGATAGAAGTGTGGATGGTATCGTAACTTTTTGGAAGGACGATGGAAAATTTATGTTAAAATGAATGTAAGGATAATGAAGTTTGTGAAGTGATGTACTTAAAGAAACGGGGGATAGTAAAATTCATATCTTGGAAGGGGTATGATGATAAAAACATTGTACTTTATTGGAATTGGGTTCATTGTTTTTGGACTATTTAACCAATGGGTTATTTACGAGTGGAAATATGTGAGAGGAATCGAACATTGGACAGGTTTCGGAATATTATTGTTAGCTATAATTGGAACATTTCTAATCATTAAGTCAAAACATCTATACCTTACTATAATAGGGGGCGGTGTAGTAGTTCTAGCTGGAGTACAATTTTTTATGTTCGCCCCATTATTAAATATCGCCTCTGCTTCATTTAGTTTTAGTATTGCTAATGCAACTATTGGCTTTTATCTAACTATTGTTGGCGCTTTGGTTATTTGTATTTTTAGTACCTTAAATAAAAAAATTATTAAAAGCACATAACAATTGCCATTAAACAAGCAGGAGCGTTTCTGCAAAAATGCAGAGACGTTTTTTACATTTTAATCCCAAATAAAAGGGAATTAGTGTTATCATAATCGACATGATTAGTGGTAATGGAGGCTGAAAAGATGAGAATACTTATTTTTATTTTAATAATAGGATTTTTATTGACTGGGTGTAATTTTACTAATAATAGCAATGAGGGTAGTGACAAACCTTTTATACTATCAACATCATATGATTCTATTGAACCTGAACATGAAAAGCTAATCGATGAGTGGCTATCGGAAATAGAAGTAAAAAATGATTCTAAGGTTTTTAATATTAGTTTAAAAGACGAAGGTTATGAATACATTTATGCCAAAGGATTTAATGATGCTGAAGTATCATTTATTTATAATGAAAGACATTCGAAAGGGAAATTAGAAACTGTGTTAAAATCTGGAGATATTGATGATTCTCTATTTATTCAAGTGACATATAATAATGAGATTTGATGCAGTGGTATTGGCATAGTGACAGAGTAATTACATTTTGATGTTTTTAAAAGAAGGTTTTTCTTAGTGATTGTGTCACTAACGGGAAGCGTTAGCTTAATAAGAAAAAAGTCAAATATCCAAAAAAGATCGGGAGGTCCCGATCTTTTTTTGTGTGGGATTTTTTTACACATTTTTTCTAAACGCGGTACAATTAAAGTGAGGAAATAAGGAATTTGATAATTATTAAGGAATGGAAAATAATGCAGTAGACGTAATACTCCGTATTACGCGAAAGGGTGAAATAAAGTGGATGAAAAAATTAGAAATTGGCGAAAAAGACTTGATAATGCTTTAGGCACTCCTGCAACGAATAAGATATTTGAAGAAATGATTGAAACGATAGAACAACAGCAAATATCTTTTGATCAAAAGATAAGTGAAGCCAAAGCGGAGAGTTTGTTTTGGAAGGATGTTTGTGATTATATGCAAGATTGTAAAGCAGACAAAACAAAAGCTATGAGCGCAGTTGAGTCGATAAAAAACAGAGAAGCAGTTCAACAAAAAATAAAGAAGTTGGCAAATGAGGCTTGTGACAGAAATGACGAAGCCTTAAAGAAATTGGAGGATGAAAAATGAAAATAATTTAGTTTAATCAACAATACGAAGGATGGTTTTATGAGGGAAACTGACATTAACCTTGTTAAAAGCAGTTACGACAGGCAAGTAAATATAGAAGGTAAAACTGTCATTGAAAGCTATTTTGGTCAAGGCTTTGGACAGTGGCGTTAATGTACCGTACGAATATGTTTTCAAATAAGAAAGTTATTAATCTTGATGTTAAACGATCGTGCTTATTTGTGCGATCGTTTATTTTTTGGAAGGATAATGGAAAATTTATGTTAAACTTATTGTAAGAAAGGTGAAGTTTGTGAAGTGGTGTAATTAAAGAAACGGGAGCTTAGAACAGAAGCAGAAGAAAATATATTACAATAAATCAATCAGGTTTTCACAAAAAATTTCCAGTTTGTAAATCAAAAAAATGCACGATGTTACCGTTTATTTAAAGATAATAAACTTATAAATCAAGAAAGTAGAGGGATTATGCGAATATTATTTATTATTTTATCACTACTACATGTTCCTTTTGTTATAACCTATATGGAATATTATGAGAGGTTTTACAGTGAATTACCTTGGTTTGAATATGGGAACCATTTTTTTATCTTTCATATTGTTTTTGCTGTGATTATTGGAGTAATAGCAAGTAGAATCCCACTCCGTTGGTTCATCATTGTTAATGCTTGTGTTGTCTTGACCCACGGACTCTTACCAGCAATATTAATTTCAGAAGAACATGCATATTGGTTTGCACCTTTGACTCCTGTAACTGTTATGGTACTTTCAGCATTGGTTTACATTGCTATTCAAGGTATTATACGATGGTTTACGTTGAAAATCCCAAAACTAATAAGATGATTATGAATGTTATTGTGAACAAATCTACTTAAACAAACGGAGAGCGATAGCAAAAGAAGCTGTCGCTGCTCTTGTACCAGTAAATGGGAAGATTGAGTTAAGAAGGAATGGCAAGAAATGGAGGAGTTCACTTTGGTCGGGCTTTCAATATTGTGCTTACTAATAGGTCCTATGCTTTTTTTGTATCAAAAAAAGAAAAAGTTGTCTTATGTAAATTTATTAATTACCCTGAGTTCCTTGGCTATCTGGTTCAGTTTAATTGCTGGATGGGTTTCAGAACAATTTTGGATTATTATGTGGAACGCTACTCTTCTTGGTTCAGTTTTATTTCTAGTCATTGGATTTTCATCTATGTTTATAAAAATTAAACAGATAAATCGCTACCTTTTACCGTTTTTTGTTTTGGCGATTTCTGTGTCAAGTTTGTTGATTGGAAATCATATTGGTAGCGATACACAATTGAACGTTTTTGTTCTTTATTCATTTGCATACTTTACACCTCTATTTGTAGGATTAATTGCAGTAATTAGTGCAACACAATATTTTAAAAATACAAACAGTGTAAGTTGACAAAAGTGAAGTTTGTGAATTTTTCTACTTACACTAACGGAGAGCATTAGTGGAACAAGGGGTCGCTGCCGTTGTGGCGCTAATGGGGAGGATTCTTCAAATAATAGTTGAAACTTTTTAAGGGGAAATTCGTGAAAAATATTAGGATAAATTTAAATAAAAGAGAATAGTCATTTGAACAACATTTTCATTACTGGGAGAAATTAAAGGAGAGGATATATGTGAAGAAAATAGGTCTTTATGTACTGTTAACTTTTGTTGGGATTGTTATTCTATCCATTTTGTCTGGTCTTCGAAATCCAATGTATCAACAACTACAAATGTTTGATTATCAAGCGTTTAATGTATATCACACTTACTTTGTACTGTGTGCTTTATCCTTTGGTTTACTGCTAGGATGGAGAAATATAGCAAGTTTAATCAAAGAAGGTCCAAAGATAAATCTGCTGTTAATCCCTTCCGTTTTAATGCTCATTTTCATCTTTATACCTTATGCTTACTGGACTACACATTTTGGCGATTTAGGTGTTTTATCGTTTGTGTCGTCTCATGATGTACGGATAGCATTAGGGATTTTCACTGGACTACTATTGACTCGTTCTTTCAGAAAATATTTAGATGATAATTAGGAAAAGTATTCAACTAACGGTAAGCAATAGTTGAAGAACCAGGAAGCTGCATATGCGGCTTTTTTTATTGCCTACCAACTGGAAAGTGATGTTAAGCTAATGGGGAGAATTCTTGAATAGAGGTTCTAAAATATAAGACGTATGGAGGAGAGAAATATTGATAAAAAAATATTATAAGCAAATATTATATGGAATAACGATTGTTATCTTATTATTTTTATTAAATTCTCAATATCAAGAAAAGAAAATGTATGCGGAACATATTTCACAAAATCTAAACACTGATATACAGAAGGTTGCAAGAGGGGTTGTTTCGAATTACAACACATATGGCGAAATCCTAGATTCTGGTGAAATAACAAAGCGACAGGCAAGCCTACTTCTACATTATAATAAAGACATAGATTTACTAACTAATGAATATGGAAGGTTAGCAGTCAAGTTTAACCTTCTTAACAATGATAATTTTAACAATGAAACACATGAAAATTCACGAGAAATTTTTTCGTTTTTGTTCTCTTTTACAAATGGAGAGGATTATGAATTAGATGAACTAGATGACACACTTATCGTTCTTGATTCTAATCTAACTGAAACTATTGAATATTTACGGGAATTACATTTCAATTGGGTAAAAGTTACTGAGGAAAATATTACGGGAGTTACAATAAACGAAAATCTGGCTAGGCTAGATGGAAGTGAATTTTTAAGATTTTATGGCGAGGATAGTGTTTCCAAAAGTTTCTGGGTAAATTTATTAGTTGATTTGGATGAACAAACTACTAAATTTTTAAAGAAATATGAAATTGATAACATTGAGCAACTATTAGATAACTAACGCATCCCTTATATCACTAACGGGGTGCGATAGCACAAGAAGCTGTCGCTGCTCTTATGTAGGTAAAGGGGAGTTTAGCGTTATATAAAGGCTTGAAAGGTTTGGATTAGTTGGGAGGAGAAATAAATTGAAATTAAAGCTAACATGGGTTGTTGGAATGATTGTCATTACCAACCTCCTTACTTTCGCTTTTGTTAAACTGTATTTTCCTACCACCATAGATAATACTCAATACTTATTGAAAATGAGTGGTCAAGGCGAGGAATGGGAGATAACAGATTATCAACTCGCTTGGCAGGGAGTGGGGGAACAAGGTACTTCTGGAAGTCATTCAGTGACTTTTTTAGGTGAGACAAGTGGATTAAATGGAGAAGTCGAGGTCAAAGTTTATGATTTTTTTGAAGATGGGGAGAAACCACACCATGTGTCCACCTTTAATGCTGACATACTTGAAGATGGACCTGCAAAGCAAGGTGGAGGGGGATTTTATCCTGAAAAACATCTAACTCCCAGTGAAATTGAAAACAGGACCTTTATGGTTATTCAATGGACAACGATAGATGGCAAACAACATGTGGAAACCATCCAGATGGAATTGGATTACGACCCACAAATAATTAGCGATATTCAGTAAACGTTTTAACTAACGGGTGCTTTAGGGTAAGATCCAGCAGATCTTGTTATGTTACTAAGAGGGTGAAGAACATTATAACTTGGTGCTACTTTTATTCTCATAAAGGGAGGGCGGAAGTATGAAAAATGAAAACTCAAATTACATAATAAGATATTCGTTAATAAGTGTTATGGCGATATCCATTTTCTCTTTGTTAATCGTATATAATAATCAGTATAATGCAGAAGCACATATGGCAAAGGCTTTGCCAATAGCGATATTAGCTGGGCTTTCAACCCTAGCAGTAGCAATATATGAGAGAAATAAAAAATAAATTCACTTTGTGAAAGGATGTACTTAATCTATCGGGGTGCGTTAGCTGTACAAGCTATCGCTGCCCTTGTGTCGCTAACGGGGAGTTTAGCAAATAAAGAGAAGGAGGTAAGTATGAAGAAAATTTTAATGGGAACCTTCCTGTTATTATTACTTTTATATTTCTTTCCTAATCAATCAGTTGAGATGTCTAAGGTAACCACTACTGATGTAGAAGGTGCGTTAAATGATTTATTAGAATTTGAAATAAAAACCCCTATGTACTTAGAAGATATTACATGGAGGGGAGCTAGTATAACTTATCATGACGACGAACAAGCGAAAATTGAATTATTCGGTAATTCTGATGAAAATAAAGAAGTTGCAGTTAGGTTTGTAGCTTCACTGGTTGAGTTGGAAAAAAGAGAAACCTATACTTGGGAAGAAATCGAGATTAATAGTAAGCCTGGATTAATCGCTCGTCCAAATGCAATATTTATTCAATGGGAGGTCGACGGTCCAACATATAGACTACAAGGCAATAATATAAGTGAAGAGAAATTATTAAAAATTACAGAATCATTGGGATAATATTGAAGTTTATTTGATGAGTGTCCCTTAAACGTTCGGGGTGTGATAGCTTAGTAAGTTATCTTTTTTGCCAAAACGGATTTGTATAAGTTTGATTTGTTTTGTTTTTATCTAGGGGGAATTTTATGAGGGAAATCTCTTTTTTAATCTTTGTTTTATTTATATTTATCATAGGGTGCCAAGATAGAGAACGTGAAGGAATCCCTTTTCCCAAAGAGCATGAAAATCACCTATCTTCGTATGGTTGGGATATTCGATACAGTCATTCTGAAGTATATTTCAACTATCAAGAAGCTGATGAATCGATAGTGCACAATCAACTTTATGAACATCAGGAATATGTACAAGAGAAAAAAGAAAATGCCAATATTGACCTCACCCCATACTTGGATGAACCTATCTTACAAAGAGGGTATATTGTAGAAATTGGTTCTCTAAATTATGATTGGATACAAGCCTATGTTTATGAAGCAGACGATGAAATTATCGGTGGTTATTTAGTTTTGTATAGGAAAGATAAAAATAATGGGGTTCCCGTAGAAATACCATTGTTGGATTATCAGGATTTAGTGAATTAGGGAATATTGATTATTTTCTTTTTGAACAAACGGGTGCGTTAGCTGCACAAGCTATCGCTGCCCTTCTGTCGCTAACGGGGAGTTTAGCACAATAAAGCTGTTCTTTGATGAACGAAGATACAAATAATCTAAAAAGGGGAGGTACGATGAATAGTGAAAATAATAACGATACATTTGATAGGACATTTATTGGTAAATTAGGTTGTATGGGTCCTTTAGTTATAATTGCTATTATTTATATTATCATTAATATTTTTGTTAATTCTTAATAAAATTGAATTGCAATTGGCAGCTCATTTTTCATGTCAACAAACTGGAAAATGTTGTTAAGTTAAAGGGGAGAAGAGTGAAAAATATATTGTTAATAAAACGTTGGGAGAGTTTTGCATGAAAAAAGTCATGTTTTTATTATTTTCGGTTATGGTACTTATTTTTACAGGCTGTACCAGTGATAGAGACGTACCAAATCACCTTTTATTTGAAGGAGAAAGTAAACATTGGAGAGGTGAAGTAGAAATAAAACAATCAAAAAGCGATTCTGCAACAGGCAAATATAATTTTGCACAAAGACAATATGCTGAATGTTTAGGTGATGATGTAGAGCAATTAGAACAGTCAAATGATATTGATATTAATTGGACACTATCTGGAATGACGGACATAGATAATGAGACTTATATAAGTAAGTTCCAACGTGAAATTGGACATATAGGTGTTGATGATATGGACTCTGCATTAAAGTCAAACGTTAATACCTTTTATGTTGAAGAGGATGCAAATCTGAAAATGGTTATTAAGTGGGGGGAGAATGAAGAAACAATTCAATTGGAATTAATTGATAGCGAATAAAATAATTGATTTGCCAAATGTTCTTCTTTAACAAACGGAGAGCGATAGCTGAATAAGCTGTCGTTCCAGTAATGGGGAGAAATGACTTTTAGGAGGTTGGGATGATAAAAAAAATATTAGTTTTTTGTTTGTTTCTAGCTTTTTTATTGATGGCAGCTTGTTCGAATAATGAAGATATAATCACGAAAGCTGTTGAAGAATTGGACTATGATGTACTGGTTCCGAGTTATATACCATCCGAACTCGAATTAGAAGAAGTTATTTTAGAAGGTGACTTGTTTCTTTTAAGTTATACAAATGCAGATAACACTGCGTATATTGAAATAACTCAAAGACAATTTGCAAGGGCTTTAAATACAGAAAGATTAATGCAATTTACGGAAAATGGTGAAGATCCTTATGAAGCAATTCCTCACTTATCATATTTAGTGATTGATAACTTTGTTGGGGAATATAAGGTTAATGAAAACGTAGATAATGTAAGTTATCAGTTCATTCCAGCAATTCCAAGAACTGATATCGATTGGTATCCGTTTTATTGGGCTAATTCAGTTGGTATAGATGAGGAAGAATTTCAAAAAGTAATTAATTCATTAGATTAAGTTTTATTAAAACGGGTGGCGTTACTTAAATATGATTGTTGTTTTTTATCAAATAAAAAGAAATGAATGATAAAATATGAATTGAAATAAATGGAAGGGGAGGGGTTTTTTGAAGAATGGTTATATGGTTGTATTAATTATATTATTTTTGTTTGGATGTAATGATAACGCTGAGGTATCAGTAGAGAATATAAGCGAACTCAGTAACGTTGATTTAGTATATGAAATAGACCGTATTGTTAGTGACCATGAAAGTTATGATGATACAAATAGTGAAAATTTAAAGCCGCATTTCGAAGAGCTGACTAATAGAAAAAAAGAATTTAGTCAACAAGAGATTATAGAAATCATTAGTGAGGACTCATATTCGTTATTTGTTCAAGATTATTTCGTCGGCTTTTATATTCGAAAGCATGAGCAAACTCCAGACCATGATTTTACTATTTTGAATAAACTGCTGAAAGAAGAAAATATCGATTTGCAGATTAAACAAAAAATCCTTGAAATGTCTCGTTTTGGTGAGTCTGATATGGATGTACTAAAAGATTTAATACAAAACAATAGCAATTTATCTTCTCAAAGTTTAGTGCAGTTAAGTCGAATAAACGATAAGATGGCTTATGATATATCCGAAGAAATTTTAACAAATAAAGAACAATTCTCAGAAAGTGAAATATCAGCTGCACTTAGAGTAACTTCCGTTTATCTAAGTGAAAACCAATCGGATGAAAAAAACTATTTAGAGCAAGAAAAAGGTTTTTTATCGACCAGTTTTTCCATTATTGAAGATGATACGGGTCAGTCATTAACAGAAGCAGCTTTTTTTGCAGTATCCGATTTGATGAGTAAAACGTCGATAAGGATGATTATCGAAAGTGAATCCATAAATAATTCTTTAAAAGTATTTGCTGTTGATCAAAATTATATTGTTTTAAAAGAAATAATCTCAGAAAATCCAACTGAATCTGATATTCAACTCGTAGTAGAAGCAATGGAAATCCTACCCCTTGTTGATCTTTTGGATGATTTAAAAGAAATAAAATCAAAAATACAAGATCAAGATTTAATAGAAAAAATTGGGAAGGTTATTCAGAATATTGAGTTAGAGGGTGTAGAAGCAAATAAAAAATGGCTTGAAAGGTAAATCAAATTTATCTTATCCAGCAAAAATGTTATTGAACTAAAGGGAAGCGTTAGTTAAATTTCGAGTTGCAACGTTGCAGCTCATTTTTTGTGCCAATAAACTGGAAAATGATGTTAAACTAATGGGGAGAATCCTTAAATAAAAGGGGGATATTGTGATTGTAAATACTAATATCCAAATAAAGAAGAACTACAAAAAAATAATTTATTTTTGTATTGCTGTAACAGCATTAATTTACATTATCTTTAATATTGTAGAACTTTATCAAGAAAAGAAGGCATATGAAGCGCATATTTCAACAGAATTATATTCAGAAACTAACAGGGTATTAAATAGTTTAGTTGAAAATAATGAGATTTATGAGGAAGTTCTAGATAAAGGGAAAGTAAGTTATTATGATGCTTATAAAATTACTCAAAATCATAAACGGATTGCGGATTATACTCAGAAATATCAACGATTGGCGGTTTCGTTTAACAGGATTGAATCAGGAGAAACTAGTGGGGAGACTGTAAAAAACGCATCGGTAATAAATACCTACTTTCTTCAACAAGTGGAGACATTAACTCCAGAAAATATTGAAGACACCTTATTTGAAATTGATAATGATACAAAGAAGAAATTTCAACATTTAAAAGCATTGAATAAAGCTTGGTTTCAGTCAGCTGAAGAATATGTTTCAGGAGTGTCTATCAATGAAAATAAGTTTATCTATGACTCACAACTCTTCAAAGCAGTTTATGGAGAATATCGTGTATCCTATGATTTCTGGGTTAATTTCGTTGTAAATTTAGATAAGGTCACTGAAGATTACCTAGCTACCAATATGCAACTAAGAGATATGAAGAGTTTTTTATGGGATTAGCACCATAGAAAGGGATTATTTTCATCTTCTACTAAAGGGTAGCATTAGTTGAGGAACTGTTGTAACCGCTGTTCAAGTAAAGAACAGGTTAATTTGATTAGCCAGTGGGAAGGACATAGAATCAACAAAAGTATTAATAAAGGGGGAGGAGAATTGGATTCATCAAAAAGAAGGTTTGTATTTATTGGAGCAATTGGACTATTAATAATTAGTATCACATTGAACTTTATCACGATGAATCAAAACCAAAAATATGAAGAATATTTATCACAAGAGATTGCAGGGACATTTTCAGCAATGGAGAGATCTATGAATAATTCATATGAAAGAATGAGTGTGATTGTTAAGAAAAAGGAAACTTCAAAGGAAGACCTTGATATCCTTCAAAGAAACTATCAAGGCTTTGCTATGGACCTTCAAGATTTAGCTCAAATGGCTAGCAAGATAAAGGGTGAAAAAATAAGGAGAAGTTCGGAGGAATATGCTTTTAACTTTTCATTGGATTTACATTATATGATAATGGATATTGAGAATAAAGATGAAATCATTGATTTATCTGCCGATGAAGTATCCAACTTCTCTAGGATGTTAGATTTAACAAGGAAGTATGTAAAGCTATTTGAGGACTACCGCGATGGGGATTTTGACGTATCTAAAGATTTTTGGACAACAAAAGTTCAGAAAGTATATGATGTATGGCGTTTTCGATAATTACAAATAAAGACTCTGGATATTTGGAAGTCTTTATGTATGGTGAAATCAACAGTATTCTTTAACAAAGCCCAAACTTTAAAAAAGGACAGTTACACTTTAAATAATTGCACATTATTGCGAAAGGTAACACTTAAACAAACGGGAAGCGTTTCTGCAATAAATGGAGACGCTTTTCTTTTTACATATCAATCCCAAATAAAAGGAAATTAGTGTTAATATTTAAATAATGTAGAAAAACCGTTGGGAGGTTATAATTATGTTTTCAATCAAGACAATTCTATTTGGTATAAGCCTTATGGTTTTTGGAGGAATAATGCAAATTGATCCTTCAACAAATGTTGGTCCAGCTTTTCTGATTACTATTTTAGGATTTTTACTAAGTTTATTTGGTTATTTATTTGGACTTATAAAGATATTTGGTGGCAGAAGTGGTGATGAATAACACCATTAATCACCATTATGTGTTATTTCGCAAATGAGGAACAAGAATTGAATGAAACTGTATATTTAAAGAGATCGGATATTTCCGATCTCGTATTATATTGAAGGGTAAACACAAAAAAATTTCATACGTTTTTCTGTTATGGTACTAACTGGGAAGTTTAGTTTAATAAGTGGCTAAGAAATTAACTTATTAAAGGGGGAACTTATATGAAGAAACATATCGCCATCTTTCTATCAATTTTACTATTATCAATTCTGTCTGCTTGCTCAAACAACAGTTTCACTGAGAGCGAAGCCATTAAATTTTTAGAAGATGAACGAGTTGAGGATGATTTTATTCAGGAAATCATTTATACAGAAGCATATAGAGGTGGGTATCTTGTCTTTTTCCTTACAGAACATGGTATGCACATGAATTTTATTCAAAAGAAGCAAGGAGAGTGGTATGTCGATAGAGCTGCAAATGCAGATATTGACTCTGAAAATGGTATATCACTACATGAATCATTTAATGTACCAAACTCATTCTATTATCAAGGTGGTATTATAACTGATCATAATATCAAGGATGTTCGGATTATAGAGCCTAAAAATAACGATGCAAAAATAATCACTGCCGAAAATGGTATGCGAATATGGTATGTTTTCTACGATGAACATCCAGGTTCTGAATATAAGATACAGGGATTAAATAAAGGTGAAGAAGTGATCCAAACTTTGGGCTTATGAAATCCCTCGTATAGAAAGGTTGGAGAAATGGTAAAGAGGTACTTACGCAAACTTCAACTAAATTGAGGGGAATGATGTGAATGGATAATTGTATCTTTTGTAAAATAATCTCTAAAACTGAAGATGCTAATATAATATATGAAAATGAATATGTTTGTTGTTTTTTAGACAAATACCCTATTAATAAAGGGCACATACTCGTTGTTCCTAAGAAACATTATCAAGAATTAAAAGATGTTGACCAAGAAAGTTTGAGTAAGGTTATCCTCGCATCCCAACTAGTAGCAACTGCTCTTGAAAAGTTATTATATACAGATGGGATTACAATTATGCAAAACAATGGAATTTTTAAGGATGTTGAGCATTATCATATGCATATTATTCCTCGCTTTAAAAATGATGGATTCTCTTGGATAGAGCCTGACATTAAAGTTTCCAAAGAAGATTTTATTTCTTTAAGCGATAACTTAGAAAGAACTCTATTAGCTGAATAAGCTGTCGCTGCTCTTGTTCCATTATTGGGGGTATGTAGAAGAAGATTTATTTCCCCATGTATTAAAGAAGGTTTACAAGGGGGCGGAGGGAAAATATCGCTAATTTAAAGAAGAATGCTGAAAATACTTTGTTTGTCTATACACAAAAAATAGCTGGAGGGGTTACGTGAGTGAAGGTAAGCAAGATAAATTTAATAGAGAAGAAAGTAAAAGGAATCCTATGGGGAATTTCGCTGACGGGGTAAATCAATCTCAAGTGGGGAATATCGGAGAATTAGCTAGAGGAGGTTGCTTAACCAACATATTTACACTTGTAGTAATAATTCTAGGTGTGCTATTCCTTTCACAATGTGTTTTTTAAAAAATAAGGTTGATTGAGTTATAGTTGTAGTTCTAATTCAATAATAAGTTGTGAATAATGGACTAGCTTCGATCCTTTTCTTCTTATGATAAACGGGTTTGCGTTTCTTTAAATGGAACGCTCTTTTTTTACCCGTTTAAAAGGAAAATGATGAGTGCAACTATTTATCGAAATACATAGATATTAACTACTAATTGTGAAACCTTACTGTTACATGTTCGTAACAATTAACATAGGCAACTTTACTATAAGCAACAATTTTCTTTTGAAAATCAAAAACTTGTGTTGAGCGTGGTGGTATTGAATGAAAATAAAAAAACGTTTTATTGCACTTATATTTCTGTTTCTTATGATCGTATTTGGATATTTCATTTATCTAGATCATTTTACGAATGAAGGAATTTATGAAAATGTTATCAATCAAAATCATTATCAGTTACAAAAAATAGATAACTCGATCACATTTGAATTATTTATTAAACCAGATTGGATCCCAACAAAGTCAGGTGAGGAAAAAGAGCTTAATAGCTTAACAGTGAAACACTACGATACTGAAATTTATCTTGATCAAGCGGTAAACAGAGGGCATGATATTTATTTTAACTTTAGAACCGCGAATAACATGAAATTTTCAGGCGGTAAATTTGTTTCAAAATCATTTATTAATGATGATGGCACATTTACTGCAAATGCCGACCCGTATTCTATCCAATTATATGATCATCAATCTCGACCGCTTGATATTGGTCAAAGAGGATTTGGTCCAGGAGAAAACTTTTCTTTCGGAGTCCCCAAAGGTGATCAGGAAAAAATCAAGGATGGTTTTTACGTTCGGTATTCAGGATATGTTTTGTATGAATACTTTAGAAAATAACAGTGATATCATTCATAAGGAGTGACAGCAAATTGTTTACACACCAAATAGATAACGATTGCTATCTAAAATTATTGCAAAAAAATGATGCTGAGGACTTATTTTCTCTTATTGACAGAAATCGAGAACATCTACGGAAATGGCTGTCTTGGGTTGATAATGTTAAAAGTGTAGAGGATACGAACAATAGTATCGAAAAGACGCTAAAACAATTTGCAAATAATCAAAGCTTTCGTGCAGGTATATTCTATAAAGAGGAATTAGCAGGGGTGATTAATTTCCATCAAATAGATTGGACGAATAAGAAAACCAGCATTGGCTATTGGTTAGGGAATGAATATCAAGGAAAAGGTTTAATGACAAAAGCTGCTCGTGCTTTTATTAATCATGCATTTTCTGACTTGAAACTTCATCGCGTTGAAGTAAGGTGTGCTGTCGGAAATTCAAAAAGTCGAGCCATACCAGAAAAGTTAGGGTTCACGAATGAAGGAACAATGAGAGAAGCGGAGTATTTGTATGGTCACTTTGTCGATCAAACAATATACGGGATGACTCGAAATGAATGGCAGAATAAATAATGAATAGGGGCTTCACATTTTTATTAAATCATTTATTATTTTGCAATTTTCGAAGCGCATGACGTATTTCTTTCTGAAAAAGATGTTAAACGATCCCGTATATAAGCGAGATCGTTTTTTTGGAAGGATAATGGAAAATTTATGTTAAACTTATTGTAAGGAAGATGAAGTTTGTGAAGTGATGTACTTAAAGTATTGGGGAGATTACTTTAATAAGAGAAAGGTTTGATAAGGTGAAAAAAGCAGCAGTTTTTTCAAGTATAATTGGCATTATAATTTTAATGCTAATAGCACTAATTCTTCCAAAATATGAACAAACGGTTGATTTTTTCAATATTAGGTGGGTTTTAATTTATTCAATTTTATTAAGTGTTCTATATTTCTTATTTGGTATTTTGATTGAGACTAAAAGGGTAATTAAGGTGTTTTCTAAGAGAGTAAGAGTTAATTGGTTACTCCTTAGTTTTGTAGTTATTTTATTATTATTAGTTTTCATTCCTGCTCCCTATTGGTTAACACGATTTCCTAACAATTTTTTCTCTAGTTTTATCTTCAGAATTGAAATTCAAGTTATTTTGAACGTACTTGCAGGAATATTATTTATCCGTTCATTTGATAAAGAGAATTAATTTGGTACTAACGGATGCGATAGCTCTAGAAGCTCTCGCTGCTCTTGTTCATAAAACGGGGAGAATCCTTCAATAAGAAAATGCATTAAATTATTTAACTAACGAGGCGATAGTTTAAAAAGAAGCATTAATTTTAGGAGGGGTAACATCATAAAATCAATTTATTATTTTTGTGTATTCGTTGGTATTATTATATCACTTTACTTTATTGGTGTTTCACATTGGAAAGTTGAACAGGCAATACAGGTACAACATCAAACGCCATATCCTTTTATGGCATTGAGCTTTTTCGGTTTTTTATTTGGAGTATTGATTGAATGGGAAAAACTATTCAAAATTTTTAAAGGAAACATCAAAATCGGATGGATGATTGTTCCTTCTCTAATTTTATTTGTGTTTTGTATGGTCCCGTCTTACTACTGGCTCAATGGGTTTGGCTATGGAACAGGTTTTATGCACAATTTACTGTATAACTCAGAAATTAACATAGCTTTAGTAATATTCTCAGGAATTCTATTCGTACGTTCCTTAAGCCAAGAAAAGTAAACGAACGGGGTGCGTTAGTTGAAGAAGCTAAAGTATTTTTTAAAACCGAGCTTTTTAAAGCTCGGTTTTATTTGTAGATCAAAATATTTTCGTGTAATTATATATTTTCATTTTCTACAAAAATTGTTTTAATATACATTTATTTTTTGACTAAAAAGCTGTTGATCGCCTTTTTCTTTTGTTCGAAATCAATATGCGTATACATACTTGTGGTAGCAAGACTTTCATGACCGAGAAGTTCTTGAAGCGTCCTTAAATCCACTTTATCTTTATTTTCTTGTAGCAAGAGCGTCGCAAACGTATGACGTAAATGATGAAGAGAAAACCTGTGTGAAGGTAAGCCAGCACGCACTAATGACTCTTTAAATATTTTGTGCAATCCTCGCGGGTTTAATTTCTCCCCATTTTTATTGTAAAACATCGGTTCGCTGTAATGCGTTTGAGCCTCCAGTAATTGATTTTTATATTGATTAATTAAAGGAATGACGATCGGATGAAGAGGGAGGAGACGCTCTTTTTTTTCCTTTTCCTCGAATTAATACCGTCTTATAGTTCAAATCGACTTGCTCCCATGTCAGATCGACTAATTCTTGCCTGCGCATGCCCGTTGTTGCTAATAATTTGAACATCAATTCATTCCTTAGGGCTAACGGTCGTTCATCCGTTTCCAGAGAAGAAAACAGCTTCTTTAAATCGGGTAATGTCATGTAACTTGGCAATTTTTTATCTGATTTTGGGGCTTGAATACCTGCCATAAAATCGACTTTCATATAATTTTCTTTTAAACAATATTGAGTAAAAGACTTCAAGCAAGAAATACGTCGCTGCAAGGTTCTCGGTTTGATTTCATATTGAATAACTTGATCTTGGACAAAACGGCGGACACTTGATGAAGTGATCTCATCTAACATTAACGAACGGTTGTTCTGATCCAAGAAATCACCGAACAGCTTCAAATCGTATGCGTAACTATTTAGGGTATTAACCGAATAGTTTTTTTCGACTTCCAAATACAAAATGTAGTCATCGGCAGCCTGTACATAATTCATGGGGACGAACCTCCTTAAAAATGTAGTTATGCGGTCGAACCCTGAAAATTATGGACGATACATGAATATTATGGGAACCCGATGGACTTATCGGGAAGACGCCGTAAATTATGTTCAACTCGGAGAGATAAGTGAACGATATAATATATTATGGGAACGTGGAGCGATGAACTTATGGTACGTTTGAATTTAATCCAGGTTAACATAATATATATTATCAGAAGTCATAATAAGAATAATAAAATAGTCTCAATTACCAAGTATACTATTAGTTTTGAGACGTAATAAAAATTTTTCTACATAAAAGTCTGTTATTATTTATAAATTTTATTAGTAATTGTTTATATCTTTTCTCTAATCAAAAATGTTAATTTTAGAATGTTGCACGATATTTAATGGAAATTTTTCATTAATATCATTTTACTAAGCCAATTTCTGTTTTTTAAACAGTTGTTTAAATTCCCCAATCTCTATAATTACATCTTTTCTATATAATAATATAGCTGGCAGAAACATCTCATTTCGATGTCCTCCATAGATCGTTTAGTTTGTTTTTTTATAATAAACAATACTTAGATTTCACATGTCCTATTTGCGAAATCCTTCGTTACCGTTCTACTCAAGTCTTTTATTTTAATGAACTTAAAGATTGTAAAGGTGTAAAAAAAGCACTGACATTCGTCAGTGCTTAATTGCACAATTATGAAAATTGATATATAACATAGCCTAATAATGCTGTCCATGTCAATATAGCAATCGTAAAGATGCCTTTTGCTATATTCCCCTTCATCTCTCTCACCTGCTCAATTAGTCGAGTTTACATAATAATATTATAGAAAAATATTTGTTTTGTAAATAATAAGTTAAACACACCTAAAACAACACTTAACTTGTTTAATCGTTAAGTGTTGTTTTTAGCTAGTCTATAATAAAGAATTTCAATTCGTTAATCCATCATTTTCTTCAGGACCATTGTTACTTTCTATTACATCTTTTTCTACCCAAGCATCAATGATTTCTCCGCCTTCAGAAACATCGTAAAGAAATGATCCATTTGTATAACGATCGTTAAATCGAATATCTTTTACTTTAATTGAATCTTGCTCTTCTTTTGCTGACTTAATCCAAACTATATCTTTATTCGTTACCGTAAATAAATGAGCGACACGATGTGGTTGTCGTTTAAGTTCTTTTAACATTAGTAAGCCACGTTTTGCTCGGCTTGATTTTTCGAAGACATTTAATTTCATTTTTTTATAAGCTGCTCGCTGTGTGATTAACAATAATGATGGTGGTGTATCAGGATGAAATGATTGGCATGATACTACATAATCTTCTTTTTTCAAGTTAATTGCTTTCACTCCTGCGGTTCTCTGACCTGTTACACTTACTTCTTCTTCTGCGTACCATAAACCATACCCTAAATTTGTAGCAAAGAATAAATCTTGTTCTCCATCCGTTTGCATGACATTAATTACTTCATCATCATTTTTCAACTTTATAGCCATTAGTGCTCGCGAGTGCCTCTGTGCTTGATAATCTGATAAAATAGAACGCTTTATCATACCATTCTTCGTAGCAAATGTAATAAATTGATCATCTTTAAATTCTTTTACTGGAATAATTTCTATTAACTCGTCATCTTGATCCATTGATACGATGTTAGCAACATGTTGGCCATTATCTTTCCAACGTGCTTCTGGTAATTGGTGGACCGGTAAAAATAAATAAGATCCGCCTTTTGTAAAGATTAATAACGTATCTGTTGTATTAATTTCTAGCGTTTTTAACAGACGGTCTGTTTCTTTCATGCCCGGTGGTTCTCCATTAGATGCAGTGTACGAACGAAGACTGGAGCGTTTTACATAACCATCTTTTGTTACTGTTACCATCACATCCTCAGATGGTACAACAACTTCTAGGTTAATTTTTAGATCTTCAATCTCTGCTTCAATGTTTGTTCGGCGGTCATCAGCATACTTTTTCTTAATTGCTCGAAGATCTTTCTTTATTTCAGTAATTAAGTTCTTTTCACTAGAAAGAATACTCTCTAGCTTCGCAATTTGCTTCTTTAATTCTTCCGCTTCTTCCTCTAGAGTCGTTACATCTGTATTCGTTAAACGGTATAACTGTAGATTCACGATCGCTTCTGATTGAGGTTCAGTAAAAGCAAATTTCTCTTGAAGACGTTCTTTAGCATCTTTTTTGTCCTTTGATGCACGAATTGTTTCAATTACTTCATCTAAAACAGAAATTGCCTTAATTAGGCCTTCTACAATATGCGCTCGTTCTTTCGCCTTTGTAAGATCATATGTAGTCTTTCGCGTAACAACTTCTTTTTGGTGCTCAACATAAGAGTGAAGCATTTGCTTTAAGCCTAGTAGCTTAGGCGTCTTATTAAAGATCGCTACCATATTAAAGTTGTATGAAATTTGCAGGTCTGTATTTTTATATAAGTAGTTTAAAACACCTTTTGCATCGGCATCTTTTTTTAACTCGATAACAACTCGAAGTCCTGTACGATCCGTATCATCCCTAACTTCAGCAATGCCATCAACTTTTTTATCAATTCTAAGCTCGTCCATTTTTTTCACAAGGTTTGCTTTATTAATTTCAAATGGAATTTCTGTTATAACAATTTGTTGCTTTCCACCTCGAACATCTTCAATTTCTGCTTTTCCTCGTAAAACGATTTTCCCTTTTCCTGATTCATAGGCTTTCTTTAAGCCTTCGATCCCTTGAATCGTACCGCCGGTAGGAAAATCAGGTCCTTTTATATAATTCATGAGCGAATCAATATCACAATTTGGGTTTTCCATTTGGTGAATTGCAGCATCAATGACTTCTTCAAGGTTATGAGGCGGAATATCAGTCGCATATCCACTTGAAATACCAGTTGATCCATTTACTAATAAATTCGGAAACCTTGATGGGAGAACGACCGGTTCTTCTTGAGAATCATCAAAGTTTGGCATGAAATCAACCGTATCTTTTTCAATGTCTGCAAGCATTTCTTGTGAGATTGCCGATAATCTTGCTTCTGTATAACGCATTGCAGCTGGTGGATCTCCATCTATTGAACCGTTGTTACCATGCATTTCAACAAGCATATGTCTCATTTTCCAATCTTGACTTTGACGAATCATCGCATCATAAACAGATGTATCACCGTGAGGGTGATAATTACCAATGACATTACCAACTGTTTTAGCAGACTTTCGAAACGGCTTATCTGCTGTATTTCGATCCATGTGCATTGCATATAAAATTCTTCGTTGTACCGGTTTTAAACCGTCCCGAGCATCAGGTAAAGCCCGGTCTTGAATTATATATTTACTATAACGTCCAAACCTGTCTCCAATTACATCTTCAAGAGGCAGGTCTAAATAACGATCTTTCTCTTGCAAGGATTACTCCTCCTCTGTGACAAGTAAATTATCATTGTCTAGTATATTTGTTTCTTCATCTAAACCAAACGCAACATTTGATTCAATCCACTTCCTACGTGGTTCAACTTTATCACCCATTAACGTTGATACATGCCGTTCTGCTCTTGCAATATCATCAATTCGAACACGGACAAGTGTTCTCGTTTCGGGATTCATCGTTGTTTCCCATAATTGCGTGGCGTCCATTTCACCAAGACCTTTATAACGCTGTATGGTATATCCTTTACCAATTTTTTTGATAGCATCTTTAAGTCCTTCTTCATCCCAGGCATATTCAACTTTTTCTTTTTTTCCTGACCCTTTACTCACTTTATATAAAGGAGGCAATGCAATATATACTCTCCCTGCTTCTACGAGTGGGCGCATATATCGATAAAAGAATGTGAGCAGTAATACTTGAATATGCGCACCATCTGTATCCGCATCCGTCATAATGATGATCTTATCGTAGTTGATATTATCAATATCAAAGTCTGCCCCAACATCTCCACCAATTGCATAAATGATTGTTCGTATCTCTTCATTTTTCATGATATCAGCTAGTTTAGCTTTTTCTGTATTGATTACTTTACCACGTAATGGAAGGACAGCTTGGAATTTACGGTCACGCCCTTGCTTTGCTGACCCGCCCGCCGAGTCACCCTCAACCAAATACAGTTCATTGCTGCTTGCATTTTTAGATTGTGCAGGGGTTAATTTACCACTTAGCATCGCATCTTTACGCTTATTTTTCTTACCGCTTCTAGCATCTTCACGTGCTTTTCTTGCAGCTTCCCTTGCTTGCGCTGCTTTTACAGCTTTACGAATGAGTGTATTACTAAAATTAGGGTTTTCTTCTAAGAAGAACGTTAACTTTTCTGCAACGATATTATCTACTGCGGCTCTCGCTTCAGGTGTGCCAAGCTTTCCTTTCGTTTGCCCTTCAAACTGGAGCTTTTCTTCTGGCACACGTACAGAAACAATTGCAGTAAACCCTTCACGAATATCGTTTCCATCTAAGTTTTTATCACGGTCTTTTAATAACTGTAATTTTCGAGCATGTTCATTTACGATCCTTGTGACAGCAGCCTTTGCTCCTAATTCATGGGTTCCTCCGTCCTTTGTTCGAACGTTGTTTACAAAGGATAAAATATTCTCCGTATATGCATCGTTGTATTGGAAGGCAAAGTCAACTTCAATTCCTTCATGCTCTCCTTGGAAAGAAACAACAGTATGAAGCGTTTCCTTCTCTTCATTTAAGAATTCGACAAACGCTTCAATACCTGTATCGAATTTAAACGTCTCACCTGTTGTGTCTTTATTTGGCCGTTCATCAATTAATTGTATTTCCATTCCTTTTAACAAAAATGCAGCTTCACGAAGACGTTCAGCTAATGTGTCATATTGAAATGTCGTCGTACTAAAAATGGTGCGGTCTGGTTTAAAGTGAACAGTGGTACCTGTTTTTCTTGTTTTACCTGACTTTTCTAACGTCGTTACTGGCTTACCACCATTTTCAAACCGTTGTTTATAAATATTCCCATCACGATAGATCGTAACTTCTAACCACTCTGAAAGAGCATTAACGACAGAGGCCCCTACACCGTGTAGTCCTCCACTCGTTTTATAGCCGCCTTGACCGAATTTACCACCTGCGTGTAATACGGTTAAGATAACTTCAGGAGTAGGGCGCCCTGTTTGATGCATTCCTGTCGGATATCCACGTCCCTCGTCCTGCACACTTAGGCTTTCATCTTTATGTATTTTCACTGTAATTTTATTCCCGTATCCAGCTAGAGCCTCGTCTACGGAGTTATCAACAATCTCAAAAACGAGATGATGTAAACCACGATGATCAGTACTTCCAATGTACATTCCTGGTCTCTTTCTTACCGCATCTAGACCTTCCAGTACTTGGATAGCATCATCATTATATTCAAATGTAGATTTTGCCAATGAATTCTTCTCCTTTCATGATCCGTTCTCAGAGAAAGTGTTCGTTCAAGTCCCTGTACAGAATTTCATATACCTAGTGAAGATCATAGAAATGAACATTTATAGCTGTAACAGCTTTTGAACTTCCACTTAAAGCTAATATATAACATACCATAAGTACAACAACGTTTCGATATAATCTCAAGAAAAACGTAAAATTAAACGATTGTCACATTACTAAAATATATAAGTTAGGTAAAGTTTGTCAATGAATGATCCGTGAAAATCAGCTTAAAATGGATAAAGACACTCCGTATTGGAGCGCCTTTTTTCACCAATTTTAATAAAAAAGTTTATTACTTAACTAACACAGCATGATCGACTTTAATACAGCGGTCCATTACTACAGTAAATCCAGATCGTTTCGCAATTTCATATGCTTCTTCATTGTACAAGCCAAGTTGTGTCCAAAATACGTCAGCTTGTACCCCTTCGGCATCTTTTGCAACGTCAGGTAAAAATTCACTTCTCCTAAAAACATTGATAATATCAACAGGTTCCTCAAGCTCTTTTAAAGACGATATAGCTTTTACACCTAACACTTCATCAACGTTTGGATTTACAGGAATTATTTCATAACCTGCGTTTTGTAATGCTTCACCAATTTGATAAGAAGTTCGCTCTGAATTGCCTGACAATCCAACGATAGCAATTCTCTTCGCATTTGTTAAAATTCTTTTAATCTCTTCTTGATTTGGATTTTCCATCATTACAACCACCTTACTTTATAATCATTACAGGTACTTTGACTCGTTTTGCCACTTTATGACTAACACTACCTAAAACCATTTGCTGAAACTGGTTTAGTCCGCGACTTCCGATGACAACAAGATCATAATCATTGTCATTTGCTTCACGTACGATTGTTGGTCCTGGCTCACCCAATAAATGTTTCACTTCAATAGTAATTCCTGCTTTGCGCACGCTGGTTTCGATGGTATAAATCTTTTCCTTTTGCTCATTTGTAACTTTTTGGGGGATCATTTCTTCATCAAGCATTTTAAAATTTGAAGGTAATTCATCAATCACCTGTATTAGTGTTATTTTTGAATTTTTCACCAGCTTTGCAATGGAGATTGCTTTTTCTGCTGCTCGTTCTGAATGTTTTGAACCATCTGCCGCTAATAATATATGCTGAAACATGTTGACCCCTCCAATAAATTATAGGTAAGCCAATAAGTTAACGTAAACACTTTGTCCTTCCAATTATTCTTTACCCTTATATGATTCGACTTATTCTGCAAGTAATCCTTCTTTTTCTAAATACTCTTTTGCAACAATGTATGCATCTTCATCTTCATAATCAACTCGGTAATTCATTTCTTGCATTTCTCTTTCTGTTATTTTACCAGAGAGCATGTTTAATATATCAACGATTTCCGGATGTTCTTCTAGAGTGTCCTCCCTAAATAAGGGAGCGCCATTATACGGCGGGAAAAAATTTTTATCATCTTCTAAAACAACAAGATTGTATTCAATCATATAAGCGTCAGTTGAATATGCATCTATCATTTGCACATCACCTGATACAAGTGCTCCTGACCGTAATCCTGCATCCATCGTTTGGACGTTACCTAAATCTAATCCATATAACTCTTGTATACCTAAATACCCATCCATCCTGTCAGAAAACTCATGTGTAAAGCCAGCAGTTAGTTCATCTTCAACGTCTAAGAGGTCAGTAACTGTCTCTAAACGAAAATCTTCTGCTACTTCTTCTGTGACAGCTAATGCATACGTATTTTGATATCCAAAAGGTTCGAGAAAGATCAGGTTATATTCCTTATACATCCCTTCTCTTGCTTGTTCATAAGCCTCATGAGGTTTATTACTTTCTAACTGTTCATCTAGTAAATTAGCGATTGCTGTACCGGTAAATTCAAAGTAAGCATCCAAATCATCATTTACTAAAGCTTGAAAAACGATATCAGTATTTCCGAGACGTGGTTCTAAATCCACAATAAGATCTGACTCTTGTTCAATTAATAATTTATACATGTTTATGACAATTTCAGGTTCAGCACCTAACTTACCACCAATAACGATCGTATCTTGATCATGATCAGTATTGTCAAAAAGCCCGTAAATGTGTGGGCTGAACACGGTAAATACAGCAATAATTACTACAAGTGCAAACGGTTTAATTGATCGACCGGCAGACCATTTTTCTGTAAGTCTTAATATAGCATCAAAGAAAAGTGCAAGTGCTGCTGCAGGTATGGCCCCTAGTAAAATATAGTAGCTATTGTTTCTTTGTATACCTAACATAATAAGATCCCCTAGACCACCTGCACCTATTAGAGCAGCAAGAGTAGCTGTACCGATAATTAAAACCATAGATGTCCTTATACCCGCCATGATCATCGGTATTGCTAGGGGGAGTTCAATCTTATGTAATTGCTTTAATGTTCCCATTCCCATGCCTCGTGATGCTTCCATTAACGAAGGATCAACTTCATTGATTCCTGTATACGTATTTCTTAAAATCGGCAAAAGTGCATATACAGTCAATGCAACGATAGCAGGAGCAGTACCTATTCCCATTAAAGGAATCATAAACCCTAACAATGCTAAACTCGGTATGGTTTGAAGTACAGCTGAGGTCCCTATTATTGGCTCAGCAAAACGTTTCCTTTTTGATAAGTATATTCCGAGAGGGACAGCGATAAAAACGGCTAATAGTAAAGAAATAAGGGACATGTGAATGTGTTCCCACAGTGCATCGATCAGAAGGTCGTGACGGTCAAGGGTCAAACGCCAAAACTGTTCCATTACAGCGCCCTCCCTTCATTAAGCTGTTCTTCTAAATAAAATGCGACCGCTTTTAATGAAACGGTTCCTAATAACTTATTCTCCTCAACAATCGGTAAAACATCTAATTTCATATCTTTAAAAATCTTTAATACCTCAGAAATTGTCGTGTACTTATGTATTGGGAATTTAAAATGATGAATCGAACCTCTGTTATATATTCCAAGAAAATTGTTGTTTTTATCTTTAACGAACATCCGTTCGCATTCAGTCTCTTCACATATCTCACTGTCAAAGACCATCCATTTAGAAGATTTCTCGATTAAGTGATGTACATTTACACTTAATGGGTCTTTCCTCCCACCTAAAAACTCTTTAACAAATTCATTTGCAGGGTTTTGAATAAGCTGAGCGGGAGAATCAATTTGTATAACTTGTCCATCCTTCATTAAACATACCTTGTTTCCTAAAGCTAATGCTTCGTCCATGTCATGGGTAACAAAAATAATCGTTTTTTGTATTTTTTTTTGTAGATCTTGTATATCCTTTTGTAGTTGTTCACGACTAATTGGGTCAAGAGCACTAAATGGCTCATCCATTAAAATGATATCTGGATCACCTGCTAATGCACGTATTACCCCAATTCGTTGTTGCTGACCTCCTGATAATTCACTAGGTTTACGATTTCGGTATGTATCTGGATCTAAGCCTACCATTGAAAGTAATTCATCAACGCGCTTACGTATATCTTCCTTTCTCCATTTTTTTAATTCTGGAACAACTGCAATATTTTCTTCAATTGTCATATGTGGAAAAAGTGCAATTTGCTGCAATACATACCCAATATTCCACCTTAACTTTTTAATATCTTTGTTTTTAATATTTTCTCCATTAATTTTTATTGTTCCCTCATTCGGGTCAATCAGCCGATTAATCATTTTCATTGTTGTTGTTTTACCACAACCACTCGGACCTATCAAAACAAAAAAGTCTCCCTTGTCCACTTTAAAGTCAATTCCCCTAATTGCTTCAGTTCCATCCGGGAATGTCTTTGTCACCCCATTAAATTCAATCATTAATAAACTCCTTTCACAAAAAAATGGGTAGTTCATTATAGTAAGTCATGATATTGTTGTATTTCATGTCTTAATTTCTTTTTTCTATATCACCATTTCATACTAAATAAACGCTATAACAACCCCTTATATCATTCTAAATCTATTTTGAAAATCACGAAAGAAATATGAGTTGCACCTAAGTCTCTTTCGTTTATAATTTTCTTAGTTATATAATTGGTTTTACATTTTATATTTCTAATACGGTACGTGAAATATTATAAGAGTAACAGAAAAAGCCGACATAATGAACATGCCGACTTTACGTATTTATAGTTTATAAACAGACCGATATTTGTTCTTTAGATAATTAATTAGATGATCTGCATTTATGTCTTCTCCAGTGGTATCTTTTAATATTTCTAACGGTTGTTTACTTTTCCCGTATTGATGAACATGACTTGTTAACCACTCTTTGATCGGGGCTAAGTTTCCAGTACGTAATAACTCATCAAAATCTTCAATCTCATCATTCATTGCACTTTTAAGTTGTGCAGCATAGACGTATCCTAGAGCGTATGAAGGGAAGTAACCAAATGCACCACCTGACCAATGAACATCTTGTAGTACCCCTTCACCATCATGAGATGGTCGGACACCTAGAAGCTCTTCCATTTTATCGTTCCAAGCACGTGGTAAGTCTTTCACTTCAAGTTCTCCGTTAATAAGTGCTTTTTCTAGCTCGTAACGTAAAATGATATGAAGAGAATATGTCATTTCATCTGCTTCTATCCGAATAAGAGATGGTCCCGCCACATTAATCCCACGATAATATGTGTCAAGATCAATATCATCTAACTGACCAGAGGCATGCTTTTTTAATACATCATAATATTTTTCCCAAAAAGCTTTATTTCGACCGACAAAGTTTTCCCAAAATAATGATTGCGATTCATGAATGCCCATAGAAGTTCCTGTACATAATGGGGTTCCAACATATTTCTGACCGACATTTTGTTCATATAGCGCGTGACCACCTTCATGTATCGTTCCAAACACTGCTGTACGAAAATCTGTCTCATCATATTTGGTTGTGACACGAACATCTCCAGGGTTTAAACCAATTGCAAAAGGATGAACAGTTTTATCTAAACGACCTGCATCAAAATCATACTGCATCGCTTTTAATATCTCTTTACTTAAAGCTTCTTGGTCCTCTTCAGAAAACTCTTTGAATAAGAAATCTGTTTTCGGTTGGTCTTTCGCTTCCGTCACTTCTTTTACGAGCGGTACGATTTCGTCTTTTAACTGACCAAATACTCGATCAATTGTTTCTACTGTCAAACCAGGCTCATAATCATCAAGCAACGCGTTGTATTTATTGCCTTCATAGCCAACCCATTCAACATATTTACGGTTATAATCAACAATTTTTTCTAAGTAATGTTGAAAAGAAGAAAAATCAGCATTTTCTTTTGCTTCTTCCCATGCTGCTTCAGCTTTAGAGGTTAATACGACATATTCTTGATATTCTCTTGCTGGGATGTTTTCAAATTTCTTCAAGTTTTTCTCACATTCTACTACAGTACCTTTTGTTACATCATCCAATTCATTCCAAACAGGCTCATCTTTTAATTCCGTTATAAATTGTTTCATTTCATCAGACGTTGACATATGAAAGATTTCAGATGATAAGGTACCGATTACTTCAGATCTTTGAGCGACACCTTTTTTCGGTGCACCTGTTCGCAAATCCCATGCCGCTAATCCAATTGCTTCTTTGTAATTCATCATCTTCTTTACATAATCTCGAAATGCATCACTTGTTTTATGTATCTCTTTAACCATATCCTTACCTCCTGAATAAAAGATTAATTATCATGGCTTTGATTGTAATTTTAATACAAGACTTTCCAAGAACCCTCTATACTAATCCTTTGAGAACTCAACACTAATGACTGTATCACAACCAAAATAATAACACATCTATCATAACTCATTTAAGGTCGTATTTCATTGAAAAGATCATAAATAATCAGAATATTATACGTAGTAAGGAACATTGTCATAACGACTGAGATCAACTATAATAAAAAATTACTGATTGCATTAAAAGGAGTGATACGATGGATCTCACAATTACTGAAAAAGCTGGTCAATTATATAAAAACGAAATGAACCTTGAAAAAGGAGAACATATCACACTTTTTGTTAGAGTTGGTGGTATTGGTTCCGGAGGTTTCTCTGCAGGTATTTATAAAGGACAGCCTGAACGTGATTTTAAAACATACACAGTTAATGATATTACATTTTGTGTAAGTGAGGATGATGAGTGGTATTTCGATGGAATGATCATCGATTTTGATGAGGATAGACAGAAAGTGACGTTTGTAAATGACCGAATTGAAGATGTAACAAATCCAAATTAAACGGGCGTTTAAATAACGCCCGTTTCTTCTTTAGCCACCAATGTGACTCATTTCAATTTTCTTCATTTCTTTTTTATCTGTATACTTTAATCGTTCTTCAGAATAACGATCATCTCGATGATTCCAAATGTTTTTAATCTGCGTAGCAATCTCTTCATCATTTGCTCCAGAACGTAAAATATCACGTAAATCGTGCCCTTTTGAAGCAAACAAACATGTCACTAGCTTCCCTTCAGCTGAAAGCCGTGCTCTTGAACATGTTGAACAAAAAGCATCTGTCACTGAAGATATTATCCCGATTTCGTGATTTGTCCCTTTATATCGAAAACGGTCTGCTACTTCACCAGTATAGTTTGGATCGATCGGTTCAATTGGCATTTCTTTATTGATCGTATCAAAGATTTCCTCTTTACTTACAACATGATCGAGTTTCCAGCCGTTTGAATTTCCTACATCCATATACTCAATGTACCTTAAGATAACACCTGTATCTTTAAAATATTTTGCCATCGGAAGAATGTCTTCATCATTCATTCCACGTTTTACAACCATATTAATTTTTACTTCCATATCGTGTTCTAATGCGGCATCAATACCATGTAACACTTGGTCAATACCAATATTACGACCATTTATATAGCGAAATTTCTCATCATTTAAGCAATCTAAACTAATTGTTACGCGCTTAAGTCCCGCATCTTTTAATTGTTTTGCGTAACGAGGGATCAAAGAGCCATTTGTAGTCATTGCAATATCATCAACACCATCAATTTCATTTAATTGATGAATGAGTTTGGGTAAATCTTGACGCATTAACGGTTCTCCACCCGTAATTCGTAATTTCCTTACTCCTGCTATATCAACAAATAACTTAGATAAATGAGTAATTTCTTCAAATGTTAATACTTCTGTTTTCGGTAAAAATTTATAGTCTTTATTAAAGATTTCAGGCGGCATACAATACCGGCAACGAAAGTTACAACGATCTGTAACTGAAATTCGCAAATCCCTTAAAGGTCTGCCGAGACGATCTGTTAATAGATTTTCCATGATCTTCATCCCCCTATAACCTCCATTATACTCGTTCCATTTTCTTTGTTAAAGGGGGATATGGGACATTTCGTTAATTTGTAATAAATTCATCATTAAAATAATAAAAACTAGTTAATGTTTTGCTTCATCCACTTGATGTTCTAACTTTTCAATCAACGTTGACGAATAGTCAATAAACTCGGAATCTAGATCATGCTGTTTTGCTGATTGTAATTGACGTTTTGCATCTTCAAGGGCTTGAGTAGCTGTTTGTAACTGGTCTGGGTCCATACTCATCGTGGCTGCGCCGACCATTTTTTGTGCTGCTTTAATTGCCATTTCAATTTGCTGAATATCGTTAAAAGGTTGTGACATGAACAATCTCCCTCTCTTAATAAATATACTTTCTTTATGTTTTCCATAAATAAATGCATCATACGCTATTTATGAGTAATTTCTTACACTTATTTTTTCACAGAGGAGTTGAGTTCTATTCTTTTTAAAAATGAAAAGAAAGCCACCTCGTGTAAGGCAGCTTTTTATGATTATTTTCTAGGCGGTCTTTTTCCCCAATACTGATAATAATCAGTACGGATATTTCCGTTATATAGCTTACGTTTTTTCGTGGCCTTTTTACCGTAAAGCTTTTCAAAATCAGGGTGTGAAGTGATCATATAGATTGACCATGTATCTAGATCTTTAAACGTTTGTCCAAGATCTCTGTACAAGTTCTCTACATATTTTCTTTCTTGCATTCTTTCTCCATACGGAGGGTTACCAACGATTACACCGTATTCTTCGGTTGGTCGGAAATCTTTTACTTGCATTTGTTTAAATTGGATAATGTCCGGAAATCCTGCTTCCATCGCATTGTTTTTAGCTAGATCAATCATTTTATGATCGATATCAGACCCTAAAATATTTAACGCTTGGTCATAATTTGCTAAATCTTCAGCTTCTTCTAATGCTTTATTTGACCATTCTTCTTTATACCAATCCCATTCTTCAAAAGCGAATTCTCGGTTAACTCCAGGGGCTATATTTTGTCCAATTAATGCGGCTTCTATGGCAATCGTTCCAGACCCGCAAAATGGATCATAAAAGGGACGGTCTGGATGCCAATTTGTTAATTTTATCATCGCAGCAGCTAACGTTTCTTTCAAAGGTGCCTCATTGTGCAAATAACGATATCCACGTTTATGTAAACCTGTTCCACTGCAATCTATTGTTAACGTTGCTTTATCTTTTAACAAAGCAACCTCAATTCGGTGTAGTGGGCCATTTTCATCGAACCAATCGATTTTATAACTTTTCTTTAAGCTTTCTACTACTGCCTTTTTTACAATTGCTTGACAATCAGAAATACTGAAAAGTTTTGACTTCACCGAACGACCGATAACAGGGAACTCTGCATCTTTTGATATATATTTAGCCCAAGGTAAAGCTTTCGTCTGTTCAAATAACTCTTCAAATGTTTCAGCTTGAAACTCACCAACAATTAGTTTGATACGATCCGCTGTTCTCAGCCATAGGTTTGCTCGGGCTATTCCCTGTGGATCTGTTTCAAATACTACTTTTCCATTTTCAACACTTACGTTTTCATATCCTAGTGAACGAACTTCATCTGCAACAATTGATTCTAAACCCATTGCTGCTGTTGCTATTAATTTCAGTTTTTCCATTTACATGTCACCTTCTCTTTTCATTCACAACTTTTCATGAACTGTATAATCAAATATTCTTAAATGAGGGTTGTATATGCCTTTAATGATATTGTAATCGTTACATTTAGATTTCCAAGTCTTTTTCTAATTGATGCAATATAAGTAATCGGTAAAAGAAGCTCGGCATATAGCCGAGCTTCTTTATGATATGATTATATAGGAAAATATATTTTATGTAAAAGAAAACTCCACGATTTCATCGAGGAGTTTTTCAGTGACACCAAATGTGTTTTATAAGCCATGTTCTGTACTTTCGTACTGCAAACGGGTTGTCATCCCTCGTACAAAAGTGATAATCATCTATCTACAGACAACTCCTCATTGTCTGTCCCTCAGTCCGTTCAATTCCTTCCTGAGGGTGCCCCTACCTAATTTTGGGTTTCTCACTCGTGGGGTTTACCTCGTTCCACTCTGACCATTTCTAGTCAGACTCCGTCACTGTGGCACTTTCAAGGTATATACACCATATTCAAAAGAACTTAGGTATATTCCCTGCCGTTAGTCCAGTACGAACCAGACTACCCTAGCTTATGACTTCGCTAGGCACGAACACTACAGTCATCTCAGACTGTGCGAGCATGGACTTTCCTCTACACAAAAGTGCAGCGATTATCTAAACACTATTTGGTTAGTCATTTGAGCGACAAATTTTATTATAGCATATTGATTTGTTCTTATTCAAGCTCCAAATATATCCAATCAACCTTAAATAATGTCGTAATTATTTGCGACAATCATCATTATAACATATGTATGTTAGGTTACGACGATCCATTTTTTTCCACTGATTTTTGGATCGCTTTTTTAGCTAATTGGTCTGCTTGCTTATTTTGTTTACTAGGGATCCATTTCATAAATACATAATCAAAATGATTCTCAACTAGTTCCAGTGCTTCATTCAATAATGACTTAAAAGGCTCGTTTTTTACATACTTCTTGTCAAAAGCTTCATCTAGAAGCTGTGAATCTGTTCGAACCGATAAAACCTTCAACTCGTGTTCTTTACACAATTTAAGTGCTTGAATAAAGCCATGAAACTCTGCTTCATGATTTGACATTGGTGGTAACGGAACACTTGCATTTACATTAACACCATTCCCTTTTATAAGGACCCCTACCCCTGAAGGACCAGGATCTCCAGCACTTCCACCATCAATGTAAACTTCTATCAAACTAGTTACTCCTTTTTATAAGTGGTATTACGAATCATTAAGTTTACTGCCGAATACATGCTTTTCAAGATTCGATAAACGACGTAATATATCGTAATTCGTGTTCCCTGTTTGTGGTTGACTTTGTGATTGACTTTGTGGTTGATGACGTTTCGTATGTTCACTTAACGTCACAGTTTCTTTCTTCAAACGCTCCACTTCTTTTTCCAGCCAGTCAATGCGATTTTCAAAAGCATCGTAATCTTTAATAATTGTATCTAAAAATTGGTCTACTTCATCTTGATTATATCCACGAATGCCTGTCTTAAAATCCTTCTCTAAAATATCCTTTTGTGTAAGTCGAGAAATTCTATTTTGTCCCAACGGTTTCACCTCTACTAATCCTATTAGATTATTGATTATATTCTTTCAGAAAGTCTAACTCTTGTCAATTCCATCCATGATCATCCATCTGTTCTCTTATCGTTTCTTCAATTTCATCTGGAGTTAAGTATATGATTGGATACCCTGTAGCTTCTCCCTTTTTCTTTGCATATGTTAAATAGTATTCAGGTGATCCTTCTGTATACTCGTCATAAAGTACTAATAAGGCATCACTTTTATCAATAATAAATTGATTTTTAAGCTTCAGCTGTTGAGGGCTTTCATACTTTCTTTTCGTTATGTAATCTTTATAATCGCTGTTTTCCCAAACTTTCAAATACAAGTCCTTTAATGGGTCCTGCCAACGCTCTTCCTGTTCAAAAAATGGTGCTAACGTCCCGACCTTAATGTCAGAGTATATTTCCTTCAATTCAATAGCAGCTTCTGCAGCCCATAATTCCACACCCGGTTGTCCACTCGTAATAAACCAATTGATATCATATTCTTCTTTTAAGTGTTGAATTTTTTTCTTTATTGCCTGTTTCAAATATGGGAGGTGTTCATGTTTTTCATTGAATATTCCAATTTCATGAGGCTTATATCCGGTAACTGCTAAAACAGAGTACATAATAACTCCTTTCTTTTGGTTATGTATCGATCGTTAGAATTTTACAAATGTATTCCAATTTCATCATTCATCTTCTTAAAAAAGCCAATGTTCCCATAAAAAATAATACATTATTTTAACAAGGTAGTTCTCTTAACTTAAATGTTGTTTCCGCTTCAGGGTGCTCGCTTTCCACGGGCACGACTTCAGTTAACTTTGGAAAGAAGACTCACATCTTTCCAAAGTAGATCTTCTGTCTCTTCCTCTGCCCGTAACGCTCTGTAGTGGCATCCGTTGAGCCACAAAGGGTCATAATTATGAAATACATTCATGTGAATCAATTTCATAATTCATTTCTTGAAAATTAGTTACAGATTCAGATTTTTATTTTCATCGTATTTTTTTATTGTACACGTTGTTATCAATGCGTACTAATCTAGCAGCTCCGTTGGACTGCATCCGCTCGCTTTCCGCAGACGAACCGCCAAGCCTCCTCGGGAAAAGTACCCTGCGGGGTCTCGGCTGGCCCGTTTTTCTGCTGGAGTCTCGCAGATTCCGTCCAACTACGCAGGCGAACTTTATTTAAAAAGGTTGTTTTAAAGGTTGTTGTACAATTATCACATTGAACTTGAACAATTCCTTTTATTCAAGCTGCTGATTCTAAAATTGAATATTTACGATTCAATCGTGCACCTGCTAATTTTAAACCGTTGTAAACCATAGTAACCATATCAAGTGGACTTTTGCTCTTTTACCTGTACGATACCTTACATTGTTTAACTGAAAGAATTCTTTTAAGTATCCAATGACACGCTCCAAATCCTCTATACTAAATAGGCTCTCTTGTCATACAATAGTAGACATAGGAGTCTTTCCTCTTTCGAATTGGTTTGTTGGGTAATTACTAAATTCGACATTTGGGGAGGTACTCCTTATTTTATGCCCTAGGACCGTTGAGCTACGTAGGCTCAGAGTTATAAAATTCATTCAGGTATGTAATTATTTTAATTTGGCTACTACTTTTTCCTAAATAAAACGTATATATTATAGTGAAAGGGAGCGGACCATTTCTGGTCCGCATTCACCTTCGTTTTATTATCTAGGTGGCATCTGTCCACCCATCGGTCCCATTGGCCCGCCAAATGGTCTTGGACCACCTGGCCCACAACTGAATTGTTGGTGATTAACACGATGAACTGTTGATTCAGTGTGTGGGAAGTTGTGGAAATATTTATAATTATGATTAACAACATTTGTCGTATGACTAGGGTGAACGACCGGAACGAGATAATCACAATCTTTTTCTGTAACATGATGTTTCGTTGGACAATATTTTGGTGGCATCATTTGTACTTGGCGTCGTCTAGGGTTAAACATGAGGTTTCCTCCTTTATTATTGGATTCAATATCAACCTATGTTTGTTTCCCCATACATGTACTAGTGTGAAAACCTAATTTTGCCCGAAATTTATTGTAAAAACCAAAAAGTCACTCCGATGACAACAAAAAACATAACCATAACGATTTTCGCCATTTGTTTCTCTCCTCTTTTCTCAACCATCACTTTTATTTTATAATTTTTTTTATTATTTTCAATAAGCTTTTATTTCCTTTTTCGTCAGTTTTCGGCATCATTAAATCCTTTTAGCACTTTCAGTAAACTTATTTTTGCTAACAGAACTCGAATGTTAGCGTTTTATGCGCTTGCCGCGGAAATATGATATGTTTTATCCTCGAAATGTATGGGAAGGATAATGTATACTTCCTTTAAGGCTTTAATAAATACTTTTTATAAATGCCTTATACATATTAAAAAAGGAGTGTTATTGAAATGCCAAAAGTTACAGTTCCAGGCCAAGAGCCATTTGAAGTAGAAGAAGGCACAAAGCTCGTACTCGCATTAGAAGATAACGGTGTAGACATCCTTCATCGATGCGGAGGGAATGCCAAATGTACGACTTGCATTGTAGAAGTTGTAGACGGCGACTTTGGACCATTGTCAGAGACAGAGAAAGCTGTTTTTGATCGAAAAGGCTTAGATCATTCAGGCAGATTATCATGCCAAGTTCGTGTAGACCAAGATGTAACAGTAAAGCCAATGAAAACTGTTTCGTCTACAGGGATGGACCCAGGCCCACGCCCAGACAAATAACATTGAAAATCGCAGGAATTAACCCCTGCGATTTTCTTTGACTTCGTACCAATCACGTAAAGTAACGATCCCTCTACTGTTTAATTCCTCAATTAAGTGTTCAAACAAACTAGCTGTCATATGAGCATCGTTTAAAGCATGATGGCGGTCATTTCCGTTAATCGCAAATCGACTTACGAGTTCGTCCAAATCATTTCGATGATCCGGGTACAGGTATTTTGCCACTTCATACGAATCGACAATGATCGGGTTATATGGTGGGAGATTCCAACGTTTACTTTGCTCTTTAAGAAAGTTCACATCAAAGCTTGATGGATGAGCAACAACAACACTTTCTTCAGAGAATTGTAAGAAGTTTTTCATTGCTATTGGAAAACGTTCTCCCGCTTCAATCTCATCGACTGTTAACCCAGTTAAATCTAGCACATCATTTGGTACCTTTTTAAAAGGAGAGACTATTTCATAATACTGTTCTGGAAATTGTATCTTGTTTTTATTTATTCTTATTGCCCCAATAGAGACGACTTCATCTGCGATTTTCGAATAAAACCCAGTTGTTTCTAAGTCAAAAACAGTATATGTAATATCTTCTAAAAGTGTATCAACATGGATGTTCGATTTCCTCATATTTAAATGTAATATAGCTTCTTTCACTTCTTGAAACGATGCCTGATTTTTCCTTAACCACTGTTTTCTTTTATAATGAAAATGGTGATAATCAAACAATAAAAATTTCATAATCCGTAGGGCGGATACACCCATCTTTATATCCCCCGATTCTTCGCAAAACTTAGTTCACTCATTTGTTGCAGCCTTTTTGCGATTAATAACGCTTCTTTTAACTGTTTCTTTTCGTCTTTAGTTAAAGTTGCAGTATGAATGTCATTTGTTAACGGTGCACTATTACGAAGTTGTGACATATGTTCTTTTAGTCTAAACTCATGTAAGTAGTCTAGAGCAAGCTTTGCATTTTTCACATCACGTGGATGAAAAACTTCTTTTTCTTGTAATTGGCTCAACCTTTCAAGTGTACTAACTTGTTTGATTCCATATTTAATAGCAAAAATACGAACACCATTAACAATTTGCATCATACCTTGTTTTTTTAAATCGATACTTCTCTCTTTGCCTCTTGCTGAAATTCTTCCTAATGGACTAATTGGTACTCTAAAGCGTATCGTATCTTTCATAAGCATTGCATGCATCATTTTAGCATGTTGAATCTTCTTTGTTACTTCCTCTCTAAGTGAATAGCCTAGCTGAAAATCTCCATAAACCGGTCGGTAGTCAATAAAAATCGTAAAGTCGCGTACTTCTTCGGCATCTGCCTCACGTAACCAATGCTCTACTTCACGTACCCACTGACTCAAACTTCTTGTCCATTTCTTTTCTTTCGCCATAATTCCACCAGTACATTCTGGAAACCCCGACTCAGCAAGCCCATCATTGATTTTTTTTGCAAAATGAAGAAAATACTCTTCTATTTGGGTTTTATTAGGTAAATGTTCATAATCATCGAGAATAAAACCATTATCTTGATCTGTACTGAACGCTTGCTCCTTACGACCTTGACTTCCCATGACTATGAAACAAAAGTTTATTGGTGGCTTACCAAAACCTTCCTCTTTCATTTCATTGATTGCAAACTTAATGACTTGTCGATGTATTTTATCGTTGTAATTAGAGATTAGTTCACACACTTCTGTCGGATACGTACGCTCATTTAACAATGCTTCAGTAAATGTATAAAAATCTTCGTTATTTTTAGGAGATAATGCTTTTAATTCCTTCAAAGTGAATGCATGGTTTAACCTATAAGAAAGGTTAATATACTTCGAGTCTTGTAGTTGTAAAAATGCTTCTGCAGTTAATACACCGACAACAGATTGATTACTCAATACAGGCACAAGGTCGATGTGGTCATCTTTAAAAAAGGTTAAAACTTCATAACTAAAAGCATTCTCTTGTGTGCATATAGGGTCACAGTCCATCCACTTTGTCACTAAATCAGACTCTTTGCCCTCCATCAATCCCTGTATAACTTGTTGTTGGGTTAATACACCAAATAGTTCTTGCTTTTCGTTTACAACGACTAAACCAGAAGTTTTACATTGTAACAACGTTTTCGCAGCTTCATTTAACGTTCTTACGTTTGAGATTGTACGTGCCTTTTCCATAATTGTACGAACTCGTGTACGAAACAAAGAAATATTTTCATTTTGTGATACTGAACGTTCCTTTTTAATCTCATCGTATAACGATTTCATTCTGCTACCGATCCCAGACAATATGACATCTGAGAACGTCTTATTTTCTGACATCACCTTTAATAGGTCATTTTTTTTAAACAAAACAGTATCACATGTTTCTAAAGCTTGAACAGAGAAGTTCATTTGACCACCAGCTAGAAGCATGAGCATTCCAATTAAGTCACCAGGATAATAAAACCTTACAGAGAACTGCTCACCATTATCCCGATGGAGGACATTTTTAGCTAATCCTTTTAATAAAAAATACACTTCCACCTCTTCATCTTCTTCGTGAAAAACAAATTCATTTTCATGAAATACGATTCTCTCTGAACGTGTAATGATTTTCTTATATTGTTCTTCTGTTAATAGGTCAAACGGATATGTTTTACGGATGATGTCATCATATTGTTCTTTTTCATATGTCAACCGTCCCCCCTCCTTTTATCACAACTTTATTTTTTTCTTTAAACGAGCAATCCTTTTCTCTATGTCACGGACTTTACTAATTGACACATTTTTATGGTTAGATTTATTAACTATTGCTAATGCATGTTTGGCGTTTTCATACGCGCCTTGAATGTCTTTTTCTTGGTGCTCTAACAGCTTAGCCAATTCAATGTACGATTCTATGAAGCACTCTGCTTGAAGTGAGATACTTTGATGAAAAAATTGTTTGGCCTCATCCGTTTTCTTTGCTTTTTTTGCAAGTAGTCCTAATCGATAAAATGCTGAAGCCTGGCCATGTCCTCTCAAGAGTGAAGCACATTCATAATGTTTTAGAGCTTTCTCAACCACACCAGTCTGTTCAAACCACTTACCCGCTTGAAAGTGTTCATTACTTGTTAGCTTGTCTCGATGTTGGTGAAACAACCTCTTTGTAATATCAATGTAAAGGTGAACGAGCGAACGTACATCCTTGTCATTATGCTCAATAATCCCTTTTAAGTGTTCAGGCTTTTTATCTTGTAAATAATCAAAATAAAGAAGAGGTGCCATGCTTCCTGGTGTATCGTTCGACCTTGGGTTCTTCAGTTTATTCTCTTCAACAATAGCAAGTCTGCATGAAGGCAGTTCGTCCTTCCAGAGCCTTCTAGCTGCATGGAGCAAGTCTATATGTCCAAACTTCGGTAATTTCGGGACTCGGTCTCTTACAAATGAATGTCTTGACTTTACTTGCGGCCAGTCAAACGACTTTCCGTTGTAGCTTACTAAGTAATCATCTTCCCTAAAGTCTTGTAAAAATGAATACATGAAGGCAGCCTCAGAAGCAGGATCTGGCAATATATGCTGTGTCACTTCTATTCCGTTTGCGTTTATTTTTGCATACCCGATAAGAAAAATTGTATTTCCCGCTCCCGTAGAAAGTCCTGTTGTTTCCGTATCAAAAAAGAGCAACTTTTCAACCGCAACACCTTTTAACGATAGCGGGTGGTTTACTTGAAGCTCTTCCCAAAGATCATTTATTTGTAGCATATCCTGATAAAATAAATGGTTTTGGTTAGGGTAAAATTGCTGCTTCTTATATGATACCTCCCCATCAAATGTGACTGGCTTAAAGCCTAACTTTCTCCATTCACTCTCTAAAACGTCAACCTGCGTTGTTAAATCTTCATCTAAATTTTGTTTACTTTTTGCTCCTGTCATTTCACCAGAACTTTTCTCAGTGTTTAAATGTGTCTTCATCCGATTTAACTTTGATTTTAAACTCATTATCTATCACCTTAAGCTTTATATTTTTCATTTGAATAGAAATCGTTCACTTGTTTACATACTAACACAAAGTGAACACTTACTTAGGAACGAAGGGGCCATTGCGTTGTCTAAGAAACCAATGAAAACATACGAAAAAACGTGGAAAGATATTATTCATGAATGTAGCCAGTCTGATGATTTTATTATTGATGAAGTCCAAAGCTCTTATCAAACCTTTCATATTAGCTATTTCGAAACAGTTGTTGATGAACAACGGCTGCAAAGTAAAGTCATTAAAAACTTAAAAGAAAAAAAGTATGAAACACTTGAGGATATTTATTCTCAGCTTTCATTTGAAGAAATGAAAATCATCTCTTCGCCTGACGATTTAGAAGAAGGGTTAATTACCGGCAATGTTCTTATTAAACTTAAAGAAAACGATGAGCACGGTCTTTTGATTGTTTTGTCTCATAGCGAAAACCGAATCGTTAGTGTACCTGAAGTTGAATACAGTGTAATCGGTCCAAAAGAAGCGTTTGTTGAAAACTTAGATGTAAATATTAATCTCATTCGTAAACGTATACCTACCACTGATTTTGTTGTGAAAAAACTAAAAGTAGGAACACTAACTCATACTGATGTTGCGGTCGTATATTTAAAGTCGATTGCTAACGAAGAAGATGTAAGAACGGCGCTTCAACGAATCGAAGAGATTGATTATGATGAAATCGAAGATAGTTCCTACTTATCCCAATTCATTGAAGACAATAAAAACAGCCCTTTTCCTCAAACAGTTGATACCGAAAGGCCTGATCGTGTAGCAGGCGTATTATCTCAAGGAAAAATAGCTATTTTAGTTAACGGTTCTCCAGCTGCTTTAACAGCACCAACAACGCTGATTGAATTCTTTTCTGCCTTTGAAGATTATTATATTGCTTGGCATATGGCGTCAGTCTTTCGATTGATTCGTTTATGCGCTGTCCTTTTTTCAGTTTTTGCAACACCGATATATGTCGCCGTTATTACATTCCATGTAGAAATGATTCCAAGGGATTTAATGGCTACGTTAATTTTAACGCGCGAGCAAGTCCCTTTTCCGCCAATTATAGAAGCACTATTTTTAGAGTTAACGATCGAACTATTACGAGAAGCAGGAGCAAGATTGCCAACAAAGGTTGGTCAAACAATTGGGATTGTCGGTGGGATCGTTATTGGTACAGCAGCAGTAGAAGCTGGATTAACAAGTAATGTGCTACTGATCATTGTTGCACTCGCCGCTTTAGCATCTTTTACGACACCTATTTATCGGATCGGTAATACGATTCGACTTATGCGTTTTCCTTTTTTAATCATTGCTCAACTGTGGGGGTTAATTGGAATCTCCTTACTTATGACGTTTACACTGATTCACCTTATCAGCTTAAAATCATTAGGGCGTCCTTACCTTGCACCAATCTATCCGCCGATTGTGAAAGACCTTCGGGATTCTTTTATTCGTCTCCCGTTTAGTTTTCAAAGTAAACGTCCATTAACAACGCAAACGAAAGACGAAACGAAGTTTTCCGTAAAAGATGCAAAGATGAAAAATGATATTGATCACGATATCCAATAAGTACTGAGGAGGGACACTTTGTGAAACAAATACATTCCATGAACCACGTTTCACCGAAATTAGTGTTTTTCCTGATACATACTTCTCAAATTGGGGTCGGCATCCTCATGTTTACTCGTTTTATTGCTGAAGATGCTGGATATCAAGCTTGGATTGGTGTCTTTTTGACTGGTGCTTTTTTACATCTTATTATTTGGATGATGTACCGACTTTTAAATCGTCAAGAGAAAGTGAATGACCTTGTAAAGGTACACTCCTATTACTTCGGTAAAAAACTGGGAGCAATCTTAAGCTTTTTATTGATTGTTTATTTTTTTGCATCTTCTCTTACTGTGTTAAGAACGTATATTGAAATCATCCAAATTTGGATGTTCCCTCAATTATATACATTAGAACTTGGCATTCCTATTGTCCTTCTTGCTGTGTATTGTATATGGCAAGGATTTCGAGTCGTTACTGGCATTGCGTTTTTAGGGGTAATAATCCCATTATGGCTCATATTTACAATTGCGGCACCGCTAGAGTTTGCGAACCTTGAATATTTATTACCACTCTTTCAAACAACATTTCAGGATCAATTATCCGTTTTTAGTACGATGACCCTTAGTTTTCTAGGACTTGAAGCTCTGCTCATTTACTATCCGTATATACAACAAGGAAAACAGTCCCAAAAATGGGCACACTTTGGTCATTTATTTACTACAGTTTTATATGTCACTGTGGCGATTGTGTCATTTTTATTTTACACAGAAAGCCATCTAGAGCGACTCGTCTATCCGACGTTAAGTATGTGGAAGATTCTCGAATTACCATTTATTGAACGATTTGAATACATTGGGATATCCGTTTGGTTATTCGTCGTGTTTCCTAACATCACCATTTTCCTATGGGCAGCAAGCAGGGCAATGAAACAAACGTTTAAAATCACACAGAAGAAAGCACTGATCTTACTCGCTGGATTACTAGTTATTTGTTTATATCCACTAGAAACGAGAACAGAGGTTGTCTTTTTAAAAGAAAGGGTTTCAATGGCAGGTTTTTACCTTATATATGTGTATATACCTACATTGTTTATCATAACAGCTTTGATACATAAATGGAGGAATCGTTCAAATGGTCGCCAAAAAGCTTCGATATAAATATGGGCTATTTTTATTTGTGCTGTTCATCCAGGCTGGCTGTGTTGAACAACAGATTTTAGATGAGCAAAAATTAATCTTTGGTGTGGGGTATGACTTAGTCGATGAGGATAAGATCGAAGGGACGGTGTCTATCCCAACCTTTCAAACGGAGGCACAAGTAGAAAGTGTAACGATTTCTGCAACTGCGAAAACATCAAGAGATATAGGTACACTTCTTGAAACAAAATCGTCGAGGCCTTTGCACCCTGGAAAAATAAAATCTATTCTTTTTGATTATCATTTAGCTGAGAATGGAATTATGACATTATTAGATACATTTATACGCGACCCGAATATTGGTTTACGCATTTTTTTGGCAACAGTAGACAAAGGCTCCACCAAAGAGCTATTAACAGAAGACTACAATTTAGAAGAGGATACAGCGACCTATATTGAAGAAATGATTGAACAAAATATAGATAGGCAAACAATCCCAACCTCAAATATCTTCACTTTTATTTCTAGTTACTTTCAAGAAGGGAAAGACGCCTTTCTTCCCAATATTCAACTTAATGATGAACAAATTCAAATAACCGGATTAACGCTATTTAAAGGGGACCGCGCAGTTCATCGATTGAACTTACGCCAAGCTTTTTTAATCAAGTTGTTAGTAGAACCTGCTAGAGAAGGCACTTACGAACTTACATTAAATGAAGAGGATGATGAGTACGCTGTTATTCGTAATATTAGTTCGAATAATGATGTGACAGTCGATTTATCGAAAAGAATCCCTGAAATAGATGTATCAGTTCAGTTCAAAGGAAAGGTTAAGGAGTATTCAGGACATACATTAGATGAAAAAAAAGTGAAAGAAATTCAAAGGTCCTTAGAAAAAACACTTTCAAAAGAAATGAACCGTCTAATCTTTCTTTTACAGAAGAAAAAAGTTGATCCAATAGGATTTGGGGCAAAAGTAAAAGCGAAGGATAAACATTTTGATCTAGAGAAATGGAATAAACAATACCATTTAGCCCCAATTCGTGCAAGTATTGATGTTGTTATAACAGAAACCGGCGTCGAAGAATAATGAAAGAGGTTGACCAATTGGCAACCTCTTCATTCATGAGTTAAACTCGATTTTATAAGTTTCGATACTTCTTTTTTTACATTTAAATCCGAGCTCGTACTACCAACCCCGACACAAGTAGGGCACCCGCCTTCACACGGGCAAGATTGAACAAAGTTCAAAGCGTCCAACAATATTTGTTCCGTTTGTTCATAAACACTTTTACTTAAGCCAATTCCACCTGGATACCTGTCATATAAAAAGATTGTTGGCTTTTGTGAATGAATCGCTTTTACTTCTGGCACAGCATGTAAATCATTTTTATCACACATGACCTTTACACAAGCAACGTGTTGCAACACGTGAGCTCCGCCCATTAAGATTTGTTCCATGACGTTTTCATTCCACTGTTCAAAAAACTCAGGTTGAAATGTAATGGCAATCCCGTTTGAATGAAGCTCTTGCTCTGGTAGATGTATTGGTCCTGAACCGATGTTTTCAAATGTTTCTAATTTAATCTTTTTGAAGATCGTCGCCATCGCTGTGACCATGACATCTCCATATTGAAGTTCGTGACGACCGAGATGACGTTTTTCATCTATTTCTAACACTTTCAGCTGAATTGCAAGGTTAGCATCTGTAAAATATTCAACATCTACCTCTCTTACGAACGCCTTTTTTTCATCCCAATCGAGAAATTCTACTTGATATTGCGTTCCCTCATGTAGGTAGATTGCTTCATCATGCAGTAACGTCATCGCACTAAACGTATCCATTTCTCCAATCACGCGATGCTTTTCTACATTCGTTTGGTCAATGATCACGACGTTTTCCTGTGCAGCTGAACGAAGGCTAATATTGTGAGCGGGAAAGGCATCATTCATCCAGAACCATTGGTTGCCTTGCGCATGTAAAACCCTTTCCTCTGTTAAATATTCTAAGATTTCTTCAATTGGTGTACCATCAAACGTTTCACCTTGTTTGAACGGTAGTTCGTATGCAGCACATTTAATGTGATCGACAAGAATAATTAAATTATCTTTATTAATTCGTGCGGTTTCTGGTGTACTATGAAAGAAAAATTCAGGATGCTGAAAAATGTATTGGTCAATTGGGCTTGAGTTGGCAACCATAATAACAATTGATTCATCCTGTCTTCTTCCGGCCCTTCCTGCTTGCTGCCAGCTCGAAGCAATCGATCCTGGATAACCACTCATCACACATACTTGCAGTTGACCTATATCTACTCCTAATTCAAGAGCATTCGTACTAACGACTCCAACCGTTTCACCTTGACGCAAGCTTCTTTCGATTTCGCGGCGCTGGTTCGGGAGATAGCCCCCTCGATAACCACGTATCGACTTTTTGTTCAATTCATTTTTCACAAGCTCCTGTAAATGGCTTAATATGATTTCTACTCGGACTCGACTCCTAGCAAAAACAATCGTTTGGATCCGCTCTTTTAAAAATGTCGATGCAATGTCATTGACGACTTTCGTAGCGCTTTTTCTTATGTTTAATTGTTTATTCACAACAGGAGGATTATAAAGGACAAAATGTTTTTTCCCTTTTGGTGCACCATTATTATCGATCAAACGTACGTTCTCACCTATTAACTCCGTGCACAATTCCTTTGGGTTTGCAATGGTTGCTGATGTACAAATGAATGTCGGGTTACTTCCGTAATAAGCACAAATACGCTTTAGTCTACGAATAACATTTGCAACATGTGAACCGAATATCCCACGATAAGTGTGCAACTCATCAATAACAACTGTCTCTAAGTTTTCAAAAAGAGAGATCCATTTCGTATGGTGAGGTAAAATTGCCGAATGAAGCATATCAGGGTTTGTAATCACTACATGTCCTGCTTTCCGTACGACTTGGCGAATGTTGGCCGGTGTATCGCCGTCATATGTATAACTGTTTATGTTTACATCAAGATCATCAATAAACTCATTTAATTCACTTTTTTGGTCTTGAGCTAATGCTTTTGTTGGAAAAATGTAAAGTGCTCTACTTTCCCTATTTTCAATATGCCGTTGCAAAACAGGGAGATTGTAACATAACGTTTTCCCAGAAGCCGTTGGTGTAACGGCCACGATATTTTCATGATTCATTACAGCTTCAAACGCCGAAGCTTGGTGTGTATATAATTCATGGATGTTCCTTTTCTGTAATGCTTCACGTATTCTTTTATCTAATTTTATTGGAAAAGAAGCTGTTTTCGCCGCTTGTTCCTTCATCTCATGCCAATGAGCGACATGCTCGTCTCGCTTTAACTCATTTATTAATTGGTCGATTGACTTTTTACCAAACACAGCAATCTCCCCCTTCATGATTTTATTATAGCGAATGTATGTTTGGATGACAAAATGTTTTTATTTAAGTTGAGTTTAGTTTACATAATAATATTACAGTAACCGTATGTTGTGAGACATGAAAACTTGATCTCTCTACTCTTGTTCATAAGTAATGGTAGTAAATATATAGTATGGATACTCATACTTTTGTACAAGACTAATGATTAAAAAGGAGTATTTATATAATGAAGCATTTCAATATCTTATTGTTCAAGTTTATCGTAAGTCTTGCCGTATTTTGGATTAGTTTAGGGCTGTTTTTCGGTGGAACGTTTGTGGAGATCATTTCATTTAGCTTATTAGTTACTGTAATTTCTTACTTTATTGGAGACCTCATGATTCTCCCGCAAATTGGTAAAACGAATGCGGTTGTCGTTGATTTTTTCTTAACGTATACACTCGTCTTTTTATTTGGTGGGATCTTCTTCCATAGTTATTTAATGATCGGATGGGGAAGTATCATTTCCGCAAGCCTTATTGCAGGTTCAGAACTGTTTATTCATGCCTATATCATGAAAAATGTGAAGCATACTAGTCGAGCAAAACAACGAAATTTCAAGCCAAATTTTGCTTTTGAGTTTGCAGAAGAAAATGAGCCTGACCCTAACAAAGATAAATAATCAGACTTACACATAAATATTAAGAAAACCGACTACTAACGTAACAAGTAGTCGGTTTAAATTATGTTAACAATCTTGCTTCTCGAGAAAACTTATAGTTGTTTTCCCCTCTTTTTTTTGCTAAATACATTGCTGAATCTGCTTTTTTGATCAAAGTGTTTATATTATCACCATCATTGGGATATACGCTTATTCCAATACTAAGAGAATTAAAGTGATCCTTCCCATTTAATTCAAATGGTTCATTAAAATGATTTACAAGATGGTCAGCAATCATTTTCACTTTTTCGCTTGAAGAAATCTCTAACAAAATAATAAATTCATCCCCACTAAGTCGTGCAACAATATCTTGTTGGCGTACACTTTTTTCTAACCTTTCAGCTACTTGTTTCAGCAATTGATCTCCTGCATCATGCCCTAACGTATCATTTATAGATTTAAATTCATCTAAATCTATAAAAAGTACAGCCAACTTTTGCTGATATTGTTTACAACGAGTTAATTCTTTTTGAAAATATTCGTTTAGCATTTTTCGATTCGGTAAATTCGTTAAGTTATCATAATATGCCATATGATGAAGCTTTTCTTCCATTTGTTTGCGCTCTGTAATATCATAAGCAACACCGTTTAACTTTATTAATTTACCAGAATGATTATAAATAGGATTCCCAAATGCTTCCAACCACCTTGTTTCACCATCTTTACGTATAAATCTCCATTCATCCCTTGAAGGATCTCCTGATAATAAATGTCGATAAAAACGATTAGCCTTTTCTTTATCATCAGAATAAACAGTTGAAAGCCATAGTTCATAATCTTCTTCGAATTCTTTCGCAGAATAGCCATATAAACTTTCGATCCCTTTCGAAACCTTAAGTTTTTGTTCGGTTAGATCGTTTGTCCATAAAAACGAAGCACTATTATTAAAAAGACTATCTAGCTCGGCTTTACGATCTTTAAGTTTATCTAAATAATAATTTGCTTTATCATACTGCTTTCCTAACCACCATGGCACTGGTAGTAAAAGAAACAATATAAAGATTAAATCATAATAAGGTTCCGCTAACTTCCCCATTAAATAACGATAAATTAATATTCCTACATAGATTGCAATAATAAGCAGAGTAGCCAACATTCTTCCCGTATGTTTCAAGACCTCTTATCCCCTTTAAAGACTGTAAAAATAGCTGTCTACATTTTCACAGTTTTTTCAGCTTGATATATTTTACCATCAAACATTTTCTACAGCTAGGTATTTATTCCCCCTAATAACCCCTTACTAAACTTTTTGGTTCAGCACCGCTCTTATAAATCACTATCTTTCTTATGCTAATAAACTTTTACATATATTTCTATCACTTGTTTAATAATACACTTAGTTGAATTCACATTTCGGAGGTACGTCTTCATGAGCTTCATAAAGGTAGATCAAACGATGTTGGAAAGACGTAAAATCCACCATTCAGTTTCTTACCACGATAACCTTATAACATACAGACATCCGTGGGTTGTAGCATGGTGGTCAGCTGCATTACCTGGTTTTGGCCACTTTATGTTATGTAAGTTTGTAACTGGGTTTATTCTATTTATTTGGGAAATTACAGTAAACGTTAATGCAGGAATAAATGCTGCATTAATGTACTCAATGATCGGAGAAATGGAAAAAGCTATTGAGGTAATAAATCCAAACTGGCTACTGTTATATCCAAGTGTTTACGTATATGGAATATGGGATTCATATCGAAGAACCGTTGAAATGAATGGACAATATGTCCTTGCATACAGAGAAAATAGTTCAATAACTCCTTTCAAAATAAGTGCTTTAGAAATTAACTTTTTAGACCGAAGACAACCTTGGATTTCTGCAATATGCTCAATACTCGCCCCTGGCTTAGGGTATTTATACATCAATCGTATACCGAGTGCTGTTTTTACAATCATTTGGTGGATCGTTATTATTTATTTTTCAAACTTTTACGAAGCATTACTACATACGATGCTCGGAGATATTTCTTATGCACTTTCTATATTAAATCCGCAATGGTTTTTGTTCATCCCCTCAATTTATGTATTTTCTATTTATGATAGTTACGCATATACCGTCGACCTAAACAAAGTGTTTGAAAAAGAACAGGCGAATTATCTCAAAAGGAATTATCAGAATAACGCTATTGAAAAACTCGCAAAGTTAAAGAAATAATAAGGAGTTAAAGATATGTACATCATCTCTACTTTTGAATACTCTTCAAAATTAGAATTAGCACTCTCGGAACTAGAGCAAAAGGGCATTCCAAAAGAGAACATTCTTGCTTTTCCTCTAGATAAACGTGTTGAAGAAGCAAAGTTATTTGATTCAATCCATCAATCAGATGGCATGAGTTTATTTGACTTAGCTGCTGTTTTTGGAATGATTTTTATGCTTGTGGGGAGTATTTATGGATATATTTTAAATTTAGGGCCTATCATTTGGGGAGTTATTGGCTTAATTATTGGACTGATTATCGGCTTTCTAATTGATTTTTACCTTTACAAAAAGAATTATCAAAAAAAGGCCAACATGAGTAAGGGTAGAAAATCAGAAGTCGTTATTATTGTTGAGTGTAGTGAGGAGAAGGTTGAAAAGGTAGAAGACATACTTTGGAGCCATTTATCTTTCGGTATTTGCCGTGTTAAAAGTAATAACCCTATTCAGTAAAAAACAACTTATTACCTTACTGTGTGTAGTAAAAAAGGATGATGTTTGTGCTGTATTCATCAATTGTAGTTATAGTGTTACTAGTCATCGTTTGGATTATGCCTAAACACTTAAAAAGACGAGATATGGTGATCATTTGGATTACTCTTTCTTATCTTGAAATTGTCGTCGATTATTACCTAGGCTACACGTTCGAACTATACAAATTTGCTGGTGACAGTGAAGTAAGCCCGGAAGCTTTTACAACGAAGCTTTTTATGGCACCGTTATTTACAATCCCATTTTTAAACTATATGCCTGTAAATTTTAAGTCCTTCGTCCCTTATTGGATAGCCTGGGCAGCTTTTTCTACATTCTTTGAGTGGACTACCGTACAATCTGGCTACTTAACATATACAGGTTGGAAACTATGGTATTCTGCAATTTTTTATTTGCTCATTTTTCCACTTGTAAGATTGTATTATTATTACATAAGGCATCATTGATAATATCATTACGATAGTTATCGATTCACGCACATACCCTCAACAATGAAAAACCTATGACAACTTGTCATAGGTTTATTATTATCGTCTATTGTATAAACTGTGTGAATCCTAAAATGAACAGTACCCATATTCCAATTAACATATGGGAGATACTGACACCAATGATCGATTTTTGCCTTGTGTACATCCAGCCCCAAAATAATCCAGGAATAAATGCTGTTAAAGCGAAAAGCGTACCGATATGAGCATGAGCCATCGCAAACACTAAATTTGATATTAATATTGCTTTGACTTCCTTCCCTTTGTATCTGGTAAAAATCGCGAAAACGCGGATTGTAACCCTGCTCGTGCAATAAACTCTTGCACAAATGAAAACACAATATATACGATGATTGTAAAGATGAAAATGGAATAGCTGAAGCCAACATCAGTAAATGATGCTGTTATATTAAATAATGGGATATGTGAAAATGCCGGTATAAACGTAACCATCCCCCATTTTAGAAGAAGAAAAAATAGGAAGACTGGTGCTGTAAGAACTAAAGCATCTTTCACATCACCTTTCCAATTCTTCAAAGTTAACCCAAATGTTGATAATGGGTAACCACTTTTTCTCATAACCTGATACGTTATAAAGGCAAAACCTAATATTAGTACGATGTCTATGAACGTAGATGCCCCCAATATATCAACGAGTTGCGTTAATGATAGGAGCATTAGTGTATAAATGGAAACAACAATTAAATAGTTTGTTGTAATAACCCCTAGTGCATTGTAGGCTTTTGTTTGCTCACGTTCTTCATCTTTTTTAAAAACAGTGTTATTTTCTCTCTTGAAAATTGTTTGACGGCTTTATTTAATAGTTTCAATTGAAGTGAGTGATTATTTTGTTCTTGAAACAGTTTATACGTATCGATTTTCATGACCATGGATGGATCTAACGCCTTAACGGAATACGTATAATGATGCTCTACCTCTACAATTGATTTTTCACCGATCATACTTTCTGATTCCAAACTCGTAAAAAGGTCCGATGCCTCACCCTGAAAAATACCTAACCTTCCTGTCTTTATAATATAAAGGCTTTTTTGACGTTCACCTTCTTGAATCAACGTTTCGTCTTTTTGAAGGAAGTAATACTGTGAGTAGTTTGAAAGGATATGAACCTCTTCCTCAGTGAATTCATTTGTAAGAAGAGTATCTTTAATTGGTGTATAAATTTCACTTGCTGTCGTCATGACCTTAACCTCTCCTATTTCAAACATACGATGGATAATAAAAGTATCGTCAAAGTTCTACAAGTCTTCCATCATGACATCTAGCCATTGTCTTGCAAATGCATCTGCCGCTTTCTCTTGTGGTATTCTTCGATACCTTTTCTTTTCCTCTGTTGTATATCCATGCTTCATTTTTTCTATATATCTAGTATAAAAATGTTCACCTTTCTCAAAATATCCATATAGCCGATCTTTCTTTGTACTCCCTGATATACCTATATTACCATGAATAAAGTGGCCAATCTCATGCAATAAAATAAAGGAAGAATATTCTAGACACGTAACATGATCTTTTTTTAGGTCTAAAATATACTCTCTATTTTTATAGTCATTAGAGATCGACATAATATTTAAATAAACAATAAACTGACATTCATCACTTTGTTCACTTTCTTCCTCAATGGCAAGCTCCGCTGGAAAATTGATCGGTTCATCTGAAATATAAAAAATAAGATCATCAACAACATATTGAAATAGTGAAGTTCTAAGCCATTCAATCGTCTTTTTGATCCCTTCAAGTGCTTCTTCCATATCTCTTTTAAAAACTTTATAATTTTCAAAGATGACTTTTTCATGTTCATGGATAAATTCTAAGTTCTCAATAATCTTCAAGCTAGCACCTCCAAATTCTAAAACATAAGAATGCTTAGTAGTGGAAATCTTGCTTATTTGAAGCTGATAGGCTGGTTTAGTAAAAACAAGTTGAGGTAATTTAAATGTTTATGCTAAAAAGCTAATATGTATGTAAAGAGGTTTAAGTATAGACTTGTATTTTAAAACTAGTAAAAGATATACAGAAAAAAGCCAGCGAAAATTCGCTGACTTTTTTTCAAGCAGGACAAAGGGTTGCTCTAATCGTACCTCACAACGATTTCGTCCTATATTAAGCTTATTAAAGTTGTGTCATTGCAACGTCATTCTTGTAAATGAATGACGTTCCCTTCCCACTTTAGCATACCGCCTTTTACATTTATGAGGTCAACATATCCATTGTCTTTTAAAATATTTATTGCTTGCATACTTCGATTTCCACTACGACAGATGATCACAGCTGTTTGATCTTTTGGTATTTCTTCATATCTATTTTCTAATTGACTTAAAGGAACATTTGCCATCCCTTCAATGTGACCATCATTAAATTCATGTTCTTCACGTACATCCACATAAAACACATCTTCATGTGCCTCGCTATTCATCATTTCAGCTAATTGATTTGTATTTATTTCTTCTACACCAGCACTTTGAAATTGTTGATAACCGAAGAACCCTATTAAAACGATTATTGGAATAAGAAAAGGATAATATTTTTTAATCACTTTTTTGTCCCCCTTTTGTGTATACCGTAACTATATACCCGCACAGGTACTAGGTCAAGTGTTATTTCACCATAAAATGATAACGAAAAAAATAATATAAAGTGCATAAAAAGATCAACAAACCACATACGAGTTCCCTTACACGTCGGCCTAACTTTTAGCATAAGATGCATATTGATTTCGACTTTAATAAACAAATTTCTCTCAAAGGAGATTTGACATTTATGGAACTTACGCTAGCACATTGGTTATATATAACCGGAATATGTGTCATTATATTGACTATGTTGTTCAAGCAAAATGTCGTTGTTCCTGCTATCGTTATGAGTTTTTTTGTCGCATGGGCATACAGTGATTCAGTATTAGCTGGAATTCATGCGATCTTTAATGCAAGTCTAGTAGCAGCAACTGAGCTTTTTGATATCTTCCTAATTATTGCCATAATGACCGCACTTCTTCGTTCCATTAAATCAATAGGTTCAGACCAAGAAATGGTATTACCGTTTCAAAAGGTGATGAAAAACGGGCATTTATCCTTTTTCATTCTTGTTGTCGTTACGTACTTTCTCTCTTTATTCTTTTGGCCCGCTCCTGCAGTTCCACTCATTGGCGCATTGCTTATCCCTGTTGCGATAAAAGCAGGACTTCCACCGATTGGAGCAGCCATTGCTATTTCTCTTGCTGGGCATGGGATGGCACTTTCTTCTGATTTCATTTTAAAGGTAGCTCCAGGCTTAACTGCGTCAACTAGTGGATTAGAAGCGGGTATTATTGCAGAAAAAACGTTCATTTTATCCCTTATTGCTGGAATAACATCATTACCGGTCGCTTATTTTATGGTTCGAAAATCAATAAAAAAGCCTGCAGAGAGAAACTTAATCGATTGGGAAAATAGTGGCGATGATGATATGAAAGTAAGTGCGGATGATATCGAAGTAAGGAAGGGAAAATTCAGTCAGTACTTTGCCTTTCTCGTTCCAACTGTCTTTTTAGTCATTGTTACTTATGTAGTAACCGCAACATTTTCAAATATCATCCCTACAATAGAAGAAGGTGCTGGTGCTTCTCTTGTAGGAGGCACTGCAATGATGATGATCTTAACAATCTCACTTTTCCGTAATTATCGTAAGACTTTACAAGAAGTTAGTGACCACATTGTCAAAGGCTTTGTATTTACGTTTAAAGTGATGGGATTAGTCATACCTATAGCTGGGTTCTTCTTCATTGGAAGTGGAGAATTATCTTCTCAAGTTTTCGGTACCGGCGCTGACAACGCACCATCGTTTTTATTTGATTTAGTAGAAGCAAGTCAAGGGTTCATTCCTGAAAATGCCTTTGTTACTGCTTTTGGGGTTTTAGCGTTAGGAATGATTTCTGGGCTTGACGGTTCTGGCTTTTCAGCCCTACCTTTAATCGGCTCTTTATCTGAAGCATTAGCTTCATCAGTTGGAGCAGATCAAGCTACATTAGCCTCGATCGGTCAAATCGGCGCTATATGGGTTGGCGGTGGGACACTCGTTGCTTGGTCTCCTATTATTGCAATCGCAGGCTTTGCTAAAATATCCGTCTTGGATTTAGTTAGAAAAAGTTTTATTCCAGTGATCATCGGATTAATAACAGCTACTATTTTTGCACTCTTCATTTTTTAAGACTGTTTTCGTAAAGATTTTGTTTTATTAGTTGTGTTCGCTAACAGCGTACACTTTCCGCAGGTGTCGCGGCATATCAAAACACTAGAAATGGCAACACGTTTAACATTTAGCTTTACATGTCGCCTTTTTTATTGTGTTTTTTTTAATGATAAGCACTCGAATCTGTTTACAGCCGGACGCTTTCACCTCTAGGCACAAGCGCGACATCCGTTCAATCTGCACTTCGTTTGCTTTCACGGTGTCTTCTTTGCCGCAGGCACGGCCTCAACTTCCTGAAACGTCTCCAGACGTTTTAGGTGATTTTCGGCTCGTGACTCCTGAGGTTACTCGTCGCAGCTCGAAGCTGTTCCTACCTCTTCCTCTACAAGCATTGCTCCGTTGTTAGGCGTCGAGGTAGCGCGTAGCTAACTCGTGAAGTTTGTGCTTGTGCTGGAGTCGCCGCCTATCACTTCTTCGAGTTATAAAACCACTGCAAATATAGCCTAATTTCATCATAATTTTTTCTTTATAAAATGATGATATTAGACTTAAAAATATCACTTCAAATAATACCTTTATTAAACTTAATTTCAGGGTAGCCTAACAATAAAAATAAAGAAAAGAGGAGACGATTGTACATGAGTGTACTACCAGTCTCCTCCTTCACTTTATTTGGCTTCGTTCATAATAACTTTTGCAAGTGTCCTCGCCATGACACCAGTAGGTCCTTTTGGACCAAGGTCATGTTCAGATTCTGCCATTGCGGTACCGGCAATATCTAAATGAACCCATGGTGTGTCCTCAGCAAAATCACCAACGAACGCACCAGCTAATATTGCATGCCCAGCACGTCCTGGACTATTGTTTAAATCTGCAATGTGACTCGTACGAACTTGTTTTTTGTAATGATCGAAGTAAGGCAATTGCCACAATAGTTCACCTGTTTCACCGGCTGATTGTTGCACTGTTGACAACCATTCATCATCATTTGTCATCGTACCAGTTACTTGGTTTCCTAATGCTACAACCACTCCACCCGTTAATGTCGCGATATCAATGACTTTTGCTGCACCTTTTGTTTTAGCATAAGTGATTGCATCAGCTAGTGCTAGGCGTCCTTCTGCATCAGTATTACGGATTTCGATCGTCTTCCCGCTCATCGAGACGATCACATCATCTGGCTTAAAAGCTTTTCCACTTATCATGTTATCTGTTGCTGGGATCACAGTCATCACATTTTCTTTTGGCTTAATCGAACCAATTGCATCCATGGCTCCAATAGTTGATGCAGCACCACCCATGTCCATTTTCATACCAATGATACCTTCTTTCCCTTTAAGAGAATAGCCTCCAGTATCAAAGGTAATTCCTTTTCCGACAAGAGCGACTGGATTTTCCCAAGTGTCTTTTCCTTGATAGCGCATAACAATGAGTTTCGGTGGTTCATCAGATCCTTGGTTTACAGCAAGTAACGCACCCATACCGAGCGATTCAATTTCTTCTTTATTTAAAATATCGATTTCAAAATCATGTTTGCTTGCTACCCCTTCAGCAAATGCTGCAAGGTCAGTTGCAGTCATTAAGTTTCCTGGCGTATTGACAAGACGTCGGGCAACATTTGCACCTTCTCCTAGAGCGAACCCAATATTTAACGCTTTAGTGATCTCACTTTCACTCTCTTTAGATTCACCAATAACCGTAAGCTCAGTAAATACGGTATCTTTCTTTTTCTCTGTATGATACGTATTTAACACGAAAGGCGAGAGTGCATGTGCTTCTCCAATTGCCTCAAATGCATCTTCGTTAGAAATTTGTAATCCTGTTAAACTATCAACTGCTAACGTTGCATGCTCAACTTGGTCATTCGCTAATTGTTTAAATGCTTTGCCAAAAGCTTTTCGAAGCCCATCTTTCGTTAACTCTTCTTGTTTTCCTAGACCTACAAAATAAATACGTTTTGCCGATACTTTTCCAAACGTATGTAACTTCATGATTTGTCCACGCTCATGCGACAAATCTCCAGACTCATAAAGGAATTGTAATTCCCCTTCAAAAGCTTCATCTAAAGCTCTCGAAGCGCCTTCTTTTTCCATAAATACACCAAATAATAATGCTTCCGTTTCAAACTTTGTAAACGAATCTTGTTTAAATATGTACATGTTCTCACCCTCCTAAGTATCATTATACAGAAAGTTTTGAAGGTTGATAAGGATAGGGTGAGATGAGTTATGGAAAAGTCGAGTATTTTCTTCAATGAGTCCCATCTTACAAGAACTTAGCCACTACTGTTTTCGAGTATTTTTTTAGCTTCTGCTATAAATTCTTCATGCGAAATCTCCCCTCTGATACTTTTCTCCACAAGCTTCTTCTGCTCTTCTGTTACTTCAAAGTCCTCTAGTGCATCATTATCGAGAACATGTTCAAGTGCTTTTTTAACCGGATCTTTGCTCATCATTTCCCCTCCCTAACATATTCTTTTGCTTGTTTAGTACTTGTTAAAGTCTTTATATCATTTGTATGAATTTTGACGAGTCATATTCAAAGAGTTTTTATAAGCACCAAATAACAACAAAAGTGAGCCATTTAATGAAATGACTCACTTTTGTACTTATTTATTTTTTTCGTAAAATGTATCTACTAACCTTACTATTTTTTCTGAAAAGATAGGTTTACTAAAGTAAAAACCTTGGGCAATTTGACATTTATTTTGTTGTAAGAACTTCAATTGATCTGTATTCTCTACCCCTTCGGCAACAATTTCATAGTTTAAATTCTTCCCAATATCTCGAATCGTTTTAACGAGCATGATTGAATTTTCATCATTTGGTATATCCTTTATAAATGATCGATCAATCTTCACAAAGTCGATCGGTAATTGGTTTAATATCGCTAATGATGAATATCCAGTCCCAAAGTCGTCAATGGAAATCATTACGCCTAATTCTTTTAGGCTTTTTAAAATATGTTTTGATTTATTTATGTCTTGAAAAATACTTTCGGTAATTTCTAAGTTTAAATACTTTGGTTCAAGATTTGTATCTAATAATACTTCTCTCACCGTTTCTATAATATTTTCAAGGTAGAACTGACGTAATGAAATATTTACCGAGATTTTTAGCTTCAACCCAGCATCATGCCATTGTTTACATTGTTTACATGCTGAATTAAATACCCACTTGCTTATTGGTACGATAAGGCCTGTATCTTCAGCTATTGGAATAAATTCTGCTGGTGAGACATCTCCTAATGTAGGGCTCTTCCACCGAATCAAAGCTTCTGCTCCTACAATTGATTTTGTATGAAGCTCATACTGAGGTTGATATAAAAGATGAAATTCATGATTTCTCAGGGCCCACCTCAGTCCATTTTCAATATTTACTTTACTTTTGTTAGATTCATTAAACTCTTCTCTATAAAATTGATAATTGTTCTTTGTTTCTCTTTTCGACCTGTACATAGCTGCATCTGCATTTTTTATTAACGTTTCGGCATCTGTCCCGTCTTTTGGATACAAGCTAATTCCTATACTTAACGTAATAAACAATTCTTTACCGAGAATATAAAAAGGTTCTTCAAAAGTTTTATTTATATTACTTGCGAGATTATTAATTTGCTGTTCATCTTTTTCCTTCATGATAATAATAAATTCATCTCCAGCATACCGACCTAAAAATGAGTCCTTCGGTAGACAGCGTTTCATTCTTTTAGGCACTTCTTTTAATAGTTCATCACCAAAGTTATGGCCAAGAGTATCATTATATAATTTAAAACCGTCAAGATCGATAAATAAGAGTGCCAGATTACTAGACTCATTTTGTTTTTCAATCTCTTGTTGAATAAATTGGTTAATGTGTTGACGATTTGGAAGTTTCGTTAACGTATCATAATTTGCTAAATATCTACTCTTTTCTTCCATTTCCTTAATATTTGTAATATCATTCCTTATTGCTACATATTGATATGGGGCTCCGGTTCGATCAAGAAATGGAACAATGGTCGTATCAACCCAATAATATGATCCATCTTTTGCTCTATTTTTGATCTCTCCTTTCCAAACTTCCCCACCTCGAATCGTTTCCCACATCTCTTTGAAAAACGAACTCGAATGTTGTCCCGATTTAATTATTCGGTGTGTGTTGCCGATTAATTCGTTTTTCGTATATTTCGAGATCGTACAAAACTTATCATTCACATGGGTAATTACCCCATCTTTATCTGTTATTGCAATAATCGTCGATTCATTTAATGCAAAATCAATATCATTTAATTTCTTTTCTACATGTTTATAATCGGTTAAATTAATACCAATACTCATTATTGCCGGACGCTGTTTGTATATCGTAGGAACAGCAATTGTTTTAATATTAGATAACTGTCCATTAAATCCAGTGATAATTAGTTCCTCTATCTGTGTTACGTAACCGTTTTTAAGTTCCTCTAATTTTGTCTTAAATTCTATGTACTCACTAGCAGGAATCATGTCATAAATGGATCTTCCTTCTAACTCACCTTTTGTCTTCGCACCTAACATTTTCACTGTTTCTGGGTTTACATAAACGATTTGTTCACCTTGATGAATGAGCAAAAAATGAGGTGATAGTTCAATTAAATTCGTAAAATCTGTTTCTTTTTGCTCTAGTTCTTGTTGTTTTATCTTTAGTTGTTCTAAATAATAATGACTTTTATCAAATTGTTTTCCTATCCACCATACCGGAAAGATTAATAGTATTGAGATGATAAGTTCTTGGATTACATTATCAATTTCAAAATTGTAGTGGTAATAAAACATCCAACTCCCTCTAAAAATAAATAAGATAATGACTGCGATTATTCTCCCTCTAAGCTGCATCTCCTTCAAAAGCTCCCCTTTATTTAAACTCTTTGTATAAAATCGATCACTATTAAATTTCACCATGACAATACAAGTAAAAACATTACTTTATTACTATAACTCGATTGGTAATATTTTTCTATATTTAATATATTAGGATAAAAAATGACGATTTGAGACGGTAAAGAAAACTCGGCTATGCTCGCCCTTTTAGGCGAAGTGAGAGCCGTAGTTGCAACGAGCAACAGCTTCATCGAAATATCTACGAGCTGTGACGAGCAAGCTTATTGGCGCAGGAGCACCGAGGAACGACATCGGTGAAATAACACCGAGCTGCGACGAGTAATCGCAGGAGCACTTATACTATACACATATAATTTTCACTACGCTGAAATGGCTTCTTAGCTAAAATTATCTACATTCTTATAGTGTAAATTTAAAAAGCCAGCAAGATTGCTGACTTTACGTTGTTTAAACGTTTTATATTCACCAATTCTACTCCTCTTTTAACTCTAACGTACTCATAATTTCTATCTCTTTTAATGCTTGAGTTGCTAATTGGTCCGCTTCCTGATTCTTCTTTCTTGATACAAGTGTAAACTCTGGACTGATCCCTAGATCTTTCAATTTCTCTTCAATCCGATCGGCCCATTGATTTAACGTATCTTCCATGACTGGCCATTCACCAATTAGCTGATTGATGACAACTTGTGAATCTCCAACAAACTGAACGGGTAAATGATGCACTCCTAATGACTCTAGTTCTTGGAGCGTAAAATAAAGAGCTGCATATTCTGCTTCATTATTCGTGTCGAGTTCACCATCTAACTGGTTTTTACGAAGACGAAATGACTTTCCATTCTGTTCATAATAAATCGCACAACCTAAGCCAGACTTTTTCGTTTGTATGTCAAACCCTCCATCAAAATAAACGGTAACATTATGTGGTTCAGTCTCAATTTCTTCTAAGTACTTCTTTAATTCCTTTATCGACCAAGCACTATCATATCGATCGACAAACATAATATTCTTCAATCGTCCTGTTTGCTCGAAATCATCAGCAACTAATAACGCTTTTTCAGCATTCATCTCATCAGAAGTAAAGATAGCTTCAGTCCCTTTTCGAGTTTTGTATGTAAGTTCTATACGTAACTTCATCATAAACCACCCATCATCCATAACAAATATTTAAATGTATCGTTCCCTCTATTTAATTCATTTAACCTCCCTCATGAAACTTCACAAATACCATCATTATCCTATAACACCATATAATTGGCATATACAAAAGATATAAACCATAGTAAGATGTAATTAATCAATTGAAACACATCGCAATAGACGGGGAGGTAGCGGTGCCTTGTAACCTGCAATCCGCTATAGCAGGGTCGATACCTATCGAAGGTTTCGTTATGTGTGGACAGCCCCTTTCATTTGATGTTGAGGAAAAAGTCTTTTACAACGAAAAACTTGCGAACGGGTCAGATCCGGAAGGAAGCAGCCATAAGCAAGACCCTTTTCTTGTGTAAGAGGTTACTTTTTCTGAGTCAAAAGAAAGGTTAGCGCATGGATAGCGAAATCGTACATAGGTTTGCGATTTACATACGATAAGATGGTGACTCATAAGAGTTACCATCTTTTTTTGTATGAGAACAATTACTGACTATAAAACTTAGGAAAACATTCAACATAAAATCTTAGTCATCCATAGACCTTTCATTTCAATCGTACTTAATGTTTTCGTTTTGAATGGGTACCTTATAAAAAGACTTTCTTTTTAAGGAGCTCATCATATGTCACTCGATGCCTTTATCATGGGAATAGCTTTTATTTTAATCCATTTATTTGCTAATGAACTTATACCGTCAAATCGCTTGCAACGATTAAAATGGTTTTCGTTTTCTGGAGGACTTGCTGTTTCCTATGTTTTCGTCTATGTCCTCCCTTCTTTACATAAAGAACAAATTTTGGTGAAAAAGTATGGCGATTATTTCACAATGGAATCAGAGTTGTATTTTATTGGACTAATCGGCGTCCTCATTTTTTACGGTGTTCAAAAAGTTGTTCGTAAGTCACAACTGAAACATGAAACGGATAAAGCACGGTCATTATTTTGGTTACAAATTATTTTTTTCGGTATTTATAATATGTTAGTCGCCTATACGGTTATTTCACATGATGTGTTAGGTGTTCAAGCCATTTTTTATGGACTCGCCGTAGGGTTACATTTTATTGCCGTTGCCCATGACTTATGGCGAGAATATGAAGATATTTATAATAAGGTAGGCCGATACGTTCTAGCGCTCGGGATCATTAGTGGTTGGGTGATTGCGATATCAATCAATTTATCTCCACTTACTGAATCCATCATCTTTGCCTTTATCTCTGGAGCAATGATCTTAAATGTATTGAAATATGAACTGCCACCAGATGAAGAAGCTCACTTTGTTACATTTACCATCGGTGTCGTCAGTTACACGGCTGTTACGATGTCACTAAAGTTTTTCTTTCAATGGTAATGTGCCAGTCACTTCCCGAAAAATCTTGTTTCACAAAAGTTACGTAAAAATGCCTGACTCACATAACTACTTGAGACAGGCACTCTTTGTTTAGACTTCAATAATAATCGGCAAGATCATCGGTTTTTTCTTCGTATGTTTAAACAAATATTGACCGATCGACCTTTTTATATGTTGTTTAATCACTCCCCACTCTTTTCTTTCCTCTTCGTCTAATTCATTAACAGCCTTTTTAATTAAGTGGTTGACGTCTTTTAATAATTCTTCAGAATCCCTTACATAGACAAACCCACGAGTGATTGTGTCCGGATCTGAAACAAGCTCTTTCTCTGATTTACTCATTGTTAAAATAGTGACAATCATCCCATCTTCAGAAAGTTGCTTACGATCACGCAAGACAATTTCTCCAACGTCCCCAACACCCATTCCATCTACAAGCGTATTCCCTGCTCGAACTTTTCGTGTTTGCCGCGCCTCATGATTTCTAATATCAACAACTTCACCATTTTTTAAAATAAATGTATTTCCTTCTTCAACGCCGACTGATTCAGCAAGTAAACGATGGTGGTATAACATTCGATACTCCCCGTGAATCGGGATAAAATATGTCGGCTTCATTAATGTAAGCATTAATTTTAAGTCTTCTTGGTATCCATGCCCTGAAACATGCATTCCTGATGAACTACCAGTTCCATAGATGACTTTAGCTCCTAAAGATAATAAATTATCAACGATTCTTGTCACAGCCCGTTCATTTCCTGGAATTGGTCCCGCTGCTAAAATGACAGTATCCCCTGCTAACACGTCAACGCCACGGAAATTACCTGTAGACAGTCTCGATAAAGCAGCTAGCGGTTCACCTTGGCTACCTGTACAAAGGATCGCTACATTTTCTGGAGCCATTTCATTGATTTCATTTTGATCAATAAGCATGTTATTTGGAACTTGCAAATAACCGCGTTCAATAGCAACGGTTACGACATTGACCATGCTTCGCCCAAGAAGAGCGAGTTTCCGGTCTGTTTTAATCGCAGCATCAACAACTTGCTGAAGCCTGCTAACATTCGAGGCGAATGTAGAAAGAATAACTTTACCATCTGCTTTCTTAAAAGCTTCTTCCACATGTTCACCAACCATTTGCTCTGATGGAGTTGATCCTGGACGTTCAGCGTTCGTACTTTCAGATAATAAAAGTAATACCCCTTCTTTACCAATGTCAGCCATTTTATGAATGTCAGAATGCTCGTTCATTGCAGGAGTGAAGTCAAATTTAAAGTCTCCAGTATGTACAACATTCCCTTCAGGTGTTCTAAATACCATTCCTAAACAGTCCGGAATACTATGAGTAACTTTAAAGAAATTAACTGTAATATGTTCAAATGTTACATTGGAGTCGGGATTTATTTCAATTAATTCGGTTTCTCTTAAAAGTTTATGTTCCTTTAATTTTAATTCGATTAACCCTAATGTAAAACGAGTAGCATAAACAGGCACATTTAATTTCTTTAAGAGAAAAGGAATTCCGCCAATATGATCTTCATGACCATGCGTAACAATAACCCCTCTAACTTTCTCCTTATTCTCTATCAAGTATGATATATCAGGAATAATTAAATCAACGCCTAATAAACTTTCATCCGGAAACTTATTCCCACAATCGATAAGCACAATTTCGTCTTCATATTGAATGGCATACATATTTTTTCCTACTTCATTTAATCCACCTAAGGCGAAAATTGATAATCCATTCTCATTTTTACTCACAATAGAACCCTCCGAATTTAAAATTAGTCATAGTATGTCCGTTTAATGGACCTGTCACTCCCCGAAAAATCTTGTTTCACACTCTACTTTCAAAATCTATCCTTCTTAATCAGTGTATAATTGCACAAATATTAGGAAAATATGTTGATAATATCGTTAAATTGGAGGAATATATCATGCCAAGATTAGGATTTTGCCAATGTAAAGTGTTTCGACAAGGCGAATGGGTGAAAGAAGAAAATCGTCATGTAAAGATATATAAATGTCAGCATTGTAACAAACAAATTCACGAAAAATTATAATCAGTTCTCACCGACTAAAAAAGACATCCTATATCGCCCCTCCTTTCTTGTATGCATTCTTCATTTTTTCACGCTTAGCTCTACAACGAACGAATTGTATGCTATATTTAAACTGCTTGTTTTGAAGAAAGGATGTTTACATACAATGAAAAAAAGAGTAGTTATCGCAGAAAAACCTTCTGTTGCTCGTGATATTGCACGAGTATTGAATTGCAACAAAAAAGGGAACGGATTTATTGAAGGAGACAAATATATCATTACGTGGGCGTTAGGTCATTTAGTAACTCTTGCAGACCCTGAAGCTTATGATGATAAATATAAATCGTGGAAAATCGAAGACTTGCCGATGCTTCCAAATCAATTAAAGCTCGTAGTCATTAAGAAAACGAGTAAGCAATTTCAAGCAGTGAAAAGCCAGCTACACCGTTCAGACGTCGGTGAAGTTGTTATCGCAACTGATGCTGCCCGTGAAGGTGAGCTTGTTGCCCGGTGGATTATAGAAAAAGCTAGAGTAAACAAACCAATTAAGCGACTGTGGATTTCTTCTGTAACTGATAAGGCCATTCAAGATGGCTTTCAAAATTTAAAAAGCGGCAAATCATATGAAAACTTGTATCATTCTGCTGTTGCTCGTTCTGAAGCTGACTGGTATATCGGGTTAAACGCGACAAGAGCTCTGACGTGTAAATTTAATGCTCAACTTTCGTGCGGTCGCGTCCAAACGCCAACAGTTGCAATTATTGCGAAAAGAGAGGGCGAGATTCGCAACTTTCAACCGAAAACATTCTATGGAGTTAAAGCCGAAACAGATCAAAACCTAAACCTCACTTGGCTTGACAAGCATTCAAATGATATTCGAACATTTTCAAAGGAAAAAGCAGATGAGATATTAAAGAAAACGAAGCAGAACCAAGCTAAAGTACTCGACATTGAGAAAAAACATAAGAAAAGCTTCGCCCCACAGCTCTATGATTTAACTGAATTACAACGTGAGGCAAATAAAGCATTTAACTATTCTGCAAAAGAAACGTTATCGATTTTACAAAAGCTTTATGAACAGCATAAAGTTCTTACATATCCTAGAACAGATTCAAAATATTTATCTAGTGATATTGTTGAAACGCTAAGTGATCGTATTAATGCTTGTAAAAAGAGTAGCCCGTATACAAAAATCGCACATCAATTATTACAAAAGCCAATTAAGACAAACAAGTCGTTTGTAGATGATGCAAAAGTGTCGGATCACCATGCAATCATCCCCACCGAAGAAAAAGCAATTTTACATAACTTTACCGATAAAGAACGTAAAATGTACGATTTGGTTGTCAAACGCTTTTTAGCAGTTTTATACCCTCCTTTTGAGTATGAACAAACGACGATAAAAGCTAAAGTTGAAACGGAAGATTTTATCGCTAAAGGAAAAAGAGTCATCTCTTCAGGCTGGAAAGAAGTATACGATCATGAATTTGAAGAAGAAGATCCAATAAATAATATGAAAGAACAACTCCTTCCTAACTTAAACATAGGAGATACACTTACTCTTTCATCCGTTAAACATACAACTGGAGAGACAAAGCCTCCCGCTCGATTTAATGAAGCAACATTACTATCAGCGATGGAAAACCCTGCAAAACATATTGCAACAAATACGAAGGACTTAGCTAAAACATTACAAAAAACAGGTGGCCTCGGTACTGTAGCCACTCGTGCTGATATCATTGATAAGCTATTTCATTCGTTCCTTATCGAGAAGAAAGGGAAAGAAATATTCCTCACTTCAAAAGGGAAACAACTTCTCGATTTAGTACCACAAGATTTAAAATCCCCTCAGTTGACAGCTGAATGGGAACAAAAACTTGAGGCAATCGCAAAAGGCCAGTTAAACAAAAATAGCTTTATTAATGAGATGAAAGACTACACTAAGTCAACCGTCCATGAAATTAAAAATAGTACGAAGAAGTTTAAACATACAAACTTAACAGGAACGAAATGTCCAGAGTGCGGGAAGAATATGCTTGAAGTAAATGGAAAAAAAGGGAAGATGCACGTTTGTCAGGACCGAGAATGCGGATATCGTAAAAACATCTCTAAATCAACGAATGCTCGCTGTCCGAAATGTAAGAAAAAACTTGAGTTACGAGGTCAAGGTGAAGGGCAAGTATTTGTTTGTAAATGTGGACATAAAGAAAAGCTATCTACATTTAATGAACGAAAGAAAAAAGAGAAAAATACGAAAGTATCTAAACGTGATGTTAACAAATATATGAAGCAGCAAAATAAACAGGACGATGAACCGTTTAACCCAGCTCTTGCAGAAGCGTTAGCAAAGTTGAAAGATAAGTAAAAGTATACTCACGTCTATAAAATAAATCCATTCAAGTATTTTGAATGGATTTATTTTTGTTTATTTACACTTGAATCAATTTCATAACTCAAAATAAGGTGCAAAATTCCGAATGATGAGCGTGAACTTCACTTCAGACGGACGCTTTCCCAAGGGCTTGTCTTCAGCTAACTTAGGCTCTACAATTCTTAGCCTAAGTGGATCTTCAGCTCGTTGCTCCTGCGCCACTACGCTTGCTCGTCGCAGGTAAAGAGTGCTCCTGCGGTTACTCGTCGCAGCTCGGAGCAGTTCAAAGAAGTATTGCTCGTCGCTGATCCTCTGGGAGTCGCCGTCTTTTGTTACGTTCACCTCTAAACAAAACTTGGCTTTTCGCCAAGTCTAAATGGCGAAAGCCTTAGTTGCCGTTATACTATCGACCATAAATTTATAAATTCTGATAGTACAAATCAAACGTACATTTAATGAAAAAAATTATCATATCATTCGTTTCATTGCGCAGAAAACGGAATTATGAAATTGATTCACTTGTTACTAAATGAAACTTAATGATTTAACCTTCTCACTTTCCTCCACCTCTAATAGGTTATTTTTAAAGGAAAAAAGATCGTTATCCTTTATATAGACTCGCGGAACACGTTTTCCTACTAGGCAGACGACTTCATAATTAATCGTTCCCATTTGTACTGCGATCTCATCAATAGAAATAAAATTCTTATTCGAGCTACCAAAGACGGTCACTTCTTCTCCAACAAACACCTCATTCATAAAACTTACATCAACCATGGACTGATCCATGCAAATTCTTCCAACAATGGGAACACGCGTACCATCAACTAAAACTTCCCCTTGATTTGATAAAGCCCTTGAAAATCCATCTGCATATCCTACCGGAATTGTAGCTATCATACCATCTTGCTTCATTTCAAATGTACAACCATAACTAATGAAGTCCCCCTCACTCGCCTCTTTTATTGCTGAAATTTTGGTTTTAAACGTCATTGCTTGCTCTAATCGGTAGCTACTGTTTTTCAATTCATTTGATGGATATAAACCATAAAGACTTATTCCAACCCGAACCATATCTAAATGATATTTTCGACCACTCATCGTTGCTGCACTATTACAACAATGCTTTATGGGTATTCGTATATTATTCTTTTCTAAATACTGATAGACCTCTTTAAATTTATCAAATTGCGTATTCGTATATGTAGAATCGATACTATCCGCATTTGCAAAATGCGTAAAAATTCCTTCTAACTCAACATTTTTAAGAATGCTAATCTTTTTTGCTAAAGAAAAAGCCGCTTCTTTTGATGTAACGCCAACTCTTGCCATACCTGTATCAACTTTTAAATGAACAGATGCTCTAGTATTTAACTTTTCCGTAACATGGGCTAATTCATCAACCACATCATCAGAAAATACCGTTATCGTAATTTGATTCAAAACGGCATCCTCACAAGATTCAGGAGGTGTGTACCCTAAAACAAGGATAGGTACTTTTATATTCGCTTTACGTAAAACAAGTGCTTCATCTAGAAAAGCAACTCCAAGTGCATCGGCACCTGCTGCAATTGCAGTTTTTGCTACTTCAACTGCCCCATGCCCATACCCATCTGCTTTTACTACAGCCATAAATTTCGTTCGTTCCGATAGATTACGTTTAAAGGTTTGTGCATTTTGATAAATAGCATCTAACGAAACTTCGACCCAAGTTTGTCTATAACTTACTCTACTCATCTGCTTCCCCTTACTGAATAGTATGAATTTCGTTAATATAAAGGAAAATCCCCGTTCACATAAATGAAATGGGGATTTTCCGTTGGTTTCCTTATTAGTTCACAGATGCTACTTTTTCTAGTGCTTCTTCTACAGAAACATACTCATACCCTAAATCTTTTGCTACAGCTTCATAAGTAATATAGCCTGATGCAACATTCACTCCTGGTTTAAGAGCTGGATTTTCAGCAACTGCCTTATTTACACCTTTATTTGCAATTTGTAGAGCATAAGGTACAGTCACATTAGTCAGTCCAATTGTAGAAGTTCTTGGAACCGCCCCTGGCATGTTTGCAACTGCATAGTGAACTACGCCATGCTTCTCATATGTTGGGTTATCATGCGTTGTAATACGATCTACTGTTTCGAAGATTCCACCTTGGTCAATTGCAACGTCTACAATAACAGACCCTGGAGTCATTGCTGCGATCATATCTTCTTTTACAAGTTTTGGAGCTTTTGCTCCAGGAATTAATACGGCACCAATAACTAAATCGGAATCCGCAACAGCTTGTGCAATATTTAATGGATTAGACATTAATGTTTGAATGTCATTTCCGAAAATATCATCTAATTCACGAAGTCTTTCAGGGTTTAAGTCAATAATAGTAACTTTCGCCCCTAGACCAATCGCCATTTTCGCTGCGTTCGTACCTACAACGCCTCCACCAATAACTGTAACTTTTCCACGTTGTACTCCTGGTACACCTGCTAATAGCACACCTTTACCACCATTGTATTTTTGTAAAAATTGTGCGCCAATTTGTGTCGACATACGTCCAGCTACTTCACTCATTGGTGTAAGAAGTGGTAACGTACGATTTTGTTCTACCGTTTCATAAGCAATAGCCGTTACTCCTTTTTCCGTTAACGCGCGAGCAAGCTCAGGTTCAGCAGCTAAGTGTAAATAAGTAAAGAGGATTAAACCTTCTCTAAAATAATCATATTCTGATGATAATGGTTCTTTTACTTTCATAACCATTTCAGCAGACCAAGCTTCTTTCGCTGTATCTACAATATTAGCACCTTCTTGAACATAATCTTCATTCGTGAAACCGCTTCCAATTCCTGCATTCGTTTCAATAATTACTTCATGTCCAGACTTTATTAACGCATCAACACCTGATGGGGTAATCGCAACTCTGTTTTCGTTATTTTTAATTTCTTTAGGTACTCCAATTAACATAATTTAGTATCCTCCCTTAATAAAAAACATTTTATATCTTGTGACATTCAAAGTATAAATTCTCATATTGTATTTTTCATTATTAAAAACACACAAAAAAAGAGACCCCGTTTGTGAAATTCTACAAATAGGGTCTCTTTTTTAATTTGGTAAGTTTAAGGTCCAAATATAATGCTATTTTTTGATTCGGGCTTTTTAAATCAATCCCACTAATTTCGGATATTCTTTTTAACCGATAATTTAATGTATTCGTGTGTACATGCAATTGTTTAGATGCTTCATTAACATTACTATCATAATTTAAAAAAACTTCTAACGATTCTAAAAGGTGAGTTTTATGAATTTTATCGTAGTTTTTTAATTTTTCAAGGGCTGTATTTTCATAATAGTCTTCTTGGTTTTTTTGCAGAAGAACATCAAGGTACCTGTATATTCCTAACTCTTGATACGTATGAGTATGTCCGACATCATCTGGAAATTTGTGTTTCAATCGTAATAGTGTTAGTGCTTGCTGATAACTTGCTTCAATTTTTTCATAATTGTCGTAACAATTGCCACATGCACCTTTAATTTGATCGATTTTAAATCGCTTATTCATCTGTGAAATGAATTCATCAATATATTCTTTTGCACATAATTTCCCTTTATGAACAGGTAGGGGTGAACATAATAAAATGAAATCATTACGGTCAATGACATGAAAAGTCACCTGAACTTGCTGCGTTGTTTTAATCATATAAGAAATATCGGATTCAATTTTGTCAGTGATCTCATGATCAAATTGAAAAACAATCACAGCTATTGGTGTTGGTGGTCGAATATTTAATCGTTCTAGCTTTTCTATTATTTCTTCATGAGATTTCAAATCTCCTGTTAAAAGTTGCCAGAAAAACTCTTTATGGCCTTCTTCTTTCTTCTTCTTACGCACCTTTAACTGTAATAACTGATTCTTTGCAGATTGTGCAGCTTTTTTTAATAACAGCAATTCTTTTTCTGAAAGTTTGTTATCGATTTCGAGCACCCATATATAACCTAAGATTTCAGTTTTTGTCCGTATAGCTATTGCCACTCTATTACCTAGACCGACACCTGTAATTTTTGAAATACGAATTGGGTCTTCACTTTTATTAAGGGTTGGAATAACCCCATCTTTCCATAAGCTATTAATAACATTTTCTGGTACCCTTCGCCCCATGATCGTGGCGATTCTTGCAGAATCTGTACGATCATCATGTGAACTATATGCTAATAGACGGTGGTTGGCGTCTTCAATGGTTACTGGACATTCCATCACGTCACTAATTTTATCTACTAAGTTTTCTAAACTTCCAAACGACCCTTTAAATGGGTCATAATCTAATTGATTTTCATTCATGAAAAAACTCCTCAAACACATAAGTAAAACGAAATACTTCTTATATAATTGTAACTAAAAATAATCGAACATACTAGCTTTTTTCTGTTCTCATTTCTATATCACTCGAAGAGAAATGATATAAATTATTCCGAATCTTATAATCTATTTGTTATATTGCACAAAAATCTGATATTATATTTTAATAATATTACAACACATCATTGTTCACTAAAATGTTAAAATCAGTACACACTTCCCTTGAAAGCGCTATCATATTTAGGAGGAACAACAAATGGATATTCTAGGAATTTTAGACAGAATTAATGGTGTTTTGTGGGGTACACCAAGTTTAATCCTACTGTTTGGAACCGGACTTCTCTTAACGGTCATGTTAAGAGGGCTTCAGTTTAGGAAGCTATTCTACGCTTTTAAACTAGCATTTACGAAAGAAGGTCAATCTAGTTCAAAAGATGAAGGTGATGTTAGTAACTTTAAAGCTTTAATGACAGCATTAGCTGGGACAATCGGAAATGGTAATATCGCCGGGGTTGCAACTGCAATTACCCTAGGTGGGCCAGGTGCAATCTTTTGGATGTGGATCGTAGGTCTTTTAGGTATGGCAACGAAATATGCTGAGGCTTTACTGGCGATGAAATATCGTGTCAAAAATGCAAATGGTGAGTATTCTAGTGGGCCAATGTATTATGTTGAAAGAGGTTTAGGTAAGAAATTCAAATGGTTAGCTATTGCTTTTGCTATATTTGGCGCATTTGCTGCACTAGGGATTGGTAATAGCGTACAATCAAACACGATCGCTGATGTTATGGAAACTTCTTTTGGTGTTAGTAATATTGTTACAGGTGTTTTACTTGCAGGACTAGCTGCGTTAATTATTTTTGGTGGATTACAACGTATTAGTGCTGTTGCAGGATTTTTTGTGCCTATTATGGCAGTGTTTTATATTGCAGGTGCAATGCTGATTCTTCTCGTTAATTTTGACCAAATTATTCCTGCATTCCAAACCATTTTTTACTATGCATTTAACCCAGTTGCAGCAGCTGGTGGTTTTGTAGGTGTGGTCGTTTCTGAAGCAATACGTAACGGTGTTGCTCGAGGTATATTCTCAAATGAAGCAGGTCTTGGTACAGCAGCACTTATTGCAGGTAATGCGAAAACTGACCATCCTGTAAAACAAGCTCTAGTTGCAATGACAGGTACGTTTATCGTTACAATCATTGTTTGTACGATGACTGGATTAGTCCTTGTTATTTCTGGATTTTGGGACCCAACGGGTGGACAAATCTCTGGAATCGCACACGATGCAGTTGGTCTTGACGGTGGTGCATTGACAAGTGCAGCGTTCGCCTCTGTTTTAGGTGTTGTCGGTGAATATATTGTTGCATTCTCTATCATTTTCTTCGGATTTTCAACAATCGTCGGATGGTACGTATACGGAGAAAAATGTTTTGAATATATTGCAGGTTCAAAAGGAATTAGTGGATATCGTGCAGTGTACATTCTTGCATGTGGAATGGGTGCAGTAGCTAACTTAACAACTGTATGGGCATTTGCTGATATGGCAAACGCACTTATGATGATTCCTAACTTAATTGCTTTAATTCTATTAAGTAAGGTCGTTGTTCGTGAAACGAATGACTACTTTACAAACCATTATAAAGCAGCTTCTGTTGATATGAAAAAAGCTAGTTAAATAGAAAGAGGCTGTCCAAAAGTGGCAGCCTCGTTTTTTTATAGCTAAGTACAGCTTGATAAGTATAACTCAAATCGCGTTAGGCGGACGCTTTCCGCAGGCACGGCCTCAACTTCCCAAAACTCATTCCATGTGTTTTGGGTGATTTTCGGCTCGTGCTTTTCCTGCTGGAGTCCCCACCTAACGCTTTTTGGAGCATTTTAATTGAATTAAAAAAAATGAGTATCCTACTAGTTATGTGCATGTTTCTACTAATTCTCGATGAGTAATTGTCTTGCCCAATACAATGGTGAAGAAGACGACTAAACAATTCACCTTCCTGTTTTCTTCTATTGGTCATCCTTCATTTTAATAAAGCTAATAACTCCACATCTGTGTACCTTCCTAACCCCCAACTTCTTGTCCCTTTAATATCATACTTATTAACTAACTTTACTGTTTTCTAAATCGATTATTTGTTATCACGAAATATATAACCACCCAAGCGTATTTTGGGTGGTTACCGTTACTTAATCATGATAGGAACGATTAGTGTAAGCAATATTTTAAAAATCATGTCTCGAGGAATTTATTCATCCCTCACACGGTTTTTAAATGCTTCATCCGTCACTAAATATTCTTTTTCATGTGAATTATGTTTTGATTTCTGTCTTTCGCTTCCTTTAGGAAAATCTCCAGGGTGACTCTTTTTTTTATGATTTAAGCTTTTTCCACGTCCCAAATTTTGGACCTCCTTCAAAATTGATCAACCTTATTTTTTTCAAATGTCCATTTCCTTATGCAGAAGCAATGATTTCACCTTTAATCCTCCATAAAAAGCCTAGCATAATACATCGATCCTTCATCTAATTTTTTGTCATTTTCTACTTTCTTTACATCTTTTTGTTGTTTGTTAGAGGATATTTGAAAGCTCCCCGACACATTTAACACGGAGTCCTTTGTTTTATTTTTTTCCAAAGGATATTCTCCCTTCTCTTTTTTGTTTTTAATAAAAATAGACAACCATTATAAAGTAGTGGTTATCCATTTTATACAACAATTATTTCTTATTTTTTCTTGCAGCTCTTTTTCTTTCTTTTTTACTTTGTGTATGCTCAATTGCAAATTCTGTATCGCTTGCATTATGCCCTCCAGTATGAGGCTGTTTACGATTATCATTACGATTTGTCATTATACCCCACCCCGTCCTTTATGATTTTGTGTATAGCTTGCTTTCAAACATTCACTTATATTGTGATGTTTTTAAACATGATTTATTCTTCTTAAATCAATAACACCCAACCTCAACTAAGTGTGTGGAGAACAGTGAAAAAACACCGTTCTTTTATGGACGATCACCTGACCTTTTCCTGTATATGCTAAAGCTTTTCTTTTACATCAAAGTGTCCTCGTAACACTTGAGTAAGGTATTCAACTGGAGTGGTTTCAACCTGCCCATACCCTTTCTGTGTGTACAAATGAGTGGCATTTGGCAATTCCCTTTTTAATTGCTTTCGCAAACTTTCACCTGCTTCATCTGCATCAACGAGAATATAAACATCAAGGTCTTCAATTGGCAAAATTAAGGTTTCAAGTTTTTCGTCACTTAACGTTCCGTATGTACAAATAACATCTACTGGCTCATCAAGTACTCGTTTTACTCGTTTACGATCACTCGTACCTTCAACAATTAAAACTTTATCAACCATGTTATCCTCATCCCTTTTTTCACCTTTTATTTCGTATATAAACCTTCATCTTTCATGTAATGACTATTATTTGCAAGTTACCATAAGAAATAAACGAACATCAACTGCATTAAATAGGGTCTATTACATATATATGTTGTTCAGCAATGAATCATTAACGTTATACAATTATCGAAATGAACGGTAGATGTTCTAACAATAATGTAGAAATCACGCATAGTTATTCCGTATGATTTGATTAAGTCAATTATTGGAGGGGTCTCATGGAAAGAAATACTGTTTTAAATATACAAACTGAAAGAGTTTCTTTTCAGGAGGTTATCGAATTTGTTCAGTTAAATCGTTCGTTTAAAAGCCAAGTATACATCAATAAACACAATCAACAATTCAATGGCAATAGTATTACGAGTATGATGAGAGTACTCTTGACTGCAAAAGTTGGTGAACACTTTATTGTCAATGTCATAGGTGAACATGCTGATTCCGAAATTATTGATATTATAAAACTCCTTGAGAAGACCGTATCATTCAACTAAAGGTACATTAAACAATAGGTGCGTTTTTATCATATATCCAATAATTGATAATTGATTCTTTATGTTTTACGCGATATCGATTATAGTAATAACAGTAAAGCATTAATATAACATCAAGGAGATATAATATGGAGTCAGAAATCATTATTGTATTTTTAGGTATAGGATTATTTTTATTAGCAGGATTATTTGGCGGCTTAGGTATACTCTTTCTTTTGAAAAATAAAAGGAAGCAGCTATCAACGATTTTTCTAAGTACTGGGGTTTCACTCATCGCTGTTTATATCATCACGTTATTTATCATCCTTTAAAAAAAGTGATACACAAAGCCTGAATCTCATCCTATTGAGGTTCAGGCTATTGAATCACCTTTTTGTTTTTATAAATGCAGAAGCCACAATTGCTGTAATTGGAATAGATAAGATTAAACCAATACTCCCCGCAGCTGTTCTTAATATTTCAACAGCTAAAAACTCCATGTGTATAACCTGCGAAAGTGTACTCTCATAACTATACAACATCATTAAAATAGGAAGTGCTGCACCTACATATGCTAAGATTAACGTATTTGCCATCGTTCCCATAATATCCTTACCAACATTCATCCCTGATTTAAGTAATTCATTTTTTTTAATATACGGTTTCGTTCTTCTAACTTCTTCCATTGATGAAGCAATAGAAATCGCTACATCCATAATTGCTCCTACAGCACCGATAATGATACCTGCCAATAATATTCCTTTTAAATCAAAACTTCCATCGTGTGAAAGTGTGACGAGCATTTGTTCATCTACACTATGGTAACCCGTCAATCGCATTAATTGTGAAAACAAAATCGAGATAAAAGCTGCAGAAGCAAGTCCCCCAATTGTTCCAAGTATGGCTGCAACTGTTTTTTTCGATAATCCGCTTATAATAATAAAAGTAACAATTGTAACGATTGAACCTGTAGTAATCGCTAAGTAGACAGGTGAATACCCAGCAAATAAGAGTGGTATCATAAATTTAAAAATCAGAAATAATGTAAAACCTAATGTGAGTATGGATTTAATCCCCTGTTTTCGACCAAAAATTAATAGTAAACCGACGAGTACAACAACAAGAGCAATGGTTGAGGAATCTCTCGTATGACTCATTACCTCAGATTTAATAATTTCTCCATCGACAATAACAAGCTCAACTACAACTTCATCATTTTTATTAAGCCAAAATTCATTTTCATCATTACCTGTTCCATTAGGCAGATACTTTTCACTAACCGCTAATAATATTTCACCTTCAAACTGACCATCTAATATCTCAACCCTCGCAGATTGATACTGTAATTGAATACCATTGAAAACATTTGATCCATAGTTCTCTTCAACAATTTCTAATACTTTAGCAGTTGGTAGAAGAGTTTCAGTAGAATCCTCATTGTCCGCAGTTACTTGATCACTACCATATATCAAGAAAATAAATAAAAGAATTAATTGGAAAATTCGTTTTTTCCCCAAAAGTAACATCCTCTCTTTCAAACATTTAACTATTAATCTAGTAAATATATATTAATAGACTAAAGTAATTATGATTGAATGAGGAAAAGTACTGTGAAATTCTATTGTTAAAGTACATAATATGGTAATGCCCTTGAACATACTTTTGCAATAAAAATTCAGAAATGCAAGAATTAACAGTAATTTATATGAATGTAAAAAAGCCATACATTTAGGGTTTTTGAATGAATCACTTGTAAATATTGTTACGACATCTTAATTATTCACCTCTTCAACAAACGTTCCGATACCAGGCACCTTATGATTCTTACGCATCAAGTCCCTGATGCGCAGTAACTAATTGGCTATGTATGTTGCTTTGTTTAAGATTATTTACTCATTTTGATCATTCAGACGAGTTTTTTTGAAAGAAGTCTAATAATTTCGGCTATACCTAATAAAAGAAAACCACCAAATAAACTACCTGCAAGCACTAATAGGTGCAAACCATCACCCATATCAAACATTATTAGTACAAGTATCCCAAAAATTAGTGTACCAATAGCTGGAATATATAATAGTAGTGCAATAGCATTTAAATCTTTCAAATTCTCACCCCCTACATATTATCAAATATTTGTTACAGTCTTTTTTATAAAGTTTAATAAGAGAATGTACCGAACATACCTCTTTATTGAATGAAACTCCCTATTAGTTTAACATCATTTTCCATTTTATTGGCACAAAAAATGAGCTGCAACGTTGCAACTCGAAATTTTACTAACGCACCCGTTTTTTGAAGAACTTTTATTCAATATCCAAGTAAAAAACATAACTTGCAGTACCTTGTTCCCAACTAGCAAGAATCTCAAAAATCTTTTTTCCCTCATGAATTGAAAGGTCTAATTCATTATTTGACCCTAAAACATTATGTTCAGTATCCCATTCTCTTGCTTGATAGGTTTTTGGTGTGGTTTCAAATTCAAAAGATATATCCGTATTTGCATCTACTTTTTGTGGCTCTCTCATTTCAACAATTATTGAAGGGGAATAAGAGTCAGCTTCAATACTTTCTGTGGTCCCATCACTATGCTCAAAAGTCCAACTATGCGAGCCAAGTACTGGGTTTATTGTTTCCTCCCCAACAACCATGTATAAATTCGGTGGTTTTCGTAATTGGCTTACGTTTTCGTTTGGTTCATTATTATTGTTTGTTTCTTGAGTATTATCGGAACACCCTATAATAGCTATAAGTCCTATAATGGTAAGTGTTAAAATTTTTATACTAAACTTCATTCCCGACATCCCTTTTTTATGAAGACGACAAAAGTGCAAAAGCGGTTCACTTATAAAGAAATTTTATTAAAGCATCCTCGCCTTTAGTTTAACATCATTTTCCAGATTATTGGCACAAAAAATGAGCTTCAACGTTGCAACTCAAAATTTTACTAACGCTTACCCGTTAGTGACACAAGCACTAGGAAAAATCTTCTTTTAAAAACATCAAAATGTAATTACTCTGTCACTATGCCAATACCACTGCAACAAATCTCATTATTATATTTCACTTGAATTAATAGAGAATCATTAATATCTCCAGTTTTTAAAACCGTCTCTAATTTACCTTTGGAATGTCTTTCATGATAAATAAATGATACTTCAGCATCATTAAATCCTTTGGCATAAATGTATTCATAACCCTCATCTTTTAAACTGAAATTTAAAACCCCAGAATCATCTTTTACTACTATTTCCGATAGCCACTCATCGACTAGCTCTTCATGTTCAGGTTCAACAGAATCATATGATGTTGATAGTATAAAAGGTTTGTCACTATCCTCATTGCTATTATTGATTACAGCCAACAAAATGTACCACCAGTGACATAGTTCTTACCACTGAATGACAAAGAATGTACCAGTAAGTGCCAAGGTATTTACCACTTCACCTTCTGTATAATTATTGAGCACACCTGCGGGTGTGCCATTATTTATGTAGGAGGTATTTTTGTATGATTCATTATCGAAAGATATTGGAATTGCACGATGAGGGGATCAGCCTTAGGGGCATTACCGCAAGTACAGGTAACTCTCGTCAAAAAGTAACAGAGGTAATTAACCTAGCCGAAAAAAAGGGTTTGGTTTGTCCGTTAGAGGAAGAAATGACGGATAAATGGATTGAGGAGTTTCTTTTTCCAGAGAAAACATTAGAAGCTTCAGGCCGGCAACCATTGAACTTTGATTATATTCATGAAGAGTTGGCCAAGCCTAATGTGACACTTTCACTTCTTCATCATGAGTATGAAGCTGAATGTCGAGCGAATCAAAAGATTCCTTATTCGTACCGGAGTTTCTTGCGTCACTATAGTAGGTACGCAGACAAGTATAAAGCTACATTGCGTATACGCAGAAAACCAGGCGAGATAATGGAAGTTGATTGGGCAGGGTCCACAGCCTTCATCATTGATAGAGATACTGGGGAGAAGGTTAAAACGTATGTTTTCGTTGCGACACTACCGTGTAGTCAATTCTCCTATGCGGAAGCAACCTTATCGATGGATTCACAGTCATGGATTACTGCTCACAATAATGCGTATAAGTATTTTGGAGGCTCTACGCAAATTGTAGTACCAGACAATCTTAAAACGAGTGTGACAAAACATACCACTCGTGAATTGATTTTAAATCCTACTTATAGGGAAATGGCTGACTACTACAATACGGTTGTAATGCCTGCACGGGTTCGTACCCCAAAAGATAAGGCAAGTGTTGAAGGGTCTGTTGGAGTTATCTCTACATGGATTATCGCAGCATTAAGAAATACACATTGTTTTAGTATTGATGAATTGAACGAGGAAGTTCGGAAGAAATTAGATGAATTTAATCAGCGTCCTTTTACTAGAAAAAAAGGATCTCGTTTATCAGCATTTGAAGAAGAGGAGAAATTTGCCCTTTCTCCCCTTCCAGTTGCACCATATAAAATGTCTGAATGGAAAAAAACAAAAGTACGTCCTGATTATCATCTTTCCATCGAGAGCATGTTTTATTCTGTACCCTACGAATATATTAATCGAGAAGTAGAGGTGAAGCTTTCAGATCACCTCGTTGAAGTCTTTTTCAATCATATGCGTGTGGCATCACATAAACGATTATACGGGAAGTTTGGACAATCTTCCACCATTCGTGATCACATGCCTGATAATCATAAGTTATACGTGGATCAAACGCCAGAGGCTGCAATGGAATGGGCTGAAACTATCGGAGCATCAACCTTGAGCGTCATACGCTATCTTTTAGATACTTCACAAAATGAAAAACAGGCATTACAGTCCATATTTTCATTGAAAAAGGCTGAGCGCCGTTACACTAAATATGAAATTGAACGTGCATGTAAAATGGTCATTTCTATGACTAAAAGACCAACGGTCAAAAGTATTCAAACGATTTTAAAGAACAATAAAAAAAATGATGCCGAGCAAGAATTGAAACGCCAAACAGATATCAGCAAAAATAATCATGGCTTCACGCGAGGAGCTTCTTACTACGGGGGAACGGGTAAATGATGAATGAACAAACACTAACTAAATTACACGAAATGAAATTAAGCGGAATGGCGGAAGCTTATAAGGAACAATCATCAAATAAAGAATTTCAAAAGATGAGTTTCGAAGAACGTTTTAGTTTACTCGTCGATTTAGAACATTCCCGTCGTAAGAGTAATAAGCTCCAACGCTTGATTAAGACAGCAACTTTTTTGAATTCAAATGCATGTATTGAAGATTTGGAATATCATGAAGATCGAAGACTAGATAAAGATTTGATATTAAAACTGGCCGGCTGCACCTATATCCAAAGCAGTCACAACATCATATTGAAAGGACCTACTGGTTCCGGTAAAACATTTTTGGCAACGGCTTTTGGAGTATCTGCTTGTCGCCAATTTTATAATGTTAAATACATTCGCTTACCGGAATTATTGGATGAACTGTCTCTCGCAAAATTAGCCGCAGACGGCAGCTACCGGAAATTGATCAAAAAATATAAGAAAGTAGATTTACTCATCCTTGATGAATGGTTACTGACAGACCTATCAACGGATGAAGCAGCAATCCTATTAGAAATTACAGAATCTCGTCATAAAGCTGCTTCGACGATTTTCTGTTCACAAATTGACCCTAGTGGATGGCATATAAAGTTAGGGAATGAAACAATTGCGGAAGCAATTCTTGATCGTATTATCCATGACTCCTATCAAATTCTGATAGACGGAGATGTTTCTATGCGTGAGCGTCATGGATTAGGTGGGTAAGTTGAAGATGGCGACTCTAACGAGAAAGGAACTGCGAAAGATAGAAGAATACTATTATTGGAGTGGATACAAAGCCTGGTATCCATTTCCTAAAGAACTAAAAGCAGAGCTTTTGAGTGTCTATAGTGAGGAGCCTTTTCCTCAAACTTGGACGGAGGAGGATATTTGGCAGGGTTCCAGAAAAGTGATCAAGAACTACTTCGATAACAAATCTAACTAATTGAACGTAAAAAAGTCCTACAAGATTATTAAAATGTTAATCTGTAGGGCTTTTTTATTCAATGGTAAACACGTTGGCGTTGTGTGGTAATATCCTTGTCATTCGGTGGTAAAAAACATGGCGAGAGTGGTACATTCTAGTGGCCGTAATCAATTATTAGTTAAATTACATCCAGTCAATAAAAGTCCTGTTAGTAAAATAAAAATAAGTACTCTCACCTTTTCAGCCTCCATTACCTCTAATCATGTCGATTTAACGTTAACACTAATTCCCTCTTATTTGGGGTTAAAATGTAAAAAGAGCGTCTCCACTTGTTGCAGAAAATTCCCCTTTAGTTTAACATCTTTCTCCAGATAACTGGCACAAAAAATGAGCTGCAACATTGCAACTCGAAATTTTACTAACGCTACCCGATAGTTTAAGTGTAATTTTTCAAAAAGTTTATGTCTTTTTTATGTTCCTTTTGGTATTTTACTCATGTTTAGTTATATTCTCTTGTAGGAATATCCAGGGATGATAGTAAAAGAGCGGGCACCAAAAGCTAGGCTTTTGGAACACCCTCTTAAAATTTTATTAGAAATCATTAAATTCAACAGGTTTTAGGTCTTCTAGTTTTTTACTTCCTTTTTTAAAAGATATTGATATTATAGTGGCAACTAAAAGTAAAAACATGCAAAAAGCAAGGGGGAATTCTGGAGCAATAGCCTCAGCTAATCCTCCTGAAAAAAGATTCCCACTTATTGCTACTACTCCGGATAACAAAATACCACCAGCACCAATACGAGCTAAGTAGTTATCAGGTGTTACTGCTTGTCTTGCCGTCCCGTTAACAATAAACGCCATTGAAAGAGCACCGTCAAAAAGAAACATTCCAAGCATGATTATTGGAAGATTACTTGCTAAAAGTATTAGAAGTAATCCAATACTGGAAACTATCATTAAGCCAGCATATAAGCATTTCCATTTATAGCAACTTAATTTGTTCATCAGTAAAACACCAATAATATTTCCAACCCCAGCTGCCGATAAAACCATTCCTATTTGCCATTCACTAAAGTGCAGAGTCTGACTTGTATAAATAATAATGGTAAGTGTCACAGCTGTTGTAGTAAAGTTTAAAATTCCATGATGAAGTGTAATAAATGATTGATAGTGATTACCAATTAAATACTTAAAACTCTTAATTGATGAAATATAAGTCTTCTTTGTTGATTGTTTCCTTGTACTTATTGTCTTGTCTTCTTTGAATGATAAAAATAAAATCCCCAAAAAAGAAATAAAATATGTGAATGCATCTACTGTTAAAACAGCTGCAACTCCAAAACTTGATAAGACAATTCCCGCTAACACGGGTCCAATAAAAGTGCTAAACGCATCGGCTCCTTCAAAATAACTGTGTGCATTTATTAACCGTTTTCTCCCAACCACACCAGGAACCATTGCTCCAAAGGCTACTCTAAAAAATAAACCTGTAGCACCTAAAACAAATAACCCTCCTGCTAGAATCCATATATTTAACTGATCTAACCAAACAAAGAATACTATTAATGCCATTGTTGTAAAACTAATGGCTTCTGCTGACAACGCAATTAGTTTTTTAGATTTCCCCTCCACCCAAGTACCAACTGGAAGAGACATTATAACAGGTGCAACTTGAGAACAGACAACCACTAATGCAGCTTGCCATGCTGAACCTGTTAATTGGAGAACAATTAATGGAATAGCTATCTCGCTAAAACGATTCCCAAATATAGTAGCAAGCTGCCCAAACCACATTATTACAAAATTTTTATTTTTAAATAAATTCATTAAAAACCCCATCCTGTTTTATATTTCAGTTTATAAGATAGGATTTTTACATTGGACTTCTCCCCTTTGTGTTACACTATAATCCTTTCAACGTCATAATGCCTTACATATAATTTTCAAATGATAAAAAGTTAATTTCATGTTAGCTAGTCATCTTTATTTGCTAATTTGGCATCTGGTCATGTTCTACTTCATTAAAATATTTTTGATTTTAAAAAGATAAAACAAAGGATATAAATAATAAAGATGCCTCTAATAAAAATGAGATACGAACACCCCATAAGTCAGTCAAAATACCAATTAGTAATACAGAACTACCATATGTAACTAAGTACAGTGCGTATTGTGCACTATAAACTTTTGGCAATTCTTTTTTGGTCACTTCATCCCGATAAATAACTCATTTTTCCCTAATAGGGCATTAGCGAAGATTACCGTCTATACTTTTAATAGTAAAATAACTTCACTTTCCTCTAACAACTCGCCTGTGTTTACGAATCCAAGTGACTCATAGAATCGAAGTGCCGAATAATTATCTGGCTCTGTTGAAAGGCCAATATAATGACAGTCCTCATTCCTTTTGAGCATATCTATGACTTGTTGCAATGCCTCTTTCCCGTATCCCTTTCTTTGATAAGAAACATCAATCATAAACCTAGGAATCCAATACTTTCTCTCATCAATCTCGTTTGGATCATTTTCCGTCATCACAAAACCTATAACTTCCTCATCCAAATGTATTGCATATGGTGTAAAATGGGGATCTACTTTAGACTCTGCAATGGAATAAACATTAGGAGCAATTCGATCAACTTGATCCTCCGTTAACTTTAGTTTTAGGCATTTATACATATTTTTCATCGTTAATTCCTGAATTGATATTTGAGCCATAAACATTCTCCTCTAGGTAACATTTACTACGTATATTCTATATATTTTTTATAAGTCCTGCTCCGAATAAATAAACACACTGGAATACCCTATCGGGTTTACTCCAGAGGTGAAAAATAGAAAAACTCAAGAAAATTCACAAGCTAAATCACACAACTTTCACAACCGAAATCACAGTATTAATCGCATTTTATAATGATACGAAGAACATATTCTTATCTTAGATTCATTATTTTCATATTTGCTTGTGTAACTAAAGCTCTCCATTAGTGTAAGTAGAAAAATTCACAAACTTCACTTTTGTCAACTTACACTGTTTGTATTTTTAAAATATTGTGTTGCACTAATTACTGCAATTAATCCTACAAATAGAGGTGTAAAGTATGCAAATGAATAAAGAACAAAAACGTTCAATTGTGTATCGCTACCAATATGATTTCCAATCAACAAACTTGACACAGAAATCGCCAAAACCAAAAACGGTAAAAGGTAGCGATTTATCTGTTTAATTTTTATAAACATAGAGGAAAATCCAATGACTAGAAATAAAACTGAACCAAGAAGAGTAGCGTTCCACATAATAATCCAAAATTGTTCTGAAACCCATCCAGCAATTAAACTAAACCAGATAGCCAAGGAACTCAGGGTAATTAATAAATTTACATAAGACAACTTTTTCTTTTTTTGATACAAAAAAAGCATAGGACCTATTAGTAAGCACAATATTGAAAGCCCGACCAAAGTGAACTCCTCCATTTCTTGCTATTCCTTCTTAACTCAATCTCCCCTTTAGTTTAAGTGAAGAGATTCACAATCCGACTAAGTTCTAACAAAATTTTAACATATATAACCATTTTCTTGTTTAGTTAAAATAGAATGTTTGCTGCGCTCAATCGTCTGGTACGAAACAAATCATTGGGGGTGTATGTCTTGAATCCATGCTTCTAGCTTAATGCTAACGATAAAATAACCTTTAGCTTAATTTCATATGACTTCCCACAACTTCAATTATCCTCTTTTGGAAACCTCCCCGTCTGCACTCCCATTAGTTGCCGAGGAAAATTCAGTTTAATGATCTAACTACTTTATGGAAGTCTTCCTCATCTATTCCTACAGCTCGTATATGATAAAAAGGATAATTATCAATCTGAGACCGTGGTACTGATGGAATGAACATAAAACTTAATCTATGTATCTTCTCTCTATCTTCATATTCTCCAACATAATTACCTATTTCTCTATACGAAAGCTTTGGAAATTTTTCATATGGGTCCTCACCTGTCTCAGTAAACTCTAAGAATCTTTCTGTATCAATCCCCCTGGCAAATTGCCTCTGACTAAATTCAATAAATGTTGTTTCTTCAGTATCCTGGTAATTTAGGAATAAACGATCGTCTTCCAAAGTAACTTCAACTAATTCTAACTTTGAAGGTATATAGCTCGGTAAAAGTACATCATAGTCTAACTCCTCAGTTGCTTGTTTAATTAAATCATCATTGTTTGAACACCCTATTATCAAAATTAAGAAAGTTAATGAACTTAGCATATATAATTTATTTATCATTACGTCCTCCCTATTTATTAAGCTCTTATCTACGTTGGTTCATCAACAATAGCGACAGCTTATTATGCCAACGAACTCTAACAGTTGAAGAATCTATTTATTTTTCATACTAACACTTTTACGCTCATTTCTAGATCTATTAATTTGTTTTCTAATAAAGTATATTTTTATTTATAGATTTATTTGTATACTGAAAAATGGTATAAATTAAATATATGGGTATTTCAATCACAGCAACAAGAGTGATAAAAATAATAAGCCACTTTATAAACATTTCAACTATAATTTCAAATGAGAACTCTCCTTTTGTTGCCCAGTTATTTCTCCTTTTTCAATTGGCCATCACGCATATAGCTTATAATTTCAATTCAAAAATCAAGCTTTAAAAGTTTTCTTACAAAATAATCAAAGTTTGGATATTTAGCATGTTCAACTGCTTTTTTGAGGTCTATGTGTAAAAGTAATTTATCCATCAGAAGGCGATAGTAAGCATAAGTAGAGGATTGTTCAGAAGAAATAATGTTCACAATATCCTCATTCGACAACTCTAACATAGTATCCTCAAATTGATTTGCAGCATAAAGAGCAAACCCTTCAAAAAACCATCGAGGACCCATTTGTTCTTCATTTCTATCGAGAATACGAATGTGAAGTTCATGAGCCATTTCATGTGCAAGCAATTTTTCATATGCATGATCTTCTTGCCCAACCTTATAATTCTCAGCATATATTTCCTCTGTTACAATCAGTAAAATACCATCCGCAATAACAGCTGAAAAACTCTGGGGAAGGTCAATATCGCTATCATATCTAAAAGCAATTTTAACATCCTTATCAAATTGTTCTTTTGTTTCATATACACGAACCTCCTTTATCAAAGGTTGCGAAATATGGTCGCTCCATTGATGATTAAAAGCGAAGTTAGATATTCTTTTTTGCGCATTAGTTATCATTTTTTCATACCAATTGCGTCTTTTTTCTTCTGTGATCGGGAGTGCAAGTGGTATGTCAAAAATACTGTTTTTTCGATTAACCATGAATAATACACCTCTTTCTTCAAATTGACGTACATAAAAAAGTAAACTCATTTATTAGCCATTTTTCGAAAAGTAAAGACAATGACTAAAATTATTAAAGCTCCGATCGAACCTAAAATCAGTTCAGAAAAACCTACATACCATTCTCCCTTCGGCAAGAAGAGCCTAATTTAGTTTGAAATAACCTTTAACTGACCTATTAGTTAAGATTGTATTATTAGTGCTCTATTTGTTCTACCACCTCCAGCACCAAACCATATCAAACTAGCGACGGATATTTTCTAGACACCACTAAAGCAAAAACATATAATAGGTCGTTAGTTTAATAACTTGGGATATGCTTCTCGTAAATAATTTGGTATATCACCTTCTTGAATTCTCGCTATTTGCCTAAATGTTTTTCCTTTCTCCAACAAGAAATTGACAAGTTGCCAGCCCACAAAGTATACCTCTCTATCATTGTTTGTTGTGCCAGTTCCAAAAGTAAATTTATTTATAACTTCAGGTGAGGAATCATTTAGATAAGGAAAAATTCCTTTTATAATTTTTTCTTTCATTAATTTACAAGAGTCTAACCAACCCTTTTTATGTTCAATATAATGTCCAACTGGCTCTCCAGGAACAATATGTTTACTCACTTGAGTAGCTAACCCTTCTTGTAATATTGTTGAAGCAATGGTTCTTTCCCATTCTCCTGTAAATCTAGCAATCTTTGAATGAACAATATGTGTTAACTCGTGAGCCAGGATAATATTTGATTCTCCACATTCAATTGGAAGGCACAATGCTAATCTTTCTTTGTCATATTGAGCTACAAAAGCATTATTTTCAAATCCTCCTACAAAATAAATAACAACAATGTTTATTTGTTCCTTACATCCTAATAAAGTTTTAACCTCTGTTAAATAGTTTTCGATTTCATTAGGGTTTGGTTTCCACTCATTTATGTAAGTAATCTTTTGACCATATTTTTCCCAAGCATCATCTAATAAATTTCTTGCATGTATCTCTCCTTCTTTACCAGGAGGTACTGCTGCAAAGTTATAGAGTTCTTTCCATAACTCCCACCTTGTTTCATTATCTGAACATTCTAGTTGGGCTCTTTTATAAAAATTTAAAAACATAGGTACTAGATTTTTTAACTCAATGTTATCCAAATTGTTTTCCACCCCTTTTAGTTAGTTTTTGTACATTTTTTTGTCCCGTTACTTTAAGTGACTTTCACAAAACTGCTAATGTATAACCAAATTTTAACATATACAAATGTTTTATTTACTCATTTATTTAATTGAAACCAAGTAAATTTTTTATAGTTCATTTAACCGCTAGGAATTTCTACAGATCTTCTATTGGCTACTTGCATATTTCCTAATTTGTTCACCACATTCCATTTTTTTTGCACAAAAAGACACCCTCATCTGAAGGTGCCTTTACTTGCCCAGCAACGTCCTACTCTCACAGGGGGAGAGCCCCCAACTACCATCGGCGCTGGAGAGCTTAACTTCCGTGTTCGGCATGGGAACGGGTGTGACCTCTCCGCTATCGTCACTGGACTTATGAAATTGAGAAGTATTGTACTCTCAAAACTAGATAACATTTGACTGATGATCTTCGGTCTGAAGGTTAATGTAATACTTTGGTTAAGCCCTCGATCGATTAGTATCTCTCAGCTCCACGTGTTGCCACGCTTCCACATGAGACCTATCAACCTCATCATCTCTGAGGGATCTTACTCACTTGACGTGATGGGAAATCTCATCTTGAGGGGGGCTTCATGCTTAGATGCTTTCAGCACTTATCCCGTCCACACGTAGCTACCCAGCTATGCTCTTGGCAGAACAACTGGTACACCAGCGGTGTGTCCATCCCGGTCCTCTCGTACTAAGGACAGCTCCTCTCAAATTTCCTACGCCCGCGACGGATAGGGACCGAACTGTCTCACGACGTTCTGAACCCAGCTCGCGTACCGCTTTAATGGGCGAACAGCCCAACCCTTGGGACCTACTTCAGCCCCAGGATGCGATGAGCCGACATCGAGGTGCCAAACCTCCCCGTCGATGTGGACTCTTGGGAGAGATTAGCCTGTTATCCCCAGGGTAGCTTTTATCCGTTGAGCGACGGCCCTTCCATACGGTGCCGCCGGATCACTAAGCCCGACTTTCGTCCCTGCTCGACCTGTATGTCTCGCAGTCAAGCTCCCTTATGCCTTTGCACTCTGCGAATGATTTCCAACCATTCTGAGGGAACCTTTGGGCGCCTCCGTTACTTTTTAGGAGGCGACCGCCCCAGTCAAACTGCCCACCTGACACTGTCCCTGAACCGGATCACGGTCCGAGGTTAGAATTCCAGTACAGCCAGGGTAGTATCCCACCGACGCCTCCACCGAAGCTAGCGCTCCGGCTTCCAAGGCTCCTACCTATCCTGTACAAGCTGTACCAAAATCCAATATCAAGCTACAGTAAAGCTCCATGGGGTCTTTCCGTCCTGTCGCGGGTAACCTGCATCTTCACAGGTAATATAATTTCACCGGGTCTCTCGTTGAGACAGTGCCCAAATCGTTGCACCTTTCGTGCGGGTCGGAACTTACCCGACAAGGAATTTCGCTACCTTAGGACCGTTATAGTTACGGCCGCCGTTTACTGGGGCTTCAATTCAGAGCTTCTCCCTAATGGGATAACCCCTCCTCTTAACCTTCCAGCACCGGGCAGGTGTCAGCCCCTATACTTCGCCTTGCGGCTTGGCAGAGACCTGTGTTTTTGATAAACAGTCGTTTGGGCCTATTCACTGCGGCTCTCTCGGGCGTAAACCCTAATAGAGCACCCCTTCTCCCGAAGTTACGGGGTCATTTTGCCGAGTTCCTTAACGAGAGTTCTCCCGCGCGTCTTAGAATTCTCTTCCCGCCTACCTGTGTCGGTTTGCGGTACGGGCACCAGTCACCTCGCTAGAGGCTTTTCTAGGCAGTGTAGGATCAGGAACTTCGCTACTAAAATTTCGCTCGCCATCACAGCTCAGCCTTACGGTAAGCGGATTTACCTACTTACCAGCCTAACTGCTTGGACACGGACATCCAATGCCGTGCTTACCCTACCTTCCTGCGTCCCCCCATTGCTCAAATGGTGACGTGGTGGTACAGGAATTTCAACCTGTTTTCCATCGCCTACGCCTTTCGGCCTCGGCTTAGGTCCCGACTAACCCTGAGCGGACGAGCCTTCCTCAGGAAACCTTAGGCTTTCGACGGAGGGGATTCTCACCCCTCTTTTCGCTACTCATACCGGCATTCTCACTTCCAAGCGCTCCACCCATCCTCTCGGTTGAGCTTCAACGCCCTTGGAACGCTCCCCTACCACTGTCCGTAAGGACAATCCATAGCTTCGGTGATACGTTTAGCCCCGGTACATTTTCGGCGCAGAGTCACTCGACCAGTGAGCTATTACGCACTCTTTCAATGGTGGCTGCTTCTAAGCCAACATCCTGGTTGTCTAAGCAACTCCACATCCTTTTCCACTTAACGTATACTTGGGGACCTTAGCTGATGGTCTGGGCTGTTTCCCTCTTGACTACGGATCTTAGCACTCGCAGTCTGACTCCCGAGGATAAGTATTTGGCATTCGGAGTTTGACTGAATTCGGTAATCCTGTGGGGACCCCTAGTCCAATCAGTGCTCTACCTCCAATACTCTTCCCTCGAGGCTAGCCCTAAAGCTATTTCGGGGAGAACCAGCTATTTCCGAGTTCGATTGGCATTTCACCCCTACCCACACCTCATCCCCTCACTTTTCAACGTGAGTGGGTTCGGGCCTCCATCCAGTGTTACCTGGACTTCACCCTGGACATGGGTAGATCACACGGTTTCGGGTCTACAACCACGTACTCATTCGCCCTATTCAGACTCGCTTTCGCTGCGGCTCCGTCTCTTCAACTTAACCTTGCACGTAATCGTAACTCGCCGGTTCATTCTACAAAAGGCACGCCGTCACCCATTAACGGGCTCCGACTACTTGTAGGCACACGGTTTCAAGATCTCTTTCACTCCCCTCCCGGGGTGCTTTTCACCTTTCCCTCACGGTACTGGTTCACTATCGGTCACTAGGGAGTATTTAGCCTTGGGAGATGGTCCTCCCAGATTCCGACGGGGTTTCACGTGTCCCGCCGTACTCAGGATCCACTCCGGAGGAAACGAAGTTTCGACTACAGGGCTTTTACCTTGTCCCGCGGACCTTTCCAGGTCGCTTCATCTACTCCGTTTCTTTGTAACTCCGTATGGAGTGTCCTACAACCCCAAGAGGCAAGCCTCTTGGTTTGGGCTAGTTCCGTTTCGCTCGCCGCTACTCAGGAAATCGCATTTGCTTTCTCTTCCTCTGGGTACTAAGATGTTTCAGTTCCCCAGGTCTGCCTTCTCATACCCTATGTATTCAGGTATGGATACCACCTCATTACAGGTGGTGGGTTCCCCCATTCGGAAATCTCCGGATCAAAGCTTACTTACAGCTCCCCGGAGCATATCGGTGTTCGTCCCGTCCTTCTTCGGCTCCTAGTGCCAAGGCATTCGCCGTGCGCCCTTTCTAGCTTAACCACTTTGCGGCAGATAACCATCGGATTTCTGCGTCAGCTGCTATCTTCGAGATCCTCACGTACATGTTGTACGCTGTGGCCTCTCATCACTTGCTTCCTTGAACTCCTCGGTTCTCTTTGCAAACCAATATCATTATTGGTTTTACCACGTATGGCGTCATATTAACCTTCTAAGACACTCGGTTGTACTCTGTCGAATCCATTACTGAATTCGTTTCAAACAACCGGTGAAGATCAATCAGTCTTTATCTGTTATCTAGTTTTCAAAGAACAACGACGCACAGGATGTGCTAGCTTCGGCGTTATCACAGGACGTGATGTCTTTAGCCGAAGTTCGTTAAAATCCTTACGTCTTGAGAGATAAAAAATAAACCTCTCAAAACTAAACAAAAAGCGCAAACGATCGATAAAGTAATGAGCTAATAGCTCCTTAGAAAGGAGGTGATCCATCCCCACCTTCCGGTAGGGATACCTTGTTACGACTTCACCCCAATCACCTGTCCCACCTTCGGCGGCTGGCTCCAAAAGGTTACCGCACCGACTTCGGGTGTTACAAGCTCTCGTGGTGTGACGGGCGGTGTGTACAAGGCCCGGGAACGTATTCACCGCGGCATGCTGATCCGCGATTACTAGCAATTCCGGCTTCATGCAGGCGAGTTGCAGCCTGCAATCCGAACTGAGAATGGCTTTATGGGATTCGCTCAACCTCGCGGTCTCGCTGCCCTTTGTACCATCCATTGTAGCACGTGTGTAGCCCAGGTCATAAGGGGCATGATGATTTGACGTCATCCCCACCTTCCTCCGGTTTGTCACCGGCAGTCACCTTAGAGTGCCCAACTAAATGCTGGCAACTAAGGTCAAGGGTTGCGCTCGTTGCGGGACTTAACCCAACATCTCACGACACGAGCTGACGACAACCATGCACCACCTGTCACTCTGTCCCCCGAAGGGGAAAGCCCTATCTCTAGGGTTGTCAGAGGATGTCAAGACCTGGTAAGGTTCTTCGCGTTGCTTCGAATTAAACCACATGCTCCACTGCTTGTGCGGGCCCCCGTCAATTCCTTTGAGTTTCAGCCTTGCGGCCGTACTCCCCAGGCGGAGTGCTTAATGTGTTAACTTCGGCACTAAGGGCATCGAAACCCCTAACACCTAGCACTCAACGTTTACGGCGTGGACTACCAGGGTATCTAATCCTGTTTGCTCCCCACGCTTTCGCGCCTCAGCGTCAGTTGTAGGCCAGAAAGTCGCCTTCGCCACTGGTGTTCCTCCACATATCTACGCATTTCACCGCTACACGTGGAATTCCACTTTCCTCTCCTACACTCAAGTCCCCCAGTTTCCAATGACCCTCCACGGTTGAGCCGTGGGCTTTCACATCAGACTTAAGAGACCGCCTGCGCGCGCTTTACGCCCAATAATTCCGGACAACGCTTGCCCCCTACGTATTACCGCGGCTGCTGGCACGTAGTTAGCCGGGGCTTTCTGGTTAGGTACCGTCAAGGTGCCGCCCTATTCGAACGGCACTTGTTCTTCCCTAACAACAGAGCTTTACAATCCGAAGACCGTCATCACTCACGCGGCGTTGCACCGTCAGGCTTTCGCCCATTGCGGATGATTCCCTACTGCTGCCTCCCGTAGGAGTCTGGACCGTGTCTCAGTTCCAGTGTGGCCGATCACCCTCTCAGGTCGGCTACGCATCGTCGCCTTGGTAAGCTCTTACCTCACCAACTAGCTAATGCGCCGCGGGCCCATCTTACAGTGTTAGGATAAATCCCAACTTTTACAATAGAGTCATGCGACTCTATTGGTCATCTGGTATTAGCCCCGGTTTCCCGGAGTTATCCCAGTCTGTAAGGCAGGTTGCCCACGTGTTACTCACCCGTCCGCCGCTGACCTCATAAAAGTAAACTTTTAATTGGTCCGCTCGACTTGCATGTATTAGGCACGCCGCCAGCGTTCGTCCTGAGCCAGGATCAAACTCTCCAATAAAGTGAGTTTGATGTCTCTGACATCAATAAAAAATTTCATTGACGGGATATTTTTAAAGTAAACTTGGCTTTTCGCAAAATAGCGAAAGCCTTAGTTGCACTTATAGTTTCGTCTATAAAAATATAGTTGAAACTGCATATCCCATTTCGCTTGGCTTTTTGTTTAGTTTTCAAAGGTCAATGTGTCGTTTTTTCAGCGACATTGATCATTTTAACACAGATCCTACATTCTGCGCAACACTTATTTCAAAAAAGTTAAAGTGATAGTTAAACTGTAATATTTAAATACTCCGCTGTGTTAGCGATAGACTTATATTATCACAAAACTATAATTCTGCGCAAGACTTTTTTCAAAAGGCATAATCATATTTAATATGGAAAGTTCGTAAAACGTTTTTCCAACAAAAGTTATCTTAACACACGCCGTAATTCCACGCAACTTTCGTCAGTGTATTTTATTCTGATAATCAAAGTTACAGTATGAAAAAACTCATTTTAGTCTCGCATCAGGTTAATAACACTATCACAGTATATATAGTAAACACAAGAGAAGTATTTTAATTCATTAAAATATATTTCTGCTTACACAACTCTTATATCCGTATTCTTTAAAAATAAAACATAAAAAAAGTGTAACTTGTTTCTTTCTATGTGAAGTATCTTATGTTAATTCTATATGTGCCATTAATGGTAGGTGATCAGATGCTTCGCATGCACTTTGTATGACTTCTGCCTTTTTAATTATTATTTCTGGTGAGTTAGTAAAAATGTAGTCTAACCTTAACCTTGGATTTAAAGATGGATGAGTATGACCCTTTCCATCCCCAGCAACAGTCCAAACATCATATAATATATTCGTCAGTTTCCTCCAACCTTTTGACGGTGGAATCATATTAAAATCACCCATAACAATCGTTTTAGCTTTTTGTTTATTCATTGTTTTTGCTATAAAATCAGTTTGCATCCGGTGTAAAAATGGGTTCAGGCTAAGATGAGTAACATATAAGTCCAAGCTCTGACTTTCTATTTGGATATTTGAATATAAGAGAGACCTCCCTTCAATCAGTCCAGAAATAAAATTGAAATGGTGACAATGTACTTTGTTAATCGGAAAGCGAGATAATAAGGCATTTCCATATTGTCTTACTTTCATTGATTTTTTTGGTTTTAATGAAAGGGATGGACTGAATGCGTGATGCATATCTAGTTTTTTTGCTAGTAAGTCAATTTGATCTTCGAAATCACTTCTTAACGAAAAATGTTTATCTACTTCATTAAGCCCAACGATGTCAGCTCTACAGTTTTTAATTACTTCAGCAATACGCTCTAAATTGACTTGTTTATCAGTCCCCTTACCATGATGGATGTTATAAGTCATTACTCTTATTTCCATAACTACTCGCCTCACCTTCTAGCACTGTTTTTTTATTTTGTACAATGTGTCAAATTTGTTTCAAGCGTCGAATTGTTCATTGATCGTAACAATTGCATTCTCCAACTCTAACAATCACTTCTATAATTAAATTAAAAGTTTAAAAAGAAGTGGTGATATTATGCACAAAATATCCAAATCAAAACAGACAGCGATTGATTATAATGAAAACCCGTTTATTGTTATTTGGGAAGTGACGAGAGCTTGTGAACTGAAATGTGTCCATTGCCGAGCGGATGCACAAACTAAACCTGACCCATTTGAGTTATCTACAGAAGAAGGCATGAGATTAATCGATGCAATTTATGAGATGAATAATCCAATGCTAGTGTTTACTGGCGGGGATTGCATGATGAGAGAAGATCTTTTTGAACTAGCTAGGTATGCAATAAATAAAGGGATGCGTGTATCAATGACCCCCAGTGCTACACCGAACGTCACAAAAGAAAAGATGAAGAAAGCTAAAGAGGTAGGCTTGTCCCGCTGGGGGATCAGCCTTGATGGACCAACACCAGAAATTCACGATCACTTTAGAGGAACATCTGGATCCTTCGATTTAACAGTTGAAAAAATTAAGTATTTAAATGAAGTGAATATGCCTCTTCAAATTAACACGGTTATTTCTCGCTATAATTATGATTCTCTTCAGCAAATGGCTGAATTAGTCGGCGAATTAAATGCAGTCATGTGGTACATATTTCTCCTCGTCCCAACCGGTCGAGGCCAGATGAATGATTGTTTAACACCTGCTGAACATGAAAAAGTTTTTCGCTGGTTATATGAATTAGGAAAAACCGCTCCATATGACATAAAAACAACCGCTGCACAACATTATCGACGTGTGGTTATTCAACAAAAAGCCAAAGAAAACATTATGGGTCAAAACGAAATCTCTTACGAAGATTCAATAACTGATACGGCATATTTAATTGATGGTTTAAAGCGAGCGCCAAAAGGAGTGAATGATGGAAATGGTTTTATTTTCATTTCACATACTGGGGATGTAATGCCTAGTGGATTATTACCTATAAAAGTAGGTAATGTTCGTGAAACGCCAATAAAAGAAATTTATAGAGAAGCACCTGTTTTAAAAGAATTACGTAATCCAGATCTTTATAAAGGGAAATGTGGGGTTTGTGAATTTCGTTATATTTGTGGTGGTTCACGTTCAAGGACATATGCTGTGACTGGTGATTACTTACAAAGTGAACCCTTTTGTGTCTATATCCCCGAAAAAAGCAAATAAACAAAACTTGGCTTATCGTTGAAGAGATTCTTAGTACTCTTCACGTGCGACGAGTAACCGCAGGAGCTCCAAGCATCGGCTTCCTCGACATTACTCCGACCTGCGACGAGTAACCGCAGGAGCACCATGTTGCGGCTTCCTTGACATTACTCCGACCTGCGACGAGTAACCGCTGGAGCACCAAGTTGCGGCTTCCTTGACATTACTCCGACCTGCGACGAGTAACCGCAGGAGCACCAAGCAACGGCTTCCTCGACATTACTCCGACCTGCGACGAGTAACCGCAGGAGCACCAAGCAACGGCCTCCTCGACATTACTCCGACCTGCGACGAGTAACCGCTGGAGCACCAAGCAACGGCTTCCTCGACATTACTCCGACCTGCGACGAGTAACCGCAGGAGCAAACGAAGTGTGCTTACATAGAATCTCTTATGCTTTAGTGCAGTCCCTTATGGCGAAAGCTTTAGTTGACTTTAATCCTTTAGCAAAGGTAAAAATTCTTAAAGTGTAAAATAATAGTCTGCTTCGTTTCGTTCGAAGCAGACTATTATTTTAACAATTATTCAAACAATGGACTAACTGATTCATTAGATTGAACTTTCAACATCATTTCTGCTAAAAGTGGTGCGATCGATAACGTCGTCAGTTTATCAATTTGCTTTTCTTCTGGAATTTTGATTGTATTTGTCGTCACTAATTCTTTTACATCAGATTCTTCAATCCAGCTCACTGCTGGCTCAGAAAGCACAGGATGAGTGCAACATGCGTACACCTCTTTTGCCCCTTTTGCCATAAGTGCGCTTGATGCAGATTTAATCGTTCTTGCTGTATCTACCATATCATCAATGATAATCGCTGTTTTTCCTTCAACTTCACCAATAATATCTGTACCACGAATTGCTTCTTCTTTAATTCGGTTTCGATCAAGTAGAGCAATCGGAGCATTTAGGAAGTTCCCTAACTGTCTAGCTCTAATAACACCGGTGTTTTCAGGTGCAACGATGACAACATCTTCAAGAGATTTTTCAATAAAGTATTTCGAGATTAATGGAATCGCAATTAGCTGGTCAAATGGAATATTAAAGAACCCTTGTACTTGAGGGGAGTGCAAATCAACTGTAATCACTCGAGAAGCACCCGCTTTTTCTAATATGTTAGCAATTAATTTTGCTGTAATTGGTTCTCTAGAGCGCGCTTTACGATCCTGCCTTGAATAACCGAAATATGGAATCACACAATTGATCGATTTTGCAGATGCACGTTTCATTGCATCAATCATAATTAGAAGTTCCATTAAATGTTGGTTTCCCGGCTGAGAAGTGGATTGGACAAGGTATACATCACACCCTCTAATACTTTCTTCAATATTCATTTGAACTTCACCATCACTAAACCTTTTGATGGAACTCTTCCCCATGTCGATTCCTATATGCTCAACAATTTCTTTCGCAAGTGGTTCATTCGAGTTTAAGCTAAATACTTTCATATTTTCTTTGTTCGCATTTACTGACATCGTTTTTCCTCCATTGCTCCATTCCTTTACCTCTGTTTATCGGAATGATTATGTACGACTTCGTTTTTCAACCAAACATTTATAGTTTAACACACATTAGAGAGCAAGATAAAATGAAAACGATGTCATTAAGATGTGAAAGGAAATTTATAAATTATCGTTGATTGATTATTTCATAACCATCTATTTTCACATCAAATGAAAGTCTCTCGAGCTTATTTAACACTTCTTGCTGTTCATCTCTAGATAATTCAATAATTTGATCTTTATAAATATAATAAGGCTTAAACTGCATCGTGAGTTCTCCTTTATGAATGGACAACGTCAACACCCCAGTTTCTGCCGTGTTACCTGTTACATAATCCGGAAACAAAAAGTTTCCTAGAGAGTATGCCACTGGTACCCCGTCGTAATATTCAAATCCTTGGAGCCAATGTGGATGGTGGCCGATAATCGCATCTATTCCCGCTTCAGCTAATTTCTTCACATAATACTTTTGATACTCCGCTGGCATATCAGTTCTTTCAATACCCCAATGTATAAATAAAATTAAATAATCAGCGCCTTCTTTTTCTTCTTTTACTTTTTTAATTAAAAAATCAAGGTCATAGGCTCCAGCTACCCCAGCTTTCGTGTTTTCATCAAAGGTGTACCAGCTGACTGCCGGAACAAACCTCGTTGCAGCCATAATGTTAATCGTCTGTCCGTGTATTTCATACGTTTGCGAACGAAACGCTTCTTCAATCGTCGTACCCGCACCAATATAGTCAATACCATAATCATCAAGGTTCTTCATTGTATCGAGTAACCCCGCTTCGCCATAGTCCATGGCATGATTATTTGCTAAAGACACAAGGTCAATTCCTGCATTTACAATACCTTCTATGTGCTCTGGCTTTGACTGAAAGTTATACAATTGGTTTGGATCTTTATATGTATGATCAATATTTGTTACTGTCGTTTCTAAGTTTGCTATTGCTATGTCTGCACTTTGTATATCTTCCCTTACGTACAAAAATGGATAGTCAACCCCTTTTGTATCCATCGTCTCTTTAACTGACCAATCCATCATGAGGTCACCGACAAACATTAGACGAATTGGATCTCTCTTCCAAACAAACTCCTCTTCTTTTACTGAAAAAGAAAAAGATCTTTCTTGTTTATCTTTTCCTATTCTATCCTCAGTATCGCCCAACTCGTTTTGATACAGTTGCAAAGATACGAATGAAAAAAATTTAAGAAGTAACAAAATAAGAAGTAAACCAAATATGACTATATACGCTTTCTTGCCTTTTCCACTCTTCATTCTTTCCCCCTATTTCTTAACCATTCATTAGTTGTTCATTAGATCTAGAGAGAATGTATTCAGCCTTTAGTAAAAAAATAACTAAAGAAAAAAGACAATTAGTTTTATTTTTTCATTTACATGAATAATTCGATTCATATTTTTTTAAAATAACGTTGTATGAATTAAATAAGGAGATGGACAAATGAAAAATAAATTAATTATGGTCTTAATCATTACAGCTGTCTTTTTCAGTGCTTTAGGCTTCATTCAAGTTGCAGCGAGTCATGAAGGAACGGGAGAAACTGAATACGCTTGGTGGTGGAAAAAAGATAAGGATAAAGCAGAAAGCCCACCGGATTTACGAGGTGGTCCGGAAAATGAAAACCGTTCATTAGATCCGGTTCCTTTAGATACTTTACAACAAACGTTTCCTGACACCGTTTTTTTACACGGACCAACGACAGAAAACCAGATAGCATTAACGTTTGATGACGGACCAGACCCAAGGTTTACACCCCAAATATTAGATGTATTAAGTGAATATAACGTACCTGCAACATTTTTCTTAATGGGTGCTAGAGCTGAGGCTTACCCTGAACTTACGACTAGAATTATGAACGAAGGTCATATTATCGGAAACCATACATTTTGGCACCCTGACCTTGTTGAACAAGGGGAAATAGATGTTCTTGAACGAGAAGTAAGAAACACAGAAGAGACACTTGCAAACATTATTGATTATCAAACAACTTTATTCCGACCACCTTACGGGTTTTTATTTAATGAATTAGTAGAAAGGCTTGCCGAACTCAATTATTCAGTTATCGGTTGGTCTGTTGATTCGTTAGACTGGATGCCTGAATTAACACCAGAGGATATCGCACAAAATGTATATGACGATATGCACCCAGGAGCGATTATCCTTATGCATGATGGTACCGATGCTGAGGGGGATCAGACAGAAACAATTGAATCCCTCCACTTAATTATTCCTGAGTTATTAGATCAAGGGTATGAATTTGTCACTGTCGATGAGTTACTAAATATTCCTTACCAACGATAATTTCATAGGTGAAAAAGAAAGTTAACACATGATCACGCTTATTTTTTGCGTATTTGTGTTAACTTTTTTTCTTTTGCATATACATCACTAACAACAATGTTGTACAAGCCGTAATTTATAAAACATGTACAAGTCTGAGGTGAATGTATGAGCAAATTTCATAACATCGTTGAAGTGCATAAAAATGTATTTCTGTCTAAAAATGACCCTGGTTTTTATCGTAAGTATTTAATGTATCACCCTTACGACAGTAAAATGCTTTGGGAATACTCTTTGCAATTAGAAGAAAAGAGAGAGTACAAGAAATCATTTGAAATGCTTGAAAAGGCTGCACAAGAAGGGCACCCATTAGCAAAAAGAAAAATGAAAGAAAAAGAAATGTCTTTAAAGAACTTAGGTATTACCCAAAGAAAGAAATCAACATCCCCTTTTTTAATGGGATTACTTTGGGCTGCAGTTATATTACTATTTTTACTCGTCTTATTTGGTTGGTGGAAAGAGTTAAATTTTAATAAACATCTCCACGTAAACGAACACCATTATTATCCAAAAGAGATATACCATACGACATCAAGTGATGACGGTTCCCCCCACCTCCCATACTCATACACAGGAGATGAAGAAGAGCAAAAATATAGCGGTTCCTCTTCCGTAAATGATGATCGGTTAGTTGATAACGAAACGACTGTGTTCGAAATAACAAATACGTACCAACAATCAGATATTCCTCAAGCCACTGTGTTTTTAAGCGACAATGACTGGGAGTATGTATTAAAAAGACAACCTGAAATTTGGTTCCCTTCAGACGAACACTTTTCTACTAATGAATCTGTTCCTCCTTTACAATTAATCTTTTATGAAGAAGTGATGCAACTTGGTTTAAAGGTTGGTGAAAATGTTGTTGTAACCTACCCTGTTGCTGCCGGAGAGGAACCTCTCCCTTTTTCAAAATCAATCGTAACGAAAAAAGTTGTTGATCCCAATGGCCCCGATTCACCATTTGGGAGTCGTGGCATACAACTAGAAGATAATTATGCGATCCATGGGACAAATGAGCCTTCTTCTATCGGGCAACGAGTAACGAATGGCTGCCTACGTCTAACCAATGATGAAATTGAAAACCTATACCCATTTATCCCTTTAAACACGCCACTTATCGTCTCCCATGAAGACCCACCTGATGACCCACCACTAGAGGACCTCCCTTTCGTCCCATTAAAAGACGAAACGTTACGATTAGACAAAACACCAGGGGTGATTTATGACTGGAAAGGATAGACCGACGAACGAGAGGATGACCTAAAAGCAAAGTGCCCGGTACTTCCATAGCAGATACAGATAGAATAAGAACGTTATGATCTATATCTTGTAAAGGCTGGAAAGAGCTAAGCAATTAAGAGTCATCCTCGTTTCACATTTATTCCATTAACGATCAACGTTCCGAAAAAAACACTATCATGAACTGAACATCCGTATCATATGTTATCTACATACCATTGGGACAAACCTAGTATTGTAGTTGGAGGTGTAAAATGAATAAAGATAAAATTGATTGGCCCTTTTTTTGTTTGGCCTTTTTTATATTAATTTCATTATGTATCACCATTTTTTCTTTCCCTTATGAAAGTGAAGTATGGTTACAAACAACTCACGATTTAATCATGAACAAAGTCGGGATCTTTTATTTATGGGTTGGATTTAGTTCCTTTCTTTTTTTGATGTGGGTCGCATTTAGCAAATATGGCCGAATTAAACTAGGTCCAAGAGATGCTAAACCTTCTTTTTCTACAGTAAGTTGGATCGCCTTAATGTTTTGTGCAGGTATTGGCTCAAGTATCATTTACTGGGGGACAATTGAGTGGTCATATTATTACGTATCTCCACCATTCGGCCTTCCCTCGGGGTCTCCTACATCTATAGAGTGGAGTGCAGCGTACGGTTTATTCCATACAGGCCCAACGGCTTGGGCGATTTATACATTACCTGCTTTACCAATTGCTTATTTATATCATGTCAAAGGTAGGAAAGTACTTAAGATTAGTGAAGCATGTCGCCCAGTACTAAAACAGCATAGTGACGGACTATTAGGACGAGTGATCGATTTATTATTTATGTTAGGTTTACTCGGTGCTGCTGGCACGTCACTCGGCCTAAGTATTCCAATGATATCTGCAGGGGTACAGAAATTAACGGGTATCAGCCATTCGTATCGTCTTGATATTTTCATCCTTCTTCTCTGTACAATCATCTTTTCCTTTAGTGTCTATGCTGGTTTAGAAAAAGGCATAAAAAAATTAAGTGATATCAATGTCTTTCTCGCACTGACTTTATTATTTCTTGTACTACTTCTAGGTCCGACAATCTTTATTTTAAAAATGTCCACAAATAGTATTGGATTAATTGCCGATCATTTTTTACGGTTAAACACATGGATTGACCCTGTCGCCCAATCTGGGTTCCCAGAAAAATGGACATTGTTTTACTGGGCATGGTGGATTGTTTACGCGCCTTTTATTGGGCTTTTTATTGCGAAGGTATCGAGAGGGCGAACGATCAAGCAAATGATCATCGGTACAATATTATCGGGATCACTAGGCTGCTGGTTATTCTTTTCAATACTAGGAAACTACGGGTTATATTTAGAGTTACATCAAATTTTACCAGTTACCCTACTCGTGCAACATGTTGGAGCTCCAGAAGCGATTATGAGCATTTTTGCCACGTTACCTTTTGGGACAATTATGGTCTTTATGTTTACAATTCTTTCAATTATTTTTTTATCAACGACATTTGATACATCCTCGTACATGCTTGCAGCGGTTACACAAAAGCAAGTTGCTCGAGATCCGGCGCGCTGGAACCGGTTATTTTGGGCATTTTCATTAGCTTTACCACCAGTAGCTCTTATGTTCATCGGTGGGCTAACGTCTTTACAGACAGTAACCATTATCGCGGCTCTTCCTTCACTATTCATTATGGTATTATTAGCTGTTTCATTTTTAAAGTTAGTAAAAAATGACGAATAGAAACTTCAAGAAGGATGAAGTGTCCTTTGGAATGATAAGGCTCTTCATTCTTTTTTCTTATTTATAAAGAATCTTTTCCTTTGGCTCTTTTCGCATAGATTGTTGTTTTTATCTTCATTTAGTGTACTCGGATACGCTACAGACGGACGCTTTCCGCGGGCAATGCATCAGCCTCCTCGGGAAGTTCGCCCTGCGGGGTCTTCAGCTATTGCTGTTCCCGCTGGAGTCGCCACCTTTCGCTTCTCCAAGTTTATCAAAAAAAACAACAAAGTTTACGAAAACAGCCTTTCCTTTAAACGAACACAATCTTGTTAAAAATGTTAAAAAACAATTATAAATTTCTATGCTATGATGTCTTAGAGCATACTTATATCAAAATAATACATACACGAATCAATTTCATAATTACCTTTTTTGCATAATGAAACGAATGATATTATAATTTTTTTCATTAAATGTACGTTTTATTTGTACTATCAGAATTTTAAATTTATGGTGGATAGATAAGTGCTCCTGCGCCGCTACGCTTGCTCGTCGCAGCTCGAAGGGATTTCGAGGAAGCGAAGAGTTGTCGAGCCTAGCTAACTGAAGACAAGCCCTCGGGAAGCGTCCGTCTGAAGTGAAGTTCACGCTCATCATTCTGAATTCCCCATCTTATTTTGAGTTATGAAATTGAATCACACACGAAACCAAAAAATATAAGTAACCATTTGTTTCATAAAGCGAGGGATTAGAATGTCATACTTTATTTACGCGATTATTGTTGTCGTATTTTTAGATACTTTTATTCAATTACCGATCATCGCCCCTCTTGCAGTTGAACTTGGTGCCCCTCCCTTTTTAACGGGGTTGATTGTTGGTATTTATTCATTAGCTAATATGGTTGGTAACGCTCTTTCAGGTCCTTGGATCGATAAACACGGCAGAAAAAAAGTTTTATTAACCGGAATCGCGTTTGTATCGATTACGATCATGTTCTATCCGTTTGTCAACAGCGGGGAAAGCTTATTTTTTGTTCGCCTTTTACATGGACTAGCTGGGGGCTTATTAATTCCCGCTTCATTTGCCTATTTAGGTGACCGTGCTCCGGAACAAAAAAAAGGAAAAACAATGGCCCTGTCTGGTGCATGTATTGGAACATCAGCAATTATAGGTCCTGCTTTAGGAGGAGCAATCGCTTCAACACTATCTATTCAAGCAGTATTTTACTTTGTAGCAGGGATTTTTATCGTAACAGGGGTAACTGCTTCTTTCATTCTTAAAGAATCGTACACCGCTCCCTGTAAGGACAGTCAAACAGTTCGTAAATTTGACGGAGTCATAACACTGATAAAGCAACCGATGCTTATCCTTGCCATGATTGGTGCCTTTTCATTAATGACCAGTATGGGGACACTCGCCTATTCGTTGCCGTTAAAAATTGATGCGTTAGGTTTAAATCCTGCAATCACCGGAATGCTTCTTAGTAGTTTTGGGGTTGTTGCTTTAATCATCTTTCTTACTCCTATAAACAAAATATTCGATCGTACGGATTCACTTGTTTTAATGATTGTTGGATTATGTCTTATTAGCGTTTCATTGATTAGCTTGAGTCAGTTCAATCATCTCATATTCATTTTTATTATTTTGGCCGTTTACGGCATTGGTTTTGCATTCATCTTCCCTTCAATGAATCGCCTTGTATTAGATGCGTCAACAAAAAAAGACCGAGGAAAAGCATTCGGCCTTTTTTATGCTGCCTTTTCTTTAGGTGTAGTCTTTGGCTCTGTACTTTCTGGAGCTACTGCTATTTCTGTCATTACACCTTTTCTTATAAATGGTGTGTTACTATTATTCTTTACAATGATCATTTATCTCTTAAAACGTCGGATTGACCTTCGGTTAAAAATGAGCTAATTCTTTGATGTACATGGTGGCGAATTTCAATTCTTTCATTTAAAAGCTGATGTCTACCGCCTTCAAATAAGACCGCTTGAAAATCATCACACTTTTCTTGGTAGAATGTAATATTTCGTTTCCATTCAACGGTCGTATCTTTCGTTCCTTGCAATAAATATGTTGGCATCCTTCCTTTTGGACAGTTGACAATTTCCCCTTGCCATTTTTCGAGTGCGACAAGCCAATCAGCCTGCAAAATCTTCACTTGCAATGGGTCATTTTTAATGAAGTTTTGATAAAAGAAATCGTCTGAGTTCTTTTTAAAGGACCGTTTTTTCTTCGAAACAAATTTACCTAAAAGCAATAAAAACCCTTTAAACACATTCCATCGATACGGTAAATAAAGAGGTGCAACTAAAATCAGTCGAGATAGGTTTACTTTCCTTTCTGTACTAGCATGAAAGAGGATCGCTGCACCTGTACTGTGACCAAGTCCAGCGACCTCGTCTATTTTCAATGTTTCTTTTATGTATTCATATCCATTTTCAACAGCGAGAACATAATTCTCAAAGTTAGAGATACGACCTTCTTCACCTTCTGAAAAACCATGTCCTGGTAAATCAAGCATTACTACTTGGTAATTTTCTTCCAACAAATGGTTGACAGTTCTGCTTAAGCCTCCACTATGGTCTAAGTAACCATGTACAAAAAACACGGTATCTTTTGGGTTCTCCTTTAAAAAAAGTTGTAAGAACTGTTTTTTACCATTTACTTTAATCGTGCCGCACCGGTATTCGTCAATAAATTGCACAGAAAAATGGTAGAAAGCAAGGTATGATTGTAAACATTCATAATGAAAGTGAGGGTTTTTTTCATAAAGGTTGAAAGTGGAACGTTCCATTTCTTCTACCCATTGATATTTTCGATCCGTATTCATTCGACTATTCGTTCCCTCCGCATATAATAGCTCACTCTTTCCATTTGTTAAGGCTGCCCTTTATCAAGGGACAGCCTCTATTTATTCCAAATTCAATTATCCCTTATTTTTTAATGCATCAGCTAAAGCTTTTCCGTATGCAGGTAGGTCAGGCGGACGTCTACTTGATATTATATGCCCATCTACAATTACTTCTTCATTGTGCCATTCAGCACCTGCATTTATCATATCATCTTTTATTCCTGGAGTTGAAGTTACTTTTTTCCCATGTAAAATATTTGCAGAAATAAGTACCCAACCAGCGTGACATATTTGTCCGATTACCCGTTTTTGCTCATTCATATATTTTACCATTTCTAGTACTTCATCGTACCTTCTCAATTTATCAGGTGCCCAACCTCCTGGTACAAGTAACGCATCATATTCCTCTATATTCACTTGATCAAAACAGTAGTCCGGTTTCACTGGTACACCATACTTTCCAATATACTCCACATCTGCTTTTTTTCCAGCAATATGAGTGATTGCTCCTTCTTCCTGTAAACGAAGATGTGGATAGAGAAGTTCTAAATCTTCAAATTCATGATCTACGACTGATAACACTTTCTTTTCCTTCAAGTTCACCTGTCTCATCCTTTCTTATCAAAAGTATGCTAAAAGAATTATTTTTCATGGGTGAATACGGCTATTCCTCTACTTTTCCCTCATATAGACAAGTTCAATCATGTTTTAAGAATGTAATAGATCTTTGTCTCACACATATATATATTTTCAGTACAAGATACCACTTGACCATATCGTAGGAGGTTAACTTAATGTACAATCTTATTATTGAAAATTTAGAGAATTTTACATATTTTTTAAGTAATCTTCCCATATTTTTGCACATTCAATCGTCTCTCTATTTGTTCTATATAATTATTATTTTTCATATATATCTTCAATACGAGAGTTCAATTAGACGCATCATAGGAGGTTTACAAATGGCTGAACTGAAGGCCCATAAAGGAAAAGTGATTTTGACATCAGTTGTGACTAGTGCAGCTTTAGCTCCTATTCTGGTAAATTCTGGCGCTGTTGAAGACTCAGAGCAACTCAGATTAACTGAAACTGAACTATTAAAGCCCACAGCAAACCTTGATCATCTGAATAAACAAAGTTTGTTTGTCATCCCTTCTGTTGATCATCAAGCAAATAGCGCTAATAAAAAGATAGAGAATAAACAAACTCGTCAACTAACACTCGTTCCAAGGAAAGTATCACTAATTAGTCGTGAAATCTCAAATGAAGATAAAGAACGATTGATTCAGAACGGAAAATTAAATGATGAAAGCTTGGAAACAGTAATTGAATCACCTTGGCCAAAGGATACACTTTTATCTATTGGTAATCGAGGAGAAAAGGTTGAAACCCTTCAAGAACACTTACATGAAGGTGGTTATTACGTTGCTTCAATTGACGGAATATACGGAGAGAAAACAAAGGAAGCAATCACTCAATACCAGAAGGATCACGGATTAAAAATTGATGGAATTGCTGGTAAAGAAACGATCAAACATTTGATAGGAATAAAGAAAACAATAACCGTTAGTTCAGATCAAATGAACCCTAGCAATAATTCAGTTTTTATACCCGAACAAAATCAACACCTTCCAGAAGTATATACACTATCTGTAGCTGACGTTCAAACCCAAGAACAAGATACCGAGATTGAACGAGATTATTATCAATTCGGAGATAAAGGAGAAAGCATCGAAACTCTTCAAACAAAATTACAAAAAGCCGGTTATTACAATGGTGGGATTGATGGACATTTCGGTAGTCTTACCCAACAAGCTGTAAGAGCACTCCAACGTGAACAAGGCTTAGCTGTTGATGGATTAGCAGGGAACGAGGTAAAGGATTTCTTAGCAACGAACAACTTAAAACAAATTAAAGAAGAACGACTAGCGAATTCTTCTTCTTCATCAAATCAAACGAATGCTACAGAAGACACGTCTTCAAATACAGAAACATCAAATAACCAGCCATCACCTGCTTCTGGTTCAATAGAAGCAATTATATCAAATGCCCAACAATTAATAGGCTCTCCTTATCTATGGGGCGGTACATCACCATCAGGATTTGATTGTAGTGGATTTCTCGTTTATGTATATGAAGCAAACGGTACTTCACTTCCTCGAACAGTAAGTGATATTTGGAATGCAAGTACGCAAGTTTCTTCTCCTCAACGTGGTGACTTTGTCTTTTTCGAAACGTATACGAGTGGACCGTCACATGCAGGCATTTATCTAGGGGATGGTAATTTCATCCACACTGGGACATCTACAGGGGTCACCATCTCTAATCTAAGCGAAAGCTATTGGAGTTCACGCTATTTAGGAGCCAAAAGGTACTAAGATATGCGTAAGTAAAAAGGCGATTCAAAAGAATCGTCTTTTTACCGCCTACCTTCCCATTCTTCCAAAAATTGAGTTAAGAAATCTTCTAAATATTGATGTCTCTTCTCTGCGATCTTTTGTCCTGTTTTTGTTTTCATACCACCTTTTAATTTTAAAAGTTTTTCATAAAAATGATGGATGGCTGATGATCGTTTATTCCGATATTCTTCTTTCGTCATGTTGTCTCTCACCTCAAGGTCTGGGACATACATTGAATCTCCATATGCTCCTGCAAACATAAACGTTCTCGCCACTCCTATTGCTCCTATTGCATCAATTCGATCGGCATCTTGGACAACTTCTCCCTCAAGACGTTCAGGCGGTTTATTATTTCCACCTTTATACGAAACCGTTTCGATCGATTGAATAATCATCTCCCTCTGGCTAGATTCAACTCCCCATTCTAAGAGCCACTCTTCTACTAATTTAAACCCTTCCTCTTCACTCTGATGAAATTTATCATCAGCTACATCATGTAATAAGGCAGCCATTTCACAAACGAATTCATCAGCCCCCTCTTCTCTTGCAATATGTACAGCATTTTTCCGAACTCGGTCTGTATGGAACCAGTCATGTCCGGTAGCATCCCCTTCAAAAAAATTCTGTACTCTTATCTCTACTTCATTGATCAGTTTTTTCACGTCTTTTCCCTCCATTGTCTGTGTCAATCTGTATTAATCATACTTATAACTCTGTTATACATCTGATTATTGGTTGAAACCCTTTATTTAAAAGGGATGTGCAACTTTTAAAAATGTGTATTAATGAAAATTATTAAAATATTCCTTTAAAATGTGACATACGTCACTACATAAAATGACCTCTTCTCTTATAATGAAAATGAGGGGAGTTTCTGACATCAAATCATATCGTTCGTTATTACGATTTTGATGAATCAGTAAACATTTTATATGAGGGGGACTATAAATGTCTAATTTACCAAAAAAGAACGATCTTGGCTTTTTCGAGATTCGTCTTGAATCGATTGGAGGTCTTGGTGCAAACTTAGCAGGAAAAATGCTTGCAGAAGCTGGTGTACTAGGACTCGGTTTAAACGGCTCAAATTTCTCATCATATGGTTCAGAGAAAAAAGGGTCTCCTGTAAAATCATTCGTTCGCTTTTGCGATCCTGACGTAGAAATCCGCGATCATTCACCGATCGAACAACCACATGTTATCGGTGTTTTCCATGAAGCATTATATAAGATGGTTGATGTAGTGAGCGGTTTAGATGGTGATGGAATTGTATTAGTAAACACGAATCGAAATTTTGATGAAGTAAAGAACGATTTAAAACTTGAATACGGAACATTAGCAGTCGTTGATGCATTAAACATCGCTAACGAAGAAAAGACAAAAGTAAATACCGCAATGCTAGGAGCTCTATACCGTATTCTTGACTTTTTAGACCCTGAAGAAATGAAAAGCGTCATTAGAAAAACATTTGAAAAAAAATATCCTCACTTCGTAGAACCTAACCTTCGTACATTTGAACGTGGTTATATGGAAGTAGAATTCAAAAAATATGAATCACCTGCAAACGTTATCAATAAAGAATTTACCCGCGTTCAACCTCGTTTAGGGTATGAAACGCAAGTCATTGGCGGTATCATTACAGCCCAAGCAAATAGTGTAGAAAAAGATTTAAGCGGCTCCAGACTCGGATTTATCCCTTCCTTTAATCAAGAGTCATGTATAAATTGCGCAGCGTGTGATACAGTCTGCCCTGATTATTGCTTCGTTTGGAAAGAAGGCGAAGATAAACGAGGCAGAAAGCAAATGTTCTTACAAGGAATTGATTATCAATATTGTAAAGGTTGCTTAAAGTGTATTGATGCTTGTCCTACAGATGCATTACAAGATATGGAAGAGATGCTCGGATATACAGAGAAGCATAGTGTAAAACAACATCATCATCTAATTTCTGGAGGTGTAAGGTAATGTCAATGACAGAAGATAAACTAACAGAAACAAAGAATTTACCTGAACAGATTACGACTTTCGAATCTGGTAATGAAATGGCAGCAACCGCTGCTGCACAAATAAATTATCATCTTATGGGTTATTTTCCAATCACCCCTTCTACTGAAGTTGCTCAATATTTAGATTTAATGAAGGCAAAAGGAATGCACGATATTGAATTAGTCGCAGCGGACGGTGAACACGGTTCAGCTGGAATATGCTTTGGTGCGGCGACAACTGGTGCGCGAGTTTTTAACGCAACAAGTGCAAACGGCTTCTTATATATGATCGAACAACTTCCTGTTCAATCTGGCCTTCGTTTTCCAATGGTTATGAACCTTGCTACACGGGCAGTTAGTGGTCCTCTTGATATTCGCGGCGACCATTCTGATTTATATTACGGATTAAATACAGGTTGGATCATTTTAACAGCGAGAACACCACAAGCAGTATATGACATGAACATTATGGCCTTAAGAATATCTGAACATGAAGATGTAAGGCTACCTGTTATTGTGGCATACGACGGCTTTTACACATCTCACCAGAAGCGAAAAGTTGAATATTTCAAAAACCGCGAAGCTGTTCAGCAGTTTGTTGGGGAAGCACCGAAAAACTTTCCAAAGTCCATTGATAAAGATCACCCTGTAACAATCGGGGCTCACATGAATGGTGACGACTTATTAAATAACCATTTCCAACATTCTGAAGCAATGTCTCGCGCTTACGATGTATACAAAGAGATTAGCACTGAATATGAAGCAGTATCTGGAAGAACGTATAACACGTTAGACTTATATCGCATGGAAGATGCTGAAGTTGCCCTTTTCCTTCTTAACTCAGCAGCAGTGTCTTCCAAAGATGTTGTTGATCGTTTACGCAAACAAGGAATCAAAGCCGGAGTTATTAGTCCAAATATTATTCGTCCTTTCCCGATTAAAGATATTCAAGATGCGTTAAGAAATGTAAAGGCTGTGCTTGTTGGTGAAAGAGCTGATTCATACGGTGCACAAGGTGGAAACTTAACTCATGAAGTAAAGTCTGCTCTCCAAGAAGACCGTAACAACGATACAATTGTCTTAAGTCGTATTTTCGGTCTAGGCGGGAAAGACTTTTATGCTGACGATGCAGAGGAGTTCTTCCAACTCGCAATTGATGCTGATAAGTCAGGTTACGCCGAAAAACCTTTCGACTATTACGGACACCAAGCAGGAAAGAAAGAACTTGCATTAGAACCAGTTACAGAGCCGATGACTGGTGATACGTATAAGACAGGTTTAATTAAAGTGACACAAGACGAAGAAACCAACAAATTAAACGTTCGTATCCCGCCATTACGACAACTAACAACTAAGCCAAAAAGATTTGCCTCAGGTCATGGCGCGTGTCCAGGCTGTGGAATCTTCCCTGGTCTTGAGTTATTTTTTAAGGGGATCGAAGGAGATGCCGTTATCTTATTCCAAACAGGATGTGGTTACGTTGTAACGAGTGCGTACCCTCACTCTTCTCACAAACAAACGCTCATCCATAACCTTTTCCAAAACGGACCAGCGACGTTATCCGGGACTGTAGAAGCGTTCTTTGAAATGAAAGAACGTGGCGAAATTGATATTGATGATGACTTTACGTTTGTGATGATAACCGGTGACGGTGGTATGGATATCGGTATGGGCTCTGCTATTGGAACAGCACTTCGAAACCATAAAATGATCATTCTTGAATATGATAATGAAGGTTATATGAATACAGGCTCACAAATGTCTTATTCAACACCGATTGGCCATATGACAAGTACGACAAACGTAGGTAAAGAAAAACCAGGTAAAGCCTTCCACCATAAAGATACAGCGCAAATTATGGCAGCAACAAACATCCCTTATGTCTTTACGGGTACAGAAGCTTTCCCACAAGACTTAATTAAAAAAGCCGCTAAAGCACAATGGTATGCACAAAACGAAGGGCTTGCGTACGGTAAGCTTCTGATTACTTGTCCATTAAACTGGAAGTCTGCTGATCGTGATGGAGAAAAAATTATGGAAGCCGCTGTTAACTCTTGCTTCTTCCCTCTTTACGAGATAGAACATGGAGAAACAAAAATTACGCACAATCCAGAAGCTAAAAAGAAGCGTATTGAGTTAGCAGATTGGCTAAAATATATGGGGAAAACGAAGCACTTATTAAAAGAAGAAAATAAATACGTATTGGAACGATTTGAACAAGAAGTAGAAAGACGTTGGAATACACTAAAAGTAAAAGATGAAACACCTCTTTTATAAGTAAATGAATAGCCTGGAGTCCTTTTATCTTCACATACGATCATTAGTGAGTAAAAGGAACCAGGCTTTTTTTAAATTGATAATCTCTCATTGCTTTTACTTCTGACAACGACTTTATGATATTTCGTTTCTTCATTATGATATACTTCTCGTAAATCCTCAATCACTCTATTTTTAGGTAGTTCCTTATATGGCACAACAATTTCAAGCTCATCTCCATGAAACGGAAATGGCTCAAGTTCAACTTCATGCTCACCACACCATTTAGCATAAATTTTTTTATGATTTAATGGTAAAAATCGTTGCCTAAAACCATCTTTAAACCAAGATAGTTCTTTTTCTTTAGTTATTCCCCATTCATTCATACATAAATAAAGTGACAGGTCATCACAAAATTGAAGTAAATCAAAATGGTATTTCACGGTCTGATCATTTATATCTTGTAATTGTTTTTTTAACTTCTTTTGTCGTTTCATTTCTAACTTTTTAAACTCTACCCCACGCAAATCCTTCTTCCCTTCGAAAAAGCTTGTATAATGCATACTAATTAAATATGCAGCGTACGAGTTTATATCTTGTATGTGGTCAACACCTCGTTTGTATGCCTTAATTTTTTCAGTAAGAGGATATTCTGTAAAAGAGGCTGGCTTTTTCTCATCTGACAAATATATAGGAAAATCATCTAATGGCACCCAACTTATATCATGTTGTGCAATCGCCACATTAACATCTTCTCGCCTATCTTCCTGAAAAAAGTAATCAATTTTCCATACTTTCGAAAACTCTCCCGAAATAAGCGCATGTTTATGTTGCTCTATTAAAATAAATGAATGCTCCCTTTCTCTAACAATCATTTCTCTCCCCCCTTTATCATCCTTTAATACAATTTCTCGTTCTAAAAGAAAATCTCCTCCATCCCCTTCATTTTCACTAACACACAACAAAACTTTTCATTAACACATTTATTCAATAAGCACCCTGAAGAACCTGCGAGGTTTGGCCAAAATCAGTAATAATTAACATAGCCATTCAATAAGAAAAAGGATCTGGGCCAAAGCGTATGTTTTGGGCCAGATCCTTTTATATTTCTTAAAAACGTTTCATTAATGAAATTCTTTTTCGCAATCTTCACACTCGTGGGAATAACAATCATGCATCTCTTCAATCTTATCCCCGCACTTTGCACATTCTTTTGGCGGTAAATTTTTAAAGAACTCAGTACTAGGTATTAACATTTTGTATCCCTCCCTCAAAGTTCAACTCAATTGTATTATAACAACACATCATAAACAATATGAAAAAATAGAACAATTTGAATTTTTTATGACAAAACAGTCTATTAATTACTAATATAAGGATGATTTTTACTATTTTCACGTTGGATAAGATGTTATTGTTATATACAATGAAAGTTTACTTACGTTTATTATATAACAGTACCCCGTTGTTTGTCACTTTAAAACGCGATTTATTTTCAGAAAAATTAAAATCATTTTAGTTGCCTATTCCCTTATGTTGAATATTTTTTGTTTTTAATTGCGAGAATAAGAAAACCGCACTATAATAAAGGTTGATACATAGAGAAATTTGTTAGGAGGATATACAGATATGCTAAATCGATTGCTATCATGGTCTTTATTAACAATCATGCTGACCTTTACACCCGTAGCAGCTGCATTTGCGGAAGATAATGGAGATAATGGTGGTTCATTGTTAGAAGGACCTTTTGTTATTTTGGCATTCGCCACTGTGATTATTATGATTTATTACGCGTTCCGTGACTAATCGAAGTGTACACAAAAGGCAGAGGGAGCCCCTCTGCCTTTTTATTATATTTGTACTTTCCGATCAAACAGCCAGCTAATCGCCCAAAATATGAGAATGATAATAACCACTTCAACAAGGAAGTAGCCTGCATAAATAGGGGTTTTCATTATTACTGGATCAACCCCTTCAAGGTTCATTTGTAATAAAAGATGTTCAGGTAAATCGCCTAAACGGAAGATTTCTCCCCATGAAGTGATCGCACTGTATACTGCTGTGTCAGTAAACCAGCTATAAATATAATTGAAAATAAACGTAATAATTATCCCAATTAACCAGCCAAGTGGTTTAATCACTTTTGACATGACATATATAAAGAGTCCTGCTAACCCAATTTGAATTGCACCTTGTGAAATGAAAAGGAATATGACAGGTGCGAATTCTCGAAGTAACGCTTGTAAAACTTCTAACACGAGGAATACTTCTTCGGAAAATGTCTCTGGTAACTGGTTCATTGCTCTTTCAAATAAAAAGCTAATCATAAACATCGTAATGAGTAATGATATAGCAAATTGGAAATAAGCAACTGTAAACTTACTTAATAGCAACTTCCAACCAGCGATCGGCATATTAAACCAAAAGTAAACGGTTCTTTCCTTCCACTCTTTCCTAAGAGAAAAAATAATTGAGAAAAACATGTAAAAAAGGTGGAGAAAGACTAACGGTATGCTTAATAAAAAGGCAAAAGGTGTTTGTCTTTCAATAAAGTAATAAAGAAGTGCAAAAATAACAACGATAAGAGAAGCATTTAACAAAAATCGAAATGTGCTTTCTTGCCAATCTTTTTTTAATAGATGCCAAAACATTAAGAAAGCACCTCCTTCATTACATCAACGAGTCCGATTCCTCGTTCTTCTTTAAGCTGTTCAACATTTGTATCCAATGCAACAGAACCTTCATTCATACAGATAATATGATCGAGAAACGGTTCGACTTCTTTTACTTCATGTGTTGATAGAATAAGCATTTGTCTCTCCACTTCAACGTTTGCCACAATTAGCCTCAAAATGTCTTCTCTAACAATTGGGTCCAACCCAGATAACGGTTCATCCATGACATAGATCGGAACATCTCGTGCTAGAGTCATAGCAATTTTCACACGTGCGCGATTTCCTTTGGATAAATGTTTAATTTTTTTCGTTTTATTAACCTTTAAACCGTCTAACATGTTTTCCGCTTTCTCTAAGGAAAAGTCTAGGATTGCTCCATGACAAAATTGCACAAGCTGAGAGACGGTTTGGAAGTCATACAACGAATCAATCTCTGCTAAATATGCGATTGAATGAGCGGTGTTCCTTGTTACTTTCTGCCCCATGACATGAACAGTCCCATTGGTCGGTCGAATGAATCCAGAAATAAGCTTTAAGAGTGTTGACTTGCCACTTCCGTTTGGTCCAACTAATCCGATGATACCATTTCCTTCTAATGATAAATCAACAAAATCAATCCCATCCTGTCTACCATATCTTTTTGTTACGTTGTTCAACTTAATCGTTGGCGTCATCATTCTGTGTTTCCCCTGCCTTTTCACGCTCGATTTGTTTCTTCACTAGTTCTACCGTTTCCTCTTTCGATAAACCAATTTTGCCCATTGCTAATAAAAACGCATTGATTTGTTTCTCTGCAGTTGTTATTTTCAATGATTCAATGACCTTTCCATCCTCAGTAACGAACGTCCCTTGCCCTCTTTTTGATTCAACGACACTCTCTCGCTCCATCTCCATATAAGCTCTTGAAACGGTATTTGGATTCACACCTGCCTCAATGGCCGTCTCACGAACTGAGGGTAGTTTCTCACCTGGTTTCCACTCTGATCTACAGATTTTTCCGTAAATATGCTCCATTAATTGAATATAGATTGGTCTGTCATTATCAAATTGTAATGCCACCTAGTTCCCCTCCCTTTAAGAGGCTTTCATCATAAACCTTATTGTAGCAGATCCATTTATTCAGCAACATCTCTTAGTGTAAATGTAACGATCGAAACAAATAAGAAAATAGCAAAATAAATGGTTAACATTAGTATAGAAAAGACCGGCGTCATTCCTTCTATGAGCGGGGACTGTTCTATATATTGCATGAAATATGTGTTCGCAAATAAAACATATTTCATCCATTCATATTGGCTTAGTAAGAAAACTACTTGTCCACCTGTAAATAACAAAACAAGTGATAAACCTATCGCTAATGACTGGTTACGAAAAACTGTACCAATCATAAATGCAAATGTCGTCATCATTATTAACTCTACAAAGTTAAGACCATAAATCGTGAAAACATATTGTACAACATGCCAGTCACGAATTTCTCCCCCAACAAATTCAACCCACCTTGCACCACTTAGGTCAGTAGGATACATCACAATACCGACGATGATTGAAATAAATAAGAGTGCTAGTAGCATCGTTAAAGAAAAATACATCACAGACACCCATTTGGAAAGTAATACTTTCCACCTTTGTACTGGACGAATTAATAATAGTTTGATCGTTCCTGTAGCGTGCTCAGTCGCGACAATACCCGCTGCTACAATAACGGTAAACATCGTAATAAAATGTACGAGCTGTCCGTTAGAAATTAGAAATTGCCAGAAGCCATTATTTGAAAGTGGCTCAATCTCATTTTCTAAATGATAGTTATTAACTAATTTTTGTTTTTCTAACTGTTCCTTTTCTATAGGGGATAAGTTTGGTTCTAATAACCGTTCTTCAATGACCATTGTTTCAGCTTTAAGATGATCATTCCAATATTCTTCATTCGCCTGCGGCTGTTCTACTAAAAATCTCATAAACAATCCTACTATAACAATAAGTGCTGCAAGAATGAGAAACATTACTTTCGTTCCTGTTTTCTTAAAGATTTTCATTGATTCATTTTGGATAAGTCCATTAAACTGATTCATCACGGCTTCCCCCTGTCAAATGTAAAAATTGATCTTCTAACGTTTGGTTTTCTCTTTTCTTCACTTCATAAATAGAAATATTTTGTTCGACTAACCTTTTAATGAGCGTTGGGATTTCTTGTTTTTTCACCTCGACTATGAAACCTTCCCCCGAACTTTTCACCTCATATTTACAATGATCTTTTATCAACTTAATCGCTTTTTCAACTTGAGCCACTTCTACTTCCCATTGTTCATTTGTACTCTTCACAAAACTTTCGACATGTTCAACTTTAATGATTTCTCCTTGTTGAATCACTGCAATCCGATCGCACATTTTTTCCATCTCAGATAGTAGATGACTAGAGACAATGATCGCAATCTTTTCTTTCACAGCTAAATTTCGTAAATAATCTCTTATCTCTCTAATCCCAGCAGGGTCAAGTCCATTCGTTGGTTCATCGAGAATCAATACTTTCGGTTTATGGAGTAACGCTTGTGCAAGACCTAGTCTTTGCTTCATACCGAGAGAGTACGTGTGAACTTTTTCATGAATTCTACTCGTTAATCCAACTAATGCGATCACTTCGTTCATCCGCTCATCTGTTACTGCTTTTGTCATTCTTTTGTAGTGCTTTAAGTTTTCGTATCCTGTTAAATAACCGTACATTTCTGGAGTTTCAACAACCGCACCAATTTGACTAATCGCCTTTTCAAAATGAGTGTTTAAATTTATTCCACCGATCTCAACACTTCCTTTCGAAGCTTTCATTAAGCCAGTGATAATGCGTATTGTCGTTGTTTTTCCTGCTCCGTTCGGCCCTAAAAAGCCGAATACTTCACCCGGATATACAGATAACGATACATCTTTAATAATCGGTTTGTTGTTAATCACTTTGGATAAATTCTTTAACTCAATTGCAGCATTCATCTTTTGATCACCTCTGTATTATTGTACTACTTGGATAGTACACTAACTAATTAATCCCGTCAACAAAAAGATAGAGGTCTTTTATTGTGCAAACGATTGCCCTTTTGTATTGATTGAATCCTATCTATCAAATAAAATAAGTAGTGAAAACGTTTTCTAATACTATTAGGTGGTGGCTATTTTGCGACTTATTTTTATTATTCTTGCTATATTTCTTTTGTCGGTAGGGTGCCAATCTTCTAATACAGAGCAATCTGTTTATACTCCAGAAGATTTTCCTTCTGAAAATATACAACTTTTAGAAGAATACCCTCATACCGTTTTTTATGAAATTTTCGTACGCGCTTTTTATGATTCAACAGATGATGGGATTGGAGATATCAAGGGTATGACTGAAAAGCTTGATTACTTAGAAGATTTAGGCGTCGGTGGTGTGTGGTTGATGCCGATACAACCTTCGCCAAGTTATCACGGTTATGATGTCACAGATTACTACGATATCCACCCTAAATTCGGAACAATGGATGATTTTAAACGTTTTGTTGATGAGGCGCATGAACGTGATATTAAAGTAATTATGGACCTTGTTGTCAACCATACAAGCTATGAGCATGAATGGTTCCAACACGCTTTAAATGATGAAGATAGTCCTTATCGCGACTGGTACATTTGGGCGGATGAAGATACTAATATTCGTGAACGGGGAGAATGGGGGCAAAATCTTTGGCATGGCATTGAACCGAACCAATACATGAGCGTCTTTTGGGAAGGTATGCCAGACCTCAATTTTGACCACCCGGATGTCCGTGAAAAAATGGTCGAAATCGGACACTTTTGGTTAGAAGATGTTGGTGTCGATGGTTTTCGTCTTGATGCAGCCAAACATATTTTCCCTGGTGAACACGAGAAAAACCTAGACTGGTGGGCTGAGTTTCGTTCTGAAATGGAAAAAGTAAATGAAGATGTATTCTTAGTTGGTGAAGTATGGGATATCCCGCAAGTAACTGCACCATACTTAGAGGAAGGCCTGCACTCCACATTCCATTTTGACCTTGCTGAGATGATGATTCAAGCTGCTCGAAGAGAACAAGGTAGCCGCCTCGTATCGTCATTGCTTCGTGATTTAAATCGTTTTGACCAACATTCAGATGATTACGTGAATGCTACATTTTTAACAAACCACGATATTAATCGAGTAATGAGTGAACTTCAAGGAAATGAAGAACGCGCCAAGATGGCCGCTTCCCTCCTTCTTACCTTGCCTGGTAGTCCGTTTATTTACTACGGAGAAGAAATTGGAATGGAAGGTCAAAAGCCTGACGAACATATTCGTGAACCGATGCTCTGGTATGAAGGTAAGAGTAGTGGTGGACAAACAAGCTGGATTACACCACGATACAATCTAGATAATGATGCACCTTCTGTAGAGAAGATGCAAAAAGACGAGGATTCGTTATGGCATCATTACAAAACGTTCATCCACTTACGCCAATCACAACCAGCTCTTGTTCTAGGGGAATTAATCGAAGCGGAAACGAGTGGTGATGGGATCATTTCTTTCATTCGAAAGAATGAGGAACAAGAACTACTTATCATCCATAATATGAGTAAAGACGAGCAGACAGTCGACATTGCAGATCCTTATAAAAGTCTCTTCTTCTTAGAAACAGATGAAAGCCAATTAGAAGATGATACTCTTCACATTGCTCCATACTCAACCGTGATTTTAAATAAAGGCTAGCCTAAAAATTAAAATTAGTGCTTATGTTTGATAGCTTATGTGCTCTCTTTCACTTCTAGCAACAATAAGAAATGTATTCTCCTTTAACAAAGCCTTAAAAAAGTACGAGGATGTCTTTAGACAACCTCGTACTTTTTTATTCAATCACTTCAACTGTTTCAATAACAACGTCTTCTGCTGGTCGATCTTGCATTTCTGTTTCTACTTGAGCGATCTCGTCAACAACATCCATACCACCTATCACATGACCGAACACCGTATGCCCAGGGTCCAAGTGAGGAGTTCCACCTCGTTCTAGATATTGTTCTTGAATCTCTTCTGAAAGCTCTAAATTATATTGATCCATAATCATATCCAACGTTTCTCTATCCATTGCCTCGTTTTGCACAATATAAAACTGACTACCATTCGTATTTGGGCCGCTATTTGCCATAGCGAGTGCACCTTTTAAATGAGTCAGCGCCTCAGTAAACTCATCTTCAAACGGTTCGCCATAGATGCTTTCACCACCAGTTCCTGTTCCAGTAGGGTCACCACCTTGGATCATAAAGTCTTCAATGACACGGTGGAAAATGACGCCATCATAATACCCTTCTTCACTTAACGATAAAAAGTTTTCTACTGCTTTTGGGGCATATTCAGGAAACAACTTCACATGGATATCTCCCTTGTTCGTTTTAATCACTGCTTCCCTCTCGTTCTCTGCAACCCCTTCTTCTAATTGTGGAAATTCATCTGGTTGAGCTTGGCCACTTTCTTCACCACAGGCAGCCAAACCGATAAGTAACGTAACACTAAGTAAAAGCATGATCATTTTGTTTTTATTCATTCTTATCCTCCTATCTCTCATTCAAAAAATCTTTTTTACCATTTGAATCAATTTCATAACTCCAAATATGATACCAAGTTCCGAATAATGAGCGTGAACTTCACTTCAAAATAAAACGTACATTTAATGATAAATTTATAATATCATTCGTTTCATTGCACAAAAACGGAATGATGAAATTGATTCTTTATAAAATAATTATAGCATTAGTGAGCCACATCACCGACAAGATTCACTGTTTATCGTACGATAGTATTAACTTAAATAAGGAGGTTTCATTAATGGAATCAACAGTTACGCGAGAAAGTAAAGTACGCGATATCGTCATCCAAATCCCCCGTTCAGATGAACTATTTAAGAATTATAAAATCGACTTTTGCTGTGGTGGAAACCGCCCTCTTCATGAAGCAATTGCAGAAAAGCAACTAGATGAAACGTCCATTCTTTCTGCCCTTTATTCACTAGAAGAAGAAGCAAAAGAGATGAAAGCAAAAGATCAACAAGATTGGATGAGTGAATCCTATCCAGCGCTGATGGAACACATCGTTCGCAGACACCACGGTTATTTAGTTGAAGAACTTCCTGACCTTAGTTTTTATGTAACAAAAATTTTCCGAGTACACGGTAGCTCACACCCAGAATTAGAAAAACTTCACCGCCTATTCCATCAATTAAAGATGGAGCTTGAACAACACATGGTAAAAGAGGAGCAAATGGTTTTCCCTGCGATTCGAAATTATGCCACTTCACAAAGTGATGCGGACTATAATTATGCCTTACAACGATTAAACGAACTAGAAGCAGAACACGAAGAAGCGGGTTCTCTTCTAAAGGAAATTAGAGAAACTACTTCTGATTTTACACTGCCACCGGGGGCTTGTACAACATATAAAATGACATTTAAGCGTCTTGAAGAACTAGAATCAGATATGTTCCAGCACGTTCACCTAGAAAACAACGTTTTATTCCCAAGACTTCAAAACGAAACTGCATAAGAACAAAAGCGCAAGCGCCTTGTACACGAGCGACAAGCGCTGGAGGCCCGGCATGAAGAAGTCGCTCAAGACTTCAAATGACGGGGCGAAGCGACCTCGAGCGAAGCTACGTCATTGAGTTTGCTTCCTTGTAGCTTTGCGACGAGTAAAACGAAGTGACGCAGGAGTCAAGTAGGCGCTTAGCTGTCTCTTCCTCTACCAGCTTTCCTTCGAAGCTTGATCCGTCGAGACAACTCGAAGTACCTCTGAGAAGTAACGCTCGTCGCTGAAGCTAGACGTAACCACTAGCTAGAAATTTATCCACAAGCACATATTTTATAATTTCCTGGTGTATGAAATAATAATTTTGTACAAAAAAAGTCCCACTGACTATGCTACGATTGAAGTACTTAACCAAGTTTAACTCAATCACCCACCCACCAAGGAGGTCATAGTCAATGAGACTACTTAAGAGTAAACAAGGATTAAGAAGAAGTCAATTCGCACAAGAAATTCGAGGGGCTGATTTAGAAAAAGTATTACTTGTTCCCATAGATGTATCAAAAGTATTACAAAAATCAATGATCATGAATTATTATGGTGAGGTTATAGATGATCCTTTTTCCTTCATGGTCAATCAAACAGGAATGAACCTTTTGATTCAAAAGATTGAAAAAGCAAAACAGTACTCACAGGCTGAGCGTGTGTTTGTAGGAATAGAAGCTACCGGTCACTATTATGAAGATATCGTTCGAATCCTAACGGATTGTGGATATTCTGTTCACATTATTAATCCTGCTTCTACTAATGAAGAAAGAAAGCAGCACCTTACTTATACGAAAACTGATGATATCGATTTGTATTTAATAGCTGAGGTTTTAATTGGGAATAAAGCTACAAATGCAAAACTCTCTAAAGGAGATTACAAACGACTCCAACATCTCACAAGGGCTCGAAGAAGTGAAATCAATAAGCGTTCTCGGATTAAAACAGAGATACGTACTATGCACGATCATATTTGGCGTGAATATCAAGGTTTCAGCGTATTAGAAAATGGAAAAGTCAAAACCAAACGAACTTTTAGTGATTTTTGGGGAAAAGCTAGTATGCATTTATTAACCCACTTTCCACATGCGTCTCAAATTTTAGAACTTGGAGAGGTTGGATTAAAAAGATTGTCGAAAGATCACAATTTAAAAATAAGACAATCAACCATAAAAAAGCTTCTTCACGCTGCTGATGAAAGTGTATCAAAATCTTTAGAGGAACTCTCAAGTGAACTTTTCATCTTAAAACAAAAGCTAAGGGATTACGAATGGCATACACAAACCATTCAATCATATGAGTTGGAAATTGAGCGTATTTTCATTAAGACAGATGGTATGCTTCTCCTTACAGTCCCAGGAATCGGTCTTGTCACTGCAGCCGAAGTCTATTGTGAAATGGGAGATCTTTCTCATTATTCGAACGCAAACCAAATCATAAAAAAGGCAGGAACCAATCCTACGATTAAACAATCGGGGCCAGATGCCGGCTATTACGGTCATATTTCCAAACAAGGAAACGCAAACTTGCGAAGAGCCGTCTATTACGCTGGTCGCTCACTTAGTGTGCATAATGATGCCTTAAAACCTTTCTATTCTCGATTGAAAGAAAAAGGTAAGAAGACTAAAAAGATATATATTGCTATGGGAAACAAATTCTTAAAGATTGCTTTTGCGATGTTAAAAAATCAGACACCCTTCCAGTGTAAAGAACCCAACTTTAACTACGAAAAAGAAGTTATGAAAAAACTTGCTCTACCAATAGCTGCATAATTTCACATAAAAAATAGGCACCATTCTTTTGGTTCGAGTGGAGATCCAATCTATTTTCCTGAGGCCCTGACCTCGAAGTTTAGCTTAATCCCACTCGTCCTGTAAATGCGAATCAGTACGTTAATAAAACATTTTGTACTCTATGCCAGAATGCATCAATGCAGAAAAAGAAGCGAGTGTATACCCCATTTCTGAATCAAGAAAGTGGTGCCTATTTCATAAATAACTTGGTTAATTGTTACTTGTAAAAAAATCCAATTACAGTAAGTGTGTTTGAGTTACTCAAAATCTTCAAAAAAGTATTTGACATTGTACGCTAAACTACTAGAAAAAGCGATAAATGACGAAAATACGGGAGAATTCTTCCGTATTTTTTCTTGACTATTTTTCCTCCATCCGTAAAATAATAAGTAGAACAAATGTTCGTTTTTTATTAAATGAGGAGGGAAACGCCCATGGCCAAGCTCACTGTTGAAGAAGAGCAATTAAGTGAATCATACATCTTGTGCGAGTTGGCCCGAAAAGTGTTAGAAAAGGATTTAAAGAGGTTAGAGCAAGCTCCTTTGAAATTGAAAGACCCTTATGTTCACCTTTTGGAACATACCCTTCAACAGCTCAGCAAAGATTTGTACACGACAAAAGCGAAAATGAAGAAGCTAGGAATAAAAGTCCAGTTAAACGACCATGATGAAACGTTTTCTGAGTATACAATCTTTTTTCGAGGGTATGTTCTTACCGCAAAGTATTTAAATGCCCATTTAAAAAACCGAGTGAGTGATCAAATTGCTCATTTATTTACTCCTTCTAAAAATGAAAAAGAACATCCTTTTCATTAACAGTAAATAAACATGATAAAGAAAATTCGGCGATTGCCGAGCCTACAGACGTTGGGAACTCCGTCGTTTTGCTTATACTTCACACGTGAAAATTTTCTCTACGTCTAACTCGCTACTTCGCTAAAATATTATCGGTGTAAAAAAGGTTTTATTTTTGAGAAAACATTTGTCGCGGTATGATAAAATAGGTCATCCCATGAAGAAGATGGAAAATGATCTTGAATAAATTTAATATAAGGCTCCATCTGAACTAACGGCCAGTCCGTCCCAAACATAAACTTTTCATAGTGATCACAAAATGCCACAGCATGCTTTAAATGATCAAAAAAGTGTGGTGTGTTCGTAATTCTATTTACTTCCTTCCGATCTCCAACAATCAGACCAGACAGATCGGCGAACATGTTGCGGTTTTTATATACAACTTCAGCGGCATCAAGCATCCACGGATCTCCAAAATGAGCCATAACAAATGTAACATCACGATGACGGACAGCGACTTCGTCTAATGTAAGAGGGTGTGCGTATTTTAACAATCCTCTTTCTGAATATGTATCTCCTGTATGAAAAACAACAGGAACATCAAATCCCTTTGCAATTTCATATACAGGCTCATAAACCTTATCGTAAGCATAAAAAGGGTAATAACCTAAATAAATTTTTATTCCTACCGCTTCTGGCTTTAACAGCTCCTTTTCTAACTGTGACAACTCTTTTTTTCCTAGACGATAAGGATTAACACCTGGACAGTAAACAATTTTTGGGTCATTCCCCTTAACCATATCTAAACCCATTGGAGTAGGAGGGAGAGAGTCTGGAAACCCTTCTCCTCCCTCCATTTCACGAAGTCCCATCCCAATACCTAACACAACGTTATTCTCGTTCATTTCTTTATATAAACCTTCAACAGAATAATCAATATGTGACAAATGCTTTGCCGTATGCTCAAACGATCCGATATATGATAAGTGAATATGAGCATCAATAATTTTCATCGTTCCCACCTCACTCGCTTCGATAAAAGCGAATTGTCCTTAAAACTTCCAGTTCATCTAGTTGATGCATGTTCTCTGAGAAAAGGAAAAAGTGCGGAGAAGTCATCGTAGACCGTCCATTTTTGACATACAATGGCTGCTGCATCCCGATACAAACAACTTCACGATTCATGTACACTTCTAAATTATCCAATTCATTATTCGGAATAAAGTGCAACTTTTCCTGACTTCCTTTTTGAGTAAACGTCGCATAGTCCAACCCGAAATGATGAGCTTCATGATGATGATGGACAAATGCCTCCTCATTTTTACCATTAACATAAGCGGTAATATCCCCACGCTTGTTACCGGTATATAAATTAAACATACTCGTTTGCGTTGTTCCGTGGAAATCATACCCTATATTCTGCTCGACCTCAGTAAAAGTCGCTAATACAGGAATACCCGCTCGAGTTGCTACGTACTGATGAAACACAATTCCATCATATAATGCGTGGTCCTTAATCACTGTAGACATTTTTAATCCGTCCCACACTTCTCCATGTGAGTCAGTAAGCTTAACAAACTGGCACGTTGACGAAGAATCTATTATTGTACGTTGTAAAAGTTGACGAAGTGAATAATTAATACCACCGATCCATGGATTCCACCAAGATTTCGCTGATGGCGTTGGAAAGGAGCTATCAAGCCACTCCGTCCCCCCTACTTTTAATGAATAAAACGATGGATAAAACGCTGGAGAACCTTTTACAGAAATATAACCATTATCCAATGTGTAAACTTCCTCACCCTGTTCAACAACGATACCCTTTCTAACTTCTCCATCAATTTGTACCGGAAAAACGAGCAAGTCTTTCTCGACAACTTGGCTAGATAGCATTCCCGATAAACGATAGCGCTGAATTCGACGTACACCGTTTGAATCAACAGAAATATTCGTCTCCCAACTGTGCCACGTTTCAGATTCAGACTTTTCAAATGTAGCGATCGTTTCCTCTTTATCATCAGTTATTTGCAAGCTCGTTTCAGCCGATTGGTTAACAAATGGAGAAAAAGTAATCACTGTATCCTCACTTACAAAAGGGTAGCCATCTTTCGGTTGAAAAGGTAAAGGAAGCGCTACCGTTGGTTTTTCGATCACTTGCTTTTTTAATGAAAATTCTTTTACTTCTTGTATTGTTGAAAATACATTTAAACCAAAGAATATCTTTGAAGTTGATACAACACTTCCACTGTCTATATTTTCCCATGTTTCATCAAAATACATCATATGCCACGTATGAAAATGAAGCCGACTATTCCCTTCCCAGATTAAGACTGCATTATATTCTTTCTCTTTTGTAAACAGCCAATTTTCAGACAATTTATTTTCATCCCATGCATTTACTTCATGGTAATACGTCCCTTCGTTAAAAATCGTCTTCCCTGCATAAGGTAGATACGTATTTGCTAATGAATAAGTCAGTGGTAAATTTACATGGAGCTCTTCAACCATCTCTTCTCCGCGATTTTCAATGAGGTAATGCTGACTCATTAAACCTTCACTAGACAATTCAATGACTCGATGCAAAGTAATATTAGGAAAATCTCTAGAAGAATAGCTTACTTTCATACCAACAGTCTGCCCATCTATAAAGAAATGGACGTTATTAGGTTTTTTCATCGAAAATTCTTCAGAAAACGGCTTTCCTAGCTTAGGATAAAAGAACAGATGATCACTTTCATTTTTTCTTCCTCGCTCATATAGTAATTGATTATTCACCTTTTTCATCGCAACATGTGTAACACCATTGAACAAGTGGTAATAATCTGGACACTCTCCATAAATATTTGCACTTAAAGTATTGAATGGCAATGCGATATGTGTCTTAAAATCAACCGATTCTCCTTCTTCAGTGACTACTTTGACCGTTATTTTTTCACTATAAAAGCAAGCAGATAATACATCCGCTGAAAACGATATCGTTTTCTTTTCTTTCGCTTGCAAGTCAGTATCTAAGCTAGCACCATGAAAGTGAATACAGTCATGATCTGGGAGTTGTAAAGATACATTGATGTTTGTATCAAAGTGATTTTCAAGCTTCAAGAAAACCGTTTCAGTTGCTTTGTCAAAACTCATCCTCCCATTTACATAACTATTTATGGAAACCGGCTCTTTCGGTAATATCCCTAGTTGTAATGGGATGACCTCTCCGTTAATCGTGACAGCAGCGCCTACAGTCGGGTGCGTTCGTTTTGAGTCTTGCTTTTCTTCTGTCGAGTGAATAAAAAAAGAACCTTCCATATTTGCGCAATCTGCTATTACTTTTTGAGACGGAAGATCGATATCAATCTGTTCATTGCTAAGAGGACTAACATTCACTGCCATCTGTTCCGACGTTTTATTTCGTACTTTTACATAAACCGGATACGACTTACCGAAAACATTTTGATGTTGATCAACCTCTAACTTTACCGAATAGTCATTCGTTTCAATTTCACAGATTCCCCGACCGGATTTTTCAAAGGTTACTTTTAAATTTTGACCATCTTTTTCCCAGTAATAGTGGTAAAAATCAAAACCATTTCTTGTTTCCCCATCTGGTTCAACGAGGATTTCACGCTGACTATCTTTATACCAGTCCGCTTTTTCAAAAAAGTGTTGAAAGGCTGGTTGTGTTAATACTGTTGGAAGGAAGTTCATTAAGTGGACCGAGTCGTCCCTGTTCTCCCAAAAGAAGCCACACTTTTTATATAAGGGAACAGCCTTTGTGTTACCAGGCCAAGTATATAAATCGAGGCGTGGCCATTTTCGATTTATTGTTTCCTCAAGGGCTCTTAGAAGAAGCTTTTTACCAATCTTTTTGCCATGATAATCCGGACGCACATTTAATAGTGGAATATAAAGCGCACCTTTATCTTCTCTATATTCAGAGAGACCACAATAACCAACGGCTTCATCTCCAACCATCGCAATGTACGTACATAAGTTCGTTGAGTTTCCTTCTTGTGATTGCACATGATCACTCGTCTTAACATCAGCATGCCCACCCCAGCCGTCTCTACTTTCATTCCACATATGAGCGACGGCTTCTGCTAATTCAGGTTTATACTTTACGATTTTTACTTCACTTGTTAATTTCATGTTTATTCCTATCTCCCCTCCGCACCAACTGTTATGTAAGGTGATTTCATATAAAAATTACAAGCTTTCCAAACAAACTTTCCTGAAAATAAGCAATGTCTGCTTCGGACGATCCGGAGCCTCAAACACTAGCAGAGCCTTTAATAAAAAGGCCTTAAAAGAACGCCTCCAAATATAGAAGACGTTCGTAAGTTTATTTTGAATCAGAATCGTAATATCCTTCTTCTTTTGCTTGTTCATATGCATTCGTTAAAATACCTTGGATTGCTTGCCCTCTATCTTTTTTGCGGCGCTTAAACTCTTCATAAAGTTCTTCACCAGAATACCCTTCTTCTACTAAGTTCTTAAGTAACATATCTGAGAGGTCATCCTTTTTCGCAACAATCACTCCGTCTAAATGGATACTTAAATGTTCTTGTAGTTCATGAATTGATTTTACTTGGCAAACGAGTGTTGCCGGATCATTTGTCTTCTTCGTTATCGTTACTTCAGCCATGAACGTCTGGTTTGATTGATAATAATCCTCAAAATATTCCTTCCATTCAGGTGTTACGACAGCTTCAATAAGCCAGTTTTTCTTTGCTTCTTCTTTATTAATAATTAGCCCCTCAACAAGTGGGATTTGTTTTCCTTTTATCTCACTTTGTTCTTCGTGTTCATCATCAAACAAAATGGCTAATGAACAGAGCTTAAATGTTTTCATCGTGAACAACCTCCTGCAGTTTCCTAACTTGTAACCCTTATCAATATAATTCGTCATACTTGAGAAAATACCTTCTTCAAATAAGGCTGTTTTCGTAAACAATGCTGTATCAAACTGTCTAACTATACAACAAAGTATACGAAAACTGCCATTTCATACTAGTAGATGAAAGTAGCTAACCAATAATAATACGGGATTCCAATAATTAGATTAAACGGAAGCGTTAAACCTAACGAGGTACCAATATAAATTCCCGAATTTGCCTTAGGTATCGAATGACTGACTGCTGCAGGCGCAGCAATATAAGAAGCACTCCCCGTTAAAAAGGCGAGGGTTACTGCTCCACCTAGTGAGAGACCAATCAGATATCCAGCAAATATTCCGACCGTACCTCCTATGACTGGTAGTAAAAAGGCAAATAGAAGTGAAGTCACCTTTATGCTTTCCATTTCTCGTATACTTTGAGTCGCTACCATTCCCATATGTAATAAGAAAATACATAGAATACCGTAAAATAAATCTCCGAAAAATGGACTAATCTGTGCAATCCCATCTTCATGAGCGACTAATCCTATAAAAATACCACCTAAAAGTAAAAAGATACTTTTACCAAAGAAGGCTTCCTTAAGAACATGATTAAGATTTGAATCATCAGTCAGCGAAGTATCACCGTATCTTTGAGAATATATTTTATATATAACAATTGCGAGGATAATAGCCGGACCTTCCATGATAACAAGAACGGCTGACATATAAGCTTCATAATACACACCAACTTTATCTAAAAAAGCAATTCCCGCAATAAACGTAACCGCACTTACAGAACCATAGTGTCCAGCAATCGCTAAAGAGTTTGTAACTGATAATTTAAACAAGTATTTAACTACTATGTATGAAATCCCAAACATTAAAACACTCAAGAAAACCGCTGTAATGATCGTTGGAATCATTTCCACTAACGTCACATTTCGTAATTCTGTACCACCTTTTATTCCAATTGTTAAAAGAATGATCATTGTATAGCCAGTATATACAGCATCTGGTACTTTCAAGTCAGAGTTAACAAGAACAGCAATAATTCCAATAAGAAAAAATAAAACCATCGGTGATAACAAATTCATATAAACGATATCAAAAATTAAATCCATACGCCTCTATCCTTTGCTATATATTTTATATTTTTTCATTTACTGAATCAATTTCATAACTCAAAATATGATGTGATATTCCGCATGATGAATGTGAACTTCACTTCAGACGGACGCTTTCCCGAGGGCTTGTCTTCAGCTAACTTAGGCTCGACAACTCTTCGCCTAAGTGGATCTTCAGACTGCGATCCTCCGAGAGTCGCCGTCTTTTGTTACGTTCACTTGTTTCATTGCGCAAAAAACGTAATTAGGAAATTGATTCATTTATAAAATCGTGACTTTTGATTTACAGATACCACGACTCCACCTTGTTTTAATTATTGTAACTTGTTTTCCTTTCTACGTCACATTATAACAATCGTATTTAGTACTTACTATGAATGTTATCCTATATTAAAATGGTAGTATAATTTTCATAATACCCGTACATACCCTGTAGAAATGAGGACTATGGATGAAAGAGAATACGGTCATTTTAACATCTTTTAATAATGAGCAATTAGGAAAATTTTTACCTGAGCCTTTTCACTCACTTCCTGTTTATCGAACAGGGACTACTGATGGCCTTCCACTTACATCAAGTCATCTATCAACATTTTTTCAAGAGTTTAAACATGTCATTCTCATAGGATCAATATATTCTACAGATGAAAGAAACATTACCACCCCTAATCACCAGATAGAATTTATGTTGCTACTGCTTTATAATTTTGCTAATCAAAACAATAGTAAGCTATCTTATCTAAACCACCATCTTGAGGTAATAAAGGTTACCATCGAAAATGAGGAATCTCTTACAAAAATAGTGAATGATATGAGTCATTTAGATTGTGGTAACGACCGTCTCATAATAAACAACAAATCTGTTACCTCAACACAAAAGATACATGTCCATAACCAACAGACTGCAAATACCATTAGTGAAACATATTTCGAGTGGTTACCGAAATTTGCAAAAATCGTATCCCTTAATAAGCGAAAGAATTTCTACATTCTTCAACTAAAAAGAACAACAATACCATTATTACAATTACAACAGGTGCAAAATAAGAGTTCTAAACCATCTATTTCCGAGTATGTAATTCATGGAGGGTTCCTAAATAAAAAGAGCGTTCAAGTCAATTATGGACGTTTTTGGTTTCTTCTCTCCCCTGATAAAAAATACGTCTATACGTCGATTGTCCATTTTCAGCCTTCTTTACCTTGGGTCATATATACCCTTACTCAAAGCCCTATTCATGAACTTGTTATGAAACATTTTGCAAAAACTTTAAAGAAAAGCCACCACATGTCCAAACATTAAGCATACGACCATTGAATAGGCAACATGGTTAAAATACTCACCTTAAAAAAACAAGCTGAGAGTCCTCCTCTCAACTTGTTATATTTACTCACTTTCACTATTTAGCTCATCTGAAGTAAAATTGTGCCCGACAGGAGATAACACCTTCTCCATCGCTGACTCTGTCTCATCAATAGCTTCAATCCCCTCAGCAGATATCGCCGCAGAACCTGGAGCTATTATAAAGTAAAGTGGGAAGTGCTCTTGCCTTACAGCAATTTGGGAAGACTCTCGAATAGGAAACTTCTCAACAAATTGATCTTTCAATCCGAAAGCTAAAGCTAATATAAAACTAGCAGTCATTTTTTCTCGTTCTGTAGTATCCTCTATTCGTTGTTTACTAATTTGTTCTTTACAATTTCTCCAACGATGATATACATCCCAGCCTTTTTCTGAAACGTTCGGTAAAACAAAAGTTGCTACCATACCGCTTACCGCACCAAGTAAATATAATAGACTAATAAACGGATAGAAGAATAATAAAGTACTCCCTACAACAAGCATAAGTGAACTAGTTCCAACTAAAAGCTTTTTCGTTTTTGGAAAAGCGACTTCAAAACCAGCCTCTTTTAGCGCTTCTGACATTAAGTTTTCCCATTCGTACAAACGTTGAATAAACCGTTCTCTTTTATCATCATCGGTCGTGAAATTTTCGAGATCTTTTGTATAAAAAGTACCATTATTCCCAACTTCATATAAAAACCATTTTAATAAATAGGCTTCATCTCTAGACAAGATTACATCATTATTGCTTAAATCTTTAAAATAATATTCATTCATCTTTTCATCAAGCTGTAAAGATAACACTCTCTTTCTAACTAAAGCCAATAATCCCGCAGTAATATGTCGGGTCGATGCACCTTTTCCGTCAATAAATTGTGCAATAAGTGGCGGTGAATATTTTTCTAAATCAATGAAGGTTTGATCACTCAAATTGCCTGTAACATCATGTTGTTTCTTACGCAAAACACGAAAGATCGTCAAAGCTGTAATGGAGCTAATGATCAAAAATAGTATGAGGGCTCCAGTTGGTACAATTGCTTGTATGAAAAACATTGAAACTCCTCCTTTACTTACCATATTTCGCGCTAAAACCAATTGTTAAACGTAAAATTAACTTATATCAATAGAGATCGATTTACGTTTATTAACCTCTTTTTGAAACTTAAAGAAGTAAACAGCAAACATTGAAAAGAGTAAAATAGCAAATACTAGATACCCAAAAACGTATGTTGTCCCATTCGTTCCTGTGTACCAAACAGGCATCGCAAAAATACTTAAAATCCACACCATTGATATATTCCCAAGAACCGTTGATATCACGTAATGGCGAAAGCTAATTGGACTAAATGCTGCAGCTATCGATATTAAATTACTCGGCATAAATGGAAGACTTCTTAAAACAACGATAATAAACACACCATAATTAGCGATTACACGCATGATTTTATTTATTTTTTTCGTATTTTTCTCCTTCATGCGCTTAACATATTGTTCGCTAAAAGATCGCGAAAGCCAATAACAAAATATTGCCCCAAAGCTCGTTCCAATCACACTAAATATAAACCCTTCAATCAGGCCGAAAGCAAGAAAATGGATAATAATGACTATAATGATTGGAAAGAACGTAATTGTTCCTTGCAAGGTAATTAAAGGTAGCGTTACTAAAAGCATTTGATAGCCCATTTCTGCAAATAACTCATCCGTAAAATATTCAACATTTTCATTACGTAATTGTGTAAACCACTCTGAATCTATGAAAAAGAATACAATAACAATAAATAATAAGAACAAAATTGCCCTTTTCACACCATCACCTTTTTATCAAATTATATTTTCCTTCTTTATTATAACGAAGGAGATAAATCAATTAAAAGATATTCGATTTATTACAGTCTCCTTCTTTTATTCAATCATATTACGTGTGAGCTTCTTTCATTCTCTCACGGTCTTTTTGACCATCATCAGATTTAAAGTAAAAATAACGGTAAATGAGCGCACTAATAAAACCGACCACTGATAAACCGAACATCACCGTATAGAGCAAACGAACATCAGAAACATTGATGATACTCCCTCCAACAATCGACCCAATTACACCAGAGATTCCGAAAAACACAGAAATAAACAAAAGGTGACCTGTCGAGGTTAGCTCTTCGGGTACAAGCTTTGTTAAGAACTGAAATGCTGTTAAGTAGAACATCGCAAATGTTACACCATGTAAAACTTGGATAATAAGTACAATCGATGGATCTGGAGCAAAAGACATTAACAGCCATCTGATCGCGTATAAAAAGCCTGCTACAGTAATAAACGTTAACGCATGATACTTTCTAAACCAATATACACTTAATGCAAATACTACAGCCTCAGCAGTAACGCCGATAAACCAAGCTAACCCGATGTGCGACTCATCCCCACCAAGTTCGACGATATATAATCCCAAAAATGAATCATTCATTCGGTGGGTTAAACTTATGGCTAATACCATTAATAAAAAAATCGCAAGTTTTCCGTTTTTCATTAGTTTTAGTGCACTTGTAAGCATAACTGGCTTTTTGGATGGAACGCTGTCTGGAGCAATATAGCAAAAGAATAGGGCAATACAAATAAAAAAAGCATACAAGTAATACATATTACTTACCCCGATATGACTTAAGATATATCCTCCAACTAATGAAGCTGTTCCAAATCCAAGTGACCCCCACATACGAATGCTTCCAAACGATACACCTTGTTGAACGGATACTTTTTGTGCCAAACTATCTTGTAAGGCCCCTGCTGGTGACATAAAGGAAAAGAAAAAGTATAAGAGCGGAATCAGTAGAATAAACTCTGCCATTTGGAAAACAACAAAACCTACTGCCAATGCTCCGGCAAGACAGAGTAAAATGACTCTTTTCACTGTTTTATATTTATCACTAACAAATCCCCAAAACGGCTGAGCAATGATTGCTGCTGCCGGCCCTACTGCTAATAACACACCAATTTGTGACCCAGTTAACCCCATTTGTTGAAAATAAACAGGTAAATAACTAATTAACATTGTCATTGCGGAATGAAAGAAAAACAACATTCCTTTTAACTTCCATGTTGAATTCATAATTCTTATCCTTTCTAAAGCTCTAAATATGTTACCTTAACCAATCTTTTTCATATAAAAAGTCCTGACTAATATCGATAAATAAATATCGATCACTCGATAATCGGAAAGAATATGTACGAATTAACTCATTTGAGTCAATGTCGCGATAACTATCAGAAATAATTCCAATATTTCCATGCTCCATTTGAACCAGGTTCTCTAAAAAGTATGAACGCCAGCTCCAATTTTTCCCTAAAGCTTGTTCATCAATTTTCCATTCCTGTCCGACTTTGATATAGTTTGGACTCTTTTGATAACCATTTGCATCACATATATATGCTCGAAAAGCAAATGGAAAAGCGAGTTTTGTAACTTCACGAAGAATAAAGTCTTCATGTGTATTACTTTGTTGAATGTTTCTTAATTTGTCATCTAACTTTTGAACAAACATCCATTGTTCATGGAAGCGATTGTTATCGTATTTAACAAATGACTTTATATTTGTGTCTAAAAATTGTTTTCGAACACTTCTTCCGATGCTACTACTCACGACTGAACTTAATAAATTCCCTTGTAAGAACCGGCCACTATGTTTCCATGCCGTATAGAGCTTATGAACATCAGAGATTCCTTCAAACGCTACTACCGCTCCGATTTTCCGAGCAAATAAAGTCAATGAATCTAGTACATCTCGAATTGAGTGCGAAGAAGAGGTTTCTTTCATTTCAAGCATGTTCACTTTAAACAAGTTTGGTTCTAGTTGCGATAGAGTATATAGATCGCTCCCCTTTTTACCCAAGTCAGTTAGTCCTAGTTTAATTTCATTGGCTTTTAAATATCGAAAAACGTGACTTAATTCTTCTATATCCCCATCAAATTGATGGAAGTTCATATATAGCACAACTTTTTGCCGTGGAAACCCTTTCTTCTCAAACTTTTCAATGCGTTCTATAAACAATTCATGATTATTTTCAAAATACAAAGTGTTTGGGTCAACATTAAAGAATAAGTAAGGTAAATGCTGTTCCTTTTTCTCTAGAAACATGTCAATCGCTTTAATTTGTAACAGCTCTTCTATTTCCCATTTATACTCTTGAGGGACATTTGAATCCATAAAAAAAGAACCTAGACTCAGGTTTTTCTCCTCAAAGTTTATATTTCCTAACACTTCATAACCGATGACTTCATACTTCTCCAAGTTAAATACAGGTTGAAAGACAGGAGAAATGGAAGATTGGTTCATCATCACCGTTAATGGATCCATAGTTTCCTCCTTTAAAACATGAAGATTCATTTATTATAACATGAATTTACAGTCTTATAGATGAAAAAGAATGAAGTCGAGTATTTATTAATTAAGACTATTTTCGTAACATTGTTGTTTTACTTGTGTTTGCTAACAGCGGACGCTTACACCTCTAGGTACAAGTGCGACATCCGTTCATGCATCATTTTATTTGCATTCACGGTGTCTTCTTTGCACCTCTGGGCACAAGTGCGACATCCGTTCATGCATCATTTTATTTTCATTCACGGTGTCTTCTTTGCCGCAGCACGACCTCAACTTCCTCGACGTTTTAGGTAATTTTCGGTTACCGCTTCTTCCTCTACTAGCTTTGCCACGAAGCTAGGTCCGTCGAAACACTCTTTACCTGCGACGAGTAATCGCAAGCGCATTCTTTATCTGCGACGAGTAACCGCAGGAGCATTCTTTATCTGCGACGAGTAACCGCAGGAGCAACGAAAGCCACTACACTGAACATGCTATGAGCTGTGCCGACGGATCCTCACCAAAGAATCAGCTCTTAGAGGAAGGCACAACGAGCATTCACTTCTCCGAATATTCTTCGAGCTGCCTCGACGCATCATCTTCCATGAAGTGCTTGAAGAGGAAGAGGCACGTAGTCTGCGACGAGTAACCGCAGGAGCATTCTTTATCTGCGACGAGTAACCGCAGGAGCAATCTTTATCTGCGACGAGTAACCGCAGGAGCAATCTTTTAGAAAAGAGTCATTAATTAACACTATTCCTTGGAATTCAGTTAGGTACACCAAAAAGCACTGTTACAAAAATCCCGGATGAAATTTCATGATGTTTCATGTGGATATTTGTGAAGGATTTATTTTGTTAACCTTTCAAGTAAACCATCAATGAAGTGTTGCTCAAACTTCTCCCACTTATCATTTATTATTGTATTTTGAAAGTGTTTATGAATTTGATTTTCAATCGTTAAAGCAGCATCTAAACTTATTGTTCCTTGTTTCATTATCGCTTTATATTGATTGGTAATTTCATTTAACCGATCTTGATTTTCTGTTTCAACAGTTTTGTCGATACACTTTTCAAACATATCAACGACTGAATCTGATTTTCTATGTGGATCAATGACGTGAGGAGCTGTTCCATCAACGATCGCAAAAGATAGTGCTGGAATCGTAACCATATCGATACTATCAGGATCTAGAGCACAAGGATATAACGTTGCTGATAATGAGTGCTCCTTTGCTTTATGACTGATTCTTCTCATTAGCGTGGATTTCCCACTACCTGATCGGCCCTTTATAATGACCCGATTTGTCATATTAAGCGTCAGTTCATCGATGAAATTAACTGGGCCTTTTGCAGATGCAGAACCGAAAAATCTCATTGAATGAATAGGTGAATTCTCGTTCTTTATTGGACGATTAAAGAGATTTTCAATCAATTCTTCTGCTACTTGGTCAGCTTCATTAAAATCCATAGCGCTTAAATAAATTTTTTCTTTCTCTTCATGAATCTTTTTACCTGCATTAAAAAATTCATAACTTTTCGATTGTTTTTCTGTCTTTTCATCCATTAATTCTCTTAGTTTTTCTGTTTCATTGTTTAATAATGTATAATTTAAACAATCGTTTAAATCAAATAAACGGTCCTCTAACCCTACATATCTCCGTGATAAAAATAAGGGGTCTTTGTCTCCCATAATTAGAAGGTGTTTTTCAGGAAAATAAAGGCCTTCTATCGTCTCCGCATCCGTAGGATCAAGAAACACTTCGACTTCATCTTGTTTCACGTGCTGTAAAGTCGATTGAAATAGATTTCCTTGCTGCTTTGGCGTGCCGCCCGTAAGGATCCAAGTATCACAGTTATGCCAAAACTGATATAACAAACTATAATGACCTACACTTGTATTGCCATTAATAAAATATTTATTCATTACGATCCCCTCCTAGTTCGGTGCTATATATTTTATTCACACCCGCCTATTATGTGAAATCGTTTTATGTGTCCCCTAAACCAATTAAAAAAAGCAGTGTAGGAATCCTCACTGCTTAATTTAAACGAAGATGTGATAGCAAAAATTCTGCCTCATCTACAGGAAGCTTTGTTTCACCTAATTGCTCACCAATACGTCCATATGATTCATGGTGAAAATCACTACCTCCTGTTTTAAATAATTTTCTGCCTGTTTTTACCTCTGCTCTTTTTGCCAGCTGTAAAAATCTTTTGATCGCTTGTTCATCATGATCGCGGTGATACACTTCTATACCATCAAGATGAAAGCTTTGAACCCATGTAATGATCTCATCATCTAAATCATAAAATACAGGATGAGCAACAACGGCTACACCACCAGCTCCATGAATAAGTTCAATCGCTTCTTTTGGGGAGAATTCTTCAGGCTTGGGTACATAACAAGGTTTATGTTGACCTAAATACTTTTCAAATGATTCTTGAACATTTTTTACATAGCCTTTTTCAATCAATGCTTTTGCTAAGTGTGGACGCGAAAACGTCTCACCTGTCACATGCCTTTCAACATCCTCAAGTTGAATGTTTAACCCTACTTCTTGACATTTTTGGAGCATATCCTCCATTCGTCTATGACGCATTTTCCGGTGATATGAAAGGACATTTTGCAGGTTGTCATCTTCAATGTTAATTCCATAGCCAAGAATATCAACGTTTGTCCCTTTTATTCTTGTAGATAGTTCAATACCAGGAATAAACGTCATCTCATATTGTTTTGCAAATTTTGCAGCTGCTGTTATTCCTGCTGTTGAATCATGATCCGTAAGTGACACAATCTTTAAATTTGCTCGTGCACATTTTTCCATTAATTGTGATGGAGAATATCCGCCATCAGAAACTGTGGAATGCATATGGACATCTGCAAGCCGACTCGTCATTGTCAAAGCATCCTTCCTATTTATTGCCACCAACGATCATATAGGGTTACAGGTAGCTGTCTTTTATGTTCGGTTTGTAAATATTTACGTTCTAAGTTTTCTTTAGCATCTTTACTTATTTCTTTTCCTTCAAGATAATTGTCAATTTGACTGTACGTGATCCCGAGTGCTTCCTCATCTGGAAGGAGAGGCTTGTTATCTTCTAGATCAGCTGTTGGCACCTTTTCCGTTAATGAATCTGGTGCATTTAAATATTGTAAAATCATTTTACCTTGGCGTTTATTTAAACCAAATAGCGGTGCGATATCACAAGCACCGTCCCCATATTTCGTATAGAAGCCTGTAACTGCTTCCGCTGCATGATCCGTTCCTACAACTAAACAGTTGTAATGTGCACCAAGGTCATATTGTACTTTCATTCGTTCACGTGCCTTTGTGTTTCCTTTAACAAAATCATTCAAATTTTCCCCTGTTGCTTCTTCAAACTGACTATAAGCTGCATCAACAGCAGGCTTTATATTCACAGCTAAACGGTGGTACGGTTGAATAAACTCTAACGCTGCTTGAGCATCATCTTCATCCCTTTGGATCCCATATGGGAGACGTACACCATAAAAAGTATATTCATTCGTCCCTTCTTCTTCATTCAATTCTTCCATAGCCAGTTGTATAAGCTTTCCGGCTAATGTAGAATCTTGTCCACCTGAGACACCTAATACATACCCTTTCATGCCAGTCTTTTTTACATACGATTTTAAAAAATCAATTCTTTTTTTCACTTCTTCCTGTGGATCGATTTCGCTTTTCACTTTAAGTTGTGAAATAATTTCAACTTGAAGTTTACTCATGAGAGAAAACACCCTTTCATAACAATTTAAACCGCTTTAATTGTTCTTCTAACCCTTCCGCCTGAAGGATTTTCTTTTGCGTTTCACCTAATAAGTCAAAATGAGGAAATTCATTTCGTTCGTGAATCCATTCTTGTTTTAACCCGTATTGCTTTCCCCACCAGATAAGCCTCATTCGATTTGAACAAGCAACTTTTGTTACAGTATGACATTGCGGAAACCGCTCATCATACCAGTAGTGAGTAAGAAACGCGATTTGACCGCTTTCCGCTTTTTCTTTCCAATCATGTAATTCTTCTTTTTTTATCCCAAATGCCATGTCTTAACACCTTCCACTATTAATTAAAAATGAAACCGAATGATTTATCAATAAATAACATGGCAATTGTAAAATCATCTTACAAAGTTTTTTCCCTTATTTCATTGTTCTTACACTTGTTAGGATGAAGAAAAGGGTGCCTAGAAGCATTGAAGCTCCACAGACACCCTTATCTTATAATATTTATATACGACCGTGCTCACGATCAGATTTTTCGTCTTCAATTTCAGCTTGGAAGCTATGGATACTTTCTTTTCTTCGCTCGTTCTTCGCTTGAATCGCTTGTTTTTCTGCTTGAGATAAATGCTCATTATTCATTGTTTCTTCTGCAGCTTCGATATTTTCTTTCGTATTTTCAGCCATCTCTCGTAACTTTTCAACGTTATCAGCACGATTATCTTTTTTCGCCATTTAGAACAACCTCCCTTATAGATGTACAAAAATAGTTTGTTCAAGGGAGGCCTTTCTATACGATATAAGCTACTTTTATTTTTTGTTCATTTCGTACGCTTCGTGCCATTTAGGGAATTTCTTTTTTATTGAAATCGGACGAAATGTGTTTGCATCGACGCAAACATGTTCACTTGTACCATCAACACACACTTTTCCAGCTTCATTTAAAATTTCATACCCGTACATCACACGTATTCCGGTATACTTTTCAATCCACGTCTTTATTGTGACCTGCTCTGGATACTTTGCTGGATGTTTATAATTTAAGTTTATATTTGTTACAGGAGAAAGCACACCGTCTTTCTCCATATCCGCATATTTAAAGCCTAAATCTTCGATCAGTTTTGTTCTTCCAATTTCACACCACACTAAATAATTTGCATGATAAACGACACCCATTTGATCTGTTTCTGCATACCTTACTGGAACGGTTGTTGTAGAAATAATCATGAATGATCCTCCTCACCCTCATTTAATAATATCGGAAAGTCTACAGCTTCTAATTTGGTTAATGTATATTCTGATTCATAATCCAAATTTGATGATGTAATACGATATGCTTGCCTTTGGATCGCTGCTTCTACAAGATCTTTCATCGCCCTTCCATTTCCTGATGGACGATTGAATTCAATGGCGTTATACAATTGCTCTACTATGTCATCATCAACTTCATAATGATAACTTCTCACATAATATTGTAAAATCTTGATCAATTCGTTAGTCGTATAGGATGGAAACTGTATTCTTTTTTTAAAGCGAGATGGTAGTCCTGGGTTAGCTAATAATAATTGATCCATCGGTTCATCATAACCAGCTAAGATGATGACTAAGTTTTCTTCATGACGTGTCATTTCTTCTACAAGTGTATCAATCGCTTCCTTGCCGAAGTCTTGTCCACCTTTAGATAAAAGTGAATAGGCTTCGTCAATAAATAATACACCACCTAATGCTTCTTTTATTTTCCGTTTTGTTTTCGTTGCAGTTTGACCAACGTAGCCAGCAACTAAATCACTTCTTCCAGCGACAACTAAATGTCCTCTTTTTAATAAACCGAGTTCGTGTAAAATTTTCCCGTAAATTTTCGCAACCGTTGTTTTTCCAGTACCAGGTGGACCGGAAAAGATCGCATGTAGCTGGATAGGTACTTTCGGCAAATTACTCTCTTCTCGTATTTTTTGCATTTTCACAAAAGACGTTAACACTTGAACTTCTTTTTTTACCGCAGAAAGTCCTATTAGTTCTTGTAGCTCTTCTTCGCCACTCTTTTCATTACGAGGAGTACTTCGTTGCTCGGCAAAGTCTGATTTCGCTAAAATCGTGAAGTTCTCTTCTGAATAATCATGTGTTTGACCTGCTTTTGCCCCTTTTTTAAAAATGGCATCTAAGACGATGTTCTTTACTGTTCGAGCATTTCCAAAGCTTTCATCAACTTGTTCTTTTTCAATGCGTTGCTTCAAGCTCGTAATGCCATCCTCTGAAATCGTAAAGTCATTATCTAAGGCAATCTGTTCAGCAATTTCAATTAATTCTTCTGAAGAGAAGTCTGGCAAATGAATATGGTTGCTTTCTGGAAAACGACTTCTAAGTCCTGGGTTTGCCCATAAAAACGTTCTCATTTCTTCTGGGTAACCCGCTAATATGACAGAGAATTGACCCGCATATTCTCCACTTGTCATTGCAGCGACAAGTGTATCAATCGCAGTTTGTCCATAATCATTTCCAGTAGCCCCTTCTCTTTTTAAGCTATAAGCTTCATCTATAAAGAGAATTCCACCAACTGACTGCTTGATGATTTCTGTTGTCTTTTCTTCTGTTTGACCTAAATAAGCACCGACTAAATGAGAACGGTCCACTTCTACAACCTTTTCTTTCGGTAAAACGCCTAGATGGTAATAAATCTTTGCAAGTAAACGAGCAATCGTCGTTTTACCCGTACCAGGGTTTCCAGTAAAAATCATATTCAAATTTCGTTCATTTTCAAAATGATATCCTTGTCGTTTGCGCTCTTGTTCATACCGTAAATAGTAATAATATTTTTGAACTTTTTCTTTTACATCATCAAGCCCAATCATTGATTGAAGCTCTGTGAGGGGGTTTTTCTCAGATTCTGTCACCTTTTCACGTAAATGATCCCATGTTTGTTGGGCGTGAACAAATTCTTCTAACGTTTCTTTAAATAACGATTGCTTTTCCTTTGAATAATAAATCCCCGAAATTGATTGTTTAAATTGTTCAGATGCATCGAGAAGTTCATTTGTGAGAGAATGCACATTTTTAAGTTGACTTGTCATCGTTGACATTTTTTCAATTAATGGTTGATCCCCCAACTCATTAGCAGCAATTTGTAAACGATTAGCATCACTCATCATCTCTTGCGTATTTTGATGTGATTCTTTAATTAATTCACTAATACGATCGATTGTATTTTTCTTTCCTTGTCCGTGGTCAGTTTCACGAATACGTGGTAATGGTTCGTTTAATATTGGTTTACTTACATCAGGGAGCATCGTTTCTATAAATGCATTTAAAAAGAACTGATTAGACCTGTCCAATTCCCAAGCTTCAAGAAGCCAATTCCTTACTTTATCATCAGCTTCTTGCACGCGGTAAAAGCGAGCTAAAGCCGCTAAAGATAATAAATGTATATAGTCGATATCATCTATGTTAGCCTCTTTTAAGCTAGTAGATTTAACGAAATGAAGCTCACGTGTAATTTCTGTTTCTTTTAACGTTACAGAAGGCTTCGTCTTCCAATCATCTATTTTCTCTTTTAACGAATTAATTCTTCTTTCGTTCATATTCATACCATTCACCTTTTTGATTTCATTTCTATTCCTTCATTATTGTATCACCTGAACGGAAAAAAAGAGAAGTAAGACAGGTTCCAATATTTGATTCACACATATGATGAAGAAGTATACTTAAAAGGAGCGAGGAGAATGGGAAAGAAGAAAAAAATCGTTCAATCAAAAGAAGATAAGTATCAACATTCATGGAAAATTGTGCTTAGTGATAAATGTGAAGTATGCACAACACAGTGTACAAGAGGGCTTCGTTATTTGCAAAAAATGTCGGTCCCTGGTTCATCTGGAAAAGGAGTACCTTGTCATTTAACGAAAGGTAAAGCAATGAAATAAATTAGCAATGCCTGTAGTACTTATCTCGGGAAGTTTTGAAATACGAATGACTTCCAGCCAAATACGTTTTCTCACTGCCTTTAAGCAAAGGCTTTGTTAAAGGATAGTGTTGATTTCACAAAATACACTCGCTTGCCGCGGGCAAGGCTTCAGCTAATCGGGGGGGAGAGCACCCCGATGGATCTTCAGCTCTTGCTTTTCCCGCAGGCGTCTCGTGATTTTGAAAATCAACAATGAAGAATAACAGAGCCTTAGCAAAAAAAACTGATCCGAAGGTGGATCAGTTTTTTTACATATTTAGATGTGGACCTTTTTCATTAACTGCTCAATTTCTTTTAAGTAACTCTCACGATCGTGTCTTTTTACCTTCATTTCAAATGTATTGTAAATGAGTTGTAATTCATCTTTTAACCCTTCTACTCGAAAACCTTTTTTTATATAGTCTTTTACCCACAAATAATAATCAATAAGTTCTTCTTCCGTTAATTGATCATATATTTTCTCTGGCATTTACATGTCACCTCACAAAACATTTTTAATAATGTATTCCTTTTTCAAAATGTTTGTGAGGATGCCATTATAACTAACTACTTTTGTTGTCAATAACTGGTTGAGGTTGAACTTTTTTTGATTTTCGCGTACCGTACGTAACACCGATTAGTACGAATACTGCACCAATTATATGAATTGGAAGTAACGGTTCTCCAAGGATAATAACTGCCATAATAACGGCCGATAAAGGCATTAAATTGATAAAAATCGAGGCCTTCCCTGCACCAATGATTTTGATTCCTTGATAATACATAATGAAACTAACTACTGAAACAATGATACTCATGTGTAAAATCGAGCCCCATGTTAACAAATTCGCTTCTGATAATTGTGTCCAACTGATTTCCATAAGTGCTAATGGCATTAACATCAACGTACCTATTGATACAGCATACGTTGTACTTTCAAGCGCGCTAAATCGTTGCAAGGCAACTTTCCCTAATACACTATATAACGCCCAGCAAATTACTGCGATAAATAAGACAATATCAATTGGTTCAAAGCCAGCACGAACCACTTCTGCCCATTGGCCTTCTGTAATGATTAACGAAGCACCAGCTAATGCTAAAATAAGGCCAACGACATTTCTCTTTGTTATTTTTTCTTTTAAAAATATTGCAGATAACAAAATGATTAATACTGGATTTGAAGCAATAAAGAGTGAACTCTTCACAATAGGAGCTTCCTTTGTTGCGATGAAAAACATGATGTTATATAAAGCAATTCCAGTAAGTCCAAGTGAACTAAGTAATAGCCACTCTTTTACGTTCGGTAGTTTTAAATTCTTTTGCATTACAAACATTAATGGAATGAGTATAAGTGCTGCAAAAAAGAATCGTAAAAACGCAACAGTAGTTGGTTCGAAATCTCTTGTTGCAAAGTTACCTGCTATAAATGCACTTCCCCAACTACTTGTTGCAAAAGCAATCATGACATAAACTAACCAAGGTCGTTTCTCCATCATACCCCACCTATTTTTTCTATATGTACAAGCAATCTTTCGGTATACGAAACAATATACCGCATCTTCTCCATTATTTCTAGTCTATTATGACAATTTAGTAAAATCATTAGGTTGGAAAACTTTATGATCTTCTGTTAAAAATGGATAGCCTGAAAATAAGTGATTAGCTTTGACAGATTATGTGCTCGCTTTCACCTCTAGGCACAAGTGCAACATCTGTTCTAGCTTCGTTCCACTTGCTATCACAGTGTCTTCTTTGCCGCGGGTACGGCACAGGCTTCCAAAAATCTCCAAAGTTCATTTTGTGTGATTTTCGGCTCGCGCTATTCCCGCAGGAGTCTCGCACAAGCTGTCAAACATATCTCAAAATAGTAATTTCCATCTTGCATGGTACAAATTTTATTAGCATAGAAATCTATTCTGAAAATAAGTTTAATAGTGTACCATTCGCTTTTGTCCACTCGCTTTCACCTCTAGGAACAAGTGTGACATCAAGTGGAGCCTATTAAAAAAGCTACTCCCTGGGTTCAACTGGTGAGGATGATTAAGCTATAATCATAAATAAGGCATAGAGAAGTTACTCTCTACGCCTAGTTTATATCTATTAAATTAAAACTTTTGAATATCAAATTGATCTGAAAGTAAAAGCCAATTCTGCGGGAATGGTAAACCTAACTTCCAATAGCTAATCCCTCTTAACCCTAACTCTCTCATTAAATCAAACTTAGCTTGAATACTTCTAGCATCTTCAAACCAAACGACATGGTCATTTCCTTCATCATCAACGTATTCAAAAAACGGCGCTTGAGACTCTTCATCAAACTGGATTGGAACATTTTGCTCATACGCTAACTGTACAGCTCGTTGAGGGCTTAATGCTGGCGCAAACTCTCCACCAGGCTCAAATGGTAAGGTCCAGTCATATCCATAAAGATTTTGCCCCATCATAATTTTTTCTGCTGGCATTTCAGTTAATGCATACTCAATGACTTCCCTGACAGGGCCGATCGGAGAAACAGCCATTGGAGGACCACCACCGTACCCCCACTCATAAGTCATTAAGACAACAAAATCAACAATCTCACCATGCGCTGCGTAGTCATGTGCTTCATACCACTGCCCTTCTTGTTCAGCAAATGTTTTCGGTGCTAGAGCAGTTGAAATTAATAACCCCTCTGCCCTTAAACGCTCAGCTGCCTTTCTTAAAAAATCATTATACCTCTGTCGATCTTCTGGTCTTAAAAATTCAAAATCAAAGTGGACATCTCGGTATCCGACTCTTTGAGCTTCTTCGATAATATTGTTAATTAATTCATCTTGTGCAGCTTCATTTGTTAAGAGGGCCGCTCCAACCTCTTCACTAAACTCACCAGCTTCTAAATTTGTCACAGTTAGCATAAGTCCTGCATTATGTTCTGCAGCGATTGCTGGAAAATCATTTAAAAGAGGTGGTGATAATGTGCCATCTCGGTTTACTTCATAACTAAAAGGAGCTAGATAAGTTAAGTAAGGAGCTCTAACTCTTGCTGATTCAATTAACTCTTCAGAGACTGTATCACCAATTGGTTCTACATATGCATTTACTTCTGTCTCTGTTTGTGGACGAGGTGGAATGTACAACCTCGTTCCTGCTGCAAGTGGATCTTCAAGTGATATTTGGTTAATTTCAGCCAGTTCTTGAAAAGGAATTCCAAACCGCTGACTGATTGCAAATAAATTTTCACCTGGCTGAACCCAATAAAAACTCCCTACAATTGGAATAACGAGGCTTTGTCCGATAACTAAACGTTCAGCACTTGGAAGCTCATTGGCCTGAACAATGTCGTCTACCGATGTGTTATAAGCATTTGCTATGCCGGTTAAATTCTGCCCTTCTTGGACAACATGAATTTGCATACTTTCACCCCTTCTGCGAATTTCCATCGCTCTATCGTACGCAAATAGGGAATGTCCGATGATAAAAAAACAGTTAATTGTTCCATATTCATTTGTTTTCTTATATATAGTATAATCAGTATGTTATCTTAGAACAAAAGCGCAAGGCGCCAAAATTACGCCTAAAAACAGCCACGTCCTCTGGCATGCGCGGCATTAGGACGTCCTATCCGCCAAGGCAACTATCGAGAGATTGATAAATTCGTACCTTTCAAAAGGAGCTACCATGATGATGATACGCAAATTAATCGTTACACTAACCGCACTAGTTACGATTCTTTTATTATTTATATTTCACGAATCGTTTTTACATTGGATTCAAAACAACGACCGAGAGCACATCGTATTAACAACCGTTATTGCAACATTTATGTCCTTATTCCCTGTCATTCCTTACCCAATTGTAGGAGGCGTCATCGGTGCAGCATATGGTCCAATGCTAGGAGCCTTTGTTATTTGGATGGGCTCTACGTTCGCTTCAATCATTTTCTTCGGATTAATTCGTTATGGTGGTTTTCATGAGTGGGGGACAAAGATTCTACTAAAATATAAAGCAACTAAAAAAGTAACCATCTTATTTGAACGGAATGCATTTATGTCTATTACTGTACTAAGAATGATCCCTGTCATTCCTTCCATTCTCATTAATGCATATGCAGCGATTAGCCGAGTTCCATTCGTTCGCTATTCGATTGCATCTGGGTTAGGAAAAGTACCTGCGATGACGCTATTTGCATTAATTGGGCATACGATTGTAACAGATCCAATTGAACTTCTTTACATGCTCATTATTTATAGTATTTTCTTAACAATTGTTTATACTGGTTATCGCTTTTGGTCTAAGAAAGCGGAAGAAGAAATATTGGTTAAAACGAAGCAACCATCTAATTTATAGTTCCGTATAAACAGAAAGAAAGTGAATGAACAAATACTTTAGCAGACCAATTAGCGCTTTAATTGGTCTGTTTTTTCTTATTATCACGAAGGTTCTATAACTAAGAAGCACCTGAAGCAAATTCAGATGCTTTTACAATGTTACAATGTATGCCATGTTTTAGAGCGGTCTAACGTGCGTATGCCTTCGTCAGCTCAACCCATCAAATTAATAGATGACTGTTTTATATTAGGTGTTTGCTTCTCTTAAACAATTCGCACCCATTTTGTGACCTTATACATTACTGCACCAATAAATGTACCTAATGTATTTAAAATGATATCATCAACGTTTGCTACCCGGTAAGTAAACAAAAATTGATTAATTTCTATAAATGTTGACAATAACATCCCTGTTATTACTACAAGAAAAAAAGATACTGTCTTTTTCCTCTTCCTAATACTTTCTAAAAACAGGGGAAATAAGAGTCCAAAAGGAATAAACAATAATACATTTCCGCCTAATATTCGAAGAGGTACCATCATATCTGGACTATATGTATAAATACGATAGATGCTAAAAAAAGGAGTTAAATTATAGTTTCTCCCTCCAGGACCCACTGCCCCTAACGAAGCACCGTAATTCCAAGCAAATAAAGTGATATAAAATAATAAAATTATATATATAAATAAAAACCAATTCGATATATAAAATATACCTAATCGAGACGCTTCTTGTGTTTTAATTCTCACTGAGCTTACACCTCAAATTCTACAAAAGCGATCTTCTTTTATTATCATATGTCCATTCTTATTTGACAAGCCTAAAGCGGTCGTAGAATTTTGACAAATAATTGTGTAATGAACATAAACAAAAAGGCATTTACGTAGCGTAAATGCCTAATGTTTTCCTTTAGGAGGGATATAGTCAGGGTTCTCATTATCTTTCGTGTTCATTTGCTTACCTTTATTTGAGTCGCTTTTTCTCGGTTGTGTTCCTAAGTGATTCGGTCTGAATTTATCAAATGCATGTTTTCCAGCCACCGAAGCACCTCCTTCCATACACTTAATATGTCCTAATAGGAAAAGGACTATGCATGAAAGGAGATATAGTAATTATGAGTATAGGCGATCGACATGACGCTTTTCTAACCTTAGTTCAATTTTTTCAATTTCCTTCGGATCTTTTAACAATGCTTGTTTATTTTCTTGAAATAACTCTTCATATCTTAACTTTTTCTTTTTGCTCATTCCAATTCACCTCAGTCATATTTATCAGCCATTATGCCCTAAAATTTACATAAGCATACATTTCCCTCATTTAATTCGCGCTTCTTTTCTCTATATCTCTAATTTTCATTGGGCTAATAAATACTGCACCAGTTTGATCCACTGTCATAAGGAAAATTTCTTCAGGTGAATTGTATCCCCTCTTTTTAATTTCTACTTTCAACCACTCTAACCCACCTAAATCCTTTACATTGGCATGAATGATCTGGCCATCTTGAATGACAACTGAAGGATACCCTTTTGCTTGAGGTGATTGTCCTAAATCACTTGGTGTCGCACTGTCAAAACGAGATTTTTTAATGACACTAATTTGACCATTCGATTCTAAAATTGCATAGTCAACTTCTGTAAGGTCAATCGCACTATTAATTCTTAAATCCATTAATAACGATTCGACTGTGACTTTACATTTTTTCATTTCCTTATGATTAATTTTACCTTTTTCAATTAAAATAATCGGCTCATCCTCGATGACACGCCTAAAGCGCGGCATCATTAACGCAATATATGATAAAAATAAATGAATTCCTCCAATTAACGTTGCTGCTGCTAATGGTCCTCCTAATGGCGCTTCTCCATCAGCGAGAGGTTCTCCGACAACGTCACCAATAATAACACCGAATAAAAAGTCTATTGGGTTGATTGCGTTCATGGACCGTTGACCTAATACTTTAAGCAAGAGAAATACATATACATAAACAATTGTAGCTCTAATGAGAAATCCATAAACAGGTAGATCTTGAGCCCCTTGCCAAAAATCAAACATCTTGTCACCTACTCTTTATTCTTAAGCGTTGTGAAAACAACTCAAAACGAATGCGAATAAAAGAGCTTGAAGACATTTAGTCTATTAGCTCTTTTTTCCGCATATGAAAACAAACGTTAAAAGCAGTCTCTATTATTGTTGCTTGTCATTTCGCATTTTTTTTACTTCATAATCAGCAAATGTCTCTAATTCTGAAGCATGGTTTTTCTTTCCTTGTGCTTTTGCATTTTCATTTCGTTGTGCATTTGCATTCCCTTTCTTTTGACGACCCATTTTTGATTCACTCCTTTATCTTGAATATGTCAACTTTGTATAGTATGTCGAAATAAATAAATAAGTATGTAACCGTATGAAGCTGAAAATTAAAAAGAAAGTACGAAAACGTAAAAAACCCTCCACTCTAAACGAGTGAAGGGTTAAGCTGCATAAATTATTTACTTTCGGCCATTGCATTTCGTAATACCATTTGAAGAATACCGCCATGACGATAGTAGTCAATTTCAACTTCACTGTCGAAACGAGCTAACACTTCAAATGTTGTTTCTTTACCAGTTTCTGCATCTTTCGCAACAACCGTTACGTGATCACGAGGCTGAATGTCGTTAGTCACTTTCACACTGAATTGTTCTTTACCAGTTAAACCTAATGTATCAGCATTTTCACCTTCTTTAAATTGAAGTGGAAGAACACCCATTAACACTAGATTACTACGGTGGATTCGCTCAAAACTTTCTGCAACAACTGTTTTAATACCTAAAAGGTTCGTACCTTTAGCTGCCCAGTCACGAGAACTACCCATACCGTAATCTTTTCCAGCAAGTACAATTAAGCCTGTGTTATCTTCTTTGTAATTCATTGCTGCATCATAAATAGACATTACGTCACCAGTTGGCCAGTAAGTTGTGTAACCACCTTCTGTTCCTGGTGCAAGTTGATTTTTAATGCGGATATTTGCAAATGTACCACGCATCATCACTTCATGGTTACCACGACGTGAACCATAGGAGTTAAACTGAGCTGGAGTTAATCCTTTCTCCATTAAATACTTACCGGCAGGACTATCTTTTGCTATTGATCCTGCAGGAGAAATATGGTCAGTTGTTACAGAGTCTCCTAGTTTCGCTACAGCACGAAGACTAGTTAGTTCCTCTACATCCTCTGGTTCTGGTGATAAGTTTTCAAAGAATGGTGGGTTTTGAATATAAGTAGACTCTTCATCCCAGTTGTAAAGGTCCCCTTCAGTTGTTTCAAGGTTATTCCATTCTTCATTACTATCGAATACTTTTTCGTATTCTTTCTTGAACAATTCAGGAGTTACAGCTTCTTCCATTGCTGCTTGAATCTCTTCGTTACTTGGCCAAATGTCTTTAAAGTAAACATTGTTACCATCTTTATCTTTACCAATAACGTCAGATTTCAGATCAACGTCCACTGTACCTGCTAATGCATAAGCAACAACTAGTGGCGGAGAAGCCAAGTAGTTTGCTTTTACAAGTGGGTGAATACGCCCTTCAAAGTTACGGTTACCACTTAATACAGAAGATACTGTTAAATCATTTTCAGCGATTGCTTTTTCAATTTCTTCTGGTAGTGGACCACTGTTCCCAATACATGTCGTACATCCGTAACCAACAAGGTTAAAGCCTAACTGATCTAGGAAAGGCATTAAACCTGCCCCTTCTAAATATCCTGTAACTACTTTCGAGCCAGGAGCTAAACTTGTCTTCACGTATTCAGGAACTTCTAGGCCTTTTTCAACCGCTTTTTTAGCAAGTAGCCCAGCACCAATCATAACGTGAGGATTAGATGTATTGGTACAACTAGTAATCGCTGCAATTGTTACTGCACCTGTCTTTAATGCAGAAGTCTTACCATTTGGATGGTTCACTTCTACTTGTTTATCAACCTCTTCTGGTGCGAGTCCAAACCCTTGGTTTCCAACTGGAGCAGTTAAAGATTTTCTCCACTCATCTTTCATTTGTGAAAGTGGAATTAAGTCTTGTGGACGCTTTGGACCAGATAAGTTAGGTTCAATATCAGTTAAGTCAATTTCAACAACATCCGTAAATGTTGGGTCTTCCCCGCCAGGCGTGTAGAACATGCCGTTTGATTTGCAATACTGCTCAACTAATGAGACTAATTCTTCACTTCTGCCAGTGAAACGCAAGTAGTTTAATGTCTCATCATCAACAGGGAAGAATCCACATGTTGCACCATACTCTGGCGCCATATTTGAAATTGTTGCACGGTCAGCTAATGTCATATCTGATAAGCCTGGTCCGAAGAATTCTACGAATTTACCGACAACTTGCTTTTCACGAAGTGCTTGTGTCACTTTAAGTGCTAAGTCAGTAGCAGTTGCTCCTTCAGGTAAAGAACCTGTAAGCTTCACGCCAATTACTTCTGGTACTGGGAAGTAAGAAGGTTGCTGTAGCATTCCTGCTTCAGCTTCAATTCCACCTACACCCCAACCAAGTACACCAAGACCATTGATCATTGTTGTATGGGAATCTGTACCAACTAATGAATCTGGGAACGCTACTGTTTCACCATTTTCATTCTCTTCGTTTTGTACAACATTTGCTAAATATTCTAAGTTTACTTGGTGAACAATTCCTGTTGCAGGCGGTACTGCACGATAATTATCGAATGAGTTCTGTGCCCAGCTTAAAAACTTGTAACGCTCTTCATTTCGCTCAAATTCTAATTCCATGTTGCGAAGGAGTGAGTTTGCACCACCGAAATCATCAACTTGAACAGAATGGTCAACGACAAGGTCAACTGGAATCGCTGGATTAATACGGTTAGGATCTCCTCCGAAATCAGCCATTGCTTTACGAAGTGAAGCTAGGTCAACGACTGCTGGAACCCCTGTGAAGTCTTGTAAAATAACGCGAGATGGCTTAAATGGAACATCAACAGTTTTTACTTCATCAGTTCCCCATTTTGCTAGATTTGCTACATGCTCTTCTTTAATTACTTTTCCGTCATGCTGGCGTAAAACAGACTCTAAAAGCACTTTAATAGAGTATGGAAGCTTGGTAACGTTTCCAACTCCAGCCTCTTCAATAGCTTTTAAATCATAATAATTGTACGTTTTTCCGTTTGCATCAAACGTACGTTTTGAATTGTACAATGTTTTGTTTTCTTTTGACATATGTATTCCCTCCTTCACGTACTATCATATACTAGATTTTTTAAATTGTCTAAAACCTTTGTTCAAAAATTTGTTATAATTTTTTTTTTAGAATAATTTTTAAATCGTGTATCCTTTTCTAGTAAATTTTTAGTACAATAATTATTTGTGTAATTTTTCACCCTTAACATAGCAGGCCTGTTAATCTTCACTGTTGAATTTCGAAAATAAAAAAAACGCCTGCGAGGAAATGAAAAATGAACAGATTTCGTACTTATTCCTAGAGGTAAGCAAGTGAACACTACCTTTTAAAAGCCAACATAAAAAATCAAAACAATGTGAAACCTACCTCCTAGGAGGTGTTATGAAAATGACGAAAAAGAAAGCAAATCATATTCGGCCAGGAATGAATGATGCTAGTGCTCAAGGCAGAGGGGTTGGCTATGAGGAAGGACACGAAAATGACCCTTTGACAGCTAAAGAAAGACAATTCAATAAAAAAACAAAAAAACGTCAATAAATAATAATAAAGGCTGCCATATTGGACAGCCTTTATTTTTTATCGTTAAATCTGATAAAGTGAGATGAAAATCGTTATTCCATTAAATCCTGCTTATATCTTTCTAGTTCCGCTGTATATTGTTCGAGTTGTCTACGCTGATGCTCAGAGGCATTTAAATGTGCCTTTTGAATTACTTGTGTTGCTTCATCTAATTCTTGTACAGCTACTTTATAATGGTGACCATACTCTGCTTCTTCGGGATGTAGATCTTCCATCGCTTCTTGCAATTGAACAAAAGCTTGTTGCGCGGCTTCAAATGCTTGGCGTTTATTTTTATGATATGGCATGTTCATGCTCCCCCTTTAATTTAGCTTTCACCTTATTTTTTTACAGACAAAAGAGAATATACGAGGAATAATTTCGGTACAAAAAATTAATATCTACTCGGATGAAAACATCAAGGTAGTAAAAGATAAGGATAAGGAGGGATTAGCTATGACAGAAAAAAACACATATAAAAGTCAACGAAGAAATTCAGCAAAAAATGCCCGAAGTGGTCAACCTGAACCGATGTCTGGGTCTCATAAAGTAAAGAAGCACAATCACGTGGGGCAAACAGATGGAGAAGGATAATTTTATTACATGAAAACAAAGAGCAGAGTGATTCACTCTGCTCTTTCGTCTAATTCCATTACACTTTGAATAAGTAAGTCAATTTCATCTTCTGCAATCGTACAAAAATCTACAAAGACTTCTCCATCAACCACTCTCGAAATTACTGGCGTTCGTACTTGTCTAAGTGCTTCATCAAGCTGGTTAACCGTTAATGTGTCATGAATGAACTGTAAACCTACGGAAGGTTGTTCAACAGCTGGCATTGTCCCGCCACCAACTTGGGAGGTTACCTCTTTTTTCACAAAGGCTATGCTTGATGATATATCTTCGACCTTATTTAAAAAGGTACTCACTTTTTTACTAATCTGTTCAACCGATTGTAATATATCTCTTTTCGTTGGTATGGCTGATTGGTTATTGTCTTCGTATAAATACGAATAAATTGTAGCTTCTAATGCAGCTAATGTCATCTTATCAAGTCTGAGTACTCGTGCAAGTGGATGTTTTTTTAACTTATCAATTAGTTCCTTCTTTCCAGCAATAATTCCTGCTTGAGGGCCACCAAGAAGTTTATCTCCACTAAAAGATACGATATCTGCGCCATTTTTTATAGCTTCTTTCACAACTGGTTCTTCACCAATTCCATCGTGTTTAAATGGATATAATGAGCCACTACCTAAATCTTCATACACGATTATCGAATGATTTGATTGATCTTGACATGTTTGTGCAATTTGCTGTAATTCTTTAGAGGAGACATCCTTTGTAAAGCCGACCGTTTTAAAGTTACTCGTATGTACTTTCATAAACATTGCTGTTTTCTCAGTGACAGATTGTTCATAATCGTATGGGTGGGTTTTATTTGTTGTCCCTACTTCAACTAATGTTGCATCACTTTCTTCCATTATTGTTGATACTCGGAAAGATCCCCCAATTTCAACGAGTTCTCCTCTTGATACTACAACTTCTTTGCCTTTTGTTAAGGCACGTAAAATCATATAAACAGCCGAAGCATTATTATTTACAGCCATGGCTGCTTCTGCACCAGTTACTTTTTGAATGAGGCCTTCAATAATAGCATGTCTTGAACCTCTTTCTCCCTTCTCGATGTTATACTCTAAGTTACTATAATGCTTTGATGTTTCAACAACTCGCTCAATTGCTTGCTTACTAAGTCGAGCTCTTCCTAAATTTGTATGTAGAACTGTTCCGGTTCCGTTTAAGACCCTTTTCAAATTAAAGACATTGTTCGTTGTAGCTCTTTCTTTTAGAGATGCTAAAATATGTGCTAAAAAATCCTCTCTTGTAAATTCATCGAATGTTCGTTCACCATTCATTACCTGTTGTCGAGTAGTTTCGATAATGTCTTGAACCCACTCTTTAACGAGCACGGGTGAAAGCTCGTGTTTACCAATAAGGTTTTGATACGCTTTCGATTTTTGTATCATATGTACCGGTGGTATTAAAGCAAATTTTTGCTTTCTGTTCATGTTTTCCATCACTCCAAGAACTTCCATTTTTTTCTTCTTATATATTGAAGGTTTTTTGGTCATCTTAATTAGTGAAGAGGAGGTCAAGCACTTCTTCTTCTGAGAGTTGATACAGGAATGAAGGGATTTCGACGTCTATTGATACCTTGGAGGGGTGGTTAGCTTGTACTCATAACAAGCGAACGTAATACACGTTCAAGGGAATTAAAACGTACGAAAAATGAGGTGTTTCCAAAAGACAAACATCGACTTTACCCCAGAGGAAGCCAGTATCGACTCTAGAAAAGGTGGTCTTTTTCGGACCACCTTTTTCTCTTGTCTTACTTTCCTGTACCAAAGTTTTCTCTTTCACGTTCAAGTTCAGCCCGTTCACGATAATCTTTAATTAACCCAGAAGCATAAACTGCTATTCCAATTCCAACCCCAATACCAATTCCTTTAAATACTCGCTTCATTTCCCGCTCCCCCTTCAAAGATCATTGTTACATAATCATTATACAAAATAACGTCATACAACAACAAATGACAAAAGATCAACAATTTATAAAGTAGCAAAAACTCATTCACCGAGAGTTTACAACACCATTTTGGAAGTGAAGTTCACGCTCTTCATTCGGAATTTCCCATCTTATTTTGAGTTATGAAATTGATTCAAAGAGAAAAAAATAATAAAAAGAGCTGAATAAAAGCGATTTATTCACCCTCATTCAGCCTTCGTGTCATATTATTTGTTTTCTAACTGTTTAATAATTTCTTCTGAATCGGGAAACTCCTTTGTTTCCAGTTTTGAATAAATTTTTTCTCCATCAACTGTGACTTCAAATGCTCCACCTGAAGCTGGAACTAAGTCTAATAATGTAATATCAGAACGGAAATGACTAAATAGCTCTTCTGCGAAACTCGCAGCTTTTGGTGCATAGTTTCACTGCATGCAAAATTCTACAGTTAATTTGAAACTCATAAAACATGTCCCCTTTTGTGAAAAATTTGTGAACGTTATAAAATAATTTTATCTCATTATTTGTCAACAATCAAAAAACATGCTTATACTTAGTGTGAGGAGGTGCTCGTAAATGATGAATGAAAACGAAACAAACATAAGACTTACTGAACAAACAAAAAAAGGTGGTTGAGGATGCAAAATTGGTCCTGATGACCTGGCGCAAGTTTTGCGTCATTTACCTGAGAAACAAAAAGATGACCGACTACTCGTTGGCCACGAAACATCCGATGACGGTGGCGTTTACAAGCTAACAGATGAGATTGCACTTATTCAAACGGTCGATTACTTTACACCGATCGTTGATGATCCATATATGTTCGGTCAAATTGCAGCAGCAAACGCGTTAAGTGACGTCTATGCAATGGGTGGAAAACCAACTACAGTATTAAACATCGTCGGATACCCAATTAAAAAACTTCCGTACCATATGTTGGCCGACATTTTAAAAGGGGCTGCTGATAAAGTCGAAGAAGCAGGAGCTGTTACAGTCGGCGGACACTCGATTGATGATATTGAACCGAAATTTGGTTTAAGTGTAACAGGTACTGTCCACCCGGAGCGAGTCATGAAAAACGTTGGTGCTAAGCCTGGTGATGTTTTAGTTTTAACAAAACCGGTCGGTGTGGGGATTTTAACCCAAGCGATTAAAAAGCAACAAGCAACTGAAAGTGAAGAAGCCGCTGTGACACAAGCTATGACAGAATTAAACCGTGTGGCATGTGAAAGTTTAGCTGACTTAGAAGTACACGCTGTAACAGATGTAACTGGATTTGGGCTTTTAGGACATGCATACGAGATGGCTAATGGAAGTAACGTCTCCTTTGAATTTCAATATAACAATATTCCTGTCCTTGAAGGGGCAATCCAACATGCACAAGGTGGGATAATGCCTGGCGGTACAAAAGCAAACCATAAATGGTTGGCTGAGGAAATCGAGTATGATGAAGATTTAAGTGAAGCAGAACAGTTTCTACTTTGTGATACGATCACATCTGGTGGCCTTCTGCTCAGTATGCCAGAACGTGATGCTAAAACATATTTAGACAAAGTGAATGAATTACGTGAAACTCAATCAGTCATTGTTGGCTCTGTAAAAGAAAAGAGTACAAAAACGATTTACGTGAAGTAACGTTTCTTGGTAGTAAAAATGAAAAAACATGATGAATTGCACCGCATTTGCGGTGCAATTTGTATTATGATCGTAAAAAAAATAGTACAATCATATTTGATTGCACTCTGCAAGAAACTTCCGTCTGAACGACGAATACGATACCGTAAATCTTATTTCATTTTCTTACAAGCCTCCATAATCGTTGAATCATTTCATATATACCAAGACGTTCACCAATACCATTGGCCACTTTCATTATAAGCCCAATCATGAGAATAAAGAAAAAAATGATTAAAATGTAGTTGAAGATAAGATCCAAGTTACCACCTCTGTTTCAAAAAAACGGTTGTTGAACACTCTTACAAATTCAAGCGTATTTCGTTTTTATACTCACGTTAACACACCTATTATGTTTTACCTTTTTTATCAATCTTGAATAATTTCGGTTGAATCAATCGCCGAATCACGATTGCCGGTGTCTCTTTAATTGTATGCCCTTTTTGAATAGATACATAGTATTTTCCACCAGCCATTGAAATAGAGTTTGTATGTTGTTCACTTTTTATATTCACGGTATATTGAGATTTCCAGATAATGAAAAAAACTACTTACTAACACCATTCGTTCCTTTCAAAGATACATCGGTGGTAAGCTTTCCTATCCCATAGTCTCCATTACTACTTACTAGTTCACTAATGTGAAAAGTTTTTAGGCGGTCATTCGTAATGAATAACTGTTCCCCTTTTTTCGTTGCCATTAACAAGATCCCTTCAAGCACGTTAGATTGATATTCTTTTATTGCTTCTTCTTCTGTTGTAAATAACTCATCCTCTTGTAATGAATCCGTTAATGCGGAGCTTTCACTACAACCTACAACTAGTAATAAAATCATTGTTCCTAAAATCAACATTTTTAAAATTGATAACAACCCCTTTCGAAAATACAGTATATTTTTGTACTCCAAAACAGAACTACGCAGTTTTGAGATGATTAATTATAAATCGTACCTCCTGCTGGTGTATGGTACCAATTCCAAAAGTCGACTTCTCCTAACGTCGCATAAATAATTTGTTCATTCTCTTGTAACTGCAATAGCTCTTTTGTTGGACCAGTTACGACGACACCATACGTTTTCACACCATTTTCAACTACGTATTCGTACCTTTCTTTTATACTTACTTCTCGATCAATTCTCCATATATATTGTTTGGCAAGACTTTCGTTATCAGCTAAAAACTGTAATCCTGTTTTAAATACTCCTGCTCGAACGTCACCATCACCTCTTACCGAAACAGATCCACCACCTCGGGAAAAATCAAAAATTGCTGCTTCGTGTAATCCCCATACGCCATTATTCGCACTTAAATATGGGGATCTGTCGCCTGAATGCTCATAGCCAGTGTCGATTGCATACCAAGGAATCTCCAAGTCATACCCATTAAGAATCGTGCACACTTCATCAATGTCGTATAATTGATCAAATGTAATCGCTAGCTCTGAGACCGTTCCTTCAGGAAGATAATCAAGTGCTTCCCAAGTTTCATCTAAGTGTTCACGATAAAAGTTTTGTTCACTCGTTGGTTGGGTTTCAACATTTTCAGGGTGGAGAAAGTAAAGCTTGACATCATATTGGCCATCCGCCCAGGCTCTATTCACATTCAAGCGATTAAAAAACATTTTACCTTCTAGTTGACCAATTGCTTTACGTTCCCTGCCTAATTGTTTTTGAATCGTATAATCCATATCTAAAGTGAAGTAAAAGTTCGTATTCATTCCACCGCCACCAACGTATACGTTTGGCATCGTCATTTGGGTAGCCGTTTGGACTACTTGAGTTGCAGTTGCTCCTCTTCCTTCATCACCACCAAATCCATAATAAAAAGCAGTAAGTACACCACTGACAACACTAATAATAATAAATAAGCTGATGACAGTGAATGCATTAGAAAGGCGATTTTTCCACTTTGCTTTACGTATCATTCGTCTCTGTTTCTTTTCTGATAAACCTTGTAACGGATCGTCTTGATTGTTGACTATCTTTGTCCTTCCTTCTTGTTCAACTAAGTTGTCATTAAGTAATTGTTCACATTCAGAACAAGTTTCTAGATGCTCTTCGACCATACCTTCTTCTTCTTCTGAACACTGCCCATTCATATAGGCATCCCATTTCATTTTAACCTCTTTACAATTCAATTCTCGTATCACCCTTCACTCACGATTTTCATCTTCTAACAACTTTTGAATATCTTTTCGCCCTCTAAAAATCGTCACCTTTACTTTCGAGATAGAAATATCAAACATTTCCGCAATTTCATGATATGAAAAATGATAGTAATCTCTCAAAATAATAATCTTTCGTTTTGAGATTGGTAATTGACCAACGGCTTCAAACCATCCATCAATACGATTTTTCACCATAAATTCATGTTCGGCACTATTGACTTCAAGATTCTTTTTCACATCCTCTAGATCACCATAATAAGAAATTCGTTTCTCTTTCCTTACAATATCAATGAATGTATGATAAGCAACTTTAAATAACCATGGTTTCACCTTTTCCTGCTCAAAAGTTTCAACGTGAAAGTAGGCTCGATAAAAGGTCTCTTGAACGATATCTTCTGTTAATGGTTGATCTTTACAAAGTGAATATATATATCGGTATAAATCCATCATATAAACCGAATAAATTTCTTCTAACGTAATACCCTTTTCCATCAAAGCCTCCTTTCACTATATCCACGGTTGAACAAATAAAAAGTTACAAAATATCATATGTTTTTTTCAAAAGGCTTTGTTAAAGAGTATTGCCTCTTTCTCTACTAGCATTGCTTTGTAGTTTATCCGTCAACCGGGCAAGACGCCACGTCCTGTGGCATGCCTGGCATTAGGACACCCTGTCTGTCGAGGCAGCTCTTAGCGTATTCTAGAAGATTACTTGTTGTTCCTGCGTTTACTCGTCACAGCTCAAAGCTGTTCGAAGAAGTGATGCTCGTTGTTGATTTTTAACCTCTGTTTATATCAAAATACGGCTCGCTTGCCTCGGGCAACATCTCAGCCTCCTCGTTCGCAAGATTTGCTCACTTGCGGGGTCTTCTCTTGTTGCTTTTCCCGTAGGCGTCTCGCCTTTTTGATATCAAACTTGGTGGTATAATTATTACACTTCGATATCATCAATATTCAACAACGAACGATAACAGAGCCTTTCAAAAAGAAAACCCGGCGGTTGCCGAGCCTTAGAGAACCAATATCTTCAGTTTTTCACTCTAGCTAAACATCATCATCACTGCACCAATGATCGTTAAAACAATAATGTGGTAACCTACGCAAATGAAATATAAAGCTAATGGTTTTTGCGTATGCGTTCCAAGTCCAAAAATAAAATCCTTCGCATAAGCAAGAGCAACGATTACACCTAGAAACAGGCCAAATAGCGCCCCATCTATGATTGTTTCAGCCTCTGATAGTTGAAGGGCAACTGCTAAAAGGGTAGATGTTAAGATTGTCACCAAGGTAAGGATGCCGTATCTAGGGTGAGATGGAGTAATGTTTAATAGTTTTACCCACCGATTGCCAAATAAAATCGGTGAATAATAAAACATGCCAATAGCCATATATATAACAATTCCAATGAATATTTGTAGAACCATTACGTATTCCTTCTTTCTTATTTATAATGAGTTAAAATCTTTTATGTAGCTTCAACAACTAGCGCTTCATATTATGGCGCAACTAGTTCAACTTTGATTCGATCTGGATCTTCAAAATACACCGCATAGTAATCATCTCCAGCAGCATATAAGTGTTTCTCTTTATAAAGTATATGTACCCCTTTCTCTTTTAATTGATTCGTTATATCGTCCACTTGTTGGCTGGGCTCGGCATACCAATTGAGATCTGACTCAACTATTTCTATTTTCTCATTATCCCAAACAGGATAGTGTCTTTCATCAAAATAATTTTTCAAATTGTAATCCTCTATATTATTTTGTTAGTCTACTCTGTTGCTAAATCAAGCTACATCGTTACTTCAACATGAAACAGTGATTACCCGTTATTGAGCGAACTCTAACCGTTAGTTTAAGTAGATTCTCAAAAGATATAATGCGCCAACCTTTGATCATTATTTAGAAGCGAAATTAATGTAATTTTATTTCTTCTATTTTCCACTCCTCCTCGCTAACCATGACAAAGCCATACCTGTGTCTAATATCACGAATTGTGTTATAGGTTAGCAGTATTTTGTCTTTTTCAATTGAAAATTCTATTAGTTCTAAAACTGGGCTTTCAGACCAGTTTATCCATTCCCTGTCAACAAGAACGAAAAGTTCACCTTCGTACTCCATTACTCCTGCCTCTGTAGTAAACAATTCCTTAGCTTCATCGTGGATTGCTGTTTGCTTTAATAATTCAACAGTGTTTACCGCATCAGTAAAATCTTGATAATCCACTCTCTGAACCGCATCAATATCTTGTTGTAAAACGGATTTCTTTTCTAATAACTCTTCATTTTCCTTCTGTAACCCCTCTATTATCATGTCGGCTTCAGATAATTCATCTTCTAAACTAGTATTCTTCTTTATTAATCGCTCATTTTTTTGTTGGAGTTCCTCAAGTTTTATTGCTTCTTCACCAGGATCTCTAAAAATAAATAAAGTTAAAATGATTAACAGTATGATGATGCCAAAACTTATATAATTACTCTTCACTTAAGTCCCTCCAATATATTGAAAAATGCTTTCCGTTATCTACACTAGAAAAAGGGGGGGCTTGTTCCACTATTACTTCCGTTAAAACAACAAGAAAACTATGTCATTAGATAGTCAAAACTAATACCGAAAAGGATTATCCCAATACAGATCGTAAAATGAACCTTCTTTTCATTCACATTTGTTTTCTCTAAAATAGTAAAAATGATACCAATTAAACCGATAAAAACAGCACTTCTAATAAAATATGAGGTGTCCACGAGAAAGAGGTTTGGAAACTTTTGAACAAGTCCTGACATCCCCCCCATTACCCCTAATAACAAAGGAATTCTTAATTTCCAATACATTCACCTTAACCACCTTTCTTTACAGTTTCAACTGCATCATCAGTTCTCTTTCCTAGTTTAACTCTCTATCCAATACTTAATTAACTTTTATACATTATTTTAATGTTAACACTGATCCCCTTTATTTGGCATAAAAATGTAAAAAAGCGTCTCTGCTTGTTACAGAAACGCACTGCGTTATTTGAACCTTTTTCTAATTATCATCTAAGGATTTTCTGAAAGAACGACTCAATAGTATTCCAGTGAAAATTGCTAAAGCTATCCGCGCATCATGGGACGATGCAAATGAAAAAACACCTAAATCACCAAAGTGTGTAGTCCAATAAGCATAAGGTATAAATATGAAAACGAGCATTAAAACGGATGGGATTAACAGTACATTTATCTTTGGACTTTCCTTAATTAAACTTGCTATATTTCTCCATCCTAAGAGTATCCCAAAGGATAAAGCACACAGTACAAAGTAAGTGTGATAAACATTAAACGCTTGATAATCAAACATTTGTAATTGTTGATACATTGGATTTCGAAGGCTAGACATCAAGTAGAGAATAATAACCCCGATAAACGTTAACAGTACAAAAAAAGCTATTTTCCTCAAATAAGTTCTCTCCTTTAACTTCATTTTTCCCAGTGTGAATATTCTGTGCACAGACGAATTACCTTTTATTTTAACGTTATTCCGAAAAAAATCTACCTCTTCAAGCTTTAAGAAGGAGATGAATTTCAGTTGGGCGATAGACCAAAGGTTTTACAAACATATATTCCCGTAGTGGGATGAACCTATGACGTGTTCTTTGACTGTCACCTAAAAAACACATGTGATTTACTCTATGAAATCACATGTGTTTTTTCTATGAATCACTTGTTTTGCAATTCTGAAGTAACCTATAATGTTTTGATAAGTGCTAGTTGTCTCTATTTCTCGTCTAACAATTAATACGAGATCCCTTTAGTACCTGTCCATATAATCGCTCGTATGCAGATAACTCTCCGTTAGGGTCAAAATTACTTTTCATGAATTCGGTAGCATTCTTGATAATTTGTGATTTTATTTTTTCGTTTTGATACGCATTCAAGAATTTCGTTATAAACTCTTCTGGAGTTGTGAACAACAATCCGTTCTCATCATCACCAACGATGCTCTCATTACCAGGATTCTTCCTTGCTAAAATAAAGCATTGTTTTGCCATCGCTTCCAGCAAAGCGCCGGATTGTCCTTCATGAAGCGATGTATTTATGACGACATCGACCTTTTCATATAAGGCGTTCATACATTCATACGGAACTTCTCCGATATAGTGCAACCAATCATACTCTCTTTCTGCATTTAGCACTTCTTTATATACTTCTTCTTCAATGATGCTTCCTGCAATCAACAATTTAAGGTGAGGAAATTGGGTATTTTTTAGGGTATTCACTTCTTCTTTTAAGTACAAGACATCTTTCACTTTTCTTAACCCTGCAGGAAGAAATAAGATTGGCTCACCATTCTCTTTTAAAGCATACTCACAATTCCCTTCTGGGAAGTAAGGGGTTTGTGGTATTACGTGAACCTTTTCTACACTAGGTAAGTGTTTTCTAAGCTTTTGTTTCGCATCTTCTGTAAAAACGGTTAGCGCAGCGCTTTTATTTAACAATGTGCTCATTCGTTTCATTTTTTCTTTATCAAATAGGTCTTGGTTTACATCAGTACCACCTGAAGTAATAACGAGAGGTTGATTTATGGCAATGTCATGATTTTTCATCCATTCAGCAAACCTTCTAAAGTGTAAAACGTGAATGATATGTGCTTTCTTTAATAATTGTTCATGTTCTTTCGTCCATTCCTCTTCGTCATAAGCAAATATATTGATGTTCCAACCAGCATTAGTTAATAACGCTTCAAGCCTTTTAGCGGTCGTCGCATTTCCCCTATTTTCTTTATAATATGGAGTAAAAAAGGCGACATTCTTTTTATTTTCACACTTCATGAATTTAAGACTCCTTAGGGTTAACAGGGTTATTTAACCAAATTCGTACGTTGTCTTGACGTTTCGTTAATCGCAATTCATCTAACTTCTCCATAAACGGAACTAAATGTTTCCTTGTTAAGTCTAGAACCGCTTTCGCATCTTGTAAGGAAAACTCTTGATTTGTATTTTCATATAGATTGGAAGCTGCGCTATAAAAGTTTTTCGTCGTTATCATATGCTTTTCATCTAATTCCATCACTTCGTTTAACCTTAATAAATAATGGAACAATTCTGTTTGCATTTCAGGAGGAAGACCCGCTCGATCTGTTATATATTCATGTGGTTCAACTTGTAGTCCTTGTTGCTCTAATGTATCTAGCACTTGATTCATTCTCTTTTCCCACTGTTTTGGGAAAGATGGTTTAAATTCTGGTAGAGCAATGTATTGACCCGACTTTTTCAATCGATTAGTTTTGAAGCCTTCTTCAATGATTAACTCGGCAAGATTTTTCCCATAAGATTTTAAATCATTGATTAACTCAGCTTTCTTCTTTCCTTCTCTTAGTGGGAACTGTTGATGAAAGTGTCCAAGGTCTTCATCAATAACTTCAAACATCTCCTCTGCTATTGCTTCTAATACTACGATATTTGAAAGTTTCATTACGGTGTTTGCTTCGATGAGTTCATCTAATACTTCTTTTCCTTCATCATTTTGTATGCCCACAGATTTAAATAATGAATCAACTTCCATCCCTTTCTCTTTCTTTAACATATCTATGATTCGTTCTTTCGGAGTACCTTCTTTTTTCAAAGCAAGCATGTTTATTGTTTCTTCACCGAACTTATACTTTTCACCAACAGGGTCAATGACAAATCCACCACCAATTGTTTCAGCAGGGGTCGGACGTCTTAAAATAAAGCGATCGCCACGTTTTGTTACAATCGGCTTATCTAGACGTAACTGACAAAGGACATTTTCGCCTTCTATAAGGTCGTTTCTGTCAAAGAACACAATCTTCCCATATACTTCTGCTGTTCCGATATGAAGTTTAATATATCCCCTTTGTTTTAGCGGATACTTTAATGGGTGTGCAGTCGTTAAGCTTATATCAATTGTACTTGTCGTCGAGTAATATTGTGTGGAAACAAGGACATCTCCACGTTGGACATCTTGTTTTGAGACTCCCCCTAAGTTAATTGCAACGCGCTGTCCAGCACGACCTGCGTCCTTCGCTTCATGATGAACTTGAAGCTGCCTTGCTCTTACCTTTTGACGTTGTGGTAATATTTCTAGGGTTTCGCCTTCATGCACTTCTCCTTCATAAACCGTACCTCTTACTACCGTTCCTTGACCGTGAACAGTAAACACTTGGTCAATTGGTAAACGAAATACACCAGAAGAATCACGAGCTGGGACATTTGTTAAGTATGTTTGAATCGTTTCTCTTAATTCATCAATACCTCTTTTCGATACACTATCTACAAAAATGAGATCAGCATTCTCAAAAAATGTACCTTTTACTTGATCTGAAATATCTGCTTCAATGAGCTCAATCATATCTTCTTCAACTAAATCCGATTTCGTAACAACGATCAACCCTTTATGTATTCCGAGTAAATGTAATATTTCTAAGTGCTCTACGGTTTGTGGCATGACACCTTCATCTGCTGCCACAACAAGTAATACGAGGTCAATACCTGCTACCCCTGCAATCATTTGACGAATAAACTTTTCATGACCTGGTACATCAATGATTGAGACGGTTAAATCATCCGTTAGTTTTAATAGTGCGTAGCCGAGTTCAATCGAAATCGCTCGCTCCTTTTCTTCTTTCAATCGGTCTGTTTCGATATTTGTTAATGCTTTTGTTAGTGTTGTTTTTCCATGGTCAATATGACCTGCCATACCAAGTGTATAATAACGGTTTTCTCCCATAATTTCCCCCTCATTTCTCTTAAACAAAACAATTAATACTGCTATCTACCAGTAATAAGATTTATCTCCTTTCTATGATAGAAAGAAAATGTACAAAACGCAATGACTGTACGGTTTCTTGATAAAAAATAAAAGAGGGACGCTTCAAAAAAGCCCCCTCAACATCATCGGTTTGTCATATGGCCTATATGCTTTATTAGTATGACAATAAATGTTTTCTCATCGTTTACATGTACAGTTAATCCTTCTTTTTCTTTTTTGCAACCCCTGTTTCAAATCCAGCTTGCATGACAGCTTCACGAATTTTTGGCACAACAAGATCGTTAAATACACCTGGAATAATATAATCCTCATTTAATTCATCATCATGAATGGAAGAGGCAATCGCCTGAGCTGCAGCAAGCTTCATTTCTTCGTTTATATCTGAGGCTCTGCAGTCAAGCACTCCTCGAAAAATGCCTGGAAAACATAAGACATTATTGACTTGGTTCGGAAAATCTGACCTTCCGGTAGCCATCACCTTTACATATGGTTTTGCGATTTCAGGTGATATTTCAGGGTTTGGATTTGCAAGCGCAAATACAATAGGATCGACTGCCATATTTTTAACATCTTCTTCACGAAGAATATTCGGAGCAGATACTCCGATGAAAACATCGGCATCATGGATCACAGAAGAAATAGGCCCTTTTTCATTATTTGGATTCGTGTTGTTTGCATACCAATTCCACATATTATTATCATAAGTTTCATCACTCGTTAATGCACCGTATCGATCAACACCAATTACATTTTTTGCACCAGCTGTTATAAGCATTTTCGTAATCGCGATCCCGGCGGCTCCTATTCCACAAACAACAATTTTACAATTACTGATTGATTTATTCGTTACTTTAAGTGCATTCAGTAATCCGGCAAGAGCGACAATGGCCGTTCCGTGCTGATCATCGTGAAATACCGGAATATCAATTTCTTTTTTTAACCTCTCTTCAATTTCAAAACATTGTGGAGAACCAATATCCTCTAAATTGATTCCTCCAAAAGAAGGGCTTAACGATTTAATGATTTGGATCATTTCTTCCGTATCTGTTGAGTTAAGACAAAGCGGAAAAGCGTCTACCCCTGCAAATTGTTTAAATAACATTGCTTTGCCTTCCATTACTGGCATAGCAGCTTCCGGCTTAATCTTTCCTAGACCTAAAACAGCTGTTGCATTTGATACAACAGCAACTGTATTCTTTTTTATCGTTAAATTGTATGCCAATGATGGGCTTTCTTCGATCGCCATACACACCCTTGCTACTTCAGGTGTGTAAACATGAGAAAGTTCTTCACGATTATCAATTTTATTTTTTGATAATACTTCTATTTTTCCGCCTAAATGAAGCAAAAATGTTCGGTCTGATACGTGTTTGATGTTAACCCCTCGTAATTGATGAACCGATTCTATAATATTTTTTTCGACTTCTTCACTACTTATGTTAATACTAATATCACGGACAGTTACTTCAGGTCCCTCTTTTATCACATCGATCGCAATCATATCTCCACCTGATTGACCGATAACTGTCGCAATTTCTCCAAAAGATATATCTTTTTTATTGATCTCCAAACGTAAAATAATTGTCATTGTAGATCGTACCATTTTACTCCATCCTTTTTTAGTTTCGACGATAGTTACTGGTAGTATTTCTAAATGATTAAGCTTTTATCATAGAGATTACCCTAGAACAATATGTAGCAAACGTACCGAGGCTAGAGCAAATGTCGCAATTGTGTTTAGAGACGGAAGTGAGTGTGTCACTTATTTTTAGCGGTGGAAAATAATCTTCCTTCGATACTTCGGTATAAACACAATGTGGTACTTACAATTCCACCTTGTGTATGATAAACTTTTGTCGCTCGATATGAGCATATCTCCTCTCGTTTTTATGAAGTTGGTTTGGCGGCCACTTCTATTATCTAAACGAGAGGAGATTTTTTTCTATTACAACCCTTAAAAGTTTATTTCCACAAAGGCAGACCCTATAGTTTAAAAAAACTGTAATTACTGTAATAAAAAAATGAGAATCACCAAGGTTCTTAACCTTTTTTGATCCTCATTTTTATTAGGATTATGAAACAGTTAAAGTACCATTTTCCTCAAGGTTATCTGCGAGTCGAAAAACGATGATTCGCTCCCCTGTACTTGTACTAATGTCCGTGTGGAAGCATGTAACTTGTTTCCCAGTTATTTTAAAAATGATTTCATTTAATTGTGGCACCCCTGATTCCACTAAATCACAGCGTGTTTTTTTTACTGTTGATTTTCCTTCTTTTGTTTGGCAAAGTGTATATTCTGCTGGCGTTAAAATGCCTTTTAGTGTCACGATAATCATGTCTCTTAAAATATCTGTTTTTACAGAAACAGACCCTCTTCCTAAATAATCTTTTTCCCATTGCGTTAATTCTTTACTAATTTCAGCTTCCATTGAGCCTTTTGTGAATTCCACGCTTTACTCCTCCTTAAACAAAACTTAGCTTATCGCTAAAGAGATTCTTAGTAAGCGAAATGTGTTTACATAGAAGCTCTTATACTTTAGTGCAATTCCTTAATAATAATAATGAACTTCGGCTGATTTCGATCACTTCGTGTGATCAACGCCGAAGTCAACACATCCTGTGGAAGTAATCCTTAATCCTTTAGCAAAGTTAGACATTATTAAAGTGTAACAAAAAACGGTATATTCCTTTCTATTTCTAGCTAGGAAATATACCGTGCTATCATTTATATTCTGAAATAAATCTTAACGATATGTTCATGTTAAGTCAATATCATTTGTGAAGCGCCTTACAATTAAATACATTATTATGATGCTTTTCTTTCTAAAATGTTTGTTGTCGTTGATTTTTGCGGAACTGTGATAACTTTAGCTATGACCATTGATACACCACATACAAGAGCGGATAAAAGGAAAGCTTGCTGAAATGGAATTAAGTTGATAATAAATGGTCCCGCAAATGCAGACAGTCCATATGCTTGATACATAATTCCATAGTTACTTCCCATATTTTTTGTCCCATAATAATCAGCAGTAATAGATGGGAATACGGCAAGGAATCCTCCAAAACAAAACCCTATGACAGACACTGCCACCATAAATGTTGCATATGACAATATGCCAGTACTCATATAAACCATCACAAGCGTTGTTAACCCATAAATCACCATGAGTGTATTACTTCTACCAATACTATCTGATATTTTTCCTAAAACAATCCGACCAGCAGCATTAAACAATGCAATGACCATCACTGCGTTTGCTGCTGTTTCAATATCAAGACTTGCTAAATCAACGCCAATGTCTACAGCATAACTAATCACCATTAAACCTGACATCGATCCAAATAAAAAAATGGACCATAAAAAGTAAAATTGTCGTGTTTTGAACATCTCTTTCGGTGAATAATCCTGACTTGCATCAGTAACATCTGTTTGGATTTCCTCCTTATTCTGGGGAGGGTTCTTTAATAATTGTGCACCTAAAACAACGAAAAATAAATAAATTATACCAAGGTATAAGAAAGTTGATGATACACCAACACCAGCTAAGAACGAGCTAATGACCGGTTGAAAAACTAATCCCCCTAACCCAAAGCCAGCAACAGCAATACCGCTAATTAAACCCCTCTTTTCTGGGAACCACTTTACACAAGCAGATAGTGGACAAACATAAGTCATACCAATTCCTGCCCCACCTATGATTCCATAGAAGAAATAAAGTTGATAGATCGTCGTTGCTTGACTAGCTAAAATAAGTCCAATACCTAGTAACAGACCGCCAATCGTTGCGACCCACCTTGGTCCTATTTTATCTTGTAATCTACCAGCTACGATCGTAAACATGGCAAATGTGGCGATCGTGATTGAAAAAGTAAAAACAACCTCTTCTCGATACCATCCGAATTCATCCATCAGTGGTTGATTAAATAAACTCCAAGCGTATACAGCGCCTAAATTAAGTTGAATAATCACTGCTCCTAAAACAACTAACCAACGTCTCATGTCATTGACCTCCTAAATGTTTAAACATGTATTAACTCTTCCAAACTGTAATCCATGAATTTTCTGATAATAAAAAAGAGGCCAACGATGATAAAATTACATATCAACGTTGACCTCTCTCGTACTCACGAAATATCGTGTTTACTTAAGCCGTCATCTATAAACGCCCTTTTAATTGAAGGTGTTATTTTGTCAAGGTATGGATTATAACGTAAGTTTCTATGGCGGGACCGTGTGGGAATCGAACCCACCGGAGACGTCACGCGCCTCCCTGAAGGTTTTGAAGACCTCGGCAAACACCAGTTACACATCCGGCCCCAATTTATAATAAGGTTTATTCAAAGCAAATTGAATAAGCCACGAATATTATTTTAACGATTTTTGTCTTTCATGACAAGTATTATTTCTAGATTTATTATGTTTATTATTTGGCAATTTCAACTATTCACCATAAAAATATGAATCTGTTATAATAGGTTTATTACTTTTTAACTTTTGTAGGAGTGACTAACATGATCCAAGTTGATACGATTGCTGATTTTTATTTTGATTTAAATACAAGTGACCATTACGAAGATGAAGTGAAAAATTATTTAACGAACCTACAAGGGAAAATGACAGCTAAAGAAATCATTCGTGTTGCTGAACCATTTAAGAGTAATGTTGGTTTAACATCAAGAGTAACTGTTCGACTAATATTAAAACTTGAAGAAAGTAGAGAGTGTAGACATATAGATGACTATGCTGGTAAGGTCTTTCCTTTCCTAAAAAAACACCTTAAAGGCGAACTAATAACAACAAGAAATACTACTTTTAAATATATAAGAGCATCCTAAAAAACTGCATTTTAACTCAATAAGTCTCAAAATCAATGACTTAAATGAAAACGAGACTTTTTTTTACTCATAAAAAGATATAATATTATAGTTAAATGAATCTAAAAAGGTAAGTAAATCCAAAAACAAATTGAATTAAGGAGATCATATTAATGGGAGAATTTATTTTAAATGTTGCGAGCACAGCATTCACGCTTTTTTACTTTTTAATGTTTTTCTATATCATTTCCTCATGGTTCCCAGCTTTAAGGGAGAATCAATTCGGGCAAATGGTGGCAAAAATCGTGGAGCCTTACTTAAGTATTTTCAGAAAGGTTATTCCCCCGATTGGGATGATCGATATTTCACCACTAATTGGCATTATTTTATTCCGATTCATTTCGGACTTTGCTTTACGTGGTCTAGCTACAGTATTAAGTGTATTAGGTTTACTTTAGTATGACGTTATCATGATGACTCCTAAGTATGATGCTTAAGGGTCATCATTTTTATTTTTAGTTACTTTTTAAGTCTTTCACCGACAAGAGGGATAGTAAGCCAATGGATTCTCCATCTACTCATAAGCCTCTCTTTCTAAAATTGTTCGTCCCAGACTTTATAAAACTTCAATTATGGTATTGGCTCTCTCCTATATCTCTTACTTCAATTCTTCTTATTACAAGAATATATGGTATGAATCTTATTAAAGATAAAAACTTGTTTTTCCTTTTTAAAACCATTTTTTTCAGCCACTCGAATAGACGGAACGTTTTTCGGATCAATAATACTAATTAATTTATTCAAACCAAAATGATCGAACCCATAATTTTTACAAGCCAAAGCAGCTTCAGTCCCAAATCCATTAAACCAAAAGTTTTTGTTTATATGGTAGCCTAGTTCAACTTCTATGTTACCTGCTACTTCTTGTTTCACAAGTCCACAATCACCTATTAAGTTACCATTATCCTTCAAACATACAGCCCATAAACCAAATCCATCTTGTTTATACCTTTCCTGATTTCTTATCACCCAGCTTTCAGTTTTTTCATAGCTAAAAGGGGATGGGTAATATTGCATCGTTTCAGTATCAGAAAAGATAGCATGTAGAGACGAAATATCATTTTTATTAAACTTTCGTATATATACCCGTTCTGATTCAATGATCATTGCTTATTTCCTCCCCTATTCCTTTTCAATCAAATAAAAAGAAGTGACTCAAAATAAAGTGAGCCACTATCCGCTTTTCAAAGTGCTAAAATATATACCTATTCTTCCAGTAACTCTCTCATATCTATGACTCCAACATGTGAGAGAACATCCATTGTTCCTTCGTCTAAATCCAATACAAAATTCACCCAAAAGTCGTTCGAAATACTGTGGCTCCCATAATATTCTCGAAATAAGTTACTATCGAATTTTACAACATCACTATCTAACCTTGTAATTCCTGCTATATTTTTATCGGCAGCTTCAATCCAAACTGAATTCAATTTACGTATTTGTTCAATTTTCTCTTTTAATTCAACACTTAATTGAATAACCACCTCATCAGATTCTTCTTGCTCTTTTAGGGGGTATACTGAATGGTTTTTAAAGCTATTTACAAATGTCTCAATGGCATTTGCACTTCCGGCTGTATTATTCGTGACTTCGCTACGATCAATATATCCAAATTGAATAGCTAGTCGTTCATATTTTTGTGCATATTCTATAATCAAATTATAATTACGATGCAGATCATAAACTTGTCCGTTAGTCATTTGACCTGAACTTAATATGTTCTTGTATAACTTCTCATTGTCAACAATTGCATTAATTAAACGGACCATTTCGTTGTCTAAATCTTGTGAAAGCTGCCTTTCATACATTCTCTTATCTTGGTAAAAATTGAAACAAATAAATACGAAAAGAAAAATAACAATACATAATAATAGCTTTTTATAGTTATTCTTAATCATATATCAGTATAACACCTTTCATTTACTTTTATTTGAATTGAAAAAGCGATCTGTGTTTAAGAATTACTTTTTTCGAATGCTTAAACGTTACATTCGTGTCACAAATATACCAATGGTAATAAAAAAGAATAATAGTCCGCCAAAAATAATTATTAAAACCGAAATAACATATCCAATTAATAGTCGAAAAGATAAGGGCTCACCTTTGAGTATGATCTTTATAATATTGGCACCCCCTAAAACAATCCCACCTATGATTGCTATCCCCCATAGAATAATTTCTAAAGCTGAAGGAATTTGTATGTTGTAATAGAAAGCATTGATCATTAAATTCACTTGTAGCAATAATATGATGATTGATAAGATAAATAGTTTCCTCATAAAATGACCCCTTAAATATGAAAATATAATCCCTACTCTAGCTATACATCCCAAAATTAATAAAGACTTGATGAACTTGTAGCCTTTTTTGCATTGTTACCAATTTTATAAACGATTTACTATCAAATCGATATTTACCCACTACCTTTCATATTTTCTGATAACTCCAACGTCATTTTAACATAAATATCCATTTAATATTTTGAAAATAGAGTTGTTTACATAATATTATTATTGTAAATATACTCCTTCCTTTTCAATTTCGTAAGAATATCGTACAATATAGAACAGAACTAGAAAGAGGTGATGTCAGGTGCCAAGTGATTTATTTATGTGGCTAATTGCGCTCTGGTCAGTCTTCCTCGCAGTCATTGTTGGTATCGGCGGTTATTTTATGTTTCGAAAGTTCTTAAAGAAAATGCCGAAAGAAGATGGAAAATCCATTCTTGATTGGCAAGAGTACTATATCAATGAAACGTTACATCTATGGACAGAGGAACATAAAGCTTTTCTTAACGAACTTGTAGAACCTGTGCCAGAGATATTCCGTGATGTCGCTAAAGGAAAAATTGCAGGTAAGATCGGCGAGTTCGCTTTGAAAGAAAATGCTGAGGAAATGACAGAGGAATTAATTGTAAAAGGGTATATTGCTGCAACACCGAAACGTGATCATAAATTTTTAGTAAAAAAGTTAAAAGAAAAAAATATTGATTACTCGCAATATGAGTCTTATTTCCAAGCATAAAAAACCCAACGTTTAAGTGCAGGTTCACTGTCACTATGACGTTGGGTTCTCTTGTTTCAAATTCCATGTACGATTACGATTATTTAGTTTTAATGCGAATTCTCTCTCTACTTTCTTAAACTTCACAAGCATCGCAACTCGCCACGGTAAAATCATACCAAAAGCAAGGATAAAAAATAGTCCCGCTAATACTTCATATTCAAAATGAATCCCAAATGTTAGCTTAAAGGTAAGCCGAACTGCTAGGAGGCCAAAAAGAATAAACGGAAAAATGATAGAACGCTTCATATAAATGTCATTATCTTTAATGATAAAAGACGATGTTTTTATTAGCACAATTGAAAAGACCATTCCGACAGCAAAAGCAAGGATCACTTCCCATGCTGGTGGCCTTGTCGGTGGATATAAAAACATGAAAAATCCAGTAGACATTGCAATTGGAGGAATAATAATCTTTTTTACATTAGCAGGTTTTTTCATTGCTTTCATGCGTACAAAAATAGCAATTAGCGCCATGATTACTGCCAATACAGTAAATATCGTTGCATACATGTTAAACATCTCCGTTCTCTCATTCGATGCTCCATCCGTATTATACCATAAGTCCTCTTATCATTATATTCATTCTTTTAATTCCTTTCACGAATTTCTACTCACATTTGTAATGGGCTAATGATTAAATATGAAAATACTAGACCAATTAAAATGAACATACTTCTTCCTAGTTTCTTCTCTTTAGAAATCAACACCATTGCTCCAATGATCGTTAATAGAATGAGCCACGCAAAATAGAAATTAACTGGATGGTGAATCATTTCACCACTGCTGTATCCAAAAGTTAACGGGTTCTGCCTTCCATATTCTCGAATAAAAAAGAAAAAAGTGAAACCAGATACCGCACTTCCTATTATGACACTGTCGATTACTTGAGTGTGCCACCCATTCTTAAAAAATTGAAACGCAAAATAACCGATCGATAAAATTATAGCAACAAGTATCGCGTAAGGCCCTCCAGAATAGTAAAGTAAATTTTGAGGTGCTGTTAATAGTTTTGGCTCGATGACAAATGGCCAAAATTTATACGTTAATACTCCAATGATTAACGACATCATGAGAACATCGGCTACTTTTTCTTTATGGTCTATTTCTAAATGTTTCATATACCAATTGATAAAAAAGTAACCAATAGTAACTGAAATCATTAAAAATAGCATCATATAAGAAACAGTAAGTGGTCCTAATGAGATTGTTTGATACGGTTCAAACATTATTCTCTCCCTCCTTTTATCATACGGAGGCCTTGAGAAATGTCACTGTTTGTTAATGCCCCTACTTTTCGGTGGACGATAATGTCATCTTGACCGATAAAAAATGTCGTTGGAACCGGAGGGACGAAATATGATTGAGAAACTTCACCTGTTTCATCTAACACATTCGGAAAAGTAATTCCATGGCGTCCAATAAATGTAATTGCTTCTTCTTCACGATCTTGTGACGTGACATTTACACCTAAGAAGCGAATATTAGAGTCATTAGAATATGAAGATTGCATCGCCTCCATAGATGCAGCACAATACGGACACCATGATGTCCAAAAATATAAGACTGTTCCTAAGTATTCGGCCTCTTCATTATGCAACGAGATCACGTCTTCTTTTGCTGTAGAGGGCAATGAAAAGTTCGGGGCTACATGACCGACTTGGGCGAGCTCCCCTTGATTTGATAATGAACTGTTATCTTTTCCCATCCATAGAAATAAGACAATTGATAAACCTGCTAAAAGAAACCAGGAACGCTTTATGTGAATCATTGATATCTCCTCCACTCCCTTATACCATAATGGGTATTATAACATGAGACTACTTTTTTTCCAAAATGCTTTCCTATGGTTCATTATTAAACATATTTTCAGCGCCTCCTCAAAAAAAAGAACGCCTATTCGACGCTCTAAAATTCATATTTATGATTTTGAAAACTGTTGAATGACTTTCATCAATTCATCGATCGCTTCATTTCCTTCACCGTTAGCGACCGCTTTACTGACACACCCTCTTGTATGGTCTTCTAATAAATTGTACCCAACTTTTTTTAACGCTGCGTTAATCGCAGATAATTGCACTAAAATGTCCACACAGTATCGGTCTTCATCAACCATTCGTTGTATCCCTCTCACTTGTCCTTCAATACGTTTTAGACGTTGCATTAGCGCTTTTTTATCTTCATCAGAACGCATTGTACCAGACTCATTATTCACAGTGATTGGAATGTTAAGGTCTTTCTCCAATATATCACCTCTTTTTCAGCATTTTTATCCTGATTACTTATTCTTGGTGAGTATCTTCTAATAATTTTTTAACGCCTTTCAAATGGTCCCCATCTTCTCTTTTCATCATTTTTACTAACAATGGCCTCATTAATTTCATAGAAAGCTTTTTCGTCTTTACATTACCAGTGAAGACGACTTTCGTTCCATTCTCTGTTTCTTCAAACGTATAATGATAAATGACTTCTAGCCCATTTGCATTACTTTTTATAGCATATGAACCAACCGGCTCGTATTTAGTCACTTCCAGTTCTGCTCCAACCTTTCGATTTGCTAATTGGCGAAACTCTTTAAACTTAGCTCCAACCTTTATTTCACCATCTGTTAATTGATCCACTTCAACGACATTTACAAAATAATACGTTGCATTTTTCGGGTTTGCGATAAATTGAAATACATCATCAATGGATTCAACTATTGTAACTTCTTCATGAAAATCCGCCAAAACTTCATACCCCCAAGTCATATACCCATTTAACTATTCAGCTTTAGTTGCTTCAAGTTTATCTGCACCTTGCTGTAATAAGTACATTTTATGATATAAACCTTCTTTTTCCAATAGTTTATTATGTGTTCCTTGTTCAACAATTTCTCCTTGATGCAACACTAAAATATGATCCGCATCTTTGATCGTAGATAAACGGTGGGCAATCGCAATTGTCGTTCGACCTCGACGCATTTTCTCTAATGCTGACTGGATTTCTGTTTCCGTTTCAGTATCCACACTGGCTGTTGCTTCATCAAGTACTAAAATCTTCGGTTTTCTTGCCATCGTTCTTGCAAAAGATATTAATTGTCTTTGACCACTTGAAAATGTCGCACCTCTCTCACCGACGTGTGACTGATACCCATCAGGTAAACGTTCAATAAAGTGATCAGCATGAACAAATTGAGCTGCTTCTTTCACTTCTTTATCTGTTATGTTTTTATCATATAAACGAATGTTATAATCAACATCTCCAACAAATAAAAATGGATCTTGTAAAACGAGGCCCATTTTTGCCCGCAACTCTTCATCACTATATTCTTCGATTTTTACCCCGTCAATTTTAATTTCACCTTCGTTTATTGAATAGTATCGCATTAATAAGTTAATAATCGAACTTTTCCCGCTCCCTGTATGACCTACAAGAGCTAATGTTTCTCCTTCATTTACTTTAAGACTTATATTTTTTAATACATTTTGCTTTCCATCATAGCTGAAGGTCACATGATTAAACTCAATGACACCGTCTGTTATTTTCGGATCTTTATTCCCTTCTTTTATAGGAGCTAGTTCATCATGGTCCATCAAGCGAAACACACGTCCTGCTGAAATCATCGCTTGCTGAAAGATCGACAACCGCTGCATCACTTGGTTCACCGGTTCAAAGAAACGATCTAAGTAATTGACAAATGCATAAAGTACACCAATCTCAATTGGACTGTTTAATGACGTCACACCGAAAAACGTTAAAACTAGTATAAGTGCCATAATTGAAATAAAGTCTACTGCCGGTCGAAGCAATAACCCATCTAGCTTAATGCTTTTAAACCATGCTTCATGGTGCTCCTCATTCGTCTTTTGAAACTCACGATTCATGCGTCGTTCTTGTCTAAACACTTGGATAATTGCCATTCCTTGAATCGATTCATTTAACCTTGCATTTAACTGACTGAGTTTTTCGCTCATTTCAGTATAATATTTTGAACTAAATCGACGGTATAATTGCATGATTAAGATAATTAACGGTAATAAAATTAAACAGAATAGTGCAAGTTGAACATTGAGAAAAAACATTGCAACAAAAATCCCAATTAAAAAGACGATGTTTTGTATAAACGTTGCCATTACACTGACGTATAACTCTTTTACTTGTTCTGTGTCATTTGTGATCCGGGAAACTAATCCACCCGTTGGAAATTGATCAAAAAATGATAGACCAAGCTTTTCCACTTTCTCAAAAACATCGATTCGTAACTGTTGAATGATTTTTAAAGCAATTTTTTGAAAAAGTAACAGCTGAGAATAATTCATAACAGCAGCGGATATATGTAGAAAAATATAGCCCGCCCCGAGTAAAAATAACGGCTGAAACTCAAAAATTTGTGGAGTTAAGTAATCATCGATAAAAATCTTAATTAAAATCGGTCCTAAAATCTCTGCACTCGTTCCTCCAACCAATAAAACAAAAGCAATGATGAGCCACTTTAAATGAGGCTTTGCATACGTTAACAACCTTTTAAATACTTGCCTTTGAGGGAGGGGCACTAATAAATGTTTATGACGTTCAATCATGAATACCCCCTCCTTTCTCGACTATTGATTCTAATTGCTGGTGTTCATACATTTGTTTATACCAACCATTTATTAACATTAATTGTTCATGTGTTCCTTGTTCAACGATGTTTCCTTGCTCAAGTACAACAATTACGTTTGCATGTTTAATTGCACTTAACCGATGTGCAGTAATAAACGTTGTTTTCCCTTGACGAATATTTCTTAATGCGTGTAAAATCTGTTCTTCCGTTTTTGCATCCACGGCAGATAAGGAGTCATCTAAAATGAGGACTTCCGGGTTGCTAATGAGTGCTCTTGCAATTGATATTCGTTGTTTTTGCCCCCCTGATAACGTAACACCTCGTTCACCAACGATGGTTTCATAGCCATCTTCAAAACGAATAATGTCTCCATGGATATTTGCAAGCTTAGCAGCCTCAATAATTTCCTCGTATGTTGCATCTGGCTTAGCAAAACTAATATTATCTGCTATTGTAGCTGAAAATAAAAAGTTGTCTTGAGGGACATAACCAATTGACTGTCTCAATGCATCTAATGAATAGTCTTCAATATTACGCCCATCGAGGTTAATTGTTCCGTGTTTCATATCAAAATCCCTTAATAAACTTTTTACGAGAGTAGACTTGCCACTTCCTGTTCTACCAGCTATCCCTAACGTTTCTCCTCGTTTTAACGTAATAGAGATATCTTTTAGTGCTTGTTCCTTTTCATCACCATATGTGAAATAATCGATGCTAAAAGAAATATCTCCTTGAGGAGGTGTGACAATAGCATTTGGTTTATCAACAATATCTTGCTTTACTTTTAATAATTGAGAAACACGCTCATATGATGCACGACCTCTTTCAACAATATTAAACAGCCACCCAAAGGCTAGCATTGGCCAAATTAATAATCCTAAGTAAACTGTAAAGCTCGTTAACTCTCCAATCGTAATCTCCCCATTTACAACATAGCGAGCACCAAAAACAATTGAAAGAAAAAACGAAAAACTTACGATAATCGAAATCGTCGGATCAAAAAGGGCATCGACTTTCGCGACTTGAATATTTTTATCAACGACATCATCTGATTCTTTTTTAAATGACTGAACCTCATCTTCTTCATAACCAAATGTTTTTGTTACTCGAATTCCAGACATACTTTCCTGTACTTTATCATTTAATGATGAAAAAGCAGCTTGTGCTTTTGAAAAGCGTTTATGTAGCATCGAGCCGTATTTACTCGTTGCAAGTGCCATAAATGGCATTGGAATAAGAGCAATTAGCGTTAATTCCCAACTGATTGTAATCGCCATCGTTAAAATAACGAAACTGCCCATCGTGATGGAATCGACTAAAGTTAATACTCCTGCACCAGCGGTTTGCTCAATGGCACGTATATCGTTCGTTGAGTGAGCCATTAAATCGCCCGTTCTTCTTTTTTGAAAAAATGAAGCGGACATTTTCGAAAAGTGCTCATAAAGCTGATTCCTTAATAATCTTGCTAATCGAATTGCCGCACCAAAAATCATTATTCTCCACAAGTACCTTAAAACATATACCATGACTGCAAGTATAAATAATATAAGCATCCATTGAAAAAGGGTCTGTCCAGTTAATGAACCATTATCAATATGGTCAACGATTACACCGACTACATAAGGTGGGAGTAGTGATAATAAGGATACAAGTGCAAGGACAAGTACTCCACCACCGTAATTCCATTTCTCCTTTTTGAAGTACCACATTAAATCTATAAAAACCCTCACAAGCAGTGCCTCCATTGCATTTTCTATTTTTTTCAAAAAGACCACATATATCGTATCAGAATTTTGTGAAGAAACATAGTGTGAACTTGTGCATACAAAAGTGCAAGAAAAAAACACCCCTAGTCGGAGTGTTCATTCTTATTTTTGATTTTGCATTGCTTTCATCATTTGATTGATCTTCTTTTGTGATGGGTTCATACCCATTTGCATCATCATGACGCGAAGCATTTTTTCATTAATTGGTGGATTTTTCTTCATGTAACTCATCATATATTGTCTTGCAATAAAGAAACCGAGTGCGATTCCTGCAAGTAGCGCAACAACAATGAGTGTAATTGATAACCACAAACTCATGCTACGGTGACCCTCCTTCTAGCTGATCTTCCAATTTTTATCTTTTTTTGTCGATTGGAACCTTATACATTATAACCCATTCAAATGGACAATTAAAGGGATCTTTAAGAAACTTCATAAATTCTTACGAATGATTTGCATATTTCAACGTTCGGATCGGTTTTAACCAGCCACAACGATTTGATTTAAAGTCCATCGCTAAAAAGTAAGGGTTATATTGACGAAGCAATTCAAAGAAGGTGACTTCAGCATCAAGTAAGCCTTCTGCTTGAATTTGAACGAATTGATCTTTCATTGTTAATTCTGCATAACTTCGTTTATGGTTGATTGTTAACTTTTCTCCATTACAAACATTCATCCCTTTTGTATTTTGAACATTTGCTAAAAGATAGTCATAAAGCTCATTTTGATCAACCTTTTCGCTTATATACTCAATTTGCATTTTTGTAATTTCTTTTAATTTACCGTTTGATTGTCTATTCTCTAAAAACAGCCGGAACAGCTTTTGCTCCAACCCATAATAAAGGCTCGCAAATTCCTCTCGAATGACATATACATAATATATTCTCATTTAAGCTCACCTCTCCTTATAACTTTCATTATAGAGGACGAGCTTAAAGAGGTATGTCTTATTATGCCACAAAAAAGGACTTTTTTTGTCGGATTGCGATCTTTTTTGACTTGAAAGAAAAACTCGCTCAAGTGAGCGAGTTTCTTTTCATTAGACTTTTTTCATAAACATTGTTGTTTTTTTACTTTTGTTCGCTAACGCCGGACGCTTACCGCGGGCACGACCTCAACTTCCTGAAACTTCTACCGATGTTTCAGGTGATTTTCGGTTCGTGCTTTTCCCGCAGGTGTCGCCGCCAATCGCTCACACATTCAAATACTTTCTATTCATAAAGAACACTCTTTACCTGCGACGAGTAAGCGCAGGAGCACCCTTTTAGAAAAGAGCTTTTCATTATTTGTTTAAAAGTTGTTTAAATTGAGCAACGACATTTTCCACTGTAAAACCGTATTCTTTAATGATACGATCTCCTGGTGCTGATGCTCCAAATCCATCGATTCCAAGAACTGAACCGTGGTCTCCTGTATAACGTTCCCACCCTAATGGTGTTGCCATTTCAATTGCTAGTCGGGCTTTTACGTTAGGATCAATCACTTGTTGTTTGTACTCTTTAGACTGCTTTTCAAAGCGATCCCAACTTGGCATGCTTACTACTGATACGTGAATACCTTCTTTTTCAAGAGCTTGTTGAGCTTCAACAGCAAGGGCTACTTCAGAACCTGATGCTAGTAGTAAACCATCAGCTGTTCCATTTGCTTCAGAAACGATGTAAGCACCTTTATTCACGCCTTCATAAGCCTTCTCTGCGGTTGATTTTAACGTTGGTAAGCCTTGACGAGTTAATACTAGTGCAGTAGGTGTATCTGTACTTTCGACAGCTAATTTCCAAGCTGCAGCTGTCTCATTTCCATCCGCAGGACGGATTGTCGAAACGCCAGGCATTGCACGTAATGCTGCTAACTGCTCTACTGGCTCATGTGTTGGACCATCTTCACCAACAGCAATACTATCATGAGTAAACACATACGTTACTGGAATATTCATTAATGCAGATAAGCGTACTGCTGGACGAAGGTAATCAGAAAAGACGAAGAACGTAGATGCATATGGTTTCACACCACCATGTAAAGCCATACCGTTCGCTGCTGCAGCCATCGCAAATTCACGAACCCCGAACCAAATGTTACGTCCAGCATAATTGTTCCTAGAGAAATCCTCTTCTCCGTTTAACATTGTTTTGTTTGAAGAAGCAAGGTCTGCTGATCCACCAAATAAACTTGGAACATTTTTGGCAAGGGCATTTAAAACTTCTCCACCTGTTGCACGTGTGGCAGCTTTATCTCCTTCGTTGTAGACAGGGACCTCTTTATCCCAAGTTTCAGGAAGTTCACCTTTCATAGCCAGTGAGAGCTGTTCAGCAAGTTCTGGGTGAGCTTGCTTATATTCTTCAAACATTTTATTCCATGCTTCTTCTTTTTGAGCACCTTCTTCTGCAAGCTGTTTATAATGGTCTTTTACTTCATCAGGTACATGGAAATCTTCTTCAAACGTCCATTTATAATGCTCTTTTGTTAATTTTGCTTCATCTTCACCTAATGGTGCACCGTGAGAAGCAGATTTACCACCTTTATTCGGTGATCCGTATCCAATTGTTGTTTTCACTTCAATCATTGTAGGTCGTTCATCTGACTTTGCAGATTCAATCGCGCGTGTAAGTTCATCAAGGTCGTTTCCATCTTCTACACGAATTACTTGCCAACCGTAAGCTTTGAAACGATCTTCTACACTTTCAGAAAATGACTGATGTAAGTCTCCATCAAGTGAAATGTCGTTTGAATCATATAAAACGACAAGACGACCTAATTTTAAATGTCCTGCAAGTGAAGCAGCTTCAGCAGAAACACCTTCCATCAAGTCTCCATCTCCACAAATCGAATATGTATAATGATCAACAACATTAAATTGATCTCTGTTGTATGTCCCAGCTAAGTGTCTTTCTGCCATAGCCATACCAACAGCCATTGCAAAACCTTGTCCTAAAGGACCAGTTGTTGCTTCAACCCCTGGTGTGTGACCAAATTCAGGGTGTCCAGGTGTTTTACTTCCCCATTGACGGAATTCTTTTAAATCATCCATAGAAACATCATAACCATGTAAATGTAATAAGCTATATAGAAGCATTGAACCGTGACCTGCAGATAAAACAAACCTGTCACGATTGAACCATTCTGGATTATTTGGGTTATGGTTCATAAATTTCGAGTATAATGTGTAAGCCATTGGTGCTGCCCCCATTGGCATTCCTGGGTGACCTGACTGTGCTTTTTCAATACTATCAATTGATAACGTACGAATCGTATTAATTGATAATGTATCAATATTACTTGACATAAAAATACTTCCTTTCTTTCCGTAAATTGTCGACTACTTAATAATCATATACTGCTTTTCCTTGTAAAACAACCATTAAACATACACAATATCAGCCTTAACGACACATTTTCATACTTTGTTAACATTCAATATGTTTAACGAATGATTCAATATTTTTATTATCACCAACTATAAAAATTACATGAATAAAACGACCTTCTTCTTTAAATAATTTTCATGAAAGCGAAAACAAGACCGAAAGCTCAACCATTAGTGAGTCATTCCGTCTTGTCCTTTTTCTTTTTTTAACTTGTCAGGCGTTACATCGTTACCTTCATCGTCAACTACTTTTACCGACTTCAACTGATTCTTAAAAGATTGACGAACATTTTGTAAATACTCTTCTCTTAATTTTTTTTGTTCTTTTTGTTCTTTAAGTGTAAGTCCTTCTGCCTTTGATTTTTTTGATAATTCGTTGATGCGTTGAATTTTGTCTTTGCTTAACATACAAATGAACCCTCCATTTATGGCACTAGACAAGTAACCTCTATTATCGTACAAGAACTCTTTATAGGATTCAAGTGTAACCTTCGTTTTCGGGTTGTTGTTGTTTACGTTTATATTCTTGATATCGTCTATGTGCAGTTGCCTTTGATAACGAATATCCAAACCCTCTTAACGTTGCAGCTACTTCATGAAAAGTGAGTCCGTTCTCTTTAAGACGAACAATCTCTTCTATCGGCACATCTTGTTTTTTACGACCTCCACCATGCTTTTTGTCAATTAAATTTATGGATGGGTCATAACCTTGTTCAACTGCTTTTTTCATGCCTCTTTTAATTTTAAGGTTATGAAGCTTCCTTTGATACTCTTCTACGATTGAAACAATATCTAATATCATTGTATCTGTTTCAGAAAGAACCATTGTCCCCATATCCTCCATTGTATAGATACGAATCCCTAATTTATTTAACTGATGTATTAATGCTACTTTTGCATTACCACGGCCAAGCCTAGTATCGTCTTGGATGAGTAAAGCGTTTGCTTTGCCTTCTTTAAATGTTGTAAGCATATTCAAAAAACCATCTCTGTCTACATCATAGCCACTTGCTTTTTCTTCTACAACGTCAACGACCTTCATCCCCCATTCATCGGCCCCTTTTAATAATTCCTCTTGCTGCCTTTTAAGGGATGTCTCTTGAGTTTCTTTTTCTGTACTTACTCTTGTATAGATAATTGCACGAAGCTTCATTCTGTTACATAACCCTCCAAATCTACAGGAATAGTAAGTTTTTGACCTGGGTATATATTAGAATCATTTAATTCATTTTTTTCTTGTATCCATAAAATAACAGACTGAACAGGCATATCTACATTGTCAGCTTGTACTGAGGCAATCGTCCATAAAGATTGCCCCTCTTCAACAACCCACTCTTCTGTTAATAGACGTTGATCATCAGGAAGTTCCGATGCCGTTGCAGTTGTCCATATAAATAAACCCATCGCTAAAAATAAAACAAATATCGAACAATCGATTCCTCTTTTAAAACTTTTTAACTTTACCATATTACTCACTCCACTTTAAACGAATGTTTGTTCGTATACATACTATCAAGAACATCTGTTCGTGTCAACACAAAAAGAGAACGGATGTTTGCACCTTTTTTTTAGCCATGGTATAATGTTCCTGAAATAATTATTCAGATTTTGATGTAAATGAGCTAGTCAATTTATTTTGTGAACTATTTTGAACTTACGTAGAACACCGCATAAAATCAATCAATAAACGAGGTGCATTCAATGACAAAACTATCAAAAAGGCAACAAGATATACTTGCTTTTATAAAAGACAAAGTAAAAGAAAAAGGGTACCCACCATCTGTTAGGGAAATAGGTGAAGCAGTCGGACTCGCTTCCAGTTCAACTGTACATGGACACCTGTCTCGATTAGAAAAGAAAGGATATATTCGCCGCGACCCAACAAAGCCTCGAGCTATTGAAGTTATAGGAATGGAAGATGAACCATCACGAGTATCCGAATCACCTTCTTTATATATTCCTGTCATTGGTAAAGTTACTGCCGGTTCACCGATTACAGCTATTGAAAATATTGAAGAGTATTTACCAATGCCCGCACATTTAGTTGGCGATGAAAATTCGTTTATTCTTGAGATTCAAGGAGATTCGATGATTGAAGCTGGTATATTTGATGGGGATTATGTCGTCGTACGTCAGCAACAAAGTGCTAATAACGGTGATATTGTCGTTGCAATGACAGAGGAAGATGAAGCAACTGTTAAACGCTTTTTCAAAGAAAAAGATCATGTTCGCTTGCAACCAGAGAACGCAACACTTGAACCGATCATCTTAAGAAATGTTCATATATTAGGAAAAGTTGTTGGAGTATTCCGGACGATTCATTAAAAACCACCCAAATGGGTGGTTTTTTGTGTGACTAAAAAATCACAAAATCACAATAAGATAAAGCCACCTATTAAATTGGTCAATTCTCCACTGTTTAAATATTAGTTACATAAATCAACAACATACCCGAACACTTGTTTTCTAACCTCTGAATTGTTAATATAAATATAATTTCATGTTATTTTTCTACCTTTTTGCCATCATTTTTAATTACTTCTAAAAATCCCCTTAGATTTATACCTTCTATACACCTTTAAAACAATCGAATTTGAACTTCCAAGAATCACTTCAAATAAAAGTTTGATCGAAAGTAGGTGATCATTTTTTAACACTCTCAACCTTTTAATTACAAAAAAACTTATATCAATTAAAGGAGTGTAGATGAATGGCCTCTATTATGTCAAATGTTGAATGTCCACAATGTAAAAAAACAGCATTAGAAGATTTCTATTATAAAACTGATGAAACATTTTTGTGTTGTTTTCATTGTGGGTATTATTATCAAAGGGAACAAAAATACGACGAAGCTAAAAGAGAGATGTTTACAGAAGAAAAAGAATGGTATGGATACGGAGTCTACTCTTTAGTTAAAAATGATGGGTCTAAAGGTATAACAAAAGTATTAAACGTAGAGATTACAGAAGACGAGAAAGAAGAAATGATAAAATCTTTTGAATCAAAAGAATCAAAAGATGTTGACATGAAGAAAAGTTATTTCATCCTCTATGATAAGGGGGCGTTTACCCTTTTAGCAGGAACTTACCCTAAAGATTTTCAACTCTCTTATAAAGAATGGGAGTCTATTTATGATACTGATGATTCATTAAGTATGTATGAGTAGTAAAAAGCCCTTGATACTGAATACGTATCAAGGACTTTTTTGCTATTAATAAGTCGTCATGTACTGCTCTCTCTCCCAAGGATGTACTTGGGTTCTAAACATGTCCCACTCGATTTCTTTTGCTTCAATAAAGTGTTCAAGTGCGTGTTCACCAAGAGATTTCGTAATGACTTCATTTTTCTTCAATGCATCAATGGCACCTTTTAATGTTGCAGGCAATGCATGAATTCCTTCTGCTTCTCTTTCCTCTTCATCCATTGCATAAATGTTACCATCAGTTTCAGATGGTGGTGTCATTTCGTTACGAATTCCATCAAGACCGGCTGCAAGTAAAGCTGCCATTGCTAAGTATGGGTTTGCTGCTGGGTCTGGACTACGTACTTCAATACGCGTACTAATTCCTCTTGAAGATGGAATGCGTACTAATGGAGAACGATTTCTCATTGACCAAGCGATATAACATGGCGCTTCATATCCAGGAACTAAACGCTTATAAGAGTTCACTGTAGGGTTTGTGATGGCTGTGTAAGCATCTGCATGCTTTAGTGTACCAGCTAAAAATTGCATCGCCGTTTCACTTAATTGCGTTGGTGTATCCGCGTCAAAGAAAGCATTTTCTTTTTTACTGCGGAAAAGTGACATATTCGCATGCATCCCGCTTCCGTTCACTCCAAATAGTGGTTTAGGCATGAATGTTGCGTGAAGACCGTGCTTTCTTGCGATCGTCTTTACAACGAGCTTAAACGTTTGGATGTTGTCACACGTAGTTATTGCATCAGCATATTTAAAGTCAATTTCGTGTTGACCTGGCGCAACTTCGTGGTGAGATGCTTCAATTTCAAAGCCCATATCTTCAAGTTCTAACACGATATCACGGCGGCAATTTTCACCTAAATCCGTTGGAGCTAAGTCGAAATATCCACCTTTATCATTTAATTCAAGTGTTGGTTCGCCTCTCTCATCATTTTTAAAGAGGAAAAATTCAGGCTCTGGTCCAATATTAAATTCTGTAAATCCTAGCTCTTCTGCTTCTTTTAAGACACGTTTTAACACGCCGCGAGGATCTCCTTCAAATGGTGTTCCATCTGGATTATATACATCACAGATTAAACGAGCGACCTTCCCTTTTTCTGGCGTCCATGGGAAGATGACCCAAGTATCTAAATCCGGGTAAAGATACATATCAGACTCTTCGATTCGAACGAATCCTTCAATGGATGATCCATCAAACATCATTAAATTGTCTAATGCTTTTGGAAGCTGACCAACAGGAATTTCTACGTTTTTAATAATCCCTAATAAATCTGTAAATTGTAGTCGGATAAATCGTACGTTCTCTTCTTCAGCCATTTTCATAATGTTTTCTTTTGAATACTTACTCATCTAAATTTTCTCCTCCTTAAAATTGTCCATGCTATAAATGCATTTACAGACGTCTTCCATCTTTCTTAAAATAAGCGAAAATGAGTTACTGTATACTTTCAAATGATCTTTCATTCACCTTCGCTGTCTTTCGTTAATCTTATACTAACGAAGATTTTATTCGTTATGTGTAATGTTGTTAGATAATCTAACAAAGAATTTTTCCTGCTATCACTCCTTATTTGAAAACATCGTTTTATTACCATTCTATCCCTCTCCTAACTATGACTAACCTTTGAAGTTAACAAACGATCTAAACAAAATCTTACGATCGCATAGAAAAAGGAATGGATACTACATCCATTCCCCGCTTTCATAAACAAGTAATCTTATTTTTCAATCGACCATAAACCATTTTCAATCAGTGATAGAACCGCGTCATAAACACTGATCTTTACGTGTTCATACGTTAAACCACCTTGCACATATGCTGTGTACGGTGGTCTAAGTGGTCCGTCGGCGGTTAATTCAATACTTGCTCCTTGAATAAAGGTTCCCGCCGCCATAATCACATCATCTTTATAACCCGGCATATAACTCGGCTGAGGCTTCACATGAGCGTCTACTGGAGATGCTCCTTGAATCGCCTGACAAAAACCGACCATCGTCTCTTTTGACGGAAAGACAACTGATTGAATCAAATCCGTTCGTTCCGTTGACCATGATGGTGAAGTCTCCATACCTACATCTTCTAAAAATTTCGCTGTAAATATTGCCCCTTTTACTGCTTGATTAACGACATGAGGAGCTAGGAAAAATCCTTGATACATTTCGAGTAAACTATAAAGTGAAGCTCCTCCTTCTAATCCAATTCCTGGTGCCGTTAAGCGATAACCGCATAGGTCTATATATTTTTCTTTCCCAACAATATAGCCACCCGTTTTTACAATGCCGCCCCCTGGATTTTTAATTAATGATCCTGCCATTAAATCTGCTCCTACGTCGCATGGCTCTTGTTTTTCTACGAATTCTCCGTAACAGTTGTCAACAAAAACAATGATCTCATTGTTAATATCTTTGACAAAATCAATCATCTCTTTTATTTGCTCAATTGTAAATGATGGCCTCAAATCGTACCCTTTTGAACGTTGAATACCAATTACTTTCGTTTTCTTAGTAATCGCCTCTTGCACCTTTTCAAAATCAACAGCACCTTCTATTAAAGGTACGTAATTATAACCAATTCCATAGTCTTTTAATGAACCTGTATTCTCTCCACGAACACCGACAACTTCTTCTAATGTGTCATATGGTTTATCTGTAATGTATAAAAGTTCATCACTTGGGCGAAGGACGCCAAATAAAGCTGTACTAATTGCATGAGTACCTGAAACGATTTGCGGTCTGACAATCGCTTTTTCCCCACCAAACACTTCAGCATAAATCGCTTCTAATGTATCTCTTCCCGAATCATCATAACCATACCCAGTTGAAGCTTGAAAATGAAAATCCGACACTTCATGATTTTTAAATGCTTTTAACACTTTTCTTTGATTGTATTCGCTAATCTTCTCTCGTTTTTGAAAATAAGGTTGTAATGTTGATTCGGCATGATTGCGAATCTCCTCTAATTGTTCTAATACGTCTGATTGCATGTTCAATAGAGCTCCTTTAGTCTTCAGTTTGCTGTCTCTGTTGCAGCTCATGGTAAATCGAGGATTGTGGTGATGCGTATCCTCGTACAAAATATCGTTCCTTTTCTTCATCAAAGATTCTTTCTTGTTGAATCGTTTCTTGCTGGAGACGATGAAGTAGCTTACCTTCATGAGCATTTATGTACACGATATATGGAGAAAAATCTTCTTCCATCACAGCTTCAATTTTTTCTTTTAACTTGAACAAGTCTTTCTCGTGATATGCACTCATCAAAATAGACGGCCCTTCCGTGTAAGGGATAAAGTCCCCTGTTAAAGCATCACGTTTATTATAGACGGTTAGGATCGGAAGCTTGTCAGCTTCTAATTCACTTAGTAACTGATTCACAGTTTTTTCATGGTTTGGAAAGTCTTCATTCGAAGCATCGACAACATGTAAAATTAAGTCTGCTTCTTTTACTTCTTCTAACGTTGATCGGAAAGCTGCAATTAATGAGGTTGGCAATTGTTGAATAAAACCAACTGTATCTGTTAATAAAACATCCATACCAGAAGGCATTGACATTTTTTTCGTCGTTGGATCTAACGTTGCGAATAGTTGATTTTCCATGTACACGTCTGCTTCAGACAAACGGTGAAGAAGTGTCGATTTTCCCGCATTCGTATAACCCGCTAAAGCAATTTGGAACGTCTGATTCTTCTTTCGTCTACTTCGATAACGCTCCCGATGTGAAACAACTTGATCAAGTTGACGTTTAATATCTGTCATACGATTGCGAATATGACGTTGGTCAACTTCTAATTGCGTTTCACCCGGTCCTCTCGTCCCAATTCCTCCACCTAAACGCGACAACATATGACCTTGTCCACGTAAACGAGGTAATAGGTAGCTTAATTGAGCAAGCTCTACCTGTAATTTACCTTCTTTTGATTGGGCTCTCCTCGCAAAAATATCTAAGATTAGCTGCGTTCGGTCAATCACCTTAACATCTAATGTCTTCGTTAAATTACGTAATTGCGATGGCGATAGTTCATCATTAAAGATGATAAGCTGAATATCATACTCTTCAATGATTTGAACCATCTCATTCACTTTTCCTTTACCTATGTATGTCGCTGAGTTAGGATGTTCGCGATTTTGAGTGACCTCCATCACGACCGTCCCACCAGCAGTTTTCGTTAATTCTCTTAATTCATCCATTCGAAAAAGAAAAGCTTCATCGTCGATGCTTTGGCTTTTTACACCGACGAGTAAGACTCTCTCCTTATCGACTTGACCTTTATCGTACACACTCATTCCTCCTAAGCTAATTATTTGAGGCCTTATATGCTTTTCGTAAATCTCTACTAGATAATGTCATTAATCTCTCTCTGTTATAATCGTCCTCTTCAAGTAAACGAAGTGCCTGTGCTCTAATGCTTTTTTCCAACAAGTTACGAATAAACCGTCCATTACTAAAATGCTCATATTCCTTTTGTTTTGCATCAACTAATAATTGTCTTAAAGTTTGTTCTGCACTTTCACTAACTGTATACTCTCGCTCATGAATCATCTTTTTTGCAATTAAGACTAATTCATCGACGGTGTAGTTAGGAAACGTAACTTTCATCGGAAACCTAGAAGGTAGACCTGGGTTTAACTGTAGAAATCGATCCATTTCTTTCGGATATCCCGCTAATATTAACACAAAGGAATGTTGCTGGTCTTCCATCGCTTTGACAAGCGTATCAATCGCTTCTTTCCCGAAGTCTTTTTCTCCTCCTCGAGCTAGAGAGTAAGCTTCGTCTACAAATAGTATACCACCAATTGCTTTTTGAATAAGGTCTCTCGTCTTTTGTGCTGTATGGCCAATATATTCTCCAACTAAATCTGCTCGTTCTGCTTCGATTAAATGACCCTTTTCGAGTACCCCCATATCTTTAAACAGTTTCGCAATAAGTCGAGCGACTGTCGTTTTACCAGTTCCAGGGTTCCCTTTAAAAACCATGTGCAATACTTGCTTCCCCGGTTTTAAGCCCGCTTCTTGCCTTTTTTGATTTAAATAAATCCAAGCATAAATCTCTTTTATAAAATGTTTAATACTACTTAACCCTACAAATTGTTCTAACTCTTTTTCAATATGTTTATATGCAGAATGTTTAGGTTCTTCTAGTACACTCGCTTCATCGATCGTCAAGTCGTGCTTTGTTGTATTTTTTAAGACGATATTGATTTGTCCTTTTCGTTTCATTTTTGACTGATCCAATGAGGTCACCGCCCTCTATTGTATAGTGGAAAGAATTCTGTCACAACTACTATACGCAATTATTCTCAAAGCGTGACAAATGCCTATGTCCTCTATGTCCAAAAGTCATGATAGAATGAAAGGAAGTCATAAAGTGAGGAGGATTGAACGTGCAACGTTATATTGATACGTACTTACAATCATTGAAAAATACAAAGCAACCAAGCACATTAAAGAGGTACGAATATGATTTAAAGCATTTCCATTTATGGCTTCAAACGAACAAACATACAATCAAGAATCCTTCCCCAACAAGAGATGACCTTCAGTTATATTATACTTATTTAGTAGACAACCATTGCTATTCTAAAAATAGTGTAAGACGAGTTTTATCAGTACTAAAACAGTATTTTCATTATTATAAGAAAAAAGATTATGTAGAAATGATCGAGGATTTCATTTATGAACAAAGACGCTTAAGAAGTATTGACCAGCATGAAATATTAGATGAAAAAGAGATTATCAAACTCTTTCAAACGTTAAGAAGTAATGCGGGGCTTACTGACAACCAGAAAAAGTTTCGCCATTTATTCATTGATCGCAATGAAATGATTATGACGCTCATGTTACATTACGGTTTATCTGTACAAGAAGTCGTTAATATAACGGTTAATAACATCCATTTTTCTTCAAATAAAATGGAGGTAATAAGACGGCAAAATATTGTTCGTGAAGTAGTCATCAAACAAGAAGATAAAGAAAAGTTATATTCATATTTTCAATCCATCCCTTCCCCTGTCCGGCCAAACCGATACGACAAACATTATTTCTTTATCGCTTTTGATTATCAAAGAGGAACCTATAGGTGGGATTATGAAACGAATGCACCGAAACCGTTAACGGTTGTTGCGATTCAAAAAATGGTACGAACTGAAATGAGAAGAACAGGCTTACATTCAGGTTCCTCAGCGAGTAGCTTACGTAAAACATATATCATCCAAGAATTACTTCGAGGAAGAACAAAACAATCACTTCAAAAAGAGTTAGCATTTAAAACCACACAGCCTTTAGACCCATATATTGACTTTGTCGAAAACAGAAATATCATCTAATAACAAGATAAGGCTGCTTCAAAGTGTTTACCTTTGAAACAGCCTTTTAACTTTTAACTTTTAACTGTTATCTTGATTCAGTTGTACATTGCGCTGTGGTGAAAATGTAGAAATCGCATGTTTGTAAACAAGTTGTTGCTTTCCGTCCGTATCAAGAATAATTGTAAAATTATCGAAACTCTTTACAAAGCCGCGCAATTGAAATCCGTTCAATAAAAAAACTGTTACGGGAATGTTCTCTTTTCTTAACTGGTTCAAAAATTGATCTTGAATATTAACTGATTGTTGTTTCATGACACAATGGCCTCCCTCTTATCACATTATTATCTATATTCGCGATTTAAAACAGCTTTCCTTCTAAAAATTTATGAATTTCTTGAAGCTTTTTTTCCCTCGCTTCTGACATATCAAACCAATCGATCTCCATTTTGTTACGAAACCAAGTTAATTGGCGTTTTGCGTATCGCCTTGAATTTTGTTTTAACTCTTCAATTGCTTCTTCTTTTGTAAGCTTCCCGGCTAGATAACGATAGATTTCTTTATACCCTATCGCTTGAACGGATTGACAATCACGAACTCCAAGAGCATATAATCTTTTCGCTTCATCTATCAATCCTTCTTCAATCATTAGATCGACTCTTTTATTAATTCGTTCATATAAAAGATCCCGCTCCATGGTGAGTCCGATAACGGTCGCATCATAAGGAGATACGATTTGTTGATCGTTTCGTTCACTCACTGGCTTTCCTGTCATATGATAAACCTCTAATGCACGTATGACTCTCCTTGTATTATTCGGATGAATGTCTCGATAACTTTTTGGATCAATATCTTTCAATTTTTCATGTAAGGCAATCCCGCCATAAGTATCGGCATAATTTTCCATTTCCATACGAAATTTAGGGTCACTTTCTGATTGTGAAAAGTCATAGTCATAAATCACAGAATTCACATATAAACCGGTCCCACCAACAATGAATGGAATTTTATTTTTTTGCTGGATTTTATGAATGAGTGATTTTGCCCTCTCTTGAAATTCAGCGACTGAAAAGCTTTCTGTCGGTTCTTTTATATCAATTAAGTGATGAGGAATTCCTTCCATTTCGTCTTTCGTAATTTTGGCTGTTCCTATATCCATTTGTTTATACACTTGCATGGAATCGCCACTAATAATTTCTCCGCCAAAAGCCTTTGCTAAAGAGATACTAGTAGCTGTTTTACCAACAGCTGTCGGCCCTACAATAACGATCAGTTTGTTCATGATTTTCACCTTACGTTTTGTCATCTTATCTATTAAAAATTGGTTATATCAAACAGCGATGATACTTATCTTCTATTTCATTTAACTCGAGAGCTCAATCACTCCATAATGATATGTAGCAGAAGGCCGAACTTGAACGTTAAAACCGTATTTGTCGAACCTTTCACTTCGAAAGTGATCTTTTAAAACGACTCTCTTTTTGGCAACTCTCTTAGCTTGTTCAATGATTTCAAATGATAGATCATTATTGGAAGTCATCGGTCGGATCGCATCGAAGCCTGTTGATCCTTTTACTGCTTCTTCAAACATCGGATCAAAATAAACGATATCGACACTGTCATTTTCTTGTTCACAAAGCCAAGTCAGGTTTTCAGCATGCTCTACTGTAATTCTCCTCATTGCTTCATCGATTTCTTCAATACCTGATTTGTACGTTTGTAATCCTTGTTTAACGATATAGGCTATAAGACGAGAGGTTTCTGAACCAATCACTTCCCCCTCATGACCAACCGCTAAACTTGTTAAAATCGCATCAGACGCTAAGCCAAGTGTACCATCGAAAATACGATCTCCTCTTTGTATTTTACATGCAGTTACAAGAGGATCTTCTTTCGCTTTCAGCCACCGCTTTGCACGAAACATCGCCGCATTCGGGTGAAAAAAGAAGGGAGATTCATCTTTTAATGAGAATACCTCCAATCTTTCTTTCCCTACTACAATGATGACCGCTTCAAATCTTTCGATTAAGTCATTTACTGATTGTTTATTACGGTGAATATAGGTCACATCCAGCTCTCGGGCAATTTCTTTGGCACGTGCAATTGTTTGTTCACTAGGGCGGCCAGCTGTTGTTATCATTACTTTAGTCACGATCAAACCATCCTTTAGTTATTCATTTACATGACTCTTTTAAACATCCGTTCCATTTCATACGTTGAGAAATGAAGGAGAATTGGCCGCCCATGCGGGCAAGTATATGCCTCTTCACAAGACCTTATCGTTTCTAGTAATTGAAACATTTCATCGTGAGTTAAATATCGATTTGCTTTAATTGCTGCTTTACAAGACATTAAAATTGCTGCATCATCACGGATTTTTCCGATGTCGATTGTATTTTTCTCTTTAAGCTGTTCAATCATCTCTTCAATGACTTCTTGTTCTTGTCCTTTTGGAAACCATGTAGGATATGAGCGTACAATATACGTCCTTGTTCCAAATGGTTCTAAGTAAACCCCTACCTCTTTTAACATGTCTGAATGTTCTTTAATCCGCTCTTCTTCTTTCTGTGTAAACTCAAACGTAAGCGGTACGAGTAAATCTTGTAGAGTACGATCTACATTTCGAACTTTTTCTCTAAAAAACTCATACTTGATTCGTTCTTGTGCAGCATGTTGGTCAACAATATATAATCCTTGGTCATTTTGAGCAAGAATATACGTGCCATGAAGTTGGCCAATCGGATATAAAGTAGGAACTTCATGTGCGATTCCCTCTTCTCCCTCTCGCTCATCATCTTTTATTGAAGGATCTATTTTTGCCTGCTTACTAGCTTGTTCGTTGGTTTGAGCCGTATAAGTAGATTCAACTACTGTTTTTTCTATATAGTCATTCTCTTTCTCATCAACTGATGTTTGAACGCTCTCAATCACTTCTGGCTGATCAAGTACTGCTTGTTTTGTTTCTTTTACATGGTCTTCCCGTTGATCGATTGTACGATTATGTTCAAAATGATCGTCTCGCCTTTCTTTTTCTGTATGGTCATGACGTAATTGGAACGATATTTGTTCAGACTTTGGCTTTTCATACATTGTTTTTTTCACTTCTGGAATGAGTTGCGTATTTTTAAACAGTTGTTTAATTTCTTTTGTCAAAAGCTCTTGTAGTGCTTGTTCTTTACTAATTCGCACTTCTAATTTCGATGGATGGACATTTACATCCACTAAGATTGGATCCATATCGATGTGTAATACGACAATGGGAAACTTCCCGATTGGAAGTAATGTATGGTAACCTTCTTGAACAGCCTTCATCAACATATAGTTTCGAATATAACGACCATTAATGATTGTAGACATATAAGAACGATTCGATCTAGTCACTTCTGGTTTGGCGATAAATCCTTTTACTTTAAAATCTAAAGATTCAGCTTCAAAAGGCATCATCTTCTTTGCTACGCTTGTACCATATATTGAAGCAATAACTTTTAATAAATCACCATTCCCAGATGTTTTTAATAACGTTTTACCGTTATGTGTTAAATGAAAAGCTACATTCGGATGTGATAACGCCATTCGATTCAAACAATCAGAGATATGACCAAGTTCTGTATGAATCGTTCGTAAATACTTCAACCTGGCGGGTGTATTATAAAAAATATCTGATACTTGAATTTCCGTTCCTTTTCTTGATGAAGTCGAGCCTTTATGGACAATCCTACCGCCTTCTATACGAATTTCTTGCCCTTCTTTTGTACCATCACTCGTCTTCAATGTTAATTTCGAAACAGATGCAATACTCGGTAATGCTTCTCCCCGAAAGCCTAACGTTGCTATCTTAAATAAATCCTGATCTTCTCTTATTTTACTCGTCGCATGTCGATGAAAAGCAGTTTCGATATCATCTTCTTCAATTCCTTCTCCATTATCCAAAACACGAATAAGGGATAATCCACCTTCTTCTATATCCACTCGAATATTTGTACTATTAGCATCTAATGAGTTCTCAACTAATTCTTTCACAACAGAGGCGGGCCGTTCAACGACTTCACCTGCCGCAATCTTATTTGATAGCAAATCATCTAATTGATAAATCTTCCCCACTTTGTGCACCTCCTTCTCTTCTACGGCTAATCATTGGAATCAACTAGGACTTTAATTTTCGTTGGAGTTGATCTAGCACTTCAATCGCTTTAATTGGTGATACATGTAATAAATTTAACTCTTTAAGTTCTTTTAACGCTTCTTTATCTTTGTCGTCTAACTCAACTGAAGCTGATTCTTTGTTCGTTAGTTGTTCCATTGTATCTTCAAATAACGTTAACTGTTCTCCTGGAGAAACTGCAGGTTCTTGGAGCACTTCTTTTTTCTCTTCTACTCTTGGAACGTTCGCGTCTTGTCCATTCTCATAATCAAATAAGATGTCTTTGGCACGTCTAATAAGCTTTTCTGGAAGTTCAGCTAATTCAGCAACATAAATACCATAGCTGCGATCTGCAGAGCCATCTACAACTTTATGCAAGAACACGACTTTTCCATCCTCTTCAATGGCAGAAACGTGAACATTTTGGAGTCTTTCACATTGCTTTTCTAACGTTGTTAATTCGTGATAGTGCGTGGAAAACAATGTCTTAGCTCCAATTTCATCATGAATATATTCGATAATCGATTGCGCTAGTGCCATCCCATCATAAGTCGATGTCCCTCTACCGATCTCATCTAATAAAATAAGACTATTCTTTGTTGCTTTTGATACTGCATGTTTCGTTTCAAGCATTTCTACCATGAATGTACTTTGCCCTTGAGCCAAATCGTCAGCTGCACCAATTCTCGTAAAGATTTGATCGAATATCGGTAAGCTCGCCTCATCAGCAGGTACATATGAGCCGATTTGTGCCATGATCGAAATCAATGCAAGTTGCCTCATATACGTACTTTTACCTGCCATGTTCGGTCCAGTAATAAGTAGTAATTCTCTTTCTTTATTTAATGATAAATCATTGGCCACATAATCGCCGATATCAATGACTTGTTCAACGACAGGATGACGTCCTTCAACGATTTGAACGTCTCCATCATCATTCATCTTTGGCTTAACGTAATGATTTTTCTCAGCTACTTCTGCAAAGCTTTGTAAAACATCAATTGTACTAACGATATTCGCGAGCTCTTGTAAAGAGCGAATATAATCTTTTACTTTTTCACGAACTTCCATAAATAGTTCATATTCTAGCTTTTCACCATTTTCTTCTGCTTCTAATATTAAAGCTTCTTTTTCTTTTAGTTCTTCACTAATAAATCGTTCAGCGTTAGTGAGCGTTTGTTTTCTTTCATAGCGTCCTTCAGGTAATAAATGCAGGTTTGCTTTCGTTACTTCAATGTAATAACCAAAGACTTTATTAAACCCTACTTTTAAGGACTTAATACCCGTTTCTTCCCGCTCTTTTCGCTCCATCTGTGCGATCCATGACTTTCCGTTTCTCATTGCATCACGGTATTCATCTAATTCTCTATTGTAACCATCTTTAATAATGTTTCCTTCTGTAATAGAAATAGGTGGGTCTTCGTGAATACTATTTTGAAGAATCTCTTTTAACGGTTCACAATGATCTGCTTGTTGTAACAATTCTTTTACATACTCATTTCCTAAACTTTGGACAATATCAAACAAACGTGGCACTTCTTCTAAGGAACGCTTCAATTGTATCAAATCACGAGCATTGACATTACCAAAAGCGACTTTCCCTGATAAACGCTCAAGGTCATACACACTTGATAAGTGGTCTCGAATCGATTCCCGCTCAAAATAATGTTCAATAAACGAGTCAACTAAACTTAACCTTTTTGTAATCATTTCCTTATGAATTAACGGGCGCTCAACCCATTGTTTTAATGTCCTCGCACCCATAGCAGTTACGGTTTTATCTAATACCCATAAAAGCGAACCTTGCTTTTTCTTCTCACGTATCGTTTCTACTAATTCTAAGTTTCTTTTCGAATAAGAATCAATCGTCATGTATTCATTTAGCATGTAATAGGTTGCTTGTTGGATGTGGTCGAGTGATCGCTTTGTCGTTCGATGAATATATGTGAGTAGACGTTTACAAGCAACGACTGCATGATCATCCATTAAACGATGAACGAGCTCGTCTAATTCTTCAATATCTTCACACTTGTCTTCATAAGAAAGAGTAATCCCCAGGCGAACTTTTAACCTTTGCTGCTTTTCTTCAGAAAAAGAAGCCGGAACGACAATTTCTCTTGGACGAAAACTTGCTGCTTCATGAATGACATCTTCGAAACTTGAAGTAATAACCGTTGTTAAAAATTCACCTGTCGTCATATCAACCGCACAAATACCATATTCCGATTCGGAAAAGTCTGTAATAGATAGTAAATAATTATTCTCTTGATCTTGAACCGCTCTTCCTTCCATCACTGTGCCTGGTGTAATAATTTGAACGACTTCACGTTTAACGACACCTTTTGCTTGCTGTGGGTCTTCTGTTTGTTCACAGACTGCCACTTTATAGCCTTTTTCAATTAACTGAGATATGTATTGTTCTGAGGAATGATACGGAACTCCACACATTGGGATCGCATCGTCACCTTTTCCTCTTTTCGTTAACGTAATTTCTAGCTCTTTTGCTGCATTTATCGCATCTTCGAAAAAAAGTTCGTAAAAATCTCCTAAACGAAAAAATAAAAAGGCATCTTCATGTTCTGCCTTAATACGTAAATATTGCTCCATCATTGGCGTTTGTTTTGCCATTTGTCTTCCCCCGCATTTCACTTGTTCATCCCTATTTGGACAATCTTTATAACGGGTATTATTATAACATATGACAAATGCTTTATTAATGGTTCTGTTTTCTCTCGTATAGCCACTGCATAAAACGATCAGCCTTTATTTTAACGGCTTTTGAAGTCGTTTGTTGAATATGCCGAATATTTGATTCTGTTATTTTCCATAATTCTTGGAGGTCTCCACGATAATATGCTTCACTCATTTGTTTGGATAACGGATTATCACATAATTGTTTTGTTAAAAAAACCGTTTCGATCCATTCAAAAAAGGGTTTTCCGCCATCAATATATTTATACCAGGATGACAATGTTCGATATTCGAAACCCGCATAGTTATTTTTACGTAGACTCCCTAACCTTCCATATGAACTTCTTCTGTTTATATCTTCATTCTTACTAATCGCCGCAAGAGGAATAGATACTAGTTGATCTAATTGATTAACTGTTTCATACGTTGGACGCTGATTTGAAATATGAAAATGGCCCCCTAAATAAAAGCGGCTGTGAGGGTTACCACCTGAAATAACAGATAATTTTTTGTTCTTTATGTTTTGCTCGAGTTTCTTTTTTACTCTAAAACATTCTTTATGAAGTTCGATACCTGACTTAACCGGTTTCGTTCTTAATTCAAGGATTGGCTGAGAAAAAGTAAAACCTTTACGAATTAAAGCACGGTCTACACCAACTTGTCTGCCTTCATCCTCCATCATTGGTACAGATACAAATTTCTTTGTTTCATTGTTTGTTAACATCACTTCAAAATCAGAGCCTAAAAGCGGATAGTCTTTATCGTTCGTTTCTTCTCGCTTATGAACAGTGGGGGCATATTTCATGGAAATCATCTGTATCTCTTTTCCAAAACGTTGGACATGAACCGTAAAAAAACGCTTATCGGAATAGTAAGCTGCTTGAAAGACAATATCTAATAGTTCTTGTCCTAAGTAATACGATTTTAAGTTTTTTATTGTTATTTCTTTAAATTGATCTTTCATCGGCTCTTTTAAAAAAATACGAGATGCATCATATTCTGAACCACTTACTTTAACTTGTAAGGCATTATCTAATGGAAGGCTTGTCTCTATTTTATGAACATTCCAAGGATCTATCTTCATAATCTTTTCATCCTACCTTTTTAGTTAATGAAAGAAAAAGAAATAAGGAAGAAGATATGCCTTCTTCCCGCTCCATTTATTCTTCTAGATCGCCCATGAGGAAGTTTGGATCAAGATCTTCAAACTCTTCGTCTTCTACATCATAATCCCAAACTTTTTCATCCCATTCATCACTTACTCCATCTGGATTTACGTAAACACAAACTTTTGTCTCACCAATTACTTCAACAAGGAATTCCCTTTCAACTTGAACATCGCAATCTGTCCCGTTTCCAGCAATTGTTGCTTCTAACGTATTTGGCTGCTGGATTGCACGAGCAATTACTTCTAATTCCTCAGACAAAACATTTTTGTCTTGCATCGCTAGTGGGACGACATCTTTGTACTCCACGGTTTCTGTAGCAACATTGGTTTTCGTATTGTTACTATACGAATACCATATATTGATGTCATACTTTCCATGGACCTCTATCGCATCACCTTTTTTTGTTGCATCGTATTTGTGGTTGATGATCCAACAACCTAAAATACTCGTTGGTTTTTGTGCAGGAGATATGGAATGACTTGCTTGAGAAAATTTTCTACCTTTTCCACATACGGCTTTCGTAATAATCTCTCTGTAATTTAGCTCTCTGTCTGCTGGTGACATGCTTTTCCCTCCTCAAACATTATTGACGCTCAGCAAACGAACCCATGAAAATAAAACGGTTTCACTTGCATGTTATGCATGACAAATGACTAGTGTGAATAAAATAACTGACTACTCTACCCTATGATAGTGAGTAATGAATAGTTCCGGTAAGTTGAAAAAATTTTATAAAATAAATAGAACTGTCTCCTTTCCTAATCATTACTTCCTTATCCTCATCCATAGTTCAATTATGTATATGAACTCAAGACGAGGTTAATGACCTTAGGTTTACAATTTTCTTTTATATTTTTTTCTAAGACCCTCTAAATCTTATTAAATCAGCAACAAAGAGTCATAAGTTTTTATAAAAGGCTACCCTGAAAAGAAATTTAATAACGGTCCATACGCTCATGTCTACTCGCTTTTACATCTAGGTACAAGTGCGATCGTCCTGCGAAGATTCGTTACACTTGCTATCGCGGTGGCTTCACCTGATGCATACCCCACTGGAATCTCGTGGACGCGGCTCATACAATTAAACTTATTTTCATGCTCTTTGGTGCTGAAGTAACTTCGCATTTGTCAACACTTACCTTTTACAATGACGAAAAAAAAGTGTGTTCACATCATTTTATGCGAACACACTTTTTCAATTACACTCTTATTATATTTTAACAACCACTATTAAATGGGTTTTTCGTCGTTGTTCCTTGAAGCGGATCTCCACCAGTAGATTCAATGATTTTCTTCGTGACTGTGTTTGAAATCGTTGAACTTACTAGTTGTAGTAAATTATTTACATCAGTTTGAGATTGTTTGAATTCTTGAACTAATGGAATATTATCTAACTCATCTTGCAGTGCATCGATTTTATCTTCAACTGCTTTTAATGCTTCGTGTTTTTCATAATGTTTTAAATTAACAGCTTCTTTTTGTAGTGATTTGATTTGACCAATAATTTCTTGAACTTTCAAATGGTCATTGATTTGAAGTTCAGCACGCTTAAAGAAGTCTACTTCTTCTGTTTCTGATATCATGCTAGCTAATTCTTTTGCTTTTTCTCTTACATCTTCTTTTGTATATAACTTTGTCATGAGCTAGTCACCTCTGCAGTTTCTACAACATAGCCATCTAAGGACCATGTTTTCGTTTCTGTAATTTTTACTTTTATTAATTCACCAATCGCAGACTTTGGTCCACGAAGATTAACAAGACGATTTGTCCGGGTACGACCTGTTAATACATCTGGATCTTTCTTACTTTCACCTTCAACCAGCACTTCAACAACTTGATCTTTGTAAGGTTGATTCTTTTTCGCAGCAATGTCGTTTACAACTTCATTTAAACGGCGCAGACGGTCTTTCTTCACTTCCATCGGAATATTATCTTCCATTTTCGCTGCTGGAGTACCTTCACGTGGTGAATAAATGTACGTAAATGCACTGTCATACTCCATCTCTTTCATTAGTGAAAGCGTATCTTCGAACTGCTCGTCTGTTTCATTAGGGAATCCCACAATGATATCAGTTGTAAATGAAGCGTGTGGAATCTTCTCCTTAATTTTGTTCGCTAATTCGATATAACTTTCACGCGTATATTTTCTAGCCATTAACTTTAGCATGTCACTATTACCACTTTGAACTGGTAAATGAATATGTTCTACTAAATTTCCGCCTTTTGCAAGAACGTCAATTAAGTGATCATCAAAATCACGCGGATGGCTAGTCGTAAATCGTACACGTGGAATATCGATTTTTCGGATTTCATCCATTAAGTCACCTAAACCATAATCCATATCTACTAAATCTTTACCATAGGCGTTAACATTTTGTCCGAGTAACGTTATTTCCTTATAACCGTTACGAGCGAGATGACGCACTTCTTCAATAATATCCTCTGGACGACGACTACGTTCTTTACCACGAGTATACGGAACGATACAGTACGTACAGAACTTATCACAGCCGTACATAATGTTAACCCAGCCTTGAATTTGCCCTTTACGAGCACGTGGCATATTTTCAATAATGTCGCCTTCTTTTGACCATACTTCGATGACCATTTCTTTATTGAAAATTGCGTTTTTAATTAACGTTGGTAAGCGGTGAATATTATGCGTTCCAAAAATCAAGTCTACTTGTTGGTGCTTTTCTAAAATCTTATTAACAACGGATTCTTCTTGAGACATACATCCACATACACCAATAATTAATTCAGGACGCTCACGTTTTAATGCTTTTAAGTGTCCGATTTCACCAAACACTTTATTTTCAGCATTTTCACGAATCGCACATGTATTTAACAAAATAATATCTGCATTATCAGTTTCTGTTGTGGATTCAAATCCCATGTTCATTAAAATTCCTGCCATGTTTTCTGAATCATGTTCGTTCATTTGGCATCCGTACGTACGAATTAAAAATTTCTTCCCTTTTCCTATTCCTTGCATATCTTCTGGGATATCAAAGTCATAGTGGACTTCTACATCCTCTTTTCCACGCTTTTTTGCTTGCTTTAAATCTGGCGGAATGTAAGTTGCTTGGAAATACTGGGCATAATCTTTTTTAGACGTCGCGGATTTTTGGTCCGTTGTCTCTTCTTGACCAGTATTAGTCGCTTTACCTAGACGCTGTTCTTCGTTCATTTTAATCCCCTTTCTTTTATTACAAATCTATCATATGAAAGCTTATGAACAATAGCCCTCCATATAAAAGCATGTTTTAAGGTATCTTAATGTTATTATAATCATGATATACAACTAACCATTATAAACCCTACATATCAATTAAACAATACATGATCATAATCGACAATTTTTAGACAAAATATAATCACTCTCAAAAATAGAAAACCTTAGTTGAAGACTAATGTTGATTATTCCTTCGGTTGTTGTCATGATAAGATAGTTTAAGTATTTTTTCGTAATAACAGCACTAATAAATAAGGCGATGGACATGATATCCACCGCCTGCTTTTACATTCTTATATAATTCCTACTTCTTTTCCTGCTTTTTCAAAAGCATCAAGCGCTTCTTGTAAAAGTTCTCTCGTATGATCAGCTGTAACGATCGTACGAACACGAGCTTCACCCTTTGGAACAGTTGGGAATGCAATCCCTTGAGCAAACACTCCGTATTCTAAAAGCTTATCTGATAGCTCGTGAGCTTTTGCACCATCACCAACAACTACAGGTGTAACTGGTGTTTCACTCTTACCAGTGTTATATCCTAGAGCATGTAAGCCGTCTTTAAAGAATTTCGCATTCTCCCATAAGCGGTCGATTCGTTCTGGTTCTTCAAGTAAAACATCAATCGCTTCAGAGCACGCTGCTGTAACTGCTGGTGGATGTGAGGTACTGAAAAGGAATGGTCTTCCTTTATGGATTAAGTAATCTCTCACAGCTTGTGTACTTGCAATATATCCACCAAGTACGCCGATTGCTTTACTTAAAGTACCCACTTGAATGTGAACTCGACCATTCAAATCAAAGTGATCGACTGTTCCACGTCCGTTTCGACCTAATACACCACTTGCGTGAGCGTCATCAACCATAATTAGCGCATCATATTTTTCACATAGCTCAACAATTTCCGGTAACGGTGCAATGTTTCCATCCATTGAGAAGACACCATCCGTAACGACAAGACGCTTACGGTATTCTTGTGTTCCTTTTAACGCCTCTTCTAAGCTTTCCATATCAACGTGCTTATAGATTTTACGTGCTGCTTTCGTTAGACGGATACCATCTATAATTGACGCATGGTTTAGCTCATCTGATATAACAACATCTTCTTTCGTTAAGATTGAAGAAAGGATTGCCTGGTTTGCAGTAAAGCCAGACTGTAAAACTAGTGTTGCTTCTGTATGTTTAAACTCTGCAAGTTTCTTTTCAAACTCTTCGTGCATAGTAAACGTACCAGCAATCGTACGTACAGAACCTGTTCCAGCTCCATATTCTTCAACAGCTTTTAATGCAGCCTCTTTCATACGAGGGTGTGTCGTTAGCCCTAAGTAGTTGTTTGAAGAAAGTTGAATGACTTCTTTTCCATTGATAGTTACTTTTGCCTCTTGATCAGACTCTAGTGGTACTAATGAACGAAAAAGCCCTTCTTCTCTCATTTGATCTAGTTCTTGTTCTAAATATTCAAATCCTTTCATTTTCCATACCTCCTCGATTTTCATGTGACTTTCTATGGGTGTAAGACCACTTTACCACAAGCACCTTTAATCATTAAGTCAAATCCCTTTTCGAATTCTTCTAAAGAGAAGTGGTGTGTAATCATTGGCTTTACATCAACTTGACCTGACTCTAATAGGCCAGATACTTGTTGCCATGTTTCATACATTCTACGACCTGTGATCCCTTGAACTGTAATCCCTTTAAAGACGATATCATTTGTTACATCAATCTCGACTGGTTTTACAGGAAGACTTAGAATGGACACTCGCCCACCGTTTGTAACCATTTTAAATCCTTGGTCCATTGCAACGGGGTGACCGCTCATTTCACAAACAACATCTACACCTTGTCCGTTCGTTAATGACTGAACGACTTCAAGTGGATCCTCATTCATCGAGTTTACAGTTGTCGTAGCTCCCATGTCTTTGGCTAACCCAAGACGATAATCATTTAAATCAAATGCAATGACTTGTGATGCGCCTGCGGCTTTTGCTACACCAACAGCCATAATTCCTATTGGTCCGCAACCAATTACTGCAACTGTTTTACCAGTAACATCTCCCGCTAAAACAGTGTGAACCGCATTCCCCATTGGTTCTTGAACACTCGCTACGTCAAATGGTAGTTCAGGGTCATTTTTCCATAAGTTTTCAGCAGGTAACGCGACGTATTCAGCGAAACAGCCATCACGGTCAACACCAATGATTTCAGTATTAGCACAAATATGAGCTTGACCTGTTAAACATTGCGGACAATGACCACAAACGATATGCGTTTCTGCAGAAACGTGCTCGCCTACTTCAACATTATTTACGAGTTTTCCTTTTTCTACTACGACACCTGAGAATTCATGACCGAATACATAAGGTGGTTTTACTCGACTTTGGCTCCACTCATCCCATGCGTAAATATGAACATCAGTCCCACAAATGGACGTTGCTTTTACTTGAATTAAAACTTCTTGGTCACCAATTGTTGGAACTGGGACCTCTTTTAATGTTGCACCTGGTGCTCTTTCGTCTTTTACAATCGCTTTCATCATTTTTGTCACGGTGCTCTCCACCTTCCATTTCTATAATCCTTTTAAAATAGCATTTCATCTAGTTCTTTCAAAGAATAAAAGCTTACGTTTTTTATTTTAGCACGGTGGACTGTTCTCGTAAACAGAACAGTCCGTCACACGAAAACAAAAAATAAAAAGAAAGCGTTTCCATAAATCATTATAAAGAAAATAATACACGTTGCAACTATAAATAGTCGCATTAGTAACTTTCATTCGTACCATTTTGTGGCTCTCTGTCAATTGTTGTGGTGCAGAAATTCCCAATTCTCTCTACCCATGCGGTTTAAACCGCATGGGATCTAACCATTTGTCTCCACAAAATCTTCATTCGTAATCTCTCAAAGCTTTTAATTCCATATGACATCCTCTTCGTTACTTTCGTTGTATTATTCACACCTTCAATGTAGCCATTGTTATAAGGATACATAAACGATTGGAGGATCTCTGTTTGCCATCTCTTAAACATTTTTACTACCCTTTGAAATGAAGGAATGCCGGACTCTTCCACAAAGGTATACCATGCTTCTAAACCAACTTTCGCATTCTCTGGTGTACTCTGTTTAAACCATTGGTCTAGCGCATTTTTCACTTCATATGCCTGTCTTAACTGTGGGTGTGCTTGTAATAGCTTTTCTACCTTCGCTTTGCCTTTCTCATCAAGCTTTTCAGGTGACTTCCATAAGAGTTCTTTACATCGTTTAAGCTTAATACGAGGGTCTTTTTGTAACTCATTCTGTAGTTCACGTCGCACTTCATCAAATGCCCAGTACCCGTGACGCATGAAATGAAACCGATCAGCTATGATTAGTGGACTCCCTAATTGTCTACGTACTGCTTCTTTAAATGCTTTGGATAAGTCTATAACAACGATCTCTACCTTACCGGTGTCGCATTCTTTAAAGTAATTTTCAATCGTTTTCACTTTTCGATCCGGTAATATATCAATGATATGTCGATTTTCTACATCAACGATCACAGTTTGGTACTTTTCTTTACCTGCATCTCCCTTAAACTCATCAATCGCAATCGCTCTTGGAAGGACTTTGTTTACAGTTATCTTCCGTTTGTCAAATAGGCGGAGGTAACGATTCGTACTCATTCCTGAGATTCTAGCTGCGTGTGTAAAACTCATTTCAGAACATAAGGATAACGCTTCTTGAGCAAGCATTGATGTATGTCGTTGGTATTTATCTAGAAAAGATAACTTCTCAAAAAATGCATGGCCACAGTTCATACAACGATATCTGCGTTTCCTTAATTGTAAGTAAACCTTTTTCTCTGCTATCTGAGCTCCTTGAATCGATTGCATTCTATATCCATGGATTCGCTTTGTCTTCTCTTTACATTTTGGGCACTTTTGTTTTCGGACTTCGCTATGAAGTTCAAACCAAAAGCACTGTTCTTCTTCTCCTGAATCAAATACGAATACATGCTTGTCTTTAATCCCTAATAACTTTGTGATAAAATCTAGTTGCACCTTAATTCTCTCCTTGTTTCTTTTTGTGTGGTAACTCAAGGTTAACAAAAAGAGAGAATTGGGTGCTATTTTTTTGTCTTTTTTTAGATCAAAGAGAAACATTGATCCGATAAGGGTGACCACAACATTCAGTATAGAACCCATTTTGTTTCATTATAATTGCATGAGAAGAGCACACCTATAAATTAAGGTGTGCTCACATATAAACTATTTTTTACATAAACTCGGAAACAAGCTTATTAAATTGTTCTTTTTCCAACTCAATTGATTGACCAGATAAAGGCTCTTCTTTAAAGCCGTGAACGAGTGATTCATAAGAAGGCTTTTCTTTATCTTGATAAATAAGACCCGTAACTAAACCTTCATGCTCCATTAAAGTATTCATTGCTTTACTACGGTCAGAAGGATTATAGTCTTCAATTGTTGATAATGACGTTAAGTTTTCTTTAAACCAATCATACGTGTTAATTTTGTTGAAGGTTACACAAGGACTAAACACATTAATTAAGGAGAATCCTTTATGGTTCATCCCTTGTTCAATTAGCGATGTAAGTTCCTTTAAGTCACTTGAAAAGCTTTGGGCAACAAAACTTGCACCAGATGATAATGCTAGTTCCATAACATTTAATGCCGATTCGATAGAGCCTCCTGGTGTACTCTTTGTTTTAAAACCCATGTCACTTCGTGGTGACGTTTGACCTTTCGTTAAACCGTAAATCTGGTTATCCATAACAATATACGTTACATCGATATTTCTACGAATTGCATGAACAGTATGCCCCATTCCAATCGCAAATCCGTCTCCATCACCACCAGATGCTACTACCGTTAAGTCACGGTTTGCCATTTTTACACCTTGTGCAATTGGTAATGACCTACCATGGATACCATGGAATCCATAAGAATTAATATATCCTGAAATACGTCCTGAACATCCAATGCCTGAAACAACAGCAAGGTTTTCTGGATCAACTCCTACGTTAGCAGCCGCTCTTTGAATTGCTGCTTGTACAGAGAAGTCACCACATCCAGGACACCAATTTGGTTTTACATTATTTCTAAAATCTTTGAATGTGGCCATATTAGAACAACTCCTTGCATTGTTGATGAATTTCTTTGGGCAGGAACGGATTGCCGTCGTACTTCAAAATCGTTTTTACATTCTGCTTACTATTTACATTCATCTTCACTAATTGAGACAGTTGACCTGTTGCGTTGTTTTCAACAACAACTACGTTTTTCGCTTTTTCAATCATACTTGTTACTTCTTCTGTTGGGAATGGGTGTAATAACCTCACTTGCCCATGGTTTACTTTCAAACCATCACTCTCAAGTCTAGGAATCGCTTCTTGAATCGTTCCTCTTGTTGAGTTGAATCCTAAAATTAATAGATCAGCTTCTTCATGCTTTTCATTTTTATAGACAGGATTAGGAAACTTTTGTTCCAAGTTATGAAGTTTCTTCATCCTTTTTTCCATTTGTTCTTTTCGGTTTACTGGACTCTCAGAGGGCTTTCCTTGCTCGTTATGCTCTACACCAGTTACATGGTGAATCCCATTTTTCATTCCAGGGATTACGCGTTCTGAAACACCGTCTTCTGTTACTCTATAGCGCTTAAAATATTCTTTGTTTTCTAATTCTGGCAATGAATCTTCTAAATTAAGTTTGCCACGGCGTATTTCTACTTTATCGAATTCTAACGGATCAACCGTTTGCTTTCCTAATGAAAGTGCTAAATCCGTCACAATAATAACAGGAACTTGATACTCCTCTGCAATATTAAATGCTTCAACAGTATCATAGAATGCTTCTTCAACTGTAGAAGGGGCAAGAACAACCTTTGGAATTTCCCCATGTGTACCATAGATCATTGCAAGAATATCTGATTGTTCTTGTTTCGTAGGAAGTCCTGTACTTGGACCTCCACGTTGCGTATCGACAACAACAAGTGGTGTTTCTGTTATTCCACTTAAACCGATCGCTTCCATCATTAGTGATAGTCCAGGCCCTGCTGATGCTGTCAATGAACGAACGCCAGAGTAATTCGCTCCAATTGCCATCGTACATGCTGCAATTTCATCTTCCGTTTGAATAACTGTACCGCCGAATTCTGGTAATTTTTTAATTAAATATTCCATAATCTCAGATGCTGGTGTAATTGGATAAGCAGGCATAAACCTTGCTCCACCTGCCAATGCTCCTAAAGCTACCGCATCGTTACCAATCATAAACATACGGTTTTTGCCATCTGCATCAGCAAGCTTATAATCACCTAAAGCACCTTCAGATTCTTTTGTAAAGTATTTCATACCTTCTTCAATAGCTTTCATATTCTTTTCTACAACCGCTGTACCTTTTCGTGAGAAAATTTGTTCAACAACGGATTTAAATGCAGAAGCAGGCACACCAAGAAGTGCAGCTGATGCTCCAACTGCAACCATATTTTTCATTAAAGATGTTCCTAGTTCTGTAGCAATTTCTGTGAATGGAACTGAAATCAGTTTTCCTTCACAACCTTCAGGTAATGTCGGTGAAAATTTGCTGTCACCAATAATAACTCCCCCAGCAACTAACTCATGATGATTCACATCAATCGTCTCTTGGTCAAAAGCGACGAGGATGTCTAAGTCATCTGAAATTGAGTTAATTGGCTTTGTACTCACACGAATTTTATTGTTCGTGTGCCCCCCTTTAATTCTTGATGAAAAGTGACGGTAGCCATATAGGCAATAGCCTAATCGATTTAATGCGGTAGAAAAAATTTCTCCCGTACTTTCAATCCCTTCACCTTGCTGTCCGCCAACTTTCCACGAAAGTTGATTGATCATGGTTTACTCCACCCCTTCTAATCTAGCAATACTCTTCTTTTGCATGTGAATGTACACACATTCATATGCCTTACTTTTCTCTCACCTTGTAGGATGAACATCTATTTGAAGTCGCCCATTCTACAACTTTGTGTTTATCGAGAATTAAAGTAAAAACGCTAAGGTCGTTTCATTCTAAGTTGAAGTGTTTTCACTTCATACCTCTGATTTCACATTTTAATTGTACCACACTTTTTGTCATTTCTTAAAGCGTGAAAATTCTCTTTATTCTCTATCATTTAATCAAATTCTTTTAAAAATCAAGAAAAAAACCTGCTTACTATGCATAAGCAGGTTTAATAATTATTAACGCGGTTCGACAATTAATTTAATCGCTGTGCGTTCATCACCATCAATTTGAATGTCTGTAAATGCTGGGATGCAAACAAGATCAATGCCACTTGGAGCAACAAACCCTCTTGCAATAGCAATTGCTTTGATAGACTGGTTTAAAGCACCCGCTCCAATAGCTTGAATTTCTGCTGCTCCCCTTTCTCGAATGACTCCAGCTAAAGCACCGGCAACAGAGTTAGGATTAGATTTTGCTGAAACTTTTAATACTTCCACTTCAGAACCTCCTTATTGGATTAAATGGTGGTGTATAAGTCATAACAACATAGCGAAATAGAATGTTTCCTATAACGTTATGATGGTAATGAAGCGACTTTTGATGTATATATACCTCTTTTTGTATATATTCAAAACATATAAAATTATGCCCTTTAATCAAAAAATGGTCGATCTTCGTTTATAGAAATTCGTTTGATTGACTTGCTCATTCCCGAAGATGGATCTACATCAATGATGACTCCATTACATTGTTCCCGACCTTTAGCAACTTCAAACCTCGCTGGTAAATTTGTTAAAAATCGGTTAATAATCACTTCACGGTCCATACCTAAAATTCCATCATAAGGACCTGTCATGCCTGCATCAGATATATATGCTGTTCCATTTGGAAGTATACGTTCATCAGCTGTTTGAACATGTGTATGTGTCCCGACAACTGCTGTAACTTGTCCATCTAAGAACCAACCGACAGCTTGTTTTTCACTCGTTGCTTCAGCGTGAAAATCTATGAAGATCATCGAAGCTTTACCTCTCACTTCATCTACGATTGATTCAAGTTTTCGAAAGGGACAATCATTATCGTTCATAAACACCCTACCTTGAGCGTTAATAACTGCAACAGATTTATTCCCTACTTTTTTTATAACATATCCAACCCCTGGTGTTCCACTAGGAAAGTTTGCTGGTCTAACAAGGTCTTTTGCATCATCGATAAAATCAAAAATTTCTTTCTTATCCCATGCATGATTTCCAAGTGTAATCACATCTGCACCAGCTTCTTTTATTTCATGATAAATCTTTTCATTAATGCCTTTACCACCTGCTGCATTTTCCCCATTGACAACCGTAAAGTCAGGACGATATTTTCCTTTTAGTTTTGGTAAATACTCCTTTAATACGTTTCTTCCTGGAGAACCTACAACATCTCCAATAAACATAATTTTCATGAATTATTTCTCCTTTAAAGCGTTCTATTAACAGTGATAAATATGATTTTCTTATTTTAGATCGTTATTCTTAAAACCTTTTGTATATAGTATAAAGCAAGTTCATATCCTATAAACATTAGATACTATAGTTTATACGGTTTATTATTTTTATGTATAAAAATAAAGTGGCAAAGGTGCCACTTTATTTCGCATACTCAACTGCCCTTGTTTCACGGATTACGGTCACTTTAATGTGACCAGGATAATCGAGCTCCTCTTCAATTTTCTTAGTTATTTCTCGAGCGAGTCGATAAGAGTCTTCATCGTTAATGAAGTCTGGTTTCACCATGATACGTACTTCACGACCTGCTTGAATTGCATACGTTTTTTCTACTCCATCAAACGATTCAGAGATTTCTTCTAACTTCTCTAATCGTTTAATATACGTTTCTAACGTTTCTCTTCTGGCCCCAGGCCTAGCAGCGGATAAAGCATCTGCCGCAGCAACTAATGTTGCAATAACGGACGTTGCTTCTGTATCCCCGTGATGGGACGCAATACTGTTAATTACCACTGGATGTTCTTTATATTTCGTTGCAAGTTCAACACCAATTTCAACGTGACTTCCTTCAACTTCATGATCAATCGCTTTTCCTAAATCGTGGAGTAGTCCGGCTCTTCTTGCAAGCTGAACGTCCTCTCCAACTTCTGATGCCATCAACCCTGCAAGGTGGGCAACTTCCATTGAATGTTTAAGAACATTTTGACCATAACTTGTACGGAACTTCAAACGACCAAGAATCTTAATAAGGTCTGGGTGTAAATTATGAATCCCCATTTCAAATGTCGTTTGTTCCCCGTATTCACGAATCATTTCATCTACTTCTCTTCTTGACTTGTCCACTGTCTCTTCAATTCGAGCAGGGTGGATTCGTCCGTCTTGAACAAGTTTTTCTAGGGTTGTCTTTGCAATTTCTCTTCGAATTGGGTCAAAACCAGATAGGATAACTGCTTCTGGTGTATCATCAATAATCAGATCAATACCTGTTAGTGTTTCGAGTGCACGTATGTTACGTCCTTCTCGACCAATAATTCGACCCTTCATCTCATCATTTGGTAAGTTAACAACTGACACTGTCGTTTCAGCAACGTGATCAGCTGCACAACGTTGAATTGACATAGATAAAATTTCTTTCGCTTTTTTATCAGCCTCTTCTTTTGCTTTTGTTACAGCTTCTTTAACCATTACTGCTTTCTCATGGACTAATTCATCTTCCATCGTTTTCATAATGATTTCACGTGCTTCGTCTTTTGTAAAGCCAGAAATACGTTCTAATTCTTGTTTTTGTTCTTTGAGCAACTCCTCGACTTTGCTATTCATGTCGTCGATTTCTTTTTGACGTTTTGACAAATCATCTTCTCGCTTTTCGAGAGATTCCTCTTTCTTGTCTAACGTTTCACTTTTACGGTCCAATACTTCTTCTTTTTGAACTAATCGGTTTTCCTGTTTTTGAACATCGTTTCGGCGGTCGCGAACTTCACGCTCTGCTTCCATGCGAATTTTATGAGCTTCATCTTTCGCTTCTAAGATCGCTTCTTTCTTACTAGCATCTGCTTCACGCCGAGCTTCTTCAACCGTTTGTTTTGCCAATTGCTCCGCACTGGAGATTTTGGCTTCTGCGATGGATTTGCGAACGAAGTACCCGATCAAGATACCGATTGCTGCAGTGAATAGCAAAATGAGGATTTGAACGATCAGGCTATCCAAGACTGATTCACCTCCTCATGCTATTTCTTGTTGGAACTAGTTTCATTTTGTTTCTTCGTTTTCATTTTAATCTTTATGCATACATCCAGCACAGCTCATACAGTATGAGTATGGGTAAGGCAGTATTCTTTCTAATTGTATGCTTCATATGTAACAATGTCAAGCATTGGTAAGTGTATATACTTATTTATTATCATTATTCCCTAATATTAAAACGTAAGTATTCCTATCTTTGTTGTTACTTAAAGTGAAAAATAAAGTGCCAAGCACCACCAATCCAAAACATAGAATACAACAAAAGGCATGATTCTATATTTCATGGTGAATGCTAGGCACTAGTTTTTACTTATTTTAAATCTAATGGGATATCTCCATCTTCTTCTGCAGGGTCTTCCGCCGGAACTTCTTTAGGTGTATCAAGTTCATGATACTCACGAATTTGTTTTTCAATCGTACTAGTAATATCTGAGTTTTCTTTTAGGAATTGTTTTGCGTTTTCTCTTCCTTGGCCAAGACGCTCTCCTTCGTACGAATACCATGCACCACTCTTTTGGACAATGTCTAAGTCAGATGCAATATCTAATAATGACCCTTCACGAGAAATACCTTCTCCGTACATAATATCCACTTCAGCTGTTCTAAATGGTGGCGCTACTTTATTTTTCACGATTTTAATCTTTGTTTTGTTACCGATCATATCATTACCTTGCTTTAATGTTTCTGCGCGACGAACCTCAAGACGAACAGAAGAATAGAACTTCAATGCACGTCCCCCTGGTGTCGTTTCAGGGTTACCGAACATAACACCGACTTTTTCACGAATTTGGTTAATGAACACAGCAATCGTCTTCGATTTATTGACAGCTCCAGAGAGCTTTCTTAATGCTTGGGACATAAGTCTCGCTTGTAAACCTACGTGGCTGTCTCCCATTTCCCCTTCAATTTCAGCTTTTGGTACAAGAGCTGCAACTGAATCGACAACGATCATATCGATCGCTCCACTACGTACAAGAGCTTCTGCAATTTCTAATGCTTGTTCCCCTGTGTCAGGTTGAGATAATAATAGCTCATCAATATTTACACCTAATTTTTGTGCATAGACTGGATCTAGAGCATGCTCTGCATCGATAAATGCTGCTTGTCCACCATTACGTTGCACTTCGGCGATTGCATGTAAAGCAACTGTTGTTTTACCAGAAGATTCTGGACCATAAACTTCGACAATTCTTCCTCTTGGATAACCACCCACACCTAATGCAATGTCTAATGCTAAAGCACCGCTAGAAATCGTTGAAACTCGTTGATCCGTTTGTTCTCCTAGTTTCATAATCGAACCTTTTCCGAACTGCTTTTCGATTTGTCTTAGTGCCATGTCTAATGCTTGTTTACGTTCTGACATGAATTTCTCTCTCCTTTATCTATATATAAATAATTGCTTTATGTTTCATATACATATATCTTAACCGTTTTTTGTTCATTTGCCAATAGATTTGCAAACATTCGTTCGTATTTTTTTCTTTTTTATGGCCGGTACTAATATGAATGCGTCCTCCCTCCTCTATTTCCAGTTATCCAAAAAAACAAAGTTTTAGAAAACAGCCTAGTATACAGAATGCATGATAGAAAGGACGCCCTACTACTGGCCATTCCAAAAGACTAGCGCTTCACCCTATATAAACTTATACATTATAGATATGGAAAGCAAACAAAAACTCGGCGATTGCCGAGCCTTGAAATTAAAACAAGTGCAAGGACCCTAAAGGTTAGGGGACCAAGCACTTATGAACATTCCTATTTTCTTTTCGGTCTAGGCTTAGCTGGTTCAAGGTTAATTCTAGCACCATTCAAACGCGAATATTTTAACCCTTCATAGACAAATGGAGCAACCTCTTCAGGAACTTCAATAAATGTAAAGTTATCAAAGATATCAATTCTTCCAATTGCTTTTTGAGAAATACCGACTAGCTGAGAAACTTCTTCTACAATTTTTTTCGGTGTTAGTTCGACATTTCTGCCTACATTAATAAAGAATCTTGTCATTCCTTTTTGTGCTCCGGTATCGCCGAAGTCATAACCATCATCTTCGAGGTCAGTATGACTATAAAATGCTAATTTCATCAGCGAGGAAACAACTTTTTCAGGAGGGTAGTCTTGTAATAGTTCGGTCACGAGCTCATCATATAAACTACTCGTTTCACTTTCCTCCATTAAATCAATAATTTGCTGTTTCCACGTATGCTGTTGTTTTTCAACAACTTCTTCTACAGATGGTAGACCTTGAGACGGAATTGCCATCTTAATTTCTGCTTCAATCGAACGTAAATGCTTCATTTCTCTTGGAGTTACAAGTGTTAATGCAAATCCTTCACGTCCTGCTCGTCCTGTACGACCGATACGATGAACGTAGCTTTCAGGGTCTTGTGGAATATCATAATTGATCACGTGTGAGACTTTATCTACATCGATCCCACGTGCAGCAACATCTGTTGCAATTAAAAATTCAATCGTTGAATCTCGAAACTTTTTCATCACACTGTCCCGTTGTGATTGTGTTAAGTCACCGTGTAAACCATCAGCCATATATCCACGAGCTTGAAGGGCCTCAGTTAGTTCTGCTACACCTTTTTTCGTACGGCAGAAAATAATTCCTAAGTCGATCGTCTCGCTATCAATTACACGGCATAATGAGTCAATTTTATTTTTTTCTAACACTTTGTAATAAACTTGATTAATTGATGGGGCTGTTACTTCACCTTTACTAATCGTAATTTGTTTTGGTTGTTTCATATATTTATTTGACAGCTTTCGAATTGGCGGTGGCATCGTTGCAGAAAATAGCATCGTTTGACGTTCGCGATTTACTTGTTGAAGGATTTTTTCGATATCATCAATAAAACCCATATCTAGCATCTCATCAGCTTCATCTAAAATGAGTGTATGGACATTTTGTAGCTTTAATGTCCCTCGGTTTAAATGGTCTAATACACGCCCAGGTGTTCCTACAACAACTTGTACACCGCGCTTTAGTGCACGAATTTGATGACCAATTGATTGTCCACCGTATATTGGTAGCGTTTGTACTTTTTTATATTTAGATAATTTTTGTAGTTCTCCAGCAACTTGAATGGCTAATTCTCTTGTTGGAGTTAAAATTAACGACTGGATATTTTTTGACTGATCTACACGTTCAATTAATGGAATACCAAAAGCTGCTGTTTTACCTGTTCCTGTTTGAGCTTGCCCGATGACATCTACTCTTTTTAAAATTTCAGGAATGACACGCTCTTGAATTGGAGATGGTGCTTCAAACCCCATATCTTTAATTGCTTTTTTTATCTCATTTGATATTTGAAAATCTTCGAATTTCATCATTTATTCATCCACCTTTTTCATTTCCTTGCGTAACCATTGTAACAAATAATATAAACCATACTTAACAGAGCGCTCACGAATATTCGAGCGACTGCCTGCAAGACGAAGTTCATATGAGACCAGTTCGTCTTCAGTTGATAGCCCTACATATACGAGACCAGGCTGCTTACCTTCTGCTTCCTTAGGACCTGCAACACCAGTGAAACTTAGTCCTACATTACTGCCCGTTTGTAAACGGACTTGTTTCGCCAATGCTTCAGCACATTCGTGACTAATCGCTCCATATTTATTTAGTAGCTCATTTGAAATACCTAGTAATTCATGCTTTTGTTCATTGGTATATGTAATAAACCCACCTTTAAAAAAGTTAGAAGCCCCATCCAAAGATGTCAGTTCTGTTGAGAATGATCCTCCAGTCAAACTTTCAGCTGAACTTAGTGAGTAATCCATAATCCGTAATAGATCACTAACAGATTTACTAAGTGTGTCATTACCAGTCCCATAAAAATAGGGCTCAAGCCTTTCAACCACTTTATCTTGAAGGTCATCTAATTTTTGCTCATTTTGTCCTTCATTTTCTCCTTTGACAGTCAACCTTAACGTCACTTCACCATCCGATGCTAATGGAGCAATTGTCGGATTTGTTTGCGTTTCAAGTAAATCATCAATGATATCTACTAATTGTGACTCGCCAATATCAAAAAAACGTAGAACCCGTGATTGGATAAAGCTTGAGTTCGATAACTGTCGGTTTAGTAATGGAATACATTCATTTTCAAACATTGGAATGAGTTCTTTTGGTGGACCAGGAAGCATCATAACCTTTTTATTTTCATACGTCATCAGCATCCCACAAGCAAGACCATGATGATTATCAATTATTTTAGAGCCTTCAATGACTAAAGCTTGCTTCCTATTGTTTTCAGTCATCGTGCGACTTCTTTGTTTAAAGTACTCAATAATTCGTTCTTCTGTTATTTTATCATACACTAGATTTCTACTTAACAACTGAGCTAACGTCTCTTTCGTTAAATCATCTTTCGTTGGACCAAGTCCACCAGTTGTAATAACTAGATCTGACCTGTTAAGCGCCGTCTCTAGAACTTTATATAACCGTTCTTCATTATCACCCACTACTGTGTGGTGATAAACGTTAACCCCTAAGTTATTTAATTGTCTCGATAAATATGTAGCATTTGTATTATCAATTTGTCCTAAAAGTAATTCAGATCCTACTGCAACAATTTCTGCATTCATTTCTTTCACCCTAACACTTTTTAATTAAGCTTTGTTAAAGACATTTCCCCTTCCTCTGCTTGCATCACACCGTAGTGTATGCGCCGGGGAAGCTCGAAGCTGTTCGAAGGAGAGTAGCTTGTTGTTGATTTTATGCCTTCTTTATTGATGATGCCCATCACCCTATAGGCACAAGCGCGATATCCGTTCATGCTTCATTAACAGAGCCATTTTATAACGATTGATTGAATACATGCTTATTTTTCATAAAGTAATCAATGCCTGACCAAACTGTTAAAATTACAGTAAGATAGATCATGATTGTATCAAATGGAACGTTTATTAATTCGAAAACCGTATTATGTAACATGATGACTGCAGCAGCAACAATTTGGCTGACTGTTTTCCATTTACCCCATTTACTAGCGGCAATAACTTCTCCTTCTCCAGATGCTACTAATCGTAAACCAGTTACAGCAAACTCTCTCGTTAAAATAAGTACTGCTGCCCAAGCTGGAAACATATCAATTCCTACTAAGGAAACAAAAGCGGCAGTAATTAAAAGCTTATCTGCTAAAGGGTCTAGAAATTTCCCCATGTTTGTAACAAGGTTATACTTTCTCGCGTAGTAACCATCAAGCCAATCAGTTGCTGATGCTATGATGAAAATAATCGCTGCGATAAAATGGTGCAGCGGAATGTCTGCACCAAAAAAGTAAACTTCTCCCCAATCAAAGGGACCAATTAATAAAACCATAAAAGCAGGTATTAAGAAAATACGTGAAATTGTTATTTGATTTGGTACGTTCACAGTAATCCTCCTCGTGGTCGTCAAACGATGTCTTAAAAGAACGTTTGTAACATTATGTCTTTAAATATGGCACAAATTGTATAATGCTACATGTTTCACTTGTCTTTTGTTGCCATAAATTTCTTAGGCTTTATTAATTTTACCAAAATAACGGTCATTTTGCGAACAATAGATTGTCCAACAGAAAAGAAGCCGTCGTAAAAACGGCTTCTTTTCTTAATTATTCAGGTTGAAACTGGATGATGATATATTGATGAGATATATCTAGTGGGTACTCTAATAATTCATCATTAATATATAGATTAACTGTTGATATACTTCCTAAATTAAACGTTACCTCAGTTTCATCAGCAAAATCGAACGGGATTTCATCACCAGCATAATACATCTGTGAAACCAAATTTGAGTTATTAGAATCTCTAACCTCAATCCAACTATCACCTGTTACTTCCATACGTACATCAAATTCATCTGTATTCGTCAATGTAAAAATGGAAGTAGTGCCTTCCGTTGACTGAAGAGTTAACTCTTGTTGTTGTTCCTCAACCTCTTCTTCTATAGGTTCTTCATCAACAGGTTCTTCTTCGGTTGCTTCCTCTTCTTCTACCTCATGATCTTCTTCATCTGTGACTGAATCTGTTATATCAACTTCAGAGTCTCCTTGCGTATCGTCACGTGATACTCCAGCAGGGTCTGTTTCATTATTTTGACCATAAATCCACACTCCGCCTAAGATTAACAGAATAAACAGCGCTGCAATAAGCGTTGGGACAAAAGCCGCTGCTTTTGATTTCTTTTTGACGGTTTTTGGCTTTGTCCGACTCACTCTTGGCGGCAATTCTGCTGGCTCTTTTTTTGGCTGAGGCAGCTCATCCTTATGTTCTTCAAATAACATTTCCGGGTCAAGGCCTACCGCCTCAGCATAGCTCTTCACAAATGCTCTAGCGTAAAAATCGCCAGGCATTCGTGAAAAATCACCTTCTTCTAATGCGGTTAAATAACGTTTTTGTATTTTTGTCCTTACTTGTAATTCTTCTATTGAATATCCTTTTTCTTCCCTAGCTGCTTTTAACCTTTGACCTAATTCAGACAATACTAACACCTACCAACTAACTAATATCAAAAGAGGAGAAACCGGAGTCAACTGCTTCATATGTAATCTCTTCGCCTTCTTCACTTCTAAGTTCAATAATATAATCAAAATCTTCTAGTGTATACTCTGTTTCTCGAACAAAGATATCTGGATGTTCAACGACTTTTGTTGCAGGTAATCGCATAATTTCACTTACAAGCATATGGTGTCTTTCAGATGCTCTCATCGTGGAGACAATTCCATCGATGATATAAATGTGCTGTTCAGAAAGTTCGTCATCTGCTAATTGACTTCTAATCGTTTGTCTAAGCAGTGTAGATGATAGAAATGACCACCTCTTACTAGCACATACACTAGCAGCTACTACAGATTCTGTCTTTCCTACCCGAGGCATTCCACGAATACCAATCAGTCTATGACCATCTTTTTTAAACAATTCGGCCATAAAATCAACGAGTAAACCTAACTCATCGCGGACAAAGCGAAATGTCTTCTTCTCATCTTCGTCCCGCTCAATATAGCGCCCGTGCCGAACAGCTAATCGATCTCTTAGTTTCGGTTCCCTAATCTTTCTTAGTGTAATAACATCCATCGTTTGTAATATATACTTTAACCGCATAATTGCCTCGTCACTCTTACTTTTAATAAGCATCCCTCGACGACGATGCTCGACACCATTAATCGTGACAATGTTAATACGAAGCATACCTAATAACGAAGCTATTTCACCTAGTAATCCTGGGCGATTTTCATGTATTTGATATTCAAGATACCATTCTTTTTCTTCCATAATCCAACTCCTTCCTAATACGAGAGAAGTTTCAAGGATTTACTTCTATAATTAATCATAATTGATTTTTTCCGTTATTAAAAGAGATTTCTTCAATTGAATTGCATTTCTATACAATTTACCCTATATTCCGATATTTTTAACATGGTATCCATGGAAAAGGTTTATGAATCACAAACTTTGTCTGTTTCGATCCGAGAACTAAAGGTTCGTAGATTTTTATGAGAGTGAAATTGAAGAAAAGTGCCGCTTTACCACGACACTTTTCGTTAATCATTAATGTTTCTGAACTAATTTCACCATCATATTTGCAATTGCATGCTGCTCTTCTTCAGATGCCACCTGCCATAAATCAGAAAGTACTCTTTCTTGCTCATTTTTTGGATCGACATTTTCAGCTAAGTATTCTCCAACTTGATAAGCTACCTCTGAAACAACCTGACTGTTCATACCTTCTTGTTTACCTTGATCAAGACGCTCACCTAAAAAGCCTTTCCACTGCTCCCAATTATCTAAAACAGACATGGTTATAAACCTCCTTGTAATGTAATTCGAGTTTAGTTTTTCACAAGGAAGGAAATATATACATAAATCAAACCATCGTTTTAGCTATACCAAGCACCATTAACAGAAATGATTTGTCCATTAATGTAGCTTGAATGATCTGAGCATAAAAAGGAAACGAGCTCTGCAACTTCTTTTGGCTTACCTAAACGCCCCGCTGGAATCTCTTCTGTTAGTTGGTCTAATTCCTCATCTGAGTATAAATCAAGCATTTTTGTATCAATTGCACCTGGAGCAACCCCATTAACTTGGATCCCACTTAATGCAACTTCTTTCGCTAACGCTTTGACAAATGTGTTCATACCACCTTTGATCATTGAATATAGCACTTCACATGAAGCGCCCGTTAGTCCCCAAATTGATGAAATAACAATAATTTTCCCGTGCTTTTGTCTAATCATTTTGGGCAATAATGCTTGTGTGATAAAGAACGGACTTGTTAATCCAATGTTCATTTGCTCAATAACTTCTTCTTGTTTAGTATCGGTAATCATACCGACATGTGACGTCCCGCTATTATGGACAAGAACATCTGGAGCAACGGGGAGTTGATTTATTTTTTCGCTAACTTCCGTTGGGTTCGCAAAATCTGCTTGAAAAAGAACATAATCAACTCCATATTCGTTATGAAGGTTATTAGCCAATTTCTGTACCTTCTTTTCATTTTGACAATAATGCAATATCAGTGAATAGCCTTTTTCCGCTAAGCTTTTCGCAATTTCTCCTCCGATATCTCCACTTGCTCCCGATATAAATGCTGTTTGTTTCAATATTTATTCTCCTTTAGGTACTACGAAACATTGACTCATCTGTGTGTCTACATGGAAATGCTCATTTAATGACGATTGTAAATCTTCTTTCGTGATTTGTTCAAGTACTGGTATAACATCAAAAAGGTTCATGTCATTAAATTGGTATCTCGTAAATTGGTTTGCAATATATTCTGGCGAATTTAATGAACGAAGGAAATACCCAATTTTCTTTTTCCTGATACTTTCCATTTGACCTTCATCTAAGTCGCCCTCCAAAAATCCAGTGACCATTGTTTTAATTTTATCTGCCAATTCTTCTGGCTTGTGTGTATCGCCACCGATGACAGAGAACCCGAAACCATATTCACCAGAGTAGTCAAACGAAAACGAATCATCAATAAGCCCTTCTTTGTAGAGCGTTTGGTAATTTTCTGAGCTTTGACCAAACATCATTTCAAGTAAAAGCTGAATCGATAGCTCATGCTTTAATAGTTCTTCTCCTTGGCGTCTTGGCTCCTTATCTTTAAAGCCGACCAGACATTTTCCAGTATTTACATTCATTTTTATAACTTCTTTTTTCTTGTGCACTTCAGGAGGTTCAGCTTCAAAAAAGCGCTCAATTTCCTCGGGCTCCTCAAACGTCTTCTTACTTTGGTTTTCCCTTATTAAGGTTAAAACGTTCTCTGGATCGATGTTTCCAACAACAAACATAACCATGTTACTTGGATGATAGAACGTTTCATAACACGTATATAAAAGATCTTTCGTAATTTTATATATCGAATCGACCGTTCCAGCTATATCAATTTTTACAGGGTGGTATTCATATAAGTTACTGATAAGCCCGAAATAATTTCTCCAGTCAGCATTGTCTTCATACATTTTAATTTCTTGTTCTATAATTCCTTTTTCTTTTTCAACAGATTCTTCCGTGAAATAAGGCTTTTGTACGAAGTTTAATAATGTTTCAATGTTTTTCTCAATATTCATCGTGCTTGAAAACAAATAAGCCGTTCTTGTAAAGCTTGTAAAAGCATTAGCCGAAGCGCCTTGCTTACTAAATTGATGGAATACATCTCCTTCTTCATCTTCAAACAACTTATGTTCTAAGAAGTGGGCAATACCATCTGGAACTTTTATTGCCTCATCTTTTCCTAAAGGAATAAAGTTATTATCGATAGACCCGTATTTCGTCGTAAACGTTGCAAACGTCTTGTTAAAACCTTCTTTTCTAAGAACATAAACGTGAAGCCCATTATCAAGTTTTTCTTCATATAACGTTTCTTGTAGCTGATCAAAAGAAATTTTATTCATTTGTGTTACCTCCTTTCCCTTTTAAGAAGTAAACGGTATCTAGCTGAATCTTTTCAGCGACGCCAACAACATCCTCTTTACTCACTTTATTAATTTGATCCATCCATTCGTTTAGTGGCTTTTTATGATCTGTTAGTTCGTTATGGTATGAAAGTTCAATTAATCCCCTTGGGACATCCATCGTTTCAAGAAGCTGATTTTTAAAGACAGCTTTCGTTTGTTCTAGGTCCTCATCAGAGAATTCTCCATTTTTCATATCATCCATTTGTTTATGAATAATCTCTGTTGCAGCATCAAATTTATTCGATTCAATACCTGACATGACGATTAATAAGCCTTTATGGCTTTCTACTCTAGAAGCTGCATAATATGCTAAACTCGCTTTTTCACGCACGTTAACGAACAGCTTGGAGTGCGAGAAACCACCAAATATTCCATTAAAAAGTTGCAAAGCAAAATAATCATCATCGCCAAATGTTGTTCCTGTACGGTACCCAATGTGCAGCTTCCCTTGCTGAATGTCCTGTTCTTCGATCACTTCGTTAGCATCATTAATTGTTTTATGCGTTACTTTCGTATGTTTAGCTGAAGGTCGCTCACTTCCTTCAGGGAATTGAAAATGTTTCGTGATCATTGATTTCGTTTCTTCTTCATCAACATCACCTAAAACATACACATCAATCATATCGTTTAGTAAGGTCTGTTCATAATATTCATATAAAGACATTTCATCTATTTTATCGATTTTGTCTTTATCTCCAAGAACGAACAAACCAAAAGGTTCTTCTTCACACATTACTTCTGTTAATCGTTTATTTGCATAACGCATTTTATCATCATAAACAGAGTCAAGCTTTTGCTTTAGTGTTCTCTTCTCACCTTCAACGATTTCTTTATCAAAACGATCGTTATCTCCAGTTGGACGTAGCAGAACTGAAGCGATGAGTTCCATCGCTTTTTCGAATAAAGGCTCACTATCTTTCAAAAACTTCTCATTTGCAATATCTAAGCGAATAGTCATTAGGTGAGACTCACCTTTTTTGCTAACATCCACGTTAAGTGTTGCTCCGTATAATTCATCTAACGCTCTACGAATATGTTGTCTTGAAGGGTATTCTTCCGTTCCATTTTGTAAAACGTAAGGAAGCAACGCTCTTTTGGTCACGGTGTCTTCTTCTAGTGGGGCTCTCATATGAATAAGAATTGTATTTGTTTTATATGTCTTAGATGGCAAAACATGAACATTCAAGGGCCCTGCTGTAAAGTCGTACATTTGTTTTTCGATCATTTATTTCCCTCCTTAATTCCTACTCTAATCATACCTATTGTTCGAAAACTTTATGTTGTTAATACATGATTACTTTGATTTTAGGAAAAAAAAACCTATATTGCAAAGATTATAAGTTTTTATAGATAATATGGAGTTATATTTAATCAATCTTACTTGAATCAATTTCATACCTCAAAATATGATGCGAAATTCCGAATGATGAGTGTGAACTTCACTTCAGACGGACGCTTTCCCGAGGGCTTGTCTTCAGCTAACTTAGGCTCAACAACTCTTCGCCTAAGTGGATCTTCAGACTGCGCTGATCCTCCGGGAGTCGCCGTCTTTTGTTACGTTCACTTCTAAACAAAACTTGGCTTTTCGCCAAGTCTTAATAAGGAACTTCGTCTAAAGTCGATCACGTCCTGTGATCAACACCGAAGCCACCACCTCCTGTGGAAGTAAGCCTTAGTTGCCACAAGCTCAACTCCTATGATTAAACGACGAGTTGCGACGAGTAACCGCAGGAGCACCGAGCATTTGCTTCTTCGAAACCCCTTCGAGCTGCGACGAGCAAGCGTAGCGGCGCAGGAGCACTTATCTATCGACCATAAATTTATAAATTCTGATAGTACAAATAAAACGTACATTTAATGAAGTATTTATAATATCATTCGTTTCACTGCGCAAAAAACGTAATTATGAAATTCATTCACTTATATATGCTTTTAAAGCGAAATGATGAATGTCATCTTCAAGCCATAAAAAAAGCCCTTTTTAAAAAGGACTCTTCGGACTAAACACGTTTTCTTAAGACGTGGAACTTAAACTTATCCGCTCTAAAGTAGTTAATCGAATATAAAACAGGGCGTTCTTGTTCATCGTAATGCATTTGTTTTAGAACAAGTAAAGCCGTTTCAGGTTCGCAATTTAACATTTCTGATACGCGTTCATGATATCCAATTGGTTCAATTTGCGTTAGTGCATAAGCAATCGTTGTTCCTGATTCTTCTAATTGATCGAACATCGATTGTTGCTCATGAGAGACATAATCTGGTAGGTACGACTTCGGAATTTTATCTAAACAATAAACAACAGGCTCATCGTCAGCCGTTCTTACACGTTCAATAGTAATCAAATCATTTAAGGATTCGTCTTGAAACCTTCTACAGTCATCTTCAGTTGCCCCCATGATTGATGAAGATAAAAAAACTGTTCCAGGTTTCATATTCGCTTGTTCAATCATCCCTGTTACACTTGAGAGTTGTTCGATCCCAGAAGAAAATAAAGGTCGTGTATTTATGAATGTCCCCACCCCATGCCGACGAACAATCACACTTTCATCTTCAAGCATGCGAAGTGCCTCTCTTAATGTTGCCCTGCTAATTCCTAGTTGTTTTGATAGTTCAAATTCTGACGGGAGCCGTTCACCAGCTTCATATATCCCTTTTTCTATATCTTCTTTAATTTTATCTATTACTTGTAAATATAGTGGACGATGGTCTGATTTTATCATTTTTTTACACTCCTCTACCAATACAGCCATTTCTTTACTAATGTAACATGTTTTTTAGCCACATTTCTATCTTTTTTTAAAACGTTTTCACAAATTTTATATAATATTCCGATTTTCTGATCAATTCTTTATATTTCGCTGTTGGTAAGAAGAAGCATCCTTTATTCATTGGATGCTTCTTTATCTTCAGCCTTCGAAATCAGTACTTCACGAGGTTTGCTTCCTTCATATGGACCAACAATGCCTCGCGCTTCCATTTCATCTATTAATCTTGCAGCTCTTGTATATCCTATACGAAATCTTCTTTGCAACATAGAAACGGAAGCTGTTTGCATTTCAGCAATGAGTTGTACAGCATCATCATACAATTCATCATCTACTTCTGAAGTAACAACTTCTTCCCCTTCTTCTGGGATCATCTCTTCTGCATATTGTGCTTTTTGCTGTTCAATACAGTGCATAACAACACGTTCTACTTCATCATCTGATAAAAAGGCTCCTTGAATTCTTGTCGCTTTATTAGCTCCTACCGGTAAAAATAGCATATCTCCTCGACCTAACAGTTTTTCTGCTCCATTACCATCTAAGATTGTTCTAGAATCGGTGGAACTAGAAACACCAAATGCAATTCGAGAAGGTATATTAGCCTTAATGACACCCGTAATGACATCAACCGATGGACGCTGAGTAGCAATAATTAGGTGAATCCCTGCAGCTCTTGCCATTTGCGCTAAACGGGTGATCGAATCTTCTACATCAGATGAAGCAACCATCATTAAGTCTGCAAGCTCGTCCACAATAACGACAATGTAAGGAAGAAGCTGCTGCTTATTTTCTTCATCCCTACTTTCGTTTTGCCTTTTAACATACTGATTATACCCTTCGATATTTCGAGTTCCTGAGTATGCAAACAGTTCATAGCGTCTTTCCATTTCATTAACAACTTTTTTCAAAGCTTGTGATGCTTTTTTCGGGTCCGTAACCACAGGAGATAACAAATGTGGAATCCCGTTATAAACGTTCAATTCAACCATTTTCGGATCAATCATCATTAACTTAACTTCATGTGGCTTACTTCGCATCAAAATACTAATGACAATTCCATTAATACAAACACTTTTACCGCTTCCTGTTGCACCAGCAACTAGCATATGTGGCATTTTATTTAGTTCAGAAATAACAGCTTCACCAGATATATCTCTACCTAATGCAATTGCAAGCTTGTTGTCCGTATCCTGCATAATTTGAGAATCTAACACTTCACGTAATGTTACTAAGGAAACTTCTTGGTTTGGTACTTCAATCCCAATTGCAGATTTACCTGGAATCGGAGCTTCCATACGAATATCTTTTGCAGCGAGTGCCAATGCTAAATCATCTGTTAAATTAACAATCTTACTTACTTTCACTCCTGCACTTGGATATACTTCATATTTTGTGACAGAAGGGCCAAGATGAACCTTCGTTACTTTTGCATTTACTCCAAAGCTTTCTAACGTTCGTTCAAGTTTGCGTGCATTTTTCGATAGCATTGAATGCTCTCTTGACTGGTTTACTTTTGCCGGATTTGCTAACAAATCAACTGTAGGTAATTCATAATCCTCATTTGCTTCAGCTCGAACAACTAATGATGTCGTAACTTCTTCAGTTTTATTCGCTTCTTGTTTAACCTCTACATTTTCAAACTGATCAACTGTCTTTGTTTCAGTTACGGTTTCAGGATGTTCGGTTGCTTCCAACGTATTCTCACTTTCAGTACTATCATAGGCCTTTGTGGAAAAGTCATAAATAATGGGTTCCTCTTCTGGGGTATTAATGACATCATTTTCCTCTAAAACATTTTGTTTGATTTCTTTTGCATGCTTTTCTTTTCGTTCTTGAAGGCGACCTCTCAATTGTTTTACAGATTCAAGAAGTGATGTTTTCAAATTCTGCCAATGTTTAAGTATAAATGTGAATAAATTCCCACCACTTTTATTCATTGCATCAACAATTGATTTTCCTGTCATTAACATGATGGAAGTGATAATTAAACCTATTGCAAAAACGATCGTTCCTCCAGAAGAGAATAAAAAGTGTGTCGCTGCAAAGCCAACTGCTCCAACCATACCGCCACCTATTTCATCCACAACAGCTTGATCTTGGAGCTGTAGCCAAAAAAGGTGCCACGTATTACGAATCACAGAGCGGTCAATAAACTCTGTATGGTTACTAAGTTCACGAAATAAGCTTACGTGACTTAACAATGTTAATGAGAAAATAAGTAAATAAAGACCGACCAACTTTCTTGTCCATATGTAAGGGATTTTTCTTTTGATCATTAAATAGCCAGCGAAAAAGAAAAGTCCTATTGCCAATACAATGTGCCAGCTTCCTAGAAAGAAACGAAACAATTGAACGAGACCTTCCCCAACAATCCCTAATCTCGCAAAAGTTATAAGAGAAACGATAATTAGAAATAAACCTGACAACTCATACGTTAATTGTTTTTTCCATTTTTGGTTCTTTTTTCGTTTTTTCTTTGCCATGTCCTCACCCCAAACCTATATCCAAATGGAAGCAGCAGCCGAAGTTGCGGCTGCTGTTATCTACCTTACCTTATCGAACGCTTGTTTTCATTATTATAGCATAATAGTTAGGGATTTTTCCATGATCGTTAATTGTTTTTTTGATACATCTTACCAGGTTCATATTGTGAATTTAAGTATAAGTTTGGGTCAGTTGAAAAGAGTCGAACGATGCGGTACGTTTGATCTTCTTGTCTTTCTACCAGTAATTGGCCACCTGGGATACTAACCATTTCTTGTTTATTATAAGCGGCTTCTTCAACAGGAAAGACTGACTCTGCAGGCTGATACGTATATAAAATCATTGAACAACATCCTTACTACCCATCTGTTTGTGTTGTTCGATCAGTTCATTTAACTTCTTCATCGCTTGACCGATACCACCGACTTCATTAATAATTCCATGCGAAACAGCATCTGCTCCAATGACATTTGTACCAATATCTCTTGTTAAATTCCCTTTTGATAGCATTAATTCTTTAAAGTCTTCTTCTGTTACATTAGAGTGTCTTGTTACAAAGCTAATAACACGATCTTGCATTTTATCTAAGTACTCAAAAGTTTGTGGTACTCCAATCACTAGTCCTGTTAAACGTACAGGGTGAATGGTCATTGTTGCTGTTTCTGCTATAAAACTATAGTCAGATGCAACTGCAATTGGTACACCGATTGAATGACCTCCACCTAAAACTAACGTTACAGTCGGTTTCGAAATTGATGAGATCATTTCTGATAATGCTAGTCCTGCTTCTACATCACCACCAACTGTATTCAAAATAATTAATAGTCCTTCAATTTTCTGGTTTTGTTCTGCTGCAACAAGCTGTGGAATCATATGTTCATATTTTGTTGTTTTATTTTGTGGAGGAAGTTGCATATGCCCTTCTATTTGACCAACAATGGTAAGAACATGAATATTCGACTGTTCCATTTGGGGGACATTTGTCTGACCTAGCTGTTGGATCTTATCAATAATCCCTCCATCTTTACCACCTTCGGTTTTCTTCTCATCTTGATTCGGTTGTTGAGGTTGCTGAGGTTGTTGTGTATTCGGTGTTTCGTTCATATATGTGCCACTCCTTTCTATTAGGCAATGTTGCACGTATCATACATTAACAAAGCCCTCTAAAAAGTAGTATGGAACCGAGCGGTTATTTTCATGTATAAAACTTAATTCTCCCAAATAAACAAAAAGCAGGTCGATAATAAAAAAATTAAAAAGAGGCTGACTCACAAGTTTTTGAGTCCCCCTATATAGCAGTGGAGTCATAAACTTTGTTCATGAGTCAGCCCTTTTATACGACCGGTGTCATATTCACTTAATTATCCTTATTCACTCTTACTTAAGCCAAGTAATTCCGCTAATGTATGACGCTCTTCAGAAGATAATGGTAACAATGGTAAACGGACACCGCCAACATCCAAGCCTTTCATTTGCAAGGCAGTTTTTACAGCTACAGGGTTTGGTGCTATAAACATACCTTTCATGATCGGTAAAATACGCTGGTGAATCTTTGCAGCTTCTTCAACATTTCCATCTTTATAAGATTGGACCATCTTTTTCATGTCATTGCCAATAACGTGGCTAGCAACTGAAACAATCCCTGCTCCTCCTACTGACACACAAGGTAAGCTTAGACCATCATCCCCTGAATATAAAGTAAAGTCACTAGGAGTACTTGCAATAATGGTTGTCATTTGCTCTAGATCACCACTCGCTTCTTTAATTGAAACGATATTATTAATTTTTGATAAACGAATGACTGTTTCAGGTAACATATTTACAACAGACCTTCCAGGCACATTATATAGCATGACCGGGAGGGATGTTTTTTCCGCTATTGTTTTAAAATGAGCATAGAGACCCTCTTGAGATGGCTTATTATAATAAGGAGTAACAAGCATAATACCATCTATGCCTGTTTTCTCCGCTTTTCTTGTAAATTCAACAGATGCATACGTATTATTCGATCCAGTTCCTGCTATTACTGGAACTCTACCATTTACCGCTTTAACTGAATGTTCATACAATGCGAGTTTTTCTTCAGATGACAATGTAGGAGACTCCCCTGTAGTGCCTCCAACGACAATAGCATCAGACCCATGATCAATTAAATAATCGATCAATTTCGTCGTTTTTTGAAAGTCAACATTCCCCTTTGAATCAAAGGGGGTGACCATTGCCGTAATTACTTGGCCGAAATTCATACTCTTCACAACTCCTTAAACATGTTAATCTTTGCTGTCTAAAAACATTTCGTGTAATGCATTAACTGCTTCTTTCATATCATGCCCTTTTACAAGGACCCAAATCGTCGTATGAGAATCTGCTGATTGCAAAATTTGGATATTTTGCTTAGCTAATGATTCAACGATTCGTGACGTTACCCCAGGTACACCAGTCATACCTGCTCCAACCGCAGAAACTTTCGCACAATTTCTCACTACTTCTGGAGATAACTCCATTTCCTCTAAAATACTGATGGCTTCATCTGAAACTTCATCATTTACTGTATAAACGACACCCATTGGGTGAATATTAATAAAATCTACAGATATATTTGCTTTTGCCATCGCTTTAAATACTTTTGCTTGCAAATCGTATTGCCCATCTTTAGCAAACACTTTTATTTGTGTAACACCATTTACATGAGCGATTCCAGTCACAGGACGTTCTTCTACATCTCTTCCAACTAGATTAGTCGTACTTGATGTAATTAGCGTACCTTCATCCTCACTTTTAGTAGATCGAATCCGGATTGGCACCTTTGCTTGCATTGCCACTTCCACTGCGCGTGGATGAATAACTTTTGCACCTTGGTAAGCCATATTACAAATTTCATTATATGTGACGACATTTAACGTTTTTGCTTTATCTACGATTCTAGGATCTGCCGTCATGACCCCTTCTACATCTGTAAAGATGTCAACGACTTCTGCAGATAAAGCTGCACCTAATGCCGTTGCAGATGTATCACTGCCGCCTCTACCTAGAGTAGCAACTGTCCCTTTAGGTGTCTCCCCTTGAAAACCAGTTACGACAACAACATCGTAGTTTAATAATTCGTTTTTCAAACCATCTACTTTCATTTCGGTAATTTTAGCATTTGTATAATCTTCGGTTGTGCGAAATCCTGCTTGTGCGCCAGTTAAAGCTATTGATTTCACACCTTTTTCTTGAAGTAAATGAGAGAAAACCACTGATGAAATTGTCTCTCCACATGATGCTAATAGATCTAGTTCTCTTTTTGAAGTATGGTTTTGTGCCCCACCAACAAGGTCTATTAAAGTATCCGTGGCGTAAGGATCACCTGACCTTCCCATTGCTGAAACGACAACTACAACCTTTTTCCCATCTTTTAATGCTTGCATAACATGACCTGCTGCCATATTACGCATTTCTTCATTTTTCAGGGATGTACCCCCAAACTTTTGAACGATGATCTTCATATTCCACCTCATGACGTATTAATTGTTCGAATTTTTACGTATTATTTGTCTAGTAAACCTAGCTTTTTAAGTGAAAATGCGATTTGTACAGAGTTTAGTGCTGCTCCTTTTAAAAGGTTATCTGCAACGATCCATAAGTGGAATCCGTTTTTACGGTCTAAATCCTGACGAATTCTACCAACGAAAATATCATCTTTATCTGCTGCATCAACAGCCATTGGATAAATTTGATTTGCTGGATCATCTTGTAAAGTAACGCCAGGCGCTTCATTTAGGATGTTCTTAATATCTTCAACGGTAACATCTTCTTTTTCAACTTCAATAAACACTGATTCCGAATGTCCTGTTTCAACCGGTAATCTTACACAAGTTGCAGCAACACTTAAATTCTCATCATGCATAATCTTTTTCGTTTCATTCATCATTTTTAATTCTTCAAATGTATACCCATTATCTTCGAATTTATCGATTTGCGGAATTGCATTGTAAGCAATTTGATAATGTTTTTTATCTCCACCAGTAGGTAAGATTTCTTTTGTCGTTTCTTCACCTTCTAGCACTTGTTTAGACTGTAAATACATTTCATCAATAGCATCTACACCTGCACCTGAAACTGCTTGATACGTTGAAACAATAATACGCTCTAAACCGAAAGCTTTGCGTAATGGTTCTAAAGCAGCGACCATTTGAATCGTTGAACAGTTAGGGTTACTAATTACCCCTTGATGATTTTTCAAATCATCTTCATTCACTTCAGGTACAACAAGTGGTACATCTTTATCCATTCTAAATGCACTTGTATTATCAACAACAATAGCACCATGTTTTACTGCTTCTGATGCGAGAGCCTTTGATACAGACCCGCCTGCACTAAATAGTGCTAGATCTATCCCTTTAAACGCCTCTGGGGCTGCTTCTTGCACAGTTACTTCTTCGCCTTTAAATAATACTTTTTTCCCTGCTGAACGTTTTGAGGATAATGGCAGCAAAGAGGCTACAGGAAATTCCAACCTTTCAAGAGTTTCTAACATTTTTTGTCCTACTGCTCCAGTTGCACCAACTACTGCAACATTGTATCCATTTTGCTTTGTCATGTCATGTACTCCTCCCATTTCTATTAATTCTTATGCAATGTCTAAGATGGAATATAGATAAGTTTAATATCAGTGAACATAAGCCCTATGCTTAATCACAGGAATAAAAATATAACGTAGTTAAGAAGGTCTTAACTACGAATGAATGTATGCTCACTATAACCATGTTTTTATTCTATCAGTATTTGAGAAATTTTTCACTAATCTTTGTACCTTTCAATGAGAACTGGTTGAAATTGCTTCCCTTCTATTGCATATTCAACCGAATCTTTTAATTTTGTCATATCTGCTACTAATGAGTTCGGCTTTTTAAACGGATGATCTTGACCGAATGGGACGAAATATATATTTTTCGTTGCCATTAATTTCATAACATTGACACCATTTAATCCTAGAGCATCATTTGTAGAAACGGCTAAGACGACAGGTCTTCCTGTTCGTAAGGTTGCTTTTGCTCCCATTAGTACAGGGGAATCTGTCAATGCATTCGCAAACTTACTCGTAGAGTTACCTGTTAAAGGAGCAATGACCATACAGTCTAATGGAGTCTTCGGACCAAATGGCTCTGCTTTGACAATTGAGTCAACGATTGGCTCATCTGTCACACTTTTAATCTTTTCAATCCAATCTTCACTTTTCCCGAACTTCGTATCTGTCGATTGTACGGTATAACTAACAAATGGCGTTACTTTTGCTCCTGCTTTTACAAGCTTCTCCATTTCAGGTATCACTTCATCATATGTGCAATGTGAACCAGTTAATCCAAAACCAATGTGCTTACCTTTTAAAGACATTGACTAATTTCCTCCTTTTAGCACTTCCCATTGATCAAATAAAAGGGTTGATAATACATTAGCAATGATTTTCCCTGCCGTTTTCGGTGCAACGATTCCAGGCAAACCTGGAGCTAACAACGCTTTAATCCCACGCTTTTCTGCATATCTAAAATCCGTTCCTCCAGGCTTTGAAGCAAGATCTATGACTAATGTATGAGGTGGCATTTTTGATAAAACTTCACCTGTGACTACTTTTGCAGGTATTGTATTTATGACAACATCAGTATCTATAACCTTTTTTTCTAATTGCGAAAGGTCAAATGCTTTAAAACCCATTTCAAAAGCTCTAGCTCTTAAATCAGATTCATTAGCTGCAACTGATACTGAAGCACCTAGACTTTGAAACGTACGTGCAACAGTCGTTCCAACTCGACCTAACCCTGTAACAAGTACTTTAGAATCATGAATGGTAATATCCGTATGCTGGATCACCATCATAACCGTCCCTTCAGCTGTTGGGATCGAGTTGTAAATTGCAACATCATCTCTGTCAAAAACTTCGATTAACGTTTTATTTGTTTGTTGTGTTAGCTTTTTTAAATACTGAGTTGAAATACCAGAATAAATGACTGTTTCATTCGGTGTTTCTTTTAGCCACTTTTCATCAATGGTTAATTTTTCTCCACTAAAGATGGACTCAACTTCACCTTCTTGATTGGCTCCGCTTACTGGTAATATGACTGCATCTACTGTTTTCGGATCAATGGTTTGAAAAGTGTGTTTGTTTGCACCAGCAAATCCATCATCTAATTGTTCAAAACCTATTAATGAAACCTTTGCATCTTGTTCTGATAATTTACGAATGACTTCTAGCTGTCTGGCATCCCCACCAATAATGACGACATGCATCCCTGTCAACAAATTACTTTCTCCCCTTTCTATACTCATTTTTTTACGAAGGGGAACTTGCTTACGATGACCAACTCACCACATCTTATGTATTTGTCATGATACGTGTGAGAGGTGGACATGAGTTTAATTTGATTTTTTATAAAAATATTGTAATCGCTCGTTCACGAAGCTTAAATATTCCTTTTTAAAGCTTCATGGTAAATTTTTTTAAACTTTCATATATGAAGAACTTGTATTTAATAAACTGTTAGAGGAAAGCACAACAGAGTTTAACAAAATTAAAAGCACATGCCTTTTTAGACATGTGCTTACTAACTTTATACGTCGATAATGATCATATCGGTACCGATCTTTTTTATTTGTTTCCAATAAACAGTAACTTCTTTCTCACGTTTACCTAAACCGAACCACTTTAATGTTGGGATGACAAACGCTTCAATTTGCCCATTTTTTTCATCAATGAGTAAGTCTGTTTGACCGAGTACTCCTAGACGTTCACCTTTAGAGTAATCAATAATTTCTTTATTTCCAATTTCACTTAGTCTCATTTTTGGTCCCTCCTCTAGTTGTTTATACCATCATATGTTTTAGGACCTTAAACATGCTGTGAAAATTGAAGAGAAATTAATGAACGTTTTTTGGTAACTCCCCATCCTTACTTATTAACGTCAACGCGTAACGATCAGAAAATATTTTATTTGCTGTATCTTGAACTTGATTCATTGTCACTTTGTCAATTTTTTCTGTAATTTCATCTAAACCACGGTGACGCCCTAGCATTAACTCATTTTTACCGTTTCGGCTCATACGACTATTTGTACTCTCTAATCCGAGCATAAGACTTCCTTTTAGCTGTTCTTTTCCATTTTTCAACTCTTTTTCCGTAATACCATTGTCCTTTAAACCATCTACAGTATGCATCATAATATCGAATAAATCATTTACTTGTTCATGAGCTGCACCTGCATAAATTGTAAGCATCCCAGAGTCATGGAAAGAAGAGTGGTATGAGAATACAGAGTATGCTAATCCCCTTTTCTCACGGACCTCTTGGAATAAGCGACTGCTCATAGAACCTCCTAGAGCATTATTTAAAAGGATTAAACTATATATATTTTCATCTTCAATTGGAAGTCCCTCATAACCTAGACAGAAATGTGCTTGTTCTGTATCTTTCTTTCTTGTCAAATATTTTTGATTAAATTGAGGTTTTTGTAATTTCTTTTCTACTGATGAATACTTCATTGACGAAAAAACGTCTTGTACATATTCAACAAATGATTCATCAACGTTACCGCATATTGAAATGACGACATTACCTGCATGATAAAATTGATTCATATAGTCTCTAAGTGAATCTGCAGAGAAATTTTGCAATGTATCCTCAGTTCCTAAGATTGGAAGGCCTAACGAATGGTCACCATAGCATGCTGTACTTAATAAGTCGTGGATAATATCATCTGGTGTGTCTTCACACATTTTGATTTCCTCTAAAACAACACCTTTTTCTTTAGATAGTTCTTTTGTTTCAAAAGTTGAATTAAAATACATATCTGACAACACATCAACAGCATGCTTGGCATGCTCATCTAAAACCTTTGCATAATAGCAAGTATACTCTTTTGATGTAAATGCATTAACATGTCCCCCAATTGAATCGAAAGACTCAGCAATTTCTTGAGCTGTTCTTGTTTTTGTTCCTTTAAAAAACATATGCTCTAAAAAGTGCGAAACACCATTTTCTTCTTTACTTTCAAACCTTGATCCTGTTCCTATCCAAATTCCTACTGATACGGAACGAACGGTATGGTTTGGTTCAAAAACAATTCTTAAACCATTATCTCCTACGAAGCGCTTAATCACGATGTACCTCCTATAACTTTACTTCCAGTTAATGACTGTTTATATGATTTCTTTTCTCACTTAATGTTTCTCCTACTGTACCTAAGGTTAACCCTTTTTTCTCAATTCCATCAATCATCATTTGTAACCCTTTAACTGTTGACGATGTCGGGTGCATTAAAATTAATGAACCTGCTTCTGTTTTTCTTATCACACGGTTAGCCATCTCTGTATGGTTAGGCTTTTTCCAATCTACCGTGTCTACAGTCCATAATATCGTGTATAACCCATGTTCTCTTGCCACGTCAACTACGTCTTGTCTATAGCTTCCACTAGGCGGCGCAAACCATTCAGGCTTTTCATTTAAAGTTGCTTTTATGATTTCATTTGTCTTTACAATTTCTTCTTCAATTCTAGACTTAGACAAATTTTTCATATTTGGGTGTGAATAGGCATGGTTTCCAATTTCATGACCTTCCTCTTCAATCATCTTAGCAAGTTTCGGATTATTTTTCACCCAGGAACCATCTAAATAAAAAGTACTTTTTATATTATTATCATTTAAGGTCTTTAAAATTTCTGGGATATATTCATTGCCCCAAGCAACATTTATCATAAATGAAGCCATTTTTTTCTCACTATTGCCTCGATATATTGGAGCAGGCGGTAGATCTTTTAATGTAACCTTAGGGGAAACTTCGTCAAAAACGATCTCTCTTTCATTGAAAGTTCCAGTTTGTTTCATCTTTTCATATGTCTTTGCTACATTTATTTTCATTCCATTAAGGCCAGGTATCGCTTTCCAAACTTTATCGATGACAGCATCTTGAGGAGCGATTGAATAACTTTCCTTCTTACTTAATATTTCCAAATATAATGGATCTTCATTCTTCATAACCACTTCCGCTCGGTCATGTAATTCCATAATGTAACCTTTAGTTATTGGGTGTTGTGTACTAGAAAATGTAATAATAAATATGATAACAAATGTACAAAATTGTATAACTGCTTTTTTAAACATACTTGTCCCTCCCCCTCATTAAAAGTTATGCATAAATGAGTGAGGATAGAACGATTGATCATTATGTATGTAAAAGTGCCAAATGTATAAAGGATACTCGTCGAATGTAAGCCTGTATGGCAATAACAGAGTCGCACTTTTAAATTTTGCTACGACAATTAAAGAACTATGCAAATAATTTATACATTATTAAATTGTAAAGAAAAAGACTGGGTATTCCCCCAGTCTATTATTATTCTTTTGTCTCTTCTGGTAGGAGAGCTTTTCGTGATAAATTCACACGTCCTTGATTGTCGATTTCAGTTACTTTAACTAAAACTTCATCTCCAATTGAAACAACATCTTCGACTTTATTCACACGCTCTTTTGCTAATTGAGAGATGTGAACAAGACCGTCTTTTCCTTTGAACAATTCAACGAATGCACCAAACTTCTCAATCCGCTTAACTTTTCCTAAATATGTTTGACCGACTTCAACTTCTCTAATAATATCTTCGATCGTTTGCTTCGCCTTTAAGTTCATTTCTTGCTCAGTAGATGAAATGTATACTGTTCCATCTTGCTCAATATCAATCTTAACGCCTGTATCTTCAATAATTTGATTGATCATTTTTCCACTTGGTCCAATGACATCACGGATTTTATCAGGATTAATCTTCATTGTTAAAATCTTTGGCGCATAGTCGCTTAGTTCTTTTCTTGATTCTGGAATCGCAGATAACATGTTTTCGAGAATCTTCATACGACCATCTTTCGCTTGAGCAAGTGCTTCTTCTAAGACTTCGCGGTCGATTCCCTCAATTTTAATATCCATTTGTAATGCGGTAACACCATTTGATGTACCTGCAACTTTAAAGTCCATATCACCAAGAGCATCTTCCATTCCTTGGATGTCTGTAAGAACTGATACGTCATCTCCGTCTTTTACAAGACCCATGGCAATTCCAGCAACTGGCGCTTTAATTGGAACACCTGCAGCCATCATTGCTAAAGTACTTGCACAAATACTAGCTTGTGACGTTGAACCGTTTGATTCAAGAACTTCAGAAACGAGTCGAATTGTATATGGGAATTCCTCTTCAGAAGGGACGACTTGTTCAAGTGCTCGTTCACCTAAAGCACCGTGACCAATTTCGCGACGCCCTGGTCCGCGAATTGGGCCTGTTTCTCCTACACTAAATTGTGGGAAGTTATAATGGTGCATAAAACGTTTTGACTCTTCAATTCCAAGTCCATCTAATACTTGAACATCACCAAGTGCCCCAAGTGTACATACACTTAATGCTTGAGTTTGTCCACGCGTAAATAACCCTGAACCGTGAGTTCTTGCTAGAATGTCTACTTCAGAAGTTAATTTACGAATTTCATCAATTTTTCTTCCGTCAGGTCTGATTTTATCTTTTGTGATTAACTTACGTACAACATCTTTGAAGATTTTATTTAAAATCTCTTTTGCTTCACCTGAGCGATCGTCTTCTTCATCTGTATATTCTTCAGTAATGCGATCCATCACTTCTTTAATCGCCGCTTCTCTTGCATGTTTTTCAACTACTAATGCAGCTTCTCTCAAGTCAGCTTCTGCTTTTTCACGAATTTCTTTTTCTAAGTCTTGATCAGATGTTAGTAACTGAACTTCAAATTTCTCTTTTCCTACTTTTTCAATAATCTCTTCTTGGAAGGAAATTAAACGTTTAATTTCTTCATGCCCGAACATAATTGCTTCTAACATTGTTTCTTCCGGAACTTCTTTCGCTCCAGCTTCTACCATGTTAATTGCATCTTTTGTACCTGCTACAACTAAATCAATATCACTTTCTTCTAGTTGAGCTGGTGTTGGGTTTACGATAAATTCATTATCGATTCTACCTATTGTGACTCCAGCAATCGGACCTGCAAAAGGAATATCAGAAACTGAAAGTGCTAACGACGACCCTACCATTGCTGCCATCTCTGATGAACATTCTTGGTCATTACTCATGACGATACTAATAACTTGTACATCATTTCTAAATCCATCCGGGAATAACGGTCTTATAGGTCTATCAATTAAGCGACTAGTTAATACAGCATGATCACTAGGTCGACCTTCACGTTTAATGAATCCACCTGGAATTTTACCCGCTGCATATAAACGCTCTTCATAGTTAACTGTTAGTGGGAAGAATGGTAAATCCTTTGGTTCTTTCGATGCTGTTGCTGTTGATAATACAGTAGTATCACCATAGCGCACCATAACCGCACCATTTGCTTGCTTTGCATATTTGCCGACTTCAATTGTTAATGTTCGACCGGCCCATTCCATTGAAAAAATTTGTTTTTCTTGTTCCATCTTACGAGTAACCCCTCTCGTCCTTTAAATTCGCCTACTATTTTATTGTTGGCTATTTTTTATGTACTAAACATGTTGAACTAAAAATTGTTTTATAAGGTGAAATTGGAAACAATCACCTGTTGCATTTTCTCTAAAACTTATCATATCAAAAATTATTAAAAGAGGAAATAGTTTGTCGATATGAAGAATGAGGAACTTAAGCTCGATATTGTCATTGAAGAGAATGTGTTGGTTCATGAAAAGTATGTTCATACACGAAAAAAAGCGGGGCAATGCCCGCTTTCTTAATAATTATCGACGTAAACCAAGTTTGTCAACAAGCTGACGGTAACGAGTAACATCTTTATTACGTAAGTACGTAAGTAAGTTACGACGCTGACCAACCATTTTTAGAAGACCACGACGTGAATGGTGATCTTGCTTATGAGTACGTAAATGTTCGTTAAGCGTGTTGATTTGCTCAGTTAGGATAGCTACTTGAACCTCTGGAGATCCAGTATCATTCTCGTGAGTTTTGAAATCTTGAATGATTTCATTTTTACGTTCTTGAGTTAATGCCATCCTGTCCACCTCCTTTGTAATAATCCCCATCTGCCTAGCTAACGTTGGTGAATCGTGTCGCCAAGCAATGGTTATGAACATATTATATCATACTAGTTATTAAATAACATTGCAAGTAAAAATCACAATCGTGTTTTCATCGTTTTCTTAAGAATGGACGTTTTTGAAAAACTCTCGGGCATGAGAGACATCTAGTTTAATTTGTTTAATTAAATCATCGACTGATTGAAACTTTTTTTCCCCTCTTAAGTGTGAGAACCAACAGATCGTTACTTCTTCCCCATAAACATTCTTATCAAAATTAAAAATGTGTACTTCAATCGTCGGTTCATTTGGCTTATCATTATGAAACGTCGGTTTAAAGCCGATATTACAAACGCCTTGGAACCTCTCTCCATTCATTTCTCCTTCGACTGCATAGACACCGACAGCTGGAAGATGTGTTTGTTCTTCAGGCTGTACGTTTGCAGTTGGGAACCCTATTGTTCTTCCTCTTTGTTCACCTTTAACAACTACACCATGAGTTTCGTATCGTCTACCTAATAAATGGTTAACTTCATCCATCTTCCCATCTCTTAGTGCTTGACGTATTCTAGTTGAGCTTATTTTTTCCCCATCATCTTCAACTGGTGCGATCGTCGTTGATGTGATTTTATTTCTTGAATGGAATGGGAGCGTTTCCATTGTTCCTTTCCCTAACCTTCCATAAGTATAATCAAATCCAGCCACAACATGTTGGACATTCAAATCGATGAGATATTGATCAACAAACTGTTGTGGGTTCAGTTCAGAAAATGGGTGATCGAATGTAATAATAATTAAATAATCAACCCCCAAGGAGTCAATAAGCTCTGCCTTCTTTTTTAATGAAGTTAAATATTTAATTCCGTCACCTTTTCGCAATACTTCTTTAGGGTGCGGGAAAAAAGTCATAACCCCAGATTTACAATTTCGTTTCTCTGCTTCTTCTTTAGCCGTTAAAATCACCTTTTGATGTCCTTTATGTACACCATCAAAAAAGCCAAGAGCAAGAACAGAAGAAGGCATCTCTGTTACTTCGTGCGGGTGATTAATATAGATTGTTTCCATGCTGGTGCCACCTCTATTTTAGCTCATGTAATATGCGCTATATTAGTCATTAGTAATAAGCATTTTTGCAGGCTTCATCATACCATGACGTTTGGAGTGCTTTTCATACAAAGCTAAACATTCTCCATGTCGATTATACAGAGCTAATAACGGTTCGTCCATGATCTTTTTTGTTTGAGGTAATATCGCGCCATTTCTTACTTTCTTTTCTGTCTCGTCATCAATAATTTCAGTTGGATACTCTTTTAAGGCATATTCTAGAGAAAGCAATGATTCGTGAAGCTTCCCTTGGTCTTGTAATTCATTTAGCTCATCAAATGTAAAGCAATCGCCTTCATGAAAAGAACCAGATTGTGTTCTTGTAAGCTTTGACATGTGAGCAGGATAGCCTAACATTTCACCAATCATCACAGATAACGTACGAATGTATGTCCCTTTACTGCATGTTACTTCGAACTGAAAGCGGACAAGATTATCTTCTGTCGTTTCAATATTGGACGTTAAATTGATCGAATAGATCGTTACCGTTCGTTCAGGACGATCAATCGTTTTCCCTTCACGAGCATATTCATATAATTTCTTCCCATTCACCTTCACTGCCGAGTACATTGGTGGCGTTTGTTTTATGTCTCCTTTTAGTGAATGGAGAAGGTTTTCTACTTCTTCAGTAGTGATCGGTCGGTCCACTTCTTTCTGTTCAACTGTTTCACCTGATGCATCTTCTGTCGTAGTAGAATACCCTAAAGTGACTTCACCTGCGTACGTTTTCCTTTGCGCAGTTAAGTACTCAACGATTTTTGTCCCTCTTCCTAAACAAACTGGCAATACACCATCTACATCTGGATCTAATGTTCCTGTATGCCCTGCTTTTTTCGTAGCAAAAAGTTTCTTTACTTCTAACACCGCTTTAAATGATGTCATCCCTGCAGGTTTCCATAATGGTAATACACCATCTGTATGATTATTCACAACCTTCACCTTCTTAGAACGTTAATTATGTAAGAGTTTACGAAAACAGTATTATCTTGAGATTATGTTTTAGCGTACATAAAAAAATAATAAAGGGAAAAGAGGATAGATCATTTGTCTATCCTCCTTCTACTTATTTATCATCTTCATTCAATTTACGTATGAGTTCCTCAATACGATTTCCACGCTCAATACTTTCATCAAACTTAAACGAGAGTTCGGGTGTTTTTCTCAGCTTTACACGCTGTCCAAGTTCAGAGCGAATGAATCCCTTGGCTTTTGATAATCCTTCTAGAGTTTTCGCACGTTGCTCATCTTCACCATATACTGTTAAATATGCTGTCGCTTGCTGTAGGTCTCCTGTAACCTCAACAGCTGTGATTGTTACAAAACCGATACGCGGATCTTTCATCTCACGCTGGATAATATCCGTTAATTCTTTCTTTATTTGTTCTCCTACTCGGTTAGCACGAACATTACTCATTAAATAAACACCCCTGTTCATAAGGATATGCGAATACACTTATTGTCTGCTCTTGGTAGACAATATATTATGTGAGATAACTTTTAATGCCACTCCCACATTATTTGACTAACTTCAACACTTTCATGTTCATCAATGATTGATAAAGACTTTTGCAGTTCTTTTTCTGCTTGAACTTTATCTGTACTCACCGCTACAATTGTCCACTCAGTTCTTTGCCATACATTTTGATGGTTACTCTCAACTACGGAAACGTTGTAACGTTGACGAATGCGTGTTGTAATACTCTTTAAGATTGACCTCTTCTCCTTGAGTGATTGTGGGTCATACAATAAAGCTTCAACGATTAACGTACCGATGATCAACGTTTAATTTCCTCCATGATATAAGCTTCGAAGATATCTCCTTCTTTAATATCATTAAAGTTCTCTACAGTTATACCACATTCATAGTTTCGTGCAACTTCTTTTACATCGTCTTTGAAACGCTTAAGGGCATCTATTTTACCTTCGTGGATGACAACTCCATCTCTAATTAGACGAACTGTAGAATCACGAGTTATTTTTCCTTCCGTTACATAAGAACCAGCGATCGTACCGATTTTCGAAACTTTGAATGTTTGACGAACTTCCGCTTGACCAATCACCTTTTCTTGGTATTCTGGATCAAGCATACCTGTCATCGCAGCTTCAACTTCTTCAATCGCATTGTAGATAACACGGTGTAAACGAATATCTACTTTTTCAGCTTCAGCAGTTCGCTTAGCATTCACATCAGGTCTGACATTAAAACCAATGACGATCGCGTTAGAAGCACTTGCTAAAATGATGTCTGACTCTGCAATCGCCCCAACACCTGTGTGAATAATGTTGACTTTTACGCCTTCAACATCAATTTTTTCTAGAGAACCTTTCATTGCTTCAACTGATCCTTGAACATCGGCTTTTACGATAATGTTAATTTCTTTCACATCACCTTGTTGGATTTGATCGAAGAGGTCATCTAAGCTTACTTTTGAAGACTCGCGGCGTTCAGCTTCTTTTTGCTTCACCGCACGAGTTTCTCCAATGGAACGGGCTTTCTTTTCATCTTCAAATACCATAAATTGATCGCCAGCTTGAGGAACAGAGTTCAATCCTGTGATCTCTACTGGTGTAGATGGACCAGCTTCTTTCACACGACGACCAAGATCGTTAACCATTGCTCTTACTCGACCGAATGAATTTCCAACAACAATTGGGTCCCCAACATGTAACGTTCCAGTTTGAACAAGTAGTGTTGCAACAGGTCCACGACCACGATCAAGTTCAGCTTCTACAACCGTACCTCGTGCTGTTTTACCAGGATTCGCTTTTAACTCTTGAACTTCTGCTACGAGTAGAATCATCTCTAATAGTTCATCAATACCTGTTCCAGCTAGTGCAGATACGTTTACAAAAATCGTATCTCCACCCCAAGCTTCTGCAACTAATTGGTGTTCTGTTAGTTCCTGCATTACACGGTCAGGGTTTGCTCCCTCTTTATCTATCTTATTCACAGCTACAATGATCGGAACGTCTGCTGCCTTAGCATGGTTAATTGCCTCAACTGTTTGTGGCATAACACCGTCGTCAGCTGCAACAACTAGAATTGTAATATCTGTAACTTGAGCTCCTCGTGCACGCATTGTTGTAAATGCAGCGTGTCCTGGTGTATCAAGGAACGTGACTTTCTTATCATTTTCTTCAACTTGATATGCACCAATGTGTTGTGTAATACCACCAGCTTCGCCAGCTGTTACTTTCGTATGACGGATACTATCTAATAACGTTGTTTTACCGTGATCAACGTGCCCCATAATTGTAACAACAGGAGGACGCTCTTCTAATAAAGCAGGATCATCATTTTCTTCAAAGTTTTCGAATTCTGTCTCATCTACAATTACTTCTTCTTCTACTTCAACACCAAAGTCCTCGGCTAATAGCTCAATTGAATCTTTATCAAGCTCTTGGTTAATTGTTGCCATTACACCTAAGAACATCAGCTTTTTAATTACTTCAGAAGGCTCTTTATTAATTTTTTCTGCAAAGTCCCCAACAGTAATTGGTGGTGTATATACCACTTTAGACGGCATTTCCTTTGTTTTAGCAGCCTGTTGGTTTTGTCTTCCCTGATTTTGTTGTTGACCTTTATTACGTTTATTGTTGTCACGATTTTTTTTACGGTTTTTATCGTTATTTTGTGATGACTGGTTCTTCTGACCATCTTTTTTACGTTGGTTATTATTTTGCTTTTGATCTTTTGATTGAGCTTGTGACTTTTGATTGTTTTTAGAATTTGACTTCTTCTCGGGCTGATTTGAAGGTTTATTTGTCGTACCTTCAAGCTTTTGAATCGTCTCATCTGTAATCACACTCATGTGATTAGTCACTTCTACCCCTAGATCCTTTAGTTGGTTAATGATTTCCTTGCTTGATTTATTTTTTTGTTTTGCATATTCATAAATACGAATTTTACTCATATACTAACCTCCCACCTTTACACTGCGTCCATCCTCTCTATTGGACGTCACACTATAAAGTTATTCAATAATAGACTTTATTTTTTTTGCAAATCCTTGATCTTCAACCGCAACAACGACTCTTTCCCCTTTTCCGATTGCTTGACCAATCGTTTGACGATCACTAATGACAGCATAAGGAACATTGTAATATTTACATTTATCGGTCAACTTTTTCTTCGTATTCTCTGATGCGTCTTTTGAGATTATGACGAAGTATACATTATTTTTTTGGACCGCTTTTGTCACTAGTTCTTCGCCTGTAATTAATTTTCTTGCTCGAAATATTAACCCTAGGAAATTAATCCATTGTTCACTTTTCATGACTTTTGTCCTTTATGAACTTCTTTGAGAAGTTCATCGTAAATTTCATCAGCGACATTAGCTTTTAAATGTCTAGCTAAAATATTTTTCTTTTTTGCCTCTAGAACAACTTGTTCGTCATTGGAGATATAAGCTCCACGCCCCGATTTTTTCGAAGTTGGGTCAATGAAAACATCACCTTCTGGTGACCTCACTACACGAATCAGTTCTTTTTTAGGCTTCATTTCATTCGAAACGACACACTTACGAAGGGGTGTTTTCTTCTTACTTACCATGTGTCATCCCTCCCTTATTCTTCACGATCTTCCTCTTCTTGTGAAAAACCTACTTCTTCATCATATACTCTATCTTCAGCAGGGTCGTCTGTATATAATTCATCATCTTCTTGTGGGGCATTAGGATCGTAAATACCCAACTCCTCAGCTTCACTTTGGCTTTTAATGTCTATTTTCCACCCAGTAAGTTTTGCTGCTAAACGCGCATTTTGTCCTCTTTTACCTATCGCAAGGGAAAGTTGATAGTCTGGAACGATCACTTGAGTCATCTTTTCCTCTTCATCAACTGTTACTTGTAATACTTTTGATGGGCTTAATGCGTTGGCAACATAAACTTTAGGATCTTCTGACCAGCGAACAATATCAATTTTCTCACCTTTTAGCTCATTAACAATCGTTTGCACTCTTTGACCTTTCGGGCCAACACAAGATCCAACTGGATCTACTTCAGGATCTTCAGCATGGACAGAGATTTTTGATCGGTCCCCTGCTTCTCTTGATACAGATCTTATGTCTACCGTACCATCGTAAATTTCAGGTACTTCTAATTCAAATAAACGTTTTAATAGACCTGGGTGCGTACGAGAGATCATAATTTGTGGACCTTTCGTCGTTTTCTCAACTTTAGTGATAAAAGCTTTAATTCGGTCATTGTGCTTATACGTTTCATTTGGCATCTGTTCACTTAATGGCATTAAAGCTTCTACACGCCCAAGGTCTACATAAATGAAACGGTGATCTTGTCGTTGTACAATACCAGTCATAATATCTTCTTCACGGTCGATAAAGTCTGAGTAAATAATCCCTCTTTCAGCTTCACGAACACGTTGAGTGACAACTTGCTTAGCCGTTTGTGCAGCAATTCTTCCAAAGTTTCTTGGTGTTACTTCAATTTCCACAACATCATCGACATCATATTGCGGATGTATTGCTTTTGCTGCTTCAACAGAAATTTCTAACCTCGCATCAAATACTTCCTCTACAACAACTTTTCGTGCAAATACTCGGATAAGACCTGTATCACGGTCAATATCTACACGTACATTTTGAGCAGAGTTAAAATTTCGTTTGTAACCTGTAATTAACGCTTGTTCAATTGCTTCTAAAATAACTTCCTTATCGATACCTTTATCTTTTTCTATGCTTGTTAAAGCATCCATAAATTCACTGTTCATGAACAACAGTTCCCCCTTTCAAAATTAAAAAACAACAGCGAGTCTAGCCTTGGCCACTTTGTCATATGGTATGTTGACTTCTTTTTTTCTCGTTTTAATTGTCATTTCGACCGTTAACGCCTCACCATTGAAGTCTACAAGTTTACCCTCAAATGTTTTTTCACCATCTATTGGTGCATACGTTGTTACATTAACATTTTTACCAATTGCTTTTTGAAAGTCTTTTTCTTTTTTCAATGGTCGTTCTGCTCCAGGTGATGACACTTCAAGGTAATATGCTTGCTCGATCGGGTCAGATTGGTCCAAAGCTTCGCTTAAACGTTCACTAACTTTCGTACAGTCATCTAAGTCCACTCCGTTTTCTCCATCAATATAAACTCGGAGAAACCAGCTTTTTCCTTCCTTTTTAAACTCTACCTCAACTAATTCTAATGAGAGTTCATCTAAAATTGGTGTTACTAATTGTTCGGTCTTTTCTTTCGCATTACCTGCCATTCGTCTGAAATACCTCCTTTAACGACATATGTACTTTCATTCATTCCTTTTATAGTATCGGTTAATTATTCTTAAAGTGTTCGTTTACCCTTTGGAGTGAATAAAAAACGGTAAATGATGACAAAAGAAAGAGTGGGTTCACCCCACTCTTTCTGTAAGTACCTATTCTTAGTATTTCCATTTTACTATACCATAAACGTCAAACCCTTGCAAATTCGCTTTCCATCTCCATTTTCGTCTGATGCTAGTAGAAAAAAAGCAACATACAATGCTTCTGCAAAACGCTGTGAGCTGCTCCTGCGGTTACTCGTCGCAGGTAAAGGGTGCTTCGACGTATCCAACTATGAAGCCAATGCTAGTAGAGGAAAAGCAACATGAGCAGCCAAGCTAAAAACTTATTTTCAGAGTGGTCTCAGCCCCTTTTCATGCACAGGTTGTTATAAGGATGGTAAAGTTTCATTTAAAATAAAGATAGCTGATTTGAATCTGGCATTCCTTCAAGGCAGCCATGGTCATCTAAGTTTTGTAATACTGTTTTTGTAATTTTACTACGTTCACGTAAGTCTTCTTTCGAAAGGAATTCTCCACCCTCTCTAGACTTTTCTATATTAATTGCTGCGTTCGTACCAACACCTGTTAAAGCATTAAACGGCGGGATCAATGTATTCCCATCCACAATAAATTCAGTAGCTTTCGAGCGATATAAATCAACTTTTTGAAGAGACAATCCACGTTCACACATTTCTAACGCTAACTCTAGTACTGTAACAACACTTTTCTCTTTCGGTGGCGCGTCATGTCCTTTTGCGTAAATCTCTTCTATTCGCTTTTTAATACTTGCAGAACCTCGAATCATTGTGTCTAATTCAAAGTCATCAGCACGTACAGTAAAGTATGCTGCGTAAAACAAGATTGGGTGATGAACTTTAAAGTAAGCAATACGTACAGCCATTAATACGTAAGCAGCCGCGTGAGCTTTTGGGAACATATATTTAATCTTTAAGCATGAACTAATATACCAATCTGGTACGCCATGCTTTTTCATTTCTTCAACCCATTCTTCTTGAAGTCCTTTTCCTTTACGAACAAACTCCATAATTTTAAATGCTAAGGAATCCTCTAGACCTTTATGCATTAAGTACACCATAATGTCATCTCGACAACCGATCACATCACTTAACACACATGTTCCTTCTGCAATTAAATCTGCTGCGTTATTAAGCCATACATCTGATCCGTGGGATAAACCGGAAATTTGTACAAGTTCACTAAACGTGCTCGGATTTGTATCTTCTAACATTTGACGAACGAAGCGCGTACCAAATTCTGGGATTCCATACGTTCCTGTTTTACACATGATTTGTTCTTCTGTTACTCCCAGCGACTCTGTTCCACTAAAAAGTTTAAATACCTCAGGATCATCGACTGGTATATCTTGCGGGTCAATTCCACTCAAATCTTGAAGCATGCGAATTACTGTAGGATCATCATGCCCAAGAATATCTAACTTTAATAAGTTATCGTGAATCGAATGGAAATCATAGTGCGTTGTTTTCCATTCAGATGTTTTGTCATCTGCAGGGAACTGAATTGGCGTAAAATCATAAATGTCTAAATGGTCAGGAACAACGATTATCCCCCCAGGGTGTTGGCCAGTTGTACGCTTTACTCCTGTACACCCGGACACTAACCGGTCAATCTCTGCCCCTCGAAGCTGCATTTGATGGTCATCTTCATAACCTTTAACAAATCCGTATGCCGTTTTTTCGGCTACCGTACCAATTGTTCCCGCTCGGTAGACATAATCCTCACCGAACAACTCTTTCGTATAGTTATGTGCAACCGGTTGATATTCACCAGAGAAGTTTAAGTCAATATCCGGTACTTTATCACCTTTAAACCCTAAGAATGTTTCAAACGGAATGTCGTGTCCGTCTTTCGTATATTTCGCACCACATTTTTCACAATCTTTATCAGGTAAATCAAAACCAGATCCAACTGATCCATCATTAAAGAAAACGGAATGTTTACATTCTGGACAAACGTAATGTGGAGGCAGTGGGTTAACTTCTGTAATCTCAGTCATCGTCGCAACGAAACTTGAACCAACAGATCCTCGTGAACCTACTAAATAACCATCTTCTAGTGATTTCTTTACGAGCTTTTGAGAAATTAAATAAATAACCGAGAAGCCGTTACTAATAATACTGTTTAATTCTTTTTCTAAACGTTTCTCTACGATTTCAGGCAATGGCTCTCCGTAAATACTCTTAGCCCTCGTGTAACACATATCTCGCATTTCATCATCTGCACCTTCAATATGAGGTGTATATAAATCGTCAGGAATTGGCTGAATTTCATCAATTTCATTAGCTACCCATTGTGTGTTATCAACGACAATTTCCTTTGCCTTTTCTTCTGGTAAAAAGCTAAAGCACCCTAACATTTCATCAGTTGAACGAAAATGTACTTGAGGTAGCGTTTGTTTATTTAACGGGTTTGCCCCACCTTGTGAAGCAATTAAAATTTGACGGTATACATGATCTTCTGTATTTAAATAATGGACATTACCTGTTGCAACAACTTTTTTACCAAGCTTTTCTCCTAATTCTATGATTTTACGAATAATATCTTTTAATTCTAGTTCATCACGTACAATTTCTTTCTCAATTAAGTGATTATAGTTACTAGGCGGTTGCACTTCAATATAATCATAAAAATTAGCGACCTCTTCTACTTCCTCTGGAGCTTTTTGCATCATCGCATCAAAAACTTCGCCTTTATCACAGCCAGAGCCTACCAATAATCCGTTACGATACTGCTTTAATACGGATTTAGGAATTCGCGGAACTCTATGGAAGTAATCAATATGTGACGCTGAAACAAGCTTGTACAAGTTTTTGAGTCCTTCTTTATTCTTCGCATAAATGATGCAGTGTAATGGTCGCCCTTTTTTATAATCCTCAGTCGTAGTTTGGTTGTTTAGTTCATTGTGCATGGAAATGCCTAATTCATTCGCATCCTTTACCATTTTCCATAATAAATGCCCCGTTGCTTCAGCATCGTAAATTGCTCTATGGTGAGAAACAAGTTCAATATTAAATTTCTTACATAACGTGTTTAAACGATGACTTTTAAACTGCGGATATAAGAAGCGCCCAAGCTCAAGAGTATCAATGACTGGGTTCGTTGCATTTTCTAACCCGATTTTTTTGAAGCCTGCATTAATGAAAGCCATATCAAAGCTTGCATTATGAGCGACTAACACATCGTCGCCAATCCAATCTTTAAACTTCCTTAATACTTCTTCAACTTCAGGTGCATTTTCTACCATATCATCTGTAATGCCTGTTAGATCAATAATTGTAGGGCTCAACTTTTCGTGCGGATTTGCAAATGATTCAAACCGATCAATCACTTCACCATCTTTAATTTTTACTGCTGCTAATTCAATAATTGTATTATACACCGCTGATAGACCTGTTGTTTCAACGTCAAAAACAACGTAAGTGTCTGTTAAAAGTTCACGTTCTTGCTCATTATAAGCAATATCTACTCCGTCATTGACCAGATTCGCTTCTAGACCATATAAAATTTTCATATCATGTTTCTTACCTGCACCGTACGCTTCAGGATATGATTGTAAGACGCCGTGGTCTGTTAAACCTATTGCTTTATGGCCCCACTTTTTTGCTTGTTCAACGTATTTAGAAATTGAAGTAACGGCATCCATTTGACTCATTGGTGTATGCAAATGTAACTCAACACGCTTTTCGTCTTCGGGAGCTTGATCTTTTCTTTCTACCGGACTCACTTGTTGGAAGTCTTTTCCGATCATAACAAGGTCTCGAACAAATGTATCGTATTGAACTTGTCCTCTTACTTTCACCCACATTCCTTTTTTTACAGCTTCAAAAACAGGAACGTCCTCTTTATCATTTGAAAACATCTTAACCATGATTGAGTCTGTATAGTCCGTAACTTTAAAAGTTAACAATGTACGACCACTTCGGAGCTCTTTTGTTTCCGCATCAAAAATATAGCCTTGTACAGCAATACGGCGTTCTTCATCTACAATATCCTCAATCGGTTGTATATCTCCTTTAATAGCAAGGCCGTGGGAAAGACTAGACTGCCCTTGTATACCCGCTTTTTTCTCTTGATTCTTCTTCTCAATCATCGCTTCAATGACTTTCGAATGATCCTCTTCCTTCTTTTGTTCGTTAAACTTCTCAATGGCTTCTTTTGACTCTTTGATCGTCGTTTCGATCATTACTTTACCAAAGCCAAGCTCATAAAAGACTTGTTGTAATGGGTCTTGTACGCGACGATGGATCATTTCTCCTTCAGTTTCATTCATGACAGCAAGAATTAATTTATTCCCATTTATAGATGGCGTTTGTTCTTGCAATCGTTTAATTAAGCCGTTTGTCGACGATCTTAATCGTTCAACAATATATGGCCAGTATTCACTTACTAGTTTAGAAAAATCTATTTCATCATATGAAAGATATAAATGCACTTTTGCAATATGCTGAAGTCCATGAATAATTTGCTGCTGAAAAACTTGAAACACCGTATAAGGTAACGGTCTTGGTAGATGAATCGTAAAGTCCCAACGTTTTTCACTTTTATATACTTCTAGTTTTTTTATCCAACCGTCTTTCAAATGACTTTGGATGAGATCATCTGGCATGACGACCTGCTCTAGCAAAAGTTGAAATCTTTCTTTTCGAATTTGCCGTTCATCATTCATGTCAGGTCCTCCTATAATTTTACGAACTCTATTCTATCTTATTAGCATAAGGCTTATTTTTCAGATTGAAAAGAGTTAAATATAGCCTTTTTAAATCGATCGTGAACGTGAGAAGGTACCCCCGCTATGTGAGGGTACCAAATATAATTCTTGTATCTATGTCACTTCATATCAATTACTAACATACTGTTTTACAGTTTGGATCAATTCGTCTTTATGGACTTCAATGACTTCACCAGTTTTTCGAAGTTTTAATTCTACAATTCCCTCAGCTGCTTTCTTACCGACCGTAATTCGAACTGGGAAACCAAATAAATCTGAATCTTTAAATTTCACACCAGGACGTTCAGCACGATCATCATAAAGTACTTCTAAACGTTCGTTTTGTAAATCAGTGTATAACTCATCCGCTAATGAACGCTGGTCCTCTTGCTTTATATTAACTGGGATTAAATGTACATCAAACGGAGCAACTGAAGCAGGCCAAACAATTCCGTTTTCATCATGGTGTTGTTCGATAACTGCTGCAAGTGTACGCGATACACCAATCCCGTAACAACCCATAATCATCGGTTTTGTCTTCCCTTGATCATCAAGGAACGATGCATTCATCGCTTCACTATATCTTGTACCCAGTTTAAAGACATGGCCAACTTCAATCCCCTCTTTAAACCTGATTGTACCTTTACCATCTGGTGATGGGTCTCCTTCTTGAATATTACGTAAGTCATAATACTCGTCTACTTTGAAATCTCGTTCAGGATTTACATTCATATAATGTGTATGATCTTTGTTTGCACCACAAACAGCGTTAGCGATATATTTTACTGCATGATCTGCAATGACTTTCACATCGTCAGATACAGAGAGAGGACCTACATAACCAGGAACGGTTTTCATCCATTGTTTTGTATCCTCTTCAGTAGCCATTTCAACAATTTGAGCGTCGAGCGCGTGTTTGATTTTCACATCATTTACTTCATGATCACCACGTACAAGAACAAGGACCGGATCGTTATCAACGATAAATAATAATGATTTGATACATTTTGAAGCATCTACATTTAGGAAGGAAGAAACTTCTTCAATTGACTTTTGGTTATGGGTCTCTTTTTCTTCTAATTCTTTCATTGGTTCATCCGACTTCTTATAGTTAACAGCTACAGAGGCGATTTCAATATTTGCTGCAAAATCAGACTCGTCTGAGTATGCGATCGTGTCTTCTCCAATATCAGATAGTACCATAAATTCGTGTGTATCTTTTCCACCCATTGCTCCTGAGTCAGCAACAACTGCTCTAAAATCCAATTCACAACGAGTAAAAATACGTGAATATGCATCAAACATTTTTTGATAGCTTTCATCAAGTCCATCGAAGCTTGTATCAAAAGAATAAGCATCTTTCATAAGGAATTCACGTGATCTTAAAACACCAAAACGAGGGCGCCTTTCATCACGAAACTTATTTTGAATTTGATATAAAGTCATCGGTAGTTTCTTATACGATCGTACATCATCACGAACGAGTGTTGTTATCACTTCTTCATGTGTTGGTCCTAAAGCAAATTCACGACCATGTCTGTCATGTAAACGCATAAGTTCTGGACCATATGCTTCCCATCTTCCAGATTCTTGCCAAAGTTCTGCTGACTGAATCGCTGGCATTAAAAGTTCTTGTGCACCTGAGCGGTTCATTTCCTCTCGAATGATCCCTTCTACCTTTTGTAATGCTTTTAATCCGAGTGGTAAAAATGAATATACACCAGATGTGCTTTGTCTAATTAGTCCTGTTCGCAACATTAATTGATGACTTTTTACTTCAGCATCGCTTGGTATGTCTCTTAATGTTGGTGATAAATAAGTACTTTGTTTCATCAATTAGTCACCTCGATCCTTTTATTTTAAAGTGAGTGTTCAAAAAGGAGGATAAAAAGGAACCCGTCTGTTAAGTTCGCCACGTCCTGTGGCATGCCCGGCATTAGCACGTCCTATGCGTCAACCGTGCAAAGCGCCACGTCCTGTGGCATGCCCGGCATTAGCACGTCCTATGCGTCAACCGTGCAAAGCGCCACGTCCTATGGCATGCCCGGCATTAGCACGTCCTATGCGTCGAAAGTTCGAGGCGGCGTAGCTTTGAGGATCGGAGCGTATGCTTTTAAATACGTGAGAACCAAAAAAGCAAGCCAACAAGCATCCACAGGACGTGGTGACTTCGACGTTCGACACCAGGACGTGTCGGTACTTAGTCGAAGTTCTCCTTCTCGATGTGTCATTTTTACCGGACTTTTTGAACATCCTCTTAAAGGAAAAATTTATTGATATCGTTCCATGTTACAACTAGCATTAATAACATTAATAAGGCAAAACCAATAAAGTGGACTAGCCCTTCTTTTTGTGGGTCGATTGGTTTTCCTCTTACCGCTTCCAAGCCTATAAATAGAAGGCGTCCTCCATCTAATGCTGGAAGAGGGAGTAAATTTATAATCCCTAAGTTAACACTTAAAATAGCCGCCCATTGCATTAAAACAAGAATCCCCATTGCAGCCATTTCACCAGTATAGCTGTAGATCCCTACTGGGCCCGCTAAATGATCTAAACTAAACTGACCTGTAACTAACATCCCTAGTGCTTCTATAATTAAAACCGTAAATTCATATGTTTGAGTAAAACCAAATGCAATAGCACCGAGAACACTCTTTTCTGTTGGAGGGTATATACCCACAACACCAACTACTTGTTCCTCAGGTTCAACCCGTTCTTGCGGTGTCATTGACACTTGGAAGGTTTGCTCTTCTCTTTGTACTTCAAACTGTAACGGTTCGTTTGGGTTCGCTTGAATAATCGTCGTCATTTCTTCCCAAGTTTCTACTGATTCACCTTCGATGGATAAAATTCGATCTCCACTTTCAAGACCAGCTTGAATCGCAACACCATCATCTGTTACATCACCGACAACTGCTTCATCGACTGGCATTCCAGCTATCAATGCATATGCCATTAAAATGACAGCCGCTAAAACAAAGTTCATTAACGGCCCTGCAAAAATCGCCATTGCTCGCTGTGCAATTGTTTTTGAACCGAATTGACGATCAATCGGCGCAATTTGAGTCGCCTGCTCATCATAAATGTACTCAGCTTTTTCATCAATTTCAAAAGTCACTAAACCTTCTGCTTCATCAATATACCCTTGAACAAAAAGGTCTTTTTCCAAGTCTATCTTTTCTACCGAAATAACCTTGCAATCAGGGTGCTTCGATTTATTATTGATAATGATTTTTTTAACTTTATTTGCGTTATTAAACAACAACCCGACTTCATACCCCGGTTTAATTTGAATCATTTCGGGGTCTTCCCCAGCCATTCTTACAAATCCTCCTAAAGGAAGAAGACGAATCGTATAAGTTGTTTCATTCCTTTTAAAGGCAAAGACTTTTGGACCGAATCCTATTGCAAATTCTCTACAAAGGATCCCTGCTCTTTTCGCAAACATAAGGTGGCCTAACTCATGTATAAACACAAGCAAACCAAATATTATGATGATTGAAATCAACGTATTCATGGCTTCACACCCTCTAATTCATATAAGTTTTTACTATTTGGCGAACTTCATGATCAACCGAAATGATTTCTTCGAGTGTTGGGTCAGTAATTTGGGTATGATCGTTTAAGGCACGTTCAACAATTTCTTCAATTTGAAGGAACGAAATTTGATTTTTTAAAAATGCCTCAACAGCCACTTCATTAGCTGCATTTAATACAGTTGGCATTGTCCCCTCTGCTTTTCCTGCATCATACGCTAACTGCAAGCACCGAAACCTCTCAAAGTCAGGTTTTTCAAAGTGAAGTGAGCCAATTTCCCATAAGTTTAACGCTTTTCCACCTTGTAAATCAAGACGAGAAGGCTTGGATAAAGCGTACTGTATTGGTACTTTCATATCTGGAGTACCTAAATGGGCTAGTACACTACCATCAATATATTCAACCATCGAATGAATGATACTTTCTTTATGTAGAATGACATCAATTTTTTCATATGGCATGTCAAATAGCCACTTAGCTTCAATCACTTCTAAACCTTTATTCATCATAGTCGCTGAATCAATTGTGATTTTTGCCCCCATTGACCAATTTGGGTGATTTAACGCATCTTTAACTGTCACACCATTTAATTGTTCTCGGGATTTGTCACGAAAGCTTCCGCCCGATGCGGTTAAAATAAGTTTTTTTACTTCTTTTGGGGCATTCCCTTTAAGACATTGATATATAGCCGAATGCTCACTATCAACAGGAATTAACTCGATACCGTGTTGTTGTGCTTTTCTAGTAACTAGGTGTCCTGCTGTTACTAAAGTTTCTTTATTAGCAATTGCTATTTTTTTCTTACTCTCTATCGCAGCTAAAGTAGGCTCTAAACCAATACTCCCCATAACTGCATTTACGACAACTTCAGTATCACATTCCGCAGCAACTTTAACTAAGCCTTCTTTTCCATAAAACACATCAATATGAGAAGGTAAATATTGTTTTAATTCGTCTTTGACTTCTTTTGTTTTCACACTTACAATAGCAGGTTCAAATTCCCTAATTTGTTCAAGACCTGCTTTAACATTTGTTCCGAAACTCATCGCCTCAAGCTTAAACTTATCTGGGTGAGAACGGATAATTTCTAACGTTTGGGTACCAATAGAACCGGTTGACCCTAATAAGCTAATTTTTTTCATCCGGAAACTCCTCTTTGTCACGACCAATATTTTAGAGAAAATGAAATAGCGAGTGCAAAACTTCTAGTCTTGTTTGTTTATTAAATAAGCGAAAGTAAATATAAAATAGGTAAAACAAACAACAAACTGTCAAACCTGTCCAATATACCGCCATGTCCTGGTAAAACTTGCCCCGAATCTTTAACAGAGTAATGCCTCTTTAACGCTGATTCAACAAGATCACCCATTTGTCCTGCAATTGATACGACAAGAACGAAGACAAAAGTCATATACCATTGGTTAAATAATGGCATGACTAAAACATAAATACTTCCGACAATAAAAGCTAACGCAATTCCACCGAGCGCTCCCTCGACCGTTTTTTTCGGGCTAATTTCAGGCCAAAGCTTTCGTCTGCCTAAACTTCTTCCCGTAAAATAAGCACCAGAATCAGTAGCCCATACTAATATGATGATAAAGAATAAAAGAGCGAGGCCGTCTTCTAAAAACCTAGTATAAATAAAGAAGTGAAAGCCTAAACCTATATAGACTGAAGCTAAAATTGTAAAACCAGCTTCATCAAAGCTGAATGCATTTTTCGTAATAACCGTAAAAGACAGCAACACAAAAATTAATAAAAGGAATAGTTCAAGTTTCGTAACATGTAGCCAATCAAACGAAACGTACATTTCTGGTACGAGTAAAAGCCACATTAATATGTAACTAAATATCCCTCTAAAAGAGAATGGGGAGATTTGTTTCATTTTTAGTAATTCTCCCATTGCAATCGTAGCTAGTGCAAGCATTAACAAAGTAAAGGGGAGGTCACCTATGATGACAAGTCCTATAAACCCAGCACCTGCTATCACACCTGTTATAATTCTTTGTTTCATTTCCCTCCACCTTTCTATACGCCACCATACCTTCTAGTACGTTTCTGATATACATGTATCGCCTCAAGCAAATGATCCTCAGTGAAGTCTGGCCATAAAACATCAGTAAACCAAAATTCTGAATAGGCTAATTGCCATAACATAAAATTACTAAGGCGAATTTCTCCACTTGTTCGTATTAGTAAATCTGGGTCTGATAAATTACCTGTCATCAGATGGTTTGAAAGCATCTCTTCTGTAATATCATCAATTGAAATATTGGTATCTTCTATTTCTTTATACACTTTTTTTACTGCTTCAATAATTTCATGCCTACTGCCGTAGTTTAATGCGAAGTTTAACGTCAAACCATCATTATTCTTCGTTGATTCTACTGCACGATTAACAGCTTTTATCGTATGATTTGGTAAATCTTCTTTAGATCCTGTTAAGCGAACGACGACATTTTCTTCTACTAATTTTGGAAGCTCAACATTCAAAAAACGTTCAGGCAACCTCATCAAAAAATCGACTTCACTTTTTGGGCGTTTCCAATTTTCCGTAGAAAAGGCATACAATGTTAAGGTTTGAATGCCTAGTTTATTCGCTTGGCGAACAATCTTTCGGATGACATTCATCCCTTCCCTATGTCCTGCAACTCTTGGTAACCCTCGTTTTTTAGCCCACCTGCCATTGCCATCCATGATGATAGCAATATGCTTTGGTAAATTTTCTTTTTCATATGAAATCGAGGTCTCCATATTCACAACGTTTTTTGTCTTACGACCTGTAAGTTTTCTTAACATTTATTAATCCCCCAAAATGCTTAAATGTCCAACGCAAACAGGACATTACATATGTATAAATGAGTTCTACTGATGTAAAGGTTGTTCTTTCGTATTTTTTACCATCTTAACCATCATACACTCTTTTTAACATGATTACATCTGTATGATGTTCATTACTTCTTAAAAGTGTAAAAAACCCCCTTACATGAGAGGGTCTTTTACTACTATATTTTACATTTTTTTTCGTTATACTTCCATGATTTCTTCTTCTTTTGCTTTTGAAATTTCGTCAATTTGACTAATCACTTTATCAGTAAGCTTCTGAACATCATCTTGTCCACGACGTAAGTCATCTTCAGTTATTTCTCCGTCTTTTTGAATTTTTTTCAATTCATCGTTTGCATCTCTACGAATGTTTCGAACAGCGACCTTCGCATCTTCAGAATAACGCCCTACTAACTTAGTCAGCTCCTTACGACGATCTTCTGTAAGAGCAGGAATTTGAATGCGGATAATATTCCCATCACTTGATGGTGATAATCCTAAATCAGCCTTTTGAATAGCTCTTTCAATATCTGAAACAGATGATTTATCGAACGGTTGGATTGTAAGCATCCTTGCTTCTGGTACAGAGATTGTTGCTAATTGATTTAAAGGCGTCATCATCCCATAGTATTCTACTTGAACTTTATCAAGGATTGATGGGTTTGCGCGTCCAGCACGAACTGTTGCTAATTCATTTCGAAATGAATCTACAGACTTTTCCATCTTTTGCTCAGATTGCTTTAAAATTTCATTCGTCATTATTCTTTCCCCCTAATAATTGTTCCAATTTCTTCACCTTCGACAGCACGCTTTATATTTCCTTCTTCTGTAATAGAAAATACAATTAATGGGATATCATTATCCATACATAAAGAGGATGCAGTTGAATCCATAACAGCAAGTCCTTCTTTTAATAAATCTAAGTAAGTTAATGTTTCATATTTTTTCGCTGTTGTGTCAACAGATGGATCAGCACTATATACACCATCAACTTTGTTCTTAGCCATAAGAATAACATCTGCTTCAATTTCTGCTGCTCTTAATGCTGCTGTGGTGTCAGTCGAGAAGTACGGGTTACCAGTACCTGCTGCAAAAATAACAACTCGTTTTTTCTCCAAGTGTCGTATAGCTTTTCTTCTTATGTAAGGCTCTGCTACTTGTCTCATTTCGATAGAAGTTTGTACACGTGTTTGTACGCCTATATTCTCAAGGCTGTCTTGGAGAGCTAAAGAATTCATAACTGTTGCTAACATTCCCATATAGTCTGCAGTTGCACGGTCCATACCTTTAGCACTACCTGCCATTCCACGCCAAATATTGCCTCCACCAACGATGATTGCTACTTCAACATCAAGGTCAATAATTTCACTAATTTGTTTAGCTATTGATTGGATGACAGAAGGGTCAATACCATACCCTTGATCACCGGCTAGAGCTTCACCGCTTAATTTTAAAACAATACGATTGTATTTAGGCTTTTCCATAATACCCTCCAATACGATCCATTACTAATATGAATTTCGTGATGATTTTTCTAAAATAGATAAAAAAAACTAATTTTTTATATTATTCTTTGGAAAAAGGGACACGCAGGTGTCCCTTTCAATACAATTACTTTTTAACTTGAGACATAACTTCTTCAGCAAAGTTATCTTCACGTTTTTCCATACCTTCTCCAACTTCGTAGCGGTAGAAAGTCTTCACTTTTGCATTCTTAGATGCAACGAATTTACCTACTTTTTGATCTCCATCTTTTACGAATGGTTGATCATTTAAGCAGATCTCTTCAAAGTATTTACTTAGGCGACCTTCAACCATCTTGTCAACGATGTTCTCTGGCTTCCCTTCGTTCATCGCTTGTTGCTTTAATACTTCACGCTCGCGGTTTACTTCTTCTTCAGATACTTCGTCACGGCTAACGTATTTAGGGTTAATTGCAGCAACGTGCATTGCAACGTCTTTTGCAACTTCTTCATCAGTCGTACCTTCTAATACAGATAGTACACCAATACGTCCTCCCATGTGGATGTAAGAACCAAATGCTTCATTGTCTCCACGCTCAACGATTTCAAAGCGACGAAGTGAGATTTTCTCACCAATTTTTGCAATTTGATTGTTGATGTAGTTCTCTAAAGTTCCTTCAGCATCATAATCTAAAGCTAAAGCATCTTCTACTGACGCTGGAGTTTTTTCTAATAGGAAGCTCGCCACTTGGTCAACAAGGTTAACGAAATTTTCGTTTTTAGCAACGAAGTCAGTCTCTGCGTTAATTTCAACAAGTACTGCTTTGTTACCTTCTGTTTTGATATGAGCTAAACCTTCCGCAGCTACACGGTCAGCTTTTTTCGCAGCTTTTGCAATTCCTTTTTCTCTTAAGAAATCTACTGCTTTTTCCATATCACCATCAGTTTCTGTTAATGCTTTTTTGCAGTCCATCATACCCGCACCAGTTTGCTCACGCAATTCTTTTACCATTTTTGCTGAAATTGCCATTATGAACTCCTCCTTAGAGTTAAAGTTTATTATGTCTTTTTTGTAAGGAAATTTCATACCCCTATGTATGAGTATGATCAATCGATAAAGGAATCAATCAATCTGTTTTGTTTTAAAAAGGGTGATAAAGGGTCAAGCCCTCTATCACCCTTGTGGCGGCTTTATTAAGCCGTAGTCTCTTCACCTTGGTTTGCTTCAATGATAGCATCTGCCATTTTCGCTGTTAATAAACGAACAGCACGGATTGCATCATCGTTACCTGGGATGACGTAATCTACTTCATCCGGGTCACAGTTTGTATCAACAATCGAAACGATTGGGATATTTAACTTATGAGCTTCAGCAACCGCAATGCGCTCTTTACGTGGATCGATGATAAATAAAGCATCTGGAAGCTTATCCATCTCTTTAATTCCACCTAAGAACTTCTTAAGACGGTCCATTTCTTTTTTAAGAAGTACAACTTCTTTTTTCGGAAGAACATCAAATGTTCCATCTTCTTCCATTGTTTCAATTTCGATTAAACGACCAATACGCTTACGGATCGTATCGAAGTTTGTTAACGTACCACCTAACCAACGTTGGTTAATGTAGTACATGCCGCAACGCTCTGCTTCTTCTTTAACTGCGTCTTGAGCTTGCTTTTTCGTACCTACGAACAAGATTGTTCCACCTTGTGCTCCTAGGTCACGAACAAAGTTGAAAGCTTCGTCAACTTTCTTGACCGTTTTTTGTAGGTCAATAATGTAAATACCGTTTCTTTCTGTGAAGATGTAGCGATCCATCTTAGGGTTCCAACGACGTGTTTGATGTCCGAAATGTACCCCTGCTTCTAATAGTTGTTTCATGGAAATCACTGCCACTTCACTCACCTCCTCTTGGTTTTTTTACCTCCGTCTGCATCCTCTTTAAGTAAAACTGCAATGTTTGCAGCACCATTACTTAAATCAGCAAACGTGTGTGATTAACACCGAGAAATAATATACCATATTGTTCTAACAAAGACAAGTACATCATAATAATTATTTATTAAACTTTAATAAAAGCTCAACTTCCCCTGCGCCCATTTTTAATTGTTTAGCAATATCTTGTACTTCATAGCCTTTTTCAGACAACGCCAATACCTTTGAAGCTGTAGAAGGTTCAACATATGTATCAGTTTCTTCAACTGGAGCTGGGGGTACATAGGATGAATAATCACTGTCTTGTTTGTCTTCTTCTAGTGCCGCGTCATGCTCATTAAAACGATTTGTGTTGGATGGCTCTTTGATTGACGTCTGTTGAGGTTTTTGGTTATGGTTCGGGCTTTTTGTAGGTTCCTCTTTTTGAGCATTTTCTTCAGTTCGAACTGATGTTTGTACAGGCTTCATGTTCATTTTATTTATTTGCCTTGCTAAACGTTCATTATTTTCTTTCATTTCCGTTGTATAAGCAATTAATAAATCTTCTATTTCCTTTGAGGATTTAGAATGATCTATTGGTTGTTGATGCTTTTGTTTTTGATGGAGAATAACAATAAAATAAAAACTAATAAAATGTAAAATAAAACTAATGATTAACAAATAGACCATGAATTTTTTTCTCCTTTACCATGATGCATCAAAATTCTTTCCCTTGTATGGATGGATGTCTTGTTCTTTTTCCTCTTCAGTCCATTTCCCCTCACTAGGCTCATATTGATGCCCACGCTTTCCTTCACGGCCTTCCTCATCATTATTTAAATTCTTATCTTCAGACGGGTTAGACTCTGTGACAGCTTTCTGTTTTTTTATTTCTTCTTCTTTTTGCGCTTTTGAGATATGTTCTTGTGCAACTTGACTACGATTTTGCAATTGCTCTTGAATTTTCCCGGCAGTTTGTGTTCTTGGCAATGCTACTTGCAGTCCAAGTGACTTAACTCCTCCCATAACCGGTCCTCCTCATTAAATCAATATTTCATTTATTAGCGCTGTTAATTAATATTATCAATAACGAGTCATGCACACCATGCCCTAGGATTGTCCACATAACATGTTAACTTTCGACTACCTTAAAAATTAATGCTTAAGTTTGACATCTTATGTGCTCGCTTTCCGTGGACACGGCCTCAACTTCCCAAAACTTACCATGTTCGTTTTGAGTGATTTTCGGCTCGCGCTGTTCCCACTGGAGTCTCGCACATGCTGTCAAACATATCTCAAATAAAAAAAGGAAATTTTCATGCTACATGATGAGAAATCATTTTGCATTAGACTAATCATAAAAGAAAGAATTATAAAGACTCAAAAATAATTTCACTTTGATCTAAACGAAACTTTACATATTTATGGTTCGTAACGATACTTCGTCGGTATTTTCCGAAATGTATGTTCGTATTTTGGTGTAAGTCTTTATGTATGAGCATTTCTGCACTCGTTTGTTGGCCAAACTCACCTTCTATATCAAATAGCTCATCTTTAATCGATTCAATATTTTGCTGTGTATCTTTAAATGAATTTTGTATGCGTAATTTCATAATCCGATCTTGAGCAGTTAGACTGTTTTTCTTCTCTTTAAACAACAGTTTTTTATAAAGAATTCCGAGCTTTTGTAAATCAGACTCTAATGTTTCTAGCTGGTTTCGCAAGTCTTTATCTTTATTGATAATTCTTTCACTAATGCCTAAATAAAAGGAGGTTGGTGTATGCATACTGTTACCTGCTTCATTTACTTCAATCCCTTTACCGGCTGATACTTCTCCACCAACAATATTTCCCCGTCCTTGTTTACAGTAAACATGTCCTTGGGCTTCAATATGACTATGTAAAATTGACTGTGTGACGTAGACATCTCTATCTACACGAATATTCCCTTGATTAATAAAGGATGTTTTAAAATCTCCTTTTGCTTGAATAAGGCCTTTACCTTGAGCAACAACACCTTGATGAATAAAAATAGATCCTCCTGCCTCTAAAGTTACTCCTTCAACAGACCCATGAATACGGATGTCTCCTTGTGTTTTTATGTGAAAGCCTTCAGGTACATTCCCTCGTATATTCACATTACCGACAAAATCAATATTACCGACTTTTAAGTCGAGGTCTCCGTTGACTTCATAAACAGGATAAACATTGACTACTTTACGGTCCACAGAAATTTGCCCGTCAACAGTAGCAAGTATTTTCGTGCCTTCTTTATTCACTCGAGTATTTTTACCAGCCCTTAACTTCATATCCCGTCCTGGCTTCGCTTTTAATTCTTTTCCGAAAATAGTAAAACCTGGTTCACCTTCGGTATGTTCAACTTTTTCCCCTACAACTGTTCCTTGCGTAACGGAGGGAATATTTAATACTTGCTTTAAGTCGACAGGCTCGTCCAAATTCACTTCTACATTATCCTCAGTCGGTATAATTGGCTTTAAATAAGAATCCGTTCCATCTATTGGTTCTTTACCTGTCGCAATTTCAATTGGAGGAGTAACTGAACCATTAATAACATCCTTTAGTATATTCTCATTAATACCATCATTAATTCCATGTTCTTTTATAAATTGTATGAGATGTTCTACATCAATTTCGTCTGATAGGTTTACTTTTTGTTTTAGTACTGCGATTAAATGATCATCACTAATTTCTATTTCATAAAAGTCATGTAAATCAACCATTGTTATCATCCCTTAAGCAATGAACTGAATACCATTAACCTCTTCCATTTTTTTCGATATAATTATATTTGGGAGACCCTGCTTCTTCATTAGGAGAAAAGGTTCCTTCATTTATTCTGTTGTTTTAAATATTGTTGTTGCAGTTTAAAAATTGTTTTCGAATGAATTTGAGAAATCCTAGACGTAGAAAGGTTTAACACTTCTCCAATTTCCGTTAATGACAATTCTTCAAAGTAAAATAAACTAATTACGAGTTGTTCTTTTTCGTTTAACTGTTTAATCACTTCTTCTAATTCTTCTATTTGAGCTTTTCGATCAAGATTTTGTTGAGGTGTTAACGTATTTTGATCTATGATCGTAGACGCATACGTATCTTCACGGTCATTATCAGGTGTTGTTTCATCAATTGAGAGCACATTTGCCAAGAAGCTTTCATTCATAATGTGAAGCACTTCCTCTTCACTCATCTCTGTATCTTCTGCTACTTCTACAGAAGTTGGCGTTCTCCCTAACACCTGCTCTAATTTCTCAATTGATTGTTCAATTTTCTTTGATTTTTCCCTCATTGAACGAGGAAGTCTATCTTCCTGTCGTAAACCGTCAATAATTGCTCCACGAATACGAAAAGATGCATATGTGTCAAACTTTAAATCTCTTGATTGATCGAACTTTTGTAAAGCATCATACAACCCGAACATCGCATGGCTTCGTAAATCATCTAAATGAACATTTTTCGGAAGGTTGACCCCTATACGCTGGACATGATACTCAACCAATGGGGTGTAAGCCTCTACTAGCCCGTCACATGCATCCATATCTCGCTTTGACGTCCAGCGATCCCAGTCTTCTTTTAATTGTTTCGTCACTTTGATCTGCGGCATCGAAACCCTCCTAATCATTCAATAGTTGTTTTACATAACCACTCGTTTTCTTTATGTCATCTTCATCTAAGCTTGAAGGTTGATCTTCATTTTCAGGGGGTGCTTCTTTAACATTTTCACGTTCTGTTTTCTTATTATTACTTTGATGGTCTGCTTTACTCGTTATTTGATTTGTAAGGACTTGATTCCAAGTCCAGCACATAAATATACCGAATATCCCACCGATAAAAAGTGCGATAACACTTCGGTAAACAGTTGTCATTAAAGTATTTACGAATGCAGAAGTTAGAAATACAATGACAAAGCTAAAAAGAGCAAATTGTAAGAACCACTTAACTTTCCCATGAATCATTAAATTTCTAAGACCCCTTTATTTACTGTTTTTATTTGAAGCATGCAGGTGCTAGGATCAAACTCTATCGTCCTCCCGCTACTTCCTCCAACATCTTCACTAATGATTGGAATGTTGTTCTGTCCTAAAACCGCCTTTACCGCCTCTACATTTCTTGGTCCAACTCTCATTACTTCATTTTGTGTAGAAAACTTAAACATTTGAGCTCCACCTGCAATCTTCGACTTAAGACGATAAGAGGAAGCTCCTTCATTTACTAACCACTTAATAGCATCTTCAATGGCAGTGTCGGCATACTTTGCTCGATTGATCGTCCCGGATTTTGCTAGTGATGAATCAGGAAGCATGATATGTGCCATTGAGCACATCTTAACGAATTCATCATAAATAATTATTCCTACACATGAACCTAATCCTGATGTACGAATCGTATGCGGCGGGGATGTCAAATTTATATCTGCCATCCCGACCTTTACTACATTATTTACTGTTGCGTTGTTCATCTACGTGTACTCCTAAAGATTCAAATATTTTTTCAAAGGACTCCGGGTCCGGCAGTAAAAAGAAATGCCCCGTTGTATTCGTGAAATTTCTTTCATCTTTTTCTTCAATTTCTGTATTAATAACAATTGCATAATCACCTGTTTTTGATATTTCAATCAAACCATGACTAAGAATCGCTATACTCATATCTATTGCGATATCCGGTGGTGTTGGCTGCATGTTCAAAGATGTAAAGTCGGCCAGTGCTGATAAATATGCGCCTGCAAGAATATTACCTACTTCATTTAATGCTGACAATCCCATTTCTGGAAAGGGCGGGGACGCCAAGTCGATCGATTTGTCAGAAGTTAGTTGTTGAACTAAAGTTGTTGCTTCAGTTACAGGTAGCATAAAAAACATATTACCTGGTGCATCACCTTCTACCCTAAGGAATATTCCTGCCACAACTGAATCCTCTCCACCGAGGGTCTCACTGATTTCCTGAAATGAAACAACATTGACTGAAGGGACTTGCATATCGATATGTTTATTTAATAGGTTGGAAAGAGCCGTTGCAGCATGTCCCGCTCCGATATTACCTACTTCTTTTAAAATATCTAAATGATAGTCTTTAATGTTGTCCATATAACTCATTAACTATGTTCCTCAATTTCGTTAAGTTCTTTCTTTTCGTCGTGACTTAAAACTTTATCTAAATTCAATAATATTAAGAGTCGCTTCTCAAGCTTCGCAACACCACTGATATAGTCTGCTTCAATCCCACCTACTACTTCAGGAGGAGGCTCAATCGTATCTTTTTGAATATCAATGACGTCATTTGCCGCATCGACAACTAAGCCTACTTCCATTTCACCTAACGATATAATAATAATTCTTGTCGCATTCGTATCTTCAACATCTTCAATACCAAAGCGTGTTCTTAAATCGATAATGGGTGTTACGACACCTCTTAAATTAATAACACCTTTTACAAATTTTGGGGCATGTGGAACGCGTGTTATTTGCTGTACTCGTTCAATTGATTTAACTTGATCTACTTCAACACCATACTCTTCGTCTTTTAATTGAAAAACAATTACTTTCAAATCTGACATTTATCCAAACCTCCTCTTTAATCAAGAAAACTCTTATTAGGACTTAATTAATGCATTACAATCAACAATTAGAGCAACTTGTCCATTACCTAAAATTGTAGCGCCTGAGATCGCAAACACGTTCGTTAAATAGTTACCTAGTGATTTTAAAACAACTTCTTGCTGACCAATAAAGGAATCGACAACAAGTGCAGCCATTTTATCTGCTTTTTTTACGACTACAATCGAATGGAGCCCGTCTTGCTTTTGTGACTTCGGAACTTCAAAGAAATCTGATAGGTGAATGATCGGAACGATATTACCTCTGAAATCAATAACTTTTTGATTGTGTGCTGATAGTATTTCCTCATCTTTGATAATTGCTGTTTCTATAATTGAGGATAATGGAATCGCATAAATCTCTTCTTCAACCTCAGTTAGCATCACAGATATAATTGATAATGTTAGAGGTAATTGAATTGTAAATTCTGTTCCATGACCAGGTTGTGAATCGACTGAAACACTTCCGCCTAATGATTCAATCTTATTCTTTACGACATCTAGTCCTACACCTCGACCAGAAATATCAGAAATTTCATCTGCAGTACTTAAGCCGCTCGAGAAAAGGAGTTCGTAGACTTGCTTATCCGTTAGTGAAGCTGCACTTTCTTTTGTTACAACTCCACGGTCTATCGCTTTATTTAACACTTTCTCCCCGTTAATCCCTGCGCCATCATCAGAAACTTCAATGAACACATGGTTACCGCTGTGATAAGCTTTTAATGTGATTTTTCCTTGGGTCGGTTTCCCATTTCTCTTTCTTTTATCAGGATCTTCAACACCATGGTCAATCGAATTCCTTAATAAGTGGACGAGTGGGTCACCAATTTCATCAATGACGGTTCTATCTAATTCCGTCTCAGCACCGATAACTTCTAAATGAACATCTTTGTTTAAATCTTTTGATAATGCGCGAACCATCCTTGGAAAGCGGTTAAATACTTGTTCAACTGGGACCATACGCATGTTTAAGATAATGTTTTGTAAATCTCCAGAAATTCTGGACATATGTTCGACAGTTTCTGTTAGTTCATTATTGTTTACGTCTTTAGAGATCTGCTCTAACCTTCCTCGATCAATAACAAGTTCTTCAAATAAATTCATTAACGTATCAAGGCGATCAATATTAACACGGATTGTTTTATTTCCAGAAGACGTATTTGTTACTTTCTCGCGTTCCTGTGGAGACACTTCTTGTTTAGAACCTTCTCCTTTTTCAGACAGTTCATGCTCTTTTTCATCTTCCTTATGATCATTCTTACTATCTTTCGCACCAAGTGCATTTGGGTCAACTTCATTTACAATGACTTTATCAACCTCTGAAACCTTCATAACGCGTGATTCAATATCATCAGCGCTTTCTTTAGTTATGATCGTGACGTAAAATGTTGTATCAAATTTCTCTTCTTCTAGCTCTTCAACCGATGGTGTACATTTAATCACTTCACCAATTTGTTCTAGTACTTCAAATACCATAAATACACGTGCTGCCTTTAAGATACAATCATCTCTTAAACTAATCGACAAGTTATATGATAAGAAACCTTGCTCTTTAGATTGAGATAAAACAGTTAATTCAAAATCATCGAATTGAGGATCTACTCCTGAAGTAGCTTCTATATTTGGAGAAGCTGTTGCTGCTACTTCTTGAACGGCTTCACCTTTTTCAATTCGTTCTAACTTTTCAACCACTGCAGTGACATCTTTTTTACCTTCGCCACCACTTGAAATATCTTCAATCATTTCTTCTAAATAATCGACAGATTCAAATACAACATCCATAATTTCACTCGTCGTATGAATCATGCCATTTCGAATACCATCTAAAACATTTTCCATTTGATGAGTTAAACTCGCTAAATCTTCAAATTCCATTGTTGCTGCCATGCCTTTTAATGTATGTGCAGACCGAAAAATTTCATTGACAATCTCTGTATTACTTGGATTTTGTTCCAAGTTCATCAAGTTGTCGTTGATTGCTTGTAAATGATCATTACTTTCATCAATAAACATATCTAAATACTGGTTTCTTTCCATTAGATTACCTCCCCTAGTTATACGATATCAATGATAGCTGGTGCGATATCTTCTACATTTAATACAAAATCTACTTTATTCGTTTGAATAGCTGACTTTGGCATTCCATAAACAATGGATGTTTGTTCTGATTCTGCGATTGCTACGGTTTCATTATTATTTTTCAATTGTAACAGGCCATTGGTACCATCTGATCCCATGCCAGTTAAAATAACAGCTATTACTTTCATTTTATAATCACTAATCGATTCAAACATTTTATCTACAGATGGGCGGTGACCATTTACTTGATCTGAATCATCTAGCTTGATAACGAAGGATGTTCCCATTCTTTTAATAGTCAAATGCTTTCCTCCAGGTGCAATGTATGCCGTACCCTTTTGAAGAAAGTCTCCATCTTCAGCTTCTTTAACAGCAATGTTCGATAAAGTATTAAGTCTTTGACTTAAAGACTTTGTAAAACCTCTGGGCATATGTTGAACAACAAGTATCGGTAGTGGGAAGTTTTCTGGAAGTACAGTTAAAACTTCTTGTAATGCTTTAGGGCCACCTGTTGACGTTCCAATTGCTACGAGAGACTTTTTCGCCCCATTCTCACTACTTGAGGATGACAATTCACCCATTTGCACGGTTCGTTCTCTTTTTCTTACCGTTGGTAAACTTGAAAGCTTTGAAACTTTCATTTTTGCCGCTAGTTTTACTTTTGTAATTAAATCTTCAGTCACTTTATGTATATCTAATGAAATCGAACCAGAAGGTTTAGCAATGAAATCGAACGCTCCTAATTCCATTGCTTCAATGGTTGTCTCAGCTCCTTCTTTCGTCGTGCTTGATAGCATGATTGTTGGGGTTGGAGCATTCGACATAATTGATTTTAAAGCATCAATTCCATTAATAACTGGCATTTCGACATCTAACGTAATGACATCAGGCTTTAATTCTTCATTTTTCTCAATAGCCTCTTTTCCATTGCGAGCTTTGCCTATAACCTGGATAGAAGGGTCACTATTTAAAAAGTCACTAATCATTTTCCTCATAAAAGCTGAGTCATCTACGACGAGAACATTGATCATTATGATTCTTTCCCCCTTCTGAAGTAAGCAATTGTGATGATGAATATGTGATTTTTTTGTAACTTCACTACGTTATTTAAAGAGACCCTTTAGTTTAGTCAGAAAATGATGATGACGTTGCTTATCTTCGAATTGATCATCAATATACTCCGTAACGACCTTTTTCATTGCCTGTGAGGCTTTGGCATTTGGCGATTCATAAATGTACGGTATTTGACTACGTACAGCTTTTAGAACAGCCTGGTCATCTGGAATGGCTCCGATATATTTAACCTCTTTACTTAAAAATTGCTTACATACATGGATAATATTATTCGCCGTAACTTTACCTTCTTTACCATTTATTACTCTATTAACGACAATAGAAATCGGCAAATTTGAGTCTTCTAAATAAATATGTTTAATCATTGCATAGCCATCTGTAATAGATGTAGGTTCTGGCGTTGTTAAAAGAATGATGTCATGTGCTGCTAGTAAAAACTGAAATGAACTTTTACTAGCCCCTGCTCCCATATCAAATATAATGTAATCAAAATGGTCCTCGATTGATTGTAACTCATCCATAAAGTGGTTTTTGTAGGATTGGTTCATCTCAAATACGTTTGTCAATCCAGAGCCACCAGCAATATAAGAAACATGGTGTGGCGTCTTTTCGATGATCTCCCAAATTGACATTTCTTCTTCTAATAAATCGACAATCGAAAACTTGGACGTTTGACCTAGTAAGATATCAATATTTGCCATACCTATATCTAAATCAAATATTAACACTTTTTTCCCTCTGTTTTGAAGCTCTAATGCAAAATTCACGACAAAATTTGACTTTCCTACGCCACCTTTTCCACTGACAACACCTAGAACTTTAGTCTCAGGTTGTCCCTTCCTTTCGTGAATATTTTCTCCTAAGGACAATTTACTCCTTAATGCTTCCGCTTGGTCTTTCATACTTTCTTTCTCCTTAAGACTTCGTTAAGCACCATTTCTTTCGTTGATTCCGAAATATCATCAGGAACGTTTTGTCCAGTGGTGATATAAGAAGAACCGATGCCACTTGCCAAATGTACATTCACCATTGCGCCTACTGAATCTGTTTCATCAGCTTTTGTAAAAATAACTTTATCAATTTTAATAAGGTTAAATTGCTCAATGATTTTTTCCATATCGCGATATTTTGATGCTAAAGAAAGAACTAGATGCGTTTCCATTTCATCATTAAAATCTATCACTTCATTTAATTGCTTTACGTATAAAGAATTTCTAAAGTTACGTCCCGCTGAATCAACTAAAATAAAGTCATAGTCTTTTAGACGTTCTTTCGCTTTTTGAAAATCATCAATCGAGTAAGCGACTTCTACTGGAGCATTTAAAATTTTTGCATATGTTTTCAACTGCTCAATTGCTGCGATCCGATACGTATCTGTCGTAATAAATGCAATTTTTTTCCCATCTTTAATCGCTGCCTTTGCTGCAATTTTTGCAACAGTAGTCGTTTTTCCAACACCCGTTGGACCAACTAAATTTAAAAACTTCTTATTATAAGAAACACCACCAAAGGAGATGCCATTTAATAGAGAATCTAATTCCTCGTAAGTCCAAGATAATAATTCTTTCTCTTCTTTTGTTTCGCCTTCTTCTTTGTACCATCGCTTTAATAAATTTTTCATTATTTGCAGGCGAATGTCTTCTTTCATTTCTTGATCTATCAAAAAGTCATTAATACTACTTAGTCCTTCAGGGTATTCTTCACTCGGACTTGATTGGGTACGATTCATGTTCGCAATCATCTTTTTAATCTCGTCAATTTCGGTCTTTAAGTTCTCTTTATTATCGACTGGATTTTCCCGCCTTGGAGTATTTTGTTTCTTTACCTCCTGCCCTTGACGAACAATTTTCTTTTTAGGTTGTGTGTCAGGGTCAATTGCAGCGATTACTTCAATATTTTTTTTCGTGAAAAAACCTAAAAATCCACCTGTTTCTATGCGTTTCGAATTTAATATGACAGCATCGTTGCCTAATTCTTGACGAATTTTTTCCATTGCTTCTGGCATATCTTTTGCAACATATTTTTTTACTTTCATGACCCATTCACCACCCCGACGCTTTGAACTTCAATATGTGGTTCTAATTCGTTGTAGGATAACACAGGAACTTGAGGAATATACCGCTCAATCAGATTACGTACATACATTCTGACAGCTGGTGAACAAAGTATTACTGGCATTTGACCAGTTTCCTGCATTCGTTCTACTTCTTTAATCGTTGATTCAATTATCGATTGCATTGTTTCTGGATCTAAATTCAAGAAATTCCCATGCTCTGTTTGCTGAACGGAATCAGCAATTATCTTTTCAACAGAACCTCCAACGGTTATCACATATAATGGCTCATTTTCTGTAGTATATTGTTTTGAAATTTGTCTCGACAAAGATTGTCGAACATATTCTGTTAATAAATCCGTATCCTTTGACATCTGTCCATAATCAGCCAACGTTTCAAAGATAACCGGTAAATTACGAATTGATACTTTCTCTCTCAATAAATTGCCTAACACTTTCTGAATTTCACCTGTTGATAGCGGATTTGGTGTTACATCTTCAACAAGTGTTGGATACGATTCATTTAAATGATCGATTAATTGTTTTGTCTCTTGGCGTCCAATCAATTCGTGTGCATGGCGCTTAATCACTTCAGTTAAATGAGTAGAAACGACAGATGGTGGATCTACTACTGTATAGCCTGACAGTTCCGCTTGATCTTTTAATTCTTCGGAAATCCATAAAGCTGGTAGTCCAAATGCTGGCTCTACCGTCTCAATCCCTGTAATGGATTCATCATCAACTCCTGGACTCATTGCCATGAAATGATCAAGCAATAACTCACCTTTTGCTACTTCATTTCCTTTTACCTTGATCGAATATTCATTAGGCTGAAGTTGAATATTATCACGTATTCGAATGACAGGTACGACCATACCCATTTCAAGCGCTAACTGTCTTCGAATCATGACCACACGATCTAGCAAGTCGCCCCCTTGATTTGCATCTGCTAATGGGATCAATCCATAACCAAATTCAAATTCTATCGGGTCTACTTGGAGAAGGTTAACAACACTTTCTGGAGACTTGATATCATCTTCTTGTCCATCTGATTCTTCTTCTTGAGCAAGATCATCATCTACTACTTTCTTTTCATTTTTCTCTAAGAGAAACCCGCCTACGCCTAAGGTTAGTGCAATAATAGTTGTTACAAACGGCTCAATTGGTGTGAAAAAACCAAGTAAAGCAATTGTTGCACCAGCTACATAAAGCATTTTCGGATAAGCAAATAATTGTTTGGTTAAATCTTGACCCAAGTTCCCCTCAGATGCCGCTCTCGTAACAACAATCCCGGTCGCTGTTGATATTAATAAGGCAGGGATTTGACTGACAAGACCGTCACCAACTGTGAGGAGTGTATATTTATTTGCAGCAGAACTAAGATCAAGCCCTTCTTGCACCATTCCAATCACTAAACCGAAAATAATATTTATGATAACAATCACGATTCCGGCAATCGCATCTCCTTTAACAAATTTACTGGCACCATCCATCGAACCATAAAAATCTGCTTCTTGTTCAATTTTCTTTCTGCGTTCTTTCGCTTCTGCATCAGAAATCATTCCAGCATTTAAGTCTGCATCTATACTCATTTGTTTACCAGGCATCGCGTCTAACGTAAACCGGGCTCCTACTTCAGAGACTCGCTCTGCACCTTTTGTGATAACAACAAACTGAATGACAACTAATATAATGAATACAACAAAACCGACAAGTGCATTACCACCAACAACAAAGTCTCCAAATGTTTGAATAACATTTCCTGCCTCACCATGATTTCCTAAGATGGCCCTTGTTGTTGAGACATTTAACCCGAGTCGAAACAATGTCACAAGTAATAATAACGTCGGGAAAATAGAGAACTGTAACGGCTCTCTTGTATTCATTGAAACGAGTATAATTAAGAGCGCAAAAGATATATTTACAATGATTAAAAAGTCAATCATCCCAGTTGGTAATGGAATAATTAACATGATAACGATAAGGATGACGGCTAATAAAATACTTAAATCTCTTAGTTGCACTCTACTTCTCTCCTTCTAACAATCCACACTGCATCATGTACTATAAAACCTCATTCATGCAAAACAACTATAATTTTTTTTGAATTCGATAAACATATGCTAGCACTTCTGCGACTGCTTTAAATAAGTCTTCAGGCACTTCATCTCCGATATCTGCTTGTGCATAAAGAGCTCTTGCCAATGGACGATTTTCTACTGTCATTACCCCGTTATTTTTCGCTACATTAATTACCTTTAACGCGATATAGTCAACCCCTTTTGCTATCACAACTGGTGCATCCATGTTTCCATCATCATACTTCAGTGCAACCGCATAGTGGGTCGGGTTTGTAATAACAACATCAGCTTTCGGCACTTCTTGCATCATTCTGCTCATTGCCATTTGCTTTTGTTTTTCTTTTATTTTTGATTTAATAAGGGGGTCACCCTCTGTCTTCTTATGTTCGTCCTTCACATCTTGCTTAGACATTTTAATATTTTTTTCATGATCATATTTTTGATACATATAATCTAAGACTGATAGAAAAATTAATAGAAAGGCTACAGACAACCCCATAATTACTGTTAAGTTACCGATTAGCCTAACACCTTCTCCGACTGAATAAAGGCCAAGCTTTAAGATTTCGTCAAAAAAGATCCAAATCACAGTAAAGGTTACCATGCCAACTAAAGTGATTTTAAGCATGGACTTTAAAAATTCCACAAGGGCACGAACAGAGAAAATTCGTTTTGCACCTTTAATTGGATCGATCTTACTTAACTTCATTTTGATAGCTTCAGGAGCAAACAAAAAGCCAACTTGCAAATAATTACTAAATATCGCAGCAAGCATTGCCACAAGCATGATTGGAGCAACAATTACCACGGCTTGAAATGTGTAATTCAGAAACAAAGAATAAACATTATTCTCCGTTAAATCTAAGAGTAAATATTCCTCATACGTAAAACGCGCGATCCCAAACATTTGCTCTGTAGCAAAGCTTCCGATAAACCAAAAGAACAAAAAGACAAATAATAAAATAAATGCAGTATTCACATCTGAACTTTTGGCAACCTGCCCTTTTTTACGTGTTTCTTGCTTCTTTTTCGGTGTTGCCTTTTCTGTTTTCTCTTGTGCGAAAAATTGTAAATCGAGGGAAAGATACATCCCTTAAACCCCTCCATACAACTCCATCAATGTCCTCATCGTTAGTGTCATCGTTTCTATTAAATATTGAACTAATACGAAAAACGGTGACATGACTAAAAAGAGAATGATAAAGCCTGCTAGAATCTTAAGAGGTAACCCTACAACGAAGACATTCACTTGTGGAACCGTACGGGATACCATACCTAAAGCAATATCTACTAAAAAGAGTGAACCTACTACAGGCATCCCCATTTGGAAAGCAATAATGAACATCGTATTAAAGCTTGTAACAACATGAGAAATGACAGATTGATCACCTAATGGAATAAACATTTGTTCTAATGGAATGTATTCATAACTGAAAAACACACCGTCAAGTAATAAATGGTGAGCATCTGTTGCAAGTAAAAACATTAATGCAAATGTATATAAATATCCCCCTGTCAAAGGGGCTTGTGCACCTGTTTGTGGGTCGATGACGTTAGCAATCATAAACCCCATTTTTATATCAATAAAACCACCAGCCACTTGTATCGCGTATAAAATAATCGTAGCCACTAGGCCTACAGTTAATCCGACAAGGGCTTCTTTAATGATTAATAAAAAATACTCATAGTTTATTTCAAGAACTGGCCAATCACCTGTGAAAAAAATGATCCAGCTTATAAAAACTCCGATCCCAATTTTAATTTGAGCTGGGATATTTTGATACGAAAAAAAAGGTAACGTTACTAAGAATGAGGTGATACGAACGAAAATTAATAAAAGCGCAGGAAACCAATCAAAAAATTCCAACATCGCTCTACCCTACAAACTGATGTAAGTTACTATAAATTGATTGCGCAAACGCAAGGACTTGTGAAAGCATCCACGGTCCAAAAACGATTAGCGCAATAAGCACCCCTACAATTTTTGGTATAAATGCTAAAGTTTGCTCTTGAATCTGTGTTGTCGCTTGAAAAATACTAACAAGTAAGCCAAGGCCTAAAGCTGTAATTAAAAGTGGAGCAGCGACTAAAATCACAGTAAAGACGCCTCGTTCGGCTAAAGCAATAACCATTTCTGCACTCATTTGAATCACCCTTTAAAAACTTAGTAGTAATGACCTGACCACTAAATGCCAGCCATCTACCATTACAAATAAAAGTACTTTAAATGGTAAAGAAATCATTACTGGTGGTAACATCATCATTCCCATAGACATTAATACACTGGCTACAACCATATCGATAACTAAAAAAGGAATAAATATCATAAAACCAATTTGAAACGCTGTTTTAAGTTCACTGATCGCAAAAGCAGGAACTAAAGCTGTTAATGGAATATCATCTAACGATTCCGGTCTCTCTAAACCGGCATATCCCATAAATAATGCTAAATCTTTCTCTCTCGTATGCTGTGCCATAAATTCTTTCATCGGTAAGGCAGCTGCATCAAAAGCTTCTTCTTGTGTGATCTCACCTTCAAACATAGGCTGCAGAGCTTCTTCATTTACATCAGCAAAGACAGGAGCCATAATAAAAAATGTAATAAATAATGCTAGACCAATTAACACTTGGTTGGGAGGCATTTGCTGGGTTGCAAGCCCTGAACGAACAAAGGAAAGAACGATAACAATTCTCGTGAAACATGTCATGAGTATAAGGATACTGGGAGCAATAGCTAATACAGTTAATAGTAATAATAGCTGAACAGTTGCAGTTAGATTTGCAGGATCATCACTAAAAATATCTAGTGCTGGAATTTCTACCATCTGTCTTTCTCCTTCAATGATGAATGTACTTTTTCTTGTGAGTCTTTTACTTCCTTCATCTTACTATCTAGAAGTGAATGAAAGGATTGATGAGTTTCATTTCCAGAAGAACCTTTATATCGATCTTGAACCCAGTTCGTAATTTTTTTAACCGGTTGTTCGATTCCTTCAGTCGGACGATGTTCTTCAATAATTTTTTCGATTTCTTCCTCGTCTTCAATCTCTTTTAACAACTGTACTGTCTCACCAACACCAACTACAAAAAGCTTATCTCCAATTCGAACGAGCTGGATTGAACGGTTTGCTCCTAAACCGACACCGCCAATGCTCTCAATTGTCGAGTGACTTCGAAAAGACTTCGACCTACTATTAACAAACTTTAACAAACCATATATAAGAAAAATAACAACACCTAAAGCTAAGAACATTTGTAAGGATAGTAAGAACAAATTTTGATCCTCTACCCCACCCACAGCAGTTGTATCTTCATCATCTTCTGCAAGTGCTTCAGTTTCCTCCATTACTTCTTCTACGGGCTGTTCATTTGTCTTTTCACTATCTTCATCAACGGTTTCATTGTCTTGGTTTAGTAACCATTCATCTACAGAACCACCGCCATCACCGAATGATTCAGCGTAAGGTTCTGAAGGTATGAAAATAGTAAAAAGTAATATAAAGATAAAGATGGCTTTTACATAGACTTTCAAAGGTATACACTCCTTTGAAGCGATATTATCCTAACGTTTTGTTAATCGCTTCTAACACACGGTCCGCCTGAAACGGCTTTACGATAAAATCTTTTGCACCAGCTTGAATAGCATCAATAACCATTGCTTGCTGTCCCATTGCAGAGCACATAATCACTTTTGCATTTGGGTCATGTTTACGAATTTCTTTTAATGCAGTAATTCCGTCCATTTCTGGCATTGTAATATCCATTGTGACAATGTCTGGAGAATGTTCTTTATACAAGTCAACAGCTTGAGAACCATCAGCCGCTTCTCCAACAACGTCAAAATCGTTCTTTGTTAAAATATCTTTAATCATCATTCTCATAAATGCTGCATCATCTACAATTAAAACTTTAGCCATTATTCATATCCTCCTATTATTTGCATATTTTACTTTAATTTATTTAAACGATCTCTTGGACTAACAATGTTTGTAACTCTTACTCCAAAGTTTTCATCAATTACTACAACTTCTCCATTGGCAATTAATTTTTTGTTGACCAAAATATCTACAGGTTCACCAGCAAGTTTGTCTAATTCAATGATTGAACCTTGGCTTAACTCTAAAATATCTTTAATAGACCTTTTTGTTCTTCCTAATTCCACTGTCACGTCTAATGGAATGTCTAAAAGCATGTCCAAATTTTTTGATTCAGTCTCTGATAAAGATGGTTCTTCAAAATTCGTAAATGCCGCTGGCTGTACACTTGCAGAGCGCTCTGGTTGCTTAGGTCCTGAGGATAGGTACTGTGCTTCATTTCTTTCATTTTTTTCAGTTACATGCTGCTGTTCTTCATATAATGGCTCATTAGATGGCTCTTGCACGTTTAACTGATTTACCTCGTTCGTAACATTAGAAGCTGACTCCGGTGGTTGGACATTGTCAGCCTGACTTTCGTGAGCCTCTACTGAACTTTGTTGGTCGTCTCCATCTGGGTTCATTAATTGCTCGACCATCGCCTTTGCAAATGGAACTGTAACGAGTTGCATAATTTTTGAATCGATTAAGTTACTAATTTTTAAGTCAAAAGAAATTTGAACGAGTATATCATCTTCAGGTAGATCAACATTATCTGGATCTTCTCTTAAATTTAATAGATCAATATCTGGTGGTGAAATATCGACACGCTTATTAAAGATCGTAGACATCGAAGTTGACGCTGAACCCATCATCTGGTTCATCGCCTCTTGAACGGCGCTGATTTCCATTTCGGTTAATTCTTCATTTACATTGGTCCCGTCATTTCCAAGCATTAAATCTGCAATAACAGCTGCATCTTTTGATTTAATAACGAGTAAGTTCTTTCCTGTAAACCCTTCTGTATATTGTACAGATACTGCGACATGAGGTTGTGGAAACTCTTGGTCTAAATCATCATACTTAACGACAGAAACTCGCGGTGTCGTTATATCGACCTTTTGATTTAAAAGGGTCGACAACGCTGTTGCTGCACTTCCAAATGAAATGTTTCCTATTTCCCCCATAGCATCTTGTTCAATGCCTGATAAGTAGTTTTCAATTACAAGTTCTGAAGATGTCTCGTCAGTTGATGTATCATCGTTATCCATACCTTCTAATAAGGCATTTATTTCTTCTTGAGAAAGCATATCATCATTCATCTTCATCACCCTCCTCTTCAATGATGTCAGTGATTTGTACAGCTGCATTTTGTTTTACTTTTCCAGGTTGTGCTTCATATTTCGGATGGTTTCCTACTCTGACAAGTAAAGGATCTTCAATCAGCTGGTCTAGTTCAATAATGTCCCCTTTATCTAATTGGAGAAATTCATTAATTGTAATTTGTGAATTTCCTAATTCAACAACAATATCTAGTGGGGCTTTTTTCACATTTGCTTCAAGGGAATAAATTTCTTCTGGTTCTCGCTCTTTCTTTTTGGTTTGCATCCATAAATGAACAGATAATTTCGGTAAAATAGGTTCAATAACGACGTGAGGGATACATAAGTTAATCATCCCAGAAGTCTCCCCTATTGTCGTTGATAATGAAATGACAACGACTGTTTCATTTGGAGATACAAGTTGTAGAAATTGTGGGTTTACTTCCAAGTCGTCCATAGATGGGTCAATTTCTTCTATCGATTCCCACGCTTCTTGCAATGTATCTAGCGTTCTTTGAAAAAGCTTTGTCATAATTTTTGTTTCAATTTCAGTTAAGTTCTCAACCTTATTTAACGCTTCTCCTTGGCCACCTAACATTCGATCAAGCATTGCATATCCAACGTTCGGGTTGATTTCCATCACGAATCGTCCGTCTAGTGGGTATGGCTCAAATACACTTAATAATGTCATTTTCGGAACAGAGCGAATAAACTCATCGTATGGTAGCTGATCAACTGATGCAACATTAATTTGTACAAAAGTTCTTAACTGTGCCGAAAGTTGTGTCGTCAAAATTCTTGCGAAATTCTCGTGTATTCTAGTAATACTTCGAATTTGATCTTTTGAAAAACGGAGAGCTCTTTTAAAGTCATAGACTTTTACCTTTTTTTCAGTTTCTTCTTTCTTTAGTTCATCTGCATCCATTTCACCTGTAGATAATGCAGAAAGGAGGGCATCAATTTCTCCTTGTGATAATACATCTGTCAAAGAGCCTCACCTCTCTTTATATTTCTTACTGCCCTAGACTATTGAATAACTAAATTTTTTAAATAAACTTTTTCAACATGCCCATCTTGCATCACTTCATTAATTCTTAAGCGGACTTGTTCTTCTAACCCTCTGATCCCTTCAGAACCTTGAAGGTCACTTCCCCTTAAATCAGAAAGTTCTTGTATAATAATATTTTTTACTTGGAAGTCTCTTTTTGTAAATTCATCTTTCGCGCTTCGGTTATCAAGTTGAACAACAAACTGCGTGCGGACGATATTATTAGATAATAAGTTCGTCGTAATCTCCTCTGTTTCAGCAGATACTCTTAATACATCATCAATTGTCGGTTCCTCATGAGCATTCGTTTGTTGAAAAAACTGTGTGTATAACACAAGGGTTAAAGCGCCTATTAAAGTTAACGCCATCAACATAATCAGCATGATGTTAACTAAACGATTTTGAAACATTGATTAACCCTCCTTCTCTCGAAGGTCAGCCGTACTTTTTACAGTTAGTGATGATAGACCAACCTTTTGATAAAACGATTCTACTTTTTGTGCTACTTCTAATTCTGTTTCTTTTACGACAAGCTTCTTTCCATTTATTAACGTAATCGTTGTATCAGGAAATGCTTGGATTTGTTCAATATATAGTGCATTTAAAGTGAACGGTTGTCCATTTAACCTTGTTAATTCAACCATTGTCATTCGGTGTTTCGTTAACACCTTGCCCCCTTCATAAAAAGCATGATTCGACTAGTGGTGGCGAGAAGAGTAAGGGCGGGCTGACATAGTGTGAGCTTGACACTATGTCTCCCTACTTACAACTGATCTATCGTTTTAAGTTTACAAGCTCTTGAAGAATTTCATCTGATGTTGTAATCATTCTCGTGTTTGCTTGGAACCCACGTTGTGAAACAATCATTTCCGCAAACTCTTCTGATAAGTCAACGTTAGACATTTCAAGAGCTGCCCCTGTCAATGTGCCACGACCACCATCACCAGCAAAACCGAGTTGCGGCGCTCCTGAGTTGTTAGATACTGCATATAGGTTATCTCCAGATTTTGAAAGACCACCAGGGTTATTGAAATTCGCTAGGCCAATTTGACCAAGTAAACGAACTTCGCCGTTAGAGAAAACACCGTTGATTTCACCAGTTTCGGAGATATTATAACTTTCAAGAGTACCGTCCATGTTACCATCAACATTACTTATGTCTGCAGTTGTATTACGAGCAAACTGAGACATTCGTGAAAGATCTATATCAATTGCTAAATCATCTGACCCATCAGTACCACCAATAACTAGTTGGTCAATGTCAACATCATTGAATGATCCATCGTTATTAAAAGATAAGTCACTTGCTAATTCAGTGAATGTATATTCATTTTCATCTTCATCAAATAATAATGAGCCTACTTGCCATTCATTTTCACCTGTCTTTTGGAACACTAAGTCAAGGTCATGTACCCTTCCTAAAGAATCAACGACTGAGTATGGAACCACCGTACCAGAACCTTCAATTAAATCACGAATTTCTTGTTCCGAATAATCGTTATTACCTAATGCAGTTCCAGAAACATAATCAGCATTTAAATTACCCCTAAATTGGGCATTCCCTGTTGCTTGTGGTGCCATTAAGCTACCCGCTGTGATTTCTAAATCACCAAAACCTGCTCCCTCATCAATATTTCCATCGCCATCTACTCCGTAACCTTGAACACGCAAACCGTCAGAGTTTACTAAGTTTCCTTGTTCATCTAAGTAAAAGTTTCCGGCACGTGTGTAGTAAGACTGATCTCCATCGTTGACTACGAAGAATCCGTCACCAGAAATCCCCATATCTAAATCACGACCAGTTGTTTGAAGTGATCCTTGTGTATGAATCGTATCAATAGAAGCTAAGCTACTACCAAGACCTACTTGTTGAGGATTTGTACCTCCTCGGTTATCTCCAGCTGTACTAGCACCAGAGAGTTGTTGACTAACTAAATCTTTAAAAGTTGTACGACCTTTTTTAAAACCAAATGTGTTTACGTTTGAGATATTATTTCCTATAGTATCGAGCTTTGTTTGGAAGTTTCTCATTCCACCAATCCCTGAATACATTGAACGTAGCATAATGCTTGTCCCCTTTCATAAATCTTTTTTTTATTGCTGCTTCTCTCGTTCCACAGCACCCAGCTTCCTTTCGGTCCAGCTGTTTTCTTCTATGAATCAATTAATATCGCACCATTAATATTTGTAAATAATTGTGAACTTGCTTCTTCACGGTCCATAGCCGTAATAACTGTTTCATTTTTGGCACTGACTACTAGTGCTGCATCACCCGTTACAACTAAAGAATCATTTACACCCTTTTGTTTTGCTTCTTTTACTTTTGAGTGGATCTCTTCCCACATTTCTGGCTGGATGTGAATCCCTCGGTCTTGCAATCGTTTTTCTGCATGTTTACTAATTTTTAATTCAGTCCCTTTTTCAATCGAATTATTTAACACCGACTGGAAGGAAACTGCAGGTTTTGACTGTTTCGTTGTTGGCTTTAACCCCGGCTTCGGTAACGCTTGTTGCAGGTGATGGGGCATAATTTTATTAGCCATAATCCTCACCTCCAAATACTATTCAGTGATATTCGGTAAAGATACTGATTTAATATCTTTCGTTGAAACAGTATGTTCACCATTAATAATTAAGTTGGCTTTTCCATCCTTAAAAACCACTGATGTTACAATTCCATCGATAAGCTCTTTCCGTTTGCTCCCATCTTCCATTTGCACGTCATGTTCCCATTCAACGTTCTTACCGATTAGTTCGCTATGAGAAACAAATTGGTCATGTTGTTGTTGGTTAACAAGCTTTTGCATCGCTTCACTCATGTTCGTCATTTGTTCTAATGAAGAAAATTGCGCCATTTGAGCGATGAACTCCTTATCTTCCATTGGATTCATAGGATCTTGGTTTTGAAGTTGTGTCATCAGAATTTTTAAAAATGCGTCTTTATCTAAATCAGCATTTCCACTTGCTTGTTTTCTCTTTTGGTAATCTTGTAAGTATAAACTATCCGTAATTGTATTAGGCATCGTCATCACCTTAAACTTCCATATTTATCGTTTCTTCTAAAAAGTCGGCAAAGCTTTCTTCTTCAGACGGCTCATCCTTATTTTGGTCATCTTTTGAAGGTTCCTCATGATTTGCAGACTCATCATTCGTTTGATCTTTTAACGAATTTTGTTGAGAGCTCTGCTGTTGCGTTACTTCTATACGATCTACTTGAATTTGCTGTGTTTGAAAAGCATTTCGTAAATGTTGTAACTGACCTTCTATTAGATCCCTAGCAACGGCAGTCGTTGTCATCATTTTTGCAACAAGAACACCATTAATTTGCTGGATGGTAATATCTAACCTGCCAAGAGATTGCGGGTGCAATTGAATGTTAAGTTGTTGAATACCATTTCCTAAGTTTTGAAACTGGCTACGTGCTAAAATGTTTTGAAATTGACGTAAAAACTGCTGTTCAGAAGGGCGATCTGCTTGTTGTTCACCTGCATGAACGACAAATTGCTGTAACCTGGACATGTGATTATTTGACATATCTAAGTTCATTGACAATCCTGCTACTGGCTTTGTAGAATCACGTTGTGCTAAATGTTGCTGATAGGCTTGTTCTGCGATTCTTTTTTCATTCATTTGTTGAGTTAATCTTCTTAACCATTCTTCTGCTCCACCATTACGTTGTTGTACCGATTGATCCCCTTTTAAAAACTTCTCAAGGTTATTTGCAAGCTTCTCAGTCATCTCACGTACTGACGAAAAATTATTTTCTGATTGCATTATTGGAAAAACTGTACTAAGCATTTGTCTTACGTTTTGGATCTGGTCTTGTTTAAAACTCAAGCCACTTTCTTTTTCGTGATAATTCAGTGCCATTAACAGTGCTACTATGTGTAATGGATCATCAGTAAGATTTTCTGCTTCAATTAACTCTTCAATAGGGATTTCACTTTGAAAAAGTTCTTCTATAGCCAGTTGAACGTCTTTTGGAAATAGATCTAGTAATTGTTGACTCTCATCTAACTGAAGCATAATTTCCTTTAAATACCCTTCTTCAAAAGGTATCTCTGTAATTAGCTCCCCTAGCAGATCAACTATTGCTTGTGGATCAATAATCTCACCACCGAATTCACTAAGTAATTCCTGCAATGATTCTTTCCCACTTTGATCATTTAATATCTCCTTAAGTGAATGCAAGAAACCCTTTCCTTGTGACTCGCTTTTATTTACATTTGATTTCGTTGGTGAACTATTAAGTTGCTGCATAGCGGGCGTTAACCCTAACATTTCGTTCATTTTTTCACCCCCTTTCAAGCTAGTAACTATTAGTTAGAAAGATCACTAATGATTTCTGCCGCTCTTTCTGCATCCATTCGGCTTAAAATTTGTGATCTAGTGTCCACACTCATTAATCGTAAATACATTACTGCTTCTTCATCTGATAATTCACTGATTATATTAGCAGCTCGAGATGCTGTCATATTTTCGATCGTTTGAACAACATCATTCACACCGGTTCGCTCATTTGGAGATTCTTCTTCACTTTCTTCAATTTGGATAAGTGATTCAATTTCTAATTGTAATTGGTTGATCTCCTCATCTTTCATCGACAGTTCATACTCTAATTGTTCAATCTGAGTGAGATAATTTTCATTTTCATGTTCAAGTTGTACAAATCTTTCTTCCATGGATGATTCATCTTCATCTTCTACTTCACTATCTATAAAAGGCAATGCAGAAAAAGCCTGCTGTACATTCTCACTTACATTAATGCCCATATAATAGAGTAAGACTAACGCTAAAATGATAGCAAAAATTGCTGGGATAAAAACGACCATAAAGAACATTTGAAGTTTGTTTGTTTTTTTGTTTTCGCTCATTTGTTGTTCACCTTATTTCATGCTTCAAAAACTGTTGAACAGAAATCTCATCAAGGAATTTACTCTCTTTTTCTTTTTCTAGCTGTATATACCGTTGATGTTTTCGCTCTTTCATTTTTTCATATTTTTTCACATCTATTGATTTGAACATTAAGAATTGCTCTTGATCATTCATTCGACTTCTTGCTCTTTGTGTTTCTAGCTGAAGTTTATCAATCTCTTTTTGCAAGTGAGAAATTGTTTGCTGTGTTTGTTGGATAGCAGAGATCGAAGTACCTGATTGAATTTTTTCATTATAAAAAGCTTCTAAGTCCTCTTTTTTTTTCAGCAAATGATAAAGGTCAGTTGCAACATCTTCGAATTGTTTCATCGCTTCACTATACTTTGATTCTGCTTCTGACTTTTCATGTTCTTTCACTTCTAACACTTTTTGTAGTCCGAATTGAAAACTCAAGATGTTCCACCTCTTCCAAATTCATTTACTAACTTAGCTACTGATTCATCAAATGTAATATGTTCATCTGTACCTTGCTTAATATAATCAATAATTTTTGGGTGTACTTTTATCGCTGTGTCAACTTCTTTATTTGTTCCTCTTTTATATGCCCCAATACTAATTAAATCTTCCGAATCAGTATAAACGGCCAGCATATGTCTTAAATAATCAGCTGAAGATCGATGGTTTTTCGAAACAATATCGTTCATAATTCGACTGATACTTGTTAAAACATTGATAGCAGGGAATTGACCTTTGTTTGCTAACTTTCGATCAAGTACTAAGTGGCCATCCAAAATTCCTCGAACTGCATCGGCAATTGGTTCTGATAAATCGTCACCATCAACTAACACTGTATAAAAAGCGGTGATTGATCCGTGCTCATTCGTTCCACTACGTTCTAATAGACGTGGGAGTATCGCAAATACAGATGGAGTATACCCTTTTGTCGTTGGCGGTTCTCCTACTGCTAAACCAATTTCACGTTGGGCCATCGCCACTCTAGTCACCGAGTCCATCATAAGTGTGACGTTTTTACCTTGGTCACGATAATATTCAGCAATTGCGGTTGCTGTCATAGCCCCTTTAATTCGCATTAAAGCCGGTTGGTCGGATGTTGCCACAACCACGATCGTATTTTTCATCCCTTCAGGGCCTAGGTCTCGTTCGATAAAGTCACGAACTTCTCTTCCTCTTTCACCAATTAATGCGATAACATTCAAATCAGCTTCAGAATTCTTTGAGATCATCGCCATAAGCGTACTTTTTCCAACTCCACTTCCAGCAAATATTCCAACCCTTTGACCTTTACCAACCGTGAATAAACCATCAATCGCTCTAACACCTAAACTTAATGGATCACTGATACGTGGACGATTTAATGGGTTTGGTGGTTGGTTATCTGTCGGATATGAAAACGTATGGTTGTCAAAACTTGTACCATCAAACGGTCTTCCAAGTCCGTCTAGAACTTTCCCAATTAAACTAGAACCCACTTGAATTTCTAATGGTTTATATGTTGCCTCTACTAATGAGCCTGGTGCAATTTCTTGAATATGATCAAAAGGCATTAGTAATACATTTTCCCCACGGAATCCAACAACTTCAACTTTTATCTTTCGCTGAGGGTGACCACCTACTAGTATGTGACAAATATCTCCTACAGAAGCTTGGGGTCCTTTCGATTCAATCATTAAACCTACTACTTGAGAGACCTTCCCATAATGCTTATACGTATTGATTTCATTAATGTGTGGTATTAGATCACGAATGTTCATGTTGATCTCCTGATTTTAATAATTCATGAAGAGCAGTTTTCATTTCCGTTAATTGACTATCAATAGATGCATCGATCTTTCCGAAAGGTGTTTCAATAATACAGCTGTCTTCGTTAATCGATGCATCAGGGTAAATATAGAGTTGCCTAGTATTTAAAGCAATTTCCTTAATCTCTCGCTTGTTCTTTAAAGTTCGTTCATAACAGTTTGGCGGAACGTAAATTTTCACTTCTTCTTGTTCACGAACTTCTGTAACAGCTTCTTTTACAAGCTGAAGAAAAGCATCAGGATCTTCATCAATAGTTTTCCCTATGATTTTTTCTGCAATATTTAAGGAAAGATCTAACATATCACTCTGGCTATCGCCGATTTTGGAGATATAGTCTTGCTTTGCTTGATCAATTATTTTTTGTGCTTCAACGATTTTTTGATCATAAGCTTGCTTTCCTTTAATTAATCCTGCTTCATATCCTTCTTTTTCTCCAGCTTGTTTTGCTTTTTCAAAACGTACTTCCGCTTCTTTTGCAATGTTATTTTCATATTCAGCAATTTCTTTTTTCTTTGCATCAATTTCAAGCTGCGCTTCTTCTATTAATTCCTCAGCTTGTTGTTTAGCTTCTAATAATATATTTTCACGTTCGACTTCATTTTGTTTCCCTGAATATTGTTGTTCGGCTTGTTCATTCATTTCATCATGTTCTATAGAGGGATCATTTTCATCATTGTTTGTATATAAGCGTCGGACACCTATTGTTTTTACCGAGTCTTCGAGCTTATTAGCGTAAGCTGATTTAATTAATTTAGACAATGATATCATCTCCTCCACCACGTGCGATGACGATTTCACCTGCTTCCTCAAGGCGACGAATGATGGCTACAATTCTTGTTTGAGCTTCTTCTACATCACGAAGTCTAACTGGACCCATAAATTCCATTTCTTCCTTAAATGTCTCTGCCATTCGCTGTGACATATTGTTGAAGACAATTTCTTTCACCTCATCACTAGCAACTTTTAATGAAAGCTGCAAATCTTCATTTTCTACATCACGGATTACGCGCTGAATGGAACGATTATCAAGGGTGACAATATCTTCAAAGACAAACATTCTCTTTTTAATTTCTTCAGCCAATTCAGGATCTTGAATTTCTAGTGCATCTAAGATTGTTCGTTCCGTACTTCTGTCGACACTATTTAACACTTCAACAACAGCTTCAATACCACCAGCTTGTGTATAGTCTTGAGTGACCGTTGCTGAAAGTTTTCGTTCTAATATTGCTTCTACTTCATTCACAATTTCAGGAGAAGTGCTATCCATTAATGCAATTCGCTTAGCAACCTCTGCTTGCACTTCTTGTGGTAATTCAGATAAGATCTGACCTGCAGGTTCACTATCTAAATAAGATAAGATTAGTGCAATTGTTTGTGGATGTTCATTTTGAATAAAGTTTAAGATTTGACTTGCCTCAGCTTTTCTCGCAAAGTCAAAAGGCCTCACTTGAAGGGTGGAAGTCAGGCGATTTATAATCTCCATCGCTTCTGACTGACCCAACGCCTTTTCTAGAACGTCCTTAGCGTAGCCAATTCCGCCCTGTGTAATATAATCTTGTGCAAGTGCCATTTGGTGAAATTGATCTAACACTTCTTCTTTTGTTCCTGTATCCACCTTACGTACACCAGCAATTTCTAACGTTAACTTTTCGATCTCTTCTTCTGTTAAATGCTTATAAACTTGAGCTGATACATCGGGACCTAGAGAGATGAGTAATATAGCGGCTTTCTCTCTTCCCGTTAAATCTTTTTTCTTTGCCACTTACATTTTCACTCCTTAGTCCTCGGAAAGCCATGTTCTAATTAATTTAGAAAACTCTTCTGGCTTATCTATCGCTAGTTTTTCTAATTGTCTACGTCTTGCCTTTTCTTCTGTATCTGCCTCGTCCTCTAAATCTGGAACGTCTACAGTGGCAGCTTGGTCGTGGGTGACAGAACCTTCTTCTGACTTACTTCTGCCTTTCAGTAGTAAGATAAGCAAGATAATGACAAGTAATGTTAGTGCGCCTAAAGCAAAATACCACCACGGCGTACCTGTTTCTGGCTCTTCAAACTCTACTTTTCCATAGAATGGTTGTGATGACACATAGATTCTATCTTCCACATCGTTAGGTCCCCATTGTGCTGTTACATCACCATCAATCGATGTTCTAACAATTTGTCCTAAAATTTGCTGAATATCATCGAGTCGATCAGGTGGTAAAGAAGCAGGGTCTTCAGGATCTGGCGGTTCAACCATAACTTGAATGCCGATATCGCGAATTTTATATGGACTTTCAACAATATCTCGGTGAATTCGATTCACTTCATTATTTATACGCTCTTCAATTAATTCGTAATCTCCAGCTCCTCCACCGGCTAACCCTGGGTATCCTGGGACGTCTGTTTCACCAGTACCTGGTACTCCACCTTCTTGAGCACCTTCTCCAGTAAATGTCTCTGTAATACGTTCAACACTTACAGCAATACCTTCCATATTGTCTTCATCAACTGCTGTAATAAGCTGTTCTTGACGGTTTTCTTGGGTGAAGTCTAAATCTGTTGTCACTGCTACTAAAACTTTATCAGGGCCCATCATCGTACCGAGCATTTGCTGGATTTGCCTTTGTATGTCCCTTTCAACATCTCGTTGAATTTTTCGGTGCTGTTCGTACAGAGAAAGTGTTGTATCTCCTCCCATTGAAGGGTCATCGTGGAGCTCTAAGTAATTAAACATTTGGTCCATAATGACAATGTTTTCAACAGGTAAATTAGGAACACTTTTTGATACAAGATGGTGTAAAGCTCTGACTTGACTTTGATCTAGCGAGATACCAGGCTGTAAATTTAAAACGACAGATGCAGTTGCTTGATCTGGTTCATCCGAGAGCCAAATGCTCTCTTCAGGAAGTGTAATCATAACTTGAGAAGATTGTACTCCATCAACATTGCGGATCAAATCCTCTAACGTTGTTTGAATAGCAGCTCTTTCTAATAAGCTAAACTCATTATCTGTCGTTCCAAACCCCATATTATCTCGGAATGTTCCGTAATCAATTCTTCCCGATTGAGGAATTCCTTCTGCAGCTAAATCAACTTTTAATTCATCAACCATCGTTTCTGGCACTAAGATCGTCGTCCCGTCATTGGTGATTTCTGATGAGATCCCTCTATTGTCCAGAGTGCCTTTTATTTCTCCAGTCTCTTGTGGGGTTAAGTTCGTATATAAAGGAACATGATTTGTTCTTGCCCCAAACCAAACTAAAGATAAAAATAAGAGGAGGACGATGATTATAGATCCGACTAGTAACCCTTTTTGGTTCGTTGTTCTTGATCGCCAAAATTCAATTGTTTTATCTTTATAATGTATAAACTTTTCGTTCATGTTTCCTCCCACACCACTGCTATTTAAATCGTCCTAACTAACTTATCTACTAAATTTTCTTTTAGAAATATGAACGGATGACAATGGAACAAAAATTATTTGAAGTTTTACTTAAAGATTTAAAAAAAGTTACCGATAAATTTAATAAGACCGACAAAAAAATAGTAGTTGTAACGTATTTATGTAATGCAAGATTAAAAGACGTTACAAACAAAAAGGGTCGTTCATATTTAAAGTTAAACTTGCATTCTCATAATCTCTTGATAAGCTTCAACAGCTTTATTACGTACTTCGACTGTTGTTTGTAATGAAATACTAGCCTTTTGTCCTGCAATCATGACATCGTGCAAGTCGACATTTTCACCACGAGCTAACTTTCCAGTCATTTTTTGAGAAGTTACTTGCGCTTGGTTTACGTCTTTGATCGCATCGTTTAACCAGCCTTTAAAGGAATCCTGTGCCTTGTGAGGCGCCACTTTCGGTTGAGTTGCATTTGTTTGTGTTGGTCTCATAATATTTGTCATTGATGAAATATTAGCGTCCATGTTTTCACCTCATAATCATATTTATCTACCGATTTCAAGTGCCTTTAACAACATATTTTTATGACCATCTAATGCTGTAACGTTGGCCTCATAGGATCTTGTTGCACTCATTAGATCTATCATTTCTTTTAACGGATCAACATTAGGCATTTGAACGTAACCATCTTCGTTCGCATCAGGATGGTTTGGTTGGTACACTTGTTTAAATGGTGTTTCATCTTCAATGATTTCACGCACTTTCACACCATTACCTGGTCCATCATTTTTACCTATGGCACGGCTAAGGTGTGATGTGAATGATGATGAGTTCGGCTCCATAACAACCATCTTCCTTCTGTAAGGCTGCCACTCGCCATCTACCATTCTACCTCTCGTTGTATCTGCATTAGCCATATTCGCTGAAACAACATCCATTCTAAGTCTTTGAGCAGTTAATGCCGAAGCGGATGTATTCATCCCATGAAAAATACTCATTTCCTATTACCTCCCTTGCCCTAGAACCGTTCGAATGCTATTAAAACGACCATTCATTCGATCAATCAAAGCATTGTAATAAATTTGATTTTGTGCGTGCTCAGCCATCTCCTGATCAATATCAACATTGTTACCATTGTGGTTATACATTGTATTGTTACGCTGAACTACATTCGCAGCTTCTCCACTTGCATTCCTACCAAATCCGATATGTCTAGCATCCGTTCGATGAGCTTGTAATTTCGCATTTGATGCACGTTCAAGCTCATGAGAAAACACAGTCTTTTTCGCTTTATAATTTGGTGTATCAACATTTGCTATGTTTTGTGCAATCGTCTTCTGTCTTGTCATAGAAGCAGATAGCCCTTTGTGTAGCAATGAATTCGTCGAATTGTCGATAATATTCATGGCTTATCTCTCCTTATCCCCTATAATTCGTCAATGTTCGTCTTTTTTCCACACCATAAGTATTTTATAGAATAAACAACTAATTGTCTAACTGTCATAAAAATTGTATATAGTTCGATAAAAAAGACCTAATACCACTTATGAAAATAGTCTATAAATAGTACTTTTGACCATGTGGTTAAAAATTGTCTGAGTTTTCTTAAGCATATTAAAGTACTTATCACCGTAATAGATTTTAACACATTTTTCGACAAAAATGCCCGCTGTCAGGTAAAACAGTAAAAAAGTTTCATTTATTTTGGTTCATTTACCGATTTTTCACGAAAGTGTTTATATACTGGAGGTAAATTAAAGCATATATATACTTCTCAAAATAAGAAAAGCTTTTAAGTCACAGTTTTTATAAGAGTTTATAATATGCTGATATTACAGAGCGAGAGGGTCTTATTACCTATAAGACATAAAAAAAGAACCATTAGAAAGGCATTTTCTAATGGTTCTTTTTGATAAGCTTAAATTAATACTGAAAGTTTTAGTTCTTCACTTTATCAAGTTCTACTAAGAACTTGTCGTTTAATACTTTAATATACGTCCCTTTCATACCAAGTGAACGAGACTCGATAACCCCTGCACTCTCAAGCTTACGTAGTGCATTTACGATTACTGATCTCGTAATACCAACGCGGTCAGCAATTTTACTTGCTACTAGAAGACCTTCATTTCCATCTAGTTCTTCAAAGATATGTTCTACAGCTTCTAATTCACTATAAGATAATGAACTAATTGCCATTTGTACGACAGCTTTACTTCTTGCTTCTTGTTCAATTTCTTCTGTTTTCTCGTGTAAAATTTCCATCCCTACTACTGTAGATGCATATTCAGCTAGTAATAAATCATCATCATCAAATGAATCTTCTAGACGAGCTAGAATTAATGTCCCTAAACGTTGACCTCCACCTTGAATCGGTACAACTGTTGTTAGCCCTGCTGAGAATAAATCTTTATTCTCTACAGGAAATGCCGTAAACTCACTATTAATATCTAGATTTGGACTAGTTTCTTCGATTTTAAATAAACCGCTTGTGTACTCCTCTGGAAATTGACGAGCCTCAAGCATTTGTTTCATACGCTCATTTTCAATTTCTTGTTTAATTGAATAGCCTAATAATTTACCTCGGCGACTTACGATAAAGATATTTGCTTCAATCACATCTCGTAATGTTACTGCAACATCTTTAAAGTTAACTGATTGTCCTCCGCTCTTTTGAAGTAATTCATTAATTTTACGTGTTTTCGATAATAGATCCATTTCTTGTCCTCCTAAAGAATATATTGACTTAAGTCTCGATTTTTCACTACATTTTGTAATTTTTCTTCGACGTATTCAGGTGTTATCACAATTTCTTCTAAAGTAATTTCTGACGCTTCAAATGATAAGTCCTCTAACAACTTTTCTAAGATTGTGTGGAGGCGTCTCGCACCAATATTTTCGGTTTCATCATTTACTTCTGTCGCTATTACGGCAATCCTACGAATAGCATCGTCAGAAAATTTTAATTTTATTCCTTCTGTTTCCAAAAGAGCTTCATATTGTTTGGCTAACGCATTATCTGGTTCAACGAGAATACGTACAAAATCATCCACAGTTAAACTAGATAGCTCTACTCGAATTGGAAAACGCCCTTGAAGTTCAGGGATTAAATCTGAAGGCTTAGAAAAATGAAATGCACCCGCTGCGACAAATAGCATATGGTCTGTTTTGACTGGACCGTACTTTGTAACGATCGTAGAACCTTCTACAATTGGTAAAATATCGCGCTGTACGCCCTCTCTTGACACATCTGCCGATTGTTGTTTACTTTTCCCAGCTACTTTATCGATTTCGTCTATAAAAATAATTCCCAATTGTTCAGCTTTTGAAACAGCAGCTTGTGTAACTTCATCCATATCGATGAGTTTTTGTGCTTCATCTTCCGTTAGAACTTTACGGGCATCTTTCACTTGGAGCTTACGCTTTTTCTTTTTCTTCGGCATCATATTACCTAGCATATCTTGCATGTTCATACCCATTTGTTCCATTCCTGAGCCTTGAAACATATCAAACATATTGCCTTGCTGGTTCTCATCTACTTCTACCGTTACATAGTCTTCTTCAAGTTCACCTGCAGCTAACTGAGAAGCAACCTTCTTTCTTCTTTCACGGACACTATCATCTTCTTGTTGACTGTCTTGTTGAGATTGTTCTTCTTCTTGGTTCCCTTGAAAAAGCATTTCAAATGGATTTCGGTAGTTCGACTCTTTCTTTGCCTTTGGTACTAATAGTTCTACAAGTCGACGGTTCGCATTTTTTTCGGCACGACCCTTCACTTCAACCATTTTTTCTTCCTTAACTAATCGAACTGATGTTTCAACAAGATCTCTCACCATCGACTCAACATCACGACCTACATAGCCAACTTCCGTGAATTTCGTCGCCTCTACTTTAACAAATGGAGCTCCTACAAGTTTTGCTAACCTACGAGCAATTTCCGTCTTTCCTACCCCGGTAGGCCCAATCATTAGAATATTTTTAGGTGTAATTTCATCCTTAAGTGCATCATCTAACAGGCTACGGCGATAACGGTTTCTAAGAGCAACCGCTACAGACTTTTTAGCACCTGTCTGGCCGACAATGTATTGATCCAACTTTTCTACAATTTGGCGTGGTGTAAATTTCTCACTCATTTTGTAACCTCCCATTTCAAGGAAAGATTGATTACTGACCTAGTTCTTCGACAATAATTGATTCATTTGTATAAACACAAATATCTGCAGCTGTTTTTAAAGAGGCATAAGCCATCTCTTTTGCCGAAAGATGTGGCGCATGCTCTTTTAATGCTCTACCAGCTGATAGCGCATAGTTTCCTCCGGAGCCTATCGCTAAAATGCCATCATCTGGTTCGATGACTTCTCCTGTACCAGCAATTAAGTATAAATTTGAACGATCCATTACAATTAACATCGCTTCAAGCTTTCGTAATACACGATCACTCCGCCATTCTTTTGCTAATTCAACTGCTGCACGCTGAAGATTACCACTAAATTCTTCAAGTTTTCCCTCAAACTTTTCATACAGCGTGAATGCATCTGCAACAGAACCTGCAAAGCCTGCGATTACTTTTCCTTTATATAGCTTTCGGACCTTTCGCGCTGTGTGTTTCATCACAACGGCATTCCCAAACGTCACTTGGCCATCTCCTGCTATTGCACATTGTCCTTTATGTTGTACTGCAAATATCGTCGTTCCTCGTATTTGTTCCATTTATACCCTCCTCGTCTATGCTCTCGGGTGAGAGTTGCGGTAAACTGCTCGTAGTCGGTCTTTTGTTACATGAGTATAGATTTGAGTTGAAGATAAGTGACTATGCCCTAACAACTCTTGAACGGTCCGTAAGTCCGCTCCTTCATTGAGCATGTGTGTCGCAAATGTATGACGTATCACATGCGGGCTCATTCTTGATGAAATTGACACTTCGTCAACAAGTTTATTTAATATGTTCCTAACACTACGATCAGTTAGGCGCCCTCCTCGATAATTTAAAAACACCGCGTGTTCATCACCGTTTGTTTTCAATAACTCAGGGCGACCTTTTTGCAAGTAGAGTTCAAGCGCATCCATTGCGAAACTACCAACTGGAACATACCTTTCTTTTCGTCCTTTTCCTTTTACAAAAAGAGTCCCTAATTCTTTATCGTAGTCAGATATGTTCAAGTTTACACATTCACTTACACGAATTCCCGTTGCATATAAAAGTTCTAATATCGCTAAATTTCGTTTCCCTAAAGCATCTTCCGCATTGATGGCTTCAAATAGCTTCATCATTTCTTCTTCGTAAAAAAAAGATGGTAAACGCGTTTCACCTTTAGGTACAGAAACCATTTTAAATGGATTGCTTTCTATAAATTCTTCTCGAACTAAAAAATCAAAAAGCGATCTTAACGAGGATATTTTACGTGCAACTGTTTTTCGAGCATATTCTTTCTCATGTAAAGAAGTTAAATATATACGAATTTCAACATAGGATACAGTAGCAAATGAATGAATATTTTGTTGCTCTAAAAACTGAGTGAAGTCAGTAATGTCTTTTTCATAGTGGGTTACTGTAAGACTCGATGCACCTTTTTCGATTTGCAAGTACTGAATAAAATTTTTTTTCCATTCTGCATTTGTGGTCATCATTCATACACCTTTTACCATGATTAAGAGCTACTAAATATTATCACAATTTAGTAGCCCTTTCAATAAATTTTACACTTTTTTCACAAAATTCTGAATTGTAGTCACTACTCGCTCAGCGAGCTCTTCATTCTGTTCTTTTTTTCACAAAACCTTCGACACCTGTCATTTTACCTGCAAAAGGAATCCCGTACTTTGATAATTGATATGAGGATTCACTTCCATAAGATCCCATTCCAATAACATTCACATATCAATTCGACAGAATCCCCTTCATTTCGTCAATCTTTCCGTTTGCAAATATACCTTAAAAAGAATGAGGTTGCAAGCATTTTAAATACATGATGTTAATTTTTCTCTTCTTTGTAATCACAAGATGAACATTGGACGTGTACACCTTTTTTCGATTTCTTCTCGACTAGCATACTTTCACACTTTGGACATTTCCTTGAGATCGGTTTATCCCATGAAATAAACTCGCAGTCTGGGTAACGGTCACACCCGTAAAAGATTCGACGCTTTTTACTTTTACGCTCAACAATGTTTCCTTCGTTACAAGTAGGGCACTTTACACCGATTTCTTTAACAATAGCTTTCGTATTTCGGCAATCCGGAAAGTTAGAACAAGCCATGAACTTTCCAAACCGTCCCATCTTATAAACCATTTCGTGGCCGCACTTTTCACAGTCTTCTCCAGCTGGTTCATCTTTAATTTCTACTTCTTCCATTTCCTCTTCTGCTATTTTCAGGCGTTTTTCGAAGTCACGATAAAACGTATCAATAACCTGAACCCAATTTTCATTACCTTCTTCAATTGAGTCTAAATCATTTTCCATTTTTGCCGTGAACTCTACATTTAAGATTTCAGGGAAGAATTCTTGAATAAGCTCTAAAACGATTTCCCCTAGCTCTGTAGGTACAAAACGTTTTTCTTCAAGTGCGACATATCCTCTTCTTTGGATTGTATCCAATGTTGGAGCGTATGTAGAAGGTCTACCAATACCAAGCTCTTCCATTGTTTTTACTAACCTTGCTTCAGTGTATCGTGGCGGTGGTTGAGTAAAGTGCTGGTTTGGATCAATTTTTTCCGCTTTAGCTGACTCTCCTTTTTCCATGTCTGGGAGAAGGCGGTCTTCTTCTTTCTTCCCGTCGTCATTCCCTTCAATATATACTTTCATAAACCCAGGGAATTTCAACTTAGACCCATTCGCTCGGAAAATGACACCATTGTTGTCTAAGTCAACGGACATCGTATCCATGACAGCAGGTGCCATTTGACTTGCAACCATTCGCTCCCAAATGAGTTTATATAGTCTCAATTGATCTCTGCTTAAGTATTGCTTTACTGTTTTGGGATCTTTCATTACAGAAGTTGGACGAATTGCCTCATGGGCGTCTTGTGTCTTTTGATTCTGCTTCGTCTTCGCTTTATTTGGGTTATAATATTCTTTCCCATAATTTGTTTCAATATATTCTTTCGCTTCTTGTTGCGCTGTTTCAGAGAGCCTCGTTGAGTCAGTTCTCATATACGTAATTAAACCGACCGTTCCTTCTTTTCCGAGGTCAATCCCTTCGTATAGTTGTTGTGCGAGCATCATCGTTTTCTTTGCACGATAATTAAGCTTTCTTGCAGCTTCTTGTTGAAGTGATGACGTTGTAAAAGGAACAACAGGATTTCGTTTTCTTTCTTTCCTTTTAACTTCTTTTATTTCAAAGTCATCGCCTGAAAGTTTTTGTAATACATCATTAACATCTTGTTGAGACTTTAAATCTTTCTTTTTATTATCAACAGCTACAAACTTAGCTTCAAAAGGATTTCCATCTTTCATAAAGTTTGCTTCAATTGACCAATATTCTTCAGGTTCAAAATTCTTAATTTCATTTTCGCGATCAATAATCATTTTTACAGCGACAGATTGTACACGACCAGCACTCAGCCCTTTTTTCACTTTCTTCCATAATAAAGGACTAATGTTGTAACCAACGAGGCGGTCTAGAACACGACGAGCTTGTTGTGCATCCACTAAACTCATATCAATCGTTCGTGGTTCTTTGAATGAATCTTTTATTGCTTGTTTTGTAATCTCATTAAAAACAACACGACATTTTGAGCGTTTATCTATATTTAAGCTACCGGCTAAATGCCATGCAATTGCTTCCCCTTCACGATCCGGGTCGGCAGCGAGATAGACTTTCTTTGCTTTTTTAGCTGCTGCTTTTAGTTCTTTTAATATCGGCCCTTTACCGCGAATTGTTATATATTTAGGCGTGTAATCTGACTCTACATCGACACCCATCTGACTTTTAGGCAAGTCAATAACATGTCCCATAGATGCTTTTACTGAATATTTCTTCCCTAAATATTTTCCAATTGTTTTCGCTTTAGCGGGCGATTCCACGATCACTAAGTAATCGGACATACCCAATTTCCTCCCCCTTAGAGGTAATTTAAAATCTTCCCTATTATTAAACACACTTTTAGCATTTGTCAAACATCTAATTTAAAATCAAGTAAATCAAATAAGGGCTGAAAACGTTCACACCAACGTTTTAGGCGTCAAAATAAATTTTGAAAATTTAAAAAGAAAATGAAACTCAATCTCTTAAAATTCATTTCATTAATATTATTTTATGTTGTTTATTGAAAAGTTCGAGTAAATGTAATATGACTCTTCAGGAAGAGCAATAGTAGCAGTCAATCTGTTCTTTATCATTTGTTTATTAGAGTTGCGCTTTTCTTATTGTATTCCACAATTCACCCTAAAAATATTCCTCCAAAATATCTTCTACAGATAAAATAAGTTTTGCTCCTTGCTGGATAAGTCGGTTTGTACCTACAGACTCTCTTTGTGATAAACGTCCTGGTAATGCGAGAACATCTCTATTTTGCTGCATAGCTAAGTCTGCGGTAATTAATGATCCACTCTTTTCTTTCGCTTCTACAATTAACGTGCACATTGATAAACCACTAATGATTCGGTTTCGTTCAGGGAAGTGCCACTTTTTCGGTTGGACATAAGGGGGATATTCAGAAATGACTAACTGTGATTGCTTTAACGAGTCAAATAAGGAGAGGTTGGAACGTGGGTAGACATTTTCAAATCCGAAAGCACAAACTGCCGCTGTCTTGCCGTTATCGTTCATTGCAATTTCATGTGAAAACTTATCAATTCCTAAAGCAAGTCCGCTAATGATAATAAAACCATGTTCGATTAATGGTTTGATAAGTTGTTTTAATTCATAATAAGCATATTTTGATGGATGTCTCGTTCCTACAACGCTTATAGGGAGAAAGTTGTGTAAAATAGAGAGGTCTCCTTGATAATAAAGAACCCAAGGTGGATCATATATTTGCTTTAATAATGGTGGGTAATCTCGTTGAAAAATTGTCGTTACATGAATATTTCGTTCTTGTAAGTTTTTTTTAACTTTTTCAATCGTAAAACGTTTCATATTTTGTAATAAGACCGTAGATTGCTTATAAGTGGCTCCATAATGCAGCTCAACTTCTTTTGGTGACATTTCATAAATTTGTTTAAATTCAGGGTCTTTGTCAAAGATTTTTTTTATTAATTTAAAGCTTCCATAACTACAGTAGTGAAGGTGAAGGAGTCTTTCATAAGAAGTGTTCATGTTTCATCTTTCCTTTCTGATAACTCGAGGAAATAAAGGGGCTATGTTGAAGTGGATAATACAAATTGTGGAAAACAGGAGGTACCCTCGACCACCATCGACCGAGGGTATTCTCCTATGAATTATTTATGTGTAACGCACTTTTCAAAAATTCCTTGATCTTTAAGAACAGAAATTAACGTATCTCCCATTACCGCAGGTGTTTCAGCTACTTTCACACCACAGCTTTCAAGCGTTTTAATCTTCTCTGCAGCAGTACCTTTCCCTCCGGAAATAATCGCACCTGCGTGTCCCATACGCTTTCCAGGAGGTGCTGTTTGACCGCCAATAAAGCCTACAACAGGTTTTGTCATATTAGCTTTAATCCATTCAGCAGCTTCTTCCTCTGCAGTACCACCGATCTCACCGATCATGATGACAGCATGTGTGTCCGGATCTTCATTGAATAGCTTTAATACGTCAATGAAGTCTGTTCCGTTTACAGGGTCACCACCGATTCCAACAGCTGATGACTGACCGATTCCTTCTGTTGATAGTTGGTGTACAGCTTCGTAAGTTAATGTACCAGAACGAGAAACAACTCCAACGTGTCCTTTTTTATGAATGTAACCTGGCATAATTCCAATTTTACACTCTTCTGGTGTGATAACACCTGGACAGTTTGGCCCTACTAAACGTGTTTCTTTACCTTCAAGGTAACGCTTAACTTTAATCATATCAGTAACAGGGATTCCTTCAGTAATTGTGATAACTAAATCGATTCCCGAATCAGCCGCTTCCATAATTGCATCTGCTGCAAATGCAGGTGGAACATAAACGACAGAAGCGTTCGCACCTGTTTTTTCGACAGCGTCAGACACTGTGTCGAATACTGGGATCCCTTCTACTTCGGTGCCGCCTTTACCAGGAGTAACACCACCAACAATTTGCGTTCCATATTCAATCGCTTGTTTCGTATGGAATAAGCCAGTTGCTCCAGTAATCCCTTGAACAATGACTTTTGTATCTTTATTGATCAAGATGCTCATTAAAATCCCGCCTTTCTTTACGCTTTAACTAGTGAAACGATTTTTTCTGCACCGTCTGCCATTGAGTCAGCTGCAGTAATATTCAATCCAGATTCCTCTAGGATTTGTTTTCCTAATTCTACGTTCGTTCCTTCTAAACGAACAACTAGTGGAATTTCTAAACCAACTTGTTTAGTCGCTGCTACAACACCTTCGGCAATAACATCACACTTCATAATTCCACCGAAGATATTGACGTAAATTCCTTTTACGCTCTCATCAGAAAGGATAATTTTAAATGCTTCTGTTACTTTTTCTGTTGTTGCGCCTCCACCAACATCTAAGAAGTTGGCTGGATCGCCATTGTAATGTTTAATGATGTCCATCGTTGCCATGGCAAGACCTGCACCATTAACCATACATCCAATATTTCCATCTAATGAGATATAGCTTAGGTCATACTTCGAAGCTTCAATCTCTTTTGGATCTTCTTCGTCTAAATCACGATATTCTAGAATATCTTTTTGACGATATAATGCGTTTGAGTCGAAGTTTAACTTTGCATCAAGAGCCATTACTTTACCGTCTCCAGTAGTGACAAGCGGGTTGATTTCTGCAATTGAGCAATCCTTTTCGACAAATACTTTATAAAGACCCATCATAAATTTCACAGCGTCTTTGACTTGCTCTTTAGGGATGTTGATGTTAAAAGCTAATCGACGTGCTTGATAAGGCATTAGGCCTGTAACAGGGTCGACTACTTCCTTGAAAATTTTCTCAGGAGTTTCTTCAGCTACTTCCTCGATCTCTGTACCACCTTCTTCAGATGCCATCATGACAACTTTAGAAGTTGCACGGTCAACAACTAGACCGACATAGTATTCGTTTTTGATGTCGCAACCTTCTTCAATTAGTAAACGCTTAACTTCTTTACCTTCTGGTCCAGTTTGATGTGTTACTAAGGTTTTGCCTAAAATTTCATCGGCATATGTACGAACTTCGTCTAAATTCTTAGCAACCTTTACCCCACCAGCTTTTCCACGACCACCTGCGTGGATTTGTGCTTTGACAACGTTTACATCAGTTCCTAAAGATTGTGCTGCTTCTACTGCATCTTCTACAGTAAATGCTACCTTTCCATTAGGAACGGCTACACCGTAGCTTCTTAAGATTTCTTTACCTTGATACTCATGGATATTCATAGCCATCCTCCTTACTGAGTAAATGAGTTCTTGTATGGCATATTCGCCATACATTGAATTCGCGAATAATTTCACAAATCCTTTTAATCATAGAAAATACTTTTAAAAAATAGAAACATTATGACAAAGGAGTCCGTATTTACCGCTCTCTGTCATACATTGTCTATTTTACTATACTTTTCGACAATTTTGTGAATAATCAGCTTAAAAAATTTAATTATTTTTCTGTGATCCTATTTAATCCTAGAAACAAACTGGCAAAAAGCCACTGACAACGGGCATACAAAGCGATTTAACAGAAAAAAATCCGCTGATTACTCAGCAGATTTAGTCGAAGCTACCCATGTTTTTTCACCCGTTTGATGTACAGGGTGAGTAAACATATCCTTTATCATCGTTTCTTTTTCTATTTTTTTCCTTGACGCTTGTTCATCTTCAATTAATGGGGCCTCTTCTTCTTCCACCCAATGGTCCCCTGACATGATCGCTGGATCAATCGTATCGTCCCAATGATCTAAAGGAGTTTCCGGGTTCGGGTTATATGATCTTTTCTGTTTTATGTTATTTTTCTTCTTTTTGTTGTAATATTTTTCGTGTAGCAGAGCCTATTTTTCCTTGCTGATCGTTTTGCGTCGCACTGTGGAAGATCCCAAATTCTTGTGCGACCTCTGCACGATATTGGTTCATATAGTCTTCTACACCATCAACAACTAGTTTCGACCGTTTATCCACGACTATCCCTCCTTCATTCTATAGGATGACCGAATTCATATAGAGAAAACTTAGGAATTTTTTCCTCTTTTCTCACGATCTAAAGCATAGATAAAGGCAAAAATTTCAGCAACAACTTCATACAATTCAGCCGGAATACTTTCGTTTATTTCAAGTTGTGATAATAATTCTATAAGTGACCTGTCTTCTTGAATCGGCACATCACTTTCTTTAGCCCTTTTTATGATTTCTTCTGCAACGTAACCTTTTCCTTTCGCCTTGACCTTTGGGGCGTCATGAATTTCATGGTCATATCCTAAAGCGATGGCTCGCTTATTTACGATATCTTTATTCTGCTTGTTTGACCCACTCATATACGTACATCAACCCCTTTATATGACGTGTACTCCTTGCCTGATCGAGGAGGTTTTTTCACTTCATTTTCACTTACAGGGTTTGTCCACTTTAAAGAAGTCAATTCGTAATCAAGTTTGTGTAATTTTCCCTTAAGGAATGGGAACCATAAATTTTGAATGGAGAATGGTTTTTCATGCTCATTAAATACTTGTAAAGAAACAATTTTATTTTGAATTTGCACATCGACTACTGTCTCATTTAATGATTCAAGCTCTAAATAAAGTAATATTCGGCAATGATCCTTATCTATTTGCCCACTACTTTTTTTCTTGCCTTCCCATTGAATCATCACATCTTTATATTTCTCTTGCCATTTTACAGGTATTTGTACAGCTATATGGTGGATAGGTCCGTATGAATCCGTAGAAAGAAGTTGATTTCCAGTAATACGGTTTAATAGCAGTTCAGCTTGCTCTCTAAGCCCACCTTGAAGATGAACAGGTTGCTTTATAAATTGCAGTAATAATGCTTTCATCGTTTGTTGTTGTTGACTATATTGTTCATTTTGCATATTTATCTTCAAATCAGCTTCATGATGCACTCCTAATAATTGGATTAATTGCTGAATTGGAAATGAGCGTATTTGATGATCAATACTATTGCTTGAATCGTTCGTATTAGTCATTTGTCCTGAACTATTAAGAACGGATGTTAACATCTGTACTAGTTGATCATTCACTTTAGACAGTTGTGGCTGCCCTTTTAAGCCATTTACCATTGACTCCATCATTTGTGCCATTGACTGTGTATGATTGAGCGCTGCCATACTCTCAAAGGTAGTATTTGTTAACGGTAGCCCTCTTTGAACCATCATCGTAATGAGATTTAACGTTTGTTGGTTAGAATACTGTGATTGTTCAAAAAGGTTTCCTGCATCACGTATATTTTGTGGTGTAAAAGGAAGATTTTCTTGAGAAAGCCTTTGAATAACTTGTTGATTCGCTTTCGTATGATCTAGTCCTAACTGTTGGAGTGGCAGTTGATTCCCTCCATCATTTGGACGATGGTTCGGTACAGACTCAAGGACCTTTATGCGAGGAAGTCCTTCTCCCCCTAGAACTCGAAACCAGTATCTCTCTCCCTTCTCTAATTGCGCTTCTAGCTTCGCAGTTAAGGTGAGCGCCCCTAATTGCAACTGTGCTAATTGTCCAGGGTAAAGTTGTGTAATTGCTCCTTGAAATACTTGCCCAGGCCTAAGATTGATAGATTTTGAATGAATCGGATCAAGACCTTGAACAACTTGATTTAACATCTGTGTTTGAAACATAGGTTTCACCTCTAGGACGAAATTAAGATGAAGATACTACTGCTTTCACTGGGGAAAAAGATTGTCGGTGCTCTTGCTCCACAACGCCATGTGTATGGAGAGCCGTTAAATGTTCACTCGTTCCATACCCCATATGATTCTCAAAGCCATACTCCGGGTACTTTTCCCCTAAACCTTCCATATAGCGATCTCTAGTGACCTTGGCGATTACAGAACTCGCTGCAATACTAATACTTTTTGAATCACCTTTAATAAGAGGCGTTTGTGGTGTTGATATAGGCAAGTTGATCGCATCTAATAATAAATAATCAACATTTACCTTTGTCTCTTCAATCGCTCTTTGCATCGCTATTTTAGTCGCTTCATAAATATTAAATTGATCAATTTCTGCTGCTGAGCAAATACCAACTCCAACAGCAGTTGCATTGCCTTTGATCATATCGTAAAACATTTCTCGCTTCTCTTTCGATAGTTTCTTAGAATCTGTTAATCCAGGTAAATAAAAGTTCTTTGGTAAAATGACGCAAGATGCAACGACTGGACCTGCTAGTGGGCCACGACCAACCTCGTCAACACCACCGATCCATTGATACCCTTGTTCCCATAAAGATTGTTCATATTGTTTCATTTGTTCAAATTCTTTTATTGCTTCGCGTTCTTTTTCTCTTTTTTTCTCCCATGATCTGATCAATGTTTGAACACCTTTACGTTCATCTTTTCTTACTTTTATTAAAAACGGATCTGTTTCATCTTTAATATGTAGTAACCGTTCTTTTATTTCTTTAATCGTATATATAGCTTTCATTGTCTTCCTCCTCTTACCTTATATATCGGATAAAAGCTTCGTTTTATTAATTTTCACTAATTCAAATAAGCTACCCTGAAAATACGTGCTTATGTTTGACAGCTTATGTGCTCGCTTTCCGCGGGCACGGCCTCAACTTCCCAAAACTCTCAAAGTTCGTTTTGGGTGATTTTCGGCTCGTGCGTTCCCGCAGGAGTCTCGCACAAGCTGTCAAACTCAAAATTAAAAAAGAAATTTTCATGTCTCATGGTGCTAATAAAATTTACATGGAAGTCTACCCTGAAAATAAAATTAATAATGAACGATTTGATATATTATTGTCATAATAGATCTTAAACGAAGAAAAGACACGCTATTTGGCGCGTCTTTCAGTTTGGTTATGGAGTTTCTAATGTGATTGTACCGAGTTTTCCTGTTCGAAAATCACGGAAAACAATCTCAGACACACGGTCATAATCAATGTGTCCCCCTGAAACAAGGCAACCTCTTTTTTTTCCTATTACATCGAAAAGGTCAACGATATCCTCAGGAATGTGCGTAATACCGTATCTCTCTTCCAATTTTCTTGGATATTCTTTACTTAAATAACGAAGCAAAAATACAGTCGTATCTTGGAAATCGAAAATTTCTTCTTTGATTGCACCAGTAAGAGCAAGTCTATAGCCGACAGCTTGATCTTCAAATTTGGGCCAAAGAATACCGGGAGTATCAAGAAGTTCCATTTCTTTGCCGACTTTAATCCATTGTTGTGCCTTTGTCACTCCTGGCTTATCACCAATTTTGGCTATCTTTTTATTCGCTAATCGATTTATAAGTGTGGATTTACCAACATTTGGTATCCCTAATATAAGAGCACGAATCGCACGAGGATTCATTCCTTTAGCAATCATTTTATCAGTTATTGGCTTAGCTAATAACTGAACTTTTTCAGAAATACTTTTGATTCCCTTCCCTTTTTGTGAATCAACTACAACAACAGAGTGTCCCTCATTTTCAAAATATGAGATCCATTGATCTGTTTTTGCCGGATCAGCTAAGTCAGATTTATTAAGGATAATTAAGCGTGGTTTTTCACCAGCAATCTCATCTATAACTGGATTTCTTGAAGAAAGTGGTATTCTTGCATCAAGTAACTCGATAACGACATCAATCAATTTGATTTTTTCTGTTGCTTCTCTTCTCGCTTTGGCCATATGACCTGGATACCACTGAATGGTCATGACACTTCACCCTCCTAGTTAACTAAGCGCACCTCAGAAAAAGGCCAAAATACAAAGTTTGCCTTCCCTACTACTTCATCATAATGTACCATACCGATATGACGACTATCTTTACTATGTTGACGATTATCTCCTAAGACAAACAAATGATTTTCTGGGACTTTTTCATAATCTGTGACATCTTCTAAACTAAAGTCTTGTGTAAAAGGAAGCTTTGATGCACTCTCTTTATATTCTTCTAAATAAGGCTCATCTAATGGCTCCCCATTTACATATAAAACATCGTTTTCATATGAAACCGTATCTCCTGGTAATCCAATCACACGTTTAATATAATCTTTATTATGAGGAGCATGGAAAACGATAATATCAAATCTATCTGGCTCCCCTATGTTATAACCAATTTTATTTACAATCATTCTGTCATTATGATCTAAAGTCGGCATCATTGATTGGCCGTCAACGACGATCGGTGCAAAGAAGAAAAATCGAATGACGACTGCTAAGAGCAAGGCGACAACGATTGCTTTTAACCATTCCCACGATTCTGATTTTGCCATGTTTCTGTCATCCCCTATTCATAATTGAAACGTAGTGCTTCGTTACATTCCGTTAGATCGTTCATTACTATCCGTTATGTAATATACTCAACGTATATTCTATCATATCATTACATATATTCTCTATGGACATTTCTTTCTATGAAGTCTTTTAAAACGAAAAAAGGAGCTTGATAACAAGCCCCTTCTTACTGCATTATCTTTCTTTAATACGAGCTGCTTTACCACGTAGTGCACGTAAGTAATATAGCTTCGCACGGCGTACTTTACCACGACGAGTTACTTCTAACTTATCGATACGTGGAGAGTGAACCGGGAATGTACGTTCCACTCCAACACCGTAAGAAATTTTACGAACAGTGAATGTTTCGCTGATTCCAGTACCACGGCGCTTAATAACAACACCTTCGAATACCTGGATACGTTCGCGTGTTCCTTCAACAACTTTCACGTGTACACGTACAGTGTCTCCAGCACGGAACTCTGGTAAATCAGACTTCAATTGTTCTTTTGTAAGATCGCGAATGATTTGTTCCATTGTCTGTTCGCCTCCTTCCCTCCAGACGTTCATGTCTTATTTGCGACAGCGGAACATCTTGATAATGGCTTTTAAGCCAACAAAAAATATCATATCATAGCATAAGCATGAACTCAACTATTTTTTCGTTTTGCTTTGCAATGTTGATAAATACTTTTGATCTTTATCGGATAATTCTACTTCCTCTAAAAGGTCAGGTCTGCGTTCATACGTGCGTTTTAAAGCTTGTTCACGCCGCCACTCGTCAATTTTTCCATGGTGACCCGACATAAGAACATCCGGAACTTTATAACCTTTAAATTCTTTAGGTCTTGTATAATGCGGATATTCGAGAAGTCCTGTACTATATGAATCAGTAATCGCTGACGTATCGTTTCCTAATGCACCGGGTAGGAGTCTAGTCACACTATCAGTGATGACCATCGCTCCTATTTCCCCTCCAGTTAACACATAATCACCGATGGAAACTTCATCAGTAATAAGGTGCTCGCGAATTCTTTCATCGTACCCTTCATAATGACCACAAATTAGGATAAGATGATCTTCCTGTGCAAATTCTTCCGCTTTCTTTTGGTCATAACGGTCTCCTTGAGGACATAGAAGAACAATTCTTGGTGGTTTTTCCGAATCATTATTTGTTTTCGTCGCTTCAACCGCATCAAAAAGTGGCTGTGGAGTTAAAACCATTCCCCCTCCACCACCATATGGGTAATCATCAACACGATTATGTTTATCTTTCGTATATTCACGAAAGTTTTTCACGTCATACGTGATTACCCCACGATCTTGCGCCTGCTTTAATATTGATTGTTGAAAAACACCAGTGAACATTTCAGGAAACAATGTTAATATTGATATCTTCATTCATCTAGCAACCCTTCCATTGGGTGAATCACAACTTTCTCTTCATCTAAGTCTACACTTTTGATTACATCATCAATATATGGAAGTAGAATTTCCTTTTTAGCTTCAGAAGATTTTACAACCCATACATCATTAGCCCCTGGTGAAAGAATTTCTTTTACTTTTCCTATATAAGTTCCAGTATCTGTGTAGACACTTAGGCCAATAATCTCATGATAATAATATTCACCTTCATACATATCATCGTCGAGATCATCAATCTTTACTTTCAGCAGCTTGTCCTTATATTTTTCTACTTCATTGACATTGTCAAATCCCTCGAAACTAAGTAAGTCAAATTGCTTATGTTTCCGCCAAGTCTTAACAATGACTGGTTTATGTTCTTTAGCGCCATCATAAATATATAATTTACTCCCAGGAGCATAGCGCGTTTCAGGAAAATCCGTTCGTGATATAACACGTACTTCACCGCGAATGCCGTGTGTATTAACGATTTTCCCAACATTTAACCAATCAGTCATCTTCCATGCCTCCTTGGCGTAATTCATGAACAACACCGTCTTTAATGACAATTTCTGTGCCTTTCATAATTTCTTCCCAATTATCTCCTTCTTCAACCTGTTCGATCATTTGAATGACCCCTTCACGAACTTCAGCACCTAAATCTAAAGATTCTAACTGACCGAGCTTTAGTTCAATTTGGCGAAGACGTTCTTTTCGTTTTGCTACTTCACGATTAAAGCTTTCTTTTAGAGATGCTTGGTATTTCGGATTATTTTTATGTTCCTTTTGTTTTTTATGTAGGACGAATTCTAGCTGCTGGATTTCTTTATTTAGTTGATATTGTTTACTTAAAAACTGTTCTGTTAATCTTTTTTTACTACCATCCGTTAATATCTGCTTTACTACTACTTTTTTAATAATCTCCACTATGCCACCTCCGCATAGAATTTATTATATTTCACTCTTATCATTTTATTTATTTTGCTCTGTTATAGATTATTGTTTTTGCATATATACACTGTGTTTTTTAGGACGAGTCATCAACAAATAAGCGATTACAATTTTATTTATTAATGTCTCTGTTTGGAAGCACTTGTTGCTTCGCTTTCTGCGGGCACGGCCTCAACTTCCCAAAACTCATCAGATTCGTTTTGGGTGATTTTCGGCTCGTGGCTCCTGCGGTTACTCGTCGCTATTCCCGCTAGAGTCTCGCAACGTGCTTCTAAACTTACCTTAATCATTAAAATTAAATTCATTTTCAAGCGACATGGTACGGTTTCATTAAGATGGATATCTACTAAATTAATTTTCCCACTAAAGTGGACATCTTGCATTCCTCCATCTAATAATAAAACAGTACTCTATACGAAAAAGCCTTAATTAAAAATCCTTTTTTTACATATGGAAAAAGGGAGAGGACATACCTCACCCTTTACCCAATTTCTAAATTAATGCGCTTGTTTTGATTCGTACCAGCTGCGTTCACAACTGAACGAATCGCTTTTGCAATACGGCCTTGCTTGCCGATCACTTTCCCCATGTCGTCCGCGTGAACTTCTAACTTCAATGTGAGTGATCTTCCGTTTTCAGTCTCTGAAACACGGACATCATCTGGATGATCGACAAGGGCCTTTGCAATAGATTCCACTAATTCTTTCATGTCACTCACCTTTTGTTCTTATTTGCTCGCGTTGAACTTATTTTTCGTTCTTCGCATTGTGAAGCTTTTCCATTAAGCCTACGTTTGAGAATAAGTTGCGAACAGTGTCGGAAGGTTTAGCGCCATCCATCATCCACTTCAACGCTTTATCTTCATCTACGTTAAACTCCACTGGGTTTTTAAGTGGATTATAAGTACCTAGTTCTTCAATAAAACGACCATCACGTGGTGAGCGAGAGTTCGCTACTACGACACGATAGAAAGGAGATTTCTTTGCTCCCATTCGCTTTAAACGAATTTTTACTGCCATGTGTTTCACCTCCAAATTTCATTAACACAATTACATATATTATCATAAACAATACTAGAGGACAACCCCCAGTAAAGTAAAAAACCTTAACAGACAAAAAATATTTTTCCAAGCTAAAAAAAGTAAGCGTTTTTTACATAAATGGTAGCTTAAAGCCACCTTTTTTCTTCCCTTTTTGCATGCCTGACATTTGCTTCATCATCTTCTTCATATCTCCGAACTGCTTTATAAGTCTGTTCACCTCTTGAACAGAGGTTCCACTTCCTTTTGCAATTCTACGACGACGACTTGCATTTAAAAGAGACGGATCTTCCTTTTCCGCTTTAGTCATTGATTGGATGATCGCTTCAATATGCACAAGCTGTTTATCATCAACTTGAACATTCTTTAAGCCCTTCATTTTGTTTGCACCAGGCATCATACCAAGGATCTCATCTAATGGTCCCATGCTTTTTACTTGATCTAGCTGTTCAAGAAAATCATCGAACGTTAAATCATTTGTGCGCATTTTGCGCTCTAATTCTTTTGCTTTTTGTTCATCAACGTTCGTTTGTGCTTTTTCAATTAAGCTAAGCACATCCCCCATACCGAGGATTCTTGAAGCCATACGATCCGGGTGGAAAGGCTCTAATGCATCCGTTTTTTCACCCATACCGACAAACTTAATCGGCGTATCTGTTACAGATTTAACTGATAATGCCGCACCACCACGAGTATCTCCATCTAACTTCGTTAATACGACACCCGTAATTCCTAATCGATCATTAAAACTTTCTGCAACATTAACCGCATCTTGACCTGTCATCGCATCAACTACGAGTAGAATTTCATCTGGATCAGCTAGTTCTTTAATGTCAGCTAATTCATTCATTAGTTCTTCATCAACATGCAAACGACCAGCTGTATCGATTAGTACATAATCATGGTGATCTTCTTTTGCTTTTTCTAATGCACTTTTTGCAATTTCAACTGGGCTCACTTTATCTCCCATTGAAAAAACAGGCATATTTAACTGTTTACCTAGTGTCTCTAACTGCTGAATTGCGGCAGGTCGGTAAATATCAGCTGCAACCATTAATGGATTTCGGTTATGTTGTTTGCGCAAATGATTTGCAAGTTTTCCTGTCGTCGTTGTTTTACCAGCACCTTGAAGACCAACCATCATAACAACTGTCGGTGCTTTTTGGGCAACAGCAATTTTACTTTGCTCTCCACCCATAAGTTCAGTTAATTCTTCATTAACGACTTTAATGACTTGCTGACCTGGTGTTAAACTTTCTAACACTTCTTGACCAACTGCGCGTTCTTTTACACGAGAAACAAATTGCTTAACAACTTTAAAGTTTACGTCTGCTTCTAAAAGGGCAAGACGTACTTCTCGCATCATTTCTTTTACATCTTGTTCCGAGACCTTACCTTTTCCTCGGATTTTATTTAAGGTTCCTTGCAGTCGTTCTGCTAAACCTTCAAATGCCATTTACTTTGCCCCCTATTCAAGTTTCTCGAGCTTATTTATCGTCTCGATCATCATTTCGGGACTTCCACTCTCTTGAATGACTGTTTTCAGCTTGTCATAAAGCTCTTTTCTTTGTTCGTAACGATGAAGAAGCTTCAGCTTTTCTTCATACTCTTCTAACAAGGCTTCCGTCCGTTTGATATTATCATATACTGCTTGACGACTCACTTCAAAGTGTTCAGCAATCTCCCCTAACGACCAGTCATCCAAATAGTACATTGACATGTATTGGTTTTGCTTGTCTGTTAAAAGATCTTGATAAAAATCATATAAATAATTCATGCGAACCGTTTTATCTATCAAACGTCTCACCACCTTGTTAAGGTATTTGACTTTACATTTATAAATAATACAAGAGAGTTGGAAGACTGTCAAGAAAAAAACTTGTCACTTAATTATTTACTTATTTCATTAGATGAATGATCTTCTGCCGCTTCCTCTGCTTGCTCTAACACTTCAGAGAATAAGCCGTGAACATATTGTTCTGCATAAAATTCTTGTAAATCATCCATGCCTTCTCCAAGCCCAACAAATTTGACCGGAATTTCAAGCTCATGACGAATCGCTAAAACAATACCGCCTTTTGCTGTTCCATCTAGTTTTGTTAATACGATACCAGAAACGTCTGTTGCTTCCCCGAACGTTTTTGCTTGGCTCATGGCATTTTGTCCTGTTGTTGCATCTAATACGAGTAACACTTCATGAGGTGCGTCTGGAATTTCTCTCGTGATCACTTTTTTCACTTTTTCAAGTTCTTTCATTAAGTTTACTTTGTTTTGCAGTCTTCCAGCGGTATCACATAAAAGAACATCTGCATTACGTGATTTTGCCGATTGGATCGCATCGTACATCACAGCTGCAGGATCTGATCCTTCTTGCTGTTTAATTGTATCAACACCGACTCGATTTCCCCATACTTCTAATTGTTCGATCGCACCTGCTCTAAACGTATCACCTGCAGCAAGTAATACATTCTTTCCTTCTTGTTTAAACTTGTGTGCCATTTTTCCGATCGTTGTCGTTTTACCAACTCCGTTTACTCCAACGAAAAGAATGACAGTTAAATCGTTTTCTTTCATGTTTAACTTTGTTTCATCTTCTGACTCTTGGAGAAGTTCTGCTAGTTTTTCAGAAATAACTGGCTGGATGTCTACCGCTTCGGAAATGTTCCTTGTACGCGCTACGTCTTTAAGCTCGTCGATCAATTCCATAACGGTATGAACACCGACGTCCGCTGAAATCAAAATGTCTTCTAGCTCTTCAAAGAACTCCTCGTCGACTTTCCGGTAATTTTTTACGAGATCGTTCATTTTACCGACAAACGATTCCCGCGTCTTTGTTAGACCGCCTTTAAACTTTTCTGTTACTGTGTCTGTTTGATGTGTAATTTTCTCTTTTAATTTTTTAAAAAAGCTCATTGTCATACCTCCACTATAAGTAAATTTTCAAAGCTATTTTTGGGTTTTGTTAACTCATTTGTACGAGTTCTTCAGTTTCTTCTAGTTTTACGGAAACGAGTTTGGAAACACCTGATTCCTGCATCGTAACACCATATAAGACATCTGCTTCTTCCATTGTTCCTTTTCGGTGAGTAACGACAATAAATTGCGTTTCATGACTAAAATCTTTTAAGAATTGGGCAAATCGGACAACGTTTGCCTCATCTAGTGCAGCTTCTACTTCGTCTAACACACAAAATGGTACAGGACGAGTTTTTAAAATCGAAAACAAAAGTGCGATCGCAGTAAGGGCTCGTTCACCACCGGATAATAAAGCTAAGTGTTGCAGCTTTTTCCCAGGGGGTTGGGCCACGATATCTACACCAGTATTCAACAAGTCCTCTGGGTTTGTTAGCCTCAAATCGGCCTGTCCGCCCCCAAATAACTCTTTAAAGATGACATGGAAATGTGACTGAATTTCATCAAACGTTTCTTTAAAACGTTTCGTCATTTCCTCATCCATTTCATTGATGACTTGATGAAGTGTTTCTTTTGCTTCTTCTAAATCACTCTTTTGTTCCATCAAGAAATCATAACGTTCTTTTACCCGTTCATACTCTTCAATAGCTCCAACATTGACAGCACCTAATTCTTCAATGGCCATTTTAATGAGCTTGACTTTGTTTTTCGCCTCTTCTAATTCAAGCGTTAATGGAAAGTCACTTTTTGCGGCTTCAAATGTCAGTTCATACTCACCTTCAAGCTTATTTAATCGGTTATCAAGCTCGACATCTAAACGGTTTACTTTCACTTCTGTTTCATGAAGTTGGCTTGACGTATATTTTAATTGGCGTCTTTGTTCTTTCAACTCATTTTCTATGTCTTCTTGACTTTGTTGAATTTGCAGTCTTTCAGAGCGCCTTTTCGATATTAATTGAATGGTACGGTCTTTTTCTTTTCTTCGGTCTTCAATCGCATCATCCAAGGTTTCAGCATCTGTACTTTGAGATGAGATTTCCTTTTCTAGCTGAAAATATTCTGTTTCTTTTTCAGCAAGTGAATCGGAAGTTTCTTTATAATCAATTTTCATTCTTTCAAATTGTTCTTCACAATGCAGGAGTTGTTCTTCTTCTTTAGCAAGATTCACTTTTAGGTTTGTTAATTCATCACTGATCGCATCTTTTGAATGCTTCGCTTCTTCTTGTTGTTTTGATAAACGCTCCATTTCATCATTTAAAAACTGGATTTTTTCATTGCATGTAATTAATTCTTTTTGTAATAATTCAAGTCGTTCTTTCTTACTCGTTTGTTCCTCTTCATACTCATTCTTTTCTAAATCATACAACTTCAAACGTTCACTAACTGTTTGTTCAGACAGCTCAAATTCTTTCACTTTTGCTTTATGTTTTTGCTCAAGTTCTCTTAATTGCTCCCCTTCATGTTGAGCATTTCTCAATTTGTTTTCTATCTCTTCTTTTTGTTGCTTCAACGTTGCCACTTGTTTTTGTAGATAATCCGAATCTTTCTCGATCTTTGCAAGGTTTTTCGTTACTGTCGCTAATTCTTGTTGGCGTCCCAATATTTGGCTTTGCTTCTGTTTAATACTTCCACCTGTCATCGCACCACCTGGATTAATGACATCCCCTTCTAGAGTAACGATCCGAACCCGATATTTCGTTCGACTGGCAATGTTATTTGCGCTCTTCATATCTTCAGCGATAAGGATGTTCCCTAAAATATGGGACAGAACGTTTTCATATTTCGAGTCATATTTAATAAGGTCCTTTGCAACCCCTACAAAGCCTTCTGTTTCACTTGCGGCTTGTAATTCCGCCGGTTGAATAAAACGTGGCTTGATGACGTTCATTGGTAAAAACGTCGCTCTCCCTAAACGGCGTTGTTTTAAAAATTGGATCGCTTTCCTGCCTGTTGCTTCATCACCTACGACAACATGTTGTTGCGAAGCACCAAGTGCAATATCAATCGCTGTTTGATGGACCTTTTCGACTTCAATTAACTCAGCTACAGCCCCTTCAATTCCAGGAAATTGTCGATCTCGTTCTTTTAAGATTTCTTTAACACCTTGAAAAAATCCAGAGTAATCATTTTGCATATCTTCTAATACTTCTTTACGAGATTTTAGCTGTTGAAGGTGGCGATATGCTTCATATAACAATGACTCTTTCTTTTGATAATCAGCTTCAATTTTTTCCAATTCACGTTTCATGTCTTGATATGAGTGAACTCTTTCATCAAGCTGTTTTTTCTGATTTTCCCACTCTTGTTTTGCATGAATTAACTGCTCCCGTATATGCTCTCTTTTTTCAACGAGATCAACATTGTCTTTTTCTAGACGTTCATGCTTCTCTTTTTCTTTAGTGAGCTGTTCTTCGATGTATCTCATCTCATTTTTCTTAGAGGCTTGTTCATTTAACCACTCTATGTAGTCTGACTTTAGCTCTTCTAGTCTTTCTTCGCTATTTTGCTCTAAGAGATGAAGTTGTTCCGTTTTGTTATTAATTTGCGTTTTTGTTTCTTTCACTTTTTGTTGAGATTTTCCAACGAGTTGCTCTTGTTCATTTAATTCATCTTCCAGCCTTGTTTTCTTCTCTTTCAGCTGTGTAATCTCTTGAAGAAATTGGTCTTTATTATGAATAAAGTTTCTTTTACGTTCTTTCCAAACTTCTTTTTGTCCCTCTTGCTTTTCGAGCTCTTCACTTGTCGATAATAAAACATCTTGAAGTTCATTAATGGATTCATCCATCGTTTGAATATCATGTCGAAGACGTTCAACTTTCGCTTCTTGCTGTTTCACTGTTGCTTGTAGTGAACCTTCTTTATTTTGTAAAGACTGAAGCTCTTCCTTTTCCTTCGTCCACTTTTCATGCAAGTCTTCGATTTCTTTTACAAGTACACCGACTTCAAATTGTTTTAGTTCCTCCTTTTTCTCTAGGAACTCTTTGGCAATCGAAGCTTGTTCTTTTAAAGGCTCGACTTGCCCTTCTAGTTCATGGAGAATGTCACGAACACGGTTTAAATTATCTTGTGTTTCAGAAAGTTTCTTTTCTGACTTGATTTTACGGTGTTTATATTTTAATACGCCTGCTGCCTCTTCAAAGATCGCTCGGCGCTCTTCTGATTTACTGCTTAAAATTTCTTCTACGCGCCCTTGTCCAATAATCGAAAAAGATTCTTTCCCAAGTCCTGAATCCATAAACAAGTCGACGATATCTTTTAGGCGGCAAGGTTGTTTATTAATTAAATATTCACTCTCTCCAGATCGATAGACACGTCTTGTTACAGCAACTTCACTATAGTCAACTGTAAGATGTTGATCTTCATTATCTAAAACGAGGGTGATTTCAGCCATATTTAATGGTGGTCGACTATCACTTCCAGAGAATATGATATCTTCCATTTTTGCCCCTCGTAAGTTCTTTGCTGATTGTTCTCCTAATACCCAACGTATTGAGTCTGATATATTACTCTTCCCACTCCCGTTTGGGCCGACAACTGCAGTTACACCTTGAACAAAGTCGATTGAAAGTCTTTCAGCAAAAGATTTAAACCCAACGAGGTCCAATCGTTTAAGAAACAATGACATTCACCTCTAATTTCTATCCTCAAAATCATGCATTTTTTATCACTTTAACTTAATTATTTTACCATAACGCAGATAAAGGTTAAACGCATTTCGATAAATGGTGTCGTTTTGTAATCAACGTGTTACAATATACAAATAAAAGATAGTGCATTGTAGGAAAGGGTGTCATTGATGGAAAAAAGTAGAGAAAATATGACTCAAATGATTGAAGAAATTCTAACGCAACTGAAGGTCGTAAACGCTGGAGCAATTAAACCAGAGGATTATTCATTAGATCGTTTTGAAGATGTCGAAGAAATTCATGCGATGGTGATGAAAAAGCCAAGCGTTAGTGTAAGTGAGATGGATGCGATCGTGACTGAACTAGGTTCGTTAAGAGATAAGTAAAATCTTCATATTGAGAAAAGATGAACGAGCTTAAGAAAATCTTAAGTTCGTTTTTTTAGTTTCAACCAGTTAACAAAGTAACAGGACATTTCAAAATATTAGAAGAAACTCAATACAGATGGTACATTAGTATGTGAATGTTACATACATAGAGGAGGATTACATGGATTCACCATTTCCATTAAAAGACCGATTCATTATAGGCGGCGGTTATCTACTTCCTATGGTTTTTCCTGTTCCACTACTTACACTCGTATTTGTGTATATTTATTACTATTTTCTTGGGGGTGTATCACGCTTTGTCAATCACCATTTAAAACAATCATTTAATGTTGTTGCAAGTTATCATTTATATACACTTGTACTATTTTTATTTTTTTATTTACTCACAACATTTGGAGACCTCTTTGGAAACTTATTTGCTGATAACGTTTTTGTTGGCATGTTTATTGTTATGGGTAGTATTTCAAGCTTCTTTTTAATATTTTTGTTTTCAATCATTATATATGTTGTTTTAATCGTAGCGATCATTCTCGCTTTTTTCGGAAAATGGGTACGTATTCCACTCATTATTAAATTTATTAAATAGGCTATGTTAAAGTTGGTTGTTGATTTTGTGATCCGCTCTCGGTGGACGCTTTCCGCGGGCACGGCTTCAGCTAACTTAGGAAAGAAAATGATTTTTTATTTCCTAAGTGGATCTTCAGCTCGTGCTTTTCCCGCTGGAGTCGCCACCTTCGCTCCTCACAAATGAAACAATTGTAAAATAATACTGCATATCACCACTGAACTTTAACAGCGCCATTAAATAAAATATTCATGAGGAAAATAAACGTTTTAAAAAAAGCACACTCGAGGTGCTTTTTTTATATGCTATACGTTTTTTTATGTTTCGTTATAAAGCAGAAATTGCAGTAGTACAAAAACGGCGCCTGGTAAAATGAAATAAAAAATGATTAGTGGAAGGCCTTCTATTACATGCGCCGCTAATAAGCTCAGTTTCGTACCATGAACCATTACTGCAATCATTACAGCTAATACAATACTAAACGTTAACTTCAATTCTTTCTGCTTACCACCTTGTAATGAATAACTAGCTCAACTAATTAGTACTAAAATACTTATTAAATATATCAACATGGTATGCCCCCTAAAATTACAGACTCTCATGAATATAATTGATATATTTTCACAGCCACTTCCCTGGGGCGCACATCTATTGCAGTGAGCTTAGCTATTTCGAACCACACCGGCTCATAAGTTCCTCGTTTTCGTTCAGGATCGGTATATTCTTCACCTACTCCAAAACCAAAATTCCCTCCAACAACTTCTGTAAGAAAAAAGTATTGTGTCCCGTGGAATTTAACCTTCGAAAAGCATTCTCTCACTTGAACGTGAATCCCTAACTCTTCATATGCTTCTCTTATTGTAGCCTGCTCTGGCGTTTCTCCTTTTTCAACCCCACCACCAGGAAAAACATAGTAAACTTGCCCTACTCTTTTCCTTCTTATGAGAGCTACTTTGTTTTTTTCTATAACGATTGCTGAACCTCTATTTCGCATAACACTTCTCTGCTTTCCTATAATTTTTAAAAGTTTGTATGACATTGCAAGGTATATTACCACTCTTCGACAAAATTTTTTTTAAGACAATCAAAATGCTTAAAAATTGCCTTTTAATTATTTGTTAAATACATCGAGAATTTCTCGGACTGCAATTTCTTCTTTCTCGATAATTTTCGTGCTTAAGTATGTTTTCTATATTGGCAATCACTTCATTTAAGTCACAGTATCCGGCATGATAACAGATTCACTAATTTTTAATCTCTCATCATTTTCAATGAATACTTGAAAACGGTTGTTCATCAAAGAAAATATTGAAAAAGTTATCCACCGATAAAGACATATTTAAATTCATTATCTTTACTATACTTAAAAATGATATCGTACTTTCTGTCATGATCATAAATGAAATAACCAACTTCTGAACCTTCGTCTTGAGGATTATAGTAAGCAAAATACATAGGTAAACCCGCTATTTTAGGAGGAAAATAAAAATGATCATCGAGCTCTTCAAAGTATATTTTTTCATCTTCCACTTCAAAATCGACATTGTATTCACTTTTTAGTTCCTCAAATTCCTCCTCATCAATCAACCTCATCACGCTTCTAGCGCTATGGTCGAGTCTTTGGAGACCACTAATGTCTACAAGTTGCTCCTTTTCATATTCAGCTAGTTTGAGTTCTTCTTCTAATTTACTAATTTGTTTATTTTGATCAGCAAATTTAGCCTCATACTCTAAAACTAACACTTCCACCTCATCGTCATTGTTAAAGCATGCAGATAATAATAATAGAGCAAAAACAAAACATGCTGGTCTTGTAAAATAACTCAAGATATGACACCTCAATATTCTTTAATATAATTTCTCTTATGGTCACTAACATGAATCATTTTCATAACTCAAAATAAGATGGGAAATTCCGAATGATGAGCGTGAACTTCACTTCAGACGGACGCTTTCCCGAGGGCTTGTCTCACATAGATTAAAATAAGGATTCTATTCATTATTATTGATTAATCGCTTTATTGATCTAATTTGACCTCGATGGTTTATTTCGTCTTCGATGACATGAAACCAAAGATAGTAATTATTATATGGAACACCATTGTCCCATTTATTTTCTTCGTACAACCAGTCGTCTGACTTCGATTTAAGCACTGTTAATGTGTTTTCTCTTACTTGAAATAATATATCTAAGTAAAATTCTAACGTATTTTTATTAATGACTTCCCTTGCTTGATCACCAAGCTCTAAAGCAGTTCTCCACTTTTCATATTCCCGCAATGTTAAATCTCTTTTTTCGAACGAAATGATTTGATGAACAAATTCTATCGCTCCAATATGTAATAAAAGAGCACCTATGGAATTAGCACTTCCATCCTGTAAATAATCTAAATCAACCTGTTTTAGACCTTCTATTTCACTCAAAGTAATCGCTCTCGTATGTTCAAGCATTGATACAAGTTCACCAATTTTCCCCGTATAATTTTCCTTTTGTATAATCCGATAATCGATCATTAACCTACCTCTTTTCAAAATTTTATATAAGACTACCAACATGTAAAAATAAAAGACTTTTCATCATTTACATCAAGTGGTTATCATTTATTTGAACATTTCCACTAACGAACCTAATAATCAACGTAGTATAAATAGTCCTCTAATACTCTTTCATTTTTAAATTTTGGAACAATTTCTTCAAACCATCGTTTGTTAATTTTGTCTATGTCTCGTGCTAATACCAATTCACTATCGAGGTTCTCTTGAATGATTTGCATATCATGATAAATTTCCTTAAGCAAACTTTTTTCAACATCCAATTCCTCATTATTGAGAATACGCATTGTTTCACCAAAAACATCACTGGCATACAACAAAAAGAAGTTCTCCAAATGTACCGGACTCTTACCAAACTCAAGCACGGAAAATAAACGCTCTGTACGCAATACTTCATTCACGTTCGTTAAATGTCCATATATCTGAACAAGTGAGCGGATTTTTGATGCTTCTGATAAATTCTCCCATTGATCAAGGGTCATTCCACTACTGCGATACACACTAACTACATAGAAATATAACGAATCAACTTTTGAAGTATAGTAATCTTGTTCTATTTGCTTCGATTGATACATGGAATAAAAATTATAAAAAACTGAGAAAGCAAATAAAACACCTAGAACAATCGTTATTTTTTATAGTCAGCTTTGATTGTCATCCTAATACGATCCCTCCGTTGATCATGTGATTCTCTAAAGGCAGGTCGTTTTTTATAAAAGCTATTTTCTAAAAGATTGCTCCTGCGATTACTCGTCGCAGGTAAAGAGTGTTGCTTTTTGATTAGATAAGATAATAACTTGAATCCGCTCTAAGCGGACGCTTTCACCTCTAGGCACAAGTGCGACATCCGTTCATGCTTCTCTTCGCTTGCATTCACGGTGTCTTCTTTGCCGCGGGCAACGCTTCAGCGGTTACTCGTCGCAAGTAAACCTTGTTGCTTACCCCGCTGGAGTCGCCGCCTACGACTTCTTCGATTTATCTATAATTAACACAACAATCTATGCGAAAAGAGCCTTTATAAATGACATACCTAATTCCATACTGTAAGCTACAATATCAAGCACGATGTCATATTTATTGTTGAAACCGAAACCTTTTTTGTTCAAAACATACTAGTTAAACTTTCATACTGTAATAAAACAATTTAGCCCCTTTCAAATTTTACCACTAAATTCCTTTTCTTTGAATTCAAAAGAGCGATTCGTAGATAAAGAATCGCTCTTGTTTCATATAAAATATTTGAATGTCAATCGAGTAGTTAGTGGTCGTGACCTTCTGCTGCCATCGCAATTTCTTTCGTTTCATGAACCGTGCCAAAAGGATGCTCAGGCGGCGCATAAATAGAATAAAGCTTAAGAGGGGTATTCCCTGTGTTTGTTAAGTTGTGCCATTTTCCAGCAGGTACAAAAATTGCATAGTCATCATACGCACTTTCTTCAAACGTTAAATTATCTCGGCTATCCCCCATTTGAACAAGTCCTTGGCCTTGTTCAATTCGGATAAATTGATCGTGGTCTGGGTGAATTTCTAAACCGATGTCATCGCCAGGTTCAATACTCATTAACGTTAATTGCAAATACTCTCCTGTCCATAACGCCGACCGAAACGTATTATTTTGTTTTGTCGCTTCCTCGATATTTACGACATACGGGTTTGGTCCAGCATCTTGTACCGCTTGATTGTTTAAGATTTCAAAACGCGTTGCATTTTCAGTTTCTCCTGACGAAGCATAAAAGAATACATTTTGAATCGCTGGATTCTGTGACGACAATCCATGTTTTCGGTATTCTTCACATGCTTTCAAGACAGCTTCATGTGCTTTTTTTAACCCATCTCGGTAACTATCAAAGCTTATTTGGTCAATTTGATACACCGGTTGAGTTCCAGTAAGTGAGAAATAAAGATTCGTAAATTGATGTAAATTGAGCTTTTTGTTTTCAATCGCATGGAGAAGGTCATTTCTGTTCTCTTCATCAGGGGAAACTTGTGCCAAACGCTGATATAAATCGAGCGCCGAAGCCTCTTTCTTAATACCGTCAAGTATTGCTTTATATTCTTGACGATTGTTTTCTTGTTGATTTCGATACATGTCGTTTCGGGGATACATTTGGGAGTGATTCGAATAATAAGGATATGAATACATGTTGTTTGGATAATAATACATTTTTTTCATCCCTTTCATAGCATTATAGAAACATCATATGCCTATGTAAAGAGAATGTACTTGGTCCCTTATGTCCTTATTAAAAATAGGCGATCACCTCTTCATTTATAAATCACTCCACAAAACCCTTCTCATATAAAGACAAATAATCTTTTTCCCACAACCTATCTAAGCTACCATTAAAATCAGAAGGTGAAAATTTGCCACCTATTTCTCCATTAACGGGTACACGTTGACGAATTTTTTCAATGTCAGTTTTTATGGCTTTCAAAAATTCTCTTTGTCCTATCGTTAACTTTCCATTATTGTAAAACGGCTCAGCTTCAAAAACGATATTACCATCCAATATATAACGCCCCCTCCCGATAAATGTTAACTCATCAAATACAGGGGTAAATTCAACTTCTCTAATTATTTAGCTTAAGAATCGGAGTTAATCATCTAACCTAGTGAATGCTAGTCAAACTCAAAAAAACCTAAACGGTCTTCTGTAATCATATATCCATTTTCAAGACATGTATTTTTCGCTTTTGTATATCCGGGTGTAACTAATAGTCGTAAACACAACCATGGTAAAATCACGATGAGCACAAAAATTTAATACAGAACGATCCTAAAAAGAATGGCTTTAATACTCACCCTAGTATCCAGCACTTAATATATTGTGTAAGACAAGATTAAGAGTCATGCTGATTTCGAAATCATTTTATATGCCCGTATGAGTAAAAATATAATAATACCAAGCCCTAGAACAAGATTCACTAATGGGTTGTCAAAAACCGAAGTAATAATAATAATTGTGAAAATTCCTATTGCAACCATTGATACAAACTTCGAATAAAGAATTGCCCCCTCCGAAAACTGAGGTTCTTCATTATACATCCACCTTTTTAGAAATAACATACTTTCCTCTGGATAAAGGTAAGACCAAATGAAAACCCCATATAGCGGGATCATAAGAATAATCATAATGATTGTTTCAGCCAATGTTGTCCCTCCTCATCCAATACCTATTCTGAATTTACAAACCCCTGTACAATTTCTAAAAGATCATCTAAATGTTGACCACGATCATTAATAAAGAGATCATAAAACATGTCATCTTTTTTCCATAGAAATAGATGAAGGTCATTTTGTTTACTATAACTAATTTCTATACCGTTTATCGAAAACTGATCATTGATTTTAAAGCTTTCAGTATCTATGGATCTTATGTCAATACGAGGATAAGGTTCTCTACCCATCCCAAAACTCCCGTACGTCTTTTCAGATGAATGCATATATAAGGTGGTCCTTCCCCATAGCCCTTGATCTTCGTTTTGTGCATGTAATATTTTTACGTACTCACCACGTTCATAATCATTTACGTCGGTTTTATTGCCATATTCAATAATATAACTTAAAGGGATGTCATAAAATTCATTGTTTTTTGGTTCATACAAGTCATATTTTTTCATCTCTAATTCTTCAATCACCGCGATGATTTCCCACTCTTCCGGTGTTGTAAAAGAGGGATAATGAAAGTCTGCATCGATCAATGCTAACTCATTTTCTTTATTTGTTTGACTACAGCCCATGATCAATAAAAAGCTCATAACGAACAGATAGAACAAACTCTTCAATGGCACCCCTCCTAATCATTCATTAAATACAGTAATCATACATACGACCGAACAAAAGAAAAGTTTCGATGCTTAAGATGTTAGCAATCTAAAAATCATTGGGATGATTATTATTTTAGCTTTATAAAAAAATCGCCATTAAAAACTAGCGAACGCATTAACCAAAAAAAGTCCTTAGAGTTAGCTAATGTTAGCTAGCTCTTAATTCTCATATTGGTAACCCCTCCCGCAAACGAACCGGCTGAATCATCTTCTCTCTATTCTAATCCATTCTCCCATATCCCCTTACAAATTATCTGATTTTTTTTATTAATAACGGACAATGATTTCATGTACATCACGAACGTAATAGTAAAGATTCAAAAAAAGGAGGTGAAAAAGCGTGCAAAAGTTTACTTTATCCACCTTTTGGTTCGTGTTTTTCCTTGCCTTTCTAATTATTGATATGGAAAAAATGAACGTTTCCGCTGCACTTTCTGATATAGAAGAAGGAAAAGATGAAGTCCTTACTGCACTCGAAAACAGTGATGAAACAGAAAATGAAAGCAACAATGAAGTTTATCATGATGAGTCAAACAATAAGGAAGAACAAAATGTAGCTACTGAAATAATAAATGAAGCGAAAACAATTGTGAACACAACGAAAGAGAACAACCTAGACGATGAAGAAAAAGATCAAAATCGAAGTAAATTAACGTCCAACATTAAAAACAAAAGTGTTCAATTGAACGAAAAAATTGAAACTATTCCTACATCAACGATTAACGAAGTAAATAATACTTTAAAAAATAAGAAAGAAAAAGCCAAAGACGTCTTAGAAAAATCACCTATTGAAGAAACAGAGTTAGTAAAACAGACACGTGATATGTTAGAAAACATGACAACATTTAATGGTGATGATCCAGAACATCAAGAAGAACTACATAAAGACGATACCAAACGATCATTTCTATCCAACACAATAGAGGAACAAATGGAAGACATCCTCAAAAAAGAACAAGTAGATCTTGTAAGAAGAGTTGATGATTCAGAAAATAACAAAGAAGAGAGAAGAGCGCCTGTTGATGGAACTGTTCCTACACAACATTCACCAATCATTCCTGGAAAAACAAACACTACAGTATCTGTAACATTGGAAGGCATTTTAGATTCCACTATCATCAGTGATAATGGTCTACTATATTTAACTACAGGACAAAAATCTTTTTATGATCAATGGGTAAATGCACCACCTCTTCCACCGCCACAATTTACTCCTCATTTATAAAGGTAAAATGTACGAATGAGTGTATTTAAATTTATTTAATGAGGAGAGATGAAAATGATGAAGAAAAAAACAATGAAAGTTTTATCAATAACAGGGATTGTTACGTTCGGTTTAATGGCTGGAGGTTCGCAAATTTATGCATTGGGTGGACTATCAACAGATACAAACCTTGAACTAGAGGGAAAAACAGAACTCAACTTAAAAGAGAATAGTGTAAATGTTGAAGCTGATCAATCAGTCGAGGCAAATTCAAAATTAGATGTTGAGTTATCGAATCAAGAAAATGAAACTTCCGATTCTGATCACTCTGTTGAAAAAGAAGTTGAAGCAGAGAAAGAAACAAAGGCAGAATCAAGTTCTACGACGGAAAAGACAACGAATGGTAATGCAGAATCTAGAACAGACGCTGGATCAGAGGTAAGTTTCACATCTGAGAGTTCAACGAACAAAAATACAGAACCGAAAAATAATACCAATGCTGAGGTAGATCTAGAAACTTCAATGCATGCAGAAAATAAAGTAGCAAAAGAAACACTCAAAACCTGCATTAAAGAAGTCACAAGCACATCATCCATCGTAGAAGAGCTTGACCTTAATGGAGGGATCTTTTCACAATTGACCATAAATATTGATGATCTTGCGGCACAACTGCAGTCAAAAATAGAAGCAGACAGTAATATCAATGTTGGTAAAGAGACTGAGCTAAAAAACAAATTAGTAAAATGCATAAACGAACTAGAGGAAAATAATAATGTTGAAGCTGAGGTTGAAGCTGATGTATCTACAGAGACTGATATTGAAGGAAACACTGCTTCTAATACCTTCTCCTTTTATACATTTATCACATTTATAAAGAACCTATTTAATTAATAAGCTGTAACATCGCACTGTGGATGAACAAATTCACTTATGAGTTTGAAGTAATTTCACATAAAAAATGCATTTAGTAAAGGCATAGGGATTCCCTATGCCTTTATTTTAATATCCATATAAATTTCTCAACAAGAATATGGTCAGGGACATGATACCACTAAAGAGTTTTTATTTGTGTACAAAAACACCCTCTTTTGAAGGTGCCTTTATTTGCCTAGCAACGTCCTACTCTCACAGGGGCGCCCACAACTACCTTCGGCACTGTTCAGTACATGATGAACGGCGTATATTCGACGTACAGGATGTACTAGTGCTGGCATTGCAATTGGACGTTGCGCTTTTAGCCAGCGAACCTTTTTAAATCCTCGCTCATTTCTCATGTACATCGTACATTGTGAGGCTCGCTCCGTCGATTCCTTGATCTACTTGTTCCTCATACACCTCTGTCGAGCTTTTCCTCATTATGCTTGTTATATCTTTCGATATAATCTCTTCTTTTTATATGTGTATAAAAAGAGACACCCTCATCTGAAGGTGCCTTTGATTGCCCAGCAACGTCCTACTCTCACAGGGGGCGCCCCCTACTACCATCAGCGCTGTTCGGCGCATGATTAACTGCGTACCTCTACGTCATTTTCCCTCGCTCACTTCTCATGTACATCGTACATTGTGAGGCTCGCTCCGTCGATTCCTTGATCTACTTGTTCATCATGCACCTCTGTCGAGCTTTTCCTCATTATGCTTGTTATATCTTTCGGTATAATCTCTTCTTTTTATATGTGTATAAAAAGAGACACCCTCATCTGAAGGTGCCTTTGATTGCCCAGCAACGTCCTACTCTCACAGGGGGAGAGCCCCCTACTACCATCGGCGCTGGAGAGCTTAACTTCCGTGTTCGGCATGGGAACGGGTGTGACCTCTCCGCTATCGTCACTGGACTTATGAAATTGAGAAGTATTGTACTCTCAAAACTAGATAACATTTGACTGATGACCTTCGGTCTGAAGGTTAATGTAATACTTTGGTTAAGCCCTCGATCGATTAGTATCTCTCAGCTCCACGTGTTGCCACGCTTCCACATGAGACCTATCAACCTCATCTTCTCTGAGGGATCTTACTCACTTGACGTGATGGGAAATCTCATCTTGAGGGGGGCTTCATGCTTAGATGCTTTCAGCACTTATCCCGTCCACACGTAGCTACCCAGCTATGCTCTTGGCAGAACAACTGGTACACCAGCGGTGTGTCCATCCCGGTCCTCTCGTACTAAGGACAGCTCCTCTCAAATTTCCTACGCCCGCGACGGATAGGGACCGAACTGTCTCACGACGTTCTGAACCCAGCTCGCGTACCGCTTTAATGGGCGAACAGCCCAACCCTTGGGACCTACTTCAGCCCCAGGATGCGATGAGCCGACATCGAGGTGCCAAACCTCCCCGTCGATGTGGACTCTTGGGAGAGATTAGCCTGTTATCCCCAGGGTAGCTTTTATCCGTTGAGCGACGGCCCTTCCATACGGTGCCGCCGGATCACTAAGCCCGACTTTCGTCCCTGCTCGACCTGTATGTCTCGCAGTCAAGCTCCCTTATGCCTTTGCACTCTGCGAATGATTTCCAACCATTCTGAGGGAACCTTTGGGCGCCTCCGTTACTTTTTAGGAGGCGACCGCCCCAGTCAAACTGCCCACCTGACACTGTCCCTGAACCGGATCACGGTCCGAGGTTAGAATTCCAGTACAGCCAGGGTAGTATCCCACCGACGCCTCCACCGAAGCTAGCGCTCCGGCTTCCAAGGCTCCTACCTATCCTGTACAAGCTGTACCAAAATCCAATATCAAGCTACAGTAAAGCTCCATGGGGTCTTTCCGTCCTGTCGCGGGTAACCTGCATCTTCACAGGTAATATAATTTCACCGGGTCTCTCGTTGAGACAGTGCCCAAATCGTTGCACCTTTCGTGCGGGTCGGAACTTACCCGACAAGGAATTTCGCTACCTTAGGACCGTTATAGTTACGGCCGCCGTTTACTGGGGCTTCAATTCAGAGCTTCTCCCTAATGGGATAACCCCTCCTCTTAACCTTCCAGCACCGGGCAGGTGTCAGCCCCTATACTTCGCCTTGCGGCTTGGCAGAGACCTGTGTTTTTGATAAACAGTCGTTTGGGCCTATTCACTGCGGCTCTCTCGGGCGTAAACCCTAATAGAGCACCCCTTCTCCCGAAGTTACGGGGTCATTTTGCCGAGTTCCTTAACGAGAGTTCTCCCGCGCGTCTTAGAATTCTCTTCCCGCCTACCTGTGTCGGTTTGCGGTACGGGCACCAGTCACCTCGCTAGAGGCTTTTCTAGGCAGTGTAGGATCAGGAACTTCGCTACTAAAATTTCGCTCGCCATCACAGCTCAGCCTTACGGTAAGCGGATTTACCTACTTACCAGCCTAACTGCTTGGACACGGACATCCAATGCCGTGCTTACCCTACCTTCCTGCGTCCCCCCATTGCTCAAATGGTGACGTGGTGGTACAGGAATTTCAACCTGTTTTCCATCGCCTACGCCTTTCGGCCTCGGCTTAGGTCCCGACTAACCCTGAGCGGACGAGCCTTCCTCAGGAAACCTTAGGCTTTCGACGGAGGGGATTCTCACCCCTCTTTTCGCTACTCATACCGGCATTCTCACTTCCAAGCGCTCCACCCATCCTCTCGGTTGAGCTTCAACGCCCTTGGAACGCTCCCCTACCACTGTCCGTAAGGACAATCCATAGCTTCGGTGATACGTTTAGCCCCGGTACATTTTCGGCGCAGAGTCACTCGACCAGTGAGCTATTACGCACTCTTTCAATGGTGGCTGCTTCTAAGCCAACATCCTGGTTGTCTAAGCAACTCCACATCCTTTTCCACTTAACGTATACTTGGGGACCTTAGCTGATGGTCTGGGCTGTTTCCCTCTTGACTACGGATCTTAGCACTCGCAGTCTGACTCCCGAGGATAAGTATTTGGCATTCGGAGTTTGACTGAATTCGGTAATCCTGTGGGGACCCCTAGTCCAATCAGTGCTCTACCTCCAATACTCTTCCCTCGAGGCTAGCCCTAAAGCTATTTCGGGGAGAACCAGCTATTTCCGAGTTCGATTGGCATTTCACCCCTACCCACACCTCATCCCCTCACTTTTCAACGTGAGTGGGTTCGGGCCTCCATCCAGTGTTACCTGGACTTCACCCTGGACATGGGTAGATCACACGGTTTCGGGTCTACAACCACGTACTCATTCGCCCTATTCAGACTCGCTTTCGCTGCGGCTCCGTCTCTTCAACTTAACCTTGCACGTAATCGTAACTCGCCGGTTCATTCTACAAAAGGCACGCCGTCACCCATTAACGGGCTCCGACTACTTGTAGGCACACGGTTTCAAGATCTCTTTCACTCCCCTCCCGGGGTGCTTTTCACCTTTCCCTCACGGTACTGGTTCACTATCGGTCACTAGGGAGTATTTAGCCTTGGGAGATGGTCCTCCCAGATTCCGACGGGGTTTCACGTGTCCCGCCGTACTCAGGATCCACTCCGGAGGAAACGAAGTTTCGACTACAGGGCTTTTACCTTGTCCCGCGGACCTTTCCAGGTCGCTTCATCTACTCCGTTTCTTTGTAACTCCGTATGGAGTGTCCTACAACCCCAAGAGGCAAGCCTCTTGGTTTGGGCTAGTTCCGTTTCGCTCGCCGCTACTCAGGAAATCGCATTTGCTTTCTCTTCCTCTGGGTACTAAGATGTTTCAGTTCCCCAGGTCTGCCTTCTCATACCCTATGTATTCAGGTATGGATACCACCTCATTACAGGTGGTGGGTTCCCCCATTCGGAAATCTCCGGATCAAAGCTTACTTACAGCTCCCCGGAGCATATCGGTGTTCGTCCCGTCCTTCTTCGGCTCCTAGTGCCAAGGCATTCGCCGTGCGCCCTTTCTAGCTTAACCACTTTGCTGCAGATGGCCTTCGTTCTTCTTCGTCAGCGTCGTCTGTCGCTCCTGTCACGTATCCTTTAAACATACGCTCAGTCGCTCCATTCCTTGCTTCCTCGAATAACTTGACCCTCTTTGCAAACTCAATTTCAAATCGAGTTTTACAAAAGCTTGTGGCGTCATATTAACCTTCTAAGACACTCGGTTGTACTCTGTCGAATCCATTACTGAATTCGTTTCAAACAACCGGTGAAGATCAATCAGTCTTAATCTGTTATCTAGTTTTCAAAGAACAATGTTTTGAGAGTATAACCTCTCAAAACTAAACAAAAAGCGCAAACGATCGATAAAGTAATGAGCTAATAGCTCCTTAGAAAGGAGGTGATCCATCCCCACCTTCCGGTAGGGATACCTTGTTACGACTTCACCCCAATCACCTGTCCCACCTTCGGCGGCTGGCTCCAAAAGGTTACCGCACCGACTTCGGGTGTTACAAGCTCTCGTGGTGTGACGGGCGGTGTGTACAAGGCCCGGGAACGTATTCACCGCGGCATGCTGATCCGCGATTACTAGCAATTCCGGCTTCATGCAGGCGAGTTGCAGCCTGCAATCCGAACTGAGAATGGCTTTATGGGATTCGCTCAACCTCGCGGTCTCGCTGCCCTTTGTACCATCCATTGTAGCACGTGTGTAGCCCAGGTCATAAGGGGCATGATGATTTGACGTCATCCCCACCTTCCTCCGGTTTGTCACCGGCAGTCACCTTAGAGTGCCCAACTAAATGCTGGCAACTAAGGTCAAGGGTTGCGCTCGTTGCGGGACTTAACCCAACATCTCACGACACGAGCTGACGACAACCATGCACCACCTGTCACTCTGTCCCCCGAAGGGGAAAGCCCTATCTCTAGGGTTGTCAGAGGATGTCAAGACCTGGTAAGGTTCTTCGCGTTGCTTCGAATTAAACCACATGCTCCACTGCTTGTGCGGGCCCCCGTCAATTCCTTTGAGTTTCAGCCTTGCGGCCGTACTCCCCAGGCGGAGTGCTTAATGTGTTAACTTCGGCACTAAGGGCATCGAAACCCCTAACACCTAGCACTCAACGTTTACGGCGTGGACTACCAGGGTATCTAATCCTGTTTGCTCCCCACGCTTTCGCGCCTCAGCGTCAGTTGTAGGCCAGAAAGTCGCCTTCGCCACTGGTGTTCCTCCACATATCTACGCATTTCACCGCTACACGTGGAATTCCACTTTCCTCTCCTACACTCAAGTCCCCCAGTTTCCAATGACCCTCCACGGTTGAGCCGTGGGCTTTCACATCAGACTTAAGAGACCGCCTGCGCGCGCTTTACGCCCAATAATTCCGGACAACGCTTGCCCCCTACGTATTACCGCGGCTGCTGGCACGTAGTTAGCCGGGGCTTTCTGGTTAGGTACCGTCAAGGTGCCGCCCTATTCGAACGGCACTTGTTCTTCCCTAACAACAGAGCTTTACAATCCGAAGACCGTCATCACTCACGCGGCGTTGCACCGTCAGGCTTTCGCCCATTGCGGATGATTCCCTACTGCTGCCTCCCGTAGGAGTCTGGACCGTGTCTCAGTTCCAGTGTGGCCGATCACCCTCTCAGGTCGGCTACGCATCGTCGCCTTGGTAAGCTCTTACCTCACCAACTAGCTAATGCGCCGCGGGCCCATCTTACAGTGTTAGGATAAATCCCAACTTTTACAATAGAGTCATGCGACTCTATTGGTCATCTGGTATTAGCCCCGGTTTCCCGGAGTTATCCCAGTCTGTAAGGCAGGTTGCCCACGTGTTACTCACCCGTCCGCCGCTGACCTCATAAAAGTAAACTTTTAATTGGTCCGCTCGACTTGCATGTATTAGGCACGCCGCCAGCGTTCGTCCTGAGCCAGGATCAAACTCTCCAATAAAGTGTGATCAAAATTGATCTAAGAGTTTGATGTCTCTGACATCATAAAAATTTCATTGACGGGATATTTTTAAAGTAAACTTGGCTTTTCGCAAAATAGCGAAAGCCTTAGTTGCACTTATAGTTTCGTCTATAAAAATATAGTTGAAACTGCATATCCCATTTCGCTTGGCTTTTTGTTTAGTTTTCAAAGGTCAATGCGTCGTTTGTTGCGACAAGATTTATTATACCACAACTCACTGTTCTGCACAACACCTTTTTTCTTAAAAAGAAATATGGTTTATTTTGCAGTTCATGTGATTTTTGATGACAAGATTTATCTTATCACATAAATTAATTCTACGCAAATATTTTTTTGCAGGGAAACTATCTCATCAATCTTTATCATTAAAACTACATTGTTCCATCGACAAGATTTATCTTATCACATAAGTTAATTCTACGCAACATTGAAGTTCGTAATCTTTTTTTGTGACAGGTTTATTAATTTATCATACAAACAGAAGAGTTGCAAGAAATAAATTTGCATCTAGTCAAACTTAAAGAACAAAATCTACCTACGGCATGGTTTCCTTTTAAATTATGAACTTATCTTATTTTTGTTTTACTGGGTGCTGTCTCTTCCTCTTCTAGCTTTCCTTCGACGCATATCCGTCGAGACAACTCGTAGCATATTCGATGATGTCTTGCTCGTTCCTGCGCTTCTTTGTGTACTCATTTCCATTCGTAAACAAACACCGCTCGTCGCAACTTATAGGGGGGGCGCATTAGAAAAGGTTTCTCATATGTAAAAAAAACTGTTCGCCAAGCTTGGCAAGTTCCTTGCCTTGTTACGCTTTCGCGTAATACAGCCTTTTTGAACTTGGCTCTTGGGTGTATGTTTCTTATTCGGAGGATCAGGATGTTTTTAGTTTGCTTGCTCCTGCGCTTCTTTGTTTACTCATTTCCATTCGTAAACAAACACCGCTCGTCGCAACTTATAGGGGGGGGGCGCATTAGAAAAGGTTTCTCATATGTAAAAAAAACTGTTCGCCAAGCTTGGCAAGTTCCTTGCCTTGTTACGCTTTCGCGTAATACAGCCTTTTTGAACTTGGCTCTTGGGTGTATGTTTCTTATTCGGAGGATCAGGATGTTTTTGGTTTGCTTGCTCCTGCGCTTCTTTGTTTACTCATTTCCATTCGTAAACAAACACCGCTCGTCGCAACTTATAGGGGGGGGGGCGCATTAGAAAAGGTTTCTCATATGTAAAAAAAACTGTTCGCCAAGCTTGGCAAGTTCCTTGCCTTGTTACGCTTTCGCGTAATACAGCCTTTTTGAACTTGGCTCTTGGGTGTATGTTTCTTATTCGGAGGATCAGGATGTTTTTGGTTTGCTTGCTCCTGCGCTTCTTTGTTTACTCATTTCCATTCGTAAACAAACACCGCTCGTCGCAACTTATAGGGGGGGGGGCGCATTAGAAAAGGTTTCTCATATGTAAAAAAAACTGTTCGCCAAGCTTGGCAAGTTCCTTGCCTTGTTACGCTTTCGCGTAATACAGCCTTTTTGAACTTGGCTCTTGGACAAATGAATTTGTCCCGAGCCAGTTCTCAAAGGCTGACTTGACGAACAGTTTTTTTAGGGTTATGAGTTGAGTTTTTCTAATGCTTTTTGGGCGGCTTGTTGCTCGGCTTCTTTCTTCGATCTACCTGTACCGACTCCTAATTGTGTATCTTCAAGCCAGACTTCGGAGACGAATTCGCGGCAATGGGCCGGGCCTTTTTCTTGAACGATTTTATATTGGATATGTCCCTGAGCTTCTCGTTGAATGAGTTCTTGTAGTTGACTCTTGAAGTCCATCATGTGCGAGAATGCTCCTTCTTGGATTTTAGGGTAGACATATTCATCTAAAAAGTTGTATACAGCGTCCATTCCAAGGTCTAAATATACTGCTCCAACGAATGATTCGAAAACGTCAGCTAGTAATGCTGGTCGTTTTCGACCACCTGTCATTTCTTCACCTTTTCCAAGTAATACATATTCACCAAAGTTTAATTCATCTGCGATTCTTGCCAATGATGGCTCGCATACGATGGCAGCTCTGAGTTTGGTCATCTCGCCTTCGCTCATGTTTTCAAAGTATTTGAAAAGGTATTGTGAGATGGCCAATTCCAAAACCGCATCGCCTAGAAATTCTAATCTTTCGTTATCGTCATGTGGTCGTATTCGATGTTCGTTAACGTAAGAAGAATGGGTAAATGACTGGATAAACAAATCTTCATTGTTATAGTCAATGTTAATTGATTTTAAAAATTGACGATACTTATTTTTTTTTGCATTTGTCATTTGCATTTTCTTCGCTTGATGCTTTATTCCCCTTCTTCGAATCTTTCGTGATTGTTGCATGAGTACCCCCATCGCTTCTATCAATAAATTTTTAGTTAAGAATGAAATCCCAAGCCCTCGTAGGGGCTTGGGTTAAATACTATTGGTGATTGTCTATGTAATTAATTACATCACCTACAGTAGAGATTTTTTCTGCATCTTCGTCGGAAATTTCTAAGTCAAACTCATCTTCAAGTTCCATAACAAGTTCAACTACATCCAAGGAGTCTGCTCCTAAGTCATCTTTAAACGTAGCTTCAGGTTTTACTTCTGATTCGTCTACGCCAAGACGTTCGGATACGATTTTTGCAATACGATCTAACGTTGCTGCCATTTACTTCACCTCCTCTCAAGACATTATAGGATAAAGCTCAAGAAAAAACTAGAGTGTTTTCCTAAGATTGTCTATTCGTTCGTTTGCCCACCAAAGGTATTCATTTTCAAAAGCGTCAGAGACTGCAGTTACATGACCATCCCACCGTCAACATGTAGTGTTTGTCCAGTCATATAGCCAGATGCGTCACTAGCTAGGAATGTGACGACTGATGCTACTTGTTCTGGTGAACCTAATTTACCTAATGGAATTTGTTTTAGCATTTCTTCTTTCACATTTTCAGGAAGCTCATCAGTCATATCAGTTTCGATAAAGCCTGGTGCGATTGAATTAACTCTTATGTTTCGGTTTGCTAATTCACGAGCTAATGATTTTGTTAAACCGATGACACCTGCTTTACTAGCTACGTAGTTAGCTTGTCCGGCATTACCTAAAACGCCCACTACAGAGGAAATGTTAATAATTCTTCCATAGCGCTGTTTCATCATTGGACGAGTAACCGCTTTTGAGCAGTTGAATACGCCTTTTAAGTTCGTTTCAATGACTGCATCGAAGTCTTCTTCTTTCATTCGCATGACAAGTGTATCTCTTGTAATTCCAGCGTTGTTTACTAGAATATCAATCGATCCAAATTCATCGACAACAGTTTTAACCATGTTTTGTACAGCTTCAGAATCGGCAACATTTCCTTGTAACGCCATCGCATTCACACCATGTGACCGACATTCTTCTGCAACTGCTTCTGCTTTATCTTTGCTACCTGCATAGTTAATTGCGACATTTACACCTTGTTTTGCTAACTCTAGTGAAATTGCTCGTCCAATTCCTCTAGATCCTCCTGTTACTAATGCGTTTTGTCCTTTCAAGTTCGTCACTCTCCTTTAAGTGTCGTTAAGGCTTTATCAAGTGTTTCATTATCATAAATTGGTAGTACTTTCGCTCGTCTTGACACTTTCTTTACTAAACCACTCAAGACTTTTCCTGGGCCTAATTCAAAAAATGTATCGACACCTTCATCCACAAGTTTTTGTACCGTATCTTCCCATAAAACAGGTGAATAAATCTGTTTATATAGTAACTCTTGAATTTGTTCAGGGCTTTCTACAATATCAGCAGTCACGTTTGCTACAACTTTTGATTCAGGTTGTGAGAAGCTTACATGTGACAAGTGCTCTTTCATTTTTTCTGCTGCAGGTTTCATTAATGATGAGTGGAACGGTCCACTTACCGTTAACGGGATCACACGTTTAGCACCTTTCTCTTTTGCAAGCTCTCCCGCACGCTCGACACCAGCAACTGTACCAGAAATAACGATTTGGCCTGGGCTATTAAAGTTTGCAGGCTCTACGACACTCGCTTCTTCTGTCGCTTGTTCCGTCACTTCCACTAACGTTTCACGGTCCATACCAAGCACAGCAGCCATTGTTCCTTCACCAGCTGGTACTGCTTCTTCCATCCATTGTCCTCTTTTTTGAACAGCTAAACATGCATCTTCAAAACTTAAACTACCGCTTGCGACCAGTGCAGAATACTCCCCTAAGCTGTGCCCTGCTACATAGTGGCTTTCGATCCCTTGTTCTTTTAATAACTCTAAAATCGCGACACTTGTTGTAAGTAATGCAGGCTGAGTATTTTCCGTACGTTTTAACTCTTCTTCATCACCGTGAAAAATTAAGTTCGTAAATTCTTCTTCTAAAACATTGTCAGCTTTTTTAAAAATATTTAAACACACATCGTATGTCTCTGCTAACTCTTTTCCCATTCCGATTTGTTGTGAGCCTTGACCTGGAAATAGAAAAGCTGTTTTCCCCATAGTTACATCTCCTTTTCTGATTCGTATGCAACAATTTCTTGTTTAATTGTTTCAGCTACTTTTTCGTCATGCATTAATTTCGCTTGTTTAATCGCACTAAAAAATGCACGTTCATCCGATGAGCCATGCGCTTTTATAACTGGGGCATTTAATCCGAAAAGGCCTGCTCCACCGTACTCTGAGTAGTCCATTTTTTGTTTTACTCGCTTAAAAGATGGTTTGAGTACGCCAGCAGCAAGCTTATTTTTCACAGAAGAAGTGAGTTCCTCTTTAAGTAATGAAAATAAGGATAATGCGGTTCCTTCGATTGACTTTAAGACAAGGTTGCCTGAGAATCCGTCACATACGACCACATCTGCTGCACCTTCTAATAAATCACGAGCTTCAACGTTTCCGACAAATTCCATGTTACTGTTTTCTAAGAGGGCATATACTTCTTTTGTTAGTTCCGTGCCCTTCCCTGCTTCTGTACCAACATTAAGTAATCCAATTCTCGGCTTTTCCACTTTACGGACTTTCTTCATGTATACATCACCCATTAGAGCGTACTGGAAGAGGTGCGATGCTTTCGCTTCCATATTTGCTCCAACATCTAATAATAAGAATCCGTCTCCACCAAGTGTTGGCAGCATTGGTGACAGTGCTGGGCGTTCAATTCCTTTCATTCGACCAACAATTAAAAGACCGGCTGTCATAAGCGCTCCGGTATTTCCAGCAGAAATCGCTGCATCAGCATTTCCTTCTTTCACTTGCTGTACAGCTAAAACCATTGATGAATCTTTCTTACGTCTTACTGCTTTTACTGGAGAGTCTTCTGCTTCTATTTGTACATCTGTATGAATGATTTCAACGCGATCGGACGGCTCCATATATGCTTTAATTTTAGACTCGTCGCCAACTAAAATAATAGACAAGTCTTTATATGTATTTAATGCTTCTTTACACCCGTATAAGACACTTTCAGGTGCATGGTCGCCACCCATCGCATCAACAGCAAGCTTCATTTTTAACACCTTCCTCTTACGACTGATCTTCACGGTACATAGAAAATTCACCGCGAAAGACCATTTCTTGTTCAACGTAACTTGTTACTTCAACAATTGTCCGAGATTCTTTAATTTCAACAACACGAGCTTTTGCAATAACACGTTCACCAGCTTTTACTTGCCGTTTAAATGAGACTTCCGCTTTTGTCGTTAACGCTAATTCGTCATCAATAATCGCAACAGCTAGTGAGTTAGCTTGGGCAAATAAATGATGTCCTCTAGCAATTTGATTTCTAGAAAAAACGTGTTCTTCCCGAATATCTAAAATTGAAATTGCATGTTTATCTAACTCAAGGTCAATCACTTCACCAATGACTTCTTCGAGGGCTAACGCTTTAACAGTATCGTACTGCTGTTTTGCTACATCCTTAATTCGCGCACGAACTTCTGGAATGTTTAATTCAAGACGATCTAGACGCACCGTCTGTACACTCACTCCAAAATGTTCTGCTAACGCTTCATCTGTAATAAATGGATTTTCTTCAATTTTCTCTTTTAATAACGGTTGTCTTTGCTTTTTTGACAGTTTCAATCTTATCACGTCCACACTCATATGACTAGGTACTAATAGTAGTATATAGTTGCTCCTTACAATTTTCAACCAAAAATATTTTCGTTTAATCTAACTTTTCTCGTTTGAAAGCCCCTTGTTTCTCTAAAGACTCTCTTAGCATACGGTAATCTTCCCCTTGCCAAAATGCTTCAGAATAGACAAGCTTTGTAGCATCTTGCCTTGCGACCTCTAACACTCTATAGTCTTCAACAATGTCGGCAATTTTAAAATTCGGTAATCCACTTTGTTTTGAGCCAAAGAAATCTCCCGGTCCTCGTAACTCAAGATCTTTTTCCGACAATTGGAAGCCGTCATTCGTTTCAGTCATAATTTTCATTCGTTCTTTACCGACATCTGATTTAGGGTCAGCTAGTAAAATACAATATGATTGCTCACTACCGCGTCCAACTCGCCCACGTAATTGATGTAACTGAGAGAGGCCAAACCTTTCTGCATCATAAATAACCATAACTGTCGCGTTTGGAACATTTACTCCTACCTCAACAACAGTTGTAGAAACGAGAACATGCGTTTTATTATCTGCAAAATTATCCATGGCCTCTTCTTTTTCATCAGCTGGTAACCTTCCATGCATCAGTCCAATGTTGTATACGTTTAATGCTTGTGACAACTGCGCGTGCACATCGATTGCATTTTGCACATCAAGTTTATCTGATTCTTCAATCAGGGGGCAAATCACGTAGGCTTGCCGCCCTTTCGTTAATTCTCTTTCAATAAAATCTAATACTCGTGGAAGCATGTGCGGCTTTGCCCAATGTGTTTCAATCACTTTGCGCCCTTTTGGGAGTTCATCTATCACAGATACATCCATGTCGCCAAATGCTGAGATCGCTAACGTTCGCGGAATGGGTGTTGCGGTCATGAATAGAACATCTGGGCGTATACCTTTTTTCCTTAATATCCGTCTTTGATCAACACCAAAGCGATGCTGCTCATCTGTAATAACAAGTCCTAATTTCTTAAAGTTTACACCTTCTTGAATAAGTGCATGTGTTCCAATAAGAACATCAACCTCACCCGCCTCAAGATTGTGAAGGACTTCTCGGCGTTCTTTCACTCTCGCAGATCCAGATAAAAGCGCAACTTTTAACCCGAATGGCTCTAACAAATCTTTTATCGAGCTTACATGCTGTTCTGCCAATATTTCTGTTGGAACCATAAGTGCTCCTTGAAAGCCTGCTTTTACTGCTGCAAATAGCGCACAAGCTGCAATCACTGTTTTACCAGAACCTACATCCCCTTGCAAAAGTCGGTTCATTCGATATTCAGAGCGAAGGTCTTCTGTAATTTCTTTCAACACTCGATTTTGTGCATTTGTTAATGGGAACGGAAGTTTTTCGACAAACGCCTCTATACCTGTCTGTGAAAAATCTTTTATTTGTCCTTGATCTGCTTCACGTTCTTTTTTTCGAAAAAATTGCATTTTCAGTTGGAAAAGAAGAAGTTCTTCGTAAGCCATTCTCCGTTTAGCTTGCATTAAGTGCTTTGCTGTCGCAGGGAAATGGAGGTGGTAAAGTGCTTCTTTCTTACTCATCAATTTGTATGTAGTTAACAATTGTTGTGGAAGATTTTCACTAATGGAATTGCCATACTGCTCAAATGCTTGTTTAATAAACTTTCTTAGCTGATACACTTTCAAATTTTCCTTTACGGAATATACAGGCTCTAATCCTTCAGCATCAGGATCTTGTTTTTTTAACGTTCCACCCGTTACCATTAGACGGTGCCTGTCAAACTTTCCGCTAAAAGTCATTTCTTCGCCTAGGTTAATTTGATTTTTTAAGTATGGTTGATTAAAGAAGATCGCCTGAACTAAGAGACCGTCCACGAGTACGCGAACGGTCAGCCGAGATTTCTTTTTTCCAAAAAAACGAAGGTCCGGTTCACTATGAACTGTTCCACGAACCGTCACTCTTTCTTCATGCTGCACTTCAGATAGAGGCCGAATCGCATGGTCTTCATATCGAAATGGAAAATATTCAAGTAAATCGCTAATTGTATGGATGCCCATTTTCTCGAATTGTTCTTCTGTTCTTGGGCCAACCCCTGAAATATTTGATAATGATTCAGTCATTTTCTTTCTTCACACCTTTATTTACTTTGAGGAACCAAAAATTTGCTCTTGGTATTTCCGCCCTGTCGGTGTTGCCGCTAAGCCACCCTCTGCCGTTTCTCTTAGTGCTGATGGCATTGATTCACCAATCTTATACATCGCATCAATGACTTCATCACACGGAATACGACTTTCAATTCCTGCTAACGCTAAATCAGCTGCAACAACCGCATTAGATGCTCCAAATGCATTTCGTTTTACGCATGGAACTTCTACTAAACCTGCAACAGGGTCACATACTAATCCTAGCATATTTTTAAGCGCAATCGCCATTGCTGTGGCTGATTGTTTTGGTGTTCCTCCCGCCATTTCAACGATTGCTGCTGCAGCCATCCCCGTTGCAGAACCGACTTCTGCTTGGCAACCACCTGCAGCTCCTGATATCGATGCATTATTTGCAACAACATAACCGAACGCACCGCTCGTAAATAAAAAGCGAACCATATCTTCTCTTGTAGGGTTCAATTTATTTCTTACAGAGAACAACACCCCAGGTACTACCCCTGCCGAGCCAGCTGTTGGCGTAGCACAAATCGTTCCCATTGCGGCATTGACTTCATTCGTTGCCATCGCTTTTGCAACACCGTCTAAAATTTGTGTTCCTGAAAGTGTTTCATTGTTTTGAATATATTCATAAAGCTTCTTTCCGTCTCCACCCGTTAAGCCTGAGACAGACTCCACTTGTTCTTTAATTCCTCTTTCAACCGCCTTCTCCATGACATCTAAATTCTTTTCCATTTGAGAAAATATTTCTTCTCTCGAACGCTCATGGATTTTCATTTCTTGTTTAATCATCATTTCTGAAATCGGTAAATTCTCTTTTTCTGCGATCTCGACAAGTTCTTGTACGTTTCGAAACATGCTGCAACCTCCATTACATTCATTAATCATGAATTTTCGTTACTTTTTCAACACATGGCAAGCTTCCAACTTCTTTCATAACATTATTTTGGATATTTTGATCTACTTCAATCACCATTAATGCTTCTTCCCCAACATCTTTACGTGAAACTTCCATATGCCCAATGTTGATCTCGTGCTTTGCGAGTACTGTGGAAACAGACGCAATCGCACCGTAACGGTCATTATGAACGACTAAAATCGCTGGATGGTTCCCACTTAGCCTTAATTTGAAGCCGTTTAATTCTTTTATTTCAACTTTTCCGCCACCAATTGATATTCCAACGAGTTCCATTTGGTGCTGTCCATCACCGAGTCTGATTTTTACTGTATTCGGGTGGTCCATATTCACGTTCTCTTCATGGAATGAAAAGTCCATCCCTTTTTCTTCAGCAAGCTCAAAGGCTTTTGGAATACGAGGGTCAAATGTATCAAACCCTAAAATACCACCTAACAAAGCAACATCTGTGCCATGCCCTTGATAAGTTTTTGCAAACGAACCATATAAATGAAAAGTTACCCATTCTGGTTCTTTTTGAAAGAGTTGTCTTGCAACAAGCCCTATTCTTGCAGCACCTGCGGTATGTGAACTTGATGGCCCTACCATGACAGGGCCAATAATATCGAATACACTACGAAACTTCATTTCGGCCTTCCTCCTCAACGTATACGATCTATATATATACTTCCCACTATTTATATGTTAACAAACCAATCGTGAAAGGGCTATCATTTATTGTTATATGGGTATAATTTGCTGAATATATGTATATGTTACTCTGTTAATGAGAAAACTGTCTCCCCTTTTCACATCATTAATGTTGGAATACGAGGCGAACATACAAGCGCTTTTCCTGATGCGAAGCTGGCCGTAAAGGTTGTGAGTTTGTCGTGAAAATCCAGCTTCCTTCGTGAAACTTAAACATTTCTGTAAAAACGTTATTCTTTGTATAAAACATTTTATTTCATATTATAATCATTATAAATTTTCTTAGCTTTTAACCCCATATTAACGTTAAACACACCTGACGAACCACCACTTATGTGTAAGATAAAAAAAGAATCCCTACCGCGTACGGCAGGAATCCATAAATTAACGTTTATTTTACATTCGTGATTGAAACAGAAAGTGTACCAGGGCCAACATGAGTTCCGATAACAGGCCCGATGTCTGTAATAATGGATTCCTTTACATTAAAGGAGCCTTCGATCTTTTCCATGAGAGCTTTTGCTTCTTTTTCACTTTCTGCATGTGAAATCCCCACGTGAATTGGGTTATCTGCATATTTCTGTTCAACTTGTTGAATGATTTTTGCGACAGCTTTTTTGTTGCCTCTCACTTTTTCAAATGGGTAAACTTCACCTTCATCGTTTAATGAAAGAATCGGCTTTATTTTCAAAAGTGAACCGAGAACTGCTGAGGCTTTTCCGATTCTACCGTTTTTCTCGAGGTATTCCAGTGTATCAACCATGAAATAAACAACCGTATCTTCAAGAAGCTCATCAATTCTCTTTAAACATTCTTCTTTTGAAGCGCCGTTCTTTGCTAGCTTAGCAACTTCGACAACAATGATGCCAATAGCATACGATGCACGACGAGAATCGATGACTGTTAGTGGAACTTCATCACCTAACGTTTGTGATGCTATGTAGGCAGATTGAAAGGTTCCACTAAGTTTTGATGATAAATGAATAGAAATAATGTCATCTTCTGGTGATTCTTCATGGATACGACGGTATTCCGCTTCAAATTGATGTGGGGTTGGCTGTGATGTCGTTGGAATTTGGCTTGCACCTCTAAGTTTTTCATAAAACTGTGAAGCATTTAAATCAACACCATCTTCATACGTTTCTTCTCCGAAATGTACTTTTAACGGGACAACGGAAATGTTTAAATCTTCTACAATGTTCTTTGGAATATCTGCTGTTGAATCAGTAACAATTTTAACTTGACTCATTAAGACACAACCCCCTTCATTTTACAACCGATTATTCTACAGAAACGATATAAGAATATAAAGGTTGGTTTCCTTCATGAACTTCTACTTCTACATCTTCATATTGACCTTCAATATAATCTACGAGATCGTCAGCTTCTTGCTCCGTTCGGTCTTCACCGCGGATCACTGTAACAATTTCGCTTTCGTCGTCAATCATCTTAGTTAATAAATCTTGCGCAACCTCTTGCACGGATGTTCCTGTGGCTACAATGTCCTTTTCAAAAATACCCATGTAGTCACCTTTATTAATGTCAACACCATTGATGCTCGTATCACGAACGGCATATGTAACTTCACCTGTTTTTACCGTTCCTAGTGATTCTGTCATTTCTTCTTTGTTATCTTCTAAAGCATCAGTAGGGTTATATGCAAGCAATGCTGCTAACCCTTGTGGAACCGATTTTGATGGTACGACAACAATTTCTTTATCTGATACGGATGCAGCTTGCTCAGCGGCCATAACAATATTGCTGTTATTAGGAAGCAGGATCAACTTTTCAGCATTTGCTTCATCGATTGCTTTAACAAAGTCTTCTGTAGATGGGTTCATCGTTTGCCCGCCTTCAATGACAACTTTTGCACCTAAACCTTTAAATAGCTCAGCAATACCAGCACCCATTGCAACAGTTACAATACCATACTCTGTTTTCTCAAGACCTTGTGCTTCTTTTGTATCATGCGGAACTTCTACACCTTCTTGTTCAAGGATACTTGTATGCTGTTCGCGCATATTTTCAATTTTCACGTTAACTAATGCCCCGAACTGTTGAGCTTCAGTAATGACATTACCTGGGTGCTCAGCATGAATATGGATTTTTAACAAGTCATCATCAGAAACAACTAATAGTGAGTCACCGTATTGACTAAGTACTTCCCGGAAGTTGTCTTCACTGAAAGGATTTTCTTTCATTTTCTCTTCTTCGAATTTCACCATCACTTCTGTACAATAACCAAATTCAATATCTTCAGTAGCCATATGACTTTGTGCAGATTGGTGATGTTCTACTTTGACAAGCTCGTCCATGTTTGGTGCATCTTGAACGACATCTACGATCTTTTCACCTTTTAAAACAGCTAGAAAGCCTTCATAAATTGTAACGAGACCTTGTCCACCTGAGTCAACGACACCTACTTCTTTTAGTACAGGAAGTAAATCTGGTGTTCTCTCTAATGAAGCCTTGGCTTCTTCAAGAACAGCCTCCATCAGACCGATGACATCATCGTTTCGCTTCGTATATTCTCCTGCTTTCTTCGCCGAATCTTTAGCAACTGTTAAGATCGTCCCCTCAACTGGTTTCATCACAGCTTTGTACGCCATTTCTACTCCGTATTCGAAGGCAAGACTTAAATCTTTCGCTGTTAATTCTTCTTTACCCTCAACGGATTTCGAGAAACCTCTAAACAGTTGAGAAAGGATTACTCCAGAGTTTCCTCTTGCACCCATAAGTAATCCTTTTGCAAAGCTCCCAGCTACTTTACCGACGTTCTCGGTATTTGCTCCTTTTACCTCTTTTACGCCAGATGTAATCGTTAAATTCATATTTGTACCTGTATCACCATCTGGTACAGGGAAAACGTTTAACGCATCAATTGTTTTAGAATTGTTGGATAAATTGTTTGCCCCTTCAATAAGCATATGAGCAAACTTTTCTCCTTCAATTTTCTTGATCGTCACTATTGCTCCTCCTAACTCATCCTATGGGTTTGTTACTCGTACTCCTTGAACGAAAATGTTAACAGAGTCGACAACTAAACCTAACATTTGTTCTAATTGGTATTTTACTTTTGATTGTACGTTGTGTGCCACTTCTGAAATCTTCGTTCCGTAGCTTACAATAATATACATATCAATGTGGACTTGTTCATCGTCTTCTTCACGAATGACAACACCGCGTCTTAAATTCTCTTTTCCTAATAGATCCGTAATTCCATCTTTTAATTGCTTTTGTGAAGCCATTCCAACAATACCATAACAATCGATTGCCGCTCCACCTGCAATGACAGCAACTACTTCTTTAGAAACGTCGATCTTTCCATAATTCGTCTTCATTTCGATGGTCATGAATATGCCTCCTCTAGGTATTTCTCTAATGGCTACCGTCATTTTACTATAATGAAAGAGATTTTGAAAGAACAGATAGGTCTCTCTTCCTAATCATTCTTAAAACTATGCAAATAATACTGACGATGATAAAAAACACTCAGTGATTTTCAACCCTTATAGTAAAAGAAGAACCATCGTTGCGACAGCACAGAACATGCTAGTACCTGCGTTGCGATGGATAGGACATCGTCCTTTTATCCGGTAAACCTAAACCTTATACTCAAGTCGTAAAAAATTCAGCAACGTCGAACGTTCTTCTCTTGCTAACGTTTTATACGTGTAAAAAAACTTAACTTATCGCCCAATCCTAACTGATAGCATAAATTAAATACATTATATAAAATAACAAAACATATTATACAATATACTGTCAAGTTTTTTTCCTTGAAAGTTTATATAAAATGACTTGAAATCTATGATGGCGTATGCTAAGATTACGAAGTGTTTGAATTGCAATAGTTCAAAAATGACTATGTTTAAAAAGAGGATGAAAAGGACCAAGGAATTCTAAGAAGCAAATGTTAGATTTGCAAAGCGTATGTGTAATGATATGTGAGCAATGGATAACCTAGCTGACAAAGAAATTCGACGGTCATTTTTCTCGGACTTTTTGAACATCCACAAAAAAGAACAGATGTCACTCATCGTGTGTCAGAAGGAGGGAGAATCATGGCACGTAAATGCGTAGTAACAGGAAGAGGACCTCGCTCAGGTAACCAACGTTCTCACGCGATGAACGCGAATAAGCGCCGCTGGGGTGCTAACGTACAAAAAGTACGTATCTTGGTTGACGGTAAGCCGAAACGTGTATACGTTTCAGCGAAAGCTCTTAAATCAGGAAAAGTTCAACGCGTTTAATATGAAAGTTGTACTAAAAAACGGCGCCTAACCGCGCCGTTTTTTTCCTTTCGTACAAACCAATGGAAAAGAGGAGTGTTCCACTCCTCACTTGATAGACTATATCGATTAACCCTTTTTAAATGATCCTAATACCGCTCTAACAAACCCTCCAAGAAACTTTGGTAATTTAATCGTATAAAACTTCATTTTTCCCCCTCCTCTTATAAGGTGCCGCCTCGGGACGTTATAACATATACATAAAAACGTGCTTCGTTATTACACATTATATTCAGTTGGGTGGAAATAGTACCTTTTTTTTATAATAATAGCCCAATTGATTTTCCGTTACGTTAATAACCTATGTGCATTAAGCTTTAACTGTGCATATGATCACTTGATTCAAACACCATCAAAATTCCTTCTTTGAATGAATAACTCCCTTGACTCTCTCTTAATTCATTACTTATACAAAGACTAGATCCTTGTACAACCTCTTTTTCTTTCAGTGGGTAACGAAACCCTGTTAAAGTCAGACCTTTTACTTTTTTTGACATCGGCAAAAACGAGATGTAGTTTGCTTCGCTATTTGTTAGCGTATATGAACCTGGTTTTTTCATAAACATTCTGTTCGAACGATCTTCCAATATGACAGGAATATCGAGTTCAAGCCCTTTTAAAAGCAATTGTGTGTTCATAAATAGATGATCTAATCGTCCTCCAGTTCCACCAAAAATAATGACTTTTTCGACATCTTGACGTAACAACACCCAACTTAAAGCAATTTCTAAGTCAGTTTCATCTTTTTCTTCTGGATAAACTTTAAGTGAAAGTGAATACTCATCAACCCACTCTTTTTCTTCTTTCGATAATGAATCAAAGTCACCAAAAGCATAATCTGGTTGGGTGTTTTCTTTTAATAAATAATAAACCCCTCTGTCCACACCGATCCACTTTACATCCCCACTTCCATATATTCGCTGTATTTCTGAAACAGGTGGAATATTCTCAATCGGACCTCCTGCAAATAATATATAAATCATTTCCTCTTCTCCTAACGTTTTCATCCGTGTGAAAAAAGCCCATGCATTAACTGCACCGGCTTCCCTTTCGCTCTTTGTAATTAACCTCTAATCGACTCAATCGCTTTTTGTCGGTCAGGTTGGTTATATACAGCTGATCCAGCAACTAGTACATTCGCACCCGCTTCTACACAAAGCTTAGCTGTCTCTTCGTTTACACCACCGTCAACTTCAATGTCGATCTCTTTACCAGTTTGATTTACTAGCTCACGCACTTCTGAAATCTTAGGTAAGACAGAATGAATAAATGACTGTCCTCCAAACCCGGGGTTAACCGTCATCAATAGAACAAGTTCAACATCTTCAATGATAGGTTTTATAGAGTCAACTGGTGTTGCGGGGTTAATCACGACACCCGCTTTAACGCCTTGCTCCTTTATTAAATGAACTGTTCGATGTAAATGTGCACAAGCTTCTGCGTGAACGCTTATAATATCTGCTCCAGCTTTTGCAAATTGAGGAATGTATTGATCTGGGTTCTCAATCATTAAATGGACATCTAATGGAAGATCCGTAACCGGTCGAATCGCATCGACAATTAATGGACCAATTGTAATATTAGGAACAAAATGACCATCCATGACGTCTACATGAATATAGTCTGCTCCACCTTTTTCAACGTCTTTTACTTCTTCTCCTAATTTTGAAAAATCTGCTGATAAGATAGAAGGAGCTATTTTTATCATCTTAGTACCTCCGCTTTTGTGATTGGATTTCTTCGACAAATTGTAAATAATGATTATAACGATGCTGTGCAATTTCACCATTTTCTATTGCTGCTTTTACCGCACATTTCGGTTCATTGATATGTGTGCAGCCTCTAAACTTACAATCATTTAACCGTTCTCGCATTTCAGGATAATACATGCCAAGCTCATCTGCTTCAATTCCTTCAAAGTCTAACGAACTAAAACCAGGAGTATCTGCAACATAACCCTTTTCAATCGGGATGAGCTCTACATGACGCGTCGTATGTTTACCTCTCCCTAAACTTTTAGAGATAGGGTTTGTTTCAATATCTAAATCTGGCTTTAAGGCATTTAAAAGTGATGATTTCCCTACACCAGACTGACCTGCAAAAACAGAAACTTTATTTGCTAAATATGGACGGAGGGCCTCTATCGTTTCATCCAAGTAAATCGACGTATTGACGACCTCATACCCTAGATCACGATACGTACTCTCATATGTTTGCATCATCTGTTGTTGCTCTTCTTCTAATAGATCGACCTTTGATAAACAAATAATCGGATCGATATCATTAGCTTCAACATGGATTAGAAATCGATCTAGTAACAGAGAGCTAAAGGATGGTTCTTCTGTGGAAAATACAAGAACAGCCTGCTCTACATTCGCAATCGGTGGACGAATGAGTTCATTTTGCCGGTCTTCTACACTTAAAACGTAGCCGTCCGTTCTATTTTCCGCTTCAAATTCCACCCAGTCACCTACGAGAGGGGTGATTTTTCGCTTCCGAAAGTTCCCCCGCCCTCTGCATTGGAAAATGCCATCTTCATTTTCCACATAATAAAAACCACTTAATGCTTTTACGATTCTTCCTCTACTCATTCAAGCCTCCTTATCCATGAAAAAAAGATGATAGCTCCTTTTTTTATTATTCATATTGTTGTTCTTTTAATTCTTCATACGAAATCACTTTTGGCGAATCCTTATATTTTTGTTCATTAACGTAAATATAAACAAGTGCTTGTTCTCCAGGAGCAATAGTCATTGGTACTTGATACATCGTTGTATCACTAGTTTCTTCATCCACAACTGTTGCAGGAATACTATTTTCCAAATCAATAACCGTAATTTGGACACGAACTGGCTGTGGTTCTTCTTCGTCATCTATGTCTTCATCTATGTCTTCATTTATTTCCACTGTTACAGGCACATTACCAGAAATCGGCTCAGGGTCTGGTTCAGGTTCAGGTCCTCTAGAAAAAATAATGGTTGCATCTGTTCTTTCACGTATTTCAGTTCCCCTTGGAGGATCTTGAGAAACCACTCTTCCTTCTTCAACTGTCGGGTGATATTCTTCTTTATACGTAATATTTAACAACGGTTCATTGCCTATTTCTTCACCTACCTCATCTCTAGTAAAGTTAAGTAAGTGCCCCATAATATATGTCCGTCTCTCACTTACAACTAGCGTGACAACTGTATCATGAGGAATAATCATATTTCCTACTTCTGGCGATTGAGAAAGAACCGTGTTATCATCGCCATCCATTGTTTCTTTTAACTCAATTTCAATCCCCTCAAAACCATCAAGCTCTCTTTCAGCTCTCTCGAGAGATAATCCAGTCACATCGACCATTTCTTGCGGTTCACTACCTTCACTAATAAACAAGGTTACTGATGCACCTTCTTTTACTGTTGAGCCAGCACCAGGTCGGTGTGAGATAACTTTTCCTTCTTCCATTTCATCATCGTACTGGTGTTCTTCTTCGACTTCTAATTTTAACTCTAGTAGTACTTCCGCTGCTTCGTCTGCTTCCATTCCAATAAGGTCATCTGGAATTATCACATCGTTAACGTGTAACCAACTTGGAATGAGCGAAAAGGCAAGGTAAGTCGTTCCAAATAAAAAGAGGAATGCTAGAATAATGGCTGTAAACCAAAATTTTGGACCTTTCTTTTTCTTTGCAGGTTTCTCTTCAGTATCATTTGAACTTACCATTGTATTTTGGTTATGAATGAGCGTTTCTTTCGATTGGTCCCCGACCTGTTCATTTTGAATGATTGGTATTGCTTTTGTTTGTTCATCATTTGGAGTAGGAATGTAATAGCGCTTTTCATTTACTCTTTCAGGACTCAAAACCGTATGTAAGTCGGTTAACAATTCACCTGCTGATAGAAAACGGTCTGATGGATCTTTCGCAGTTGCTTTTAAAACAACATTTTCAACACTTTGAGGAATATTCGGATCCATATCCCTTAAATACGGTAATGGTGTTTGTAAATGTTTAATGGCAACAGAAACTGCTGTATCCCCTTGAAACGGCACTTCTCCAGTGAGCATTTCGTACATGACCACACCGAGCGAATAAATATCAGATTGATACGTGACATTGCCTCCACGAGCTTGTTCAGGTGATAAGTAGTGTACAGATCCTAAAACTGAATTCGTATGAGTGATTGTAGCTTCACTAATGGCACGAGCGATACCGAAGTCTGTGATTTTCGCTTGTCCATCTTTACTAATCAAAATATTGTGAGGCTTTAAATCCCTATGAATAATACGATTTTCATGAGCATGATCAATTGCTGAAACCATTTGTTCCATATAAGACACTGCTTCATGCACATCTAGTTTCCCTTTTTGTTGAATGTAATCTTTTAATGTTAGACCATCAATGTATTCCATAACGATATAATATAAGTCTTTTTCTTCGCCTACATCATAAATGTTGACAACATTAGGGTGGGCTAAGCTTGTAGCCGCTTGAGCCTCTCTACGAAATCGACGTATAAACTCATCATCTTTTGAGAATTGAGCTTTTAAAACCTTTACTGCAACTTCACGATCGAGAATGATATCATGAGCTAAATAAACATCAGCCATTCCGCCGCCGCCAACAGGCTTTACGATTTGATATCGTTCATTAATACGTTCACCTTTCATGCTTCATTCACTTCCTCTGTCACATAGGAGTAGCGAACAATGGCAATTGTTACGTTATCTTCCCCACCGCGTTCGTTTGCTGTTTCGATCAATGTATCAGCAATTGTAGATAAAGGTTCATCACTTTTTAAATGCTTTTCAATTTCCTCATCTTCAATCATATCTGTCAAACCATCTGAGCATAATATGAGCCACGACCCTGCTTCCCAATCAATGGTACGAATATCAGGTTTAACAGTCGATTCTGTTCCTAATGCTCGTAAAACAACATTTTTTCTTGGGTGGTGCATCGCCTCAACTTCTGTAATTTGTCCTGAACGTACAAGCTCTCCTACTAGTGAGTGATCATTTGTCAACTGCTTTAAACCATCACTTGTTTTTAAATAAACACGTGAATCTCCAACATGACCAACTGTAATAAAATCTTCATTACAAATAGCAACAACTAACGTTGTTCCCATCCCTTCACAAGTTACGTTTTCTTTAGCATGATTATAGAGCGCTTGGTTCACATCTGTAATCGCCTGTTGAAGCCACTCTTCCGTTTCTTTAGGAGACATGGAATGCTCTATAGCATTCCATCTTTGTAACAAAAGTTCTTTTGTCATTTGACTAGCCACGTCACCTGCCTGATGCCCCCCCATTCCATCAGCAACAAGTACGATCGTTTGTCCGGATTCATTTTTTTCAAAAGCTCCATCATCTTCATTGTGACGACGTATTTTCCCTACATGTGTACGAAAGATCGCTTCCATAACATAGATCCCCTCATTTCTTTCATTACGCTCATCGTACGAATTTGACGTAAATGATCGTTTTACTATCTTTTTCTACTAGTAAACGGTTTCGCCAAATTCTGTTTTAAATCCTTGTCTCAAAAGGATTTTATATTTTTTTTAATGCTGAAATAAAGAATCCATCTGTTCCATAATCTCCTGGGAATAGCTGGATCATTGCTTTATTATCAGCTACACTATCTTTGACTTTATCTGGCATCCGTTCAATAAATGTTTCATCTAACGTTGCTTCTTGTACGGACTCTATAAACCGGTAGACGTTTTGTTCATTTTCTTCTTTATCCACGGTACAAGTACTATAGACAAGAGTGCCACCTTTTTTTAGAAGTGGCCAGACAGAGCGCAAAATATCTTGTTGAATGGTTGCTAAATGATTGACATCGTCTGCTTTTTTTGACCATTTTATATCTGGCTTTCTTTGTATTACCCCTAAGCCAGAACAAGGGGCATCAACTAAAATGCGGTCAAAGCTTTCTTCATTAAACTTTGTATCAACTTTTCTTGCATCAAGTACTTCTGCCTCAACGTTTGTAAGGTGCAATCTATTCACTTGATCCATAATCAGCTTGATTTTATGGTCATGAATATCTAACGCTTGTACTTGTCCGGTGTTTTTTAATTTTTCAGCGATATGTGTCGTTTTCCCACCTGGAGCCGCACACGCATCTAAAATTTGTTCGTTTACTTTTACACCAAGCGCATTTGCGACAAGCATTGACCCTTCATCTTGAATCGTAAGCCACCCTTCTTGAAATGCTTTCGTCTTGCTTAGTGACCCTTTTTGAACCACAATACTTTCTGGGAGAAGGTCACTATTTTGCGCTTCAATTCCCTCTTCATTAAGTGAGTGTAATACTTGATCAACATTAACTTTACTTACATTTACTCTCGCTGTCGTTTTCGGGTGAAGTAAGTTGCTTATCGCCATTTGTTCCGTTTTCTCTAATCCATATTGCCCGGACCAACGCTTAATTAACCACGCCGGATGGCTCGATTTTACTGCGACTTTCTCGAATTTATCATCAATGGTATCAAACGACCTCGTCCCTTTTCGTTGAACAGCCCGCAATATTCCATTGACCATTCCAGAGATTCCTTTATGGCCTCGTTTTTTGGCAATTTGCACAGCTTCATTAATGACAGCATGATCAGGGACGCGATCTAAATAAATCATTTGATATAAGGAAAGCCTTAATAATATATGCACCCAATTATCAAGCTTCTGTAAAGGCTTTTTTGAGAGTGGTTCTAAATAAAAATCTAACGTTTTTTGGCGTTGAATGGTTCCATAAACAATTTCTGTTAACAACGGCACGTCTTTGTCGTTTAACTTAGCTTTCTTAATCATTTCATTAAGCAAAAGGTGGCTGTATGCTTGATTTTTTTCAATTCGAAGTAACGTTTCTAACGCAACCTCACGTACATTCATTTGCTGTTTCATATTACTCTCCTAACAACGTTCCTTCAGTTAATTCTTTTCCTGCACCTACTAAAAACGTCTTAACATCCATTCTTTTTTTTCCTGAAGGTTGAATATCGGTCAGTTTTAATACTGTCCCATCTCCACAAGCAACAAAAATGCCTTCATCTAGTTTTACAATCGTACCTGGTGTTTTGTTTGTCGTTTCTGTTGTCTTTTCAGACCACCAAACTTTCATACGTTTTCCTTCTAAGGTTGTGTACGCAACTGGCCATGGGTGTAATCCGCGAATTTGGTTATAAATTTGTTCAGCAGTCATTGCCCAATCAATCTTCTCTTGCTCTTTTGTAATATTTGGCGAATATGTAACTTCCGTTTCATCTTGTTCAATGGCCTGGATTGTACCTTCTTCTATTTGAGGCAATGTCTCTAATAATAAATCAGCCCCTAATTCGCTTAATTTATCATGCATTGTACCCGTCGTATCATTATCCTCAATAGGGATTGAGCGCTGTGATAGAATATCTCCTGCATCAAGCTTTTCTACCATATACATGATCGTTATGCCTGTTTCTTTCTGTCCATCGATCACCGCTTGATGTATTGGAGCTCCGCCACGATATTCTGGTAGTAATGATGCATGAACATTGATACACCCTAGCAGAGGAATATCTAGCAATTCCTTCGGTAAGATTTGTCCAAATGCAGCTGTGACAATTAAGTCTGGTTCTACTTTAGCAACTTGCTTCCATTCTTCCTCTTGCTTAATTTTTTCAGGTTGAAAAACGTTTATACCATGTTCTTGGGCAGCCACCTTTACTGGTGGCGGTGTTAACTCTCTTTTTCTTCCTTTTGGTCGATCCGGTTGCGTAACCGCCAAAACGACATCATACCCATTTTCCACTAATGTATGTAATACAGGAACCGCAAAATCTGGCGTTCCCATAAAGACCACTCTCATTTTTCATTCCTCACTTTCTCGCTATAAAGGCAGTAATAGACACTAGAATTTTCCCTTAAAGCTTTTGCATTTTAAACAACTGTTTAAAGCATCATATATGGATTTGTATCAATGACAATGGATAAGCTTGTTCTACTCATCTCTCCTTGATACGTTCTTATGACTTCTTGCAAAACAGCAATCAACTTCGGTTCAACTTTGTATTTTATCATGCATTGGTAGCGATATCTATCTTTGATTCGAGGGATCGCTGATGCAACTGGGCCATACACGAATGTATCGTTTGATAAATTCCCCTTTAAAAACTTCACGATATTTTCCGTTACAGTGACGACCTTTTGTAAGTCGTTATCACTAATATTAATGAGTGTTAAGTAGTAATAAGGAGGATAACCGCCTTGCTTACGAATGTACATTTCTTTTTGAAAAAAAGAGACATAATCGTGTTCTTTCACATCTTGTATACTGTAATGATCAGGAGTGTATGATTGCACGATCACTTCTCCTGGCTTTTCATGTCTACCTGCTCGGCCACTTACTTGTGTTAATAATTGAAACGTTCGTTCAGAAGAGCGAAAGTCTGGTAAATGAAGCATTGAATCTGCCGCTAACACACCGACTAGTGTGATGTTCGGAAAATCTAACCCTTTTGCGATCATCTGTGTCCCTAATAGGACATCACCTTCACCTTGTCCGAATTGATTTAATAGTTTCTCATGTGCCCCTTTTTTTCTAGTTGTGTCAACATCCATTCGAATGACACGAATACCTGGAATCACTTTTTTAATCTCTTCTTCTACCTTCTGGGTACCTGATCCGAAAAAACGGATTGAATCACTTTCACATTCGGGGCAAATTGTTGGCACCGTTTCTGTATATCCACAATAATGACATTGTAACGATTGGTTCGTTCGATGATAGGTTAATGAAATGTCACAATGCGGACATTCAGCAACATAACCACAGTCTCGACACATTATAAACGTCGAATACCCTCTTCGGTTTAAAAAAAGTACGACTTGCTCATTACGTTCTTTCCGGTCAATAATCGCTTCAAACAGTTCATTCGAGAACATTGATCTGTTCCCATTTTTTAATTCGTCTCTCATGTCAACAACATTGACAGTAGGCATTTTTACATCATTTACACGTTTATCCATCGTCAGTAAATGATAGACACCTTTTTTCCCCCTTGCATAACTTTCTAGAGAAGGTGTCGCACTCCCTAAAATGACTGGACAATTAAAATAACTTCCTCTTTTAATCGCAACATCCCTTGCGTGGTATCTCGGTGATTCTTCTTGTTTATAGCTTGTTTCGTGTTCTTCATCAATAATGACGATCCCTAAGTTTTCAAAAGGTGCAAAGATTGCTGATCTTGCCCCAACGACTACTCGGACCTCTTTGTTTCGAATTTTTCGCCATTCATCGTATTTTTCACCTTTTGATAGCGCACTATGTAGAACCGCAACTAACGAACCAAACCTTTCTTTAAAGCGAGTGACCATTTGTGGGGTTAAGGAAATCTCTGGAACAAGAACAATCGCTTCTTTCCCTGCTTTAAGTGCGTGTTCAATTGCTTGTAAATAAACTTCTGTTTTCCCGCTCCCTGTCACGCCTCGTAATAGAAACGTTTCATGGGTGTTGTTTTCCATCGAAGTAATGATCGGTGTAAGTGATTCGCTTTGTTCAGAAGTTAAGGATAGTGAGTTACTTTTTTTAAAGCTTCTCCCCTCATAAGGGTCACGATTAAATACTTTTTCTTCTTCAAGTAAGTACCCTTTTTTCACTAGAGCTTGTACTGTTGCACGTGATACATGCGTTTTTTCTAATAAATCAACAACTGTCCATTCTTTTCCATCTTCACTCTCAAGAAAAAATTGCAGTAACTGTTTTTGCTTCTCGGCATTCTTTGGTAGAGTATCAGCTACTTCTTTCAACCGCTGTTTGTCTACGTTCCTTTTAATAATTTTACGTTTTTTGCTTGTTTCTTTTGTACCAACAATCGACTCTGTTATTAGTTTTCCTTCTTTTATCGCTTTTGTAATAAGTTTTCTTTGTTCTTCTGAAAAATGTTTATGAACATCATCCCAATCAAGTTTTTTTGTCTCATCTGGAAATAACCTTTGAAACTCAATGGGTAAAGAAGCGATATTTACCTCAGGGTGTACTTTGATTTCTTTTTTATATTTCGCTCTCATCGCTGCTGGTAACATAACTTTTAAAGCGGCTATATGAAAAGATAATGTTTGTTCTTTTAGCCAAACACTTAGGTCTAATAATTCTTGAGTTAAAGGTGGCTGAACATCTACAACTTCAATTATTGACTTTATTTTCTTCAAGTCGTATTGGCTAGAGTCAACAACTTCCATAACAAATCCTTGTACTTTACGAGGCCCAAAAGGAATAATCACCCTTACCCCCGGGACCGTTGTTTCTTCATAAACGGGAGGAATGAAATAATCAAAGAAACGATCCGTTTGGTTTGTTGCTACATCTACAATCACACGTGCAATCATTTGCCATTGAACCCTTCCATGATATTCATCGTTTCATCAAGAAGCACTTTCGCAATTTCACTTTTCTTTTCCATAGGTACCCTTACAGGTTCACCTTCCCGTTTAAAAAGTATGATTTCATTTGTATCCCCTGCAAAACCAGATCCTGGAGTAGATATAGAATTCGCCGCAATCATATCGACACGTTTTTTCTCAAGTTTCTTTTTCGCAAATTCTTCAAGGTTTTCAGATTCTGCCGCAAAACCAACTAATGTTTGGTGTGTCCTCTTTTCACCTAATTCTTTCAATATATCTTTTGTTCTCTCCATTTCTACGGACCAATTACCCTCTTGTTTTTTCATTTTTTGATCGTATGTATTTTTTGGTCGATAATCTGCTACTGCAGCTGATTTAATCACTAAATCTTGATGTGGGAACTCTTTCAGTACCGCATGATACATTTGTTGCGCCGAGTCAACTCTTACAACGTTTACTCCGTGTGGTTCTTCAACTGCAGATACGCCTGAAATAAGTGTCACATCAGCTCCACGTTTTGCAGCTTCTTTTGCAATCGCATAACCCATTTTCCCTGTTGATCGGTTCGTAAAAAAACGTACTGGATCTATCTTTTCTCTTGTTGCCCCTGCAGTAACTAATACTTTTTTTCCATACCACTTTACATTTGCTATTTTTGTAAAATGATGTTCTACTAATTCCAATAAATCTTCAGGTTCACTCATTCGACCTTTACCTTCATACCCACATGCTAAATACCCCTCATTAGGTTCAATAAACGTATAACCATATTCTTTTAATGTCACCATATTTTTTTGAACAGCAGGGTTAGCATACATATTCACATTCATCGCTGGAGCAATCATAATAGGAGCTGTTGTCGCTAGTAACGTCGTAGATACCATGTCATCAGCGATTCCGTTTGCTAGTTTGCCTATAACATTCGCTGTAGCAGGGGCAATAAGAACTAAATCTGCCCAATCGGCAATGTCGATGTGAGCAATTTTCGTTGGGTCTTTTTCTTCAAATGTATCTGTATAGACGCGGTCACGCGATAGTGCTTGAAAAGTTAACGGAGTGACAAACTCTTGGGCAGAAGATGTCATCAATACTTTTACTTCATATTGATGTTGGATAAGTTTACTCGTTAATGCAGCCGCTTTAAAAACAGCAATGCCACCAGTTACACATAATAAAATTCGTTTCTTGTCCATTTATGTTCGCCTCCATCGGTTTCCTTAATTCTTCTATGTCTCTTTCCTTTAACAATACCGAAAACCAGCGAGAAAAACAAAGAAAAAAACAACCTTATGATAAGGCTGTTTTATGATTCTTCTCTTTCGTATGTTAATTTTTCTGCGTCAATCTCTTCTAACGCCATCCCTACGAAATTTACAGATTGTGATTTCTCTGTCTTTTGGAAAAGGCCAGGGTTTTCACGAAGCTGGCGGGCTCTGTGAGCGGAGATCGTTACAAGTGTGTACTTTGAGTTAATTTTATTCATCAATGAATCAACAGATGGGTTTAACATATGATCACTCCTCTACAAGTTCTTTATAAATATTGATAAGTCTTTCCTTTTTGCAATTTTCAGCAGTAACAATAGACTTAATTCTTTCGACCGCTGACTCTACCTCGTCATTTTCAACGACGTAATCATATTTATCCATTAAATCAATTTCATCTTTAGCAATTGTCATGCGACTGTCAATAAGGTCCTTCGTTTCTGTTCCTCTACCTTCGATTCGACTACGAAGCTCTTTTAAACTCGGAGGCATTAAAAAGATAAAGACTCCTTCTGGAAAGGTTTCTTTCACTTGCAAGGCTCCTTGAACTTCAATTTCCAATATAACATCTTTTCCTTGCGCGAGTGTCTCTTCAACATAATTTCTTGGTGTTCCATAATAATTGTCGACATATTGAGCCCATTCTAATAGCTCATTATTTTCGATCATGCGTTCAAACTCTTCTTTTGACTTAAAGAAGTAATTCACGCCATCTTCTTCACCTTGACGCGGATTTCTAGTCGTAGCCGAAACTGAATATTGTATATGTGTATCGTGCTGCCTTAACGCACCACAGACCGTACCTTTACCAACACCAGATGGGCCAGATAAAACAATGAGTAAACCTTTTTCTCTTCTCATATAAACCTCCAGCTTTCCTTGTTACATATGTATCATGTTTATCATTTTTAACAGTATAATTCAAGTCCTAATTTATTCTACCATTTATTATAAACACATTCCTTAATTACTAATCAGTGGATAGAATGAGGAAGCCACCGGAAAGTCCGATGGCACTTGTAATGATTTTCTATTATTCGTCAGACTCATCGTCTTTGTTACTAATAACACGTTGTGCAACCGTTTCAGGTTGAACAGCAGATAAAATAACGTGGTCACTATCTGCAATAATTACAGCCCTTGTTCTTCTCCCATAAGTTGCATCGATTAGCATATTTCTATCTCTAGCTTCAGTAATAATTCTTTTAATCGGTGCTGATTCCGGGCTGACAATGGAAATAATTCGATTTGCTGAAACGATATTTCCAAAGCCAATGTTAATAAGTTTAATATCCATCTTCATTTCCCCTAACGTTTCTAATCGTTACTTCCTACTTCATTTACTTATAATTATCTTATAAACGAGAAGATGTTCAAAAGTCGTTATCATCGTTTTTCCATAATAAGAACATACTCTATAAGTTAATTATCTATTCAATATTTTGTACTTGTTCTCGAACTTTTTCTAGCTCAGATTTGAGATCGACGACAAGCTGACTAATCTCAATGTCATTTGCTTTTGAACCGATTGTATTTGTCTCTCGGTTTAACTCTTGCACTACGAAGTCGAGTTTTCTGCCTACTACACCACCCTCTGAAAGGATGTGTATGAATTGCTTTAAGTGACTGTCAATACGAGTGATTTCTTCTTGTATATCTGTTTTATCTGCATAGACAGCAACTTCTGTGAGCATTCGAGCTTCATCAATATCTAATGCTCCATTCATAAACTCTTCCACACGCTTTTGTAACCTATCACGATAGTTTTTCTGTACAGTCGGTGCTAATTCTGTTAACTTTTCTGTCCACCCCGACAGTTTTTCAATTCGCTTTGTTACATCAGAATATAATTCTTGTCCTTCTTTCATCCGCATTTCTTTTAGTTGAACAGAAGCTTCTTCAACAGCAGATAGAAGCATTTCTTTTAAGTCTTCAGTCACTTCTTCTTTTTCTTGTACTTCAACAACATTTTCATGCAACAACAATTGGTCAACTGGAAATGCGGCAGAAGATGTCGTACGTTCAATCATTTTTGTATATGTCTCGTGGTAATCTTGGAACAGATCCCAATCAACGGACAATGAACGTTCGACAATTCCTTCACCTTTTAAATGTATGAACACATCAACTTTTCCGCGTTGAACATAGTTTGAAATTGTTTTCTTTAATTGATCCTCAAGAAAGAAAAATTGCCGAGGCATTCGAATATTGATTTCACAAAAACGATGATTAACCGCCTTCATTTCTACTGTAACCTCAGAATCAGCTATCTCCTTTGATGAGCGACCATATCCGGTCATACTTATAACCATATCTATCACATCCACAACTTCTATTTTAAACAATTTTAGGTTGGACAACAAGTGTGAAGGCAAGATTCTTTTATCAATGCCTATATAAAGCGGTTTGATATTTTCATATGGACGTAAAAAGTACTGTATATTTTCAATGATGTACACAATAATATTGAAACACGAATAACAACTGCTTTCAATTTTCAGCATATTTTTAGAAGAAAACGTAACAAAAGACGGCGACTCCCGGAGGTTCAGCGACGAGCAATACTTCTTCGAACTGCTTCGAGCTGCGACGAGTAACCGCAGGAGCACTGTTTATCTGGGACGAGTAATCGCAGGAACACTGTTTATCTGCGACGAGTAATCGCAGGAACACTGTTTATCTGCGACGAGTAACCGCAGGAGCAACGAGCTGAAGATCCACTTAGGCGAAGAGTTGTCGAGCCTAAGTTAACTGAAGACAACCCTCGGGAAAGCATCCGTCTGAAGTGGAGTTCACACTCATCATTCGTAATTTCGCATCATATTTTGAGTTATGAAATTGATTCACGTACGATAAGAAACATGTTATTCTATTGATGGATAAAAAGGAGGTGTGCAAATGTCATTTGATGGCATTGTGACACGAGCTGTCACACAAGACTTGCAAGAAAAACTTATTTCAGGACGGATTGTAAAAATACATCAACCTTATAAAACGGAATTAATCTTTACAGTAAGAAGAGGCGGAAAAAACTACTCAGTATTATTCTCAGCAAATTCTTCTTTTGCACGCTTTCATATAACAAATGAAAAGTATGAAAACCCACAAGAGCCGCCAATGTTTTGTATGCTACTCCGAAAGCATTTGGAAGGTAGTATTTTAGAAGAAGTCGAACAAAAAGAACTAGAAAGAATTATTACTTTCTCCTTTAGAGGGCGCAATGAATTAGGCGATGTCTCATATAAAAAGTTAATTATTGAACTAATGGGACGACATAGTAATATTCTTTTAGTCGATACAGAGAAGAACATCATCTTAGACAGTATCAAACATATTCCACCTTCACTGTCGGCCTTCAGAACCGTGTTGCCAGGGCAGCCTTATAAAGAGCCACCTCACCAAGATAAAGTGAACCCACTTTCAGTCAATGAGGATGATGTGAAGCGAAAATTAAATTTCCACCAAGGAAAAATGGATAAACAATTAATCGATACGTATAGTGGGTTATCTCCACAAGTGGTGAAAGAAATATTACACCGGGCGAAGTTTTCAAATGTTGAAACTGTACCACCTGCATTCGTTGAAACATTAGCTCCTATTAAGAACCATGAATATTCACCACAAATGATCATCGACAAAACGAACGAAACGTTTACCGTTATTCCGCTAACCCACAAAAGCGGTGAGAGAAAAACATTTGATTCTGTTCATGAAATGCTAGACCGTTATTTTTATGGCAAAGCAGAGAGAGATCGAGTAAAACAACAAGCTCACGATTTAGAGCGGATGTTAAGAAATGAATACAATAAAAACAAGAAGAAAATTAAAAAACTCGAAAAAACGCTAACTGATGCAGATAAAGCGCAACAGCAACAACGCTTTGGTGAGCTTTTGACGGCTCATATGCACTTAATTCAAGAAGGTGACAATGAAGTTGAAGTGATTGACTATTACGATCCTGACCAAAAATCACTCACTATCCCCCTAGATCCGAGAAAGTCTCCTTCAGAAAATGCTCAAGCATACTTTAAGAAATATCATAAGTTGAAAAACTCTGTCGCTATCGTGCAGGAACAAATTAAAAAAGCAAAAGAAGAAATGTCTTATTTAGATCAAGTGATCCAGCAAGTTGAAGCAGCATCTCCACGCGATCTTGAAGATATTCGTGAAGAGCTTCAAGAAGAAGGTTACTTAAAGAAAAGAAGTCAAACGAAGAAAAAGAAAAAACAAGATAAACCACACCTTGAAAGATATACTTCAACAGAAGGTGTTGACATTTACGTAGGAAAAAACAATAAGCAAAATGAGTATTTAACGAATCGACTCGCTCGCCAAAACGATACATGGCTCCATACGAAGGATATACCAGGCTCTCACGTGGTCATTCGAAGTGATAACTTCAGTGAAAAGACCTTGCATGAAGCAGCCAACTTAGCTGCCTACTTTAGTAAAGCAAGAAACTCCGGTCAAGTCCCTGTTGATTACACGCTCATTCGACATGTGAAAAAACCTAGTGGGGCAAAGCCCGGGTATGTTATTTACGATAATCAAGCGACATTATTTGCAACACCCGATGAAGATCTCATTTTATCGTTGAAACAAAACAGTTAAAAAAAAAGGGACTGACAAGTAAGTGTCTAACACATTTTGTCAGTCCCTTTATATCTTCTTTTAACACTGTTTATCCAGTACGTAAAACTTTAAATTGCGCTTTTACTAAGTCGTAATACTCGCCCTTTTGCTGCATGAGCTCGTCGTGATTTCCATGTTCAATAATGTTTCCTTGTTCAAGAACAAAGATGTTATCCGCTTCACGAATCGTCGATAATCGGTGAGCAATCATAATTGCTGTTCTTCCGTGTAGAAGTTTTTTAAGTGCATCTTGAATGAGCTGCTCTGTTTCAGTATCAATGGATGCTGTTGCTTCATCTAAAATTAAGATTTGTGGGTCGGCTAATAAACAACGTGCAAAAGAGATAAGTTGCCTCTCCCCAACTGAAAGAACATTCCCACGCTCTTCTACTTCCGTTTCATAACCATTTTTCAATTGTGAAATAAACTTATCAGCCCCAACCGTTTTCGCTGCTTCAATTACCTCTTCGTCCGTTGCATCTGGACGCCCGAAACGGATGTTTTCTTTAATCGTTCCTGAAAAAATAAATGTGTCCTGTAAAACGATACTCACTTTGTGACGAAGGCTATTTAATGATACATCTCTGAGGTCATTCCCATCGATCATTACTCGGCCGCTCGTTGGATCATAGAAACGGCTAATTAAATTGACAATGGTCGTTTTCCCGCTCCCCGTATGACCCACGAGTGCAACGGTCTGACCAGGGTCCATCGTTAAATTAATGCCTTTTAGCGCTTTACGCTCTTCATCGTAAGCAAATTCAACGTCCTCAAACTTAATTTCCCCTTTAATCTCGTCAAGCTTCTTCGCCTTTTTCTTTTCAGGAACAGAAGGCTGTTCATCTAAAAATTCAAAAATACGTTCAGATGACGCCATACCAACTAGTAACTGATTATACACTTGACCTAACCTCGAGATCGGCTCCCAGAACATCCCTAAATAAATCGAGAAGGCCACGAAATCCCCTGTTGAAATCGCTCCTCCTTGAATGAGGTAGACCCCATACCATAACAAGACTGCTATCCCGATCGCACCACTCATCTCAACGAACGGTCGGAAGAGTGCATTTTTTTGTGTCGCATTTCTCCATGCTTCATAGTTATGTTTATTCATATTCTTAAAGAATTCGATGTTCTCTTTCTCTTGAGTGAACGCTTGTGTTACGCGAATCCCTTGAATACTCTCGTTTAAATGAGAATTAATCATCGATTGCTTAATTCTTACATCTTGCCACGACCGACGAATTCTCCGCCGTAATTTTGTTGAAATAATAAACATAAGAGGTAAAACGATCATAATCGCAATCGTTAATTCCGGACTAATCATAAAGAGGATAAAAATAATCCCAAATAGCATTAGTAAATCCATTAATAAGTTAATAACACCGTTTGTAAATAAATCTTGCAACGAGTTTACATCATTTGTTATTCGAACTAAGATTGACCCACCAGAGCGTTGATCGAAGAAACGATGTGAAAGACGCTGAATATGATCAAATAAACTTTTTCTTAGGTCAAAAATGACGTACTGACCTACTTTGTTCATATATTTAATTCGGAGTGTATTACCAACCCAAGCGATAATATACATCCCAGCAATAATCGCAACCATCAACCATAAGAAATTCAAGTCCCCGTGTTCAATAATATTATCTAAAGCATAACTACCGATTAATACTGGTGCTAATAACCTGACCGCCGTTGATAATATCATCCCGAAAATCGCAATTGGTAAAATTGTTTTCGCATAAGGCTTCATATATGTTAGGAGGCGAGTCATCTGTTTCCAGTTAAACGGTTTTTCTATTGCTTGATCTGTTGAATAGTGAAACCGTTTATTCGTTCTTGTATCATTTGTTTTCATATCATTGTTTGCCAAGCTCGTTCACCTCCATCATTTCGCTTCTTGTAAAACCGCTTGACGGTCTTTAAATTGAATATCATAAATATGTCGATAGTTTCCATCTTCATTTTTTAATAGCTCATCATGTGTCCCACGTTCAACAATCACACCATTATCTAAAACGATAATTTCATCAGCATGCATTAACGAAGAAATTCGGTGGGCAATGATAAACGTCGTTCTACCTTTCATTACCTCTTGGAATGCTTGCTGAATTTTACCTTCTGTTTCCATATCAACGGCACTTGTTGCATCATCAAGAACTAGAATACTTGGGTCAATACAAATTGATCTCGCAATCGCAATTCGTTGTTTTTGCCCACCGGATAATCCCATCCCACGCTCACCTAAAATCGTGTCATATCCGTTCGGTAAATCCATGATAAAGTCGTGTGCTTGAGCTCTTTTGGCAGCATCGATAATTTGCTCATCCGAAGCATTTGGATTTCCATATGATATATTATCACGAATCGTAGAAGAGAATAGGAATGATTCTTGCAGAACAACACCGATGTTTTGACGGACTGACTTCAAGGAATAGTCTTGGATTTTTCGTCCATCAATAAAGATTTCACCACGACTAGGCTCATAAAAACGCGAGATCAACTGAGTGATCGATGTTTTCCCCGACCCTGTTGCACCGATTAAACCAATTGTTTTTCCTGGGGGTGCATCAAACGTAATATTCTTCAACGCGAGTTCATCTTCACTTTCATATTGATGACTAACGTTATGAAATTGAACATGCCCATCTAACCGGTCTTTATGAATTGCGTTCGGTTTATCAAATATGTCTTCTTTTTCATCGAGAACTTGCAGTAAACGTTCACCTGAAGCTTTCGATTGCGAGAATGTATTTACAATAAACCCTAAGTTCATAAGAGGCCCAATGATAAACCAAATCAAGCTGAAGAAGGCTACAAGTACACCAGGAGCAATTTCCCCGTTAATGACCATCCAACCACCATATCCGAGTAACACAACAACACAAATTTGTCCGATTAATTCCATAAGTGGAAAAAATCGTGCCCAAATATTTGCAGTGTAAATGAACTTATCTTTGTAGTCCGTATTTTTATCGTCAAAACGTCCAATTTCAAATTCCTCTTTTGACAAAGACTTTACCGTGTTCATTCCACTAATATTTTCTTGAACTTTTGTTGTCATGCCAGCAAATGATTTTCGAATACTTGTAAAAGCTGGGTGAACCTTTTTATCGAATCTGTAAACCGTGACAACTAAAAATGGCATAGATACTAGCGTAATGACTGCTAGCGTTGGACTGTAATAAAGCATAATTGCCATACTTAACCCTACTAGCATCGTCAAGTTGATTAATTGTGCAAAACCGAAAGACAAAAAGAAACGGAATCCCTCAACATCAGCCGTCAATCTCGACATGAGGTCCCCCGTCCTTGCGTTATCATAATATCGAAACGGTAAAAACTGAAGTTTTCGATATAATGCATTACGCAGTTCATATACCGACCTAATTCCAAACAAGTCTCCTAAGTATTGGTGGAAGTATATCGCCACTCCCTTCAGAGACATTAACAGTAAAAATCCGATCGATACAATAGGTACGAGTTCATAGTTGCCTGCCAAAATGACATCATCAATTGTAATTTGTAAAATAACAGGATAGATCACTGTAAGCCCTGTTACGGCGAGTAATGAGAGAATTGATAAAATAAAATACCTTTTAAATGGCCAATAAAACTCTTTTAAACGCTTAAACGTATTCAATCGGGTCACCTCCTAATTGTTTCTGTACGATTGAATGAAAAATCCCTTTAAAATGACATTCTATTGCTTATAATATTAAAATTCCGACAATTAAATTCAAAAGAAAAGGGAATAGTAATAATATATCGGTTTCCGAAATATTTTTCTATCCCTTTTTTGATCGATATTGTGTTGTATTCAACTAAATATTTCGATTTTCGTAATAAAAACTGTCTTTTTACCAAGATTCCTTTAAATTGCTACCTTATAGTCTATAATTCCCAAAAATGTAATGAATGATTTGTTTAGGGATTTTCCTCCACAAAAAATACAGTATGATTATAATTACATATTATTACGAAAAGCACAACTACTTTTTCGCAATTGTTATAAGTGATATGTCGTTATAGAATGTTTTTTGCGTAACTATTCGAAAACCGACTTCTTTTAATAGCATTTCGAATTCTTCGACCGAAAATTGATGCCTTCTTTCCGAGATTCTTCCCCACTGAAGTAAAGAATCTTTTTCTATGCCTGCTAAATTCAATTGACTTGAAAGTTCTTTTGCCCTTATGATGTCTAGTTTCGTACTCGGGTTTATCAAAGCAAGGTTTCCCCCTGGTTTTAATACTCTAGACATTTCCTTAAGTACCCATTTTGCATTCGGAATTAGAAAGACCACACAAGTTGAACAAACGATATCAAATATTTCATCTTTATATGGCAAACACTCGGCGTCTCCTACTTGTACAGAAGGTTGTTTTATAAATGAAATATCAGATAAGAGCTCTTCAGTACGTTGGACCATTTTTTTTGATAAATCAATTCCATAAACTTCTGTTGTGAGTGATGCTCCTTTTTGTAATAACCTTCCCGTTCCACACCCTACATCTAATACTCGTTTTTCTTCCCATGATCCAATTTCTTTTAAAAATTCATCATGGATCTCAGAGAGCCATGATGTTGTTGCCATTTGATCAAAAAAATCTACTCGTTCGTCAAATTCATCTCCATCCATTTTACGCAATCCATTCACCTCGTTTTACTGACTTGATAACCAGTTCTCAGGATCTTGGCGCCATTTTTCCAGTAATAAATACTCTTGTTCTGAAATACTATGATTAGATAATGCAACATTTAATAACTTTGAAAATGTTGTTAAAGAATAGTAAGGAACTTGTTTCTGTTGAAATGCATCACTTGCTTTTGGCAATTCATATGTAAAGATCGAACAAACACCTGTTACTATACCACCAGAAGCTTTTACAGCATCGGCTGCCTGTAAGGAAGACCCTCCTGTCGATATGAGATCTTCGATAACGAGTATTCGTTGTCCTTCCTTAAATGTTCCTTCGATAAGATTTTCTTTTCCATGCCCTTTCGCTTTAGATCGAATATAAACCATCGGTAAGTTTAATCGGTCACTAATCCATGCTGCATGGGGAATCCCTGCCGTTGCTGTTCCAGCAATAACTTCTGTTTCAGGAAATTTCTCCTTAATAAGATTTACAAACGCATCAATAATCGCCCCTCTTTCTTCTGGATAAGACATGACGAGTCGATTATCACAATAAATCGGTGACTTTATTCCAGAACTCCACGTATATGGCTCATTTGGACTTAATGATACAGCTTTAATCTTTAATAAAAGGTCTGCAATATTTTTATTCATGTTCTCTTCCACTCCACTCTTGTTGATACAAATTGTATGCGACTAGCGGATCGTCCGCTCTTGTAATGCCTCTACCCACTACGATTGCATCACTCCCTAATTGGTTTGCTCGTTTGGGTGTAACGACACGATGCTGATCATGTCTCTCATCTGTATTCCTTCTAATCCCTGGGGTGACTGTATAAAACGCTGAGCTTGTTTGCTCCTTTACCTCTGGAACCTCTATAGCAGAACAGACAACACCATCTAACTTTGCTCGTTCCACTTGCTTACATAAATGAAATACATGATTAGATAAAGAGCCGTCAATTTTCAACTCTTTATTCATCATTTCTTCTGACGTACTTGTTAACTGTGTGACTGCAATACACATAGGAGACGTTCCATTCCTTGCTCCACTATACAGTCCTTCCATTGCAGCTTCCATCATTGCGACACCACCTAAAGCATGAACATTAACGAGATCAACATTTAATCGTGCAAGCTGTGTCATCGCTCGTTTTACTGTATTCGGGATGTCGTGTAACTTTAAATCGAGAAACACATGGTGTCCTTTGTCTTTTATCCCTTCGATTAATGCGGGTCCTTCGCTGTAAAACAGCTCCATTCCTACTTTGACAAATAATTGTTCGTGTTTAAAATGATCAAGAAATGCATCTACTTCTTTTTTAGATGGATAATCTAATGCAACAATTAACGGACGGTTTCGCAAGTTTTCCAACTCCTTCCGACAATCGAGGAAAGCTCATCAATCCCAAGCTCATCCATTCGTTTTTCTATTTGACCGATTAATGTTGGACAAATATATGGATCAATAAAGTTCGCTGTTCCAATCGCCACTGCTGATGCACCAGCCATCATAAACTCTAGAATATCATCGACTTCATGAATGCCACCCATACCAATGATTGGGATGTTTACTTGCTGACTAACTTCATGAATCATTCTAATTGCAACAGGCTTAATCGCAGCTCCAGAAAGTCCACCTGTTTTATTTGCAATGATAGGCTGACCCGTATTGACATCAATTCGCATCCCTAAAAGAGTATTAATCATACTTAATCCGTCAGCACCCGCTGCTTCGACTGCCTTTGCAATATGAACAATGTCTGTGACATTTGGGGATAGCTTCACATATACTGGGACGCTTGAAACTAATTTCACTTTTTCCGTTACATCTGCAGCGAGCTCTGCATTCGTGCCAAATGTTAGCCCACCTTCTTTTACATTTGGACAAGAGATATTCAACTCTAACGCATTCACATTTGGTGCTTTTGAGACCTGTTCTGCAACTTTCATATAATCTTCAGGTGTATTCCCTGCTATATTTACAATAACGGGTGTATCAAAATGTTTTAGCCATGGTAGTTCATGAGTTAATACATGGTCTAGTCCTGGGTTTTGTAAGCCAATCGCATTTAACATCCCGCTTCCAGTTTCCGCCACACGAGGGGTTGGATTACCTTTTCTCGTTTCAACTGTTACGGCTTTTACACAGATTGCCCCTAGTTGATTTAAATCGTAAAATTGACTATATTCCTGGCCAAAACCGAAACAGCCAGATGCAGGCATGACTGGATTTTTCATCGATAGTCCTGGCAATTCTACTTTTAATCGATTCATACGATGACCTCCCCCGTTTTAAAGACAGGACCGTCACTACAGACCTTTCTATAATCACGACCTCGTTTATTATCATAACTTGGATCAACGTCACAAACACATGCTAAACAAGCGCCGACTCCACAACCCATACGTTCTTCTAATGAGATATATCCTGGTGTCGTTGCCTTTAGTTGAACTGCACGTAACATCGGACGAGGACCACAACTGTAAAATGTTTTATACTGATCAGTGATGGCCTCCATAGCATCTGTGACAAAACCTTTTCTTCCTCTTGAACCGTCTTCAGTCGTAATATAAACATCACCGATTTCACCGAATTCCTTTTCATAAAAGATATCCTCTTTTTTTCTAAACCCAAGAATCGTTATTACTTTAGCCCCTTGATTAACAAGTGTTTTTGCTAAGTAATAGAGGGGCGGAATTCCAACTCCGCCACCAACTAATAAGCACGTATCTCCTTCTTTAATACCTTCAATTGGAAAACCATTCCCTAACGGTCCAAGTACATTTACAGTACTGCCAGGTAATTTATCTTTAAGCTTTTCTGTTCCTTTTCCTTCGACGCGATATATCATCGTCAACGTTTCATTTTCCTGGTCAATATCACAAATACTAATCGGCCTTCTTAATGTCGGGTCTAATGCGTTTTCAATCCGAAGGTGTACGAATTGGCCAGGCTCTTTCATTTCATTTACGAGATTTCCCCTTAACTTTATTTCATATATGTTTGGGGCAATATATTTTTGTTTTACTATTTTCATATTTTCTGTTTTCATATCGTCACCCCAGTTTGCAACAGTTGCTTTTGCTGGCTTCCAATTGCTTCAGCAGAAAATGTAATCATCTCCATCACTTTTAGGAGTGCTTCTGCTGTATCCATCGACGTCATACAAACAACACCGTGTTCTACTGCTTCCCTACGAATTCTAAATCCATCTCTGGCTGGTTGTTTTCCTTTTGTTAACGTATTAATAATAAATTGTGCTTGCCCTTCCTCGATAACCTGGAGCATATCTGGTGCTTTACCACCAACCTTTGATACAACGGTTACTGGAATGTTCTCGTCCTGAAGACGCTCTGCTGTGCCTTCAGTCGCTAATAAATGATAACCGATTCTATGGAAGCGTCTAGCAAGGTTCATCGCTTCTTCTTTATCCTTATCAGCGATCGTAAATAAAACAGAGCCATGCGTTGGAATATTCATCCCTGAGGCAACGAGACCTTTAAACAATGCTTTTTCTAACGTGTAGTCTCTACCCATGACTTCTCCAGTTGATTTCATTTCAGGCCCTAATGTAATGTCAACACTTCTAAGTTTTGCAAAAGAGAAGACTGGAACTTTTACTGAAACAAGATCAGGTTCTGGAAGACAACCTGTATCGTGACCGAGCTCTTTTAAGGATGAACCTAGAATCGTTTTTGTTGCTAAGTTTGCCATGTTTAGTCCAGTAATTTTACTTAAGAATGGTACAGTACGACTTGATCTTGGATTTACTTCAAGGACATACAGCTCATTTTTATGAATGACAAACTGAATATTTAACAACCCGATAATTTGAAAACCTCTAGCCAATCGGACAGTATAATCGATTAACTTTTCTTTTAACTCATGAGAGATATTTTGCGGTGGATATACAGCAATGGAATCTCCAGAATGCACCCCAGCCCTTTCAATGTGTTCCATTATCCCTGGGATGACGACAGTCTCTCCATCAGAAATCGCATCGACTTCTATCTCCTTCCCTGTTAAGTAACGATCAATTAATACTGGGTGTTTCTTGTTCACTTTTACGGCACGTTCCATATATTTTAGTAAGTCAAATTCGTTATAAACGATTTCCATCGCACGTCCGCCAAGTACATAAGATGGTCTAACAAGAACAGGGTAGCCAATGCCATTTGCGATATTAACCGCTTCTGAAACGGACGTTGCTGTCTTCCCTTCAGGTTGAGGGATATCTAATTCTAATAACGTCTGTTCGAATTTATCTCGATCTTCTGCTCGGTCCATATCTTCAAGCGATGTTCCTAAAATATTGACACCACGATCTTCAAGTGATGATGCTAAGTTTAATGCTGTCTGTCCACCGAATTGCACAATGACGCCTTCTGGCTTTTCATGAGAAATGATGTTCATGACGTCTTCGGTTGTTAGCGGTTCAAAATATAGTTTGTCAGAGACTTCGAAGTCGGTTGAAACCGTTTCTGGGTTGTTATTAATAATGATCGCTTCGTATCCTGCTTCTTGAATTGCCTTTACGGTATGCACGGTTGCATAATCAAATTCAATTCCTTGCCCAATTCGTATCGGACCTGAACCTAATACGATAATCGATGGTTTATCGGTTAGTTGTGATTCATTTTCCTCTTCATAGCTACTATAATAGTATGGTGTTTCTGACTGAAATTCTGCGGCACACGTATCGACCATTTTAAAGACCGGTAGAATGTTATGGTCATGCCTAAATTGTTCAACCTCAGCTTCAGGTCTTTGTAGAAGCTCTGCAATTGCACGGTCAGAAAAGCCTCTTTCTTTTACTTCTCTTATCGTGCTTTCTGTTAGTTGTTCTTCTTTCAACTTCTCTTCAAGATTTACAATACGCTCAATTTCATAAAGGAAGAATCGGTCAATTTTAGTCATCGTATATAACTCTTCAATGTCGTACCCTAAGCGCATCGCTTGTGCGACAAGAAGTATTCGTTCATCATCAGCATCTACAAGCCTTCTTCTTAACTCTTCATGATTGATTTTTTCGTCGTTTACTGTAAGGTGATCAAGTCCTACTTCTGTTGACCGAATGGCTTTTAATAGTGATTCACCGATGTTTCTCCCAATCGCCATCACTTCTCCAGTTGCTTTCATTTGTGTGCCAAGTTTTCTGTTAGCTGCATCAAATTTATCAAAAGGCCAACGCGGAATTTTTGTAACGACATAATCTAACGCCGGTTCAAAGCTTGCATACGTCGTTTTTGTAACTGGATTTATACATTCATCTAACTGATAGCCGACGGCAATTTTCGCTGATAGCTTTGCTATCGGATAACCTGTCGCTTTTGATGCAAGTGCTGAAGAGCGACTTACGCGCGGATTTACTTCAATAATGTAATAATCTTCACTGTAAGGGTCTAGTGCACATTGGACGTTACAACCACCTTCGATTCCGAGTGCTCGAATAATTTTTAATGATGTATTTCTTAAAATTTGATATTCACGATCTGTTAACGTTTGACTCGGAGCGACGACGATCGAATCACCGGTATGTATACCAACTGGGTCAATGTTTTCCATATTACAGACGACGATCGCCTCGTCATTACCATCACGCATTACCTCATACTCGATTTCTTTGAAACCAGCAATACTCTTTTCAATTAAACATTGGTTTACAGGACTGTTACTAATCCCGCTATCTACAAACGCTTTAAGTTCACTCTCATTATTTGCAATGCCTCCCCCTGTACCACCTAACGTATATGCTGGACGGACGATCACAGGATAGCCAATTGCATCAGCAAACTGTTTTGCTTCCGAAAATGAGTGGATGATTTCACTTGGAGGAACCGGTTCATTTAACTCATTCATTAATGTACGAAACTTCTCTCTATCTTCAGCCATTTCAATCGCTTCTAACTTTGTTCCTAATAACTCGACTTTGTATTCTTCTAGAATTCCACACTCAGAAAGTTCGACAGCTAAATTTAATCCCGTTTGTCCACCTAGTGTCGCAAGTAAACCATCCGGACGTTCTTGACGGATGATTCGACTAACAAATTCTAGTGTTAAGGGTTCGATATACACTTTGTGAGCGGTTGTTTCATCTGTCATGATCGTTGCAGGATTAGAGTTAATAAGTACAACTTCATACCCTTCTTCAACAAGAGCTTGGCACGCTTGAGTACCAGCGTAGTCAAATTCAGCCGCCTGACCGATGACGATCGGTCCTGAACCGATAACAAGTATTTTTTGAATGTCTGTACGTTTAGGCATATATAGATTCCCCTTTCTTCGCTTCATCCATCATCGTTTGAAATTCTTGAAATAACCCTTTTGCATCTTCTGGTCCAGGTGATGCTTCTGGATGGTATTGAACACTGAAGGCATGAACTTCTTTATGATTTAACCCTTCGACTGTTTCATCGTTTACGTTAATATGAGTAATTTCCAGTGATGTATTTTCTAGTGATTCAGAAAGAACTGTATAGCCATGGTTTTGTGATGTAATTGTTATTTCACCACTTCTTATATCTTTCACTGGGTGGTTAGCACCCCGATGACCAAACTTCATTTTTCCGGTTTTCGCTCCACATGCTAACGCAAGCAGTTGGTGCCCTAAACAAATGCCAAAGATTGGTACATGGCCTAATAAGTTTTTAACAGTTTCCACCGCTTCTGGTACATCCGTTGGATCCCCCGGTCCATTACTTAACAACACACCATCAGGGTGCATCGCAAGAATTTTTTTCGCTGGTGTATGATAAGGGACAACGATCACTTCATACCCTTTGGATACTAAATCTTTAATGATCCCTTTCTTCGCGCCAAAATCGATTAAAACGACTCTTTCTTTTGTACCTGGATTAATAAATTCACTTTTCGTCGACACACGTGATACTTGATCATTCGAGAATGTATTTGATTGTAGCTCATAAATCACATTGCCGATGTCTTGGTTAGCATCACAAATGCGTCCTTTCAATGTACCCGTTTCGCGGATCAGCTTTGTAAGCTTTCTTGTATCTATTCCTTGAATTCCTGGAATATCATGCTGTTTTAACCACTCATCAATCGATAAACGCGATCTAAAGTGACTTGGAATGTTAGCTGCTTCTTTGACGACCATTCCTTTAATACTTGGGATCATACTTTCAAAATCGTCTCTGTTAATGCCATAATTTCCAATAAGCGGATAAGTCATCGTAATGATTTGATCACAGTAGGATGGATCTGTCATAATCTCTTGGTACCCTGTCATACTCGTATTGAAAACAACTTCCCCACTTTGCTCTTTCGTACTACCAAGCGGTTTACCAATAAACACTTCACCATTTTCTAACACTAGCATTCGTTTCATTTAGAGCGCCCCCTTTTCTTGCCAAGCTATTTCACCTTCAAAAATCGTCGCTACTGGCCATGCTGATAGCCTTTCACCATCAAATGGTGTATTTTTTCCTTTAGATAAGAATTCATCTTTATTTACGGCTAGTTCTTTTTCTAAATTGATAATTGTAAAGTCTGCGAATGTACCTTCTTTAAGTGTTCCGAATGGCAGGTTAAACGTGTTTGCTGGTGCTTCTGTTAGCCAATAAATTAATTGCTGAAGGGTCATTTGGTTCGTTTTCACAAGTTTTGTATATAAAAGTGGAAATGCAATTTCTAATCCGACAATGCCAAATGGTGCTTCTTCCATCGGTGATGATTTTTCTTCCTCCGTATGAGGAGCATGATCCGTCGCAATAAAATCAATCGTTCCATCTAACAATCCGTTCAATAAAGCTTCACGATCCTCGCTACTTCGAAGTGGAGGATTCATCTTGTAATTGGCGTCGTTACCAGGAATATCGTCTTCAGATAAAATTAAATGATGCGGTGATACTTCAGCCGTCACATTGATTCCAGCTTTTTTCGCATCACGTATGACTCTCACTGATTCCTTCGTACTTACGTGACAAATATGATAGTGAGCACCTGTTGCTTCAGCGAGAAGAGCATCCCTTGCAATATGTACAGATTCAGAGACTGAAAGAATTCCTGGAATTCCAGTTCTTTCTGAAAACTTCCCTTTATGAACAGCACCGCCATATAGAAGTGAGTTGTCTTCACAGTGAGCAACAATTGGTTTGTTTAGTTTCGCTGCACTTTGCATCGCTTCATACATTTTGCCTGCTTCTTGTACTCCAACACCGTCATCTGTAAAAGCAAATGCACCTTCTTCAACCAGCTCATCCATTCGTGTAATCGTTTCACCTAGTTGCCTTTCTGTTATTGCAGCATAAGGTAGAATTCTTACATGACCTTTTGTTTTCATCGCATCGTTGATTTTCGCAAAGTTTTCTTTTGTATCAGGAACCGGGCGAGTATTTGGCATTGCTGCAATCGTTGTAAAACCACCTCTAGCTGCAGCAAGGGACCCTGTTTCAATCGTTTCTTTCTTTTCTCCACCTGGCTCTCTTAAGTGCACATGCAAATCAACAAGTCCTGGAACAACTAACTTTCCACCTACATCAATCACTTCATTATAATGTGAGTCGTCTCGGCATTCTCCGATCTCAGTTATTGCCTTTGTTTTTTTATCCACAACAAGATTTATCTCTATTATTTCACCAGTTTCAGTGATTGTTCTTCCGTTTTTATACAAGACTTTCATGCTTCATTTCCCCTTTCTCTTTTAACACGTATTCTAGGACTGCTTTTCGAACTTTCACGCCATTTTTCATTTGTTTAAAAATCCTTGACCTCTCGCATTCTACGAGTTCACTCGCTAGTTCCACACCTCGATTTACTGGGGCTGGATGCATAATGATCGCATGATCTTGCATCTGTTTTTCCCTTTCAGCAGTTAATCCAAATAACGTAAGATAATCCCCTTTTGCTAAGGAAGTATCATCATCATGTCGTTCTGTTTGAATGCGTAAAAGCATAATGACATCTGCAGTTTTAATAGCATCATCAATGGTTAGAACATTGTTCTCTGTAACTTCTTCATCCATCCATGCTTTCGGTCCAGAAAAAGAGACAACCGCGCCAAGTCTTCGTAAGATCATCGCATTTGTCCTTGCAACTCGGCTGTGCCTGATATCTCCACAGATAACAACATGGACATCTTTAAACGTATGAAACTCCTGATAAATTGTAAGAAGATCTAGTAATGATTGGGTAGGATGATCTCCTGCGCCATCTCCTCCATTGATAATCGGAATGTTTACATCTTCAAGCTCTTTATAATATTTTTCTTGCGGATGCCTAATCACAGCAGCGTGACAGCCAATCGCTTCTAGTGTTTTTACTGTGTCATAAAGTGACTCTCCTTTTTGTACACTCGACGTTGTCACATCGAAATTCAGCGTATGAAACCCTAATTCTTTTTGCGCCATTTCAAAACTCAATTTCGTTCGTGTACTTGGTTCAAAAAATAAATTTGCCACTGTATAATGTTCACTCTGTTTATTTAATTCTAGATTTGTTCCTTCTTCTGCTTGGTGAAGGAGGTGCATGATTGTTTCAACGGATAACTCGTTTAATGTTGTTAATTGAACCATTTTCTCACCGCCTATTGTTTTTTCGTTAGTTGAAAAGCACTTGTTGCATTCTTACACAGTAGTATATGCATGGAGGCAGTTCGTCGAGGTAGCGCCTAGCTTACTCGTGAAGTTGTGCTTGTGCTGGAGTCGCCGCCTATCGCTCGACAAAATAAAACAAATTAATATCCCATCTCTTTTAACTGCACTAAACTTTAACAGAGTCTACCAAATAAAATTTGATGAAAAAAATTTCAAAAAAAAGCACCCGTTTTTTATATACGGGTGCTCACAAGCACATTTGTGGGTAGCACAAATGAGAAGAGTCAAGATCATGACTCTATGAATCACCCTTTTAAGCCTCTCTGGACTTAATTAAAGGATCGTATTTTGTTATATTGCCTCTTCATTTCTCTCTCTTTCTTTATTTACATCAAACATTGCATCTGTATCTTTTACTTTTTCTCGTCCTGGCAAGATGAAGTTTAGTAAAATCCCTATGACTGTCGCTAATGCCATACCTGCCACTTCAATCGCATCCGTTACTTGGATGATGGCTCCACCAATACCGACGACAAGAATAACAGAGGAAATGATTAAGTTTCGTTTTTTCCCAATATCAACGTTATTGTCAATTAACATTCTTAATCCGTTCGATGCAATGATACCGAACAGAAGGATCGATACCCCTCCCATTACTGGGGTTGGAATCGTTGTAATGAGTGCGGAAACTTTTCCTACGAAGCCGAAGATAATCGCTATTGTTGCCGCCCCACCAATAACAAACACACTAAACACTCTCGTTAAGGCCACAACCCCGATGTTTTCACCGTATGTTGTATTCGGTGGTCCGCCGATGAATGAACTAATTACTGTTGCAATACCGTCACCAAAGATCGAACGATGAAGGCCTGGTTTTTTAATAAAGTTTCTTTTCACAACTTTACTTAAAACCATTTGGTCACCAATATGTTCAGATAACGTTACGAGCGCGATTGGAACCATGATCGCAATAATCTCCCAAGAGAATGCTGGGCTGTATGTTACAAACGGAACAATAAAGTCAGGTGCTTGGATCCAGTTCGCTTCACGTACAGGTGTAAAATCTACTAAACCTTGAAAGTATGCGACAAAATATCCACCAACTATCCCAATTAAAATTGGAATGAGTCCGAAAAATCCTTTAAAGAATATTGATGCTATAATCGTTATAAATAATGTAATTAATGCGACACTAAAGTAAGTTCCGTTATAAAATCCATCTGCGTCATTCATTGCCATGTCAATTGCTACTCCTGCTAGGCCTAGACCGATAACCATAATGACGGGTCCGACAACAATTGGTGGTAGTAGTGCCATAAGCCAATGAATTCCTGTTGCTTTGATAATAAGCGCGACTACGCCATAAACAAGTCCAGCGAAGAAACTACCAATCATTGCCCCTTCAGGTCCACCTATGGTCATCGCTGCAATAATTGGCATAATAAATGCGAATGAAGAACCTAAGTATGCCGGAATTTGCCCTCTTGTTACGAGTAGGTATGCTAAAGTCCCTAAACCACTTGATACAAGCGCAACTGCTGGACTTAATCCTACTAACATTGGGACGAGAATCGTTGCTCCAAACATCGCAAAAAGGTGCTGTATACTTAAGACGATCCACTTGTCTAACCTTGGTACCTCATTAATTTCTACCGTTCGATTTTTCATCACATTTCCTCCTCATGATCTAATTATCCCAAACATACGTTGCATGTTTATAAAATATCACTAGTGTTGCATTAATTTAGGCTAACTATTAAAAATACTCAAAATGTTCAATAAAGTTATTTTGTGCAAAGAAAAAGTCCTTTATAATGGATAAGTCAGGTGGTAATCCCGTCCAAATCCAATAATAAAGGACCAACTCATGGATAAGATTACACGAAAAACTTCATTTGGACAATGGTTTTCACCAATAAATCTTCGATTATTTAATGAACAGGTGAAAACATTGAAATTAGATTTTTATACAAAGAAACTTACGACAGAATCATTCTTGAAATTATTACTATACGCACAGCTAGAAGAGGTAGAAAGTCTCCATGCACTGAGTGATTGTCTCTTTGATGATCAACTACAAAAAGGGATTGATCTTGATTCCATCAGTATTTCTCAGCTTTCACGACGATTGAACGGCATGAATCCAGATTTATTTCAACAGCTATTTTTGGATTTAGTTGGGCAAATACATGCCAAAACACATTACACGAAACTCATTATGCCATTAAAGATCGTTGATTCAAGCACCATGCCGTTGAATTTAACGAATCATAGATGGGCAAAATTCCGCAAAACAAAAGCTGGTGTGAAGTTACATTTGCGACTAGTTTTTATGGAAAAAGGAGTTTCATACCCTGAAAAAGCCTTGATTACAACAGCGAAGGAACACGATCGTAATCAGCTGGAAGTCATGGTTGATGACAAAGAGTGCATGTACGTGTTTGACCGTGGTTATCTCGACTATGAACGCTTCGATCGTATGACTGACGATGGCTACTTTTTCCTGTCAAGGCTAAGGAAGAACGCTGTGATACGGGTAGTTGACGACTTTATACTACCTAAAGAATCATCTGTTTTATCCGATCAAATGGTCTTGATTGGAACAACGCAAAATCGTGCTGAAAATTACTTTCGTCTTTTAAAAGTGATTGATTCTAAAGGGAATGAACTGCAACTGATCACCAATCGATTTGATTTAAGCGCCGAAGAAATTTCAGAGATGTATAAATCACGCTGGGCAATCGAATTGTTTTTCAAGTGGATAAAGCAACATCTCAGAGTCAAGAAGTTCTATGGGCAAAGCGAATGGGCAATCCAAAACCAAATATTTATTGCACTGATTGTTTATTGTCTGCATGTACTCGCTCAAATTGAGACAAATAGTAGGATAAAAACCTTGCAAATTAGCCGTTATTTAAGGGCTGCATTGTGGAAATCAGCGCATATTTGGCTTCGAAAGATTGAAGGGAAAGCCATCCCTTAACAGAGTTTTGTCATTGTCGCACTAGTCTAATTGTAAATTAATTTCCAAATGGATGGAGCCACCTTTAATTGGGTATTTACCTTTTTGGCTCTGAGAAGGTTATACAATTAAACTGAAAATTACGACACTATTTATGCAACACTAGTGATAAAATATACATGCTACTTTTGTTTCACTTAATATTAATTGGGATACAACAAAAAACCTCTTTGCTGCACAAAGAGGTATCGTCACAAGCTTGCAATATGACCTAAATGTAGGTAGGTCAAAAGCAAGAGAGGAGTATACCCCTTGTCAGCCTCACGGGACTGGTTTAAAGGGAGGTTTTTTGTGTAATAACAACTTCGTCGATTTGATCGACATCACTTAATTTTGCTTCTACAACTTCTGATTTAGAAGTAGGTACATTCTTACCGATGAAGTCAGGTCGGATTGGAAGTTCTCGGTGGCCACGATCAATTAAAACAGCTAATTGAATTTGTGAAGGTCTTCCGATATCCATTATGGCATCTAATGCAGCTCTTACTGTACGGCCAGTATATAAAACATCGTCGACAAGTACGACTTTTTTATTATTAATATCTGCTGTTATATCCGTGCCTTTCAGTTCAGGCTCATCATCTTGCGTTTTCGTTGTTAGATCATCACGATATAACGTAATGTCAATGTCACCAACTGCAACGTTTTCACCTTCAATTTGAGCAATCTTCTCAGCCAATCTACGAGCTATGTAAATTCCTCTCGTTTTAATTCCGACAAGAATAAGGTCGTCGATCCCTTTATTACGCTCAATAATTTCATGAGCTATTCTCGTTAATGCTCGCCTGACCGCTTGCTCATCTAAAATCGATTTCGACATCTTTTTTCCCCTCCTTTTTCAGGATTTGGACCCTTAGATCGAAAAAAACCTCTCACCGTTACGATGAGAGGGGAATGATCTGTAAAAGTATACACTTCACCTATTGAAGTGTCATCCCTTCTCAGCCTCACGGGACTGATATTAAAGGTGTCCGTTATGCAATTTCTTATCATATTGTGTCATGCTCTTGTTTAAAAGTCAATGACTTTTTTTACGTAGCTCCTTCAGACACTCTTCCATATCATTTGGTAGTGGTGCATGGAAGGTTAACATTTCATTCGTTCTTGGGTGTTTAAATCCAATCGTTTCTGCGTGTAACGCTTGACCTTCAATTGGTAACTCTTGTTTCTTTCTTGGCCCATATTTAGGATCACCAGCGATTGGAAAACCAATATATTTCATATGAACACGGATTTGGTGAGTTCTCCCGGTTTCTAAATCACAAGCCACGAGAGTGTTATTTAAAAACCTCTCCACGACATGAAAATGTGTAACGGCTTCTTTACTATTTTTATCTGTCACAGTCATACTTTGACGATCCTTATCATCACGACCAATTGGTGCATCAACAGTACCTGTTTCGTGTGAAATCACACCGGTAACAATCGCCAAATATCTTCTTTTCGTTTCTTTATTTTTCAATTGATTCACTAATGATTCATGAGCTAAATCATTTTTTGCAACCATTAATAATCCTGACGTATCTTTATCAATACGGTGAACAATCCCTGGGCGCATCACGCCATTAATGCCTGAAAGATCTTTACAATGAGCCATTAACCCATTGACGAGAGTTCCTTCATAATGCCCTGGTGCAGGGTGTACAACCATCCCACGTTCTTTATTTACGACGAGAACATCTTCATCTTCGTAAATAATATCTAAGTCCATGTCTTCAGCTTTAACGTCTAATGGTTCTGGCTCAGGTTCATTAATTGAAATAGAATCTCCGATGCTAACTTTATAATTACTTTTAACCTTTTCGCCGTTTACTTTAATATGTCCATCTTTAATCCATTGTTGAATGAGAGAACGTGACCAATCTTGAAAGTGGTCTGCTATATATTTATCAATACGTACTCCCTTGTCTTCTACTGTTAATTGGTATTCATTCATATTATGACTTCCTTTGCTTCTTTTCTTCTGTAAAAACGTGAATAATAAGCATAATAACCCCAGCTACAAGCGCCATATCTGCCACATTAAAAATCGGATAGTTATAAGCAAATATATATACATCGAAAAAGTCCACGACTTCACCACGTAACATTCGGTCAATAAAGTTACCGATAGCACCACCTAAAACGAGGCCTAATGCTACACCTAACCATTTATTATGTTTTGTGTATTTTTGTATGTAGTATACAACGACAACGACAACAATAATCGTCGCAATAAAAAACAACCACATTTGTCCTTGTAAAATGCCAAACGCGGCACCTGCGTTTCTGTGTGATGTCAGGTAAAAGAATCCTTCAATGACCGGGATACTTTCTCGTAATTCCATGTTTTTTTCGACTAACCATTTTGTCCATTGATCAATAATTATGATGATAACCGCAATGAGGTAATAAAACACATTGTTTCCTCCATTCAAAACATTTGTACCTTATGAATTTTAGCACAGCCAACCGTAACAAACAATTTATTTTCTGTTCTTTTACTCGATTTTCAGCCTTATTTTGTAGTTATTTCATTTACAGTCACTATGGATGCTTCAAAGGAGCCTTCCCCACTCTGACGAGCACGATGAATGTCCTTAGTTACAACCACTTATACTTTTTTATAAACGGAACTAGTCTGTAGCGCGTAGCTTACTCGTGAAGTTGTGCTTGTGCTGGAGTCGCCGCCTTTCACTTCTTCGAGTAATAGATTCAATACGAATACACCATTGTTTCATCATTAATTTTTTCTTTATAAAATGGAATCAATTTCATAACTCAAAATATGATGCGAAATTCCGAATGATGAGTGTGAACTTCACTTCAGACGGACGCTTTCCCGAGGGTGCGCCAATTACCTCCAAAAATGAGTTGTTATTTTCGGTTTTCTCCCTTTAAACGGAACTACTTATAAAAAAGTGCCTAGCTTCTCCTCAGGAGAACCAGGCACTTGATTAGCATCTCTACCCTTATTCGTAATGGTTGACGATGATATCTGTACAACTTTCACATAAAGTTGGGTGGTTTTCATTTTTACCGAGTGATGGTGTGATAATCCAGCAACGGTCGCACTTTTCGCCTTCTGCAAAGTCAACATTCACTTGAAGATGTTCGTATGACTTTGCTTCACTTGGTGCATCATTTCTCTCTCCAGCTAATGTTGCTTGAGATGTAATAAATAGTTTATTTAAGTTTGACACACCTTCTAAAAGCTCTTTGTCTTTACCATCGGCATATAAATAAACGTGTGCTTGTAAACTTTTCTTAATGCCTTTTTCATTTCTTGCTTCTTCTAATGCTTTTAAGACATCGTCACGTAATTCCATGAAGCGGTCCCACTTATTTTTCAACGCTTCTGTTTGTTCAAATGTTTTTACTTCTGGCATATCTGTTAATTGAACACTCTCTGCATCAACGTTTGGAATGTGCTTCCATACTTCATCTGTCGTATGCGATAAAATTGGTGCAATTAGCTTAGTTAACGTCATTAACGTTTCATACATGACCGTTTGAATACCACGTCGGTCAGGGTGATCTGCATGTTGGATATATAATGTATCTTTTGCAATATCCATATAGAATGAACTCAACTCAATTGTACAGAAGTTATGGATTCTGTTATATACAGATGCAAATTGGTAGTCTTCATAGCTGCCTTTTACTTCTTTCACTAAATCATTTAGTTTCACAAGCATGTATTGGTCTAGTTCAGATAAATCTTCAAAGGCTACTGTGTTCGTTTCAGGATTAAAATCATGAACGTTTCCGAGTAAGAAGCGGAACGTATTACGAATTTTACGATATACTTCTGCAACTTGTTTCAAGATGTTATCTGATACACGAACATCTGCTTGATAATCAACAGAAGCGACCCATAAACGTAAAATATCGGCACCTAGTTGCTTCATCACTTTATCCGGAATAATAACATTCCCTAATGATTTACTCATTTTGCGTCCTTCACCATCTAATGTAAAACCATGGCTTAATACGGCTTTGTAAGGTGCCTTCCCTGTTACAGCTACGGCTGTCGATAAGGATGAGTTAAACCAGCCACGATATTGGTCTGAACCTTCTAAGTAAAGATCAGCCGGACGAACAAGATCATCTCTTTCTTCTAACACGGACTGATGTGAAGATCCAGAATCGAACCAAACGTCCATAATATCCATTTCTTTTGTGAATTCACCATTTGGACTATGTTCAGAAGTGAAGCCTTCTGGTAGAAGGTCTTTCGTTTCCCATTCAAACCAGATGTTAGAACCATGTTCACGGAATAGATTTGAAACATGTTCGATCGTTTCGTCCGTAATGATCGGTTCGTCATTTTCACCATAGAAAATCGGAATTGGTACACCCCAAGCACGTTGACGTGAAATACACCAGTCTCCTCGGTCACGAACCATATTGAATAAACGAGTTTCTCCCCATTTTGGTAACCATTCAACGTCTTGGATCTCTTTTAATAATTCTTCACGGAAGTCTTTAATTGACGCAAACCATTGTGCTGTCGCACGGAAAATAACTGGTTTTTTCGTTCTCCAATCGTGCGGGTAAGAATGTGTCATAAAGTTTAATTTAAGAAGTGACCCAACTTCATCAAGCTTTTCAGTAATTGGTTTGTTGGCGGCATCATAAAACAGCCCATCAAACATTGGTGCTTCTTCAGTAAATACACCTTTATCGTTAACTGGACATAAAACGTCTAAGCCGTATTGTTGTCCGACGATATAGTCGTCTTCACCGTGACCTGGTGCTGTATGAACACAGCCAGTTCCAGCTTCTAAAGTGACGTGTTCACCTAAAATAACTAAGGAATCTCTTTCATAAAACGGATGTTTCGCAACCGTTTTTTCTAGTTCAGCACCTTTATATGTTTTCACAACTTCGTGGTCTGTCCACTCAAATTCTTCAACTAGCTGTTCAACGAGTCCTTCTGCAACAATGTATTTATTGTTATTAACATTTACGACTGCGTACGTTAATTCTGGGTGAAGTGCAATCGCTAAGTTTGCTGGAATTGTCCATGGAGTTGTTGTCCAGATGACGTATTTTTCATCTCCATCTAATACGCCTCGACCGTCTTTCACATCAAATGCAACGTAAATCGATGGGGAACGTTTGTCATGATACTCGATTTCCGCTTCCGCTAACGCAGATTCTGAAGATGGTGACCAATATACAGGCTTTTTCCCTTTGTAAATATAGCCACGTTTCGCCATTTCGCCAAATACACGAATTTGTTGTGCCTCGTATTCAGGGTTTAATGTTACATATGGGTTATCCCAATCACCACGAACACCTAGACGCTTAAATTGCTCTCTTTGACTGTCAATTTGGTTTAATGCATATTCCTCACACTTTTGACGGAATTCTGCAACGCTAAGCTTTTTACGATCTACTTTCCCTTTTTTCGTTAAGGCCGTCTCAATTGGAAGGCCATGAGTATCCCATCCTGGCACATACGGTGCATGGAACCCCGACATCGACTTATAACGAACGATAAAATCTTTCAAGATTTTGTTTAATGCATGCCCCATATGAATGTCTCCGTTTGCGTATGGAGGTCCATCATGTAAAACAAACACCGGTCTTCCTTTCGTTCTTTCTTGCACTTTATTGTAGATTTCTTGTTCGTGCCATTCTTCCTGCATTTTTGGTTCACGATTTGGCAAATTCCCGCGCATTGGGAATTCTGTTTTTGGCATTAATAATGTATCTTTGTATTCCATTTGTAACATCCTCCTTTATATTTCCGCATTCTGGCAAAAAAACAAAAAAACCTTCTCATCCACAAAAAGGGACGAGAAGGAACCCGCGGTACCACCCTTATAAACAGCTTATATGACTAAACGAGCTGTTCACTTCAGCATTTCATAACGGTAAATGAACCGACACATCCTACTCATTGACATTTTCAGTGTGTAACTCAAGGGTGATCTTCCTTTTTACATTTGCACCAGACTCTCACCAACTCTGGCTCGCTTTAGCAAAACGATAAAAAGTACTGTCCCTATCAACGTCTTAAAGTTATTAACATTTTGACCAGATAAAACGAAATTCAAACTAATAATTTTAAATTGCTTATAAAAGTATATGATAAAGATGATTTAAGCGTCAAGATTATCCTTTGACATTCTCAAAAGATTCGTTTGTACCTTCTTCTTCTTCTTCTGTAAATTCGCTTAGCTTATCCCACTCATCATTATTTAACATTTCTAATTGTGCTTCTAACAACATTTTAAAACGAGTGCGATAAACAGACGACTGTTTTTTAAGTTCTTCGATTTCTAATGCAATCTTTCTAGATTTTGACAATGCTTCATTAACAATTCTGTCTGCATTTTTTTCAGACTCTTTTATTATGAGCTTCGCTTCTTTTTCTGCATTTCGTCTTACATCTTCAGCAGTCTCTTGTGCAACTAAAATAGATTTATTTAATGTCGTTTCTATGTTTGAGAAGTGTTTAAGCTTTTCTTCTAATTCATAAACACGATCTTGTAAATCTTTTTTCTCTCGAATCACAATTTCATAATCTTTAATGACTTGGTCTAAAAATTCATTCACTTCATCTTCATCGTACCCACGAAAACCACGAGTAAATTCTTTATTATGAATATCTAATGGTGTTAACGGCATATAGAAGCCACCTCCAACTTGTTTTAAAGAAAATATATATAATTAAATATTACCCAACAGAAATAGATATGTACACGTATTTCGACAAGGTCCATTTAAGTTCCTGCTTGTATGACAAAATAATTTATTTAGGAAATCCAATTGTCAAACGCCATTTTCCTTTTTTCGTCTGACCTTCACAACTTGAAATGAAACATCGACCTTTCCCTCTAACAGATAACACGTCGTGTTCTTGTAATTGGTAACTAGGATCTTCAACTGTTTTCCAATTTACTTTTATTAAGCTACCTTCAATCATCGGTTTAACCTTTGACCTTGACTGTCGATACGCTTCAGCAATGACGACATCTAACCTTAAAGATGACACTGTAACTTGGGAAAATTGGTATTCAGCTTTTGGTTCAATCATTTCACTTTGCTCAATCTCTGTTAACGTTATTTTTGCTTTCCCAACAGCTGTTAAATTCCATTCAACAAAGTCAGCCACTTCTTTAGCAACGACGATTTGATATGATGTTCCATTAGATAAAATATCGCCAAATTTTTCCCTTATTACCCCAATATTCATCAATGCTCCTAATATTTGACGATGTTCAATCGTAATAAATTTGTGAGGATATTCGACATGAAATAATTTCATTTCATAATCCTCTTCATTAGGAGAATAATATGAAGGGTATACAAGCACTCTTTTTCGTTCAGTCTTTTCGTGTCCGCCCCAAAAAGAATATTTCACATCATCGTTTTCACCGAAAATACTAGAAACAATCGCTTGTTGTCGTGGGTCAAGAAAATCAGTGAGCTTTGGACGATACTGTTCGATTACAATTGATTTCCATTCTATTACTTGGTCAACAAACGGATGCTCGTCCTTTCGAAAGTGATCATAAATACTCATACTTGCTCACTCCGGAATTATATTATTTATTAGACTTGTTACCCTATTAAACTGAATAAAAAGCGTACGCCATACATCGCTAAATTTAATGAAAAAATCGCAACGATTGGTGAGATATCGATCATACCAAGTGGTGGAATCATTTGACGAAATGGTGCTAAGTAAGGCTCTACTAACCTTCCGACTATTTGACCAAAGCCCGTCCCTCTTGCATTTGGAAACCAAGACATAAAGATGTAGATTACGCATAAGACTAAATAAATCGTCATAACATTTATAATTAAACCTTCAATCGTGCCTAACATTCATTTCACCACCCTATAAGTTGTTCTCTTTTACCATCTCAGAAATATTCCCTGTTACATCTACATTATCAGGGGTGCATAAGAAAATATTCATTCCGAGTTTTTGAATATCTCCACCAATCGCATAAACAGTGCCACTTAAAAAATCTACAATTCGTTTTGCTTGATCTCTTGGCAAGCGTTGTAAATTAATGACAACTGCTTTGCGGTTTTTTAAATGATCTGCAATTTCTTGAACTTCATCATAGCTATGAGGTTCAACTAAGATCACTTTTGCTTGTGATTGAATACTCGATAAACTAACAACATTACCCTTTTGATCTTTTTGAGCATTCTTTACGTCTTCTAAACGAACTTCTTTCTTTGTATGAGAAGGTTCTATATCTTCCATTTCATCTAACTCAGCTTCATTATATTCATCTTCTAATTCAAAAAAACGTTTAAACTTTCTTTTAATACTCATTCTCTCCACCTCAACTCCATCATCATACGTTAATTAACCTACAAGTGCTGAACCTACCCGAATAAAAGTAGCTCCTTCTTCAACTGCCACTGTGTAATCATTGGACATTCCCATGGACAAGTGAGAACAAGGAGCGTGCGGTAATTGCATCTGTTGAATTTCTTCTTTTAATTCACGTAACTTTCTAAAGTAAGGACGTACTTCTTCTGCATCTTCAACAAACGGTGCCATTGTCATTAGCCCAACAACTTCAATCGCTTTGTATTTACAGAGTTCTTTTATAAATGGAATTGTCTCCTCAACTGACAATCCCGATTTTGAACTTTCCCCAGATACATTTACTTGAACAAAACATTTCTTTTTTTCGCCCTCTGGTGTCCGTTTCTGGACCTCTTTAGCTAACGACATTCTGTCTAATGAATGAATATAATCAAAAGCATGAATCATTTCTTTTACTTTACGTGACTGGAGATTACCTATAAAATGCCAAATGCCGTTATCTCCTAATTCATTCCATTTTGCCATTCCATCTTCAGCACGGTTCTCACCAATATGTTCAACTCCGGCTTCAAGTGCTTCTTTTGTTCGATCAATGGAAACATATTTTGTTACAGCGACAATGTTTACATCAGCTGCATTGCGGTTACTTTTTTGGCAAGCTTCTTCAATCGATGCTTGTACGTTTTGTAATTGATTCTTCACTGACACTTGAGCTTCTCCTTCCAACTTACATGATAAAACAATATTCTACTTTAATCATAAAGAATCTTGTCGCCGCAAGCAATGGTTTCATGAAAAATTAACCACTAGACAAAATTGAATGTGGTTAATTTTCCTCTTTTTCGTCAGTTGAAGCTTGTAATTGTCCTGACCCTTGATAACGAACAAGGATCACATCAGATCCGATTTTTACGATGTTTTTCCATGGAATGATGATTTCGTCTTCTTTACCGAAAAGATTCATCATTCTTCCTCCTCCTAAAATTACCGCTTCAACGCGTCCTGTTTCTAAATTAATATCAATGTCTGAAATATGACCTAACAACCGTCCGTCTGATAAGCTAACGATGTCCTTCGATTGGATATCAGAAATTTTTAGCATCCTCGTCCCCTCCTATTCCTTACATTTTATGCAAGTACCTCTTTCGATATTTCTGACTTTATTTCTTTTTTCTCGTTACCACTATTAAAGTTTGTTGCCCCGGCTCGCCCACGGCAAAGAAGACACCGTGAATGCAAGCGAAGTGAAGCATGAACGGATGTCGCACTTGTGCCCTGGGGTGCAAAGAAGACACCGTGAATGCAAGCGAAGTGAAGCATGAACGGATGTCGCACTTGTGCCCTGGGGTGCAAAGAAGACACCGTGAATGCAAGCGAAGCGAAGCTAGAACGGATGTCGCACTCGTGCCTAGAGGTTAAAGCGAGCATATAAGCTGGCAAACATAAGTAATTATTTTCAGGTAGTCACTATGCAAGAAAAAAGAGCAACTTGAAAATCAAGTTACTCTTTTGCGTGTTTATTCATTTGTTGTATTGCTGCTTTTTCGAGTCTAGATACTTGCGCTTGTGAGATGCCGATTTCGTCTGCGACTTCCATTTGTGTTTTCCCTTGGAAAAAACGCATGTCCAATATCATTTTTTCACGGTCATTTAAACGAATCATCGCCTCTTTTAGAGCAATCTCTTCAATCCACTGAATGTCCTTTTGTTTATCGTCACTAATTTGGTCAACGACATAGATCGGATCACCACCGTCATTATAGATTGGTTCAAATAAGGACACTGGGTCTTGGATTGCATCTAATGCGAAGACAATATCCTCTTTTGGCACGTCTAAAACTTTAGCAATTTCTTGAACAGTCGGCTCTCGTTCCCGGCTTTTCTCACTCATTAGATTGTCTCGGACTTGCAACGCCTTATACGCAATATCGCGTAATGACCTTGATACACGGATCGGATTATTATCACGTAAATAACGACGAATCTCACCGATAATCATAGGTACTGCGTAGGTTGAGAATTTTACATTTTGACTCAAATCAAAATTATCGATGGATTTCATTAATCCGATACAACCTACTTGAAACAGGTCATCGACATACTCCCCGCGATTATTAAATCGCTGAATGACACTTAATACTAAACGTAAATTCCCATTCACAAGCTTTTCTCTTGCGGTCTCGTCACCGTTTTGTAATTGTTCAAAGAGGACTCGCATCTCTTTGTTTTTCAATACAGGAAGTTTTGACGTATCGACACCGCAAATTTCAACTTTATTTCGTGTCAATGCTTTCCCCCCTTAAGGAGCTAATGTACAAAATTCAGTATCTCCTTAGGAGGGAAATTTATGCAGAAATAGATCCATAGACAAAGGCCTAGGATCCCCCTAAGCCTTGATATTACCTATTTTTTTATTACAACATTTTATTAAATTCTTTTTTAAGACGCTTTATGATTCTTTTTTCTAACCTAGAGATATAAGATTGAGAGATTCCAAGCATATCTGCTACATCTTTTTGGGTCTTCTCCTCATCTCCTGCAAGGCCAAAGCGTAGCTCCATAATTTGCTTTTCTCGATCGTTTAACGTTTCTAACGCTTTAACTAATAGCTTTCTGTCAACTTTATCTTCAATTCCACGTGTAATAATGTCTTCTTCCGTACCAAGTACATCTGAAAGTAAAAGCTCATTTCCATCCCAGTCGATATTTAATGGTTCATCAAAAGAGACTTCTGAACGAATTTTATTATTACGACGTAGATACATTAAAATTTCGTTTTCAATACATCTTGATGCATAAGTTGCCAGTTTAATTTTCTTCTCAGGATCAAAAGTATTAACTGCTTTGATTAATCCGATCGTCCCGATACTAATTAAATCTTCTATATTAATTCCTGTATTTTCAAATTTCCTCGCAATATAAACGACTAAACGAAGATTGCGTTCTATAAGCATCGCTCGTACGGAATCATCGCCATTTGGTAACTTTTTAAGTAAATATGCTTCTTCTTCTTTCGATAACGGAGGGGGTAACGCTTCACTACCTCCTATGTAAAACACTTCATCAGATTTTAACCCTAATTTCATTAATACCTTATGGATGAAAAGACGAAATTTAAGTTTCCATTTATTCATGCTTCTTCCCCCTTATATTCTACTATGCTAACGCTATTTTTTTCTTCTGTTGCATCATTCTAGGGTGCAGTAAGCATTGATAATCGTTTCTGTCAGATAACGGCGATGTACTTAAACCAATTAAAATAGAATGACATTGAAATACTTCTCCTTGATCATAAAGCGTTATACTATCGGGGCGGACAGCCCACATAAATTTATTTGTTTCTCCTACCGTCCTAAACGGAAGCAAAGTAATTTTACTTTGATATTCAGAAGGGACCTCTTCCATTTTCGATAAATCTTGTTCTTTTATTAAGTTTTGGATGGAAAGAGGGAATTGATCTCCTAATTCCGTCATATCTATGACAACGACTGGTTTCCTTGTAAACGGATCTTCAAGACGATTCCCGCTATCCACAAACCCATTTAAATGTAATTGGATGTCATTAATTATTATTTTTACATCATATACTTCATCGTATCGAATTTTTTCTGTTTCAATTGCTTCGAACCGTTTTTTCGAATAATAGTACATGATCGGTAATCCTATAATGACGAAAGCCCAACTTATTGGACTTCCGAAACCGCTTGTTTGAGTTGCAAACGTCCCTTGGATGAAATCCATATCTGTTTGCAAGAAAAAGTGTACTCCTAATAGTCCACCTCCTACTGCAAAGTTAACAAAGTAAAACATTAACCATGCTTGAATAAAAAGTCTAAAACGGTGAAATCCAAAAGTAATTACAATGATAAAGACAGAGTAAATTCCTTTAATTAATGGATTAACAGCAATATCCTGAAGCGGTGTAAATAATAAGAAAATATAAAAAGAAGCAAACAGCGCGCCAACAATTAAACGGAATTTACGTAAGTCACGTTTTAAAACGATAGCAGTCAAAGTTAATAACATAAAATCTACAAGAAAGTTTAATAGCCAAACAACATCTAAATAAATTTGCACTGCTTCCACCGTCCGATTTGGAATTTGAACATAGTATAGCGTACATAAACGGGTATGTCTGTCACATCTTGAAATGAAAATAACACTAATTTTGGCACGTTAGCACATATCTTGTCACTCTATTTTTAGTAAAAAAAATAAAAGGTAGATATAAATCTGAAGAAATAAGGCTGCTCGTGGATTTAAAGAAGAACAAATGGTGTCGAATGTTTTTCGTGGTATCGTATATATTTACGTTCGTTGTGTTGTTTTTATTTTATTCCTCATGGTGCCAATACACTAGCATGGTTGTCTACCCTGAAAATAAATCTAGTTTGGAAGCATAAGTTGCTTCTTCCTCTACTAGCTTTTGCTACGTAGCTGAATCCGTCGGCGCAGCTCTCAGTGGTTCGACGAAGCAGTGTTTGTTGCTTCGCTTTCTTCGGGCACGGCCTCAACTTCCCAAAACTCAATACTTTCTTTTTAGGTGATTTTCGGCTCGTGCAGTTCCTGTTTCTTCCTCTTCTAGCATTGCTTTGTCGTTAGCTGCGTTGAAACAACTCGTAGCTAACTCGTGAAGCCAATGCTGGTCGCTAGAGTCTCACAACATGCTTCTAAACTTACCTTAATAAATTTATAATAAAACCATTTTCATATTTCATAGTACGAAAAAAATCGCACCATGTCGTTTGAATATAAATGGGCTCTCGTGTTCATTTTTTTATAAACAATTTGGCTTATCGTTAAAGAGATTCTTAGTACTCTTCACCTGCGACGAGTAACCGCAGGAGCACACAGCACTACAACCCTGAGACTACTTCGACCTGCGACGAGCAAGCATAGCGGCGCAGGAGCAACGAGCATTCGCTTCTCCGAATATGCTTCGAGCTGCCTCGACGCACCTTCTTCCTTGAAGTACTTGAAGAGGAAGAGGCACGTAGTCTGCGACGAGTAACCGCAGGAGCAGTTATAACTTTAATCCTTTAGTAAGTTAAAAATTCTGGCTCTCTGTCAATTGTTGTTGTGCAGAAATTCCCAATTCTCTCTACCCATGCGGTTTAAACCGCATGGGATCTAACCATTTGTCTCCACAAAATCTTCATTCGTAATCTCTCAAAGCTTTTAATTCCATATGACATCCTCTTCGTTACTTTCGTTGTATTATTCACACCTTCAATGTAGCCATTGTTATAAGGATACATAAACGATTGGAGGATCTCTGTTTGCCATCTCTTAAACATTTTTACTACCCTTTGAAATGAAGGAATGCCGGACTCTTCCACAAAGGTATACCATGCTTCTAAACCAACTTTCGCATTCTCTGGTGTACTCTGTTTAAACCATTGGTCTAGCGCATTTTTCACTTCATATGCCTGTCTTAACTGTGGGTGTGCTTGTAATAGCTTTTCTACCTTCGCTTTGCCTTTCTCATCAAGCTTTTCAGGTGACTTCCATAAGAGTTCTTTACATCGTTTAAGCTTAATACGAGGGTCTTTTTGTAACTCATTCTGTAGTTCACGTCGCACTTCATCAAATGCCCAGTACCCGTGACGCATGAAATGAAACCGATCAGCTATGATTAGTGGACTCCCTAATTGTCTACGTACTGCTTCTTTAAATGCTTTGGATAAGTCTATAACAACGATCTCTACCTTACCGGTGTCGCATTCTTTAAAGTAATTTTCAATCGTTTTCACTTTTCGATCCGGTAATATATCAATGATATGTCGATTTTCTACATCAACGATCACAGTTTGGTACTTTTCTTTACCTGCATCTCCCTTAAACTCATCAATCGCAATCGCTCTTGGAAGGACTTTGTTTACAGTTATCTTCCGTTTGTCAAATAGGCGGAGGTAACGATTCGTACTCATTCCTGAGATTCTAGCTGCGTGTGTAAAACTCATTTCAGAACATAAGGATAACGCTTCTTGAGCAAGCATTGATGTATGTCGTTGGTATTTATCTAGAAAAGATAACTTCTCAAAAAATGCATGGCCACAGTTCATACAACGATATCTGCGTTTCCTTAATTGTAAGTAAACCTTTTTCTCTGCTATCTGAGCTCCTTGAATCGATTGCATTCTATATCCATGGATTCGCTTTGTCTTCTCTTTACATTTTGGGCACTTTTGTTTTCGGACTTCGCTATGAAGTTCAAACCAAAAGCACTGTTCTTCTTCTCCTGAATCAAATACGAATACATGCTTGTCTTTAATCCCTAATAACTTTGTGATAAAATCTAGTTGCACCTTAATTCTCTCCTTGTTTCTTTTTGTGTGGTAACTCAAGGTTAACAAAAAGAGAGAATTGGGTGCTATTTTTTTGTCTTTTTTTAGATCAAAGAGAAACATTGATCCGATAAGGGTGACCACAACATTCAGTATAGAACCAAAATTCTTAAAGTATAAAAAAAAGAATGCCTGATTTGACTCAGACATTCTCTATGATTCTTATGTGATTACGTACGACGTTTACGGTTTCTAAGGAACGTCGGAATATCTAAAGTATCTAATTCATCTTCTGAATTAGAAGGTTGTTTTTTCGGAGTTGATGCTGGCTGCTCTTGTGGAGTTTCTGTTCTGTTTACTGGCTTTGAGCGTTGAACAGAAGCTTGTGGTTGAGCAGATTGTCCTTTATCAACTGGTGGTGCATCATCAAAACCTGTAGCAATGACAGTAACGACAATCTCATCTTTTAGATTCTCGTTAATTACGGAACCGAAGATCATATTTACTTCACTGTCTGAGGCTGTTGATACAATTTCAGCAGCTTCATGAACTTCAAAAAGACTTAAGTTCGTACCGCCGGTAATATTCATTAGAACACCTTGAGCTCCATCAATAGAAGTTTCAAGTAGTGGTGATGAAATGGCTTTTTTCGCCGCTTCTGCAGCTCTATTCTCACCAGTTGCAACTCCAATCCCCATTAAAGCTGAACCTTTTTCACTCATGATTGTTTTCACATCAGCAAAGTCTAAGTTAATAAGTCCTGGAACTGCGATAAGGTCCGAGATACCTTGAACACCTTGACGTAATACATTATCTGCTTCTCTAAATGCTTCAAGCATCGGTGTATTTTTATCAACAATTTCAAGTAAACGGTCATTCGGAATTACGATTAACGTATCTACTTTTTCTTTCAATGAATCAATACCGCCACCGGCTTGCATCATACGTTTACGGCCTTCAAAGGTAAATGGACGTGTAACAACACCTACTGTTAACGCGCCAGCTTCTTTGGCAATTTCAGCGATAACTGGAGCAGCACCAGTTCCAGTTCCACCACCCATTCCAGCAGTAATAAAGACCATATCCGCACCACTTAGCGCTTCTTCTAGGTATTCACGACTTTCTTCTGCTGCCTTTTTACCAACTTCAGGATTTGCACCTGCTCCTAATCCTCTTGTCAGCTTCCCACCTAGTTGTAATTTCGTTTCTGCTTTTGATAAATGAAGAGCTTGTGCATCTGTGTTAACTGCAATGAACTCTACACCTTGTAATCCATTTTCAATCATGCGGTTTACGGCGTTACTTCCGCCGCCACCTACACCTATTACTTTTATCGTTGCTAATTGATCCATGTCCATTTCAAATTCTAACATTTCCGATCCCCCAATCCATCTTGGTACACATTTTCAAATTCATTCTCATTCAAAGAAAACCTTGAACCAGTTTGAGACCTTTTTCTTTACGCCTGGCCCTTCTGGCTGTGCATTTTGTTTTACTTTACGTTCTTTCCGTTCGTGTCTTTCATTTCTTTCATTGGATTCTAAACTGCTGCCCTCTTGGCCTGATAATGCAGCAGGAAGTTCTTTTCCTTGAATTCGTAAGTTACGATGCGCAAAAGTAATGATACCAACCGCATTTGTGTAATGTGGTTCCCTTACACCTATGTAATCTGGTATAGCAATACGTACATTCTTTTGCAACACATCTCTAGTTAGTTCAAGAATACCAGGTAATTTAACTGTTCCACCAGTTAACACATAGCCTCCAGCTAAATCTCGATAACCTAGTCGTTGAATTTCTTTTTGTACGTATTGTAAAATTTCTTCAATTCTCGGTTCAATGATGTTGGCTATCTGCCATTGCGAGAATTCTTGCTTTTGATCACTACCAATCTCCGAAACTTCGAAAGTTTCATCATCGGAGGCATGATCGACAAAAGCATGTCCAAATTCTTTCTTCACAGATTCAGCTTCTTCTGTAGATGTTCGTAACCCAACTGAAATGTCATTTGTAATATGGTCTCCACCTAGAGGAAGCTGAGAAGTCGCTTGTAGAACCCCATTTTCAAAAATAGAAACGGTTGTAGATCCCCCACCTAAGTCGATGAGAGCAACACCTAAACTCTTTTCATCTTTAGATAGTGCAATAGAACCAGCAGCAAGAGGCTGTAATACAATGTCTGCAACACTTAAGCCGGCTTTTTCTACACAACGAAGGATATTATGTAACATCGTTTTTGATCCAGTAATGATCGTCCCTTCCATCTCTAAACGAACACCTATCATCCCACGCGGATCATTAATTTCATCTAGTCCATCGACAATAAATTGTTTCGGAATGACATCAATAATTTCTCTTTCTGGTGGAATTGAGATGACTTGAGCTGCATCAAGTACTCTGGTGACATCTTCATTCCCAATCTCTCTGTCTTCACTCGATACGGCAACAACACCATGGCATGGTTGAAGTTGAACATGATTACCTGTAATTCCGACGATTACATGGTTAATCGAAAGCCCAATCATTCTTTCTGCTTTCTCAACGGCTCCTTGAATCGACTGAACAGTTTCATCTATATCAACAATCGAACCTTTTTTTATACCTTTAGAATCTGTTTCTCCAACACCAATGATATTCAACGTTCCGTTCGACATTTCTCCAATAATGACGCGGACGCTTGATGTGCCTATATCTAATGTTACGTATGTTTCTTGGTTGTTCATTGGCTGGCACCTCCTTTAAAGCATACATACTTTTTTCAATGGTCAATTTCTTTTAATAGGTAAACTTGTATAGATATGAAACTTATTCAACAACGAAGCCCCATTCCCCTTTTTTCATAGATATTTTTTTAAAATTAATATAAAAATTATCTCGATTTTTTAAAAGTGGGACCCGTTGATAAAAAAGCAGCATAAAATGATCTTGCTTATTTTAGGTTTCATGCACTTTCTCACCTTTCGTTTTCATCCATCTATTCAATAAAATTCGTCGGATGACAGCGATGTTATGAAAGAGGCGAACACCAAATGCAAATACAGCTGCTAAATACAAGTCTACACCAAGATGAACACCTAGAAAAGCCAAACCCGCTGCTAAAATAATATTTGTAAAAAATCCGGTTAGAAAAACCTTTTCATTAAAGACTTTTTCCATATGAGCTCGAATGCCTCCAAATAATGTATCTAGGGCTGCAAGCACTGCGATAGATAGGTAGCTGCTATACTCATCTGGGATACGAAACTCAGAGAAAAGTCCTAAGAGGATTCCGATGAAAAGACCTATAATAGGAAGCCACATATTAGGAATCCTCCTTTATCGGAGACATATAACGAACGCGATATGACCTCTCATAAGCAGGTAATGTCACATGATTTATTGGTTGAGATTCAATCCGGAAATTTTCATAGGAAAAAAATTCTATCGATTGAGATGACATTATTGCATGGTGGAGTCTCTCTGGGTCATCAGAAATGACTCGCACTTTTAATGGAAATTGCGTCATTCGACTACTATTAACAAGAGTAACCCCATTTGCTTCACGAATCGCTGAGTTTGAAACAATCCGTTGATGGCCAATTGCAATTTCTTTTGCGCCATTTATATTTAATTCATTAACTAACATTCGTAATAAATGTGGTGGGACTGACCGTATACCGCCCCCAGAATAACTTTCATCAAACTGTGGACTAATGTCGATAATTACGCCAGGACCACTCGCTTCAGTTAACCCAGCAACTTCTTCCAACTCATTAATCACCTCTAATATGACTCCTTCCACATCTTCAGATTGCTCTAACTCATTTAGAAGTTCAATGTGTTTTTCAATTTCTTCATTTAATTCTTTTTGTCTTTCTTTTTCAATAGTTAATGCTTGTCTTAATTCATGTATACTACGTGTATCTCTAACTTCTGTATCTTTTGTTGTTTGAAATTGTATAGCGATCATAAAGCCAATTATTAAGGTGACAAAAGTAAAGATGATCATACGATCCTTCATTGGCTTCATCCTCTCTCAGCGTAGTACGGATCTAGAGTGATTTCATTCTTTTTTTCAATCCTAACTTCAATGTTATCACTGACTAAACGGTCAGTAACTCCACCTGTCATATTTAAAGCTTGTGTTAATGTTTCGCTGTCTCCAATAGCTGTAATTTCAAATGGAGCGAAAGATGTATGACCATCAACTTCTATGACAGGTCCTATACACTGAATATACGTTTGATGATTGATACGATGTCCATTTATAGCAATTGCTTCAGCTCCAGATACGAGCATTTCATCAATAACCATTTGTACATGCTGTTCATGAACGATGAAGTTATTTGGGTTCTCCTCTTCATGAATATACTCAGCATCATCTAACATTACCGAAACCCCTTCACCTTTCACTCCTACAGTTCCAGTTACCATACGCAAACGGTCTAAGTCCTCTACTAAATTAAAATACGTTCGTTCTCGGTGTGCCATCTCATCTTCAATCTCAGTTATTTGTTGTTGTAAAAACCGTAATTCTTCTGTTAAATTACGATTAATTTGCTGTTCCATTAAGACTTGATTTCGAAGTTCATCTTCTGCTTGCCATTGATTGTTAGGTATCGCTACTGGTCCCGTTTGATCATTTGTTAACTGATAACTAAGGGCAAAAATAAAGCCAGTCACTAAAAGAACAAGGGAAAATATGACGTGACTACCCTTCACTTTCAATCTCTTCATCCTCCTCTGGATTAAACCGCTCAAAATAAGGGTTCATTCTCATATGAACAATCCCTTCTTCATCAGGATCCAACTGTTCGACAACCGATGGATATGGGGCAACACGTTCTGCGAAATCTCGAACCGTAGAGCTTACAACAAATCCATCATTCATGTAAATCATAATTCTTGAACCATCATTCTCAGTTGGAGTCATATATATTTCTGACATATGGTAGCGTAGGTGATTTTTCACTTTATTCAGTTCATCTGCCATTGTCACGATTAAATCTTCATCTTCAAAGCCTTTTAAAATAGGTGCATCATAAGGAGTAGACGAACGAATAAATTCTTTTGGTATACGTTCTCCTGTTTCAATTAGAGGAAGATAGTTTTCATCGCCGTATATGTAAGCAACCACATTGTATTCCTCTATATGAACCGTTACGGAATTTGGAAATTGACGTTGGACAGAAGATCCAGAAATTAGCGGGTTGCTTTCAATTCGATTCTTAACAGCATCACTATCAATTCTCCACATATTCACGTTATTTAAAAGCTCTGACGCCTCAATCACCCAGTCTTCCTCTGAATATACCGTTCCCTTCACCTCTACGTGTTGGACATTTGAAATGGATGTTTGAAAGTAGATGACAACAGTCATTAGTAAAAAGAAAGTTGACACATACAAAATAAGTCTTCTATTTGCTCGTTGCTTCCGCCGTTCTTTTAACGTTGGTATACGCTCTTCAATTTCAACTACTTTTTTATCGTTCATTGACTTATCCTCCATTGTACAGGAAAGGGATCATAGAAATTTCATCAAATAGAAAGATATTTATAAGTACAAGTTTATGGCGTGTAAAATCAAAGGTAATTATACTTCGTAAGTTTCATTGATGTATAGAAATTCGAAAAGGCAGGATCATTCCTGCCTTAGACAGTTACCTTCTCTATGATTTTAATCGCTATTTCCTACTTGTTCAACCTCTGTTTCCATCTTCACATGATATTTTTCAAAAATTGTATTTTGGATATGTTTTATTAAGTTCAATACGTCTTTAGAAGTGGCGTCACCTTTATTCACGATAAAGTTTGCATGTACTGTGGACACTTGGGCCCCGCCGACCGAAAAGCCTTTTAACCCAGACTCTTCTATCAGTTGACCAGCATAGCGCGGTAAAGGGTTACGAAAAACACTTCCACAGCAAGGGTAGTTCCAAGGCTGTGTATCCCTACGGTAATCTTTGTTTTTTTGTAACTCTTGCTTAATTACTTGCGCATCACCTTGCTGAAGCTCAAATTCCCCTTCAATGACAATTCCTTTCTCGGTCTGTAAACGAGATGTTCGATAAGAAAATGCCATATCCTTATTTTCGATCCATTTCATTGATCCGTCCGGAAAAAGGACGTGCGCTCGTGTTAAGATTTTGGATACATCTGAGCCGTGAGCACCAGCATTCATAAAGATCGCTCCACCCACTGTTCCTGGTATTCCTGCCGCAAATTCTAACCCCGAATATCCTTTTTTACTAATAATAGTTGCTAGTTTTATTAAAGAATAGCCTGCACCAACTCTTAAAATATTTCCTTCTAGTGAATAATCACTTAGCTTTTCACCAAGCTTAATGACAACACCATCTATCCCCTTATCTGAAATTAGTAAATTTGAACCTCTCCCTAAAACAAACCAAGGGATACCTTCATCATGAATAATTCCTATTCCTTGCTTTAATGCCTCTATAGAATGTGGCTCAAAAAAAAGGGATGCTGGTCCGCCTATTTTCCAAGTTGTATGATTTTTTAACTGTTCGTTTTCAATAACGTCCCCTTCTAATTGTGATAGTGCTTGCATGGTCTCTTTCATACGAACCTCCTTATACGTACGATTTATTTATTACACGCTTCATTTCTTCACCTTTAAGTAATCCTTCCCATAATTATATGAAAATGTACGTTGAATTTATTAGGTGAAACACTTCTTTTATTTTATTTTATTATATCTTAAAAGTAGTTGTCTTGATGATATGAATTCTCTTTTTTATGTAATTGTAAACTTAAAGTTTAACATTGCGATAAAACAAGCTTTTTATATTTCTTTTTTGTTACAAATGTGCTGATATGTGAGCCAATTTCATCATTCCCCTCTTTAAAATTGCTGACAGCTTCTCCGCTAAACCAACATTTTTAATACAACAAGTTATTTCAGGGAACTAAAAAGAAAAATAGGAGCTTTCCAACAAGTGTCTCAGTTGGAGAGCTCCCTTTCAATAAAGCTTTTTTTATTAACGCATATGCCTACTGATATTTAATAAAACACCGATGGACGTTAACATTAATGTTAAAGATGAACCACCATAACTTAGTAAAGGTAAGGTAATCCCTGTAACCGGCATTAGTCCAATAACAACACCTATATTGATCATCACTTGAATCGCTATCATTCCGATAATTCCCGTAGCCATTAAGCTTCCATATAAGTCTGGTGCGTATAGCGCTATTCTCAATCCCCGCCATAAAAGAATGGCAAAACATGCAAGGACAAAGGCACCACCAATAAATCCTAATTCCTCAGATAATATCGCAAAAATAAAATCTGTTTGAGGCTCTGGTAAATAAAAATACTTTTGCCTACTTGCTCCGAGTCCTAAACCTAAAAAACCACCTGGACCGATTGCATATAGTGATTGGATAATTTGAAATCCACTACCTAATGGGTCTTGCCACGGATCGAGAAAAGATGTGATCCGTTCTAAACGATATGGAGCAGATAAAATTAACCCCACTAGTCCGATAAGACCAACCACTCCTAAAAACACGAAGTGAGCAATTCTTGCGCCTGCGATAAAAACCATCACAACACACGTTAGTACCATAACCATTCCAGTTCCTAAGTCAGGCTGAAGCATGATTAAGCCAAAAGCTAGTAACACAAGCCCAAAAGAAGGAAGGAGCCCCCTCTTCCATGTAGTCACGTACTTTTGATTTTCGGCTAAGTACTTAGAGAGAAAAAAGATCATTGCTATTTTCATAAATTCTGATGGCTGAATTGAAAAAGCACCAACCCCAAGCCAGCTTTGCGCACCGCCACGAACGAGACCAACACCAGGGATTAACACGATGACCAAAAGACCAAAACAAATGATGACAAAAATTTTGGCCATGTCTCGCCAGCCCCAGTAATCAATATTCATCATGAAAAACATTGCAATGAGGCCAAGACCTGCAAAAAACATTTGCCGCTTTAAAAAGAAAAAAGAGTCATCGAATTTATAATCAGCCCATACTGCACTTGCACTATAAACCATGATTAATCCAACAATTAATAAACATACTGTAGCTCCGATTAAGAGTAAATCAGGAGCAGACCTCACTTTAGGCAATAGAGTGCACCTCCGTTTTTGAACAGAATCCCTATTACCTATGTGTATGTCCAAGTTGCACAAACATGACTTTATTTTGTGATCATTTCTACAGCTTCAATAAAACAGTTCCCACGCTGTTCAAATGTTTTAAACTGATCCCATGAAGCACATGCAGGAGACAACAAAATAACATCTCCTTCACCTGAAAGGTTATATGCTACATTAACGGCGTCTGGTAATGTTGACGTCATTTTAATATCAGCTACACCTGCAGATTCAGCCGTCTTGGCAATCATTTCTTTTGTTTCGCCATAAGAAACGACCGCTTTCACCCGTTCTTTTAATAATGGCTTTAACCCTTCAAAGGTCACACCACGATCTAAACCTCCAGCAATAAGGACAACTGGCTGTGTAAAAGCTTTTAATGATGTGATCGTAGCTGGAACGTTTGTCGCTTTTGAATTGTTATAAAATGAACGCCCTTTATAAGTATCAACAAATTGTAAACGGTGCTTTACACCAGTAAACGTTTTTAACGTGTTAATCATTTGCTGATTCGTCGCCCCTGTTAACTTAGCTGCTAAAGCTGCTGCAAGTGCATTAGCAACATTGTGATCCCCTGGTAAGGACATATCATCTTTATGAATCAGCCTCTCACCTAGGACAACAAGCCATCCATCCCGGCTTAAATATGCCCCCTCCTCGAATATCTCGTTAAGCGAAAATGGTACTTTTTTTGCTTGTCCACCTTCTACCATATTCAACACAAGTTCATCATCAGCATTATAAATCAAATAGTCATTTTCAGTTTGATTTTTCATAATCTGACTTTTCGCTTCAGTATAATTTTCCATAGAACCGTGATAATCGATATGAGCTTCGACGAGGTTTAGCACGATTGAAATATGAGGTTTAAAGCTCTTTACCCCCATCAACTGGAAGCTAGATAATTCTGTAACAAGAACATCGTCTTCAGTTGCTTTCTGAGCTACTTCACATGCAACTTTGCCGATATTCCCTGCAATAAGAGGGTTTTTCTTTCCACCCTTTAACATCTCAAAAATATATGTGGTCGTTGTCGTTTTCCCATTTGAGCCTGTTATACCAATAATTTCAGCCTCACTAATGACAGAAGCCAATTCTATTTCAGTAATGACAGGGATTTCTTCTTGTAATGCTTTTTCAATAAGTGGATTCGTATAAGGGATACCTGGATTTTTTACAACATAATCAAGCTCACCATGGATTAAATGTAAAGGATGGGATCCACAAATGACGTGAGCTCCAAGGCTTTCGAGTTCTTGCGCTTCAATGTTCTCTTCTATTGGAAGGCGATCATTCACCGTCACATTAGCTCCCAATTTCAATAGTAACTTGGCTGCTGCTGTACCACTTTTGGCAAGACCTAAGACAAGTACATGTTTATTTTGAAAGTATGTCGTCGTTTTCATCTATAACCACACCTCAATATATACGCCAATTATAGCGAATAACAAGCCGACAAGCCAAAATGTAACAACGACTCTCCACTCGCTCCACCCTGATAACTCATAGTGGTGATGTAAAGGGCTCATTTTAAATACCCGCTTTCCCGTAGCTTTAAATGAAATGACTTGAATAATAACAGATAGCGTTTCAATAACGAAAACACCACCAATAATAACAAGGAGCAGTTCCATTTTCGTCAAAATTGCGATTAAACCAATTGCACCACCTAAAGCAAGTGAGCCTGTATCGCCCATAAATACTTTTGCTGGATGTGCATTGAAAACTAAAAACCCTAAAACAGCACCTACAACAGCAATTGAAAAAAGAGAAACGGTATACATTGATAATGAGTAAGCAATAATAGCAAATGCACCAAAAGCAATCGCTGACGTTCCAGCAACGAGTCCATCTAAACCATCAGTCAAGTTCACCGCGTTTGACGCACCAACTAAAATAATGATAATAAGTGGAAAATAAAGCCAACCTAACTCAACTGAAAATTCTGTTCCAGGTACAGTAATATATGTCGGTAAGCCTGATTGCATTAAAACAAAATAAATAATTGCTGAAATAACAACTTGGCCGAGAAACTTTTGTTTTGATGTAAGACCTAAGTTTCTCTTTTTTACAACTTTAATAAAGTCATCTAAAAAGCCAAGTAATCCAAAACCTAACGTCACTAAAATCAGAAGCCATATTTCAACTCCGACGTTGTGAAACTGACTAGCTAAAATTAAAGTGGAAACCACAACTGCTAAAACGATCATGATCCCACCCATTGTAGGCGTACCTGTTTTTTTCTGGTGAGATTTTGGCCCTTCATCACGAATGCTTTGACCAAACTTCAACCTTCTTAAAAAGGGAATAAAAATTGGTGATAATAAAACAGTAATTAAAAATGATAAAATTAAAGTAAATAATAACCCTTGTTCCAGCATAATTTTGGAACTCCTTTCTATTACGCAAACATCAATTCTTTGTTGTCATTCAAATATAAAGACTTTAAGTGGCAAGTTTCATAAACGTCATTCTTATATGCCAGCTTGAAAATGATCTTGTTTCATATATCGCTCTTCCATATTTTAATGATCGTTTATTTTATTTTATCGTGTTCCGTCCTATTTAATGCCTCTTGGAAATGAAAAGTCTTTCTCTTCAACCCTCAATCGTAGAAAATCCACCAATTGCCTCAGCTATTGTTTCTGGAAGAACGCCTAAGTGGACCGAAAGTGCAATTGCAAACACACTATTTTTCACAACATGTTGCAAATGAGAAGGAAGGATGAAGTTCATTCTCAATCCTGATAATTGGAAGTGGATATCATTACCTTCATTCGATAAATGAGTAATATGGAACAATGAAGATTCATCAAAACCACAGTAAACAGGATCTGTTTTCCAATCCCTCTTTAAAGAAGCCTCATCTCCATCTAAAATTAACACTGCCGTCGCCTTCATATTTTTTTCGATACACGTTGCTTTCGTTAGTTCATCCTCTATCCAGGTCACCTGTGACTTCGTTTTTTCATTACTAGTCGCCAACACCATATAGTTCGGTACGATCCAATTATTTATTTCCATAACTTCATCAATTGAATAAGAAATCATCTCATAAATAAAAACATCGGTCTTTTCAGGCATTTGTAGCATAGACAACGGTATTGAAACAGACGGTGTTACTCCTTCGATTGACTGATGAATGTTAAATTGTTTACTTAATATCGACGTAATCATCGATGTCGTTGTTTGAACTTTATCATTCCCAGTTACGCATATAACGATTGGGTCTATATCATTTAAATAATGAGAAGCCAAACGTTGCAGAGCTAGTCTCGTATTATCAACAACAAAGAACACAAAGTTATTTGGTGTCATATCAGGCAGCGGTTTGTCCTCTGGCCAAAGAGCCGCTTTTGCGCCCTTTTCGATCGCCTCTTCTAAGTTTTTCTCCCCATTATGTGAACTGGATTCTAATGGGATAAAAAGATTTCCAGGTTCAACATTCGAAGCGTCTATACTAACACCTTCAACCATAAATGTTAAAGAGACGTTCCCTATACTTTTTGAGGAAACCTCACGTAGTAATTGTAAAGGAATTTTTGATGCCATTTTACTTCTCCCCCTCGGCAGCCTCTTTTGCAACGATTCGGTCATCGAAATGATAATTTGTTTTTCCAATTGTTTGATATGTTTCATGCCCTTTTCCGGCAATTAGGATAATCTCATCTTTTCCGGCCGAATGAATGGCTTTTTCAATTGCACTTTTTCTGCTTTCGATTACTTCATAATTTGACCCACTCATTCCCTCTTCCATGTCAGTCAAAATAGCCATTGGTTCTTCTGTTCGTGGGTTATCTGACGTTAAATAAACGAAGTCAGCTAACTCTTCAGCTACTGCAGCCATTTGGGGCCGCTTTGTTTTATCTCTGTCTCCACCACACCCAACGACAACTGAAATTTTTCCTTTTGCAAATTCTTTAATTGTTTCTAATACGTTCTTTAAACTGTCTGGAGTATGTGCATAATCAACAATGACATGATAGAGAGCGTCATCAATTTCCACTCGTTCAAAACGTCCTGATACGCCTTTGAGAGCCTCTAGACTTTTCTTTATTTCTGGCAAACGTATGCCTGAGGCATATGTTGCAGCTATTGCAGCTAAAGCATTGTACACAGAAAAAGTGCCTGTCATTTTCAAATTGACGTCTATCGAGTGATCACCTATATGTACTAAAAAGCTCGTACCTTTTTCATGCACGTTTATGTTTGTTGCTTTTACATCTGCATCAGAATAAATCCCATAAGTTAATACAGGAACGGCCGACATCATTTCAATCGTTTTTGCTGATTCGTCATCACTATTAATGACAGCTACCTTATTTTGCCCACTTTCGTTTCCATTTCCTAATTGTGCGAATAAAAGACCTTTTGCATAGCAATAGCGTTCCATCGTTTCATGAAAGTCTAAATGATCTTGTGATAAATTTGTGAATACTGCTACGTCATATCGACACCCATGGACTCTTCCTAATTCCAAGGCATGTGAAGACACTTCCATCGTCACACTGTCTACTCCACTTTCAACCATTTTCGCAAATTCTTTTTGCAAAACGAGAGATTCTGGCGTCGTGTTCTTAACTGGGATTTCATTTCCACCATACCTCATATACATTGTACCTATCATGCCAGAATTTCGCTTTGCATCGTTTAATATTTGCTCGATCAAGTGCGTTGTCGTCGTTTTTCCGTTCGTACCAGTAACACCGATCATATGTAACTTCTCAGTTGGGTATTGGTAAAATGCCGAAGAAATAATCGCCATTGCACGTTTTGTACTTCTAACAATGACAACAGGAACATCTACATCCAAATCTCTTTCTGCAACAAGTGCTACAGCTCCTTTTTCTACTGCTTGCTTAGCAAAATCATGTCCGTCGACGGTATAACCTGGAACACAAAAGAAAAGACTCCCCTGCGTGACTTCACGAGAGTCCATATGAAGGTCTTGAATCAAAGGATTGCTATTATTTGTTAAAGAGTATGTGGGTAGTAAGTTCACTATTTCATTTAATTGCATAAATCAATGCTCCTTTTTAAAATATTCCATTCTTAAATCCTTTATGTAAGATGGGAATGAAGTGATACCATCACTTCTATTTCCCTCAAAAAATTTTTTTACACTTATGACATAACCTAAGCTATTTCTGTTTCCATTTTACTGTTCATCTTCTTGTTTGTCACCCATATATATACGAATTGTTGAGCCTGCTTTTACCCTTGTACCTGGTTCTGGAGACTGTAAGACTACTTCCTTTCCTTCTCCTGCAGCATCCAGTTGCAACTCATAATAAGATTGGTGAATATCACGAATCGTTCTACCTACTAAATCAGGTACTTCAACAATTGGTTCATCGTTCCACATTCTTTCTTTCTCTAACTGGTCAGATCTCTTTTCAACTCCTAATGCTCTCAGTCCATCTTCCATAATATTCCCAACGATAGGAGCAGCTACTGTTCCACCGAACTGAACTGTACCTTTTGGATTATCGACAGCTACATAAACCACTATTTGTGGGTCATCTGCCGGTGCGAAACCAATGAATGAAACGATATGGTTATTCTCTAAGTATCGACCACCTTGAGCTTTTTGAGCCGTACCTGTTTTCCCTCCGACACGATATCCATCAACATAAGCACCACGACCAGTCCCTTTTGCTACAACATGCTCAAGTGCATTTCTAATTTCTGTTGAAGTACCTTCAGAGATTACTTGTTTTTTCATCGTAGGAGTTGTTCTTGAAATAACCTCACCTGTTTCATCATCCAACCACTCTAATGCGAAGAAAGGCTGATATAAATTACCTCCATTTACTGCAGCCGCTACTGCTGCTACTTGTTGGATTGGTGTGACGGAAACCCCTTGACCAAATGCTGTTGTCGCAAGTTCCAGTGGCCCAACTGCATCAAGATCAAATAGGATCCCTTTCCCTTCACCTTGTAAGTCGATCCCTGTTTTACTACCGAACCCAAAGTCATCAATGTATTGAAATAACGTTTCTTTTCCTAATCTTTCACCTAAAACAACAAAGCCCGGGTTGCAAGAATTTTGCACTACTTCTAAAAAAGTTTGAGAACCATGCCCACCTTTTTTCCAACAGCGTAACTTATGTCCAGACACTTCAATATGACCTGGGTCATGAAAGCTATCCTCAAGTAAATCGACTTTTCCTTCCTCTAAAGCTGCTGCTAATGTAATAATTTTAAATGTGGAACCTGGCTCGTATTGACTCCATACAGGTTTATTCTGATTATAAATTTCAGGTGGGACTTCACGAAAACGCTCAGGGTCATAATCTGGACGAGATGACATCCCGAGAATTTCTCCTGTGTTCGGGTCCATTGCAATGGCCATCGCTCCATCAGGATTATACGTTGCTTCTGCAATATCTAATTCTCTTTCTATGATCGTTTGAATTCTTGTGTCTACCGTCAGTTTCAAATGTTGTCCATTCAATGGTGGTGTATATTCATCTGCTAAGTTTGGCATCCTGCGCCCTTTTGCATCCGAATAGAAGGAGACGTGACCTTGTTCTCCGGACAACCTTTCATCATAAAAAAGCTCTAGACCGGTTAACCCTTGATTATCAATCCCCGCAAAACCTAAGACATGTGATAAATAATTACCGAATGGGTAATGTCTTTTGTTATCTTCAGCAATATACACACCTTCAAGCTTCAATTCCCTAACTTCATTCGCTAATTCATTACTTATTTTTCTTCCTTCAGGATTTATTCGTTCAATTGATGAATCTTTTGTCACGAGTCCGTAAACTTTTTGTTCATCCATCCTTAAAACATTCGCTAGCTCCGCCGCTACCGTATTCGGGTCTGAAATTTGTCTTGGAACAACTAAAACAGATGGGGCACTAATGTTTGTTGCAAGCGGTACACCATTACGATCTAATATTTCACCCCTTTTTGCTTCAAATGGAATATTTCTACTCCATAAATCTTCTGCTTTATTTGAGAGTTCGTCTCCCATGACAAGCTGAACGAAACCGAGTCTGATGATCATGACAAAAAACACGATAAGACCGACACCTAATGCAAAAATTAATCTCTTACGTACGGTTACATTCGATACCCTTTTCATAATGAACCTCCCGTTATCAAACACTTTGGCTTGGTTCAGTCATATGAAAAAAATGGACAGGTTAGAACCTGTCCATACGATCTTTTTCTTGTCATTTTTCAAGATTGAATCAATTTCATAACTCAATATAAGATGGGAAATTCAAAATGTGAGCGTGAACTTCACTTCAGACGGACACTTTCCCGAGGGCTTGTCTTCAGCTAACTTAGGCTCGACAACTCTTCGCCTAAGTGGATCTTCAGCTCGTTGTTCCTGCGATTACTCGTCACAGATAAACAGTGCTCCTGCGGTTACTCGTCGCAGCTCGGAGCAGCTCGGAGCAGTTCGAAGAAGTATTGCTCGTCGCTGATCCTCTGGGAGTCGCCGCCTTTAGTTACGTTCACTTCTAAAGAAAACTCGCCGATTGGCGAGCCTTTAAGGCGAAGACAAAGGCGTAGTTGCACTTATACTATACACATAGAAATTTTCACTACGTCGAAATTGCTTCTTAGCTAAAATTTTATACATTATTATAGTGTAAACAAAACTTGGCTTTTCGTTAAAGAGATTCTTCGTAAGCGAAGTGTGCTTACATAGAAGCTCTTATGCTTTAGTGCAAGTCATTAATTAGGAACTTCGACTACAATCGATCACGTCCTGTGATCAACGCCGAAGTCACCACCTCCTGTGGAAGTAAGCCTTAGTTGCCACAAGCTCAACTCCTATGATTAAACGTCGAGTTGCGACGAGCAAGCGTAGCGGCGCAGGAGCAGTTACTATCGACCATAAATTTATAAATTCTGATAGTAAAAATAAAACGTACATTTAATGATAAATTTTTAATATCATTCGTTTCATTGCACAAAAAACGGAACTATGAAATTGATTCGATTGTGTAAAACTTTACGTTTTAGTCCATGAAAAACTCATCATCATTATCATCATCATCTAGAAGGAGATCATCAACCTCTTCATCTAATCCAGTTTCATCAACTTCTTCAAATGGGTGTAACAGTGTAACTCTCATTCTAGTTACACCTTTCATTGAAGTACCTGGTTGTGGACTTTGCTCTCGTACAAAACCTTCCCCATTGACCTCAACTTCAATACCTGTGACCTCTTGGAAAACAAACAAGTGCCTTAATGACCAATTGGTCATATTCGGAAACTTTCCCTCATTTCCATCTGTTTTCAGAAATACTTTTTCACCAGGCATAACCTCGGTCCCTGGACGGGGGCTTTGCCTTTCAATACGATCACCTTCACCTATTAGGACAACATTTTGTCCTAATGATTCTAATTCAGAAATTGTAGACTGGACTTCACTTCCAATAAAGTCGTTCATTTCAATCCCTTCAGAGTATGCAATATCACCAATTTCTTCAGTCGGGGAAATATTTAAATATTGCAAGCTTTGTTGCATCACTGGTTTAAAGATCATCGAAACTGGAGTAGATCCAATTTCTGTAGCATCAAGCTCAGGACGATCTACAGCTACATACATGATAACTTCAGGATCATCTGCCGGTGCCATTCCTATGAATGAAAAAATATGTTTGCCATGACCATATAAATATCCAGGACCAGATGGGTCGGGAACTTCAGCTGTACCCGTTTTCCCTGCAATATTGAAACCCTCAACGGCATAAGGTTGACCAGTTCCGTTATCAGAAGAGACAACGGTTTCCAAGATATTCAGTACCTCTTTTGACGTATTTTCAGAAATCGGTTCACCGACGATCTCGGGTTCATTCTTTGTACGAACTTCACTTCCATCCTCTGCTACGATCCGATCAATGATATAAGGTTTCATCATCTTCCCGCCATTAGCAATTGCTGTAGCTGCTTGAACTTGTTGGATCGGTGTCACTACAGACGCTTGCCCAAAAGCGGTATAAGCAGCATCACCATGCCAAGAATCAGCTAAAACCCCTGTTGCTTCATTCGGTAAATCAATTCCAGTCGGCTCTTCGAAACCAAACGATGTTAAGTAATCATATAAATGATCTCCACCAAGTTCTTCTAAAGCTAAAATCGAAAAAGCTACGTTCGAGGAACGTTGAACACCTTCATTAAAAGTGATCTCTCCCCATCCCCCACGTTGGTGATCACGAATTCTATGTGGTCCAACTTGATAAGATCCGGATTGGAAAGTTGCTTCACCGTCATATACACCTTCTTCTATTGCTGCAGCAAGCGAAAAAACTTTCATCGTTGAACCTGGTTCAAAGCGAGAAGAAACATTATAGTTTGTATAATTAACGATTGACTCATATTGATTCGGATTAAAACTGGGGCGATTTGACATCCCTAAAATTTCACCGGTTTTCGCATTTGCAACAATTGCCATCATCCGTTTTGGGTTAAATTCTTCTTCTACTTGGTTCATCGTTTGCTCGATGGCCATTTGAATGCGTGTATCAAGTGTTAAAAAGACGTGGTCTCCATTTTTCGGCTCTACAATTACAGTATCCGCATTTACTAAAGACCGGTTCAATGCATCTTTTTGATACGTAATTCTACCATCTTCTTCTTTTAAGAATTCATCTAAACTACTTTCTAAACCCATTCTAGCAATTGCCATATCTCGTTCAGTATAGCCTAGAACATGTGATGCAAATGTTTGATTTGGATAAAACCGCCGAGCATCTTCCCTAAACGTCACCCCATCAAGTTCAAGTTCATTGATTTTTTCCATTGTTTCATAGTTTAAAAACTTCGCTCGAGGGCCAAGCTCAACTTGAACACGCTCATTTTCAATAGCATTCGATAAAAAATTTTCAATTGTAGATGCATCCATATCTAACACTGTACTTAATTGTTCCGCTGTAAATTTAGGATCACTTACATAACTGTTAAAACGATCGTCTACAATCGCAACGAGGGTGTATGAAGGGATTTCTTCAGCTAATGCTTCTCCATTTCTATCAAATATGGTTCCTCTTGTACCATCGATGACCCTTGATTGTGACCACCTTTGTTCTAGTAGTGTTTCTAGATCTTGCCCCTGCACTTCTTTTGCTGCTTGAATGTACACAAAGCGTGAAAACATAATGCCAACACCAAGTAAGATCACTAACAAAATGTATAATCCACGCTTCGTTACTTTTATGCTTTTATTTTCTTCTAACAAGAGAAAACGTCACCTCCTGTAAGAAAGCACACCATAACCATTAATTATTCACATGAATGCTTCTTACATCATCAACACGTAATTCCATTCCCATTGATTTTGCTTCAGCTAAGATTCGGTCTGGGTCTGAAAGTTCCTTTACTTGTAACTCTAAACCTTGATTCACACTAGCTTGTTGCGAAATTTCAGTTTCTGTCTGCTGAATTTGATGATTTACCATATACATCGATGCATAATTAGATAAAACGAGATAAAGCCCTAACACAATGGCGATTAAAAAGGCAGAGTAAATCATCTTCTCCCCTTTTGTAACCTTTCCTTTCAAGACCTTTTGTTTCCCAATCTTTTTCTCTTGGTTCGGCTGTGGATTCCAATTTGGTTCTTGCCTTTGTACAAGTGGACTCATCTTCATTCCTCCTTATTTTTTTCAGCAATCCTTAATTTCGCAGAATGTGCACGCTGATTTTGTTCAAGCTCTTCTTCATTTGGGATAATCGGTTTACGGTTTACAAGTGACAGTTCCGGTTTAAATTCATCAGGAATAACTGGTAAATCTTTCGGAAGCTCTCTCGGTGTACTTCTCTTTTTAAAAACTTGCTTACAAATCCTGTCTTCTAATGAATGGAAGGTAATGACAGCTATTCTTCCTTCTTGCTTTAGCATGTCAATTCCGTCATTTAACGCTTGTTCAAATACATTCAACTCATCATTTACCGCAATCCTTATCGCCTGGAATGTTCGTTTCGCAGGGTGTCCACCTTTTCTCCTTGCAGGTGCAGGGATAGCCTCTTTAATGACATCTACTAGCTGAAATGTCGTTTCAATTGGTTTTTCAATACGTGCTTGCTCAATTTTTCGCGCGATCTGTTTGGCGAATCTCTCTTCACCATACCTTGCTATAATTCTTGCGATGTCTTCAAAAGCCCATTCATTCACAACATGAAATGCAGATAAAGGCTGCTTTTGGTTCATTCGCATATCTAGAGGAGCATCGAATCGATAACTAAATCCACGCTCTGGTTCATCAAACTGAGGGGAAGATACACCTAGGTCAAAAACAAGCCCATCAACTTCTTGTACCTCAATATTTAGTAGTTCCTCTTTTAAATCTCTAAAATTACTATGAACAAAGGTGACTTTCCCTTCATATGTAGAAAGACGCTCCTTCGCATGTTGAAGAGCTGTTTCATCTTGATCAAAGGCAATAAGTCGCCCCTTTTCATTTAATTCCGAAAGAATACGCTCACTATGCCCACCACCACCGAGCGTACAATCGACATATACGCCGTCTTTCTTTATGTTTAATCCTTTTACTGTTTCTTCTTTCAGAACGGTTATGTGTTCAAACAAAGATGTCCTCCTCCAATCTCACTACAATTCAAAGTCAACGATATTTTCAGCGATTTCCGCAAATGATTCTTCTGATTCTGCAAAATATTCTTCCCAAACTTCCTTGCTCCAAATTTCCACACGATTAGATACACCAATAACGACACATTCTTTCTCTAGCTTTGCGTATGTGCGTAAAGTTGATGGGAGATTTACTCTCCCTTGCTTGTCCAATTCACTCTCTGTCGCACCTGAAAAGAAAAACCGAGTGAATGCACGGGCATCTTTTTTCGTAAATGGAAGGGATTTTAGCTTTTGTTCTAATTGTCTCCATTCTTGTTCAGGATAAACAAATAAACATTTATCCATTCCCCTTGTAACGACGAAGGTGGACCCTAACTCTTCACGGAACTTTGCGGGGATAATCATTCTCCCTTTTTCATCCACATTGTGATGAAACTCTCCCATGAACATAGCGATCCACCTCCTCCCCACTTTATAACACTAATTTACCACATCTCCCCACTTTTAACCACTTAGTTTGAAAAGATTTTTGATAAAATAAAAAAACTCCGCTTCCACGGAGTTTTTCTTTATAAATAAATAAATGCATGCGTCCCTGCATAATTGTCCTCTGACGGTATTTCACTTACTACCCTTTGAATAAGATCGGGTCCATATAAATTTAGGAAAGAATGAATATTTAAGTACCTTTCTTGAGGGTTTCCATTAGGCTTAATTTCACTTTCAACAAGATCAAATCGCCTTATTCCTGCTTCATTTTCTTGGAGCAACTTCGCTTCAAATTTTTTCTCTAACTCAACAAACTGATCCTCCGCCTTATTACGGTATTTCTCTCGTAGTAATTCGTACTCTTTCCCGTATTCTTTAAAAGTGGAGGATAAGTGGGAGAAAATTTCATCCATTTGCATCCTAGCATTTTCTATCTCTGTTTTATAAGGCGCTTTTTCCTTACTTTTTAACCATTGCTGCTTTTTATTACTTAAACCATTTAAAGCGACAGCTTTATGATTTACACCAACTTTTATCAAGTTCTTCTCTACTGGTCTTGATACAAATGTAATGTGTAATCTCGGCTCTACGATTGGCATGTTTATGTTGAAGGTGTGAAATGCCTCTTTTAACGTCGCCCAATATTTTATCTCGCCAGGCCCTGCAACAAATGAAAGTACAGGTAATAAAAAGTCCTGCATTAACGGACGAGTTACAACATTATTACTTATACAAGAAGGGTCTTTATCAACCATTTCAAGCAATTCATCTTCTGTCCAAGTTTTTGAACGATTCTTATCTGTAAAAACACCGTTATTTTTTGAAAGCAAGAAGCGTTGTCCTTGGTAATGAACAAAAAGATGTGCATTGCTCTCCTCAATAGCGATCGGTTCCCCAAAATTTTTCCGTTTAAAATTATTTGCCCCTTCAATAAACGCTCCACGAAGTTCATCATTTTTTTTAATGAGCTCCTTAAAAAAGGGTTGTTCAATTTGTCTTATTTGTGGACAAGCTGCATCCATCAATACTAACCCTGTCCCCTCAAATAACCTATGGAGAATTCTCGCACACCACTCTACATAAGTAAGGCCATCTTTCACATCATTAGTTAATTGATGATATAGTTCCCGTGTATGTTCCGTCTCATTTAAGAACTGAAACAATTCATCAACAACCTTTTTTCCATCGTCAGCAGAAATGAACCTTTCCGATACCGGTGTTTTTAAATCATTTCTTTCTGAGATATTTAGCTTTTTTATATTCTCTTGGTTGTGAATAAACGTATGGTTAACTTCATCAATATCGTGATCTTCCCCAGCCATCCAAAATATCGGTACGACCGGGATTCCATGTTCATTCTCTACACGACGTGCCGTTTTTAGAATGGAAATGATCTTGTTTATCGTATAAATCGGCCCTGTAAGTAACCCTGCCTGCTGACCACCTACCACTGTAACAGACCTATCATCTTTTAGTTTTTCTATTGATGCATAAATCGCTTCATCCTCACTAAATTGTTTATTATATTGAGTGAGCACTTCAACTATATTCCTTCTTTGATACGAACGACTTTGTATTTCATGATACCTTTTTAATAGCGCATCCTCTTTTAGGGAGTAGTCAAAAAAGGGCATAAATTGTTCGTCATTAAGTATGTATTGATTCGTAAATGCGTTTTCTGCGTCTTCCCAGACAAATTTCATTTGATTCAACCCTTCACTTTCTTAATACAGAAATTTATTTCGGTCTTCGCAATAAATGAGTATTTATTATAACAAATAAAACGACGTTGACCAATGAAGAAGCTCAGCTCCTTATACGGCATAAATATTTGCAATAAAACCGTAAACCATTAATATGAAATAAAGTACCGATAAAACAAAAAATTGGAAACGCCAAACCCCTTTAAAAACTTTATGAATAGATATAAGTTCATATGATTTCCAATGAAGGATTGTAAAAATGATTGAGGATAGCAAAAAGAATAAAATAATCATCCATAAAATTGAGATCCCCCATATCTCTAAGGCGATAAAATAAATCGCAAACATAAGCAAAACTACTGTGCAGTCTGCTGCAAGCTTTATAGAAAACACTTTGTTTTTCGTACTTTTCACTGAAATAATATAAACTAGATAAAACGCTATTAATGGTACAGTTACAAAAGAGGCAATGATGAAAACGATAATACTAGACATCCCCCCAACTCCTTTCGATTCCCTTAATAGAGTAATGAAGAAATTCGGTAAGTGGCATTCGTATACCTTCCTTTCTTCCCATTTTCAATATGTACCCTGTAATTGCGTCAATTTCCGTGCGTCTTTTATGTTTTATATCTTGATACATCGATGATTCATTTTCCTTCGTTTGTTTTATTACTCGTACTAGTTTATCGTAATGACTTTCGTTAACTTCCAAAACACTTTGAACTTCATTAAACAATGCTTGTACATTCCTTATGAAAGGATCTTCTAAGAGCTCTCCGTTACGAACTCCATATAACGCCGTTAAAGGATTGACGATGAAGTTAATGATTAGTTTCTCAACCATGCGCTCTTTAATGAAAGGGGTATATGTAAAACATAAACGACTTTTACCATCTGTAAGACCATACAATTTCTCACCGTGTCCCCATGGCCCAAACGCTATTTCGCCATCACCAGTATGTCTTACCACACGGTCATTTGTTTTCATTGCTCCATGAGTAACAACCCCAGCATATAACGGGTTCGCGCAAAGGGAAGCTGCTTTTTCCATATGTCCCATCCCATTTTGCAAAAATAATAAAGCAGCACTTCTTTTCAGTACCGGTAAAAAATTATGAAAAAACTCCTCAAGATGCGTTTGTTTCAATGTAATGATAGCAAGGTCATATGTCAGACTCCCCAATTGCGAAGCAGGAATAGCCCGAATCGGTTGAACAACTTCTTCACCCTCTTTTATTACTTTTAATCCTTTTTCAAGAATTGTATCTGCTTGTCTTTTTGATCTCGTAACAATAGATACCTCGTGCCCATCTTGTTGTAAATATGATGCAATAAGTAAGCCGACAGACCCTGCTCCTATGACTAAAATCTTCATGATCCCACTTCCTTTTGGCCTAATTCCTCTCCCTAATTTTAGCACAATTATAAAAAAGTTCATCTGAATGAGTGAAGAAATCGTTTTCTTTTTTATGTTTTTTAAATTATAATAATATATAGACAATTATTATAAATGATATGCAGGAGGGGAATCGTATGGAAATGTATGAAGTTGTTCGTCTAAAAATAAACTTTAAAACATTAGAGGAATTTGAGAATTTCAGGGAATATGGCCAACAAGAACTTTCAATGAAAGAAGATCTAGAAGGAAATATTATAGACAACGATAGCGAATCTCCGTTTTATGGTATTTATTTTGGGAATAAACTTGTTGCGCGAATGAGTCTATATAAAATAGAGGCGAAGTTCGACCGTTACTTCGAACCAGCTCAAGATTATTACGAACTTTGGAAACTTGAAGTTTTACCAGCATATCAAGGACGAGGTATTGGAACAGCACTTGTTGATTACGCGAAAGGCTTAGGCTTACCAGTGAAAACGAATGGTAGGCAAAGTTCTGATGAATTCTGGAAAAAGATGAAATTCGAGCCAATCACATATCAAACAGAACGCGACCGTGGTGAAAACCCTTTCGTATGGTTCCCTGAAGGCGTCTCAGAACAACAATATACTAAAAGTGAATAAAGACAATCTATCTGTTTATTAATGTAAAAAATCGGCACTGTAATCGTTGGTCGTAGTTATTAATTTGACAGAATCCCTTTAAACGATTTATCAAATAAATAACAAGATGAACAGCGCCCAAATATGAAAAAATCCACCAATTCATTGGTGGATTTTTTTCATTTCGTATACGATTCATCATCTTTTCTCTTCGTTGCTCGTTCTACCACATTAATCATCAGCTGATAGTCACTTTTAATAAATTCGTATTCTTCTTTCAACCGCTCAAGCTCTAATTGTAACGATTCGTTTTTTTCTTCAAGTAATTTAATATTGCGTTCATCATTACCTTTATGAAGAAGCTCATCTTTTCTCTCTAATAAAAATGCAACAACTTGGTCGATCGATTGTACAAGCTCTTGTTGTTGTTCTTTTGTTGGCTCATTTGATGATTTCGTCTCTTCTGCTTGATATTCAGCTTGCCCGTTCAGACTTTTTCCTTTTAATTCACGTCGCTGTTTCTTCGCTAACTGAATAGCAGAATCATACTTTTTTCGAATCGCTGAGTTCCAGCGAAAGCCACACGCTGCTGGAGTTCTAGAAAGTTTTTCTCCCACTTCTTCAAAGGCTGCTAATTGAGTACTTCCTTCACGAATATGCCTTAAAACGACTTCAGCTAGTAATAAATCTTCATCATGATTCCATGCGTCCTGCCTAACCAACGAGATCATCCCTCCTTCACATACGTTTCAAAATATATGTATGCAAATAGTAGAAACGATAGACTTTTTTTACTATAAGAGAAGGGATTTTTTCTATTTTTTTGTAATTCAAGCCCTATGTATCCTTTTTTTCAATAGACAAACATTGCAGAAAAACAAAAAATAATTATAGAACTAGTATAAATCAAAGTAGTCAGTGGCCTCGTCGGACTACACACTTTTTTATGCATTTGAAATTTAAGTAGTCTGGATGAAATGAATAACAGTAGGTTATTGAGATTTTTCCAAGAAGTTTTTTACCGCAGAATGGTGTTCCTCTGTTTCCCATAAAGACGAGCATGAGGAAACTTCTTGATCCATCTCCGTATATAGTTTTTCTTTCTCTTTATATAATAACGCTTTATAATTTCGAATCACTTGTGGAGATTGCAACCAACGTTCAGCCCAATCATAAACTTCATCTAAAGAAGAAACAACCTCCTGAACAAACCCTATTTCTTTTGCTTCTACTGGTGAATAGAGCCGACCTGAGCCTAGCATTTGTAATGCAACCTCTCTGCCTATTCGATCTTTTAAAATCGAGGCCCCTCCCCATCCTGTCGTTAAGTGCAACCTCCCCTGGATAAAACCAACCTTACAGTTTGGTGAAGCCAATCGATAATCAGTCGATGTCGCAAGCTCTGCGCCACCGCCAACAGCAGCACCATCAATATAAGAAACTGTAACACCTGGAAATGACACGATTTTCTTCAAAACATCATTCATAGGCTGTAACATCGTCTTTGCATCTTCTTTCGTCATCAACTGATGAAACGCACGTAAATCACCACCACTACAAAAGGCACCACCTTCGCCGCGCAATATAAGTACGGTTATATTTTCATCATTTGCTAGCATTGTTATATGTTCATCTAACTGCTCGATCACATCGAAATCAACGGCATTTTTCTGCTTCGGGCGATTTAATACGATTTCTGCAACATGTTCGTTTATATATTGTTTACACACTTTCATTATTACCTCTCCCAACCCATTGTAATGAAATGACATGTAAAGATGGCGTTCCCTCTGTTCTGTAAATTTCCGAACGTAAAAAAACAGGAAGGAATACACCCTCCTGTTTTACTTTAATTATTTGTTTACTACGTCTTGTCCTTTATATGAACCGCATGCTTTACAAACACGGTGTGAAAGTTTTGCTTCACCACATTCAGGACATTTTACCATACCTGGTACAGTTAATTTAAAATGTGTACGGCGCTTTCTCTTACGAGTCTTACTCGTTTTTCTAAAAGGTACTGCCATGAGTCCCACCTCCTTGGAGATCTTTCAAATGCACATCATCATATAAACAGAAGATGTTATTTCTTATCAAAGAACTTTTCTAGTTCCTTAAGTCGAGGATCAATTTTTTCTTTTTCCTCTTCCTTTGTCTTTAGCTCCCAGCCTTTCCCTGATTGAGGGGCCGGACCTTCTTCCTTATCACTAAAGACTTGCATTGGCTTTTCCAACAAAATACGTTCTTTTACGTAAGGCAACAAATCAACCGTGTTATCTTCCAATTCGTGAACCTCTTCATCCTCTTCGAAGGTGGCCCATTGATCCAGCTTAAATGTTTCACTGGCATTAATGGTGAAAGGATACTCCACATCATTTAATGTTCTTGCACAAGGTAGTACCATCTTTCCAGAGATTTCAAGGTTAAACATCACCGAGTGGCTTGAAAAGATCGCATCTCCTTTTACTTGAACAGGAGTAATGTCACGAATTTCACGGTCTATTTCTTTTACTTGGCTAACATCAACCGATTCTTCTACATGTAGACCTTTTTCTTTAAAGGCTACCAATTGTTGAACCGACCATTTCATAGGTTTTCACCTCAAGACAACAAATGTAATTATATCCTTCGTCATTCCTTTTGTCAAGGTAACTTCTTTACATTCTGTTTTTAATTTAATTTTTTAAAAGCTACTTTCTAAAAGACTGTTTCTCTTTTGTAAAAAATTCATCTCTCGAATCGGTTACAGGCGGACGCTTTCACCTCTTCGTGTTTTTTATAAGAAACAACAATCTATGCGAAAAGAGCCTTTTTAAACTTTATTAAACATACGAGCTTTTCAATGGATAACCTTCCCACTCCATCCATCATTAAAGGATATAGTTGTTAGGATAACATAGTTTATTTCTCTATTAAAGGGCGGGACTCTTTGTTTATTACGTGTTTTTTTATTCATTTCTGTATAGAATAGAGATTTAAGGAAACGCCATCCTTTGATGCAAAAAGTCATCCTTACATTACTATCTCACTACTTACATTAAACTATGCTGACAAGGTCATGTATTTGAATCAATTTCATAATTACGTTTTTTGCGCAATGAAACGAATGATATTATAAACTTTTTCATTAAATGTACGTTTTATTTGTACTATCAGAATTTATAAATTTATGGTCGATAGTATAACGGCAACTAAGGCTTTCGCCATTTAGACTTGGCGAAAAGCCAAGTTTTGTTTAGAAGTGAACGTAACTAAAGTCGGCGACTCCCGGAGGATCAGCGACGAGCAATACTTCTTCGAACTGCTCCGATCTGTGACGAGTAACCGCAGGAGCACTCTTTACCTGCGACGAGCAAGCGTAGTGGCGCAGGAGCACTGTTTATCTGTGACGAGTAATCGCAGGAACAACGAGCTGAAGATCCATTTAGGCGAAGAGTTATTGAGCCTAAGTTAGCTGAAGACAAGCCCTCGGGAAAACATCCGTCTAAAGTAAAGTTCACGCTCACATTTTGAATTTCCCATCTTATTTTGAGTTATGAAATTGATTCATTTAATAAAAAGCAAATGAAAAAACAGAGGAGAGAAGAAAGAAATGAAAGCACTAGGAGTGATCGTCGAATATAACCCCTTTCATAATGGGCATTTATACCATTTAGAAGCATCAAAAAACCATACAAACGCTGATATAACAGTTGCAGTTATGAGCGGTTCGTTCCTACAACGTGGTGAGCCTGCACTTGTAGATAAATGGAGCCGAACGAAAATGGCTTTAGCAGCAGGTGTAGACCTTGTCATTGAGCTTCCATACATTTATGCTACGCATAAAGCTGAAGTGTTTTCTGATGCAGCTGTCGCTTTATTACATACTCTACGAGTAGACGAGCTATGTTTTGGAAGTGAAGAAGGAAATATCCAACCCTTTATACAAACCGTACAAGACATTCAAGAACATCAGGGAGAAATAGACGCAGTCATTCAAAAGCATTTAAAAAACGGTAATAGCTATCCTTCAGCTTTTGCAAAAGCCTTTACACAAGTTTGTAAAAAAGAAAAATCCATTGACCTATCCAAACCGAATAACATTTTGGGATATCATTATGTACTTTCGTTAGCAAAACTAAGTTCATCAATTAAACCAGCTACAGTGAAAAGGGAAAAGGCTCAGTATCATGACCTGTCCCCAACAGATAAAAAAATCGCAAGTGCGACTGCCATTAGAAATGAATTATTAGTAGAGAAGAAATCGTTTCATGATGTAAGTCAGTACCTACCAACATCGACAACGAACGAGTTAAACGGCTCTGGAGGGGGCCGACTTACTTTAACATCATGGGAGGATTTGTTTCCATTTTTACAGTATAAACTACTCACTGAAAGTACTGAATCACTTGAAGACATTTATGAATGCACAGAAGGAATCGAACATCGTTTGAAAAATATGATCTCCCAAGCTGAATCGTTTTACGATTTCGTGAAATTAGTAAAAACGAAACGGTATACCTGGACGAGGATACAACGACTGCTCGTTCACCTCCTTATGAATACTGAAAAAGCATTCATGGATAAATATTGCAAACCGCTACAACCATCTTACGTAAGAGTTTTAGGAATGTCAGATCAAGGGCAACGATATTTATCACAAATTAAAAAGTCATTACCTGTCCCACTAATTACGACAGCTAGTCAAGGAAAAGAGTTACCTTTACTTCAAAAAGATATTCAAGCAGCGCAACTACGAAGTCTTCCTTCGCTTCATCACGAGTCTTTTACTTATGAATATAAACAAAAGCCAATTAAGTTTAACGAAGAAAAAGGAACCTTCCTTTAACGGTTATGTAGTTCCGTTTTCGAATTAAAAAACAATAAAATCAATAGAACTGGCAACACGTTTAACATTAAGTATTACATGTTGCCTTTTTATTTTGGCTTTTATTAAGGTAAGCACTCGAATCCGTTTACAGGCAAAGTGTATTTCTACTGCGTCTTAACAATAAAGAAAACTCGCCGATTGGCGAGCCTTGGGCGAAGACAGAGGCGTTAGTTGAACTTATACTTAGTTCTTTAAAATTTTCTCTACGTCGATCTACTTCTTCGCTAAAATTTGTCGAGTAGGAAGAGGGTTCACACCCTCACCCCCTCTCAGAACCGTGCGTGCGGAATTACCGCACACGGCTCCTCCCTATACCCTTTACTGAATATAGCTGATATGTGACCTCAGATTATAAATATCTACTTTCTTTCTTGGTGACGGTAATGGAAATTTATTCATGAAAAGGTTAAACTTATCCCATGTAAAAGATTTCCTTTGACTCCTTCTATTCATCCATTTGAATAGAAGGAGTCTTATATGATAGACAAATTCCTCCACGGTAGGAAGGTTATCAGTGATACAGTAGTAGTTGTAGTAACCCTTTAGTGAACGTTGGAGTCTATCCATAATCGCTTGAATTTTAAGATTGCGTTTTGACTTTAACCACTCTTTTGTTTCTTTTAGTTTTGTTCTCATTTTCTTCTTGTCGGTTTTCCTTTTAACGCGAAACTTTCCTTGTTTACTTTCACTACAATAGTGCGTAAAACCTAAGAATTTAAATGTTGGTGGTTTGTGATTCCCTGTTCTTTGCTCATTTTCCTTGGCAAACCTTCCAAATGGAATAACTTTTGTTTTGTCTTCAGCGATTTCTAGGTTAAACTTCTTCAATCGTTCTTTTAACGCACGGTAAAACTGTTGTGCATCTTTGTGATATTGAAAACAACATACAAAATCATCTGCGTACCTCACTATGTAAGCTTGTCCTTTGCATCTTTTCTTTACATGCTTTTCAAACCATAGGTCTAACACATAGTGTAGATAAACATTTGCAAGAATCGGAGAAGCTAGGCCGCCTTGCGGCGTTCCAAATTCATCTTTGTACCACTTCATATCCTTTACATACCCTGCTTTAAGAAATCTATTGATTAACCTTAATACGTTAGGATCATTGATCCGATGTTTTAGAAATTCCACCATCCATTTGTGATCCACATTGTCAAAGAACCCTTTAATGTCTACATCAACGATATAGTTCGTGTACCTTCTTTCAATATACATATTAAGTACCTTTAGCGCATCATGACAGTTTCGGTTTGGCCTGAAGCCAAATGAGCAATCTAGAAAGTCTTGTTCATAGATTGAATTTAAGATTTTGGCTAAACCTTTTTGAATGATCTTGTCTTCATACTCTGGGATACCTAGGGGACGCTTCTTCTTAGAACCTGATTTATCAATATAAACCCGTTTAACTGGTTGTGGTTTGTAGCTTTGTTTCTTCATTCGATTGATAAGATATTGAAGGTTCCCTTCCAGGTTTTCACTGTATTCTTGTTTCGTTGTCCCTAATATACCTGGTGCTTTATTTCCGTTGAGTTGATGATGACACTCTTTTAGGGAATCTTTATTCAGTAAGTGGATCAGTGAAGTAAATTTTAGTTCTGGGTTTGTTTTCGCTACTTCAGCTATTCGCATCAGTTTTGTTTCCATGAGATATGCCCTCCTACCTCTGTGTGTAGTTCATGTGTCCCTGATTCGATCGATACAAGGTGGATGCCTTTCCTCCGTCAGCGTTACCCGACTTCATTGGTACTACGCATCCATCCGACTTCCTGAATGACATTTGGCTTCCTCACTTTGTATCGCTTGTCTACCATACTTCTTTTCCAGAAGATCATTCAGGACCTCCCGAGTTGCCATACCCTACCAATGTCCAGCGTGCCGAGGTCACAGACTCCGGGGAAACCTATATAAACTTACCATAGTGTTTATACAGGTATTGCTTTCTGGAATTATAAGACCATCAGCTTTCCCATTTATAAGTTTTCGAAGCTCAATCCCTTCAACCACTTGGCTTACGGCCCACTGTCTTACTGTCTACGCTTAAAGGTTATAGTTGCCTACAACCCTCCAAGACTCGTTACGGGTGAGTGGTTAGCTCTTGCCCGGTGGGGTTCCCACCCACTATAAGATATAACCTATGCTCGGACGCTCTATAAATTCTTAACGTGAAATAAAGGAGATAATTCAGGTGCGAATTATCTCCCAAAATGGGGTATTATTTTCGTTTTTTTCCATTTGGCTATGTTAAAGTTGGTTGTTGATTTTGTGATCCGCTCTCGGTGGACGCTTTCCGCGGGCACGGCTTCAGCTAACTTAGGAAAGAAAATGATTTTTTATTTCCTAAGTGGATCTTCAGCTCGTGCTTTTCCCGCTGGAGTCGCCACCTTCGCTCCTCACAAATGAAACAATTGTAAAATAATACTGCATATCAACACTGAACTTTAACAGCGCCTTCCATTTAAACCGAACTACTTATTTAACGGTAAGGTTCCTTCCTTTATTTTTTAAGAAGTTGGCTCAAGGTCAATTAAATATTGTAATGCTTGCTCAAACGAGTCAACAGGAACGATTTCCATATCTGTTTCAATCGAATCTGCAGTTTGTCTTGCTATATCATAGTTAGAACCGGTTGATCCTCCTTCGTAAGGTACAAAGAATAGTGATGCACCTGCTTGGTCAGAGGCAACTACCTTTTGGCTTACACCACCTATACGACCGACTTTCCCGTCTTCATTAATCGAACCTGTTCCAGCTATATGATGACCTTTCGTAATATCCTCTTCTACAAGTTGATTATATATTTCTAGCGAAAACATAAGCCCTGCTGATGGCCCACCTATTTTAGCTGTATCGATAGTTACCTCTGGATCCCTCACTAACTCTCTGTCTGTCACAGGGTTGGCAATGCCAATTCCTCCCCGCTCCCCTTCGGGATCTAATTCTTCAGGGAAAGGATTCACTTCTAATGTATATTCATGAACAACTCCTTCACGTTCAACAGTGATATCAACGATATCACCGATTGCATAATCCCCTAAAAGGTCAAACAAAGTATCGGTTTCTAGAATTTGCTTATCATCGATGGCTATTATTCGGTCTCCCATCTTAAGTTTCTCCTCTGCATCCATTCCTGAGATGATTGAGGTTACTAACACCCCATGGTTTTCAAAGTATGCATTTTTGCCAGCATGGCTGTATGCAACAATAACAGCTAGATCTTGCGAGCCTGCCATCATCATCATTTGGCGATGCTGGTACTGTTCATCTGTTTCCCCCTCAGGACGGATATGGTGTTCAGGAATAATCTCTCTTTGATCGCTGAACATAGCCCATACATAATTAACCACATTTGCTCTTCCCATCCTTACTGTCGTTAGCATAAACGATCCTTCATACTCATGTTTCTCTTCTACTTCAATCACATCACTTAGAACCTTCGCATCTCCAGGAACTGTAAAGTAATACGGCAATTGATAAAAGTTTATAAAGATTAAGATAGCAAATAATATAATCCAACGAACGATAGACCTTTTTGAACCACGGTTATTTTTATTCATGGTGTAGCTCCTTCCACTCTTGAATCCTCGCTTTAAGCTGCTTCATATATTTTTCTGTTTCAACTTCTCCTAATTTCATGACTTCTTCCACATTTGTAAATTGCGTTGCTTTTATGTGAGAAAGTATCGGACGAATCATTACATCAGAATGGATTTCACGATATCTTACCATTTCTTTTTCCATAATGTCCATACTCTGTATGATGACGTCATATATTGAAGTTATCTCAGGTTCAGTATTAAAAAAGGAGACATCTACTGCAATAATTATATCCGCGCCCATATTCTTTAAAACTGAAACTGGTACTCGATCTATAACTCCTCCATCAACATACATTGTTCCATCAATTTTCCCTGGTACAACAATGCCCGGGATAGCAATACTTGCACGTACAGCTTGAGCGGCATTCCCTTTTGTAAAAACGACTTTTTCACCTCTCATTAAATCTGTTGCTACAACAGAAACTGGCAAATTTAGATCTTCTAACTTTTTATTTTGAACTAACATATTAATGACTTGTTTTGCCTTTTCGCCCCGTATAAACCCCATTTTCGGTACTGTAAAGTCTAAAAAGTACTTCCTACGAAACTGTGTAGCCATTTTTTCTAACATATTTGGAGAATGTCCCGCTCCATACAATACACCTATTAAAGCTCCCATGCTGCTACCAGCAATAAAGTCAATGTTAATACCTTCTTTTTCTAATACTTTTAATGCACCAATATGAGCAAATCCTCTAGAACCTCCGGAGCCTAATGCTAACCCTATTTTTGGTTTCATTCAGTTCAACCCCTTCAACAATTGGGACGATTATAAGGTCTACTTTCACCTAACTTACGTATATTGTATTAAGGACAAGTTTATGTTTATTTTTGAACTACATTTGTAAGAGGAAACGATACATAACTTTCAACATGTTTTCGTTTGAAGACCAACAATGATTTACATTATTAGTAAAGGAGTCCATCCATGCGTTCGTATCTCCCTTATATAAAAACAATGTTGTACGCTGGTTCTGCTACAATATTAGCGATCTCATTTATGGTTTTTCCAAAAGAAGCTTACGAAGCTTCTATACGCGGCTTATCTATGTGGTGGGATGTTGTCTTCCCTTCTTTGCTCCCATTTTTTATTATATCTGAATTCTTAATTCGGTTTGGGGTTGTGTCATTTATTGGAGCCCTTTTTGAGCCAATCATGAGACCTTTATTTCGAGTACCAGGTTCTGGCGGTTTTGTATGGGCTATGGGACTTGCTTCTGGGTTCCCGGCAGGAGCAAAGTTAACTGCCCGTTTAAGACAAGAAAAAAAAATCACCGCCATAGAAGGAGAAAGACTTGTTTCATTTACAAATGCATCGAATCCGCTATTTATATTTGGTGCGATAGCTGTTGGTTTTTTCCACAACCCTGCCTTAGGTGTTGTTTTAGCTGCTTCTCATTATGGCGGTAACTTCCTTGTCGGAATTGCTATGAGATATTATGGTCGCGATCAAGACTCCAAAGAAAAGGATAGTAAGTTTTCGATTGCTCATGCGATCTCCTTAATGCACTCTGAACGCCTAAACGATCAACGCCCACTCGGTAAGATGATGGGTGATGCTGTACAATCTGCTATTCAAACATTATTAATGATTGGTGGCTTTATCATTTTATTCTCTGTTTTAAACCAAATTCTAACACTAATCCAGATTTCTTTTCTTTTTACCTTTGTCATCACTATTATACTTGGGTTTTTACAAATGCCAAATGAATTAAGTGCTCCAATTGTTTCAGGGTTGTTTGAAATAACACTTGGAAGTCAGATGATAACCGAAACCTTCGAAGCGACTCTGTACGAGCAAGTCATTATTGTTAGTTTTATTTTAGCGTTTAATGGCTTTAGCGTCCAAGCTCAAGTAGCCAGTATACTCGCTGATACGGATATTCGGTTCCGACCGTTTTTTTTCGCTCGATGCCTCCATGGCTTTCTGTCTGCAGGAATTTGTGCCTTAATATTTCACCGACTCTATCCACATGGAGCTGAGAGTGAAAGTGTTATATTTATGCCACACCTCACGGAGAGTACCATTTCATCATTAATGATCATTATATATAATTGGCTAATTACATGGGGAGGGGTAATTACTCTTATATCTCTCGTTTCATATATTTGTCTTCTTAGTTACAAAACACTGAATAAACTAGAAAAGAATCCATGATTAACGATATACGCACCTTTCAGCTTCCCAAATTCGTTAAGGTGTTAAATGATATAATTTCTGACAATTAATTAAAAGGTCTTGTTAAAGGCTAGTGTTGATTTTACAAAAAAACACTCGCTTACACCTCTGGTACAAGGGCGATATCCTGTTTCATGCACGGCATTAGGACGTCCTGTCCGTCCACCGAGCAAAACGCCACGTCCTGTGGGAACATCGAAGTCACCAACGAGCGTTTACATCACGAGTAAGCTTCGAGTTGCCTCGACGGATAAACAACAGAGCCGTACTAGTAGAGGAAGGGGGAGGCCTTGTGGAAGTTCGTGAGTCCATGCTTGTCGCAGGCTTCTCGTGATTTTCAACAATAAATATTAACAGAGCCAATTAAAAAGAGGCATCCCCAAATAAAACTTGGAGACAGCCTCTTTTATTATGTATGTTGCTTTTTTTTACGAAGGGCTTCTTCCACAACTGGAGGTACGAGGTCACTCACGGATGCATTATATTTAGCAAGCTCTTTTACAATGCTAGAACTTAAATAAGAATATTGGTTATTTGTCATCATGAAAAACGTTTCAATTTCATCGTCTAATTTACGATTAATCGATGCCATTTGTAATTCATATTCGAAATCTGAAACAGCACGTAATCCTTTAATAATCGCATTTGCTTGCTTTTGTTTTACATAATCAATCAATAGACCGTCAAAATAGTCTACTTCAACATTAGGAAGATCCTTTGTTACTTCTTTTAATAAATCTATACGCTCTTCAACTGTAAACATAGGCTGTTTCGTACGGTTGTTTAACACTGAAACAATAACCTTATCAAACACTTTCGATCCTCTAGTTACAATATCTAAGTGCCCTAATGTCACAGGGTCAAAGCTTCCAGGACAAACTGCAATACTACTCATTTAAATTTCCTCCTTTGCAACACTTTCGTAAATACGTATAGTCGTATCTCCGTATTGTTCAATTTTTTGTTGTTTCATATCACCATACTGTGGCTCAAGATCAACGCCTAGGCCATGCTCAACGACCATTTGCCCACCCTCTTTTAAAATACCATGTTCTGAAATAAATGAAATTTCATCATGAAGCTTTTCATCTGCATATGGTGGGTCTAAAAATACGAGATCGAAGCTCCTTTCATTTTTTTGTATCGCTTTTAATGCACGCTTTGCATCAGTTCGAAATACTTCTACCAATTCTTTTACTTTACCTATTTTTACATTTTGATAAATCGTTGAAATTGCTTTTTTGTCACGGTCGACGATCACAGCGTGCTCCATTCCACGACTAATTGCTTCAATTGATATGGCCCCACTCCCGCCATATAAGTCTAAAATGGACCCGCCATCAAAGTACGGACCGACCATATTAAAAATTGACTCTTTTACTTTATCAGTTGTCGGTCTTGTTGAATGACCCGGAACTGCTTTTAATGTTATTCCTTTACGAGTACCACTAATTACTCTCATTTTTTTCTCACCTTGTTATGTGAATCAATTTCATAGCTCAAAATATGATGCGAAATTCCGAATGATGAGTGTGAACTTCACTTCAGACGGACGCTTTCCCGAGGGCTTGTCTTCAGCTAACTTAGGCTCGACAACTCTTCGCCTAAGTGGATCTTCAGCTCGTTGCTCCTGCGGTTACTCGTCGCAGATAAAGAGTGCTCCTGCGGTTACTCGTCGCAGCTCGAAGCAGTTCGAAGAAGTATTGCTCGTCGCTGATCCTCCGGAGTCGCCGTCTTTTGTTATGTTCACTTTCAAATAAAACGTACATTTAATGAAAAAGTTTATAATATCATTCGTTTCATTGCGCAATAAACGGAATTATGAAATTGATTCATGTATGATCAATGCATACATATCCTACCATAAAACAGATCAAAGAGAAAATATAAAGGGGTCAAAAGATTCTAACTCTTTTTCTATATGTATAAACTTCTTCCAGCTTTTCCATAATAAGAGTAGCAACATGAAATGTCATGTTGCTGACAACCGCGGAGAAGGCTTACGTTTCCCCATAAGTTCTTCCTCCGGTTTCTCCTCTCCCATAGCCTTTATAAAGGAAAGAACATGTTTTAGCATATTCATTTCCTTTATGATGAGGCAACCCGCAGCATGAGCTGCGGGTTTTTTTATAAGAAGGCTGTGTTTAAGATGGTTGTTGATTTTCGTCATTTCAGTTGGATGCTTGCCGCGGACACGACCTCAACTTCTCTGAACTCATCATTACTCGTTCAGAGTGATTTTCGGTTCGAGCTGTTTCTGTCCTTCCTCTTCTAGCATTGCTCTATCGTTAGCTGTGTCGAAACAACTCGAAACATACTCTTGATGAAGATACTCGTCACTGGAGTCGCCGCCTATCACTTCTTCGAGTTATAAAATCAATATGAGTACGGCGTTGTTTCATCAATCATTTTTCTTTATAAAATTATCGTAGACAAGGTGATGGAAATTTTTCACTGTGATAAGGCGCGGAGCCCAACAGGTCAACATCCAGGTTAACATAGCCAATAAATAAAACCTCCAACGCCTTTGTTGGAGGTTTTATACTTGAACTGGGCATTATATTCCCATTTTATAATCGTATTCTTTTTCCTTTTCAGGTACAGAGTTTTGAAACTCGGTTTTTATCCAAGGTCGCATCGACATAGAGACTTCTTTAACGAAGTGGAGAGACTCTAATTTACTAATTGTCTCTTCGACCTGGTCTGTATCGCAGTACATGACGATATATTTCATTTTACGAGAGACGTAATGAACATTCCCAAGCCTTTTCAATTGTTTTACTTGTTTTAAGGAATGTACCCAAATAGCAAGTCCTACTCGGTTTCCGACCATAATCTTTTCTCCTTTAATCCCTACTTTTGCCAATAGTCTAGCACGATGTTAAGGAAAGCGCAAGCGGTGACTTGCTTATTTTACCCATAGGAAGAGAAATCTCATCACTTATTTAAGAACAACCGCAGCTTCCTCCTGAGCCACAGCCTCCTCCACAGCCGTCTTGATCAAAGAAAGGGTTCCCAGTTGGGACTTTAATTTGTGGAGATACTGCATTTGCAATCAGTTGACTAATTTCAACTAACAATTGATAGAGCTCTTCTTCAGCTTGTTTAAATTCAACGATCGCATCATGAGTATCAAGCTTTCTTTTCCATTCCCTTACTTCTTTTGTAACAGTACGAAAATCTGGATGATATTTACCAAACCTTTGTACTTCATCATACTTTTCTTTCAATGTTTGAAAATGCTTGATTAAATGCTGTGCTTCTTCACTTTTTTCAAGCTCTTCTTTCGATTGAATATATTTATCAAAAACTTCAGATGAAGTAATTATTTCACCAAACTCAAGTGCTTCTTGTAATACATCAACATTTGTCATGGTTGTGAGCATTCAATCACCTCCATCTGCCATTATAACATGCTCACAGTGAAAACAAATCACCTTTTATTCATTTTTTCTTCTAAAGGATTATACAGTGCCAATTTTTTAATAGATGTGTGGCTTAGCTTTTGATGATCATATGTTTCAAGCATTAAGTGTTCACCTTCTTCAACCAACCGCTTGACTTCGATTAGTTGAATATCCCCGCTACTTTCTTCAACTAATAATGGGATTTTCATTACTTGGCTTTGGCGAATCAACCTTCGAAAAAAGTTTTCTTTATATGCCATTAATTTAAAAGATATATCCGGGAGGTGCCCGATTTCATCCCACTCTTTCGGAGCAGGGACATAATCTAAAGTAGTAAAACGTTGTTGTTCTTTGACTTTCTTAGTTTTTCTTTTCTCGTTGATTTGAAAGTTCATTTTACTAATATCTTTTTCCCATTGTTTGCTAATTTCATTTGATATAAACAAACCGTTATTAAGCTCTATAACGTTTTCGCTTCCGTATTGATCTTTACTCTTTTTAGCAAGCTGCTTTTTAAGAGCATCAGAGTTAATCCGAAAAAATGTATAGCAGTCATCTTTTATAATTATTTGCGACCCTTCCCACCAGCTTATAATCGTCTCTCGATCTTTTTCTTCTTTAAACGGTAATTGTCTCAATAAAGTTTCAAAATATTGAAATGACACACCTGAACCTTTTCCTTTTTGAACAGTTTGTTCAGAAATATTGATTGTGACCATAGAACCGGACGTAATGATCTCACCAAAAATACTCGCAAGCCAAAGTGTTGGAAAACAATCATAACGTGGCAATAGCCACTCTTGTGAATGTACTTGGAGAATTGTACTTTCAGAATAGTTATGTCCTTCCAATGATTGTAGAACATCGTCACTGTCATCATCTAATTTATATAATACTCTTTTTACATGTAATGGGTATACTTCATTTTTATCTTTTGCGATAACCTTCATGTATGTTAATAACATGAGTTCTACAAGGTCATCGAACTTTTCTTTAACCCAATTTGTCATGAGCAGTAAAGGTCTTTCGGACTGCTTTTCAAACCATTTAAGAACTTCTCGTAAAAAATATGAATGATCATCACATTTTTTTTTGGAAACCCTCTCTGTATCACCTTGTATATCTTTATTTAATTCTATACAAAAGTGTATAAACAACTCGAATATATTCGGTTGTGCTTCACCTGCTTCACTCTTTTGCTGATTTAATTTATTGTTTGTATTTCTTTTTGCGGTTAAGAAGTAATCTACTTCTCTAGGAACAATTAAATGGCGAGTGCCATTTTCATCAATTAAATATAAGAGGTTATCCTCTAAAAGTGACCGAGTCCCTTTATAAAAATTGAACGGACCGTATTTCGTTTTTCCAAGACGTTCTACCGATTCTTGACGAGTATCTGGTACATCGGTCATAAAAGTCAACAAATCTTTCTCACGTTCACTTAACTTTTCCCACTTATTATGAAACGACGCTTCAGTTATTTCGAAGTTTGCTAATTGATGTCCGAACATCTTGACCACTCTTCCTCTTCGTATTGATACCCTTGTTCTTTCATAAATAATTGACGATTAGAAGCTCTTTCTTCCTCTTGCGTCAGTGATGTCACTAATGAATAAAAGTAGACTAGCTTTTCAGCTGTATTAGGTCTTAATACTCTTCCTATTCGTTGAGCTTCCTCTTGACGAGAACCATAAACCCCTGAAACTTGAATTGCAACATTTGCTGACGGTAAATTTACTGCCATATTCGCAACTTTGCTAACAACAAGAGCTTGTATTTGTCCTGATCGAAAGTCGTCGTATATGTTTTCCCGTACTGATTTTTTTGTTTCACCTGTAATGATTGGAATAGAAAAATAATCAGCTATCTTTTTCAATTGTTTTTTATACTGGCCAATAATTAAGATTTGATCATGAGAGTGCTTTTTTAATAACATGTCGATAACATGTAGCTTTTCATCATTCTCACTGGCTAATTTAAATTGCTCTTTCTTTGAAGATTGTAAATAATTTTCCCATTGATCCTCTCTAAAGGGTATTTTGTATTCTTTACATACAGGCTTCGCTACCCAATGCTTATGTTCAAGCTCTTTAATACCAACTTCATAACGTTTTGGACCAATTAAACTATAAATATCATCTTCTCTTCCATCTTCACGAATGAACGTCGCTGTTAATCCTAACCTTCTTTTACCTTGCATAAACGAGGTTAAACGAAATAATGGAGCAGGCAAAAGATGAACTTCGTCATATATAATTAACCCCCACTTCCGTTCTTGAAAAAGGTTAAAGTGTGGATATAAATTGGGTTCCTTCCCTTTATAAGTTAGCATTTGATATGTCGTTAACGTAATTGGTCCTACTTCTTTTAAACTGCTAGAGTATGTTTTTAACTTTTTTCTATCAATTGTTGTACATGTCATGATCTCGTTTTCCCATTGTGAAAGTGATGTATCATTCGGCGCAATGATTAATGTCTCTTGATCTAACTTTGTCATTACACCAATACCGACTAACGTTTTTCCAGACCCACACGGCATAATGACAAAACCATTTCCTTTTTCATATCCATTTGGTTTTAGATAGCTGTTCACAGCTTCTATCTGATAGGGGCGTAGTTGAACATCTTTTTCTAGTTGGATGCCTAAGCGTTCACCTTCTTCTACTTTTAAGCAATCGATCACAGGATAACCTAGCTTTAACATACGTTGCTTTATAATGCCTCTTTCATTTAAGGTAATCGGAAAAGCTTCACCAGTCTTATAGTGAAAGATAGTCATTTGATTTTCAGGAAAAACCTCAGCTAATAAATCTCGTATCTCACTATATAAACACGTCCCATGTCCTTCAATCTCCATAATAAATAACTTGTGATTATAATTTTCCCAATCTTGTAGTTGTTTGATTACTTTAGAAGGAAATGGAGGGTTTGAAAATGATGTTAAAAAAGATATGATTTCCTCACTTGTTATAGCTTGATCGAAGGCATACCACACCGAATACTGTGACAGCTGATATATATGGATTTCTGATGGTGATTGTGTTAAGTGAGCAAATTGGCTTAGGAACGGCTGAACTATTTTTGCTTCTCGATGTGCGGTATTGAAATAAACCATTCCATTCTCTTGTATATAGAGCGGTTTCTGTTCCACTTCTATGTCTCCTCACATTTATGACTTTTCTATGTATTGTTCTACTTATTTAGTAATCTTATTCATGTGACACAACGTTACGGTGGAAAAGATTAAGACCCTTTGCTAATTTGAGTGAATTGCTTTAGTTGTAACCGATGAGGCGAGCGGATTTTAGGCTAACAAAAAAAAGAGGGAGCACCCTCTTTTTTAATTTGATTGATTAAACGACCTCATCATATCAATCATCATCATTGCTAAATGCATATTGTTTTCTAGTTTTTCCATCCGTTGTGGGAACGTTTTGCCGAAGAATATTTTTGCTTGTTTTTCCATCTCTTGTAACGAATATGGGTTTCTCGCTAGCCTTCGATACCAGTTAGGGTGAGCTCTTAAAAACTTGTGAAGATCAGGTTCACTCCGAATGTATTGATATACTTCTCCTCTCATCAGCCCCACTCCGATCGTTTAGTCTTCACGGAAAGAAAAAGGTGAGCTTTGTTGGTCTTCTGTTCTCCCTTGTTCTTCTGGAGGACTTTGTTTAAATTGGCCTAAAAGTTCTTGTACAGAAGATAAGACACCACTAAATTGAGATAAGTGATGTTGCAAATCATTCAAATTCATTTTCTTTAACATCGCTAATAAGTCCTGGGTTGATATTCCTTCACTACTCGTTTCTTCTCCACTCGATTCGTCTGATTTTCTTTCATCATTATTAGACTCTGTTTTATTTGCTGCTTTGTATGTTTCCCAAATTTCATCATCTTCACCAAACAACTTCCACTCTTCAAATAGATCTTGTAATGTCTTATCACCCGTTTTCACATCTCTTAATACATATGGATGTGTCTTTACAAACAGCTTAAACTTTTGAACGTCTGGGTGGAGGGAGTTTTTCAATTGAGCACCTCCTAGTCAAATGTCTATATTTGTATTCATTACATCATACAAATGACAAAAACAGTTTGTGCGCCCAAAATTACCAAGGAGTGATAAAATTTTGCGTATAATAATCTCGATAAACACCTACACCAAGGTGTGTGAAATCTTCTTTTAAAAGGTTCACTCGGTGACCTTCACTATTTAACCATCCTTCTACTGCAGCTATTGCATCCACATACTTTGCAGCAATATTTTCGGCTGCCATTTGATAATGGATATATTCTGCTTCTAAGCGATCTTTTAATTCCCCGGCTGTAGGGGACGTATGTGAGAAATAATCATTGATATACATATCCTCACTATGCAAAAAAGCAACGAAAGCTGTTTCTTCATCCCACTCTAATGGATCTAGACCATGCCTTTTTCTAATCATATTAGTCATATCAAAAATCTGTTTTGATTGTCCTTCCTGGATTTTTTGCCAATCACTGTTTGTGAATTCTTCTCGTTCCGGTAGTTCGCCACGGTAAATAATTGAATAAGGTCGCTGGAGCAGTAATATTTCAGGGCTCATATACCTTACGGAGGAAAGTTTTCTCTCAGTCGTATCAAAGTAAAACTGTACCCAAACGTTTTCATCTAATTTTGCCAATGGGCGTGAGTTAAGTTCTTCATCATTTAATTCAAACTGATAGGAAGAAAATGACCCACTAAGGGAAACATTTGTTTCGAATGAAATGACTTCATCAATTTCGTCATATGAGTCACCAACATTGAAAAGGCCGTTTTCAAACTTATGATCATTCGTAAACAAGGAAACCACTTCTCCATCTAAGATAGCTATCTGCAGATATTCCTCTTCATTATATATCCACCAATCATACCCATATGGTGATAGATCTTTTCTTACTGGTTCGCCGAAAAGGTCAACGATCTCCTTATCAGAAACTCCTAGCCAAAGGTGCAGTCCTTCCTCTTCCTTTTTTTCTTGACTTACAGTCTTTTTATCTTTTTTTTCGGTTTCTTTTTCACTTTCCTTACTATTGTCTTCTTCTATATATGAAGACGTTTCTCGCTCTTCTTTTTCTTCAGTTATCTCACGATCATCACTAAAAAACAAAGTAAATAATCCAAAAACGACGATAAATGCGAATAAGAAAGATATAATCGATTTCATTGTTATCTCCTCTCTAGATACATTCTCTAGTCCACTACTTCAATTCTAGAGGGGAAATGGTCTTTCCTCCTAAATGACAATGATTCTTAAATTTTGTGATATTGCTCCATAATTCTACAATACAATATTAGACTTATCACAAAAGCTGATTGATGAAAATAAAAGCTTTTTTACAATGAAAAAGAGCTACCACTGATGATAAATTGTGGTAGCTCTTAATCAAGAATCAATGGTGAAGTTCAGGGCGTTCTGAAATCTCTGATAATGCAAAGGCAGCATCATGCTCAGTAGACGTATGAATAGCTAAATCTCCTAAAGAGACAATTCCTACTAAACGGCTATTTTCTACTATAGGCAAACGTCGAATTTGTTTTTCAGCCATCATTTTTGCCGCCTCATCGACACTCATACTTGGTTCTGCAGTTAAGAGATGGTCGCTCATCACATCTGTTACTTGAGAAGAGTTGGGCTTTTTCTCCGCTACGCCTCTCATAACAATATCACGATCTGTAATCATTCCTAGTAAGTGCTGGTTTTCACAGATAGGTATTGCCCCAACATTTAATTCTTTCATTTTTACAGCAACTTCATAAACATTGTCTTGAGGAGAGCAAGTTTCTACATCACTTGTCATAATGTCTTTTAACGTTTTCATTTTCTACCTCCTTTACAGTCATGATGCATTTATTATTTTACAAAAAGATAAAAAGCATGCACTTGAATCAATTTCATACTTCAAAATAAGATGGGAAATTCTGAATGATGAGCGTGAACTTCACTTCAGACGGGCGCTTTCCCGAGGGCTTGTCTTCAGCTAACTTAGGCTTGACGACTCTTCGCCTAAGTGGATCTTCAGACTGCGCTGATCCTCCGGGAGTCGCCGCCTTTAGTTACGTTCACTCCCAAATAAAACGTACATCATAATGAAAAAAATTATAATATCATTCGTTTCATTGTGCAAAAAACGCAATTATGAAATTGATTCATTTATATATATTTTTATAAGATCGACATTGATTTCGTTGCATCCTGAGCGATTTCGTAATATCATAAAAAAGAATACGATTGTTTCAGTTCTCTAGGAGGTATAAATAATGAAATTTGAAGAAACAGGTTTAGAAGGATTATCTATTGAATTTCAAGCATTTGAGGAAATAATGGAGAATGCTGGGTTTTATTCAGTATACGATTATGAACGCGTAACGTTTGACTATAAAATCTTAATGCATGATGATGTTTATTACTTCCGTGTTCAAGCGTTTGCTACTGAAGGTGAAATCCCAAATCCTCATTGTACGGTTAAATTAATGAAACCTATCTTAGGAAAGCACTATTATCCACACGGCATTGAATATGATGAAACATTTTCAAAAACAATAGTTGACAAGTGCAATAAAAAAATTAACATCATTAAAGAGAAACTTCAAGAAGAAGCCATTTAGCAGTTATACATAGCTTCATATTGTTGAACAAAAGTGATGCTTTCGATCTCATTCACTCGTTTCAGAGTGAGGGAATATATCGGAGGCATTCTTTTTTCAATATTTTTGAATAATACATCGATATGTTTCTATAAATAACACTATTATTACCTTCACTTTCATAATATAATGTATATACATCAGTACATTGACTGATTAAAAGAAATATAAAAGCTATACATATAGCTAACCTTATTGATCTAAGTTTTGTCTTGATAGAGAGGGGCATTCAACTGATGTCGCAAAATGTGAAAAAATATTTATATATTAGTCTTGGGGTTATTTTTGCTGCCCTTTTTATATATTTCGTTTTACCTGTATCTGTTCCTTTGATCGTCGCTTTTGTAACCGCTCTTTTTTTAACACCTGCAGTAAATGCCTTACATAAGCGCGTAAAGATTTCAAGAGCCTTGTCAGTGTTTATCGTCTTTATCATATTCTTATCAATTTTAACGATTATCGTGTATTTCACTTTAACACGAGCGATGACACAACTAAATCAGTTCGTTGAAAATTTACCGGTAACAATCAACGAATTGAATATCGTATGGATTAATTTTTTAGCGAATTTAGAAACGCAATTCGGCCACTATTCACCAGATATTGTTAATGAAATTGACCGAGCTGTAACAGTCCAATTAGGTAATTTGAGAGATGGATTATCTGAGCTAGATATTTTCGGAAATGTATCAGCTATTCTTTTAAAAATTCCATCTTACCTTGTCTCTTTTTTAGTTTACTTAATTGCCTTATATTTATTTTTACTTGAATTACCTCGCTTAAAGAAAAAAGTCTTTCAATATATGACTGAAAAGACTGCTGAAAAGGTACGCTTTATGTCATCTCGTCTCGCATATGTTATCTTTGGCTTCTTTAAAGCACAGTTTCTTGTAAGTATAATTATATTTGTGGTTACCTTTGTTGGTTTATTGTTCATTGCTCCTGAGGTTGCATTTTTAATGTCTTTATTCATTTGGATCATTGACTTTATACCTATCATTGGTTCAATTGCTGTTTTAGCACCATGGGCAGGTTATCACTTCATTGCAGGTAATACACCACTCGCCATTCAATTGCTAATATTAGCAGCCGTCTTATTAACAATTCGCCGAACCGTGGAACCGAAAGTAATGGGACATCACATTGGCTTATCACCGCTTGCAACATTAATCTCATTATTTATTGGTTTACAACTAATTGGAGTACTCGGGTTTATTCTCGGTCCACTAGTCGTTATATTATTTACAAGCGCAAAAGAAGCTGGAATTATTAAGATGAATTTCAAGTTGTGATAGAAATAAAATTCATATTTAAAAAAGCTGGTTAGTAAGTGATATCACTTATTAACCAGCTTTTTTGTGGTAGGTGCACACACTACAATTACCATAAAGACAATTTTATTTAGCTACCTTGAAAATAAGTTTATACTTTAAAAATACATGTTGCTACGCTTTCACCGCTAGGCACAAGTGCGACATCCGTTCTAGCTTCGCTTCACTTGCTATCACGGTGTCTTCTTTGCTGCGGGCACGGCACATGGTTCCAAAACTCACCTTGTTCGTTTTGGATGATTTTCGGCCACCTGCATCTTCCTCTAAAAACAATGAACCATCTTTCATACGCCCATTGTGCCAATCTCCATTAGCATGGTTATCTATCTGAGATATTAGTTTGACAGCTTATACACCCACGGAAAGCGCCCATCGAGAGCAGATCACAAACTCAACAACAAGTAGCACTTATTACCTGCGACGAGTAACCGCAGGAGCAATTATTATCTGCGACGAGTAACCGCAGAAGCAACGAGCCGAAAAGCTTCTTAGAACGGCTTCTAGCTCTCCACTATTAAATTCAATATTCACCTTTAACTGAGCCTTAGTTTACAAAATAAACTCACAATAAAAAGCTGTATCGAAAAGTTCGCTCACTTCAGATACAGCTTTTTTAATGAAAAATATTTGATTAAAAGATCGCTCGAAATAAATTTGTTGTTTCCCCTGGAGGATAGATTACATAAAGAAGTAAATATACCATTATACCAGAACTAGCTGAGCCAAACCAGATAATTGAGGTTAACGGTCCTAGCCTTACATGGGTTGCTAACTTGTTCTTATATCCAGTCACTAAGGTCGTAATCCCTAGTACGGCTGCTACAGTAGCTAGTGTAATATGAAAAATAAGGAACACCCGATAAAATGTTGCCATATGTTCTGGTCCACCAAAGCTTGTACTACCAATAAATATTGTTTTTGCCAAATAAGTGATGAAAAAAATCACCGCTAGAACTGCAGCCCAATACATCATTTTTTTATGTTGTTCTATTTTACGTTTTGCTACTAAATACCACCCTGCTGCTACACAAATAGCACTCAAAGCTATAAATACTGTACTAATAAAAGGTAAGAATGTTGCCACTATGGTGTCATCCTTTCTAAATTTCCATATCATCTTCTATTATAAAACGTTTTACAGTTGAAATGGAAATAGAGATGTGAAGAAATATTTACAAAAGTAATCAAAGATGATCACTTTCAAAAAGATACCCTCGCGAATTGCGAGGGTATCTTCTTCATCTTAATACTTTACGATTCCAATTAATAACATTAATGACGCAACTGTTGGAATTGCTACTAATACTCCAGTCCAAATCATTGCATTTGGCCAACCGTTTCCACGATCATTTAAGTGCATGAAAACGTACAATTGGATAACAACATTCACAACAGCAAGGATTAAAATAAATGGAACTGCAAAGCTATTAGGAATTGCATCACTTGCAATTGAAACAAACGCGATTGAAGTCATAAAGATCACAAATATAAATGAGATAAGTTGTGTTCTTAATTCTTTCGCTAATTTACGCTTCGTTTTCTTTGAAGGTTCACCTGTAAGAGGTGCACTTGGATCTATTCCGTGATCAGCCATTTATTACCCTCCTAGTCCCATTAAATATACAACCGTAAAGATGAATACCCACACAACATCAATGAAGTGCCAGTATAGTACTGCTACATAAAACTTAGGTGCATTCGTCAGTGTTAGACCTGTTTTTCGGTAACGAATTAATAATGTGATAATCCAACCGATACCGAAAGCAACGTGCGCACCGTGAGTTCCGACTAATGTATAGAATGATGAAGCAAATGCACTAGTCGTAAACCCTAGACCATAATGGTAATACTCATAGAACTCATAAATTTCAAACCCTAAGAAGAGTATTCCAAGGAATACAGTAACCCACATCCATAATAATAAACCTTTGTAGTTACCTTTTTTCATCGAGATGATCGCAAACACACTTGTTAAACTACTCGTTAAAAGGAACATTGTCATAATAAATACAAGTGGTAAATGGAAGAGGTCAGCTGGCCCCGGTCCATCTAGTGTACCTCCACGTAATCCTAAATATGTTCCGAATAAACTTGCAAATAGAACCGTTTCTCCACCTAAGAAAAACCAAAATCCTAAAAATTTATTCTTTCCTTCTAACGTTGCTTTTTCAGGATTTGGAGGCAAGGTTTGATTTTCTACAGCTTGATCATGTGCCATATTTACCTAACCTCCTTTTTAACTTCTTCTGCTGGAATATGGTAACCGTGATCTTCTTTAATTGATCGAACGAACATAGCACCGAAATTGATCAATAAACCAAGTACAGCTATCATCCATGCATTTGAGTCTGGTGAATGATAAATAAATCCGAAACTTGCAATAAATAGACCAATTGACATTACCATAGGAATAATTGAACCATTCGGCATATGAATGTCACCTAAAGGTTCTGCTGCTTTTATTTTACCTTCACCTTCATATTTTTCATACCATAATGCATCAACATCACGAACAAGTGGTGTTTGTGCAAAGTTGTATTCAGGTGTTGGTGATGGTATAGACCATTCAAGTGTACGACCATCCCATGGGTCGCCAGTTGTTTCTTTGTCTTTCATTGAAACAAAGATATTCACAACGAATAGGATAAATGCAACACCCATTAAGAACGCGCCAATCGTACTAATAAGGTTCATTGTTTCAAAACCTTGACCTTCAAAATAAGTCGCAATACGACGTTGCATTCCCATTAGACCTAGGAAGTGCTGGACAAAGAATGTTAAGTGGAAACCAAATAGGAATAACCAGAAGAACCATTTTCCTAATGTTTCGTTCAGCTTGTAACCGAACATTCTTGGCCACCAGTAGAATGCACCACCGAAAATACCTAGTACTACCCCACCAATGATAACGTAGTGGAAGTGGGCAACGACGAAATACGTGTCATGGAACTGGTAGTTTGCTGCACTTGTTGCAAGCATAACACCTGTTACCCCACCCATTACGAAAGACGGAATAAAACCTAAAGCAAATAAATTTGCCGTATTAATTTTAATTCGGCCGCCCCATAACGTTAAGAGCCAGTTAAAGATTTTAATACCGGTTGGAACGGCGATTGCCATTGTTGCTACTGCAAAGATCGAGTTTGCAACTGGTCCCATACCTACTGTGAACATGTGGTGAGCCCAAACCATGAACCCTAAGAAACCGATAATTAATGTTGCAAATACCATTGCTGAGTAACCGAATAAACGTTTTTTAGAAAACGTTGGAATAATTTCAGAAAAAATACCAAATGCAGGTAAAATTAAAATGTATACTTCTGGGTGTCCAAAGATCCAGAATAAGTGCTGCCAAATAACTACGTTACCACCAAAGTCAACAGCAAAGTACGTTGCACCAAAGATACGCTCTAGCATCAATAGTAATAAACCGATTGTCAATGCAGGGAACGCGAATAAAATTAACATAGACGCAACAAAAGAGCTCCATGTAAATAACGGCATTCTCATCATACTCATGCCTGGTGCTCTCATGTTAATGATTGTTACTAAGAAGTTAATCCCGGCAATTAATGTACCGGCACCACTAACTTGTAAACCTAGAATATAAAAGTCAATACCTGAACCTGAGTATTCACTAGCTAACGGTACGTAAGCAGTCCACCCCGCATCAGGAGCTCCGCCTAAGAACCAGCTAAGATTTAATAATATTCCACCAAAGAAGAACAACCAAAACCCTAAAGAGTTCAAAAATGGAAAGGCAACATCTCGAGCGCCAATTTGAAGTGGAATAATATAGTTCATAAATCCAAATAGAAGTGGCATTGCTGCCAAGAATATCATTGTAGTCCCGTGCATCGTTAACAATTCGTTAAACGTTTGCGCAGGTAAGAAAGATGCTTCTGGGAACATAAGTTGAATACGCATTAAAATCGCTTCTAAACCACCTAAGGCAAAGAAGAATGCGCCTGCGACGAAGTACATAATACCAATCTTTTTATGGTCAACCGTCGTCATCCAGTCCCAAAGCACGCTTTTTGACTGAGCCTTCTCGTAAGACACGTTATTTACCCCCTTATTTAGCCATTAATCTTCTAATACTTTTAAGTCATTTAAATATTCAATAAGTGCATTCATTTCATCATCTGCTAGATGATCAAATCCTGGCATTTCATTTCCTGGTTTCAACTCTTGAGGATAACGAAGCCAATCTTCTAAGTTCTCATCATTTGGATCTAAGAACCCAGCAAGTACATCTCTTTCACCATAGTTTGTAAGGTTCGGTCCAAGATTTCCACCTTCCTCACCAACTGCGTGACAGCTAATACAGTTCTGTTCAAATACTTGACGGCCTTCAACAGCAACCTCTGATTGTGGTTCTGTTACATGTGCAGGCGGCTCTTCCATGTTCTGAACCCAAGTGTCAAAAGTATCCGGGTCTACCGCAATAACTCTAAAGTCCATCCATGCGTGGCCTTCCCCACATAATTCAGCACATTTACCGCGGTAAACACCTTCATTAGGTGCTTCGAACCACAAATAGTTTGTAATACCAGGAACGTTATCTTGTTTACCCGCTAAAGCAGGAACCCAGAATGCGTGGATAACATCACTAGCTTCTAGTTCAAACATGATTCTAGTATCTGTTGGGATGTACAAGTCTTGTCCTGCTGTAATACCGTAGTCAGGATACTCAAATTCCCACCAGAATTGGTGTCCAGTAACTCTTACATTTACTACTTCCTCATCTTCACCTGGTTCCATATCAGCTAATGTAAACGTCTGCATGACGTTCGGTACAGCTAAAATAATAAGTAAGATAATTGGAATAATTGTCCAAACGAACTCTAGTCCGCGATTCCCGTGGACTTGCTTCGGAATATGTGTATCTCCTGGACGCTCACGGAAGCGTAACAGTACAATCACATAAAGAACGAAGACGACCACAATAACAAAAATCATAATGTACAAGCTGAGCATGATTAAGGAAAACTGCCCCTCTGCAACAGGACCTTGTGGATCAAGAGCAGATAAGTTTTGCATTCCACAACCAGACATCAGCAAGATGAAAGATAATGGAAATAGTCGCCAAAAGTATTTCATCTCGTTTCAAACCCCTCTTTCTTTAATTAAATCTTAAAACATGTGAACAATGACCATTAGTGCAAACAAAATTGTTAAATAATTTAATGAGTATACAAACATTTGTTTTGCCCACTTAATGTCATCTTTATATTTGTAGCCAGCTAAGCCTAAGGCCAACCAGCCGACTCCTAAGATTGTCGCAACGACAGTGTAGATAACCCCGAAGTGCGCAACTGTTAACGAAACAGGTATGATAGCTGCAACGTACCAGACTATTTGCCTTTTCGTCATTGCAAATCCTGCAACAACAGGTAACATAGGAATACCTGCACGCTTATATTCATCTACACGCTTCATTGCTAATGCTAAAAAGTGTGGTGGCTGCCAAATAAACATAATTAAAAACAGCGACCAGGCGATTGGATGTAATCCTGGGTCTATCGCAGCCCACCCAATTAACGGTGGAACTGCCCCGGAAAAACTACCGACAATCGTATTTAATGTTGTTGTTCGTTTTGTCCACATTGAATATAAAACGACATAAGTAACCATTCCGGCTAACCCTATTACTGCAGCAATGATTTCAGTCATTGCTAGCATAATGATTCCTAATAAGGAAATTGTTAGACCGTACGTTAATATTTGTTTCCCGTTTAACTCCCCACTTACTGATGGACGTTCTTTTGTTCTTTCCATATACGGGTCAATATCACGATCTATATAGTTGTTTAATGCACAACTACCGGCAATGATTAATGCTGACCCTAAAAGTGCAAGTAATGCTGTTAAAGGATCACTTCCTAATGAAGCACCAGTATAGTAAGCAGCTAAATATAGACCGGCAAATGTCGTAATTAAGTTAGACATGACTATTCCAGTTTTTGAAATTGCTAAATATGATCTCCATGAAACTTTGTTAACGCTTTTTTCTTCTGTTTGGTCATTTACAGCATCAGCAGTCGTTATTGAAGATACTTTATTCACTTGCTTCACCCCCCACAAAACCATTGTACTTAATAAAATAAAACCATGAAAACAAAAAATAGTCTAATAATCAGCTTGCGTTTGAAATACTACTTTTTAATAAATAGTCTAAAAACAAATCCCCTATAACCATAATATTATCCTTAAAAACTATTTACAACTACATAATAAGATTTATTAGACCTTAAATCACATTATAAACGATCCTACAGTGATTTTCATCACAAAAAATTTAACGATCTAGAAAGCATTGTGACAAAACCACAAACATTTTACCATATTCATGTTACTAATATTAATAAATTCTTCATAAATCTTTTGTGAAATGTGACGAATTTATGAACATTTCATGAATTTTCTTTTTTATCGCACGTGATTTATGAACAATTCAAATTGACTTTTTTACACGATCTCAATAAAATGAAGGTCGAGTATTGTAAAAGAAAGAGATACATTGTCATTGATACCTCACTAAAATTTTCCACTTCAAATATGGATAATATTATTTTCGAAAATTATTTTCACTTTATTTATAGAAAGTTGGTGACTTTAATCCATGCATAAAGCACTAAAAACGTATGGTATTATTACCACACTAGGAATGCTTGTTGTACTAATTCAAGGTGCGTTAGTTACTCAAACAGGCTCTGGAGATGCATGTGGAGCAGAGTGGCCGCTCTGTTATGGTCAAGTTTTCCCTGAATCTCCTACGATTCAGACGTTGATCGAATATACACATCGCCTCGTATCAGGATTATTAGGAATTATGGTAATCATTTTAGCTATTTGGAGCTGGAAAAAGCTCGGTCATTTAAAAGAAACAAAGTTCTTTGCCATTATTGCTATTTTATTTATTATTTTCCAAGGGTTACTCGGAGCTGCAGCGGTTGTATGGGGACAATCTAACGCGGTCATGGCTTTACACTTCGGGTTTTCATTAATCTCTTTTACAAGTGTTTTACTATTAACTGTCCTAGCATTTGAAGATGGAAAAGATGATCACTTATTAAGCCCTACATTATCGAAAGGGCTAAAAAATTACATTTATTTTGTACTCGTTTATATTTATATCGTTGTTTATACAGGAGCGTACGTTCGCCACACTGGATCAAGTGCTGGTTGTACTGGCTGGCCGTTATGTAATGGACAAATCATTCCAGAATTTACGAACTTTACAGTTACAATTCAATTCTTCCACCGCCTCTTGGCTGGAATATTATTTCTTGTAATTGCTTATATGTTTGTGCTTATCGTAAAAAATCATAAAGATAACAAACCATTATTTTATTCTGGCCTTATTAGCTTCGTCCTTATTACGATTCAAGTATTAAGTGGTGCTTACGTCGTATTGTCTAGCTTGGCATTAGAAGCAACGATGTTTCACGCTTTCTTTATTAGCATTTTATTCGGTGCGGTAAGTTATACAACATTACTAGCATACCGCTCCAAAACTTCTTAAATTCTTAGCTACAATCTGTAAGGTGCGACTTCTAAAAATATCTCTTGAAACAAAAAAACTAGGTGGGAACACCTAGTTTTTTTATTATTCACCTAAGAATGATTTCAACATCCAGTTATGTTTTTCAACGGATTGACGCACACCAATAAGCATATCTGCTGTTGGCTCGTCACCAACATCTTCTAATTTTTCAATATCGGATTTTAATTCTTCAACAACTTTATCAAAATCTTTTACAAGATCTTGTACCATTTGTTCTGCAGACTTTTCCCCTTCTGCTTCTTTAATCGTAGATATGTTTAAATACTCCTTCATCGTACCAACTGGCTTTCCATCTACAGCTAGTAAGCGTTCCGCAAGCTCATCAATATGACCAGCCGCTTCGTCGTATAGCTCTTCAAACTTCTCATGAAGTGTAAAGAAGTGAGGTCCTTTTACATACCAATGGTAATTATGTAGTTTTACAAACAACACATTCCAATTGGATACATGACGATTTAAAATTTCTGTTTGTTTTTCGTGTGCCATCATGATCAACTCCCTAAATTATTGTTCATTTATTAAATCCCCGAAAAAGCTTTATTTTAAACTGCTTTTTCATATTAATTATAACAAAGAACGAGGAGTATACTTCAACTCCTCGTTCTGACAACTTTATGAACTTTTTTATTCAAATTCTACAAGAAGATCCCCAGCTTGAATTGCTTCATTACTTGTAACATGTAACTGTTTAATTGTTCCATCATAAGGGGCTTGGACTGTCGTTTCCATTTTCATTGATTCTGTAATCATTAAATGGTCACCTTTTTTAACTTTGTCCCCTTTATCAACTAATGTCTTGACAACTGTTCCTGGCATGGAAGCACCAATATGTTTCTCATTGTTTTTATCAGCTTTCATTTTTACAGCAACAACCGATTCTACATTTTCATCTCGTACAACGACTTCTCGAGGTTGGCCATTTAATTCAAAATAGATCACCCTCGTCGCATCTTTTTGCGCTTCACCTACAGAAACGAGTTTGACAATTAATGTTTTTCCTTGTTCAATCTCCACTTCTATTTCTTCACCTAGTCGAAGCCCGTAAAAGAATGTAGGTGTATCAAGAACAGAAACATCACCAAATTGCTCATTAAAAGTTTCTTTGTCTAAATAAACCTTTGGATAAAGTGCGTAAGATAAAATGTCGTGGGAGGTTACTTGCCTTCCTAGTTTGTTATATAGTGTTTCTCTTACTTTTTCGAAATCAACTGGTTCCATCCCTTCTCCAGGTCGTTCTGTAATTGGCTCACTATCTTTTAAAATGATTTCTTGCAGTCGTTTAGGGAATCCTTGGTAAGGTTGGCCTAATTCCCCTCGGAAAAACTCTATGACAGAGTCAGGAAAATCGATTGTTTCTCCTTTTTCATATACGAGTTCTTCTGTTAAATCATTTTGTACCATAAATAGCGCCATATCACCAACGACTTTTGAAGATGGTGTTACTTTTACGATATCACCGAACATATGATTTACTGTACGATACATATTTTTAACTTCATCCCAACGGTCACCAAGTCCAACAGCTTTTGCTTGTTGTTGTAAGTTACTATATTGCCCCCCTGGCATTTCATGCTCATAAATTTCAGGATGTGGTGACATCATCCCACTTTCAAAGTCTTGATAATACTTACGCGTATCTTCCCAAAAAGCATTTAACTTTTCTACGTTTCCAATATTTATGTCAGGCTTTCGCTCATGGCCACTTAATGCATGGTACAGAGAATTCATACTCGGTTGACTCGTTAAGCCTGCCATTGAAGACAATGCCGTATCTACAATATCTACCCCAGCATCAATTGCTTGTGCATATGTGAAAATTCCATTTCCACTCGTATCATGTGTGTGAAGGTGAATTGGAATATTTACCGTATCCTTTAGAGCTGTGATAAGCTCATAAGCTGCCTTTGGTTTTAAGAGACCAGCCATATCTTTTATTCCTAAAATATGAGCACCAGACTCTTCTAATTCTTTAGCCATTGATAAATAGTAATTCAAGTCATATTTCGAACGATTTACGTCTAAAATATCCCCTGTGTAACAGATGCTTGCTTCAGCTATTTTTCCAGACTTACGTACTGCTTCAATCGCTGGTCGCATTCCTTTCACCCAATTTAAACTATCAAAAATTCTAAAAACATCAATGCCAGCATCTGCAGATTCTGCGACAAATGCTTCGATTAAATTATCCGGATAGTTTTTGTATCCAACCGCATTTGAAGATCGTAGTAACATTTGGAACAAGACGTTCGGTGCTTTTTCTCTTAGTAGAATGAGGCGTTTCCAAGGATCTTCATGTAAGAACCGCATAGAGACATCAAATGTCGCTCCTCCCCACATTTCCATAGAAAATAAGTTAGGTAACATCCGTGCCGTTGGTTCAGCAATCTGATTTAAATCAGTTGTACGAACTCTTGTTGCTAGTAATGATTGGTGGGCATCACGGAAGGTTGTATCAGTAATTAATACTTCGTTTCGTTTCTTTACCCATTCTGCTAAACCTTCAGGCCCTTTTTCGTCTAACAGCTGTTTCGTTCCTTTTGGTACTGATTCAGAATAAGGAACCTTTGGAACTCTCCTCTTTTCAAAAACTGGCTTCTTCTTTATTCCAATACTTGGGTAGCCATTCACTGTCGTATTTGCTATAAATGAAAGCATCTTCGTTCCACGGTCTTTTCGCTTAGGAAAGACAAATAACTCAGGTGTAGAATCAATGAACGATGTACTGTATTCACCTTTCAGAAACTTCTCGTGCATCACGACATTTTCTAAGAAGGAGATATTTGTTTTAATCCCTCTAATTCTAAATTCCCTAAGATTTCGCACCATTTTATGTGCAGCATTTTCAAATGAAAGCGCCCAAGTTGATACTTTTACTAGTAAAGAATCATAGTGTGGGGATATGACTGCACCCTGGAATCCATTCCCTGCATCAAGTCGGACACCGAACCCTCCACCTGTCCTGTAAGCCATAATTCGACCTGTATCTGGCATAAATTGATTTTGCGGGTCCTCTGTTGTTACTCGTGATTGAATCGCATAACCGTGCGTGATAATTTTTTCTTGCTTTGGTATCCCCATTTCTTGACCATGCAAATCTTTTCCGTCAGCAATATAAATCTGCGATTGAACGATATCTATACCAGTAATCATTTCTGTAATCGTATGCTCCACTTGAACACGCGGATTAACCTCAATAAAATAAAATTCTTCATCATCTGTGACTAAATACTCGACTGTCCCGGCATTTATGTAATCAATGTTTTTCATTAATGTTAACGCAGAATCACAAATCCTTTCCCTTGCTTCTTCTGACAAGGAAACGCTAGGTGCGACTTCCACAACCTTTTGATGTCTTCTCTGTACCGAACAATCTCTTTCATATAAATGAACAAGGTTTCCGTGGTGGTCTCCCAAAATTTGTATTTCGATATGTTTTGGGTTTTCGATGAACTTCTCTACATAAACAGCATCATTACCAAAGGAAGCTTTTGCTTCAGAACGCGCTCTTTCATAGGCATCTTTTAATTCATCTTTCGAGCGAACGATTCTCATACCACGGCCACCTCCGCCAAGTGCCGCTTTAATAATTATCGGGAAGCCGTGGTCCTCTGCGAAACTAGCTACTTCCTCAAGTCCTTTTACTGGCTCTTCAGTTCCTGGTATAACAGGAGCTCCAGCTGAGATAGCCGTTTGCCTAGCTTGTACTTTATCACCAAACATATTTAAATGCTCAATTGATGGACCAATGAAGATAATTCCTTCCTCGTTACACCTTCTCGCAAAGTCAATATTTTCTGATAAAAATCCGTATCCAGGATGGATCGCATCCACGCCGTTTCTTTTTGCAATTTCAATAATACCTTCGATATCGAGGTAAGCATCAATTGGTTTTTTTCCTTCTCCTACAAGATATGCTTCATCTGCTTTGTATCGGTGGTAAGCTCCTGTATCTTCCTGAGAATATATCGCAACTGTTCGAATATCTAACTCTGTACATGCTCGAAAGATACGTATAGCAATTTCTCCGCGGTTAGCTACTAAAATCTTATTAATACGTTCAAGTCTCTTCATGTTAGTGCGTCCCCCTTACCTCAATTTTTAACCTTGGTTGGATATACATCCTATTTTGTAAAAACTTATACCTATATTATCATTTTCATCTAGCTATTTCATCAATTGTTACCTGCTAAAACAAATAATTCACCCTAATCCATTATAAATGTTTGAAATAGCGCGAATTCTTTATCATTTTATATTTATTCAGTTCTCTTCCTTCATCATCGTGATTAATCGAGAAATAATCACCTTAACCATCCGTCCACCGCGCAATACGCCACGTCCTCTGGTATGCACAGTATTAGGACGTCCTGTCCGTCGAGACAACTCGTAGCTATCTCGTGAAGCGATGCTAGTTGCAGGAGTCGCAACCTTTCACAGCTTAGTGAGTTTATGTATTAACCTTTCATTTCAAAAGCAACACTCTTTACCTGCGACGAGTAATCGCAGGAGCATTCTTTATCTGCGACGAGTAATCGCAGGAGCACCGAGCAATACCTCCAAGAATAAACTCCGAGCTGCGACGAGTAATCGCAGGAGCAACGAGCATTCGCTTCTCCGAATATTCTTCGAGCTGCCTCGACGCATCATTTTCCATGAAGTGCTTGAAGAGGAAGAGGCACGTAGTCTGCGACGAGCAAGCGTAGCGGCGCAGGAGCACCGAGCATTCGCTTCTCCGAATATTCTTCGAGCTGCCTCGACGTATCATCTTCCATGAAGTGCTTGAAGAGGAAGAGGCACGTAGTCTGCGACGAGCAAGCGTAGCGGCGCAGGAGCACTCTTTTAAAAAATCCATTAAACAAAACTTTGCTTATCGCCAGTCCTTAAAGCCTTAGTTGCAGTTACACTTTAATCCTTTCGCAAAGTTAAAAATTCTTAAAGTGTAATAAAAAACCAAACGACATGTCATCGTTTGGTTAAAAAGAAGTTAATTATTTTTTTTCATCGAGGCCTCATGAAGAGCCGACAACTGTTTTTCTAATTGATCTAGCAGCTGCTTTCCCTCTTCTTCACCGATCAAGTTTAATCGAATCGCAAAATCGATTTCTCTTGATAAGCCGAACATTTGTGTATCTAGAACCTCTTCATAAAGAGGACATTGAGGCATCGTTAAGTTTGTCATTTGGACTTCGATCAAGTTTAGGATCTTTTGAGCATCTTCTTTTAGAAGGGCATAAGCTTTCTCGCTCTGTCCGGAAACGGTCTCAACTGACATATGAATCCCTCCTACTCTAAAACTGTTCCTATTAATACATATTATCTTCTCAAACAATAAAATGCAACAGGTTCAGTAAGAACTATTCATTTTATTTTCTATATTATATAACTTATTCACTTTATTTTTATTGGCTTCCTTGTTAACGTATAGTGAAAATATACGTAATTGTTCAGGTGTACGCTATTAAAAAATACTTAAATCGTACCTTTGAGAGAGAGACTCTAACAACCTCATCCCTGCAATACTGTTTCCTTTATCGTCTAGTGCAGGTCCGTATATACCAATTCCTACCCCGTATGGTACAGATGCCATGATCCCACCTGATACACCACTTTTTGCAGGAATTCCTACACGAATAGCAAATTCACCAGATGCATTATACATTCCACATGTAACCATAAATGTTTTTAAGATACGCGCAATATGCAATGGAATGATTGGACGTTGAGACTCTACATGTTTCCCTTCATTTGCAATGATATAGCCGATTTTTGCTAAGTCTCTGCAATTGACTTCAATAGCACATTGCTTTGTATAAAGTTCAAGTAAATGTTCTACCTCGTCTTCGATCACTCCATGTTGTTTCATAAAGTAACTTAGTGAGCGGTTTAAGTCAGCTGTTTCATATTCTGATTTTGCAACCTTTTCATCATAACGTATGGAGGAATTCCCTGTTAACTCATGAATGAAAGCTAACAGTCTTCCCAACTTTTCATCAACAGAAGACCCATAAATCATTGAAGTTACTGCCAATGCTCCTGCATTTATCATTGGATTTAATGGCCTAGAAGGTGAATGCGTCTCAAGCTTAATCATCGAATTAAATGGGTCTCCAGTCGGTTCCATACCAACACGAGAAAACACTTCATCTTCTCCTCTATCCATCAATGCTAAAGCTAAAGTTAATACTTTAGAGATACTTTGGAGTGTAAAAGTCTCCTCCGTATTCCCTGCTGTAATACATGTTTTTTCGTTTTCATATATAGCAACTGAAAGTGTATCTGGGTCTGCAACTTTTAAAGCAGGGATATAATCTGCTACCCTACCATCCTTCGTATATGTATTTGCTTCTTCAACCATATAATCAATGGCTTCTTTATCATTACATATCATCTAGTTTACCTCCTAACCTCTCCTTCGACACTTTTCGTGACAAACGCTTACATTCATTTTATACTTGAAGAAAGTTTTCTAAGGAGAGTTGTCGAAATGATTTTATTAATTAAAGGAAATGTGCAACATACAATTACCATTGATCCTGGGGTATGGATTTTTGATGACCGCAAAGTAGACCTTGATACTTATTTTTCCCAAGATCAATTAAATCATCAAAACCAAGAATTAAATGATCTAGGAAAAGCATGGGATAACCATAGACAAGAAGGTACAAAATCTTTTTCCAATGGAAATGACGTAAAAATGAGTCGTAAAGAAATAAAGGAATCCTCATATGGTATTCCTTTATACCCATTTTTAAGAAATGCTACTCCTAATGAACAAGCAAGCCACATTCTTTTTAAGTGTAAAGAGGGAGAAGATCATAAAATTGTTTTAGAAGAAGCTCAAGAGGGGATATTAGGTTTCTCCCATAAAGGAAGCCCATTAGTAGAAGATGGACCTGTACACTTTTACTATCGAGATGGCTCTAACAAAGACAATCCAATTACTTCAATCGAACAAATTATCGTTGAATAATAATCTACCCACTAAAAAGCGGAGCTATCCTACAATAGAGGACGTCTCCGCTCTTATTCATATTATATAAAAAATATGTTACAAGTTTTACTTATGACTATAATAAATCTGCAGCCATTTGTGCTAACCCTGAACGTTCCCCTTTTTGTAGCTTTATATGCCCTGTTTCACCTAAATGCTTTAATCTTTCAGTAACATAGGTTAACCCATTCGTATATTCATCTAAATAAGGGTGGTCAATTTGCTTTGGGTCCCCCATCAAAACAATTTTACTACCTTCTCCTACCCTCGTCAAAATCGTTTTCACTTCATGTTTCGTTAAATTTTGCGCTTCATCAATGATGATAAATTGATCCGGAATACTTCTTCCACGAATATATGTGAGAGCCTCTACTTGAATTGACCCCATCCCTGCTAATATTTGCTCTAGTTCACCTGGCTTTTTTGCATTAAATAAAAATTCAAGGTTATCGAAGATTGGCTGCATCCATGGACGTAATTTCTCTTCTTTTTCTCCTGGAAGAAAGCCAATATCCTTCCCTACTGGAATTACAGGCCTGGCCACTAGCAACTTCTTATATCTTTGTAAATCCTCTGTTAAATATAACCCTGCCGCTAATGACAATAAAGTTTTCCCGGTTCCAGCCTTTCCAGCCAATGTAACAAGTGGAATGTCCTCACGAGTTAACAATTCTACAGCCATGCGCTGTTGAACGTTTCTTGGCTTAATTCCCCATATCGGGTCTTCATTTGCTAGGAACAATTTTAATTGTTCTCCAGTATGATTCGCCATCGCTAAGGCAGAACGAGATGCATTTGTTTCATCTTTTAAAATAAAAAATTGATTTGGGAAAATTGGGTGATCTGCTACTCTTTCAGTAGATAACGATTTCTCTTGAAATAATTGATCTAGTGTTTCCGGGGGGAGCCAGTTTTCCTGATAACCTTTATACATACGATCGTATTGCACTACACGGTCACTCAAAAAGTCTTCTGTATGCAACCCTAAGGCATCAGCTTTAACACGCAATAGGGCATCTTTACTAACGAGTGTTACATGAACATCAGAACCTTTCTCTTCTTCTTCATATTTCATATTTAAAGCAACTGCTAATATACGATTATCATTTGTTGGTTCAATAAAATGACCTTTCATTTTCTCAAAAGAACGATGATTCAATTCGACTCTTAATGAGCCCCGATTAGGTAGGGCTACACCTAAATGTAACTTCCCCTTTTCTCTTAAATCATCTAATAACCTGGCTACATACCGCGCATTTCGTCCAACTTCATCCATATACCTCTTTTTCGAATCAACTTCTTCTAAGACAACAGCTGGGATAACTACTTCATGACAATCAAATGCATAGATCGCCAGTGGATCTTGTAGTAGAACGTTCGTATCTAGAATGTAGCGCCGCTTATCCAATGTCTCGCCTCCTAAAAAACATTTTATCTCTATGTTGTTTATTACAATGTATGAAGTTTCGAATAAAGATAGACGCTAAAACGAACAATAGTAAAAATATTGATAGAAAGTGAGTGATTTAAATGGGAAAATACATGATCATTTTTCTCTTACCACTATTTCTGTTCATTGCATGCCAAGCTCCAAATGAAGGTGCTAGATATGAAGATCAAATTGAAACTGATCAATACGGTGGTTATCACGCGGAACAATATACAGCAACTGATGTAGCAAACCATTTAGCAAGGTTAAGTACAGAAGTTGCAGATGTAAACCGAGCAACAGCAATCGTCCTCGGTCCGTATGCCCTTGTTGGGATTGATGTAGATGGTGAGGTTGATCAATCCGGTGTTGGTTCAATTAAACATCAAGTTGCTGAAGCATTAGCAGATGACCCTTACGGTGCTCAAGCCGCAGTAACAGCCGATCCTGATATCGTAAACAGAATTGAGGAGATGCGTGTTGAAATGGGACAAGGAAGGCCATTAACAGCCATTGCCGATGAACTAGCGGCTATCGTAGGACGTATCATCCCAGTTGTCCCTAGTGAAGAACATCAACAGGCAGAGCCACTAGACTCAAATGAGGAACGGACAGATCCATCTGATGAACGTGACTTAGAGGAACTTCAAGATGAACAAAGTAAAGGGAGAGTAGACAATAAAAGAAATGTACAGGAATAATAAAAAAAGCTGTCTCATCATGAGACAGCTTTTTTATTAGTCTTTTTTCATTGCTGCCATTACTTGACGATCGAGCTTTTCTGCAGCATCTTTATCATACGTTTTTTCATATTTCGGTTCAGTCGTAATACGCGCACCATAGAACATGACATCACGTACTTCAGATACAGATATTTCTACTAATGCTAATTTTAAAGGAACATCTTCCATTTTTTCATGGATAACTTTTGCTTCACCTGCAATCGCATATGTAGATCCAGCACCAATAACCGTTAATGTTACTTGTGGCTCTTTACGGATATTTTCTACAATGCGAGAACGATTATCTACCGCAAAACGCACCGTTTTTGAATCTTGACCGTAAACCCATGAAATCGCATTTACATTTGGTCCTCCATTGTCATGATCAACTGTTGCTATTGTTACATATCTTTCTTGTCTTAAAAGGGGGAGAAGTTCTTCAGTTAATTCTGTTTCAACTTGATTAGCCATGCAGGATTCCTCCTTAATTTATTTTACAATACTACTATACCTATCTTTTTCAAAAGATAAAACCTTTTTGCTGAAACTTCAAAGAAAGTAAGCACAATAACTTATATTATTAATACGTATTTTAACAAAAAAGATGAACGTGTTATAATATATGTATGAAGATATGTTACAAGTACTAATATCTTCATATGAAAATAATTATGCTTATTAAAAAGCTTATACAAATTCGTACGAATATTCACTAAAAAGTCTATTTAGTTGTTGTTAAGTTATACAAGCTAAACGAATGTGATCTACAATTATAAACTTGAAACGAAACTACCATCCTGATTACGTGAGGTGTATTATGAGAGTAAAATGTGTTATATGTGATGTCATTGAAAATATAGATGATTACTCCCCACTAGCTAAAAAACTAAGGAATCGCCCTATTCACACATATATGTGTGAAACTTGTTCATCTCGAATTGAAGAAAGAACTGAAAAAAGAAAAGAAACAGGAAATTTCAAACTTTATAATAGTGAGGAAACTGAAGAAGAACTCATTTAAGAAAAACTCACCAAAAAAGGCTGTCCTATAAATGCAAAGCATTTAGGACAGCCTTTTTTCATATTCGTATACAAAGTTTTCGGAATTACTCTTGAGTTGATGTCTCTTCTTCACTTTTATGCCGTTTCATCTGGAATTTATAAAGACCAAGAACAAGCGCAGCTACAAACAGTGATTCAATAATTGGTAAGGTCAAAGCTAAAAATGTAATGAAAATATTACCAAAAAGCATCATCACATAAACAATAATTGTTTTTAATATTGGTAGTTTTCGTGCAAAACCTAAATTGAAAACAAGAATTGTAAGTACGTTAATAACGATGTACATAATTGTAAAAGCAAATAAAAAGTTTTCAGGGTTTGTTGCACCTAACCATTCTGCAAATGGGGTCATATTCGGTGCACTCGCTGGCGTCTTTGTTGCCAAAATCATCTATGTCACTCCTAAACCTCTAAGGATTGATGGATATACTGTCGGACTTTCATCCATACTTGTATATTATATCATAAAAATCATCACTTGATGGACTACTCTTTTTTATGTAAAAAAACCAATGACAATCGTTATCTTATTCCACCAATATCTTTCACCTTTTATATGTATCCGTTTTCGTTTACAATAGAAAGTAGGGAGGTTTGCGTGATGAGGTCATTTGATTTATCATTCTTTTTATTAGCCCTTATAGGTACTGCTAGCCTTATCAGTGTTGGTGTTGGGATAGCTGAAGAAAGTATTATGATTATTTTAGCATCTATTGTTATCTTTATTGTATCGTTAGGTGCAGGGTTTACTCGAAAGAAAAAATTAAGAGAACAAGAAGGACGAGCATAACCGCTCGTCCTTTTCACTATTACTTATCAATTTCACTTAAGATTTTTTCATGTATGATTGGACTCGCAGCAAGTAACGTATCTTTTGATAAAAACGATAATTCTTCTCCTTCATAATTTGTTGTCTTTCCGCCAACTTCTTTAATGATCACAGCACCCCCTGCGATATCCCACGGAGCTAAGTTAAAGCTAATGTATGCGTCTAACCTGCCTGCAGCTACATAAGCCATTTCTAGTGCTGCCGCACCATAAGAGCGTATACCTCGGGATTGTTTAACCAACTTCTCTAAACGTCGATCTTTTAAGATCCACCCTGCATTAAAGCTTAAAATGGCTTGCTCCATATTAACTGGTTGTAATGGATCAAGGCGCCTCTCATTTAAATATGCTCCTTCACCTTCTAGAGCAGTGAAAAGTTCATCATGCATAACATCATAGACAATCCCAATTTTCCCTACACCTTCTTGATAAATGCCAATGGAAATAGCAAAGTAGCTTTCTTGATGGACAAAGTTAACAGTCCCATCTATCGGGTCTAAAATCCATATCGTCCCTTTTAAATCATGAATGTTTTCTGCTGTCCCTTCTTCTCCCATTAACCGATGCTCAGGATAAGATTCGTTAAGCTTTTTACTAAAAAAATCCTCGACACCTTTATCTACATCGGTAACTAAGTCATGCTGATTCGCTTTCGTACTAATTTGAAAGCTTTTTACCATTTCTTTTTTTATGTATTCTCCAGCTTCCTTCGTCCATTTTATTGCTTGATCGTATAATTGACGCCAACCCTCATTAGTCAAACAGCATCCTCCTCTTTGTCAAAATTCGTATTTATACATATATCATAAGACTCTCCTTTGTGCAATTTTATTGTTCCAACTTACAGGAGGTTTTAATAATTATAAATCCACTTAGAAATGATCTTACCGTTAAGTCTTAATTGAGAAAGACTTAACAACCTTAAACGTTAAAGAAACTCGGCGAGTGCCGAGCCTTTGGCGAATGAAGAACCTAGTTACGCTTAACTAATTTCGATTTTATTAAGAAAGCTTTGTTGCAAAAATGACATGCTCACCTTTGCGAAAAATTTCAATGAAATGGTTTCTAAGGTTCTAATCTTAACCATTCATACCTAAGTTTTTCTAACTTTCTTTTGCTCTGTTCTATTTGGTCTTTTTCATTCGCTTGTAATGCGTCGTACAACGTTAAAAGTTCATAGTCAATTTCCATCTTTAAAACTGGGATACGCCTTTCACCATCTCTTCTTTTTAATGTCTGTATCACTTTTTCCATCAATTTACACCTCTTCTTTTCATTCTCTTAATTCCGAGCAAATACCAGCGATATATGAACTAAAAACAAGTTATCAGTGGTGATTAATATAGAGTATGAAAGAGACCATAAATTTGGTACGGTTTCTTGTTTGTTAATTTTGTTTACCACAATAAAAGCCTGTCTAAACATTGTCCTAATAAAGGGCATCTCTTTTTCTTTCTATTTATTCATATGATAAACTATGATTGTTGCCTACATTTTTTAACCTTATTAGACATAAAAAGTAACTGTTCGCACACGAAACAGTACACATAAGGAGTGTAAACATATGACAACTTTTAATGGGTTTCATAAAGACGACTTTAACGTCTTTCATATTGAGGGCCTTGAAGAAAGAATGGAAGGAATTAAAGAACGGATCCAGCCAAAATTTAAGAACATTTCAGAAGACATAATAGAAAACCTCTCTAGATCAGTTGGTCATGAAATGCACTTACACGTTGCAAAGCACGCCCGTAGAAAAGTTAATCCACCTAACGATACTTGGTCTGCCTATTGTCATAATAAACGTGGCTACAAAAAGCATCCTCATTTTCAAGTTGGCATGTTTGATGATCACGTATTTATATGGCTGGCATTTATTTATGAATTACCAAATAAATCAGAAATTGCTAACGTATTCTTAGATGATCTTGACTCTGTGAAAGAAAATATTCCAAATGATTATGTCATTTCACTAGATCATATGAAAAAGGATGCAGAGTCAATTGAATCAATTGACTTACAAAAAGCACTGGAACGCTTTCGTGATGTAAAAAAAGCTGAATTTCTTATTGGGCGACATATTGATGCAAATGATCCCCTCTTACAAGACGGTGATAAATTCATCAATTATGTACAAGAAACATTTGAAATGTTAACACCGTTATATAAAATGTCCATGCGTGACTACAGCATTGAAGAATAGTAAACGAGTGATTTTTCGAATCGATATTTAATAATAAGCTGTTTTCGTAAACTTCGTTGTTTGTTATAAAGCTCGGAGAAGTGATAGGAACCATAACTTTAGAATACCCAGCAACATACGAGGAGGCTGTCGCACTTGTGCCTAGAGGTGAAAGCGCCTATCTGTGGCGAATTCGAGTATTATGAACAGTGTGACTTCAACCTTTCGTAGCAATGTATTTTTAGTGTAGCTAATGATAAAAAAGCGCCAAGTCCATGCGTTCATCCCCGCATACCTTGGCGCTTTTTTCTACATTTTAATAATCGTTTCTGGAGATGCTTCCTTCGCTTTCTTCACAACGTGATACGGTGATTGATCTGTTTGCTCTTCATAATCTTTAAATGATTGCTTCTCTTCAGACTTAGAAGGGACAATTTCTTTAAAGCGTTTATACAAACCTATCATTAAGTCACGATCAACACCTTTTTTATAAGCTTGATCAATCGCTTCATAAAAATGAATCACATCTACCACTTCATCTTTTGACCAATCATATGAGATTGGAAAACTCACTTCATTTTTCAACTAGGGCACCTCACTATTTCCTATTTTCATTTCCTATACATTTTGGTATACTCTTCCTTGTTTTATAGAAACAAAGCCATTTTGAACAAACTTTATAATAATTGTATTTTAACATTAATGACAATTCCTTTCTAATATCACCAAAACTGAAAATTATATAAAAAAATACAAACAGTTTAAATTTTTAAAGGAAGCGTACGTTAAAGAAAGAGGTGATTTATTTGAACGACAAACAATCAAAAACTCCTTTATTTGATGGACTTTTGCAACATATTCAGAGTGAACCCGTTCAATTTCATATTCCTGGCCATAAAAGCGGTGAAGGCATGGACCCATCCTTCCGTAAATTCATAGGAGATAATGTCCTTTCTTTAGATTTAATTAACATATCTCCATTAGATGACCTCCACCATCCAGATGGTATTATTAAAGAAGCACAACAATTAGCTGCTGAAGCATTTGGTGCTGAACACACTTTTTTTTCAGTTCAAGGTACAAGTGGTGCAATCATGACAATGATTATGAGTGTTTGCGGTCCTGGAGAGAAAATTATTGTCCCGAGAAACGTTCATAAATCAATTATGTCAGCGATTGTATTTTCCGGTGCTACACCAATTTTCATCCACCCTGAACTCGATAAATCATTAGGGGTTTCACACGGAATTACTGTAGAATCAGTAGATAAAGCATTAAAAGCTCACCCAGATGCAAAGGGACTACTTGTTATTAACCCTACTTATTTCGGCATTTCAGCCAATATAAAACGTATTGTAGCATTAGCACATAGTTATGACATTCCAGTTCTCGTCGATGAGGCTCATGGCGTTCACATTCATTTTCATGAAGACCTTCCTTTATCAGCCATGCAAGCAGGAGCCGATATGGCTGCTACAAGTGTTCATAAACTTGGGGGATCTTTAACTCAAAGCTCGGTATTAAATATTCAAGGTCCTAGAGTTTCAAAACATCGTGTACAAAGTATAATTAGTATGTTAACGACTACGTCTACGTCTTACATTTTATTAGCTTCATTAGATGCGGCACGCAGACATCTTGCCATTAATGGTGAAGAATTATTAAATGATACAATCTCATTATCCAAACGAACTAGAGAGGCACTTAACAATATCAAAGGCATTTATTCTCCAGGAACAGAACTATTAGACGACCGGGCCATCTTTGACATGGATCCAACAAAAATTATTATATCTGTAAAAGAGCTTGGCATTTCCGGATATGAAGTGGAAGTTTGGCTTAGAGAAAATTATCAAATTGAAGTTGAACTAAGTGATTTGTATAACATCTTATGTATCATTACACTCGGTGATTCGGAAGCGAAAACGGAAAAATTAATCGAAGCATTAACTAAGCTTTCAAAACAAAGATTACAAACGACAGAAAAAAAAGAACGTGAAAATGTAAATGTATACGTCCCTAATATTCCAACTCTAGCCTTCTCACCGAGAGATGCATTTTATGCTGAAACTGAAATTATTCCATTGAATCAATCTGATGGAAGAGTAAGTGCTGAATTTGTCATGGTATACCCACCTGGGATTCCTATTTTAATTCCAGGAGAGATTATTGATAAAGAAAACTTAACATATATTTCAAAAAATATGGAAGCCGGCTTACCAGTCCAAGGGCCAGAGGACCCGACGTTAAAAACCATAAGAGTAATCCGAGAAAGAAAAGCAATAGTATAACCTATTTAGAGGCACATTCATTGTGCCTTTTTTTGTATTAACGGCGTCAATCGTAGAAACCCAAATCATTCGCTACTCCGATATCACTTCGAAAAGCGACGAGCAACCGAATTAAAAGATATTCCAAGAGAAGCGTTAAAAGAACAATAAAGAATACTAGACTATAGCTAAAGCAGAAACGAATATAACTATATATCCTTTTCTATGCTAAGTATTTACACCATAATTAACAAGCCTTTAAAAGGTTGAAAGGATACTATTAGATAATCAAAAATTGTACTAAAAGTACTGTTAATTCAATACCAATAAAAATAGCAGGCCTAATTGACCTGCTAAAATGTGTGTTACAATAATGTTTTTTGTATTTCCCCTTCTCTAACCGAACTGTTTAGAATTAACCAAGCTTTTTCATATTATACTTCTTGATGATCTAACTGCTTTTCATCTGCACAATCGCAACAACTTCCATATAGCACCGATACCTTTTCATCTTCGTACCATTCAATGATTTCTTCACAAGTTTGGCATACAATGCTTCCCATGTATGACACTCCTTTTCGTATAAAATGAAAACGCTTAACTGTACTTCTATTTTAGTATGACATATTTGTTTTGTCAACAGATTCTGTATAACACATTAAGGGTAAATATGCCCAATTTCATTTCGTTATTATTAATATCTTTATAACAGAATTAAAAAAGCCCTCGACAATGCCGAAGGCTTTTCAATACTTAAGATTCTTCTTTTCGATTAAAAGTTGAGTTTCTTGCTTCTATAAACCGTATTAATTCATCAATAAATTCGATATCTTCACTCGTGATTTTATATACATCTTCACACACATAAAAGGCAAGGACAAATTTTAAACGTTTTCCTTCATAAACAGGGGCCATCGTTACTTGTTCTCCATTATTGTTCAAGTAAAAAGATGTTTTTAAGGAGCATAAGTCAATGAAACCTAGTCCAAAAGGCTGTTTTCTTTTTTCTTTTTTGTCACCAAGAACAAACATGCTGTCGTATGAATGGTTTTTTTTATTAAATTCATAGACAGATACGTTGCAAATCTTCCCTGAATTTTTATAAATTGCATGGACTACTTTTTTAATAAAATCGTCTGAATCGGAGGAATAATCATAAGCCCGGCCCGCTTCAAGCCTTAACGTATCTAACAAGTCGGATTTATTCACGAACAACACCCCGCTTTTCAATCATCGCTGAAGAAATATTTTATTTAGTATAACATAGTAAACGAAAGACAAATGTCACCTTTTGTCACCTGTGGGTAAAACAAAATTTTCAATTATTTAAGGGGTTGTTCCTTAACTTTTTGCTTTTCTTTTATAAAAAGAAGAAGTAGTACATTGAATTTATTGATTTCCCCATATTCCTTTTAAGATTTGCGTAACTTCTTGGGGTTCATATGGCTCCCAAAATAATTCTCCATAAATCAACAGATCTTGATGTAAATGTAACCCTCCATTTTCTCCTGTGAAAGCATGACTAGTGCCTGTGTTACCTACATAACCGATGACCGTGTTTTCATTAACAATTTGACCAAGCTCTAATTCATCTGGAATTCGGTCTAAGTGAGCAAAACGATTCATCACACCATTTTCATATTGTACCCAAACTTGTTTGCCGCGGAGTCTATCTAAAATATATTCTGGCGTTAAACCAATTTCTGCAGCAAGGTCTAAATCTTCGTTACGAACTTCTGGTGAAGGGTACTCTTCAAAACCATGATCAACTCGTACAACTTTCCCTTCTGCCATCGCGAGAATAGGGGTATCTGTTGTAATTTCTATACCAGATCCCCAAGCATACCAATCGATCCCTTCATGAGTTCCATGTCGATAGTTTCTCGGAGCTCCTGGCAAATGGCTTTCAACTGTACTTACTTGTGCACCCTCAATAGGTTTGTTTAAAAAGGATAAATAATCAATCATCTCTTCAACAGTTAAAGAATGTAGATCAAATTCGTCTTGAGCAGGAGGAGCCCAAGCTTGGACAACTTTATCTTCCCAAACAAATGCTAGTTCATTTCCTTCAACCGATTCATACTCTGTTTCTAAACCATGGTTAATGAATTCTTTCGTTACATATGGAATAGAATCATCGTCAATGACTAACAACACCTCATCAGTCGCAAGATACTCTCCATCAACCTCTAATACAGGGATTTCATATACAAGATAAAATTCACGATCAGAAATTGTCATCTTCAATGTTCGATCCATCTCATCGAACGTAAATTCACCATTTAATTTATTCGCAAGCTCTTCTACTTTAATGACATTTTTATCATTCATTTCATATACGTTTAATTCTTTCATCTGTACAATTTCTTCTTTATCTTCTTCATCCAATATGTCATTATCTGTCTCAACATCTTCTGTAGCTTGTTCTTCTTCAAGGTTATTATCCTCTTCACCATCTTCAGGGGGTTGTTCTTGACATGCTGTTAATAAAAACACTGTAAACAACGAAAATATATATTTCTTCAATTCATCTCATCCTTCTTCTAAGTTGTGATGTTATTTAATAAGTGCTGGGTCAACGATTTCATATTCTTTATTTCGTAAACCTTCTACGATTTCTTCAAGGGCATCTTTTGTAAATTCACGATCATGCATTAAAAGGTTTGCGCCATTAAGAAGTAATTCTGTCTCGACCATTATTTCTGCTAAAGCATCTGCTTCCATATACTCTTCGAAATAGTCATATCCATAAGTCCAATTCATCCATTGCATCTCTTCGTCTTCAACGACACGTTTTGATGTATCTGTATTCACCCCAAATGGTGCTCTAAAAAAGCGAGGACGCTCTCCAACAATCTCTTCAACTAAATCATTTAATTCAACAATTTCATTGATTTGTTCTTCTTCAGTTATGTGCGATAAATTCGCATGAGTCATCGTATGGTTTCCAATTTCAAAACCTAATTCATGTATTTCCTTTAATTGTTCCTTCCCCTCTTCTGATTTAAGGAAATGCCCATTTACAAAAAAGATCGCACCAGCATCTAATTCGTGCAAGATTCTAGCCATTTCTGCACCGTAATTTTCAGGAGCATCATCAATTGTTAGTAAAACGACTCGTTCATTTGCATCATCTACAGGTACAACTCGATGGTCGCTTGTAAGTTCATACTCCGGCTCAATGTTTTCTACAACCTCTTTTTCATTGTGTTCTTCATTGACTTTGTTATTTTCGTTATTTTCTTCATTTCCTTCTTTTGCTTCACTTTCTTCTTCTGCAAAATCATCTTCCTTCGCTTCGTCGACCATATCTTCTGTATCTTCTACTTCTTTATTTTCCTCAATTTCATTATTTTGTAATTCATTATCGTTACATGCTGACATTATTAATGAAGTTATGACTAACCCGTATATAAACATTCGTCTCAATCGTATCAGTTCCTCTCTTATGTATATCGTTACTATTGAATTTTATCATATTACCCCATGCCATAAAATGATTCTTTCTATTTATTCATGAAGAGTATAGAAACGGCTTCAATACGCATAATGAAGGTTAGTTATTACTACTAACCGTTTCATTATTTTATAACTTGGGTATGGTAAAAAAGGTGAAGAATCCCATTTCCCTTGAAATTTGTCGACATATCTAAGATAATACATACTGTCGCTTTTAAACATAAGCTTATTTTGTTGTTAATTATGAAAGGAGTTACATTTGTGAAAAAACTAACACCTGTATTTATGATTTCAGTTATTATAGCAGCTGCATTTATACTTTGGGGGGTTATTGCCCCTAGTAATATGGAGTATGTAACATCAAATATTCAAGGATTTATTACAAATCAGTTTGGATGGTTCTACTTACTCGCTGCTACAGGGTTTCTAACCTTTGCTATTTTCTTAATTGTAAGTCCGATTGGACGCATTAAATTAGGAAAAGAGAATGAAGAACCAGAGTATAACTATTTAACTTGGTTTTCATTTTTATTTACTGCCGGAATGGGAATTGGCTTAGTGTTCTGGGGTGTTTCTGAACCGATGTACCATTTTTACACTCCACCTCCTGCAGAAGGTAACCTAGATGAATATTCTGCTGCAGGGGTAGCTTTGCGTTATTCATTCTTCCACTGGGGGTTACACCCTTGGGCAATTTATTCAGTTGTTGCATTAGCTCTTGCCTATTTTAAATTCCGTAAAGGCTCTCCAGGGGTCCTAAGTGCTGCATTTGAACCCTTGTTAGGTGACAGAGTTAATGGGGGGATTGGAACAACGATTAATGTAATTGTTGTTTTTGCGACGATTTTCGGTGTTGCTACATCATTAGGTTTCGGTACCGCACAAATTGGTGGTGGTATTTCTAACTTAACTGGTGTCGATAATAGTATCCTTCTACAAATGATCATTATTTTGGTCATTACGATTCTGTATATGACGTCCTCTCAAACAGGATTGAATGTAGGAATCCGTATTTTAAGTAAGACAAACATTTATTTAGCTGGTTTTTTAATGTTATTCTTGCTATTTTCCGGTCCAACAAATTTCATCATGAATTCCTTTACACAGACTTTAGGTAGTTACATCCAAAACTTAATCGGCATGAGCTTTAGATTAGATACGTTTAATGTTGAGCAAACTTGGGTTGAGGATTGGACAATATTCTATTGGGCTTGGTGGATTGCATGGGCACCTTTCGTAGGTACCTTTATCGCCCGTGTATCAAGAGGGCGAACGATCCGGGAATTCGTTCTAGGGGTCATTGCTGTTCCTACAATTTTCGGAGCCTTATGGTTTTCAGTCTTTGGTGCTACGGCGATTAATTTAGACTTTTATCAAGGCGTAGATATTATGGGTGTCATTGAAAGCGCAGGAATGGAAACAGCACTCTTCGTTGTATTACAACAGTTCCAATTCGGAACAATTATGTCTATTATTGCGATCTTGTTAATTGCTTCCTTCTTTATTACGTCTGCAGACTCTGCAACATTCGTATTAGGAATGCAAACGACAAATGGAAGCTTAAATCCACCGAATAACGTTAAATTTGTATGGGGGATTATTCAATCTGCTACTGCAGCTGTTTTACTCTTATCTGGCGGACTAGACGCTCTACAAACTGCTTCGATAATTGCAGCATTTCCATTTGCAATTATAATGATTTTTATGATCATCAGTTTATTAAGGGCATTGCGCGCTGAAAAAATTCCTCCAAGAAAACCAAAAAAGTATGATGAATAAAGACAAAAGTCCACTGCACTAGCAGTGGACTTTCAGGCTGTTGAGAAAGTCACTCAACAGCCTGTTTTTTATATTTATTAGTCTGATTATTCAGATAGTTATAGTGTAATAAAGATCGCTCTTCGAGCAGATATAAAACGAGTACAATCTGCTTTCACTATGGACGGACGCTTTCCGCGGGCAACGCTTCAGTCTCCTCGGGAAAAACGCCTTGTGGGGGCTTCAGCTGCTCCTGCGGTTACTTATCGCAAGTAAAACTTGTTGCTTCTCCCGCTGGAATCGCCGTTTTTCGCTTCTTCGATTGTTAGTAAATAGAGAAGTTTGCTTAAAATTTTTTCTATCTGAGGTGACGAGATGTTACGTCCAATAAAAGAAAAACAAGTTGTACTTGAGATGGTTTCTACCGATCAGTTAGTGGCAGATGATCATTTAGCTTCACACATTGTTACTCGAGAAACTGGCTGATTTACATTATCAATAGCTTTCATTTATGTAACAGTTATATTACGAGCCTTTTTTATTTACAATCACATGTTAATATAAAGAGAAGATTTTTTTAGCATGTTTTTTGCTATACATCATTACTTTTGAAGGGATGACTTAAAATGAAAGGATTTACAATAATACTATTCATTTTGTCATTATGCATAATACCTGGCTGCCAGTCGGAAGATCTTCAGACAAACTACCCTTTTCTAAAACAATCACCCGTTACAATATTGTTTTCTAATGACCTTGAGATTGAAAAAGAAAATAGTTATTACGAAGCTCTATTAGACTTTAAGCGAATACACCCTGATCAATTAGCATCTATTAACGTTGTAACGACAGAAGACGATGCATTAATCAACCATTTTGACGTACATACATTTCCAACCCTGTTACTCATAGATGATTCTAATGTATTATTAAGAATTGAAGGAGTAAAAGAAACGTATGAAATTTTCGATTATATAGAAGCAAGCTTACAAGTATCAACAGAAGAATCTTTTTAGATCCCTAAACTCCGATAATGTTTTAAGACGTAAAAAAGGACAGCCAAAATGACTGTCCTTTTTTTCATTATTTTACAATATGGATTGGCATTCCTAATGCTACTTCTGCTGTCTCCATCGTAATTTCCCCTAATGATGGGTGAGCATGAATTGTTAATGCTAAATCTTCAGCAGTCATACCTGCTTCAATCGCAACACATGCTTCAGAGATCATATCAGAAGCGTTTGCCCCCGCAATTTGAACACCTAATACTAGTCCATCTTCTTTACGAGTAACCATTTTCACGAAACCATCCGTTTCATTTAATGACAATGCTCGTCCATTAGCTGCAAATGGGAATTTGGCTACTTCAATTTCATAACCTTCATCTTTTGCCTCTTGTTCATTTAAGCCTACAGTTGCAAGCTCTGGTGCAGCGAATACAACAGCCGGGATTGCTGTGTAATCAATTTCTGCTGGCTCTCCAGCGATTGCTTCAGCTGCTACTTTAGCTTCATAAGAAGCTTTATGTGCAAGCTGTGGACCGTCAACGATATCACCGATTGCAAAAATGTTTTTAGACGCTGTACGGCACTGCTTATCAATTTTAATTAAGCCTTTATCATCTAACTCAACACCAGCTTGTTCTAGTCCGAGTTCTTCTGTATTTGGCTTACGTCCAACAGTAACAAGAAGAATATCTCCTTCAAATTCCTCTTCTTTGCCTTTCACTTCCGCTTTAATCTTCACACCGCTATCCGTTTCTTCCATGCTTTGAGCAAACGCTTCTGTTTTAATCGTTACACCATTTTTCTTCAGGCGTTTTGCAACTAATTGACTCATTTGCTTCTCAAACCCTGGAAGGATAGATTTAGAACCTTCTAAGATCGTAACTTCAGAACCTAAGTCAGCGTAAGCTGAACCTAGTTCAGTACCAATGTATCCACCACCGATAACGATCAGTTTCTTTGGTACATCTTCTAGTGCTAAAGCACCGGTTGAAGAAACAACACGGTCACTCCATTTAAATGCTGGTAGCTCAATTGGGTGAGAACCTGTTGCAACAATACAGTTGTTGAACTTATATGTTTGTGAAGACTTTTCATCCATAATACGTACAGTAGAATCATCAACGAAGTATGCTTCACCTTTGACGATGTCAACATTGTTGCCTTTAAGAAGACCTTCTACTCCACCAGTAAGTTTATTTACAACTGACTGCTTCCACTCCTGTACTTTTGAAAAATCTAAATTTACTTTTTCTACAGAAATCCCCATATCTTCTGAATTACCTGCGTTATGAAAACGGTGACCCGCTTCAATTAAGGCTTTTGAAGGAATACAACCAACATTTAAACATACTCCTCCAAGGTTTCCTTTCTCTACAACTGTTACTTTTTGTCCTAGCTGTGCTGCACGAATAGCTGCAACATATCCTCCTGGACCTGAACCTATGACGAGTGTGTCAACCTCTACCGGAAAATCTCCTACTACCATCTGTTTAGCCCTCCATTACAATTAATTGTGGATCATTCAACAAACGTTTAACATGGTTAAGCGCTTGCTGTGCTGTTACTCCATCAATAATACGATGATCGAAGCTTAATGACAAGGCAAGAACTGGAGCAACAACGATTTCTCCATCTCTAACTACTGCCTTCTCTTCAATTCTGCCTATTCCTAGGATTGCTACTTCTGGGTGGTTAATTACTGGTGTAAACCATTGTCCGCCTGCAGAACCGATGTTCGTAATAGTACAAGATGCGCCCTTCATTTCATCAGAAGCAAGCGTTCCTTCACGTGCTTTCGATGCTAGCTGATTAATTTCATCAGAAATAGCAAAGATTGACTTACGGTCAGCATCTTTTACGACTGGAACTAGTAAACCTTTTTCTGTATCTGCAGCAATACCGATATTGTAGTAATGCTTATGAACAATCTCATCCGTTGCATCATCTAAAGATGTGTTTAACATTGGATACTCACGTAATGCAGAAGTTAAAGCTTTAACAACATACGGAAGGTAAGTTAACTTAATACCCTTCTCTTGTCCTACTGCTTTAAATTTCTTACGGTGTGCAACTAAATCAGTTACATCGATTTCATCCATTAACGTTACGTGTGGTGCAGTATGCTTGGAATTAACCATCGCTTTTGAAATCGCCTTACGGATACCAGACATTTTCTCACGAGTTTCTGCTTCACCTTGAGCTGGTGTATAAGCTTTAACAGGTTGTTTTTCTGCTGCTTTTTCTTCTGTTTTCGTTTCAGTAGTTTGTGCTTCTTCAGAAACGGCTTGATTACCAGAAAGGAATTTATCAATATCTTCTTTTAATACACGACCGTTTTTCCCTGAACCACTTACTTTACGAATATCTGCACCTTTTTCTCGTGCATATTTACGTACTGAAGGCATTGCGATAATGCGACGGCTTTCATCAACCTCTTCAGATTGTGTAGCTTCAGCTGCTGGTTCTTCTGATTTTTCCTCTGCCTTAGGCTCTTCTTGTGCTGGAGCTTCTTCTTCCCCATGACCATGAGCTTCAGGTGGTTGCTCTGCATCAGTATCAAATGACACAATAACCGATCCAACAGTTGTTACAACACCTTCTTCTACATGAATCTTTTCAATCGTTCCATCAACAGGAGAAGGGATTTCTACAACTGCTTTATCATTTTGTACTTCACATAGGACGTCGTCTTCTTTTACTTCGTCCCCCTCTTTAACTTCCCACTTTACAATTTCACCTTCGTGAATACCTTCACCGATATCCGGCATTTTAAATTCGTATGCCACGATTAACGCCTCCGTTTCAATTGTTCTTCTTTCAATAGGGCTTTTTTTATTGTTCGCTTTCTTTGGAAATTTTACACAAAACGAGTCGAACAAACCTGCTTTAAAAAGCAAGGAGGACTGAAAAGGGAACCTTTTCAGTCAATATGTTGAGATGTATTAGAAGTTGATTACTTGTTGTACTTTCTCGATAACATCCTTATAGCTTGGCAACCAGCTATCTTCTGCTGCTGCAAACGGATATACAGTGTCAGGAGCTGTTACACGAAGGACAGGAGCTTCTAGGCTTAAAATAGCACGGTCATTAATCTCTGCCACAACATTGGCAGCAATTCCTGCTTGTTTTTGAGCTTCTTGAACAACAATCGCACGATTCGTCTTCTCAACAGAGGAAATGATTGTGTCGATATCTAATGGGCTGATTACACGTAAGTCGATAACTTCAGCTTCGATACCGTCTTTTGCTAGCTCTTCTGCTGCTTTTAATGAAGAATGGACCATTGCACCATAAGTGACAATCGTTACGTCTTTACCTTCACGTTTAACATCTGCTTTATCTAAAGGAAGCGTATATTCTTCTTCAGGTACTTCTTCACGGAATGAGCGATATAGTTTCATGTGCTCTAAATATACAACTGGGTCATTATCGCGAATAGCAGAAATTAGTAGCCCTTTTGCATCATAAGGTGTAGAAGGAATAACAACTTTCACTCCAGGTGTTTGTGCCATTAACCCTTCTAAGCTGTCTGCATGCAATTCAGGTGTCTTAACTCCACCACCGAAAGGAGAACGAATCGTTACCGGAGAAGAATAAACGCCTCCTGAACGATAGCGCATACGAGCCATTTGTGCTGCAATTGCATCAAATGTTTCGAATACAAATCCAAAGAACTGAATCTCCATAACAGGACGGAATCCAGTTACACCTAGACCTGTTGCCAGACCACCAATTCCTGACTCTGCAAGAGGTGTATCAAATACACGGTCTTCGCCGAATTCTTTTTGTAATCCTTCTGTAGCACGGAATACACCGCCATTTTGCCCAACGTCTTCACCGAACACAAGAACATCTTCATTGTTCTTTAATTCGTTACGCATGGCATCCGTGATTGCTTGGATCATTGTCATTTGCGCCATAGCTTACTTCGACTCCTTTTCTTTATATTCTTCCATTTGCTCCTTTAAGTTTGAAGGAAGCTCTTCGCCCATAAATCCGATGAGATCAGTAACTTTTTGCTTAGGAGCATTGTCTGCTTGTTTAATTGCTGCTTTAATATCTTCTTTCGCTTGTTCAACGATCTTGTTTTCTTCCTCTTCTGTCCATAGGTTTTTACCTTCTAAGAACTTACGGAAGCGAACAAGTGGATCTTTCTTTTCCCACTCATCGTCAAGATCCGATGTACGGTAGCGAGTTGGATCGTCACCTGCCATCGTATGTGGACCGTAACGATACGTTAGCGTCTCAATTAATGTTGGACCATTTCCTTCAAGACCACGTTCACGAGCTTCTTTTGTCACTGCATAAACAGCTAAAATGTCCATACCATCAACTTGTACACCGTGAATACCAGCTGCGACAGCTTTTTGTGCGATTGTTTTCGCTGCTGATTGCTTCTCTACTGGTACTGAAATTGCGAAACGGTTGTTTTGCACAACAAAGATTCCAGGGGCATTGTACGCACCTGCAAAGTTAATTCCTTCGTAGAAATCACCTTGTGAAGCACCGCCGTCACCAGTGTATGTGATAGCAACAGAATCTTTATTTTTACGTTTAAGGCCCATTGCTACACCAGCTGTTTGTGTAATTTGTGCACCGATAATAATTTGCGGCATCATTACATTTACGCCTTCAGGCATTTGTCCACCTTGGAAGTGACCTCTTGACCATAAAAACGCTTGGTCTAGTGGAATTCCGTGATAAACAATTTGTGGAATGTCACGATATCCTGGTAAAATCCAGTCTTGTTTCTCTAAAGCATATTGTGATCCAAGCATAGATGCCTCTTGCCCTGCTACTGGTGCGTAGAACCCTAAACGTCCTTGTCTGTTTAAAGCAATTGCACGTTGGTCCCAAATTCTTGTATACACCATACGAGTCATTAACTCTTTTAAGTCCTCATCTGAGAGGTCAGGCATTGCATCTTCGTTAACGACTTCCCCTTCTTCATTAAGAATTTGGAAAGTTTCAAATTGACTTTCGATGTCTTGCAAAGTCTTTGTTTTTTCCATGAATCCTTTCACCTCTTCCTTTCTACTTGCCATTGGATATTTAGAATATGTTTTGTTACCAAATTTCTCAGCCATAAATAGGATACCCATCTGAAACAAAACCATGTGATTTTGTCAAAAGCCCTTCATACACATTTTAAAACTTGTATACCCAATCGCTTTCATCCATAATCATTTACTAATGTTTTTCAGTTGATACTGTCTTACTTTCATTCTCATCTGACTAGTACAACCTTTCATTCGTAACTTAGTTTACACGATGGAATAATCATCCGTCAATCATTTTACACTTGATTTTATCGTTTTTTACCGTCACCATATTCTAAACGATACAAAAACTATTCCGCGACCTGTTATACAACTTAAATAACAACTGTTATACTACTCGTTTTTTTCTATGCATGCTTTGCAGGATTTATTTAGCAAATTGAACGAATACTTCTGTAAAGTCAATGAAACTAAAAAAACGTCACAATTTGTGACGTTTTTTTATTACATATCTTCAAATACTACATTTAAATCTGCAGCTTCATAAAAAGCACGTTTTTCATCATTATATTGCACTGTTTTTTCATTAAACTGTTCGTTCAGCGTATTAATTTCTTCATATGCTTCATTTACTAAGTCATGTTGTTCATGTAACTCTTCAACTGTTAGCTCTTCTTGAGCAATCAATTCATACAATTCAATATCTAATTCAATCGTTTCAATATACTCATTATAAAGATCTTGATAAATTGAGTAACGAGCTTCCATTGTCTCAATCATTTCTTCTGCCAGTGGCATTAATTCTTCGTCTAGCTGTTCTACATATTCGCTTGAAAGTTGAAATTCTTCATAAGCGTTATCAATAATTTCCTTCTCTTCATTCATTAATTCACGACGTTCTTTTGCTGATTGTATTGCTTGTTCGGACAGTTCTTGAATTTCCTCTTCATCAGATAAAGCTAACATTTCTTCATACCATTGGTGTTCGTTCTGTTCTGCTTCTGTCAAAGGACCTTGCTTGTCTGATACATCTTGTTCAATTTGAACTGCTTCTTCTAAATGGTCATACATTAGTTCTGCCGTATTTTCTTCTTCGCATGCAGATAATATGACTGTAAACAACATTATTACAAATAGTATATATTTTCTTCTCAACTGTCTTCCCCCTTGAAAAATATATCTTCTTCTTTTTTTAAGGCGCTATTACTTAAGGAGAACCATTGCACCTCTTAGGTAATAGTTCGTGTCACTCGAACATGTACCCCTTCGTTTGCATTCTCACTGTTTCCTCATTAGCTTTTCCAGCCTCATCATCCCACTAAATTTTTGGCTCCAAAATAATGTCTACTGTTGATACTTTTCCATTCGCCCAAAAAAGAATCCCTTTACAAACTATCTTAATTTCTGCTAATTGACAAGGTTTTTATGTCAATTATGCTTGTATTTATTTACGCTTACCCAATATTTATCCCATAAAATTGGGTATTCATCCACTCCATCTCGTACCCACTGCATAGAGTAGTATTACATCGCTAATAAGGCGATTGATTATTAAAAAGGAGGAATTGCCATGCACGGATACGGTGGATGCTGCTTTGATCCTTGTGGATATGGATATGGTGCACAAGTTGCTCCAACTTATGGATACCCAACTGCAGGAAGAGGTTTTCCTTTAATTGTAGTCCTCTTCATCTTACTAATCATTGTAGGAGCTTCATGGTACGGAGCTTAATTTACCTTTCTTAGAAACGAGGGCTAAAAAGCTCTCGTTTCTTTTCATTTAGTTCGTTATAATATAATATATGTTACGATTTAAATATTAGGACAAGAAGTTTACTTTTAGCTAAACATTATTATACAACGAAATGAAAAAGTGTTTTCTAAAAGTTGATATGAAAGGAGAGATTGCTTTGTTAACAATGGATGATATTATCCGAGAAGGCCATCCAACATTACGTAAAGTTGCTACAAATGTACCATTACCAGCCCCACAAGAAGATAAAGAAACATTAAAAAAAATGTTGGATTTTCTCGTACATAGCCAAGACCCAGAATTAGCAGAAAAATATAACTTACGACCAGGAGTTGGTTTAGCTGCTCCACAAATTAACGTAAGCAAACGTATGATCGCCGTTAATGTCACAGATCATAATGACGATCTTATTGAAGTGGGTTTATTTAACCCAAAAATTGTTAGCCATTCTGCCGAGACGACATTTCTAGAAAATGGAGAAGGCTGTCTATCTGTCGATCGTTCTGTCCCAGGTATCGTTCCACGATACGCAAGGATTAAAGTCGAAGGGACGAATTTAGAAGGTGAAAAAGTTTCACTTCGTTTAAAAGGGTTACCAGCTATTGTTTTCCAACATGAAATTGATCATCTAAACGGAATTATGTTTTACGACCGTATCGAGGAGTCAGACCCATATAAAAAGCCACTCCCTCCTCATGAAGTCATTAAACGTAATGAGTTTGATAATCCCATTTCATAATTTTCATCGTTTTTTTAGAAACTAGTCACACGATAATGTGACTAGTTTCCTTGTTATACCTACTCTTTTTTACTCATTTCATCCTTCGTTTGTGAAGTTCCTAATTCATAAATGTATTGCATTAATTCATCATATTCAGCTTCTAAATCCTCCTTATCTGCTGCAGCTCTATATTCACTGAATGGTCGCTTAAAAATATGCTCTACCATAATATCTTTCTGATTGATCTTTTTAATCAACGTTTGCAGCCTTTCATACTCATGGTCTTCAGCACGTACTTCATATTGAATGGCTCTCCCATTAACTTTGACAGGCATGACTTCAATTTTTCCACCTGCATGTAATGTTACATAATACGTTTGTTTGTCCAACATTCTTCCCCCTTCATTGATTGTTTCAATTTTTATACCCTCCTTTTTCTGTTTGTAACCTTAAACGCCAAAGCACTTACAATTTTATTGATTACGAATTACACCTTTATTCCCAACGATTCCCTTACAAATTTAGTGACATTTTTCAAATACTAAAAATAAAAAACAAGCGTGACTCTTGAATATCCTTTAAGGAGGGTTTAAAATGTTGAAAAGGTGGAGAGAACGAATATTGAAACGATGTCGGGATCTGCTCCCGAAACAACTATATGCTTAATCGTCTCAATCCTTCTTTCTCATAAGGGGAAAGAAGGATTATCCTTTATCATAGAGAATCATTAATAATGACATTGGTTTTTTGTTTTAATTAACGGGGATAACATACATAGGATGGTTAAATATATTTTTTAGAAATCACGAAGAAACAGAAGATATAACAGCCCTTATTTACTTACTAACAAATTATATAATGAAGGAGAGGATATACTTGATTTTTAAAGTGTATTATCAAAAAACAATTAACGAGGTTCCTGTTCGTGAAGCAACGAACTCAATGTACATTGAAGCGGAATCTGTCGAAGAAACGCGTAAAAAATTAGCCGATCGCGAATACAACATTGAATTTATTACCCCCGTTACTGGCGACTACTTAGAATACGAAAGACAGCATGAAGACTTTCATGTAGAGACGGTGTAATACTCATGAAAGCAAAGAATCATCAAGCTGCTGTTTTTGCCCTCGGGGGACTAGGCGAAATCGGTAAGAACACTTATGCAGTTCAATTTCAGGATGAAATCATTTTAATTGATGCTGGAATTAAATTTCCTGAAGATGAACTATTAGGGATTGATTACGTCATTCCTGACTATACGTATTTAGTAAATAACCAAGATAAAATTAAAGGGCTTTTTATCACTCACGGACACGAAGATCACATCGGCGGCGTCCCATATTTACTTCGTGAAATCAATGTACCTATTTATGGTGGAAAATTAGCTTTAGGACTTCTCCGAAATAAACTAGAAGAACACGGTCTCCTTCGAAAAGCTCAGTTAAGAGAAATTCACGAAGACCAAATTGTTAAGTTTCAAAAAACTTCTGTATCGTTCTATCGTACGACTCACAGCATTCCTGACTCATATGGGATTGTCGTTAAAACACCTTCCGGAAACGTCGTACACACGGGTGACTTCAAATTTGATTTCACTCCAGTCGGAGATCCTGCCAATTTAACAAAGATGGCAAGAATCGGCGAAGAAGGTGTGCTTTGTCTGCTTTCTGATAGTACCAATAGTGAGATCCCTGGTTTTACAATGTCAGAAAGTAAAGTTGGAGAAAGCATTGATCAAATCTTCCGCAGTGTAGAAGGACGTATTATTTTTGCAACGTTTGCTTCGAATATTTACCGATTACAGCAAGCAGTAGAAGCGGCAGTAAAATATCGCCGTAAAATTGTAGTATTCGGAAGAAGTATGGAATCAGCTATTAATATTGGCTTAGAACTTGGCTATATTAAAGCACCGAAAAATACGTTTATCGATCCTTCACAATTAAATAAAATACCAAATGATCAAGTTGCCATCCTATGTACAGGCAGTCAAGGTGAGCCTATGGCAGCATTATCAAGAATTGCTTTTGGTACTCATCGACAAATTCAAATCATCCCTGGAGATACCGTTGTCTTTTCATCTTCACCAATCCCTGGTAATACGTTAAGTGTAAGCAAAACGATTAACCAGTTGTACCGAGCGGGTGCAGATGTTATTCACGGTTCACTCAATGACATTCACACGTCAGGCCACGGTGGACAAGAAGAGCAAAAGTTAATGATTCGCCTCATGAAACCTAAGTATTTTATGCCTATTCACGGTGAGTTCCGCATGTTAAAGATGCACGCAAAACTCGCTCAAGATTGTGGTGTACCAGAGGAAAATTGCTTCTTAATGGATAATGGTGATGTGTTAGCTCTTGATAAAAACGAAGGAAGACTCGCTGGTAAAGTCCCATCTGGGTCTGTATATGTTGACGGTAATGGTATCGGTGATATCGGAAACATCGTTTTACGTGACCGTAGAATCCTTTCAGAAGAAGGTTTAGTAGTTGTTGTTGTCAGCCTAAATATGAAAGAGTTTAAGGTTGCATCTGGACCTGACATCATTTCTCGTGGTTTCGTATATATGAGAGAATCTGGAGATTTAATTAACGAAGCTCAAGTGAAGCTTACTGCTCACTTACACGAACTGATGGAAAAGAGAACTTCCCAATGGTCCGAAATTAAAAATGAGATCACAGATACATTAGGTCCATTCTTATATGAAAAGACAAAACGTAAGCCAATGATCCTTCCTATCATTATGGAAGTGTAACGAATAAGACTGGCGCCCTTTCTTGGGTGGCAGTCTTTTTGTTTTGTGTTTTTCAACATGAACGGGTTTTGTCCGTGAAAATTTCTCGTTGTCCGTGACTTTTATGATTTGTCCGCGAAAATCGTGATTTGTCCGTGACTTTTATGATTTGTCCGTGAAAATTTCTGTTTGTCCGTGACTTTTATGATTTATCCGCGAAAATTTCTGTTTGTCCGTGACTTTTATGATTTGTCCGTGAAAATCGTAATTTATCCGTAAGTTAAAATGGTTATCATTTAGTACACAACCTGATTTCCGAGCTGAAACTTACTGCCTTATGATTTTCATTACTTTTCCGATTTCTCGTGACTAACACAAATTTACTTACAATTTCCTCTAAATAAGAAACCCTCCTTAAGTCGAACACTTAAGGAGGGCTTTATTATTCTTTAATTCCTAAAACACGGTTTACTCGTTTCCTTAACATTTTCATTCCGCCACCGCCAGCTTGGAAATGACGCAATTTACCTTCTTCATCAAAAACATAATAACTAGGAACGTATTGATTTTCAAACGCGTCCGTTAATTTATGTTCACTATCAACGAAAATTGGTTGAGATATATCATGCTCAGCTGCAACTGATTTAATTTCTTCTAGGTTTAAATCCTTTTCAGAGCGCGGCATATGTACTGCAATGACATTTAGTTTATCTTTATATTCGTCACGAAATTCATTGACATTAGGCATTGCTTCTTTACATAAACCACAACTAATTGACCAGAAATGAATAAGAGTAGGCTTATCTCCTACTAATTCATCACGATTAACCTGCCCATTTAGCCCTTCTGTTGCACCTTCTAACTCAGGCATTGGAGTGCGTAATTTCATTTTCATTTTCACCTCATTTTTTTCTACAGCGAATAAAATAATAAAAAAAATTACTCCATTTAAAATGTAATTGATGTATGAAAAGAGCCTAACATATTCATGCTAGGCTTTTTCAACAAATTACTATAAGTAATTAAAGTGTTGCTTGTCCTGGCTTCCAGTTTGCTGGGCAAAGTCCACCAGTTTGAAGTGCTTGTAATACACGTAGTGTTTCATCTACATCACGGCCAATGTTGTTATGGTTAACAACAGAGTACATTAATTCACCTTCTGGGCTGATGATGAATAATCCACGAAGAGCAACACCCTCTTCTTCGATTAATACACCGTACTCACGAGAAACTTCGTGGTTTGTATCAGCAGCTAGAGGATATTTTAACTCACCAAGACCATTGTCATCACGGCTAGTGTTAATCCATGCTAAGTGAGTGTGAATTGTATCAGTTGATACACCAACTACTTCTGCATCTAAGTCTTCGAACTCATCATAGCGGTCACTTAGAGCTGTAATTTCTGTTGGGCAAACGAATGTGAAGTCCATTGGGTAAAAGTAAAGAACTGTCCACTTATCGTTTTTCATGTTTTCTTCAAGACTTGCTTTACCAAACTCTTTGTTCGGCATTACTGCATCCATTTCAAAACGTGGTGCTTGTTTTGCTACCATACGCTTGTCTGTCATATGTAATCCCTCCTGAAATATGTGTGCTATCGTTAACAATAATGATTATAAAATAAGTATTATTATCAGTCAACCAATATGTACTTTTAACTGAAATTTGCTATATCCTATAATCATATTGCCATACACCAGTTATTATTATAACCAACTTTGGTAAAAATCAAAAATAATACGCTCAAATATGTTTAGTAGTCCTATGCAATGTGGTAAACTCTATTAACGTGCTTTAAATCATCATCGTTTGAAAGGAGAAAGGAACATTGACGGAATGGATTGAAACAATTAATTGGGCGGCCATTTGGACGAAAGCTTTAACAGTTAGTTTGCAATTAGTAGTCATCCTTATTGCTTTCTTTATTATACGAGCAATCGGACGCAAATTAATCTCAAATAGCTTTGAACGTATGAGTCGCCAACGTAATATGACAGAAGGAAGAGCGAAAACGTTAGAAAAACTAGCTTCGAATACGTTTTCTTACATACTCATATTTATATTAGCTACAATAATCATTGGGATTTTTGAATATGATGTTACTGCTCTTATTGCCGGTGCTGGTATTGTAGGCTTAGCGATAGGGTTTGGTGCCCAAGGATTAGTTAGTGATGTTGTGACTGGCTTCTTTATCCTTTTAGAAAAACAACTAGAAGTTGATGAATATGTCACAGTAGCTGGCATCGATGGTGTTGTTGAGGAAGTTGGTTTAAGAACCACGAAAATTCGCAGTTTTGATGGAACGGTACATTTTATTCCAAACCGAGAGATTGGAAGCTTAAGTAATCACTCCCGCTCCAATATGCGTGCTCTTGTAGATATAAGCATTAGCTATGATGAAAGTGTTGACGAAGCAATACAAGTCATGCAAGAAGCTTGTGACCGCTTTAAAGCTGAGCATGATGAAATTAAAGAAGGTCCAGATGTATTAGGTGTACAGAGCCTAGGGGATAGTGATGTAGTGATTCGCATTTTAGCCAAGACTGAAAATATGCAACAATGGTCTGTGGAGCGTGAATTACGGAAAGTATTAAAGAGTGCACTTGATGCCAATAATATCGAGATCCCTTATCCACACCAAGTATACATTCAAAAAGACTCATAATAAGCGACTAAAAAAGGGACTTTCTCATTTATCTGTTTGAGATCGTCCCTTTTATTATCTGGCAAAATTATTGTTGGTTCACACGACTTTCTACTTGCTGACAGATTTCTTCAGCTGTTAAGCCATGTGCATTAATGACAGCCCCTTCTGTTACTGTTTGCTGTTCACCCATTACATTTTGATCTTGACCTGTAATGACACAGCAGTCACAACCCTCTGCATCATGTTCTTGCTGTAACTGAACAATTTCATGCCCTTTAGCTTGAAGAGCTTCTTGAACGTCAGATAATGATTGTTCTACTCCAATACGAGCCATTGTCATTCCTCCTTTATTTGGTTACAAATGATAATATAACCATATGCTTCAAAAATATTCTTTAATTTGATTAGAATCACAATAAAAAACCTAACCGTTAGTTGTTACGGTTAGGCGTTTGTAAGTATTCAATGATTAAACGTATTGCTAATGAGATGGCTTCTTCATCAGCATTCAGTTTTGAAGAATGTAATCCGTGTTCACTACTTACACCAAGCCAAAACATAAATCCAGGGATTTCTTCTAAGAAATAACCGAAGTCTTCTCCTGTCATCGCTTTTTCACTTTCTGAAAACCGAACATAGGATGAGTTTTTAACAAATTCTATAAATTCATTTGTTAAATTTTCTTCATTATAAACTTGGCAATAGTTTGCCCCATAATCAATGTTCGTTTCACAGTCAAAACTTGATTCAATGCCACGGCAAATATCTTCCACACGCTCTTTCATTTTTTTCATGGAGTCAAGGGATAACGTACGAATTGTACCTTCCACTCTTGCATGTTCAGCAATAATGTTCTGCTTCGTTCCTCCATCAATTTTTCCGATTGTTAACACGGAAGAGTCAAGTGGATTAATATTTCTTGAAACGACAGTATGTAACTGTGTTACAAGGTGACTTGCCGCTACAACCATGTCATTGGCTAAGTGCGGGTATGCTGCATGTCCAGCTTTCCCTTTTAAATCGATAAACAATTCACTTGTATTCGCAAATAACAGGCCCGTTTTTGTCCCTATTGTACCAGTAGGTAATTCAGGTGCTATATGAAGGGCAATCATTTCATCTGGTTTCCAACGCCGAAACTCCTCTGAGGCTAGAAGTGGTTTCGCTCCACCTGGACCTTCTTCTGCAGGTTGAAAAACGAACAGTAAATGATCTTTCGGTTGGTTCTCTGAAAAATATGTGAGAATACCTAATGCGATACTCATATGCAAGTCATGTCCACAAGCATGCATCATTCCTTCATGAACGGAAGAAAACGGTAGACCCGTTTCTTCCGTCATAGGAAGGCCGTCAATATCGGTGCGGTAACCTACCGTTTTTTCTGGTGAAGAACCTTCTATTCTTACTAAGATACCTGTATGCCATTTTTGGATACTCAAATATTGTTGAGGCAATGATTGAATGTACTTTAATAAATAAGCTTGAGTTTTTGTTTCTTCAAACCCTATTTCAGGAATTTCATGTAACTCTCTACGAATTTCAACAAATTTCGCTGTGTCAATTTGTCTATTTGGTAAAGACATGCTTATTCCTCATTTAATTTACGAAGCTCTTGCTTAATTTCTGTTTTTCCTTTTGTCTGCTCATCAATTTCTTTAATGACTTTTGCTGGTGTCCCTGCTACAACTGTGTTTGCAGGTACATCTTCTGTTACAATGGCACCAGCTGCGACAACTGAACCTTCGCCAACTGTTACACCTTCTAAGATTACTGCATTCGCACCTACTACTACACCATCTTCAACAACGACTGGCTTGGCTGATGGTGGTTCGATAACACCAGCTAAAACAGCTCCTGCTCCGATGTGACAGTTTTTCCCAACTGTTGCACGTCCACCTAAAACTGCGTTCATATCAATCATAGTACCTTCACCAACAACAGAACCGATGTTAATTGAAGCGCCCATCATAATAACGGCACTGTCACCGATCTCTACTTGGTCACGAATGATCGCACCTGGTTCGATACGTGCTTTAATGTTTTTCATATCTAATAGTGGAATCGCTGAGTTACGGCGATCGTTTTCTACAACGAAATCTTCAATTTTTGCTTCATTTTCTTTAATGGCAGTTTGAATGTCTTTCCACTCACCGAAAAGAACAGCTGTGTTTCCTTGAATAAAGCTTTTTGTAGCTTCGCCAAAGTTAACCCCTTCTAGGTCTCCCTTAATATGTACTTTTACAGGTGTTGACTTCTCGCTATTTGAAATAAAATTAATAATCTCGTTTGCATCCATCATTTTCATTGTTTATTCCTCCTAAGATTAAATTTAACACTTCCTTATGATAGACATTTCACAATAAAATTGCAATCAATTGTACACAATGATTAAATGAAATTCCTTTCACATCGTCTTTTACCACAAAATCCCAGGTGCCTGGCACCTGGGATTTTGTGGTAGACCGAATCAAGAAGACGTTTAAAAGAAAAAGTTAAGTGAGAGTATATGCTCACTTAACTTTTATTGCGTAAATAAGGAGTCCTCAGTTAACCATATATAGATTGGTGATGATTTTTGCTCTTTTCGTTCAATCATCACGTTATAAGATTTCCAATCGTATATCTCCAGCCATAAGTTTTCCATTTCATTGAAGGCTTCCATAATGACATTACCTTTTAGACTATTTTCTACTTCTGAAAGAAACTTTTCATCAATTTTTTCAGCAGGTAGAGCAATTGCATTTATTTTATTTGTGTCAGGGTTAATAAAAAATGTTTCTTTTCCGTAGTCTGCATAAATTCCACCTTCATACATTCCCTCTTCATTTGGATTACCCATTTTTGAATAGAGTTTATCCATTGAATCACCAATATCTACATTATTTTGTAAGAAGAGTTCTTCTATGTATGATTGTTCTTTATTTTCTTTATTTGACGCGCTCCTATTGGCTTTTATCTTTTCTTCATTTATCTTTTTATCAATTATTTTAGTGGTTCTCTCGATCAGGTCTTTTTCAGTTACATTTAATATTGAGGGATCTGTATCGTTTGAGGCGTAAGAAAAAGATAAAAACGTACTAAAAAATAAAATTATTATTACCAACGGTACCATCCAAAGCCACTGTTTTCTCATTGCCTATTCCTCCCTTATTCATCCTTTACCCTTTACATTGTGCGCAAAACTTTATTTTTGTCTTCAAAAAAAGATGATACTATAGTCACTATTATTATTGCTCGTCCAACATTGATCGCAGGAACTCTTTCACGCTTCATTTCTGATCTACACTAATTCCATGCATACCTTTTAATACAATAGGATAATCTATATTTAACGAGGGATGAAGCCGGTTTGGCATAATCACGCTTTCAAACAAAGCATGATAACGCAGGTGCAACACCTGCTCATCCCGCCATTTAAAAAATTAGACGAGTGAAGTTATATAAATGTTTCAATATTAAAGATATTTACGTTAAAAACCGCTCGACATCAGCTGCTTCTTTTTGACAACGAGAACCATTGTTGGGAAACTTAGAAAGATAAACGGGTATACAATAAGACCTTAAAGTATTAAAAAAGTCAGCAACATTGTCGCTGACTCTTTAAGTATATTATGAAAACACTTTATTTATGAATACTGTTGTTTCCTTCGCTAAATCAATTTCTTCAAATGTAATATCATCTCCATCAGGGTCAAACGTACGGATAATCGGACGTTGTGGTAACCCTTTATGTTGTCCGACGACAGCTCCAACATGACCATTGCTAAGTTTCACCTGGCTTCCAGTTGGATAAAAAGCGACACATCTTAAAAATCTCCAAACAACTTGATGTTCATAACGTTTGTTCGTTAAGCCCATAATTTTTTCACAGGCTTCAAATGGATACATTGCTTCGTCACTCATTCCTGAAACAAAGTGGTCATAATCGTTTGCGATTGCTACAATTTTAGCTAATAAATGAATATCTTTCCCATCCATTTGTCGAGGCGCACCAGTACCATCAATATTTTCATGATGACTAAGGGCAATGTGAGCCGAAAGAGTACTAATTTCTGGTGTTTTCCGTAACAAGTTAAACCCTTTCCAAGCATGGTGATTTAATAGCTCATCATTATTTTCAAAACCTGCTGGTATATCGTTTACGCGAACTTTAGATACATGTTTACCGATATCATGTAATAAAGCACCTACCGCAAGCTCTTGGACCTTGTCCTTTGTTAGTCCAATTTGTACAGCAACCATGACTGACATAATGCAAACATTGACTGAGTGCATAAACAAATCATTATCTTCTGTACGAATATCTGTTAAATGAAATAAAACATCTTTATTTAACATGATTTCTTCAACTAAGCTACTGACTGATTCACTTACTGATTTACCATCAAGCTTTTTATCTTCTTGAATATATTGAATCGACTGAGCTAAAGCTGTAACTGCTTTTCTTTTTGTCGTTTCAGATACGACTTCTTCAATTTCCACATCTTCAAATCGGGCATCTTTTACGAATAATGATGATACACCCATTCTTCTTAGTTTAGAAATTAGCCCGATCGTGAGAGGAACCCCTTCACTTAATAGGATCCTGCCATCACTTGCAAAAATATGCTTTCCTAGTTTCTCCCCTTGTTTTACTTGTTCTATTGAAACATACCTCATATTCATCCCTCTATTGTCCTTTATTGTTTTAGGCATTAATAAGCTGATAAATTGACAATCTCTTTATACTACCCAAAACTCTCCTCAAGTAAAACGTATAAAAAAGCTAAAAGGCTTCAGTCGGACTGTCCCTTGCATTATGCTTCTCCTTTTTTAGGTGAATTCATATAAATACTGCGACTTGGGAATGCAATTGAAACACCTTCTTCTTCAAGGATCTGCATCATTTTTAAATTAATGTCTTCTTTTACTTCTAAATGTTTCACCCAAGCGGTCGTTTTCGTAAAAAAGTAAAGAAAAAGGTCTAAACTACTTTCATTAAACTCAGTAAAACGGACCATAATTAACTCTTGATCCACCTCATCGTGATTTCTTAACATTTCATCAATACGACGAACACAGGTTTCTACTTTTTCACGAGGAGTAGAATATGTCACTCCAAGGCTAAAGGTGATTTGGCGTTTTTCCATGCGAGAATGGTTTTGAATCGATTCATTTGCCAATGTTGAATTCGGAACCGTAACCAGTGTATCTGCAAATGTCCTTATTTTTGTACTACGAAACGTAATATCTTCTACAATTCCTTCAACACTCGGTGTACTGACCCAATCACCAATTGTAAATGGCTTTTCTGTAATTATGACAACTCCTCCGAAGAAGTTGCTGATTGAGTCTTGGGCAGCTAATGCAAATGCTAGTCCACCTAAGCCAAGCCCGGCAACAAAACCACTCACATTATATTCCCAAACATCTGCGATAATCGCAATTGCCATCGCAATGATTGCAAAACGAATAAGCTTAGAAACAAATGGGAGCAGTATTTGGTCTAACTCGATATCAAGTCGCTCCCCCACTTTTGTAAAAACAGTTGACGTAGATGCTGATAAATTATAGAGCCCCCATGCGATTAAAATAATAATAAATGATCGAAACAATTTTTCCATTGGGTCATTGAAAACTTCTGCTAAAGGTAAATACATAAAGGCTACATAAAAACCAACAAAAACGAAGAAAACGCGTAACGGCTTTTCAAAGGCTAAAAGTATATTAGTAACAATTTCTGTCGGTGCTTTCTTTGAAAACCTTAAAATAATTTTATAAAGGTAAGTCGTGAAAATTTTTCTAAAGACTAAAAATATAATAATGATTCCTACAGCAATCCCAAACTCTTGCCATGTAAATGGTACATTAAATTGAATATTCATTTGGTTCTCCTTCCGGTTTTATAATCCTACTTTTATTGTTCCAATGATAACAATGGTAAATCATTCATTTGCTTTAAAGTTTGTTGCTCCATCCTCAAAAAGTCATAAACTTTAGTGGATGCGTCGAGGCAGCTCGTAGCTTACTCGTGAAGTGAATGCTATTCCCTGGTGCCACTTTTCACTCTTCAAACTTATTGGAAATCCAGTCTACCAGTAAACAGAACCTTATTAAAAGGTATAACAACCTCACAATTTTATATTGTTATATTAACTTGAAAGAAAGAGTGTGTAAATAATCCCCTCCCGCGATAAGCGTTTCCTTCCTTTATAAAGTCCATTTTATTCACATGAAAACACCCTTATATAATATTTCACTATCATAACAGTAGAAAGTTTTCTAATTTTACAAAATTGTCAAACTTTTTAATTGATAGCGGTTTCATAAAAGTTCATTACATGGTTTAATATATTTATAAGGGGATTGGTCAATAATAATAATCAATACTTTGTGGGGGTGAAGTAACGATGTTTGCTGTTGAAGTAAATAACGTATTAAAAAGATTTGCAAGCGGGGCTGACTTAAACGTCATTTTTGATAAGGTGAATTTGCAAGTTGAGGAGGGGGACTTCATCGTTATATCGGGAGGATCGCAGTCCGGTAAAACGACATTACTAAAGATGATTGCTGCAATGACACCACCAAATAAGGGAAGTGTCAAGGTATTTGGGGAAGATTTATTAAATATTAAACACCGAACCGAATGGCGCTTGGAAAATATCGGCTTTATTACTGATGAAGGGTGTTTAATTCCATTTTTGACTACAAAGCAAAACTTGCTATTAGGAACGCCATCTGACGATTCTACGTACAAGCGAACAGAAGCAGAGGCAGAACGAATTTTATCAGATTTAGGATTTACAGAGGAAAAAATGAATGAAACGCTTGAGGGCTTGGATGATAAAGAACAAGTATTAGCTACAATTGCTCGAATTTTAATGACTAAGCCAAAGCTGATCTTAGCCGACGAACCAACAAAACAACTTTCTGGTATTGAAGGTCAAGAAGTATTAACTAACCTTTTTCGGTTTGCGAAAAAGAACGGTTCCACCGTCATTATCGCAAGTAACGATGAATGTATGATGGAATTAACAGATCAAGTGTACTCTCTCGAAAACAACCGCTTAACAGATGTTGAGAAAAATCGTGCAATCCAATAACAAAAGAGGCAGTCTCATAAGTATGAAACTTACGAGACCGCCTCTTTTGTTGTATTAGGCAGGTGCATCTCCATTAATAATCACTAATATTGTTAAGGCAGTATAAATTAAGACAACAGCACCTGAGCCAATTAAAAACAACAGAATTAAAATTTTATAGAACTTCTCCACAATTTACACCTCTATTATCGCCTTTATTCGCTAGTACACTTTATTCCCATTATAAATACATCCTAAAAGCTATGAAACTTTTCATAAAGAATTGCACTTTTCCATAAGGCCCTCAATAAATTACTGTAAGTGAATCAATTTCATAACTAAAAAATATGATGCGAAATTTCGAATGATGAGTGTGAACTTCACTACAGACGGACGCTTTCCCGAGGGCTTGTCTTCAGCTAACTTAGGCTCGACAACTCTTCGCCTAAGTGGATCTTCAGCTCGTTGCTCCTGCGCCACTACGCTTGCTCGTCGCAGGTAAAGAGTGTTCCTGCGATTACTCGTCACAGATAAACAGTGCTCCTGCGGTTACTCGTCGCAGCTCGGAGCAGTTCGAAGAAGTATTGCTCGTCGCTGATCCTCCGGGAGTCGCCGTCTTTTGTTACGTCCACTTCTAAAGAAATCTCGCCGATTGGCGAGCCTTTAAGGCGAAGACAAAGGCGTAGTTGTAACGCACAAGACGTGCTAACACCGGCGTTCCAACAGGATGTCGGGTATTTAGCCGGTGAACATAACTATACACATAAAAATTTTCACTACGCCGAAATTGCTTCTTAGTTAAATTTTTATACATTCTTATAGTGTAAACAAAACTTGGCTTTTCGCTAAACAAAGCCTTTCATAAAAAAGGCACGAGTTTATCTCTAAAAACTAGATATTAGCCTAAACGGTTCTGTTATATTTTCATATGCTATAAGGGGAAAGAATAGTGAGGTGATCTCTGATGGATAACAAAAGAAAGAACCAGCCGATCCATGAACGACCTATTGGTGATATTTTGCAATCGATTGATTCGTTTTTTAACCAAACAGTCCGTCACTTTCACATTCCACGTGCAATCCCAGTTTACCAATATGAAACAAAGAAAGATTACATCATCGAAGCCGAGCTTCCAGGGATAAAAAAAGACCAACTTACATTAGACATCTACCATAATTTTATCAAAATATCAGTATCTTTTGAAGACTATGAAGAAGTAAAGAATTCCAAAACGAAATCATTTAAACAGAGCGCTTCATTTGAAAAATCCGAAAGAACGATTCAATTACCTTTTGCGGTGAATGAATCTGAGGTAAAAGCTTATTTAAAAGACGGGGTTTTACAAATTCGCATTCCAAATAAAAAGAAAAGAATAGAAATTGAATAAAAGGAGGGTGCTCAATGTTATTTCCACCTAAACGACCTATCCAAAGACCGCCATATCACCATGGGATGTATCCGCCACCTAACCAACAGCAACAGTATTGGCAACCACCATATCAACAGCCACCATGGCAACATCACGCAAACCAACCCCCTAAGAATCCAGGGAATTCACCTATGCCAGGCATCATGTCAGCATTTCAAACACAAGACGGAAAATTTGACTTCAATAAAGCAATGAACACATTTGATCAAGTCGTCAAAACAGCAAACCAAGTTAGTCCAATCGTTAAACAAGTTGGTCAATACTTTATTAAAAAATAAGCAAATGCGAATCAATCGATGGTGAGTGAAAACGGGCAACGCCCGTTTTTTTATTTTGCTATATTAAAGTCTGTGACCCCTTCCTCCGCTCGCTACACACAGTAGTGTATGCGTCGAGGCAGCTTGAATAATTTTCGGAAGTAAGAGAAAGAGACAACGAACTTTAACATAACCTTTCTTTTATATGTAAGTATACATATGTAGTATGGCATGGCTGATAAATATTGTATGTTTGAGAACATATAACTTTAGAAAACGTTATCTGATATGATATAAAAGAATTAAGAGCTTTTTTTATAGGAGGAGTGATTTCATGAATCAAACAATTGAAACGATGTTGAACCATCGATCGATTCGAAAATTTAAAAATACCCCTTTATCTAATGAACAAATTGAAACAATTGTTAAGTCGGCACAAATGGCTTCCACTTCAAGTTACATACAAGCATATACAATCATCGGCGTAAAAAATAAAGAAAAGAAAGAAACGTTAGCAAAACTTGCTGGTAACCAGCCATACGTCGCTAATAATGGCCATTTCTTTATTTTCTGTGCAGACTTATATCGTCATTACCTCGCTGGGGATTTAGAAGGAGTAAAAGTAGAAGACTCCATTCAGAGCACGGAAAAGTTTATCGTTTCAGTTGTCGATGCCTCCCTTGCCGCTCAAAACGCAACAATCGCTGCGGAGTCATTGAACCTTGGCATTTGTTACATCGGAGGATTAAGAAATAATATCCTAGAGGTTAGTGAGCTTTTAAAGTTACCTCCTTATGTTATCCCTTTATTCGGCTTGGCTGTAGGCGTTCCTGAAAATCTTTCTGATCAAAAACCACGCCTCCCTCTTGAGAACATTTATCAGGAAGAAGAATACATCCAAAATAAAGAGCATTATATAAGCCAATTGAAAGATTACAATACTACAGTTTCTTCGTATTACGAACAACGAACTGGTGGTAAAAGAAAAGATCACTGGACAGAGCAAATGGCTTCAATGTTATCTGAACCTAAAAGAATGCACATGAAAGAATTTCTTGAGAAGAAAGGTTTAAATAAAACATAAAGACCCAAATCAATTACGTGAACAGTTACCGGCCTCCACTCGATCATTGAATGGGGGCCGATCTTTTTCAACACACGATAGACATGCCCTCTTCATAGTGACCATCCTCCCTTTTTCTTCACCTTAAGAGCTCAATAACTGCTTCATAACGACCTTCTTACCTTTTATCTTCAAAAGGCTCCATACTCTCCCACGTCCTAGCGGACATCCCTTTGACGCTGCATCTGTTAAACCTTCATCCAATCCTGAAAGCCACCATTTCAAGTTTTCCTGATCTACAAATTGAATCAATTTCATAACTCAAAATGATGCGAAATTCCGAAAAATGAGTGTGAACTTCACTTCCAAATAAAACGTAATTATGAAATTCATTCAATTATCTAATAAATTTGTTTTGATGGAATTTTTCATAAAATCTTAATAAAGCCCTTCCATTTTTCTGATTTTTTTCATATAATACAAATACATTTAATCCCGATACGATTAATAGGAATAATAAGTTTTGAAGGAAGGAGTCTTATACATGGGGACGGAATTTGTTGAGTTGTTTGACCGATGGGCTGAATCTTATGATCAAACTGTTGCAGGAATAGATGAAGAGTACAAAGAAGTATTTGTAGGATACGGAAAAATATTGCAAGAAGTTGCAAATCGTTCATCAGGTCATATTATAGAATTTGGCGTTGGGACAGGAAACTTATCATCCTTTTTATTATCTAAAGCTGACCACTACACAGGTATTGAGCCATCTGAAAAAATGCGTTTAATCGCAAGCAAAAAGTTAGATTACGAGATTCTTTCAGGTGATTTTCTTCACTTCCCACTGCCTGAAGAAGAGGTTCAAACAATCGTATCAACATATGCTTTTCACCACTTAACTGATGACGAAAAACAACAAGCAGCAAATTTGTATAGTAAAATGCTAAATTCTGGTCATAAAGTTGTTTTCGCAGATACTATGTTTATAAATGAAGATGAAAAACAGGAGATCATTCAAAATGCAAAAGAAAAACGATTTCTAAACTTAGCGGAGGATCTCAAAACGGAGTATTATACAACCATTCCATTTCTTACAGAGATTTTTGAGCAAGCGAACTTTGAAGTTTCTTTTCAATCGATGAACAAATTTGTTTGGATCCTTGAAGCAACAAAACGATAAATACATGTAGGGGGAATAAAAAATGGCGAAAAAAATGAACGTTGAAAGTTTTAACTTAGACCATACGAAAGTAAAAGCACCATATGTACGCTTAGCAGGTACGACAGAAGGAGTAAACGGAGACAAGATTTATAAGTATGACATTCGTTTTTCTCAACCAAATAAGGAACATATGAAAATGCCATCCTTACATTCATTAGAACATTTAATGGCTGAATTAAGTCGAAACCACCACTCACAAATTGTTGATATTAGCCCAATGGGTTGCCAAACTGGTTTTTATTTATCGATTATTAATGATGAAAGTTATAAAAATGTATTAGATTTACTAGAGAAAACATTAAATGATGTATTAAAGGCTGAGGAAGTACCAGCTTGCAATGAACTGCAATGCGGTTGGGCTGCCTCCCACTCTCTAGAAGGCGCAAAAGAACTTGCTAAAAACATGCTTTCTAAAAAGGATGAGTGGACGATCGTTTTTGCTGAAGATGCATTAAACTAAGGGCGGTGTTGACGATGACTATTTTCCGCGGTATTCAATCTCTTATCGGGCATACACCATTATTTCAAATCACAAACATACAAATACCTAATGAAGTTAACATTTACGCAAAGCTTGAGTATTTCAACCCAGGTGGTAGTATCAAAGACCGATTAGGTCAAGAGCTTATTCGCGATGCAATTGAAAATAAACACATTACCCCAAACGGAACGTTAATCGAACCAACGGCAGGAAATACAGGGATTGGTCTTGCATTAGCTGCCGTTGGGACCAATGTATCCGTCGTTTTCGTTGTACCAGAAAAGTTTAGTCAAGAAAAACAAACGTTAATGCGATCATTAGGGGCAACAGTTGTAAATACTCCGACAGAAGATGGGATGGTCGGTGCGATAAATAAAACGAAAGATCTTCTAAAAAAAATTCCTGACTCCTACTCCCCTGCTCAATTTGAAAATAAAGCAAATCCGGATACGTATTATAAGACACTCGGCCCTGAAATCATGAAAGAACTCGATGGAAACATTGACGTATTCGTCGCTGGCGCTGGAACAGGTGGAACCTTTATGGGGACTGCGAAGTACTTAAAAGAACAGAACGAACATATAAAAACAGCAATCGTTGAACCTGAAGGGTCGATATTAAATGGTGGTGAAGCTGGCCCTCACCGTACGGAAGGAATCGGCATGGAGTTTTTACCACCTTATATGAACTCATCCTATTTTGATGCAATTCATACAATTAGTGATGAAGAAGCCTTTCATTTTGTCCATGAGTTAACAACAAAAGAAGGACTTTTAGTAGGTAGTTCGTCAGGTGCTGCATTTGCTGCAGCATTAAGAGAAGCAAAGGTCGCAAAACAAGGTACAAACATTGTGACAGTGTTTCCAGATAGTAGTGAGCGTTACTTAAGCACAGGAATATACGGAGGGAAAGAATCATGAAGAAAAAAACACAATTAATTCACGGAGGTATCGTCGGTGACAAGCATACAGGTGCTGTTACTGTCCCGGTTTATCAAGTGAGTACGTATAAACAAGATGGCGTCGGTAACTTCGCCTACGAATACTCAAGAACAGGTAATCCAACACGAGAAGCATTAGAGTCTTTAATCGCTGATTTAGAAGGCGGACACGCTGGATTTGCCTTCGGATCTGGAATGGCTGCAATCTCTGCTGTCATGTCATTATTTAAAAGTGGGGACCACATCATACTAACCGATGATGTGTACGGTGGTACTTATCGCCTGATGAGTAAAGTACTGAACCGCTCCAATATAGAAGTAACATTTGTTGATACGAGTAATGTAGAAGAAGTCAAGAACGCTATCCAAGAAAATACGGTTGCCATCTATGTTGAAACACCAACGAACCCTCTTTTAAAAGTGACGGATTTAAAAGAGATTAGTGCGATCTCAAAGGAAAACGAGCTTCTGTTCATCGTTGATAATACGTTTAGTACTCCTTACTGGCAAAACCCGATCGAACTAGGCGCAGATATCATCCTCCATAGTGCAACGAAATATTTAGGAGGTCACAGTGATGTTGTTGCAGGACTTGTTGTTGTAAACTCCCAAAACTTAGCTGAAGAAGTACATTTCATTCAAAATTCAGTTGGTGGTATTTTAGGTCCGCACGACTCTTGGCTTTTAATGCGAGGAATTAAAACACTTGGACTAAGAATGGAACAGACAGAAAAAACAACGAAGAAAATTGTAGAATTTTTATTAAGCCGAGATGATATTGAGACTGTTTATTATCCAGGGATCGAAAATCATCCAGGTCATCATACACATTTAAAACAAGCAACCGGCTTTGGTGGAATGATCTCTTTCGATGTAGGTAGTGGTGAGCGTGCAGAGAAAGTTTTAAAAGAAACGAAATTTTTCACATTAGCAGAAAGTTTAGGAGCTGTAGAAAGTTTAATTAGTCTACCAGCAAAAATGACCCATGCTTCCATTCCTCGTAAACGCAGAATTGAATTAGGGATTACTGATGGCTTAATCCGTGCTTCTGTTGGAATTGAAGATGCAGATGATCTTATCAATGATTTAAAGCAAGCACTTGATCATAAATAATCATTCATAAGGCGATGCTATAGGCATCGTCTTTCTTTGATTCCACCTTTTCATCAAAAGATTTTTTATATAAGACCCTCTTCCACCTTCGACCTTTTAGGCATAACAGCAAGGATATTTTCCTTTTTAAAACTACGAATCCCCTTTCGCAAGTGGCAATAACCATAAACCGTATGTTCATTTACTTGTTTTACTGAAATGGTTCGTTTCGTCATCAGTCCTTTATTTGACATGTAAATAATCTCTATCGTTTTTTTATCAATACACGATCTTAATAATAACCTATCCATTATACCGCCTCCTTGATTTATATTATACGAACACAAGTTCCCTTTCGCAATAAAACGTCTACACATTTTTATTAAGAGTTTTTTCCATTATTGGTGTGCTACATAACTGCTTTTCACGTTTGATATTTCTTTCTATGATTTTGAACATTTCATCAACAACTAATTCACTACTACGTTTACGTTTATCTATTGGTTGATGATCCTTCCATAAATCAATCATTACAGAAAGATTTGTATGTCGATCAAACAAATACATATGATCTTTCTGCTTCATAAGTTCAATGACATTTTGATGTTCTTGAATACTTTGGGGCTGTACACATACAATGGGTAATTGATAATAAGTAGCCTCAGCTAGCTTTACTCCACTTGGTTTTGTAATGGCAAGATCAGCTGCTTGAAGATATTTATAATAATCTTGTAAAGACGTTACATATGTAATCGTCGATCCATTTTGGTAATAAGTTTTCTCACATAAAGGTTTTTCATTAAAATCCTTAAACCAAAATAAATGAAGCGGACGTTTTTTGCCTTTGACACTTTCAATAATTTGTTGCTCAGACATTTTATTCACATTAGTTGAAACGACAACCATTTCGGTTATTCGGTTAATTTTAAGCTCCTTTCTTCGTGCACTTTTTGTTTTTATGTCATCATATTTTTTCGTTAATGGAGTTCCGAGCTGTTTGATCGGCACTCTTTCTAGTCGACGCAGACTACCTGATATTGGTGCAAACAGCTTTTCATTCAGTTTACTTATAGACATTTGATGAACAGTATAATCTGTTACAATCGAAAATAGATAAGTGGATTTATGAAAGTACTTCTTATATAATGCTCCTAGTTGTGTAGTTAATGGATGCACAGCTATTAACACTTGAGGATTATCTTTTTGACATTGGTTAAATAAACTTATAAACTTCCTTTTTAAATACATCCTAATGAAAAAAACAGCGACGCGATTATTCGTTAATGTATATACTACGTCCCTTAACTTTGAATCTGCTTTGAAAAATGTTAAGGAAACGTTATGTAATCTTTTGTGATCATTGTTAGAGAGAAATGATAGAACATTATAACAGAGAACAGAGTAACCTCTTCCCTCCCACTCTTCCTTTAAAGCTAGACTTACTTCATCGTCACTGATATTCATTATTGCCACTTTTGGCTTCACAACAAAAACCTCCAATTCTAGCTACAGTATCTCCAAAATTGGAAGTAAAATAACCTATAAAAAAACTCCCATTGAAAACCAATAAACCATCCATAAATACCCAGTTATTCCCATGTGCCTGGCACCTAGGGATAACTGGGTATTGATTATGAGGTTTAGGGAATGTCTAGATATGGTATTAATTAACGAGAATCAAAAAAAACAGCTCACAATGAGCTGTTCACTTTTTTATAGTTTTTTTTCCATCGATACGTGAGGAATTCCTGCATCATAAAACACGTCTGAATTCGTTTCATATCCTATTTTTAAATAAAAAGGTTCGGCGTGGGTTTGGGCATTCAATTTCAATTGTGTAACATTTTCTTGTACTGCTAATTGTTCTAAATACTTCATAAGCGCTTCACCGACACCGTGACCTCTCATGCTTTTAAGAACACACACTCGTTCTACTTTTCCATATCCATCAAGAATTCGAAGCCGTCCTGCACCAACTGGCTCTCCATTTTCGTAAGCGACGAAATGAATGGATTCCTTTTCATGTTCATCAACTTCAATCTCTTCTGGAACGTTTTGTTCCTGGATAAAAACAACCTTTCTTACAGAAAGAGCATCACTTTTCTCTTGTTGTGTTTTAACTTTGATTACTTCCACTGTTTAATCTTCCTTTGCACCTAGTAAGAATGTTTCATAAACCGTCCACGTTCCATTTTCTAATTGGTAAAGTAATTGAAAACGGTCGATTTTTTCCTTATGATAAATAGATTCTAATTTCAGCCTACCGAACACATCGGAACATTCATCGTTTTCAATATCTTGTCCAATCGTAATGTGAGGGACAAATTGATATTCTTGTTCTTGACTTAACTTCCCACTATTTAGTCGTTCTTGTAAAGTTAATAGTTCTTCGTTATCTTTCACCTTCATGTAAATTGTATTCGTTACAGGATGGAATGAGCTGAACTTATAAACTTCAAGATCAAACGGTTTTGAAATAGCTGCTACCTCTCGAACCGCTTCAATGTATTGTGGGATATCCTCTTCTTCCGCTTCAAAAGATTCTTTAAGCGTCAAATGAGGTGGGATCTTTGAATAGTGAGAATCGTATCGTTTACGATATGAATTCGCGATATCTTGTAAATTTTTTGATGGAAATACTGCAATCCCGTATCTCATCTTTTTCCCTCCTTTTAAAAGCTCTTATTGTTGTAAATTTCTATTATTTTCCCCAAGCCATACTTTTTCAAACCTCGTACTATAATGTTACACAACGACACTCAATACATTATACATTTCTCCATTTCTCCTCAAAATTCCTTTTAAGATTAGAAAAAAGAATGTATCATTTTTACGAACCATGGAAAAATTGGTTTCATCATCGAAAGTAACGGGAAATGGATATCTTACTGTTCCACAACCAACGAGACGAAATTGTTTGTGCTCAGGATTTTACTGAACTTTATGAATCCTCTCTTCTATTACACTATAATATGATAGAATACTAGTCAAACATGAGAATACACCTAAAGGAGTGTTTTAATTGGCAAAGAGACAGCCAGTACATTGTCACGTCGTAGAAAAAGCAGCAAGAGAGCTATTAAAAGAACGTGGTGTCGAGATTAAAGATATTGCAAAAATTGTTTTTGATATGCAAGTTGAATATAATCCTGACTTACAAATGGAAGATTGTATGGAAAGTGTTGATAAAGTTTTAGAAAAGCGAGAAATTCAACATGCAATTCTTGTTGGAATTGAATTAGATAAATTAGCAGAGAAGAAGCAGCTATCAGAGCCTTTGCAATCGATCGTTGAAGATGATGAAGGGTTGTTCGGTGTTGATGAGACAATTGCTCTCGGTTCAGTATTCGGTTATGGCAGTATCGCTGTTACAACTTTTGGATATTTAGATAAGGAAAAAGTCGGAATCATCAAAAAATTAGATACAAAAAGCGATTCTTCTATTCATACGTTTTTAGATGACCTTGTTTGTAGTATTGCAGCGAATGCATCTAGTCGCCTCGCCCACAGACTGCGAGACAGACAAGAATCTTTACGCGAAGAAGAAATTCGCCGACGTGATGAAGAAGAACGTATCGGCTAAAGGTCAGCACATCGGGATGACTCCAGTACATGTTTCTCTGTAGTAGAGTCATCCCTTTCTTGATTCTCCCCTCAGTGAGTGGTATTATTTTACACATGACAGTGAAAAAAACACTGAGGTGACGATTGTGGAAAATATCCCCCAAAAGCAAGTAAAGCCGAGATGGGTTTATTTAAAACAAATATTTCATTCAAAATTTCAAGCTAGTTGTTTAAAAGCAAAGCTTGAAGACAATTGGCAAAATGGTTATGAAATCCCACCTTGGGTAGAAATTCGTAAAATTAAAAATGATCGCTACGTTGTTCGTTACACATATGATGAATAGGCACCCTTCCATCAATAAGAAACTTTGGCTAACCATGGACATGTCATGAAACAATTCCTAAGCCATCACATCTTGTGGAAGTTTTCTAAAATTCATATACTCGATATGTTAAAATAACAGCTACGTCTAAAACTTTTCTTAAACTAAAAATGAGATTATTTCGTAGCGGCTTATAAAGAATCAAAAAAAATTTTATAATAATGTTGACATTATCCTATTTATCATATATATTATTAATTGTCGCAACAACAAATCACATGACAATATGGGCTGTTAGCTCAGCGGGAGAGCACTTGGTCGACAACCAAGGGGTCACTGGTTCAATCCCAGTACAGCCCACCATACATAATATTTCAACCCCTTGTTTTGGACAAGGGGGTTTGTTTTGTTCCATTATCGGTTCAAACGATTTATCTTGTTATACAGATTGTGCAACATCTATTAATACGTTCGTACATAAGTCAATTTGAGACAGTTCAACAAATTCATCAATGGCATGAGCTTGATCTAAATGCCCTGGCCCAAAAACTACTAAATTACGATTTCCTGTTTTTAAACCGATCATACTCACGTCTGTATATGCAGGGAAGCCTGTTTCCTGGAGTTCCCTCCCCGTCACACTTAAATATGAATTGTGAAAATGGTTAATTAACAAACTATCAGCATCTGTCTCTACAGGTGGTCTTTCCCATCCATAATGTTCGACATTCGCACTTGTACCCGCTACTTCTGCACAACCTTCTCGTACCGCTTCAGCTATGATATTGTTTGCTTCTTCTTTCGTCATCGGAGGAACTAACCGAAAGTCTAATTCTAAACGACAAGCGCCAGCGACCATATTCGTCTTATGGCCTCCACCAATACTTCCTACAGAGATCGCTGGGGCACCAAAGATATCATGATGATACGTTAATTGATTTACTTTCTCTTTTAACCCTACTATAACTTCAGCCGCTGCGTGACCTGCATCTGCTCCTAAATGAGCATTTCCACCATGAGAGCTTTTCCCTTCTACTAATATCTCATACCAAATGGTTCCTTTATGGACAGTTGCTAGGGTTGAATTCGTTGGTTCTGTAGCGATTAACAAAGCATCTTCAGGAATGATCTTTTCATCAACAAGTGCAACTGCCCCTTTCATATAAGGACCTTCTTCATCAATACTTGCAATGACATATAAATCCCTATTTAATGAAATATCATTTTCACTTATTTCTTTCATCGTCATTAGTGCACAAGCTAATCCACTTTTCATATCGCACGAGCCGCGACCATACAATTTCTCATTAATAATCTCTCCACCAAATGGATCGACGGACCACGTTCCTTCTACCGGTACTGTATCCATATGGGCAATAATGACAAGTGGAGGTAAAGTAGACGACTTTCCTCTGTATTTTGCGATTACATTAACCCTATCTTTTTCTACAACTTGTGTAAAAACGTCTACATTCGTTAGCTCTCTAAGCCAATTCTCTACAAACGTGGAACATTCCTTTTCATTACCGTTTGGATTTTCAGTAGGTATTTGCACTAATTTTTGTGTTAAAAGGACCGCTTCTGAATAAGAAGACATTATAAACCTCCTAGCCTTTCCCGTTTTTATACTGTTTTACGTTCGTCTACTTCAATTAATTCCGGATGATATTCCTTGTTATAATCATATCGGGCTTCATCAAATCTCTTAACGACTTTATCGTCTTTCCTTTCCATCATTAAGCTCATAGATATAAATAGGATCGTGTTAACTAACAAACCCCAAACACCAGCATGGAACCCTAGTGGAGCAGCAAAAGCTGGAACAAACGTAATTAATATGACAGTTGTTACACCACCAACTAGTCCCCAAGTGGCTGCAATAGGATGTGCCCTGCGCCAAGTGATTGCTCCAATTGTCGGAACGATTAACTGTGCAGTTCCTGCTAAAGCTGCAATCCCAATTGTAATAAGAACTCCTGGTACTGTGAGAGCCATAATATATGCAGCTAAAGAAAACGTAACAAGTGACCATCGGCCAACCTTAATAATATTTTCCTGACTTGCTTTTGGATTTGCATAACGCTTATAAATATCTAAAGTTACAATCGTAGACATTGCGTGTATTTGTGAGTTTGCCGTAGACATTGCCGCCGCAGCACCCGCAGCTAGTATTAATGATGCTAATGCAAAAGGTGCGTATTGTGTCAACATAATTGGTAAAATTTGATCTGCATTTGCAACATTCGGTTCAAGAAGTACACCTGAAAAACCTGTTAAAAGTGACCCCATATATGCAATTGCAGCTACAGCCAATAAGAAAGGCATTAAATTAAATAATTTCCCACTTTTAACTGCATACATCCTAAGCCAAATTTGTGGTCCCATAAATGCACCTATTGCAGTAACAGCAAACAGAGAGAACCACATCGGAAAGCCCATTGTTCCTTGAGGACCGGGCAATGTTAAATGCTCTGGACTATTTTCCAGTAAGTTTTTAAATAAACCAGATGGACCACCTAAGTTTTGTGAAATATAGAAGCCTGCAAACATCATTCCAAAGAAGAGAAGCGCCCCATAAATAATGTCCGTCCATGCAACTGCTCGAATTCCACCAACCCAAACGTAAGTAACGATAATAAAGTAAAAGATTAGAGCTGCAAACCAGAACGGGATTGTTCCACCTGAGGCCACTTCAATTAAATAAGCCCCACCAGTTAATTGGATTTGTAGATAAGGAATTGTGAAAATTAATAAAATACCAGCAACAACAACTCGTAACTTTTCATTATTATAAAAATCACCTAATAAGTCAGAGGGCGTAACATAATTGAACCTTTTCCCTAAATACCAAACCCTTTTTCCTACCCAATAATACATAAAACCAAATAATAAGTTCCAAGCCATAGCTGTTAAATAGACTGGTCCATCTGTATAAAAGGTTGCATTTGAACCTAAAAACGCAAATGAACTCCACCACGTTGCAGCTACTGTAAAAAATACAGCTACAGCCCCCATACCGCGACCTTGTATAAAGAAATCTTCACTTGTTTTCGTAGATTTTGATGCTGCTATAAACCCAACAGCCAGAGGAATAATCATAAATATTGCTATAATAAAAACACCGATTGTCATTGTATTAGCTCCCTCCAATTCATTTAATTTGATCTACTAATCTTTATTGGTTTACTCCCCCAATCTGTTAAATAAGCTAATAAAAATAATACGGTTCCTATAAACCACCATAATAAGTTCCAAAATAAAAAGAATGGCATACCTAAAATCCAAGGCTCAGTCGTATTGGCTAACAAAATTAGCGGTGTTTCAAGAATAATAAAAACTAGAATAATAAGACTGTATAACATGATCTTTTTGCGTGGATATTTTGAGAACATCTTCCATCCTCCTTCAATCTTTTTTATGTGAAAAATTAGATTTTTCCGGAAATATATACCAAAAAAACGTGGTGTTAAATATTGTGGTTTATAACACAAACGAGCGAAAGCGTTATCATTTTTTCTCAAACCAAAAGTTACGCTACGTTTTTTATTGCTGGCACCACCTTCTTCCTCACTTTGTGTCCGAACACTTACATATAATCATCCATTATATTCGTTATGAAGAGATTCACTTCCGTTATGAATGTATAACTACACGCCCCCTTATCATTTTGAATTAGCTTTAATTATAGATTATATGTACAAACTAATCATTTTACATTATGTAAAATGTACAGCTATTTATTTGAACATTCTGAATATATAACGTAAAATTACTCCCTATAGACAATACTTCCCCCGTACTTATTAAGCCAGAAAAAGGTATCGTTTTATGTTGAGAACTAGCCGATTGTGAGCATTAAGGCAAAGAGAAGACTTATTAGAAGCTTAACATAACAAAAAAATAAGTACAGTCCATCAATGGATGACTATACTTACTTAATATTCATCTTCAATTTTTAGTTAACAAGTAATGATTTTACTTTGTTGATCGTTTCTTCAATTTCTTTTGCATTTCTTGTGTACATCCCTTTTGCTTCTTGATTATCAGTTTCTAATGCAAATGACTCTAAGTCAGCTTGGCACTTCTTTAATGTTGCTAGTAAATGCGGCTTTTCTTGAGGAGAAGGGACTTTCAGCTTATCATCAAACAGGTCGACAGTTAACTGACCATATGAATCGACTTGACCTAAATAAACATTTTCGATTGCTGCTCCGATTTTCTCTAATTCCATTTCAAGCCACTGCCTGTTCTTCCCGACTGTTGCTAAAGGTTCATCAAGTACTTTCCCATCCATTATGATCGTCTCTGGTTCTTTAATTGGTGCTACTTGCATACCCATATCTTTTGGTGTTAACGGCTGATAATCTTTTTTCGGTAAAACACTAATCTCTCCACTTGTTTCAAGTAAGGCAAATTCAACATCAGCTACTTGGTGAATATTTCTTTGCCGCAACTGCTTTAATAATTCATCTGTAGAGTAACGCTCTTTTTTCAAATTGTCTTCAAGTACTTTTCCGTCTTTAATAAGTGGAATTCCTCGTCCATAAACAAAGTTGCGCAGAGTTTGACTCTTGATTGCTAACCAGCCTAATAAATACGGGATAAATGCCCAAACGATGATCCCCATTATTGGGTAAGCAATAGGCACTTGTAAATTAAATGACCCAACAGCCAGTATAACGGCTAAAACGACACCTGCGACAAATTCGAAGTATGTCACTTGAGATAATGACTTTCGTATTACCATACGAGATATAAATAATAAAACAGTAACTGCTACGAGAGAACGTACAACGACTTCTAACCAGCCAGGCATTTGTTCTCCTCCTTTTCACGTTAGAACCCTTTATATTGAGGTTCTTCAAATTCTAACTGACTAATACGCTTTTCTAAATCTTCAATGACCCTTCGAGTGGATAAACACGATTCTTTAAACGTTTCTTTCGCATCCTCATCTTCTGATTTTATTGCGAAGCTATGTAACGTTGCTTCCGCATTTTTAAGACTCGCTAAACATTGCTTTACATTTGAAGCGACAGTCATATTGACCCCTCCTCACATTTCGATTGAAACAGCATGAGCAATACATGGTATCGTTTCTTTTTGTTGAAAAGAAAGTGGAGATAATAAAGCACCAGTTGCAACAACGAGAATTTTCTTAAACTCTCCTTCTTTCATCCGGTTTAACAAATGACCATACGTAACCGCAGCCGAACAACCTGAGCCACTTGCTCCCGCTAACACTGGCTGACCCTCACGATAAATGATTAGCCCACAGTCTTTAAATTGATCCTTTGTTACGGGGATATCATGTTTTTGCAATAAATCATAAGCTATCGTTTGTCCAATTTTCCCTAAGTCTCCAGTAACGATTAAATCATAATATGAAGGATCTAGGTTTCGGTCTTTTAAATGAGCTTCGATCGTATCTACAGCAGCTGGTGCCATTGCACCTCCCATATTAAACGGATCACTTAATCCCATATCGACGACTCGTCCAATCGTTGCAGATGTAACAGAAGGGCCTGTCCCTTCGTTGGAAATAATCGCAGAACCTGCGGCAGTAACCGTCCATTGTGATGTAGGTGGCTTTTGTGCACCATACTCATTCGGATAACGGAACTGCTTTTCAACTGCTGCGTTATGGCTAACAGAGCCAGTCAATACATGCTTTGCTCCACCAGTATTTACAATATAAGCTGCAAGTGCCAGCCCTTCCATTGAAGTCGAACAAGCACCAAATAACCCGAAATAAGGCGCAGCTATTGTCCGTGCGGCAAAGCTTGTTGGCGTAATTTGATTAATTAAATCTCCGGCAAAAATAAATTGAATATCTTCTTTTGTTAGTTCAGCCTTTTCAATGGCTTTTATACATGATTCTTCAAACAGAACCTTTTCTGCTTTTTCATAAGAATCTTGCCCTAACCACAAATCCCCATGAAGGGTATCAAAATCTTTAGGGATTCTCCCATTTGCTTCAAACGGTCCTCCAATGGTTCCCGTTGACAAGATGATTGGCTTATTTTCATACTCCCATGTGCGATGGCCAGTTAACATTTAAAAGCCCCCCAATTGCGTCAAAAGCGTATGGATAAATGCTATGACGAATGCAGCAAATGTACCAAACACAATAACGGATCCAGCAAGTTTAAACATATTTGCTCCTACACCTAACACATATCCTTCAGATCGATGTTCAATGGCTGCCGAAGCAACAGAGTTTGCAAAGCCTGTAACTGGAACAGCCGTACCTGCACCTGCGAATTGACCGAATCGATCATACACCCCTAATCCTGTTAATAAAACAGCAATTATAATTAAAGTAGCAACAGTAGGGTCACTCGCAGTTCTTTCTGTAAAATCAAAGAACGTATAATAAAATGTTCGAATGAATTCACCTAATAAGCAGATGAATCCACCTATAAAAAATGCTTTAATACAGTTTTTACCTATTGGTCTCTTCACTTCTCTATCACTTGCGAATTTTTGATATTCTTGCTGAGTTGGCGTTAAGTTCTTCTTTATTTGATCAGACACAATCTCTCCTCTTTTCTTTCATCGTATTGGATTTAGGTACTCAGATTAAGTATGAAATGAATTGAATATATGTTTGAAAAGGCTGATGCCTTCGCACCAACCTTAATAAGTATTACTACTGCTTATACTGTGGCTCTTCTTCTTCAATTTGTTGCATACGAGGTGAAATCGTATCAACAATTCCTTGTGTTTGTTGTGCTACGTTTTGAAACATTTGTTTTGCTTGCTGATTTTCTGTTTGAAGTGCAAATTGCTCCAAGCTTGCTTGCGCACTTTTTAAGCCTGCTAATGTTTGTTTCAATTGAGTTGCAACTGTCATATTGTAACCTCCATGCAAATTTATTAGTTAAAACGTTGCGTTATTTATCATCATCATATTGAGGTGAAATCATTCTAGAAATTTTTAGGAAGTCAATAACGTTATAACAAAATTCCTTTAATTTTGAAGGACCTTGAAGAGAATTATTAAGAAACCTTATATACACAACAAAGCGCTCTTTACATTTCCGGTTAAATTTTGTCCTCAAAAAATACCGCCTGAACTACAGACGGCATTGCTAAAAACAATTTTTAATTTGCCCAAAGGACATCTAATACTTCACCATCAAATAAGTTTGTGTCAATATTACAAGTTTCAGCTTCAATACCATATTGCCAACCAGCAAGTAAAGACCCTTCTGGTGCAACTGGATTGTATTCTGGTGCATTTTCTTCAGTAGTGACGCCTTCTTCTGGATAAGACGTCCATACATAGTTATTTTCTAAAAGGTCAGGGTTTTCCTCAGCAGCCATTTCATATTCAACATATAAATCACGATCAGGAGAGAAGATGCCGTATACACCTGATTCGTATTCAGACTCCGCTAATGTGTCATACCAGCCTAAAATGAATTCAGCATCAATTGGATAAATTGGCTCAACATTTGCAAATAAAGCGACACCTTCAGGAACCCCAAATTCTCTTGCCATTTCAATCGCATCATTTGCTTCACTTTGGCCTTTTTCATAACCTCTTGCGTCTTCAAAGTGATTCCAGATAACCATAATATCTATTTCATTCGAATGTAACAATTCAACTTCTTCATGTGTTAATCCGTAGGAGACTCCTTCTTTATCTCCTAAATAACGTGCATAAACTTGTGGATCACCAAAATTTTCTCTTATACAAGTGAGCATTTCTTCGTCTGTCAGACTAGCGGAGTCAACACCCCAAATACTTTCTGGTGTATCACCATTTGCCTCTCCATTTTCACCATTGCCATTTGGATCTTCTCCGTTTTTCTCTTCACCGTCTCCATTTCCTTCAACCTCATTGTTTACATCATTTTCAACATCACCATCAACAATAATTTCAATGTTATTAATAATGTTGTTTGTAATATTATTAAAGTTCCCTAGTATATTGTTATTTATATTGTTCGTTACATCAGCACCATCTTCAGCAAAAATATCATTTTCTATGAAGTTATCAAGGTCTGAACCATCTCCTTCGATCTCATTAAAAATAGTATTGTTTATTATTGATCCATTACCACTAATCACATTTTCTATTGAATTACTAACTTCATTGCCGTTCCCATTAATATTGTTTTCAATTGTATTTTCAACTTCTCCATCACCAGTATCTATATTACTCTCAATTGAGTTTTGTATATTGCCCTCTTCATTACCATTATCATTGCCATGTTCATCAGATGTAGAAGAATCTTCATTTTCCTCTTCTTCTATCTCTTCATCTGCAACACTAGCACCTACCGAGACAACATCTTGATTTGTTCCATAAATGAAAAGAGCAAACCCTGTAATTATTACAAACAGAAAAGCTGTCATAAACGGGACTAGTCTTTTTAAATTACCAATCATCACATCACCCTCCTTCGTTCAATCACATCGTACGAAGGAGGACAATTAAATGTGAGCCTTTTTCATATTTTTAGGCTTTTCCATCTATAAATCTAGTTCATTTTTCCTTTCTATGTGACACATTTTTTCAATTAAAGATTCATGCAAAACATAACGAATTGATTAATCAATGAAGCAAAAAAGCACCCCATTATGCAGGTGCTTTAAACTTACCATTTTAATCTTATTTGTCTCATCTTTAAAAAAAATCTTTCATTATACGTACATACTCCTCCTCTTCCTCTAAATAAGGAATGTGTGCACTATTTTCAAATACGTGGAACTGTGAGTTCGGTGTTAATCTATGATAGTATTCCGTCGTTTTCGGTGTTGCTTCGTCAAAACGACCGCAAGTGTAAAGGGTTGGAATCGTTAATTCATTTAGCTGATTAGTACAATCAAAGCTTTTCAAATTTCCTGTAACATGAAACTCAGAAGGTCCCCACATTGTTTCATATGAATCTCTTCCTTTATATTTTGCCCCATCAATTAAAATTTGCGGTTTCGGATCTAGCCTGCAAACAAACCGTTTATTAAATTCCGCTGTCGCTTTTTTATACTCTTCAGAATTTGTCGTACCGTTCTCCTCACATTTTTTTAATGTATCTTGAACGTCTTGAGGTAGCTCTTTACGATTTCTGTCTTGATCTTCGGCCCATAACGGGGCGCTAAGACAAGGACTCGAAAAGATGATACTTTTCACACCTTTTGGCTTCGTTAACGCATAAGCTGCTGCTAATGTTGTTCCCCAAGAATGACCGAGAAGGTGGACTTCACCTAAAGAAAGAGCCTCACGAACGAGAGCTAGTTCTTCTACAAAGCGATCTAAAGTCCACAAACTTTTTTCATCAGGTCTGTCTGAATGGCCACAGCCGAGCTGATCATAAAAAATAACCGGACGGTCTTTTGATAATATACTTAAACCTTGCATGGAATAGTGTGATGACCCTGGTCCTCCATGCAAGATGAGAATAGGAGTATTGTTTTTTGAATGCTCTTGTACATGTTGTTGATACCATACTTTTCCGCCAGTTACGTTTATAAAACCTTCTGTTACTGTCATTTACTATCCACTCCTAAAAATGTAAGTTCATTGTTTATTGATTCATCCATCTTCTTTACGACATTTTGCCTTAATGATTAAAAAGTGAGGGTGTGTTTTCAAGTATTGGTACGACTTTGGAGCTGTCTCTTTCATCCTTTCATGTGGGCGTGGCTCGTACAACGCTTCTAACGAGAAAAATTTCGTCGTGTCACGCATGATTTGTTCCATTGATCTTCGGTAGAAACTTACATCAATCGTAAGGTTTGGTTTATTCCAAGTGTCTTTGAGTAACTTTGTTTCGAAATAATCGTCACAAGGAAACTTTGTAAAGTCCATAAAAGGATGATGAGTAGAAAATAGAAAGGTTCCATTTGGCCTTAAAACTCTTTGAAACTCACTGAACGTGAATGCCCAGTCCTTTAAGTAATGGAGCGTTAAGGAAGAGGCGATGTAATCAAATTCATCGTTTTGAAACGGAAGTGTAGTTTTTAAATCATGGCAAAGTAAATGAGCATCACTATTCAACCTTTGTTTTGCTACTTCAATCATTGCCGGACTGATATCGATGCCTGTAACGTCAGCCCCTCGACTCGTCAAAACATCTGTATACCAGCCAGCCGAACAACCGGCATCGAGTACTTTTTTCCCTTTAAGGTTTTCAGGAATTTCTTTTAGCATGGCCGGCCTTTCATAATCTGCATTGTAAGGACTGTCTTGATCTACATGCTGCGCGTAGACCCTTGCTAATTTGTTATATGTATCTTTTATGTCCTCCAAACCCTCACCTCCAGTTAATTTTGTTACATCTCTTCTTATTTATTTCTCCTAAAAATACAAATCACCTCTTTTAATAATATTGTAAAACGCATTTCACACTTGATGTTACTCCTTAAGAAGGCTGCCTCAACCATGTGAGGCAGCCAATGAATATGTTATGTCGTAGTAGATGATGTTTCGTTCGTCATTAATTCTCCACTTGGAGACAGCGGTTCGAACCTTGCGTTAAAGAATCGTAATGTGGGTGGTTCATACGTCATTTTCAGTCCTGAGATTTGATCTCGTTTTTCATATAATGATATGACTGAGTCAGCAACGACATCCATATGGTTATTTGTATAGACTCTTCTTGGAATGGTTAAACGAACTAATTCAAGTTTTGGCTTATTATTTTCACCTGTTACTTTATTTCTCCCACCTGAGACGATCCCTCTTTCCATCGATCGTACACCGGAATCTAAGTAAAGAGCTGCTGCAAGAGATTGAGCTGGAAGTTCTTCATGTTTCAAGTGCGGTAAAAACTCTCTAGCATCAAGGAATACGGCATGCCCTCCAATCGGCTTAACGACAGGGATCCCCGCTTCAATTAATTGCTCTCCTAAGTACCTTACTTGATGAATGCGGTGTTTAATGTAATTATCATCAATCGATTCATAAATTCCTTGTGCCATCGCCTCCATATCACGACCAGCAAGACCACCGTATGACGGCATTCCTTCATATAATACAACGAGTTCTCTTGCTCTTGTATAAAGCTTTTCATCGTTCATCGCTAAAAAGCCGCCGGTATTCACTAAACAATCCTTTTTACCGCTCATCGTACAACCATCAGAGTACGAGAACATTTCCTTAAGAATGTCCTTGATCGATTTGTCTGTATATCCTTCTTCACGCTCTTGAATAAAAAAGGCATTTTCTACACAGCGCGTTGCGTCATACATAACGTCAATTCCGTGTTTTTGACAAAGCTCATAAACGTCACGCATGTTTTTCATGCTGACAGGTTGACCCCCTGCTAGGTTGACCGTTACCGCGATACAAACATAAGGGATTTTCTCCGCACCAACTTCATGAATGAGCGATTCTAATTTTGACAAATCGACATTCCCTTTAAACGGATGATCATAAAGTGAATCGTGCGCTTCATCAATAATGATATCAACAAATGTTGCACCGTTTAACTCTTGATGTGCTCGAGTTGTTGTAAAATACATGTTTCCTGGTACATAATCGCCTTCTTTAATTTTCATTTGTGAAAGTAAATTCTCCGCTCCCCTACCTTGATGTGTCGGAATCACAAAGTTGTATCCGTAAATTTCTTTTACTGCTTGCTCAAGCTTATACCAACTTTTACTTCCTGCATAAGCTTCATCTCCAGTCATTAACGTTCCCCATTGACGATCACTCATTGCTGTTGTCCCACTATCAGTTAACAAATCAATATACACATCTTCTGAATTGATCAAAAACGTGTTGTAGCCCGCCTTCTTCAAAGCTTCTTTTCGCTCTTGTTCATTTAACATCTTTAACGGTTCTACAGCTTTAATTTTGTACGGTTCAGCAGTGCGTCGTTTCATCGTCATATCCCCCTTAAAATTGTTGGATTTTTCAAAATTTACGGAACGGTTATATTTTATCAAGTAAGAAAAAAGCTTACAAGAACATGGATAAACGCTGTAAAGCTTTATCATTTATACGCTTTAAACCTTTAATGTACATGCTTTTAGACGATCTAGTAAACCAGCCTTGGCAATCATTTATCTGAAAATGCTTTCATTTTCCCGTTACATCTATTAAAATGAAACACGTTATATCTGTTATAAAAAAGTCGCATTTTTCACATAAACGGTTTATACTTTTTTTGGAATGACTATTACGTCGTATAAGGAGATTCGATATGATAATGACGGAAGAAAAACAAGGTTCATATTCACCATATATTACGTTACCTAGAGAAGAATGGGCTGAGTTAAGCCCAGGAGAAACCCAACCGTTAACAAACGATGAAGTAAAGAAGCTCCAAGGGATTAATGAATATTTATCGATGGAGGAAGTTTCAAATGTATACTTACCTTTATCCCGACTTTTAAACTTATATACGACGGCATCACAGGACTTACATTCCGTTACAAACGTTTTTCTTCATAAACAAACGAAGAAAGTTCCGTATATTATTGGGATGGCAGGTAGTGTCGCTGTTGGGAAAAGTACAACAGCACGTGTGATTCAAGCACTATTATCACGCTGGCCAAATCATCCAAAAGTCGAACTCGTCACAACAGACGGCTTCCTTTATCCAAACCACGTGTTGGAAGAAAAGGGGATTATGAACCGAAAAGGATTTCCAGAAAGTTATGATACTGGAAAGTTGGTTAGGTTTTTAGCTGATTTAAAATCAGGTGTGTCAGAAGTAACTGCACCTGTTTATTCACACTTAGTCTATGACATTATCCCTGACAAACAACAAACGATCACGCAGCCTGATATCGTTATTGTGGAAGGTATTAACGTTTTACAAGTATCGAAAGATCGAGTGACGAAAGAAATCCCTGATGTGTTCGTTTCTGACTTCTTCGATTTCTCTATTTATGTCGATGCAGATGTTAAGGATATATACGACTGGTATATTGAGCGTTTTAAGACGTTACGGAACACAGCATTCCAAAATCCTAATTCTTATTTTAAACGGTATGCTTCGTTATCTGACGAAGAAGCAGTGAATGTTGCTTCGCGCATATGGAGAGAGATTAATGAGAAAAATTTATATGATAATATTTTACCGACGAAACATCGTGCCGATTTAATATTAGAAAAAGGCAACAATCACTCGGTGCAAAATGTTCATTTACGAAAAGTATAATGGTAAATAATAATGAAAAAATATTTGATTGCGCAGTAGCTTGATGAAGTTTGATCAAGTTGCTGCGTTTTTTAGTGAAATTTTATAAAGTTTGGTTGGTAATTCAACTCCGTCTTTATTTTGTTCATCGTTTTCCTGATTCGTTCACTTTTCTCATTTACTTGCGACTATCCCCATTTACTTGCCACCTTATTTAATTATTTGTAACTCACCCCTTCGTTTTCGACACATAATATAAGCACTTCGAAAGATATTAGAGATACAACATTATGCGAGGATGTGAATTTGTGAGACGATTTATATTAACTGTCCTCATCCTACTATTTTTTGTTCCGGCTCCAATATCTGCTGCTGAACCTACAATTAAAGCTGGTTTTATAAGGGATGGGGATTTATGGATTTTACTAAACGATCAAGAAGAACAAGTGACGAAAACTGGGCAAGTTATTTCTCAACCTAAGTGGTCGCACGATGGAGAATGGTTATTATATCAAGAGAAAGCCTCAGCAGAATTCAAAGAAAAAGGCGAACAAACTGAAATTTGGGCTTATCATATTAAAACAAAGGACAAGAAAAAAATCTTTTATGATGGACATTCTCCTAGATGGGCACCAAATAAAAATATCATTGCCTTTACTGCGAATGGGAGTCTAAATATATCTAATTTAGATCAATTTTTTAACGTTGCAGCTGGAGTAAGTACTTATACATGGTTGCCTGATGGGAGTGGGTTCTTGCTTTCCTCACGAGGAGTCCTTCGACCTGATGGATGGACAAGTGCCATGCTTTTTACGAAAAATATAGCGGATGATTTGGAAGACATTGATATATTAAGTAATGTTGATCAATTTTTTACCCTTCCAAAAGAGGTAGGTATGAATGACAACAAGGTCATTGCTGTAAATGCTGGTGATTTTGCTTTTTCTCCGCATAGCAAGTGGATTTCCTTCATCGTTTCACCAACAGCTTCATGGGCAATGGATAGTAATATGCTTTGTGTGATTTCGAGTGATGGAAAAGAATTTAACGTGTTAGATGAGGTAGTTCGAGAAGTTGGTGAGCCTAAGTGGGCACCTTCTACTGATACAATCGCATTTATTGCTGGTGGTGGAAGGATTGTATTTGGGTTTAAAAATAAAGATTTGAAAGTAAGAGAATTGCCCGCCTCAGGATCATACACACCTACAAATTATGCAGACCTTGATTTTGACTGGGTGACAAATCATTCAATTGTTACGTCAAGGGTTAAAGAAAGTGAGTGGTCAAACGATTTTAGCAAACACCCATTACCTGCTCTTTACTCCATAAATATCGAAACGAATGAGCAAAGACAAATCACTCATCCCCCAAGTGGATTAGGTGATTATAAACCACAGTATGTAGATGTCATCGATAAGCTCGTTTGGTTAAGACGCACTTCATTAGTAGATGATGCTGGGACACTTTGGAGAGCAAACGCTGATGGTTCAAATGCTAAAGAATGGTTGCAAAATGTCGAATCAATTACATTTTATGAAAAGGCTGAACAGAGTTAGTTCGATTGTCCACAATAAATGGAATAAAATATCCAGGTGCCAGGCACCTGGATATTTTATTCCATTTTACGTTTGTTGTTTCACTTCTTTTTTGAGATTTGTATGGTATAAATCTGTTAATAATTCTTTATCTAGATCAAGGTCTTTTTCGTACATGTATTTAACAGATCTACCAAGCGCTAGCGTCATTGCTCCTGCTACACTTGCCCCGATCACCATACCATACCCTGGGATGACTTTTGACAGCTGTCTGACGATCGTTCTACCGATATTGCCCGTAATTGTGGACAAAATCATGCTTTTAGCTCTCGTTTTCGTCATTTTCTTCCCATATATTTTTGATAATTTAATAAGCATTCTTACTTGAATCGCTGATAATGGAACGAAATCAGACCCTGGGATTGGGGAGGCACCGATACTTGCAGCTGCGATACTTGTCCGATTAATCACACGGTTTGCTGCTTTTCCTTTTGCCCTCAAGTGCCTCCCTATGACAAAATCCTTGTCTTTCATCAGTTCAAGGATCGCGTCTTCTAGGCTTTCGATCCCCTCTTTCGTTTTTGAAGATACAGGAATGATGTCATATTGACTCCCAATTTGGGATCGTATATAACTGACTAACTCACCCACATTTTCCGCTGCATCAATTTTATTTAAAACGATAATAATTCGTTTATGTTCCTTTTTTATTTTTTCAAAAGACTCTTTTTCACGATCAGATAGCACGGTTCCAGCAGCATTCAAAAAGAAAAGAACGGCATCCGCTTTCTTAAAATATTCCCATGTTTCACTTGAGTGTTCGCTTACAACATCAGAAAGGCCTGGCGTATCTGCAAAAATAATGTTTTCTTTGTAAGGGATAATTTTAATAGAAGTTGTTTCACCAGGCAATGCTCCGACACCTGTTACAGGTTCATCAAAAATTAAATTTAACGTGGAAGACTTCCCAGTATTCACATCCCCGACAAAAGCTAATATACAATCTTCATCTAATTGTTGGTTAATATCGTCCATTTCTTTATCAAACTTTGTATCAATTGTCTCTTCCACTTCTTTTTTCATCTCTTTTTCGTTCACATTTGTCCCCCCTTCCCTGCATCATTTATTATGTACGACATTTATTTTTTCTTTCTAACAATTATTACCCTAACACTTTCTTCTTCAACCGTTACTAGGAATTATTTCTTTTGACAAACTGAATAATAGTTTTTAAGATTGAAATAAAGATATTTCTACTCTCGAAATATTTGGATGAGATAACATTCTATTCTCTTGTACCATCCTTTACTCAAACTTATGATTGAAAGTTGGCTGAATATGGCAAACGAAACTGAAGCTTCTTTTCACCTTGATAAGAAGCAAAAATCAAATTTAACTTTGCTTTTATGTATTATTTTAACGTTTACCGTCATGAACGGGACGATGTTCAATGTAACAATTCCAGACATTGCCGAGGAGTTCAATCTTCTTCCTTCCGAAGTAAGCTGGGTAATGACTGGTTACATTTTAGTTTTTGCTGTCGGCTCTCTTATGTATGGAAAGCTTGCTGACATTTACCCTATAAAAACATTGCTCACCATTGGGCTTATCCTATTTGCAGCCGGAGCAACATTAGGTCTGTTATCGACGAATTATCCGATGCTGCTTGCTGCACGTATTTTACAAGCTATGGGTGGAGCTACTATACCAGCACTTGCTTTTATTATTCCTGCACGTTTTATGCCAAATGAGCGTGGAAAAGTATTTGGGATTGTCTCTTCAACCGTTGCGTTTGCTTCTGGGGTTGGACCGATCGCAGGAGGACTCATCGGTGGAGCGTTTAATTGGCGCCTTTTATTCATATTTTCCATTTTAGCACTCTTGGCGATTCCTTTATTACGTAAGTGGATCCCAGATGAAGAAAAACGTGAAGGTTCAATAGATATTATTGGTGCGATTCTTATAGCACTTAGTGTCAGTAGTTTGTTAATGTTCATCACTAGTTTAAATGTATGGGCCCTAATTTTTAGCTTGATTATTTTTATCGTATTTGCTTGGCGAACATCTGTCGTGAAAGAGCCCTTTATCCAGCCAGCGATGTTAAAAAATAAATATTATGCGACTACGATTGCAACGAGTTTCTTAGGGACGATGGCAATGTTCGGAATGATTTTTGTTATCCCGATTATGGCGCGTGACATTTACGACCTGAACACAATCCAAATTGGTCTCCTCCTTTTCCCAGGTGCGATGGCGGCGGGGCTGATCGGACAATTCGGTGGAAAACTCGTTGATCAAAAAGGGAGTTATCCGGTTATTCGGCTTGCGTTTTTATTTGTTATCGCAGGTACATTATTAATTTCTACTTTCACTGGCTTTCCAGTCTGGATTATTGCAATTAGTATTCTCGTCCAATATATCGCTTTTCCACTTATTCAAAGCTCAACCGCAAATTTATTAACGATTGTTGTCCCATCTAACAAAACCGGTGTTGGTATTGGGTTGTTTAATTTGCTGAATTTCATGTCAGGGGCAATCGCAAGTGCAGTTTTTGGTGCTTATTTAGACTTACAACAAGCAAACCTTTCATTTAACCCCCTCGTTAGTATTGGCGAACATACGATTTATGCGAACTTATTTATTGGGTTAACAGTTGTAACAATCTTTGCCCGTTGGTTATTTTCACACGTATATAAAGACCACGAAACGGTAAAACAAAGGAACTAACATCGACTCTCTTAAGCTGTCTCATCTGTGAACAAACACGGATGAAACAGCTTATTTTTTTTGTAATAAAAAGGCGAAAATTTTTTTAAAAAAACTCTTCCCTTTTTACTCACCATCTTTTATAATTCCGTTAGAAAGAGTTAAACGAAGTAAACTTATATATACTCGTAATAAAACGTTTTAATCGTTTATATCGGTGGTAAATGACAATATAACGATAAATATAAACAATTATCGTCTCTTTCAGAAAAAAAGGAGGGTTTACAATGAGAGGAATTTGGTTCTTTTTAGGGGTAACACTTTTCTTCGCTGTAATCGGTTACACATTTAATGGTGATGAAACGAATGCCCAAGAAAGTGCGCAGAAAAAAATCTTTAAAGAAGTTAGTGGGGTTGTGTTGAACATAGAAGAGGACTACCTCTTGTTAGGACCCGCTGATTCAGAAATTGAGGCTGTAAATTGGAGAATGAGTAATGAAGGACAGGAAGGAAAGCCAGTTAAATTATATTTCTTAGATGATCGCAGACCCCTTGTTCAAGAAGGTGCTTTCGTTCAAGGATTCGCAAGAGACAACCCACAGTCACCTACTTATTCCTTACTTGATGTATCAGCAAAAGTTTATTAACTGTAAAGCCTAAGGTGATTAAACATTCACCTTAGGCTTTTTTAAACATTTATATCGTTTCATCGAAAAACTTCCCTTTGCCAGTGAGTTTCTTTTCATGATATTTTAGTAACTCAGAAAAAGGGATCGTACTTTCTTCTTCATGATCTTCATAATGGTGTTTCGTCTTGTCTTTTAATGCATCAAAAAATTCAGGTCGCTGAACAGGCTCTGTTTTGCTGATCATAGGTGAACGAGATGTTTGACGATTACTATAAAGCAATGTTTGTTCATCTTTTACTAATGGAATATACCCCATATATATCACCTCTCTATATTCATTAATCCCCTCTTCTTTAAATCTGTATGCGTGATTTTTCGAAAGAATCTAAAAACTTATCTTATTTAAACCATTCCCCGTCAGGAATTCATTTCCCTCTTTTTTCTCCCCACTAGTTTTGTCACTTTTTAGGAAATGTAGTCGTCCACTCTTTCTCCGTAACGAAAAAACTTTTATCGAACATCCTCTATATGTATATTCTCGTTTTTGGTAAGATGGAATGAGTATTTTATTTTTCGGAGGTCAAAAATGAACCGAGCAATGATCAATGGTCATACGTATGATCTTTCTTCTTTACAACGAGGAGAACTAACAAAAGTTTTTCACTTAACAAAAAAACACGAAGCAACTTGCACTATTTGTCACAAACAAGTGCAATTACATTTATTCATCAAACAACCACCAATGTTTTCACATATCGATGAATCTGAGGATTGTAAGGAATCAGCGCCTTCAGTAAAAGTTTCTACACAGACAACAGAAAAGAGCGAACCTGGAGGAATGATCACATTACCAAAAAGTAAATCGATTCAAAACCGTTCCGTAGAAACCGTCGGGATTTCTAACTGGAAACCTCCGATATGTTTGGATCCGAAGGTTGCATGGAAAGAAGAAAAACACGAAAGTTTCACATTCCAAGAAAAAATGTTTAGTCATGACCAACTTCAAGCAGTAAAAAGTATAAATGGACCCCACCTAATCATCGCTGGTGCTGGTAGTGGAAAGACAAGGGTTTTAACCGCAAGAACTGCTTATATGATTTCTGAAAATCTTGTATCTCCAAAACAAATCATGCTAGTGACATTCACTCAAAAAGCCGCTCAGGAAATGAAACGCCGTTTAGCAACCGAGTTTTCATTACCACAAGAAGCTGTACAATCAATAGTAATGGGGACGTTCCACTCGCTCTTTTACCGAATGCTGATGCATCATCAACCTGATCGTTGGCGACAAGATCAGCTTTTATCAAAGAAGTGGCAGCAAGAACGTATTTTTCAGCAATTACTTATTCACATGAAATTAGACGAAAAAGATGTAGCAATGGATGTCCATATGGTACGAATTTCAGCTTGGAAAAATGAGTTATTGTTTCCTGATCAAATCGAACCTGCCGATGCTGAAGAAGAAGAAACATTAACATTTTATAAAGCGTACGAAGACTATAAAAAGAGGGAAAATTTGTTTGATTTCGATGATATGCTTATCGGTTGTTACCAAATGTTAAAAGAAAATCCTGATCTTCTTCAGCTTTATCAAAACCGATTTAAACATTTTATGATTGATGAGTTTCAAGATATAAACCTTGTTCAATATGAAATCATGAAAATGATGGCTCTCCCTGAAAATCAACTATGTGTAGTTGGTGATGATGACCAGTCGATTTACCGCTTCCGTGGAAGCCATCCAAAGTATATTCTTAACTTCCAAGAAGAGTTTCCTCATGCGAAAAAAATCGTGTTAGCAAACAATTACCGTTCTACTTATGAAATTGTAGATGCTGCAAACAAAGTGATTCAAAAGAATAGTGATCGCCATGTTAAAGAGATGTATGCACTAGCTAGCAGTGAAGAAAAGCCAACTGTTATTTTTCCATATGATGAAGAAGAAGAAGCGTTTTATATTATTGAAGATATAAAAAAGAAATACGTTCACGGGGAAAATGACGATGATTTTGCGATTCTATACCGCACACACGTACAATCGCGAGCGTTGTTTGAGCTCCTTCTTGAAGAGGACATACCGTTTACGATTGATAAAGGCAGTGATGTGTTTTATGAGCGCTCGATTGTAAAACATACGTTAGCTTTTTTTCACATTGCCGAGAATGAAAATGATACTGAAGCGATGGAGAAGTTATTAAGAGTCTGGTTTTTAAAAAAGACTGCACTTCGAGAGTTAGAAAGGTTAACGATCTTAGAGGATAAAAGTCTATTACAATGTGTGACAAGCTTGGAAGGGCTGCCGGCATTTCAGTCTCGTAAATTAAAACGGATCTTGCCAATGTTTAAGAGATTGCGAAAAATGCCATTAGAAGATGCAATGCAGCAAATCTATGAAGAAATGGGCATGAAAGAATATATTCGTAAAAACGGCAAAGAAGGGAATGGATATGATAAAGGCTCAGATGATTGGGCAGAGCTTATTACATTAACGAAAAAACATCGTGATATTTTATCTTTCTTAGAACATATTAAATTTGTTAGTCGCGCACATCGTGAAAAAAAAGCAGAAAAAGACCGTTACGGCGTTCAACTCATGTCGATTCACCAGTCAAAAGGTCTAGAATTTCCATATGTATACGTCATCGGCTGTAACGACGGCACTCTTCCCCATGAATATGCATTAGACTGTTTAAGAGATGGAGATAAACAATTTTTCGAAGAAGAAAGACGTTTACTATACGTCGCCATGACTAGAGCCATTGAAACACTCACTCTCTCAGTTACTGACTTCAGACGTGGTAAGCGAGCTTCCCCATCACGGTTTCTAAAAGTTTTTCCTGAAATAAAAAAGGAGCTATAATGGTCCGCTAAAATTCATCACCTCTATTTACTCTTATGATATTTCCACAAAAACCCAGGTGCCTAGCACCTGGGTTTTTGTGGAAAAACATTCCTTTCTTTACCTCGTTCTTATTCTTCCTCCACAATTGCAACCTTTCTTCCTTGGTCTAGATGCTGTGTTACGTAGTTTCGTCCCCTTTTTCACAACTCGGTTACTCTCCAAAACCTTGCCTACTGCTTGTCTGTCTCTATTGGCCATAACCCTTCAACTCTTTTTTATTAATTTATGAGGTGGATACATTTTTGTGAAGTCATATCTCCCTATTTTATTTCAACTTATCGTTTTCATTGAATACTTTTATATAAGAGTTCTAATATAACAGACTAAGGAGAGGTGAACGACTTGAAAGGTCAGCGAATTGGCGACAAATATTTTAAGCAGCAATTATTAATAAATGATCCGAATACATCACGTTTTGTACCTAAAATGAAAGTGTTTACTGACCATAACTTTTGGGTCTTCCTTAATGAGTATAAAAAAGTTGTTATTAAACCAATTCGAGGCTCACTAGGTAAAGGACTCATTTTCATAACTAAGACAGAACCTGACATATATGACGTACATTCATTGAATCAAAGAAAAGTCATTTCAGGAAAAAATAACGTCCTTACTTTTATAAAAAGTAATGTTAAAGCAAAGAGTATGATCCAACATTATATACCATTAGTCAAAGTAAAAGAGCAGCCATTAGATTTTAGGCTTATTTGTCAAAGAGAAAAAGGGTCCAATGAATGGGTCGTAACTGGAAAGTACGCAAGGGTTGCCCACGCTGATTATGCTGTGACAAATATGACAAAAGGTGCAAGTATCTTAACCGTTGAAGATGCTTTATCCCAATCAAACCTTTGTAATGATACAACTAATGACATCTCACTTACATTAAATAAAGTCGCTATATCCGTTGCAAGATGTTTATCTAAACAATTTCATAAACAATTGATCTGGGGATGTGACCTTGCCGTAGCAGATGATGGGTCGGTATGGATTATCGAAGCAAACAGCAACCCACAAACGAATGGCTTTAACCAGCTAGAAACCTTGCAACCAATGCTGCACCTTATTAACCAATATAAGCAACGAAACAAAAACTTTTGGAAATGAAAAAGGACACCCACTTTTTCCTCTTGAGTATCCTTAACACATTTATCTTTTTATTGACTTAATAAGTATTTGGCATAGTCCATTAATGTTTTGTGAACTTTTTCCTATTTATCTGAAACAAGGTCTTTCACTCGGAAGGTCAATGTTTCATAAGATAATTCACTTCAATAAAATACCATCGATTGTAACACTTACATCAACTTAAGTCGCCAATGTGAGGAAGCTTATTTTCTCTAGGCGCTTTCTAGTGATTTCGCTGAATTCTTAGATATTTCACCTATATATGCACCAATAGACTGATAAAGCATACTCTAATATTGACTTAGAGTCAAAACGTTTATCACGAAGGAGGAAAAAGAATGGGCTGTGGTAAAAAATTTGACACAGGTAACTGTGTTTGTGATGTTTTACTAGATATTGCAGATGCGCAAGATCAAACAACAGATACTGATTGTATCACAAGTTGTGAACAGTCAATTAGAGAATTACTAGGCGGAATGGCTCCTACAAACTTTAATACAGTTCCTTTCCAGTTACTTTGCGCTTGTGAAGATGAGCCGTTTACTGCAACTGGATATGTTAGAACAAACGGTACGGCAGCAGTGATCGAATCTTCATTTTTCCGTGTAGATTCAATTGATGAAAAAGACTGCTGTGCAGTATTAGAGCTTCTTATCGCACCAGAAATTGGTGAAGATGGTGAAATTAACCTAGACGATTTTGAACGTACTGGAGCTTGTATTACAGTTGACTTGAAATGTTTCTGCGGAGTTGTGTGCTTACCAGCTGTTTACTTGCCATCTGCATAATGGCAATTCCTTAAAAAAAAGCCTTAGTCAACCTTTATTGACTAAGGCTGAATTTTTTCTTTCACTCCCATCCATATACCGATAAGATTTTAGTCAAAATGAGTTTTATTTATCATATTAATAATTATCGGTCTAAAAAATGGAGGGGTCATAATGAATAATCTTCGTAACAACTTGATAAAAATCAAACAAATTCAAGACGCCATTGAAAAACCAAGGTTCATTCAAAAATTATTTATAGTGACACCAATAAAAGATACGATTCCAATTTTTATATACTTAAATAGTGGCTCGCTTTTTTATGCATATGGAAATATAGGAAGTGCAAATCAATCATTTTCTACTCCCTTTTTTCGTGTTGAAGATGTTAGTAACACGACCGTCATCTTGTCTTTGTTAAAGCCCGATAGTAGCCCAGTCACAAATGATAATTTATATAATACTAAAGTAATTGAAAAAAGCCCCAATTTTATTGAAGTGAGTCTCGATATGGTTAGTGCCATACAGTATTTAAATGCGAGTTTATTAAAATTATAAGCTAATAATCTTTAAATATTTTATTTGATCAATGTTTAACTCAACCGTTCGGTAATTATTTGTCAGCATCAATGTAAGTTTATTTGTCTCATTATCACAGGAATAGATCATCCCAATATATATTTTATTATCAATTTTTAATTCAATGACAGGCTTTGTAAAATATCTAGGCAATGTCATTAAATATTTAATTTTACTTTCTACGTCCAAATCTAAAAACGAACTTGTTTGAATTTCTATGCGTGCTTGATTATGTGTTTTCACATGATTATCCTTCATTAAAGAAGCAAGCTCATCATCTTCTTTGTTCGCTTTCTTATCTTCTGAGACCTCTTCATTTCCCTCTTTATACTGTTCTTTATCGTTGGCACCTCGTACCTCTTCTTCGTTCGTATTTACCTCAACATCTTCTACAACTTCAACCTTTTCACTGGCTTCCTTAATAGGTTCGATATGTTCTTCCTTTTTTTCAGAGTCACTTACCGCTATTTCTTCCCCACCATGAACATTCTTTACTTGTTCGTCTTCTAATTTTTTCGTTTCTAAGTTTTCATCACAAAATATCTCATTTTCTTTTTGTTCAAGCTTCTTCTCCTCTTTTGTTTTTCTTGTATAACTAAATTCTTGCATGTTCGATTCACTAGGCTTTACTTTCGGTTGGACGACATAAAGTAAAGGTTCCTTCCGTTTTCCCTTCATTATTTTCATTCCTCTCCTTTCTTCGACTATTTAAAAGCAAGGATTGAACATTTTTTCATTTGAAAACAAATAGGTGAAAAAGGGTTATTATTAAAGCTAGTGTTAATCCTCTCTTTTATGATCTCTTTTCACTGAACGCTGTTCTTTGTTTACTTCAGGCGAAGTATGGCCATTTGTCATAAATGGAGTATTTCTTTCACTTAAAAACGTCGGAAAGTTAGATATAAGTCCACGAAGTACCGGGTGTATCTCACCATGGTTTTCGATGCGACGCATGGAACCTGTACTCTGTTTTTTGTTCACACGATTAGTTTCGTTTGTTGTTTGCAGTTTGTCGATTTTATTTTCAAGACGACTAATTGTCAATTGCTGATTTTTCTCTTGTTTAGACCTTTCTTCTAGTACCCTCGTTCTTTTACTTTGTTCTCCTTTCAGTTTTTCTTCTAAACTTTTAAGTTTTGATTTCATTTTATGAACTTCTTCAAATAACTGTACGATCTTCTTGTCTTTTTCATCATTTGCTAGCTTAAGTTCATCGAGGGTTTCCCTATAAATATCCAATTCATTTGATGAGTGCTCATTGGTTTTTTGTAGTGATTTTAGTTGATTAACTAATTGATCCTTTTCATTGTTTGCTTGATCTCGTTCTTTCTTTAGCTTTTTAACCTCTTCTTCCAATTGCTTTTTATCATTTTTTAATTCTTTTAATACATAAAAATGATAATTGGCTTCATATTCATTTAGTTTTTTCAAGTACCTCTTCGATTCAGCTTGGAGATGAATAATCTTTTGTTTCAGTTGGACTTTTGACAGCTTATCCTTATATTTCAATGCGTTCCCCCCAAAAAATATTAGCCTTTTATCTCTATCCTATGTTTGTAATGGGAAAACTTGCTCAAAATGAAAAGGAGAAAATTTTGTTCGTTACTAGTTTTATACTTCTTACTTTATTTTTCACGCATAAAATAAACTAAAAATTGTTCAGAGAGGTGAAAAAATGACCAACAAACAAAATTTTCGTTCAAAAAAGAACACGTCTTCTTCAATGACTCACGTATCTGTACAAAACAGCACGATAAACTCTCAAATAAAATCATACTTTAGCCATTCAGTGTTTCTACCGAACTTAAAACATATCGACCAGCGAGAAAAAGAAGCTATCCATGTAATTGGCCACTATACGATTGAAAATATTGGTGACCGACCATTAAACAATCTTTTTATTTGCTTACGTATGAGTCCATGTGAACATATTTTGCTATCAGGAAAAATTGAATTAACCGATCAACATGAAAAAGTACCTCCTGTTGAAGATTGGGTATATATTCAAGATGGATTAAAAAGTTTGGTTAATACAAAGGGAGAACATTGGTTAAGACCACTTCATTTCAAACAACTGTTACCTGGTGAAAAGCAGTCTTTTTCAAATTTCACTTTTACACTTCACCCTAATGAAAATGTGTCACACTTTTTAGTTGAGGGTGTTGTATTTTCTAAAGAGGTACGACAAGGGGTCTCTGCTGTAAACACAATCTCAGTATTCAACCCATGAGAAAACCAGAGTGCTTTAGGTCACTCTGGTAATCGTATAAATCACTCTTCTTCCTGCTATGTGTCTTTATTCTACATCATTGAATCACAATCGTTTCAATAATTGCAGCAACACCTGCTGCTGCAAAAACGGTAATAATGAATGAAAAAGTAAGTGGAAACATGATATACCCTATATAAATAAATGCAGCTCCCCATATTCCTATACACCAATGGCAACTTAATAGTTCTCCTATCCACTTTTTCCAGCCATTCTCTGCTATTATATAAACCGTTTCTAGTTCCCCATTTTCATTCGTCAGTTCTTCCAATTGAATAAAAGGCTTCCGTATAACCGTTGTGATTTTGTCATATACAATTAGGTGTGAAAAACGAAAGACTGCTAATGAGTACAAAAGAAATTCAAGTAGTGTAATTCCCATAATTTGAACCCACTTTCAGGAAAAATGAAAAACTCAATCAATCGGAGCAAGGGAAGATCCCCTTACTCCTTTTTAAACATTGCCAGTTTATTTCGTCTCTACCTAGCAATATGCTGCTCCAACGATTACTAACAAGATGAAAAGCACGACGATTAACGTAAAGCCATTGTAGTAGCTCATTCTTTTCACCTCCATCACCTTTCATTGAGGAGTTCTCTCTCTTATCATTATGTCAAATGCCCTTTTTTGTTTTAGACGAATGTCTAACTTAAGATAATTGGGCTATTGCATTTTACCTTTTTGAAGAAGGTGTTCTCTATATCCCCCTTTGAACTTGGTTTTAGTCACCCACTAACTACCGTGAACCACTACCTTCCTTTTCTTTTTCACAAGATTAACGTCACCATTCAGGTACAGTTGATAATCGTTGATGCTAAGCCTTCATAAACAAAACTTGGCTTATCGCCAAGTCCTAATGGCGAAAGCCTTAGTTGCACCGAGCAACAGCTTCTTCGAAATTACTCCGACATGCGACGAGTAACCGCAGGAGCAACGAGCAACGGCTTCTTTGAAATTACGGCGAGTTGTGACGAGCAAGCGTAGCGGCGCAGGAACAAGGAAAACGTGTCTCTTCCTCTTCCAGTATAGCTATGCAGCTTTGTCCGTCGAGACAACTCGAAGTACCTCTGAGAAGTAACGCTCGTCGCTGGAGCTAGACGTAACCACTAGCTAGGTATTTATCCACAAGCACATATTTTATAAATTCCTGGTGTATGAAATAATAATTTTGTACAAAAAAAGTCCCACTGACTATGCTACGATTGAAGTACTTAACCAAGTTTAACTCAATCACCCACCCACCAAGGAGGTCATAGTCAATGAGACTACTTAAGAGTAAACAAGGATTAAGAAGAAGTCAATTCGCACAAGAAATTCGAGGGGCTGATTTAGAAAAAGTATTACTTGTTCCCATAGATGTATCAAAAGTATTACAAAAATCAATGATCATGAATTATTATGGTGAGGTTATAGATGATCCTTTTTCCTTCATGGTCAATCAAACAGGAATGAACCTTTTGATTCAAAAGATTGAAAAAGCAAAACAGTACTCACAGGCTGAGCGTGTGTTTGTAGGAATAGAAGCTACCGGTCACTATTATGAAGATATCGTTCGAATCCTAACGGATTGTGGATATTCTGTTCACATTATTAATCCTGCTTCTACTAATGAAGAAAGAAAGCAGCACCTTACTTATACGAAAACTGATGATATCGATTTGTATTTAATAGCTGAGGTTTTAATTGGGAATAAAGCTACAAATGCAAAACTCTCTAAAGGAGATTACAAACGACTCCAACATCTCACAAGGGCTCGAAGAAGTGAAATCAATAAGCGTTCTCGGATTAAAACAGAGATACGTACTATGCACGATCATATTTGGCGTGAATATCAAGGTTTCAGCGTATTAGAAAATGGAAAAGTCAAAACCAAACGAACTTTTAGTGATTTTTGGGGAAAAGCTAGTATGCATTTATTAACCCACTTTCCACATGCGTCTCAAATTTTAGAACTTGGAGAGGTTGGATTAAAAAGATTGTCGAAAGATCACAATTTAAAAATAAGACAATCAACCATAAAAAAGCTTCTTCACGCTGCTGATGAAAGTGTATCAAAATCTTTAGAGGAACTCTCAAGTGAACTTTTCATCTTAAAACAAAAGCTAAGGGATTACGAATGGCATACACAAACCATTCAATCATATGAGTTGGAAATTGAGCGTATTTTCATTAAGACAGATGGTATGCTTCTCCTTACAGTCCCAGGAATCGGTCTTGTCACTGCAGCCGAAGTCTATTGTGAAATGGGAGATCTTTCTCATTATTCGAACGCAAACCAAATCATAAAAAAGGCAGGAACCAATCCTACGATTAAACAATCGGGGCCAGATGCCGGCTATTACGGTCATATTTCCAAACAAGGAAACGCAAACTTGCGAAGAGCCGTCTATTACGCTGGTCGCTCACTTAGTGTGCATAATGATGCCTTAAAACCTTTCTATTCTCGATTGAAAGAAAAAGGTAAGAAGACTAAAAAGATATATATTGCTATGGGAAACAAATTCTTAAAGATTGCTTTTGCGATGTTAAAAAATCAGACACCCTTCCAGTGTAAAGAACCCAACTTTAACTACGAAAAAGAAGTTATGAAAAAACTTGCTCTACCAATAGCTGCATAATTTCACATAAAAAATAGGCACCATTCTTTTGGTTCGAGTGGAGATCCAATCTATTTTCCTGAGGCCCTGACCTCGAAGTTTAGCTTAATCCCACTCGTCCTGTAAATGCGAATCAGTACGTTAATAAAACATTTTGTACTCTATGCCAGAATGCATCAATGCAGAAAAAGAAGCGAGTGTATACCCCATTTCTGAATCAAGAAAGTGGTGCCTATTTCATAAATAACTTGGTTAATTGTTACTTGTAAAAAAATCCAATTACAGTAAGTGTGTTTGAGTTACTCAAAATCTTCAAAAAAGTATTTGACATTGTACGCTAGACTACAAAAAAAGATGACTCAAAAGCATTTCATGCTCTTGTGAGTCATCCTCTTCTTGCATTTGATATTCTTACATCAGGCCAATTGTATTGTACCCACCGTCTACATGAAGTAGTTCTCCTGTAATCCCGCGGGACATATCACTCATTAAGAATAGTGCTGTATCTCCTACTTCTTCTTGAGTAACAGTACGTTTTAAAGGTGCGTTGTCTTCCATTTCTTTTAATACTTCATTAAATCCACCAACACCTTTTGCAGAAAGTGTACGAATTGGGCCAGCTGAAATTGCATTAACGCGAATATCTTCTTTTCCTAAATCATTTGCTAAGTATTTTACACTTGCGTCAAGTGATGCTTTTGCTACACCCATAACGTTGTAATTTTTCACGACACGTTCACCACCTAAGTAGGTTAACGTTACGATACTTCCACCTTCTGTCATAAGTGGACGTGCAGCTTTTGCTACAGCTGTTAATGAATAAGCAGATATGTTTTGAGCTAACATGAAGCCATCACGAGTTGTATTTAAATACTCGCCATCTAATTCTTCACGGTTCGCAAATGCAATACAGTGAGCAATACCATGAATGTCACCGACTTCTTCCTCAATTTGATTAAATGTTTTATCCACTTCTTCATCATTCGTTACATCGCACGGCAGAACTAGTGAGTCATTTCGCTCTAATGAATCGGCTAATTGTCGTACATTCTTCTCAAGACGCTCTCCTGCATATGTAAAAATTAAACGAGCTCCTGCCTTAGATAAAGATTCAGCAATCCCCCATGCTATACTACGTTTATTTGCAACACCCATAATCACATATGTACGCTGGCTTAAATCGATATTCATGAATCATTTCCTCCTCAACATTTATATGTTGTTGTTAGTACTTGGTCTTAATTTTATCTCGAATCGCTAATAACGTCAATCTTCTTCTCCACGTTAATACTCTTTTTGGTAGTTATGTTCTCTATTTCCTATACAAAAAAGCAGAGGATATTCCCCTGCTTTTTCTTGGACACTCTTTAAAAGGTACGTCAATCGTAGTAACAAGTCATTAAAACATTCTGCCCATTTTTTTTCTTATTAATCGTCGAAAGTGTTATTTTTCAAATAATCTTCTTAATTCGTTAACATGCTCTTTGCTTCCAGTAACGACTAGCCGGTCTCTCATCTCTAGAACTGTATCCCCATGAGGAATAATTGATTCATTCCCTCTAAAAATTCGAACAAACACTGCATCGCCAAAGAACGGCATTTCTCTTAAAGGAGTTCCAGCAATACTTTCATTTCCAACCTCAACTTCAGATAAACCATTTTGTGGATTTCCAAATAGTTCTACAACATGAGGTGATTCAATTAATGTTTTCAATACAAGTTGCGTCGAGAAGAAAATTGAGAATACATCAACACCAATGTTTTCAAGTTCTTCTTTATATTCAGGCATATCTACCCTAGCTATGACTTGCTCAATTCCTAACTCTTTTGCGTACTTTGCAATCGTTAAGTTTTTCTCTTCATCACCTGTTGCAACGACAATAATATCTCCTTCAAAAACATCGTGTTTTTCTAACGTTTCTACGCTAAAATCAGCCATTTCATTTACGGAGAACGATGAATCAATATTAAATTCGTCAATTTTATCTTGTTTACGGTGAAAGATTTTTGCTTTAAAACGAGAACGATCTAAGTTTAACGATAATGGCATTGTTAGCTGATTCGCCCCAACAAACATGACATCGCTGACATCGTCATCTTCATAACGAGGAAATAGCTTTTTAAATACAATTGGCGTCAAAATACAGGAAAGTACAGCGACTAAAATAAGTGCAGATGATAGAAGCTCATCTATAACGCCGATGCGCTCTCCAATTGCAGCCGCGGCGATAACTAAACTTAACGTAGACGTTAATAAAAACCCTGCTCCGATCGTTGTTTTCCAGTCATACCATTTTAATAAAAATAAACATGGAACAACTTTTGAAATTAACAACGCTAGTAATAGAAGCGGAATCAATAACATAACTTGACTGTCACTAAACAATGCCCATAAATCAAGGTCAACGCCAACCATGACGAAGAAAATCGGAATAACAAAGCCATAGCCAAAGGAATCAAGTTTCTTAACCATTTCTTTATTAGGCGCTAGCAATGAAACAAGTACTCCAGCTAAAAAGGCACCTAAAATATTCTCTGCTCCTACTGTTTCAGATAGTGCAACAAGGAAAATGATTAATGCAAAGATCGCACGTGTGTCGATCTGTATCGTCCCTTTTGTCATTGTTTCGAAGAATGAACGGTGCTGATACTTTTTTGCTACCCAGTAAATCAAAATACCTGCTGCAAATAAGATAAGAAGCAACCACATGTTGCCTCCTCCTTCAGCGTAGATAGAGACAAAAACAGCAAGTAAGACCATTGTTACAAGGTCAGCTATAACAGCTACTAATAAAATCGTCTGTCCAATCGTTTTATCCATAATATTTGCTTCTTTAAGTGTCGGCACAACAACTCCTAAAGAAATCGTCGATATGATCAAAGTCATCAGAAACGCATTATCAACAAACCCGAGCCAGACTAACCCAAACGATAAAAGTAATGATAAACCAAATACCCCTATAAAAATAATTGTAGCCGCAACAAATGGATTTGCATCTGAGGCTACCTTTTTCTTCTTTTTATTTGCAAAAGCTGAAAAATCAATTTCTAAACCACTTAAAAACATTAAAAAGATAAAGCCTAATAACGATAAAGATTCTAGCCATATGTCTGTGCTCACTAGGTTAAAACCGCTTTTTCCTATAATAATTCCTGCAATAATTTCTGCTACAACAACTGGAATGACTCTTAATTTCAACTTGTGTAACAATACGGGAATAAGAAAGGCGATGGAGACGACAATAACTAATGATGTGACTGCTGCATGTTCTTCCATGATGTGTTCCCCCTTCTCCTGTTCTTTTAGGCTCTGTTAAAGTTAGTTGTTGATTTTCGTATTAAAGGTGGATGCTTGCACCTCTGGGCACAAGTGTGACATCCCTCAAATCCCAAGATATCAACATTGAGCTTTAACACAGCCTTCTTTTATAATAATAATTGGCCTTTATGCTCATCTTTATGTAAAAAAGATATTACAAATGATGATTAATAGCCAAACTTTACAAACGATAACCATCATATTAGAGCATTAGTACATTGTCAATACATAAGTTAGGAGGAAATGTTATTGTACGATATTATTGGTGATATTCACGGTTGTTATGAAGAAATGCATGACCTTTTACAAAAACTAGGATATACAATTAAAAATGGAGGGTTATCTCATCCTGAAAACCGTAAACCCGTCTTTTTAGGTGATTTGACAGATCGAGGACCTCAATCTGTCCCAGTTATGGAAGATGTAACGAAATGGGTGGAAGATGATCTTGCTTTATACTGTCCTGGCAACCACTGTAACAAGTTATATCGATACTTTTTAGGTAGAAATGTTGTCATTAATAATGGTCTTGAAACGACTGTTTCTGAACTAAATAATTTATCGAATAGAGAGTTCAAACAAATCTCTACTGCCTTTAAAAAACTGTATGAATCCTCACCTCTCTATTTGGTTTTAGATGAACAACGTCTAGTTGTTGCGCACGCTGGAATTCGCCCAGATTATATCGGAAAAGACAGTAAAAAAGTTAAAACCTTTGTTTTATATGGAGATATTACAGGGGAGAAACATCCAGATGGTCGTCCTATTCGTAGAGATTGGGCAAAAAATTATGATTTTGACAACTTTATCGTTTACGGTCATACACCAGTAAAAGAACCAAGAAAAGTAGGGAACACCGTTAATATTGATACAGGTAGTGTGTTTGGCAACCAATTAACGGCGATGAAATGGCCAGAAAAAACATTCATTTCTGTTCCATCTAAACAACCATTTGTTGAAGAAAAATTTAACCCCATTGGTGATACATTAGTATAAACAAAACTTGGCTTATCGCCAAGTCCTATGGCGAAAGCCTTAGTTGCAGTTATACTTTAACCCTTTAGCAAAGTTAAAAATTCTTAAAGTATAAATAACAGCCCTCAAGATTTTGCCTTGAGGGCTGTTAAAACATTTTTCATATCTTTTGGCAGAGGTGCTTCTAAAAACATCTCTTCTTCTTTTATCGGATGTACAAAGTTGATTGAACGAGCATGAAGTGCTTGTCTATCAATATACTTTGTCCTTCCACCGTATAATGTATCCCCTTGTAACGGATGACCTATCGAGTTCATATGAACGCGTATTTGGTGGGTTCTCCCTGTTTCTAATTCCAAACGAACGAGTGTCCCTTCAGTTGTGGTTTGCTCAACCTGAAAATGTGTTAACGCTCGCTGTCCAACGTCAGAGACTTTTCGTTCAATGATACTTCCTTCCTTACGAGTAATTGAAGCATCAACCGTCCCTTTTAACTGATTCATCTTTCCATGAACAATAGCCATGTAAGAACGCTTTATTTTGTTCTCTTTTTGCATTTGTACAAAGCGGTCATGAATGTAACGGTGTTTCGCAATTAAAATAACCCCTGACGTATCTTTGTCTAATCGATTGACCGCATGAAATGTTGTCTGAATATCACATTCATCATAGTATGCTAAGACTGCTCCCGCTAAAGAAGGTTCATTCGGGTCTCTAGAAGGAATCGTTGGCAAGCCAGCTTGCTTATTAATAACAAGTATATGTTCGTCTTCAAACACGATATGTAACGGTAACGAATAAAGCGGGACATTCTCGCTTCGCTCTTCGGGCGGGAAAAAGACTGTGACGTCATCACCACTTTTTAGAACAGTCCTTACATTTACTTCTTCCCCATTTACGGTTATTTTCCCACCTTTAAATTTCACATCTGCAAGGGCTTTGCGAGAAAGGTGCTTTTCGTCACGCAAAAACGATCGTAGTAATTGTCCATCTTGTGTGTTCGTTACTTGCCAATTTAGAGATATGGTTTTCATTAGTCCGTGATGAAGGATTCTTTGACTCTTTTCCAAAATGGAAATGGACGAAACCTTGCAAACCGCACTTTTTCTTCTGCTACTCTACATTGGATGGACTTAACTTCTTTTTGAAGCAACGTTTTATGGTCAATCGTCACTTGAAAATCTACATCATTTAAAGGTTTTAACAAACATGTGTGGTGTTGAGGTAATACAAGTGGAGAACCAATCGTCCGGTAGACACGATTATTAATTGAAGCCATTTCAGCTAATTGAATCGTTGATAAAGATGGGTGTAAAATTGCTCCTCCTAATGCTTTATTATAAGCAGTACTCCCTGAAGGGGTCGATATACATAAACCATCCCCCCTAAACGTCTCAAACAGGTCGCCTTTAATTTCAATATCCATAACTAGGGAACCTTCCGTACTTTTTACTGAACATTCATTTAACGCAAGAAACCGTTCTGTTTTCTGTTCACCGTGATGGCGTACGACAACCTCTAAAACTGGATATTCCACAATTTTAAATGGTGTTTTTGCTATATGTATCACAAGTTTTTCTACTTCATCTGGCTTCCAATCCGCGTAAAAACCAAGGTGACCTGTATGAACACCAACAAAAGCAGTATCGTAAAGACGGTCAGTATACTCATGAAAAGCTTCTAATAACGTACCATCTCCACCTACTGAAATGACTACATCCGGCTCTTCTGAATTATAGGTGAGTTCAAATTCTTGTAAATAATTCTTGATTTTTTGTGTAATCATATTTGAATCATGATCACCACGAGATTTGACAGTAAATTTCATCCTTTACCTCCACACCTACTTTTTCCTTAATGATTCTTGATTTTTTGAAATGATCTGTTGAGCTTCTTGTACTTCACCACGAATTTGTGACATTTCCTCATCTAATTGAAAGGCAGCTTCGGCAGCTCTTTTTAACCTTTCTTCAATTTGAGGAGGAATATCCCTTCCATATTTATATTGGAGGGAATGTTCAATTGTAGCCCAAAAGTTCATCGCTAATGTGCGTATTTGTAGTTCTACTAAAATTTGCTTTTCTCCATCAATCGTTTGAACAGGGTACCTTAATACAACATGATAAGAACGGTACCCACTTTGCTTTTTATGCTTTATATAGTCTCTTTCTTCAACAATCTCAAAGTCTGTACGTTCATGAATTAGTTCAACTACTGTATCGATATCACCAACGAATTGGCACATAATTCTTACTCCTGCTAAGTCTTGCATCTGCTCTTCTAATTCGTTTAGTGGGATGTTCTTTCGTTTCGCTTTTTCTAATATACTTGAGACTGGTTTCACACGTCCGGTAACAAATTCAATGGGTGTTTGTTTAGACGAGAGCTGATACTGTTCTCGTACACTACGTAATTTAATTTTAAGTTCATCGACTGCTTGTTTGTATGGCGCAAGCATCACATCCCAGTCTTTCAACGAAATCACCACCTGCTTAGTTAATTATTATGTATTGTATGTTATTTAAAAAACATATTTTCAACCGCTTGGACCATGTCCTCACCGTAGTTATTATTCCCTTTTATATTCTCAACTAAATAGCCGATTTCAGCCCAAAACTGGTCAAGGGTAATTTCAACGTTTCCATCATCATGCTCTAGAACAAGGACGACTTCGTTTTCTTGCTCTCTATGTGCAGCAAGTGTTTCCCATGTGGACGTTGTAAAACGTAAGTGTGCAAACGCCTCTTCATCTTCAAGCAAATAAACAAACGTTTCGCGATCTGAATCAGCAAGCATTTGACCTGCTGGCTTTAACGTATGTAAATAATCTTTTGTTTCCTTTGATTTTGCTTTTGCTACGATTTTTTCTTCTGAAGTATTTAATTCTTCTACTATCCAAGATTGGTTCATTTTCTCTACCTCCACATTGATTCTTCCACGTACAGTTTACCATACAACTATATTTTATCGGAAATAGAAACTGATGACTTTATGAACAAAAAACCAGACAAAATTCCTACATTATTGTACATTGTTATTCATGATAAGCTATGGAATAATAGAAACGAGATTGTCTTATAGAAGGTGAAAAAAATGAATCAAGAAATTGAAATTGAATTTAAAAACCTCCTAACAAAACAAGAATACGTTTTGTTATGTGATAAATATTCGGAGGTATTATCAGATAAAAAGATACAGACGAACTTTTATTTCGATGATGAACAAATGTCTTTAAAAGAACATGGAAGTGCTTTACGGATTCGCGAAAAATCAGGAAAGTACGTCTTAACCTTTAAACAGCCACATAAAGAAGGATTATTAGAAACACACCAGTCTTTAACAGGAATAGAAAAAGAAAATGCAGTACATTCAGGCAGTATCCCAAAAGGGGATGTACTCAACCAAATCCAAGCTCTCCTAAATCGAAATGACATTCATTTCAACTATTTAGGAGAGTTAACAACGATCCGGATGGAGGGAGAAGTTGAAGGCGGTCTCCTTGTATTAGATCAGAGCAAGTATTTCGACATTACCGATTATGAACTGGAATTTGAGTGTAATGAAGCAGAGCCAGGGAAACAGGCTTTTAATACAATACTTGCGACATGTGATATCCCTATACGACCTACCCCAAATAAAATCCGACGCTTTTTTGAAGAGAAAATAAAGAAAGATATTCATGATAAATGAGGTGAGCTTATTCAATGAACATTTCTGGATTTAAAGATTACTATCAGTGGCAAATCCTCCGCTCACTAGGTGAAAAAAAATCAAACTCACTTATGAATTCAAGTAAAGTCGATGTTACTTTTAATCAACTCTTTCATAAGCAAATAAAGCATAATACAATAGAAAGTCATACAAAGTCACCGATCACGAATTCAAAAGTAACTAACTCACTGCCTAGTACAAGCTCCTCTCGTGGAGAATCTTTTATGCCATATATTAAAGAAGCTTCAAAAAAATATGGTGTTGATGAGAAACTCATTTATGCTGTGATCCAGCAGGAGTCAGGGTTTCGTCCTCAAGCAGTGAGTCATGCCGGAGCAAGAGGATTAATGCAATTAATGCCGATAACCGCAAAGGGATTAGGTGTTCAAGATGTTTTTGACCCTAAGCAAAACATCGAAGGTGGAACGAAGTATATAAAACAAATGTTAGATCGATATAACGGAGATATTCAACTTGCTCTTGCTGCTTACAATGCAGGACCTGGTAATGTCGACCGATATGGTGGTATCCCGCCATTTAAAGAAACAAAAAACTATGTTCCGAAAGTGCTAAACACTTATCGAAACCTTTCCTCATCTATTTTTGTATAACAATTAAAAGCAGTCTCAGTGATTCCCACTATTTGAGACTGCTTTTTTTATGTTATTTTAAAACAATAAGTCATATTAGTGGTATTTTACTTTTAATAAATGTATGATGTCATATTGTTATTACCCTTATTAAAAACCATGATAGTGATGGCAAGCCTCATTAGTTGAAGCGACCAAAAAGGATTGCTACAATAAAAATACATTTTCAGATATAAATTATTATTAAATCATTTCAAAGTATGCAATTGCATGCATATAAAAGGAGTTCCTTATGTATTACAGTAATGAGCAAACACCTTATGACCTCATTGGAGAAGAAAAGTTGTCAGAACTTGTAGACACATTTTATCAACTTGTTTCTGAGCATCCTGATTTAGCTCCTATTTTTCCAGATGACTTAACTGAAACAGCTAGAAAACAAAAACAGTTTTTAACACAGTTTTTAGGAGGCCCACCTTTATATTCAGAAGAACATGGGCACCCTATGTTACGTGCAAGACATATGCCATTTAAAATAACACCAACGAGGGCTGAGTCGTGGCTTTCATGCATGGCTCAAGCATTAGTTGAGGTTGACATTAAAGATCCAGTCCGCACTCACCTGTTTGACCGTCTGACACAAACGGCGCAGCATATGATTAATACAGAAGAGTAATCACGCTCTCTTTCTAAAAGGAGGGATCAACATGAGTACAAAAAACGAAACATTCGTGTGTGACGATAAATTAGGAATTTGCTGTCCGAAAGAACCTGCGTCATTTTATATCAATCCGATAAAAAAGAAGCCGATTGAAATATATATGTTTATTGATCCTTTATGCCCTGAGTGTTGGGCACTTGAACCAATTATAAAAAAATTACAAATGGAGTATTCTTCCTATTTTACAATCCGTACATTGCTTGGAAATGAAATTAAATGTTTGAACCAACCTAAGCATCTATCTCACTTCAAGCAAATGGCACAATCTTATGATGAAACAGCTAATCGTACCGGAATGCCATATGTGACGGGGATGTTTGGCATGAAAACCAGCCAATTACACCATACTCTGCAATGATTGGTATTAAAGCAGCAGAACTTCAAGGAAAGGCTGTCGGGTCGAAATATTTAAGACGTCTACGAGAAGCGCTTTTTGTTCACAAGAAAAATATTGCAAATGAAACGGTACTTATTGAATGTGCAGAAGCAACGAAAGGAATGGATGTTAATGAATTTAAAGACGACCTACATTCAGCAAGTGCGACAAAAGCATTCAAATGTGACGTGAAAACAACAAAAGAAATGGATGTTAATTCCGTACCAACACTCGTCTTTTTCAATGATGACGTTGATGAGCCTGGATTAAAAGTACCTGGATTGTACGATTACAACGTATACGTTGATATTTTAGAAGATATGTTAGGAAAAACACCGGAAAAGTGTCCACCGATTTCAATTGAACAATTTTTAAAGTTCTACACATTAGTAGCCGAAAAAGAGATCTCTGTCGTCTTCGATATGACAATGGAAGAAGTATCGAAAGAAATGAAGCGACTACAAATTCAACAAAAAGTAGAGCCTGTTCTCGTTAAATACGGTAAACTGTGGCGTTACCTTGATTAATATAGTATATAGAGTGACCTTAGGAGGTCATTCTTTTTTTGTATCATACGGGCTAAAATGCGAAGAAATCAGGTACAGAACCTGATTTCTTCTATATTGACAAAATTTTAAGAAGGGTTTAAAACAAGATCAAATATGCAGGGGGTATGTGATCTGTTTCACAATTATAATATACCAAATTTAATTTCACTAATCTACACCCCCTCCCCACCTTTCACAAAGAAGTCACAATATAGCCTGTTATTTTTTTGTTTTAAAGGACAATCATTTGCATATGTATATGAATATGATAACACTTTACAGTCATTTTTAATTGCATTTTATTAATCTTATATGAAGGAATGGGATTTATTTATGTTCTTTAAATACAGCATTGGTTTTATCGGTGTCATTATTAGTTTTTATTTTTCTTTACTAAGTTTAATGAACCTTTTTCCCAAGTTAATCGCACTTCCGCTCCTTCTCATCTCAATAATGTATACGATCCAGTTATTCAACGGAAGACATCGTTTTAAAGGGTTGCAACGATTGCAGAAGCGATAAAACTATGCACGAACCATCGTTATAGAGAGGGGGGATCTACGAACGTCATGAGTCCCTTTCTCTTCAACTTTTTCTTCACCTAGCTACCAATATATTACCACTCTCATTAATTTCCCACTCAAAGACATGAAAAAGAGCACCATCAATTGGTGCCCTTAACAAATTACATTTATTCAAATATTAAGCTCTCTAATTCATCTAACGTTTCTTCAAATACAGAAAGCGCTTGTTTAATCGGTTCAGAAGATGTCATGTCAACTCCCGCTTTTTTAAGCACCTCAATCGGATAGTCTGAGCTACCTGCTTTTAAGAAATCAATATAACGATCTACAGCTGTCTGTCCTTCTTCTAAAATCTGTTTTGCAAGAGCTGTTGCAGCACTATAACCAGTCGCATATTGATAAACATAGAAGTTCATATAGAAATGTGGGATACGTGCCCACTCTAATGCAATCTCTTCATCAATGACGATATCATCACCGAAATATTTTTTATTTAAGTCATAATACATATCACTTAGTAGATCTGGTGTTAAAGGCTCACCGTTTGCTGCTTTTTCGTGCATCATTTGCTCAAATTCAGCAAACATAGTTTGACGGAAAACAGTGCCTCTAAATCCTTCTAAGAAATGATTTAATAAGTATAAACGTTTTTGCTTATCATCAGTTACGTTTAACATATGGTCGTTTAACAATGCCTCATTACACGTCGATGCAACTTCAGCAACGAAGATTGAATAGTTCGCATAAGGGAATGGCTGTGATTTTCTCGTATAATAACTATGAACAGAGTGACCAAATTCATGTGTCAACGTAAATAAGTTGTTTACATTGTCTTGCCAGTTCATTAAGATGTATGGCATTGTCCCGTATGCCCCAGAAGAATAAGCGCCACTACGTTTACCGACGTTCTCTTCTACGTCAACCCAACGGTTGTTAAATCCTTCTTCAACAATCGATACGTACTCATCACCTAATGGTTTGACTCCTTTTAAAACAAGGTCTTTCGCGTCTTCATAACTTACCTTCATATCAACATCTTTAATAAGTGGCGTATATAAGTCATACATGTGTAACTCATCAACACCTAATGCTTTTTTACGCATTTTTACGTAACGGTGCAATAAATGAAGATGGTCATTCACTGTATCAACAAGCTGGTCGTATACGACTTCTGGAATATTGTTTTTACTTAAAGCAGCTTGACGAGCAGAGTCATAATTTCTTATGTTCGCATTAAATAAATTCTTTTTTACATTACCACTAATCGTACTTGCGAACGTGTTTTTATATTTTCCGTACGTATCATAAACTGCTTTAAATGCTTCTTCACGAACGCGGCGGTCGTTGCTTTCTAAGAAACGAAGATACCTACCATGAGTTACTTCAATCTCATTTCCGTCCTCATCTTTTACTTTCGGAAACTTCATATCAGCATTGTTTAACATTCCAAACGTATTTGACGGATTACTCGTTACTTCGCTTACTTGAGCAAGTAACGCTTCTTCCTTTTCACTCAATACGTGGGGACGCTGATGGTTCAACTGCTCTAATGTATGTTTATATAGCTTTAGATCCTCATTCTCTTTTAAAAATTGAGCAATCTTTTCTTCAGGAATAGCTAAAAGTTCTGGAGTCACAAAAGAAGCTGCATTCGTTACTTGTGAAAGTAATTGACTTGCACGGTCATTTAAACCTTGATAAAAAGAGTTAGTCGTATCTTGGTCATAACGCATACGAGCATATGTATAAAGCTTTCCAAGTTTCTTCGAGATTTCATCTTGGTATTGAAGTGCTTCATATAACGTTTTTGATGATTCTCCAAGCTTACCTTTAAACTCTTTTAGCTTCGGTAGCATATCTTTGATTTCTTGGAATTCTTTCTCCCAATCATCATCAGTTGCATAAATATCTTCTAAGTCCCATGTTAACTCTTTTGGAATTTCATCACGTTTTGGTAGTGATGCCGTTTGATTTGCCATAAGAAAACCTCCAAATATTCGAATTTTTTAGAGTTTATTTTGCTCCAATACAATATTTCGTGATAAAACAGCAATCTCCTTTATATTTTTAAAAAATATTTTTGTACTCGAAATAAATTTCATTTGTTTCGTGAAATATCATTTCCATTTTCTTTTGGACAAATGCATCGTCATGTATTAAAGTATCTAATGATTTATTTACGGTTATATGTTTCTTAATCATGTAAACGCCTATATAACACTTTTTTAAGACATGAAAATGACAAAGCACATCAAAATATTCAGTGATTGTTTTACGAAGCATATCTTTAATGTGAACACCAATCTCAGCCATTAAAAACGGGCCATCTTCACAGATCTCTACGTAATTATTTATAATATTTGATATGGTTAATTGACTATTTATAGGTGTACGATTAATAACATTTAATACAAGATGCGATTGCCATAACTCAGGAGCTGTCGTAAAGAGAAAGTTTGATTTTAACGGAAGACAGCAAAGTGCAGGTACATAATTTAAATTTAGCTGATGCTGTAAAAATAGTGGTAGCACAAACGCTTCTGCTTTTGACAGCGACAAATATCTTTTCGTTCGCTTTTTCATAATCTCCTTTTTCCAAGATTCAAGGTAACTGATATCATATTTATGAGGAGAGGTGACCGTGTTTCCTGTAGAGAGTGACAATGTGAAGAGGTTAAGTGGGCTTATTGAATACGTTAACTCAATTGGATAGGCCATCATTTTTTTGGAGTTTATATATCTAAACCGTGATAAAACGATCCACCGTTTCTTTTTAGGATCTAAGTATAGTGAATAAAGTTGAGGGTGTGCTTGTATGAAGTGATGATGTAACGTGTTACGTGGAAAAACAATTGAATGTTTTTGTATAGATTCTGATTGAAAACCGACCCATATCGGTTTTATATTGTAAATTTCATATTCGTTCGTTCTATTTATCAGTTCTTTTATTGGTATTGCCGATCTTTGCAATTCAAAAGCAATTGGCTGATTTCTTATATTGACGAATACATCTGCCCGTTGTTTTATGTGAGGAAAATATTTCTCTAACGTTGGTGAGTAACCATGTATTTCTAACCAGTGCGCGAGCTCCAATTTTCCATCTAGATGTTCTTTTGATTCACCGCCTCGATTTAAACTGCACGACGAGTTCGATATATGAGCAAAATGCCACGCCTGTTTATCACCAAGTTTTAATATGAGTCTATCCTCACATATAGGACAACAAAAAGGAGAGATCGCCTCTAACTCACGCAATTCATCTTCAGTCCAATGCTTTTCACGTAGGTGAACCATCTTCGCGTGTTGATGCACTGCAAAAAACATGTCTCATATAACACCTCCAATTCGATTTAGTTATATATTACAAAAACACGAACGTATGTTCAAGCATGACAATAAACAAAACTTGGCTTTTCGTTAAAGAGATTCTTAGTAAGCGAAGTGTGCTTACATAGAAGCTCTTATGCTTTAGTGCAAGTCTAAATAAGGAACTTCGGCTAAAGTCGATCACGTCCTGTGATCAACACCGAAGCCACCACCTCCTGTGGAAGTAAGCCTTAGTTGCCACAAGCTCAACTCCTATGATTAAACGCCGAGTTGCGACGAGTAACCGCAGGAGCAACGAGTATCGGCTTCCTCGAAATCCCTTCGAGCTGCGACGAGTAACCGCAGGAGCACTTACTATCGACCATAAATTTATAAATTCTGATAGTATAAAGAAAACTTCCCGATTGGCGAGCCTATAAGGCGAAGACAGAGGCGTAGTTGCGACGAGCTATACTCCTTGATTATGCTTCGAGCTGCGACGAGTAACCGCAGGAGCCGACGCACAGGATGTGCTAGCACCGGCGTTCCAACAGGACGTCTGGTCTTTAGCCGGTATGCCTTACTATACACATAAAAATTTTCACTACGTCGAAATTGCTTCTTAGCTAAAATTTTATACGCTTATAGTGTAAAAAAACTGCCTCAAAATGATATCCATTAATGAGACAGTCTTTTTACTATAAAAGTGGTGATAACAGCCTTGAAGTTGATTCGATTAATTTGTGTGCAAATGAACGTCTTTTGAACGCATCATAACGAATGACCGTCGAATGTTCCATATCGTACACGAAATCACTAACTAACGATTCAACACTTCGTGTACGGTAAAGAAATGCGTTGGCTTCAAAATTTAAATGGAAACTTCTCATATCCATATTCGCAGTTCCAATCGACGCTATTTCATGATCAACGATGATGAGCTTACTATGCATAAAACCTCTGTGGTATTCGTAAATTTTCGCTCCTGCTTCTAGCAGTTCCGGAAAGTACGAACGAGACGCATAAAATACGATTCTTTTATCGGGACGGCTTGGTACTAATATGCGAACATCGATACCACTTAAAGAAGCAATTTTAATTGCACTTAACATATCATCGTCGGGGATAAAATATGGCGATGCAATCCAAATGGATTTTTTTGCAGAAGTTATCATTGTAAAAAATAATTTCTTCAAGACTTCCCACCTGGTGTCAGGTCCACTTGCAATCATTTGTACGCCGCCTTCACTTTTTGCAATTGGTAAACTCGGAGATAAATAACTTTGCTTTAAGGCTGCCTCTCCCGTCGCATAATGCCAATCTCTAAGGAAAATGAGCTGTAAACTTCTAACAGCCTCTCCTTGTACTAACAAGTGTGTATCTCTCCAATGCCCAAAGTAACGGTCCTTCCCTAAATATTCATCACCGATATTTAATCCACCAATAAAGGCATACTTTGCATCAACAACAATAATTTTACGATGATTACGGTAATTAATTTTGTTCGTGAAAATCGGAAACCTTACAGGTGAGAATGGTACCATTTGGACCCCTGCTTCTCTTAATTCATAAATGTAAGATTTATTTAATTTAAAGCAACCTACAGCATCAAATAAAAACCGAACAACAACCCCTTCTTTTGCTTTCTGAATTAATATGTCTTTTATTTCTTGACCAATTTCATCATCACGAACGATGTAGTACTCTAAATGAATGTGATCTTCTGCTTTTCTTAGTGCATGTTTTATATGAGTAAATGTTTCTTTTCCATCAGTTAACACCTTTGTATCTGATTGAAATGAGACTGGATTGTTTGCTAATTTATGAGCTAGACGAAATAGCTTTTGCTGATGGTCTCTCATTTCATTTAATTTCGATTCATCTAATGGACGGTTCCCTTCTATTTTATAAAACGCTTGTTCGTCGAGAATCGCCTTTTTGGTAAATGACTTCCGTTTTCGATGATTTTGCCCAAACATTAAATAAAAGAAGAATCCAACAATCGGAAAAGTACCTAAAACAACCAGCCAAGTAACTGTTTTTGTCGGGTTTCGATTTTCCAAGAATATGACCAGGGCGATAAAAAAAGCAGAGAGTGAGAAAATAATACTCACTCCACCGACGAGCCAGTTCTCCCAATATCCTCTTGTGATATACAATAAAAACGAAATAATAATTAAGAAAACAGTGATCTGTATCCGCTTAAGCATAAATAATCTCCTTTTAGACACATTGCTCCTTATATAAAGATATATACTATCTTTCTTCAAACTGTCAAATAAACCTTCTTCACTGCATGTAATAATCTCACGCTGCATTAGCTGTCATATACGAGCCAAAACAAATAAGACTGATCCTTAATCATTTAGGACCAGTCGTTAAATTAAGCAAATTGTTTTCTGATTTCTGTTAAAGCATCCGAGGCAATAATTGTATTACCATATTCTTGAATGCGGTGAATTGTAATATCCGATTCATAGCCAAACTCAAGCATACGGCTTAATAAATTATCTTGTTCTTCGTCACTGTACTTTTCATCTAATGTTACAAAAATGTAGTACGTATTTTCAAATGAATAAAAGCTAGTATCTACATCTTCATTAAAGGAATGACTGAGAGAGATGACATCTTCCAAATCGTTAAAACCGATAACAACACTAAGAGAAGAATCTGTATCTAGATCATTCTCATCATTCGTAAATTGACTGTCTAACATATCGACAATGTTATTATCCACAGGCATTTCATCCTTTTCATCATCGAGTGGGATTTCAAGTTTTACGTTACCGTCATTAACTTGACCTTGCGTCACAATGACTTCTAGACCTTGATCCATTGCATGAACTTGCACCCATAATGGCCCTGAGATCTCAATATTCTCCTGGTCATTTACTTCACTCATCATTTCGAAGAACAATTCTTCTCCACGTTCACGGTTATACCAAATTTCATCTTTATCAAATCCTCGACGCTCTATGTCGTTATACGTAATAAAAAACTTCACAGTAGAATCGTTAATTCTTTCAATTTCCATTTGTTCTCACCCTTTCTCGAGTCTTTAAAACTTAGAGAACAATTTCTCAAATACGTATTATTTCTTAATACCCAATAATACTGTACATTAACCGTCATCTCTTTTAGTTATACTCTTATTTTAAGCGATTTTTAGTAAACAATAAAGCCACCTTTTTAAATAAAATAAGTCCATTCAAGGTTTAAAAAGATTTTTTGCTTTCACCTAATTTGGCGATCTCTCCCTTGTTTTTCACGACTTAAAAATCAGTTTTCAGACAGTATAAACTAGTTTTACTCAAAGATCAATGTTCTATTACCAGAAAGGCTTGTATATATATAAATGAAGTCCTTGTACAAAAAATTCATTTGTCTTCTTAATTAATATTTTAATTGTAGACCTTAGGGGGAATCAACCTTTGAGCTCAGAATTCCTTACACAATTATTAATGGTTATCGGGATTGATATTATTTTGGGTGGAGATAATGCGATTGTTGTTGCTCTCGCTTGCCGAAATTTACCTCCACATTTAAGAAATAAAGCAATCGTTTTAGGGATCCTTCTCGCTATTGCAGCACGGGGAGTTCTCACTCTTGTTGCAGTTGAATTATTAGCAATCCCATATTTAATGTCCATTGGAGGTATCCTCCTTTTATGGATCGCATACCGATTGTTAGTTTCAGCTGAAGAAGAGCATTCGATTTCCAGCAAGCCAAGAGTAAGAGATGCCATTAAAACCATCGTAGTTGCTGATATTGTCATGGGCTTTGATAATGTATTAGCTATTGCTGGCGTTGCACAAGGTAATGGTCTCATCGCATTAATTGGTCTTGTAATCTCTGTCCCCATTATCATTTGGGGGAGTAAAATTATTCTTTTCTTAATGAAAAAGTTTCCATTTATTATTTATATAGGATCAGCTATCTTAGTGTATACTGCAGCAAAAATGATTCTACATGAGCAAGTCATCCAAGAATGGATCCATTCACTCGGGCTTTCAAACGGGATGTTTATTTACCTGCTTATTGCTTTCATTTTATTTATTGGTTGGGCAATCAATCATATAAAAGGAATTGAATTTTTCCACACGCTTCGCTTCAGCCGTAATAAAAAACAATAACAATAAGGCTGTCTAAAAATAAGTGTCAAGTTTTTCTAATGGTTCAGAAGAAACTAGACACTTGTTAGACAGCCTCTAAATTATTTTCCTACTTTATAAGTAATTCCCCTATTTATAACAGTAGTAAATTTCTTTCAAAGACAACAAATTGCAAAATGTTAAGCTTGTCATGTACACGATTTTATTCATTCACTAATTTCTTTGCAGCTTCTTGAAGCTGGAATGTACGCACTTTTCTAGGTAAGAAACGACGAATCTCTGCTTCGTTATAACCGACTTGAATTCGCTTTTCATCTAAAATAATCGGACGGCGTAAAAGGCCAGGATGGTCACTTATTAACTGAAATAATTGTTGCAAAGGCATTGCGTCTAATTCCACATCTAACTCTTGAAACACTTTGGAACGTGTAGAGATAATTTCATCTGTCCCATCTTCTGTCATTCGAACTACTTCTTTTACCTCTTCTACTGACAATGGCTCTGAGAAAATATTTCTTTCGACAAACTCAATACCATGTTCTTGCAACCAAGCTTTTGCTTTGCGGCACGAAGTACAACTAGGTGATGTAAATAATGTTACCATGAACCGATTCTCCCTTCCGAAAATGATCTTCTGACTAGACATGTATGTGAATATCAGTGTTTATGATGTTTGCAACAATCTTTATTATACTATAATTATTATAATTTGAGTAGAGGTGCATAAAAAAAAGTTTGTCTCTCTAAATATGTATAGTCTAGTCGCTTCATTAAGCTTTACCCATTAAATTAAAACGATAAACATGAATTTAATCTCAATTATTATTTAATACGTTCATTCTCAATAAAAGTTTCATTTTTCTATTAAGTTATTCAATTTCATAACTCAAAATAAGATGGGAAATTCCTAATGCTGAGCGTGAACTTCACTTCAGACGGACGCTTTCCCGAGTTCTTGTCTTCAGCTAACTTAGGCTCGACAACTCTTCGCCTAAATGGATCTTCAGCTCGTTGCTCCTGCGGTTACTCGTCGCAGATAAACAGTGCTCCTGCGGTTACTCGTCGCAGATAAACAGTGCTCCTGCGATTACTCGTCGCAGATAAACAGTGCTCCTGCGATTACTCGTCACAGATAAACAGTGCTCCTGCGCCACTACGCTTGCTCGTCGCAGGTAAAGAGTGCTCCTGCGGTTACTCGTCGCAGCTCGAAGCAGTTCGAAGAAGTATTGCTCGTCGTTGCTCCTGCAGTTACTTTAATCCTTTAGCAAAGTTAAAAATTCTTAAAGTATAAGAAAACTGCCTTGCATCTAACATACAAGGCAGCTTTTGTTCCGTCAGGCAATCGATTTTGAGTGAGAAACCGGCCCTTGTTTCGGGACTCGATTTACTTCATCCCACTTCCGCTTCAATAAATCTTTCCATAACAACTTCTTCTTTCTTTTCTTTCTTGCTTTGCCCTTCACACAAAACACGCTCCTTTCAGTGTTTTGATTTAGACAACTTAGAAAGTAATGAATGAACAAAGAATTTATAAACAGTCTAGCAGATCGCCAGACGGAAACACATTACGCATTAGGTTGCTCACTATCAGAGGTCTTATCCGGGTCAAATGTAAATACTTTTTCAGGATCGTCATATGATTCCCCGTAAAGCTCCTCATCTTTATACGTATGAATTGTTTCGTACGTGTGACGCATCTTTTCGTAAATACTTTTTTCCGATTCGTTGGTCGGTGACCAATATAAAATTTCCATTTCATTAATTTTACCAGTATCTAAGGAACGACGGCGATATCCAATCGACTGAGCATGCTTAAACCCTTCTCGATGATAAAAGCGTTGTCTCTTTTCTGTATCTGTATCTTCATAATCAATGGGTTCTACTTCAAGAATGATCGGCTTACCTTTTTTCTTCATTTTATTTAAAAGCTTTCGTCCAATTCCTTGACCTCGAGCTTTACCTGACACGAATAAATAATCAATAAAAACAAAATCGTTCGTTTCAACGTACATTAATACATGGTTTGGTCCTTCATCTTTTTTGTAAATATTCTTTTTCTCTTTGAGTAATAGCTCCATGTGCTCTTGTGATTTCATTTCTTCAATCGGAAAATATTGATTTAACTTTTCATACCAATTCATTAATTTAATGACCTCCAGTTTCTGCTACGTACCATTACTTTTCCCTTAATCAATCGGGACAAAGCTTCTACTTTTATTATATGTGAAGAATTCATATTGTTAAATGTGGGTAATTCCTCGTACTACTTGGTTAATCATCGTCATCATTCGTTAACAGTCGCAGTAAGTGTGAGCTTTAAAATCCCTTATGTTTCCTCTCAATCACTCACACGTTTGGTTATTATCTTGCTCATTTTCATAAAAATCATGTGGAAAGGAAGTAGCTTCTAAGTCGGTAACCTGGCGGTATTATCGCTCTTTATGATAAAAGGGACTGCGACGACGTACTTTGCTGTAATACAAAAAAAGGCTGTCACCATCAAAGTGACAACCCTTTTTTCATCTAACTTATTCTTTTCCAACTAAATAGTCGACGCCCTCAGTGTAACGATTTCTTGCATTCCATAATAAAAATTCGTCAATATCATTTTCATAAAGAGCGCGAATTTGTGCTTCAACTTCATCAACACCATATACTAAATAATTTCCTGCTCCTAAATAGGATGCTGTAAAATCTTGAATCCACGGTCTAGATACTGGTGGATCATCTAATTCAGCTAATTTCGCATTTTCTACCTTTGCATATTCTGTAACGAGTTCATAAGGGTACAAATCTGGTTTATCAATCCCAAAATATGATGTCCAATGGCTTGGGTAAATCATTGAGGAAATGACATCCACATTTTCTGAGATCTTCGTAAAATTTTGACCAATTCCAGGTGCCTCAGGTAATGTTGCAGTGTATCCGAAAATATCAACAGATACATCAACATCATAAGGTTCCAAGCGCTCTCTTGCATACTTCACAAAATCAGTAACAGCTTGAACACGCTTTTGAACATTATCGTCACCATCTGTATAATTACCTACTTCATAATCTAAAATATCATCACGGCGTTCAAACCCTTCTGGGAAACGAACATAGTCAAACTGAATTTCTTGAAAGCCCATTTCAGCTGCTTTTATCGCCATATCGACATTGTATTCCCAAACTTCTTCTAGAAATGGGTTTGTAAATGCTTCACCACGATTGTTTTTCCATACTTGACCATTGTCTTTAAAAGATAGATCTGGTCGCTGTTCAGCAAGTAACGTATCTTTAAATACAACAATACGAGCAATTGGATAAATTTCATGTTCCTCTAAAGTACTCATCATCGCTTCTGGGTCTGAAATCATTCGTTGAGAAATGTCAAAATAAGGTGAATCCTCATCTGGTCGATACGTTAAATAGCCATCGTCTTCTTTAATATCAATAACCATACTGTTTAAAGCCGTTGTATCAACAAGGTTAATAAGATCATTGAACCTAGCTCCGCCAGCTGAATGTCCAGTTACATAGATCCCACGGACAGCATCCGGGTACTCAAACGTATACCCTGAGTCAAAAACAAACCTAGCTACTCTCTCTGGCCACTCACGTGTTTGAAGTTGCACTTCTTTTGTCACATGTGCTCCTACTGTTAAAGCTTTTTCATTGTCTTCACCATCTGCCTGAGCTACCACCGAAAAGAAACCAAGTGTACTAAACAAAACTACAACCATTGATAAAAAAAACGTTTTTTTCCCCATTGTTTTCACTACCTTTTCTTTTTCTGTATTTCTAAGTTGTCTAAAATGGACAACCAATATGCTGGTAACTGTTGTTCTAAACGATCGGTACGTTCCATTATTTAATCTATATTCATACTTTAACATTGAATTAAGAAAAATTGTTCGATAATTTTTGAGGAACTTCATAAAAAATTCAAAATTCCTAGTAAAGTCATAAAAAACTACAAAAAGTGGCTTAGTTTCTTGTATTTAAAAGATGAAAAAGTAAGAAAGTCAACAAATTATCTTATGATAAGGCTGTGTTAAAGCTCAATGTTGATATCTTGGGATTTGAGGAATGGCAGGTGGTGACGCCTGCGGGAACAGCACGAACCGAAAATCACTCTTAACGAGTATTTACGAGTTCAGAGAAGTTGAGGTCGTGCCCGCGGCAAGCATCCAACTATAATAACGAAAATCAACAACTAACTTTAACAGAGCCTATGATAAATAACCCTAAAAAAATGTTTGACTTGCTTTATAGAAGTCAATATAATATTGAACAATATACTTTTTTAAATCATTTGACTTTTATAATAAGGAGGAAATGAGAATGAAGCGTTTATCATTATCTGAAATTTACCAACATCCTATTACCCAAAAATATATAAAACGATCAGGATTAGCTCATGCCATTTCAACTGCTTATTATGCATTTGATTATGCAAAAGAAAAAGGTGTTGACCCGGATTTAGCAGTCAAAGCAGCATTTTTACACGATATCGGACACTATAATTGGTATCGAGACGGTAAATGGGATTACGAATTATATAAAGAAAATGACATTCATGCAATAAAAGGGGCAGAACGTGCGCATAAGCTATTAATTCGTTTAGGAGAAGAACCTGTAAGTGCGAAAAAAATTGCCTTAGCGATCCTTCTTCATACTGACTCTTATTTGCCTTCAGGAGAATTAAACCTTGAACCTTTACAAGAAGTTGTCGCCTATGCTGATAAGGCTGATGAAGAACCAGATGGTTTACACCACTACAAAAATATAGAAGAAGCAAAAGCCGTACGTTTAATTAAACGATTAGACGAACAAATAAATGAAGTTCGTCACCAATATAAACAAAAGGGGCAGCCAGCATCTTAATACATAGATGTCGTGCTGTCTTTTTTCCATAGAATACATTTGACGGTTTACCTCCTCCATGATAAATTAGATTTATCATACAAAAACAACCTTTACAATACAGTTCAATAGACAGAATGTAATTGTCATATTTGAACAACATGTAAAAAGGGGAGTAGCTACCTATATTATCTTCTCTACCCATTTAATATAGGCTAATGAATCGTCACTTCAGCAGCACATATGTTGCTCGGTTCATTAAACTTTGACTTTTCAAAGGACGCAAGACCTTTTTATGAAATGAGACCTCTATTTGAGGACTGTTTCATAAGAAGGTCTATTTTTGTTTGAAAACAGGAGAGGAAGTAAGGCTATGGTTTATTTAATTTTTCTTTTAGCTGCGATCATTACAGTCGTATTAGCAGTAAGGCTTTCTACATATGCTGATGTATTGAGCAAGCGTACGTCTTTAGGCGGAATGATGGTAGGTACGATTTTACTTGCAGGTGCAACATCGTTACCTGAGTTGACAACGAGTGCAACTGCTATTTATGTTAATAATCCTAATATTGCGGTTGGAAATGTTCTTGGGAGTAATTTGTTTAATTTATTAATATTAGCTGTTTTTGATGTTATTTATCGTAAGAATAAAATGCTTACCTCTATTGAAAACGACCATGTGATCACGAGTATGGTCAGTCTAGGTTTAACGGGGCTAATATTTGCGGCAATGATTATCCCTAATGGCCCTCAAATATTTGGCGTCGGTATAGAATCCTTCCTACTAATTTTCTTTTATTTTGGTAGCATGAAAATCATTACAAGCGGTCAATCAGAAGTCACTAATGCCGAAGCTGCTGCATCTATAAATGAAAGCGACCATCATACAAGAGCAATTTCACTTAAGCACGCTAAAATAGGGTTTGTCATTTCTTCGCTACTTATTTTCGTAACAGGATCAGCGTTAACAATTGCTGGAGATCATATTGCACATAGTACGGGTTTATCTTCAACTTTCGTTGGAAGTTTTTTAATTGCTGGTGCAACTTCTTTACCTGAAGTTGTGACAGTACTAGTAGCCATTCAATTATTAAACTTCAATTTAGCCATAGGCAATATTGTTGGAAGTAACATCTTTAATTTATTGATCTTAGCTTTTATAGATGTTTTATACCGTGAAGGTAACATTTTAGGAACGGTAAGTAGTGTATCATCTATTACCGCGTTAGCTGTCATGGTTTTAAACATCATTTTCATCGCTACAATTCTTTATTGGCAAGCCCATAATCAAAACAGTAAAGTCTATGCTGTTCCATCGATCATGCTTATTATCATTTACGGTATATCATTTTATATTATCTTTTCGTTAAGCTAAAAACAAACTCTACTTTTCGAAGGTGGCTCAAACGTTTCTATGAGTCACCTTTCCTATTATTTACAAAAGGCTATTTTCTAAAAAGATAATTGCTTTTAGTAAAAATATAATCTCTCGAATCGGTTACAGGCGAACGCTTTCACCTCTTTGTATTTATAAAAAACAACAACCTATGCGAAAAAAGCCTAACGAAAAAAGTTAGATTCTCTCATTTTCTCTAATGTCATCATTCCATGAGAACGTTCCTCTATTACACCTTCTTCATTTATTAATAAAATCGTTGGTACACCAACCACTTCATATTGCTTTTGAACCACTTCATCACGATCTAATAATACTTGGTCACTTGATATTGGCAGTTCCTGTATATATTGTGCAACCGTACCTTCACTTCTTTCAGAGCCTGTTAAATTGACAGGAATCACTTTTACGTGTTCTAACAACCCTTCAGATTTGGCTGCATCTAACTGCTCCCATTGTTCTGAACAGACGTGACACCAAGAGGTAAAAAATATAAGAAACATATTTTCATTGTTATTTCCTGTTACGTATACTTCTTGTCCTTCAGCATTCCCTAAATGAAATGGCGTCATTTTATCTCCTTGCTGAACACCTTCTGACACTTCTGTCATTGTTCGCTGTGTTAATGCCCACTCATGATCTGATTGTACATACATAACCCCACCGATAAACAAAATAAAAGCTAGTAACATCCATTGTAATTTTCTTTTTAACACGGACATCCCCCCTTTCTCACAATTTATGCAAAAAAAAAGTGATTAGTACAACCTAAAACGTTTTCTGTTTGGATCTGTCCCCACCGAATTTATAAATTTGCTTTCTTATATAAAAAGGCATATAATAGTTAACAAATTTCATACAAATGAAGCGATGATAAAGAGTAGTACTTCTCCTGTAACATGTTCAGAGAGTCTGCGGTAGCTGAGAGCAGATCATGTGGCGAGTAGGAATGGACTTTTGAGCTTTCAGGCTGAACAGTTTTTCTTAGTAGGCTCTGACGTAACTCAAACGATATCTTGAGACCCCTTACTAAAAATTGGTGAGGATTATTGAGTGATTTCTATTTTAGAAATAAACAGGGTGGCAACGCGGTCCATTCGTCCCTACTTCATGGGATGAATGGGCTTTTTTTTGATGAAAAAAATGAACGAAAGGCGGAAGAAAAATGAAGACAATTTTTTCTGGAATTCAACCTAGCGGAACGTTAACTCTCGGTAATTATTTAGGAGCAATGAAACACTTCGTAGACATGCAAGATGAAAACAATTGCTATTTTTGTATTGTTGACCAACATGCCATTACTGTTCCTCAAGACCGATTAGAACTACGAAAGAATATTAAAAGCTTAGCTGCTTTATATTTAGCAGTCGGGATCGACCCTAATAAATCAACATTGTTCATACAATCAGAAGTTCCGGCACATGCTCAATTAGGTTGGATGATGCAATGCGTGAGCTACATTGGTGAACTCGAGCGTATGACACAGTTTAAAGATAAGTCTGATGGAAAAGAGGGTGTCTCATCAGCATTGTTAACTTATCCACCATTAATGGCATCAGATATCCTTCTCTATAAAACGGATATCGTACCAGTTGGAGAAGACCAAAAACAACATTTAGAACTAACAAGAAATTTAGCGGAACGATTCAATAGTAAATATAATGATATATTCACAATTCCTGAAGTTAGAATTCCTAAAGTTGGCGCTCGCATCATGTCATTAGCTGAACCAACTAAAAAAATGAGTAAATCAAGTGAAAATCAAAAAAGCTTTATTTCCATGCTTGATGATGAAAAACAAATTATGAAAAAAGTGAAAAGTGCAGTAACAGACTCTGATAATGAAGTTCGTTACGATAAAGAAAATAAACCAGGTGTATCAAACTTGCTTTCAATTTACTCTCTTTGCTCAGGTGAATCGATCGAAGCAATAGAAGAGAAGTATGCTGGCAAAGGTTATGGCGATTTTAAAGAAGGTGTTGCTCATGCGGTTATTAATACATTAAAACCAATCCAAGAGCGATACAATGAATTAATTGACTCAGAGGAATTAGATGAGATTCTAGACCAAGGTGCTGATAAAGCAAATCGCGCCGCACAAAAAATGCTCGTTAAAGCAGAAAGAGCGATGGGCCTCGGTAGAAAACGCAGATAATGATGGAAAGGCTGTTCACGGACAGTCTTTTCTTATTGAAACTTAATTTATCCGTGAGAAATTTAATTTATCCGTGAAAATCTCAATTTATCCGTGAGAAACTTAAATTTTACAATCTCCCATAAAAGAAAGCGTGATCAAATGACCACGCTTTACTATTTATGTACACTATTGAACCTTTCTTCCTTCTCCTGTTTGAATTTCCCATAGCTTTTCAAAGAAAGGTTGTCCTTTAATCATCGTTAAACAATATTCTTCATGCTTTTTTGACCAACCTTCTCTGATCTCATCATACAGCTCGTTCCATGCTTCTTCAAAACTCATTTGCTGAATCTCTAAATATTTATCAGCAGCCCATTCTGTATACCAATAGCGGATTTCAGCTGTGCTGGCTTCTTTATAAAGCTGATCTAAAGCCATGAAAAGAAGTTGTTTCAACTGTCTTTCCTTCCTTACAAGCCCCTTCATTAATAATGGATCTGGGGACAAAATATGATATTGTTTTTCACAGTCTAAATAATCCATATAGTATTCTCTGACTGGCTCTGAGGATATTAGTTGAAATAGCTGCTCTTCTTGTCTAGGGACCATACGGCTTTTACGTATTGGTGTATGATAACCAATCGTATCTACAATAATTGTTCTTACTCCGTCAGTGGCTAAGAAGCAATATTCCATTTCAACACGCTCACTTTTACGGCGAACGTAGCTTTGTTTATACACATCAGCCAACAATTCTTCTGGTAGTTCCAACAACGTGTTTTCAATATAATCAAATAACGCTTCAGAAATTTTAATCACAGCTATTTGATCAACTAATTCAATCTTGTCCTCTTTTCGCCATTCAAAAAACTCACAAACGTTATATCCATTTTCTTCGCCTTCAAACCAATTTACCCATACATCGCGCATGTGGAGCATGAGGTCAACCCCTTTATACGATTCATTTTATGAACAGTATTGTCAGGTGAAAACCAATTTATTCCACAGTTTTGCGATAAAATTAAATCTAATCTATCTCATTTCATGCGAAACGGCAAGTAAAGCATCCCCCACACAATTAATAATCCGATAATAAAAATATAAAACTCTATACGACCGATGAGGAACAAGAAATATTCTACAACGGAATAACCAACTGTTAACAAATTTAAATAGGCAACTAAGCTAACCCCTCCTGTGACAGCTAAACCAAATCCGATAAATAAAAATAAAAAGCGGACCATCACTCGTTTCTCCCCCTTCCTCCTTTCTTGTCGTTTCTTCAGCCTGTCCTATTTAAAATATATGATTGGTGTAAGGGAAAAAAGACCTCTTTTCTATAAAGACGTCAATCGATTTGTTATAAAGATGAAAGTCGTAATAACTCTTCTGGACTTTCTTTTAATAAATTTTTAGCATTAGGTAAACCATGTTTATCACAATATGATTTAACAATCTCATATCCCGTTCGATAACCTATCCATTTTGGAATCCCATACTTCCCACCAAACATATAGATATGGTGGTTTCTTCTACCGATTAAATCTTTACGCTTTTCAAGAACATATTTCCACCAATGTTTTATTTCATCAGTTGTATAAATATTTGTCCATGGTGCTTTATACTCTTCTCCTAAGGTACGTTCAACTTCAATTTCTGCTAACCCTTCCATAATCATCGATTCTAATAAAGAAACTGATTCTTCAGTATGGTTTTGGTAATGAAGTCTACAAACGTGATGATATTCATGTGTGAGTAATGCTAGCTTTTCTTTTAGTGGGATATCTTCAGAATAAAACAATAAAAGAAATGTAGGAAATGACACGCCGTTCTTGCCACGTAAGCTTTCCATTATTACTGAATGATCATCGTTTACCGGAAATATAAATATTTTTGCATCTGGTCCAGAAAATTCTTCTTTAAGTTTTTGCCAATGCCTTTCTAACTTGTTTAGTTTCATTGTTTGATGCCATTGGGCTAATTTTTTCCTCGTCATCAAGTGTATAGGCTTCAAACCATTTTGGTATAAAAATGCAATCCATTGGTCATCTGTCCATTCTGGTATTTGTTCAAAAAGTTTAGAGAATCTAGGTATGCTCTCGTCCCCTCTTCGATGATCACTTTCTTGAATAAGTTGAAGCATCCACTCTGTTGTATGAATAACCGGCATCTTATAATTTCCCCCTTACGTGACCTAATTCACTACATCGTTCTTATAAATATGTTATGCTAAAATGACTATAATGCTAACGATGAAAGTGGAAGGAGGCTTAAAATTGGACGTTCAACAAAGTGAAAATTCATATGTTCCTTTTTTTCAGCAACTTTCAAAAGAAAATCGAGATATATTATTAACTCATGGATTTAAACATCATGTACGTGCCGGCTCCACGCTTTTTTACGAAGGTGAAACAGCAAAATACATTTATCTTGTAAAATCTGGAGAAATTCGATTGAGTAAAATGACAATCGACCAAAAAAAATTCTTCCTTCACTTGAAGAAGAAAGATGATATCGTTGGGGAATTTTCTTTATTTAACGATATGAGCTCAAGCATGACTGCTGAGGCTGTCGAAGATTGTGAACTTATCCGCTTCGATCAAAAAACATTAGAAGCACTCTTTACGCAAAATGGTGAAATTGCGACCGCATTCATTAAGTTATTTGCCAGAAATACACAGTCTACGCAAGCTAAGTTTTCTGATTTACTTCTTTATGGAAAAACAGGTGCACTGTATTCGATCTTAATCCGTTTTAGTAACTCATACGGCAAAAAGAAAGACAATGGTATTCTCATTACAAAAAAATTGACCAATCAAGAAATTGCTCATTTCATTGGTACGAGTAGAGAAACGGTCAATCGTATGTTGAATGATTTAAAGCGTGATCACATCTTATCTGTAAATGACGGATATATTACGGTTCATGATGTAGGATTTTTAAAAAGACATTTACAATGCGGTAAATGTCCTGTCGAAATATGTACACTTTCTTAAATTAAATGATGTTTGTTTGCATAGATCGCTGCTTGTGTTCGGTCTTCTAGCTCTAATTTTGCAAATATATGGCTGACATGTGTCTTAACCGTTTTGATTCCAATATACAACGTATCTGCTATTTCTTTATTTGACATTCCTTTTCCTATGAGCGCAAGCACTTCTTTTTCTCTTTTCGTTAATGTTTCATGTTTTTGCGATGAGTGCATTCGTTCAAGCATTTTTTGTGTCACTTTCCCTTGAAATGTTGGCTCTCCTTTATGTGCTTTTCGAATCGCATCAGCTATTTCCTGTGCACTTGACGTTTTTAAAAGATAACCAAAAGCACCTGCTTCAATAACAGGAAAAAGCATTTCATCATCTAAATAACTTGTTAGGACAATGATTTTTATCTTTTCTTCTGATTGCAACTGTTTTGTCGCTTCGATTCCATTCATCCCATCCATCAAAAGGTCCATTAAGATCACATCTGGTTGTAATTCCTTAGCTTTACGAACAGCTTCTTTACCATCAGACGCTTCTCCTACTACTTCTAGATCGTCTTCAACTGATAAGTATGTTACAAGACCCATGCGAACCATCTCATGATCATCAACAATTAGTACTTTGATCTTTTCACCCATTATTCATCTCCCCCTGTTCCATTTTCTGTTAAAGGAATACGGAACTCTAATTTCGTTCCTTTACTTGGATAAGATACAATGGAAAAATGCCCACCTAACTCTACAATCCTTTCTTCCATTGAATTAAGCCCATAGCTTACTCTCATTTGACTATCGTCACTCTCCATATCAAAGCCAATACCGTCATCTTCTAAAATAAGAAGTAGCTGTTCTGTTTTTCGTACAGCTTTTAATGTCAAAGACTTCGGGTTAGCATGTCGTAATGCATTTGAAATTCCTTCTTGTATCACTCGAAATAACTGTTCTTCTACCCCGGGTTCTAAATTTGGTAGCTCTAATAAAGACCAGCTAATTTGTAATTGAGGGTGCTTCCTTCTCAACTCATCTAATATTGATTCTAAAGCATCACTTAACCCGTTTCCCTCTAAAGTAACTGGACGTAAGTGCATAATTAATGCTCTCAACTCTTGTTGAGCGTGATGAACCATCTTCTCTGTTTGCTGAAATAATTGCTTTGCTTTCTCAGGGTTTTTTTCAATCACTTTGGGCATTGCTCCAAGCGACATGGAAACGGCAAATAACTCTTGACTAACTGCATCATGTAGGTCTCGAGCTAACTTCCTTCTCTCCTCTAGGCTTGCCGCCCGCTCTGCTTCAGAAATTAACGTAGCATTTTCGTTCAAAACCCTTCTCATAGAACGTATTTGCTGTTCTACATCTTTGGTTAAGTGATGGATTTGAACACTTAATTCCTTTACTTCATCGTCACGATCAACGTGTAACTGTTGCCTAAATGTTCCACGTTGGAATTGTTTAAGCTGATGGATGATATGCGTAATTGCTCGTTTTAACCCTGAAGCATATGTATACGAATAAATCACTGCTGCTGTTAAAAAAATCAAAGTGAAAACAATTGTTATACTAAGCATCAGAATTGGTTCAGACAATAACATGACAAATGCCGTTTCATCTGAATGAACGCCTATAGTTACAAACCCTTGTAATATGAAATAAATAATAAGTAAGGCACTTGCACCTGTCAGGGCAACTTTAAATTGAAGACGAAGAAGGTCCCATAATATCCCCTTTAGCTTCTTGTTTACCTTGTGATGTGGCTTCAACCATTTTTTTCGTTTTAAGTTCAACCGATTAGTCAATGGTTAAAACCTCCACATCACCAATATTCAAATGAACATAGAGAATGACTTGTTTCTCCGCATCATAAAAGTTTGGACTAGTGTAGGTCGCATTCCTACTTGTCCCCGAGTACGTATCATCAAATAATGTCACTTCACCAATACGCACATCAACGAATGCTTTGACTGCCATATCGCGTGGTACAAGAATTTCAACAGATCCAATCCAACCACTAACATCAATGATGTTTTCTCCTTCTTTTAACACAGCTTTCGTTAAATCGATATCGACACTACCTATCCCCATTGAAATATCTGCTCCGTCAAGCTCCCACGGTTGCCTTCCTAATGAAAGGTCACCTAGAAACTGTTGATACTTTTTTCTTTCGTTCCACTGCGTTTCTCTTTTTTTATGATTGGAAAATGCCGTTTTATTTTCCGATTTATTATTTTTTCTTGCCTGATCTCCACCTACGTTAATGACGACATCTCCATTACGATCAAGTAAAACTTTCACACCGATATAAATGATTAAAAGCGGCCATAGGACATGAAATAGTTCGCGAAAACCAAAATCAATCCAGCCTGTGTTGTTCCCTAAAAGAACGACTCCAACAACTAAGACAATACTTCCCCACACTAATTTACCAATATGCCATTTATCTCTACGTAAACTATGGATGAAATAAATGATACCTTCAAAAAAAATTTTTAGTCCGATTAACACGATAAGCACTGGCCAAAACATCGCGAATATACTAGTTGCTTCTGTTTCTATGAACCCTATATTTGAAAGCAGAAAAACAATACCTGTTGCTAATATTAAAAAACCTAATATATTTTTCATCTACGATTCTCCTTTTTTGTCAGGAAGAATAAGAGGTTCACTCCCTCCTATCCATTTACATATATTTTATCTGCTTGACGTGAATACGCCAATCCATTTTTCAGAATAAAAATGAAATAGCTGTAAATCTAATCTTGATAGGATTTCAGTTTGTTGTATTCATCATAACGTTTCTTTTTAATAGAAAAAACGGACGCGAGGTTGGTTCTCCCTCCGTCTCAAGACTGAGATTCCAACACAGAGACGATTGTTTTCTCAACCCTTTAATGAATATTCTTCTTATTTGAATGAATTTCATAATTACGTTTTTTGCGCAGTGAAACGAATGATATTATAAATATTTCATTAAATGTACGTTTTATTTGGAATTGGACGTAACAAAAGACGGCGACTCCCGGAGGATCAGCGACGAGCAATACTTCTTCGAACTGCTTCGAGCTGCGACGAGTAACCGCAGGAGCACTGTTTATCTGTGACGAGTAATCGCAGGAACAACGAGCTGAAGATCCACTTAGGCGAAGAGTTGTTGAGCCTAAGTTAGCTGAAGATAAGCCCTCGGGAAAGCGTCCGTCTGAAGTGAAGTTCACACTCATCATTCGGAATTTCGCATCATATTTTGAGTTATGAAATTGATTCATTTATTATAAATTAAAAATTCATCAATGAAACATGTGGGGTCTTCTGATATAATCTAACTAAGTTAGAGGTGACGATAAATGGCAAGAAACCGTCGAAAAAGACAATTTACAACATGGAAAAGAGTAGTTCTTCTCGTATTTTTACTAGTTATTTTAGGTGGACTTATTACAGCAAACGTCGCAAAAAATGAATACGAACAAGCACGCCAAGAGTCTTTAAGTGAGCTTGAAGATAGTGGGAGATCTCCTTCTGATGACGAAGATATTGAATTCAATTCTTCTGATGACTCATTAGACTACATTAATGTTTTACTTGTAGGTTTAGATGACGAAGAAGGTTATGCTAGAACAGATACAATCATGCTTGCACAATATCACCCTAGTAAAGGGGAAGCACGACTTGTTTCATTTATGAGAGATATGTACGTAAGCATTCCTGGCTATCGTGATAACAAGATAAACACTTCTTATGCTTTAGGTGGTCTTGAACTATTACGTGAAACGATTGATGAGAATTTCGACATTGACATTCATTACTACGCACAAGTAGACTTTAATGGGTTTACACGTATAGTAGATACGTTATCACCTGAAGGAATTGAAGTCGATGTTGAACGAAGAATGTTCTATCAAGACGGAGCAGGTACCCTTACGATTAATTTCGCTGAAGGATTACAAACGATGGATGGTAATGATGCATTGAAGTACGTTCGTTTCCGTAATGATCACGAAAATGACTTTGGACGTGTGAGACGTCAGCAACAAGTTATGACGATCTTAAAAGATGAATTAATGAGTATTAGTGGTGTTCGTCGTATTCCTCAAATACTTGGATCAATAGAACCATTTATACAAACAAATATCAGTAATCAAAAGCTAATTAGTTATGGACGTGATTTCTTTTTAAATTCAGTTGATGACATTGAAACGATGACTTTACCTATTGAAGATGGGTACCGTAATGAATTTTATTCGCATGCCGGTGCAGTATTAGAGTTAGATAAAGAAAAAAATAAGCAAGCATTACAAAACTTTTTATTAACCAGTCTCGAATCAGAAAGTGAGCTTGCCGAAAATAATACAGACAAACCTTCTAACACGCCTTCAAATGATTCATAAAGAATGTTAAACGAGCTTCTATAATTGAAGTTCGTTCTTTTTTTGGTAAGAAAAAAGCATGAGACCTACCAACGGGATCTCATGCTTTTTCGCATATACTATTCTGTGTATTTCTTAAATATCAAAGCAACATTATGCCCACCAAATCCTAGTGAGTTACTCATAACTGCCTGAATATCTTGCTCTCTAGCTTCATTTGGTACATAGTCAAGGTCACATTCAGGGTCTGGTGTTTCAATATTAATCGTTGGTGGAATAATCCCGTCTTCAATTGCCTTTACCGAGAAGACAGCTTCCACTCCACCAGCCGCACCTAATAAATGACCAGTCATTGACTTTGTTGAACTAATCGCTAGCTTTTCAGCGTGGTCACCAAATACGTTTTTCGCAGCGATCGTTTCATATTTATCATTGTACTCTGTGCTCGTACCGTGAGCATTTAAATAAGTGATTTCTCCAGGCTGCATGTTTGCATCTTTTAATGCTTCGTTCATAGCACGTACCGCACCCTCACCTTCTGGGGCAGGAGCTGTAACGTGATATGCATCACCAGTTGCACCATAACCTGTAATCTCAGCATAAATGTGAGCACCTCGTGCTTTTGCTGATTCTAACGTTTCTAATACGAGAACTCCTGAACCTTCTCCCATAACAAAACCATCGCGATTAATGTCAAACGGACGGCTTGCTGTGTTTGGATCTGGATTCGTAGACATTGCTTTTGCTGAGCTAAAACCAGCAAAGGCCATCTCAGTAATCGGTGCTTCTGCTCCACCGGTAATCATAATATCAGCATCTCCGCGCTGTATGACTTTAAATGCATCACCAATAGAGTTCGCTCCAGATGCACAAGCGGTAACTGTACATGAGTTAACACCTTTTGCGCCTAATGTTATCGAAACTTGGCCTGAAGCCATATCGGGGATCATCATTGGTACAAAAAATGGGCTAACACGGCGGTGACCCCTTTTTTCATAAAGGCGGAAATTCTTTTCATAAGTCTCCATTCCACCAATTCCTGAGCCAATCCAAACTCCTACACGGTTTGCGTTTGATTCATCGATCGTTAAGTTTGCGTCTTGCACTGCCATTAATGAACTAGCTACTGCAAACTGTGTAAACCTGTCCATTTTACGAGCATTTTTCGGGTCCATAAAAGTACCAGGATCAAAGTCTTTCACTTCTGCTGCTACGGCTGTAGGAAATTGCCCTTCTTCAAATTTCGATACTTTAGATATTCCAGATTCACCTTTAATTAAACGTTCCCAAGTGCCTTGTACATCATTTGCTAATGGAGTGACTGCCCCGACACCTGTTACAACGACTCGTTTCTTTTCCATCGTCTATTACTCCTTTCAATATCGAACTTTCATCTAAAATGTTTACCGTCCCCACCTTAAAGCAACTGATCCCCACACTAATCCTGCTCCAAAGCCAACAAGAACAACCACATCATCATCTTTAATTTTACCATGTTCGAGGTCATACTTTAATGAAAGTGGGATTGATGCCGATGATGTATTTCCATAACGGTCAACTGTTTTTGACATTTTTTCAATTGGAAGTTCTAACCTTTGCCGTGCAGATTCCATGATACGAATATTTGCCTGATGTGGGATAATGAAATTGACATCCTCTTTCGTTAATCCAGCTTTCTCTACAACACTTAATGAAGACTCTCCCATTTGTCTAACAGCAAATTTAAAAACTTCGCGTCCATTCATTCTTAAGAATTCATCTTGTTTGATATGCTCTCCACCGCTACCATCTGATCCTAAATCATAGGAGAGAATTCCTCTTCCTTCAGAAACTTGGCCCATGACAGCTGCCCCTGCTCCATCACCAAAAAGTACGGCTGTATTACGATCTTCCCAATCTACAATTTTTGAAAGTTTTTCAACACCGATAACAAGCACATTGTTGTGGGCACCTGAATCGATAAACTGTTTAGCCGTCACCATACCGTAAATAAATCCTGCGCAAGCAGCACTTATATCCATTGCTGCTGCATTCGTAGCTCCTAACTGATGTTGAAGCATTGATGAAACGGATGGAAAAGGCTGATCAGGTGTAACAGTTGCCACTAAAATGAGATCAATATCATCAGGTGAGATATTTGCATCCTGAATAGCTTCTTTTGCCGCATTGAATGCCATATGTGATGTATCAATTTCTCCTGAAGCAATTCGTCGTTCTTTAATGCCAGTACGTGTTTGAATCCATTCATCTGATGTATCTATCTTGGTCTCTAACTCTTTATTTGTAATTACTTTCTCAGGGACGTAAGTACCCATACCAATAACTCCTGCTGGCATCCCTTCTCCTCCTCCATCAATCTTATTAGATGATTTTTATAGTTAATATTATGACCTAGTACTAAATAAAATGCAATCATTGAATTACGGTTTTCGTGAATATCCTTAAATGTTGCCACCCATGAAAATAACTATTCATATAAAAAATATTTATCACGACCTTGATTTGTTCATCATTTTCTTGCGTTTTACTTAATGGACAGATCTTAAACGAAGGTAAATCAGGCTTCAAAAGAGGCAATAAGAAAAAGAGAGTTACGAGAGCTCGCGCTCTATCGTAACTCTCTTTCTTTAACTTATTAATATCCCTGACCGAAGCTATGGCCATGAGGGCTGTACGAAGGTCCGTAATTCGGGCCGTAAGAAGGTCCATAACTTGGTCCATACATCGGTCCATAATTCGGTCCGTAAGAAGGTCCGTAAGAAGGTCCGTATGATGGACCGTAATAATATGGTCTTGGGTAGCCATGTGGAGGACGGTTAAAAGCACCAGTTAAAACCGACCCAATTGCTAATCCACCTATAAATGGAATGGCAGGGAAGAAACGTTGGTCGTGCCCGTGATGGTGACCATGTCCGCCGTGGTGTCCATGACCTCCATTTCGCATCCATTGTTGTTGATACATAGGAGAGTGCGACACTGCAAAAACCTCCTTTAACTGTAAGTCAAATCATTTTCTATTGTGATTCTCCTTACTAGCATATGAGGACATTCTGTCGTGTGCGCCTGTCCCATTGTATTTGACTAGCTTTTTTCATTCATCGCTTCCATTAATTCCACAAACATTTCATCAACACGAGCTTTTAATTTCTCTTCTTGGTCATTTTTCCCTTTAAATGTTTGCAACTCTTCGTACGTTTTTAAAAAATCATCAATCGCTTTAGAACCAATCTGAGCAATTGCTAAATAAGATAAAAACTTTACATTCGGCTGCTCTTCTTGGTGTAAAAATGGTTTAATTGGCTCTAACGTTTCACGCGCTTTATCATATTTTTTTTCATGCACGGCTTCGTACCCTTCAATGACTCGTTTCGCCATTTTTTCTAATGCTTTTGGTCTTTCTGACACACCAATTCCTCCTTGCAAAATTGCTTTAAGTTACATGATGAACGTTTGCAAATAAAAAAGCAAATGATATTCAACCAAATAGTTCCGTTTAAAGGGAGAAAACCGAAAATAACAACTTATTTTTCGAGGTAATCCGCGCCTGAATTATCTCCTTTATATTTGTTGAGAAGCAGTTGAAATACACTTCGCTTTCCGCAGGCACGGCTTCAGCTAACTTTGGAAAGAAAACTCATTTCTTTCCAAAGTGGATCTTCTGCATCCTGCTTCTTCCTCTTCTAGTCTTGCTATGTAGCTGAATGCGTCGAAGCACTCTTTACCTGCGACGAGCAAGCGTAGCGGCGCAGGAGCAACTCATAGTCTTCTCGAAGAAGCTTTGTTCGTCGCTGTTTCCGCAAGAAAGAGCGTAGGTTCATCGAGAAAACATCGATTTGTCTCGACGGACAGGACGTCCTAATACCGGGCATGTCACAGGACGTGACGCTTTGCCCGGTGGACGGATAAAACATCAGAGCAAAGCTATTAGAGGAAGAGACAGTCTACGTGTATTTCTACTGCTTCCGAGCATCTAAACTTGTTTATTTGTACCTAAAGAAAACATCTTTTATAACAGTTTTAATTTTAAAGCTACTTCATCCATTCCATTGCCAGTTTAACCGACTGCTTGCCAATTTCATACGGTGAAAAACATGGTAACGTTGGGGAGGAACTCGTATTGAATATATTACTCGAAGAAGTGAAAGGCGGCGACTCCAGCAGGAATAGCACGAGCCGAAAATCCCCCAAAACACATAAAATGAGTTTTGGGAAGTTGAGGCCGTGCCTGCGGCAAAGAAGACACTATGAAAGCAAACGAAGTGAAGCTTGAATAGATGTCGCACTTGTGCCTTGAGGTGAAAGCGTGCGCCTGTAAACGGATTCGAGTGCTTATATTAATAAAAACCACAATAAAAAGGCAACACGTCAAACTTAATGTTAAACGTGTTGCCTTTCATTTTTTTATTTTTCATGGGGGAATTTCCCTGTTTCTATATATCTTTCAATATGAGTTTCAATCCATTGAACAACTTCCTCAGGAACCTCTGAGCTATACTCACCTAATGTAATGACACCTTCACTGAAATCAAAATATAAATTCCCATTATCAAGCTCACCTTGTTTATAAGCCTCTGCTACGTATTCATATAACTTTTCTACTCTTTGAACGGTACTTGTTAAGATCGTTGACTCACCTAGGTCAATATGATCACCAACATAGCCTATTGCATATAACCCTTCATTTTTCACTTCTTCAACTACTGTCACGTGATAACCGTCTCCTGCTGGGTAAAAAACATCAGCACCTTCACTTTTCATTTTGCGAAAGTATTCAACCGCCTTTTCCTCATCGACCCAGCTTTCAACAAATTCAATCATTACTTCAATATCATCATTTTGAAAGCTTGCTCCATCTTTAAAACCATCTACTTCCGGTTGAAATGGAAACGCAGCAATTACACCGACTGTGTTTGTCTCTGACATTTTACTAGATAGCATTCCAGCAAAATATCCCATCGCATACCCTTTAAAATGTAAGCTAGTTATGTTTTCACCACTGACTTCTCCATTAAAGCTAACAAAGTGAACATCTGGATAGGACCTTTTTAAATCCATAAAGTAATCTGCATATAGTATTCCGTGACCAAAAATTAAATTTACCCCTTCATCATGAAGTTCATTAACCGCTTCCATTATAGAAGACATTGTTTGAACATCTTCTTTAATATAAACATCGACGCCAAGACTTGATTGAATATTTAACATCCCTTGATATGCTTTGCTATTCCAGCCTTGGTCATCAATCGGGTGAGATAATAGCAGACCCACTTTTTCTAAGTCATTCTTTTCTCCACCAGCACACCCTGTCATAATGATGAAAAGGAGCATCAACCAAAACCACCACCGATGCTTCATCCTCGCTGACACTCTCCTCTACTATTTTACTACCCATTACTATGTCTTTCTCTTATTATACATGTCTTTACGAATAAGAATGTTTCATATTCCATGATAATATTTCGACAAGCTAAATGAATATCCTTCTTTAAAAGTACATTTTCTAAAAGATTGCTCCTGTGATTACTAGTCGCAGGTAAAGAGTGTTGCTTTTTGTAAAAAACACTGGAGTCGCTGCCTTCTACTCTGTGAATAGATAAAAACAACGATTTATCGAAAAGAGCCTTATACGTGACCCTATCTCTTTCTTCGATAGAAGAGCCATTCAGTTAATCCACCAAATAATAATGCAATAATTAACGAAATGCCCGTATTTAAACCAAATATTTGAAAAAGGACGATGTAACTAAAAATCGTTATTAATGAAAAAATAATAAGTCCGTAAACAAGTTTCAAATAGATGCCTCCTCCTTTCTCGTACCTAAACAATATCATGTCAAAGAGTTTCAGGAATGACAAGATAAAGGTTCAATATTTGTCGATTTTTTTATGAAAGTATGCTTGTCCAAAGATAGAAAAAAGGGGTGTTACCTTTTCATAACTGAAAAGACAACACCTATTGTAAACCTATACAACAAACATTTTATCATCTTGAATGATTACTTTTCTGCTGTAATTGTTTCATGTTTATGAAAAAACCTTACAAATCCTTTAATAAATTGATCGATTGATTTACCAGGCATATAAAATGTCGTTTCAATTGACTGAAAGTGATCTTTTTTTTCTTCTAAGAACGGACGAACATGCGAATCAGGAGAGTAAGGTGCTTGGTATACAGCTTGGTATATCTGTAGTGGCACTTCACTGCTCCACTTTTCATAAGTTTCTTTTTGCTTTTCTAAAACTCCTTCAATTTCATTTTCATGAACATGATAAGCCTTTCTAATTTCTTGTCTGAACTTTTTATAGAAAAAAATATTCGACTTCTCATCAGCATGATGACGCTGTAAATGAAAACAAGGGTTAAATAAGATGGCTGAGCGAAGGTTTAAATACCCTTTATTCAATAAGTTCATCGCTAACAATACACCCATACCTTCTGCAAAAACATGAATAGAACTGTTTAATATTTCCGTTTTTAGAACTTGTTGAATTAATCTCTCTGATAGTAAGGTTGCATCCTCATTTCCCCAATGAACGCCTTCGTGATTCGAATAAAAGACAGTATACCCTTCATCAAGGAGTTTCTCGAGCAAAGCTTTTCGTTCATGGTTTTGGAGCCAATAACTTGTTTCACGTTTTACATACTGTTGCTTATCACCGAGGATACAAATGGCAAAACCATTTGGCTTCTCCGGTAGATGAATGAGGCAATCTTTTTCATCTATTAGAAAATGTCGTTTACTAATACCCATCGCTAATCTCTCCAAAGTCTTTGTCTAAAGCTTCTCCTTTACTTATGATATACACGGAATATACATCTTGTTCTCTTCTTTTTTAAATAAAATAAGAAGATTTTTTGACTTTTAAAACTTCATCCTCTTAACATATAAATACTCATAGCATAAAGAATGAGTCGCAGCGAAATACGTATTCGCTGCGACTCGTTTCATTAAGGTTTACGTTTGTACGTCCATATTCGATCCTGATTAGCGGTCTCAGGAAACGTGTCTCCTGCTCTCATTTTTATTTGCTTCGGGTTATTCACTGTACTACTTGTTTCACCAATTTCTACATAAAAACCATTGTTTGGTGCTTTATCACCTGGTTTAAACTGTCTCCGCTGCCCCATCATCTCACCTCATTTACTTTGATTCAATCAATATGATTCCCGAATTAAAGTGAAAATATGAGAAATTAAATCAGGTAGTAACTAATCACAATAATAATAAAGAAAATGACACTATTAATGATTTCAACGATCCCAATTTGCATAGGTTTCTTTAGTTTCTCTTTAGGAACAAAATATGTTTTTAATGCACTAACTGAAAAAGCTAACGCTGCAGCATACCAATGAAAAATCATTGCGTATATAATGATTGCTACATGAAACACTTTTGAAAATTTATGGAACGTAACATTTTTCTTTTCACGAATAAGTGATTTAACATGAAAAACACTAGAAATAAAAAACAAAACAACCCAATGAAAATGGATAATAGCACCTAAATCAATCATCCCTGCTCCAAGCTGGTAAGCGACCAATAAGAGCAATGATAATGCAATGATTGCAATAACATCATTTATAAATAATCGCTCTCTTTTTGTTTTTGCAAAATACACGTTTAATGAAAATAACGGAATAATCATTATTCCAATGAGTAAAATCATTGGCTCCATAAACAAAAACGGAACCGTAAATAAAAACCCTACGACTGTATATATCGAAAATACAGGCCACACATCTTTATGCTTAGAATTACGAACAAAAGTAAGTAGTGGGCCTTGTGCAAAATATAAGGAAAATACACCGATAAAGAAAATTGCGTGAAACCAATTGATCCCACTAATTGCTGCACCTATCCAATATGGAACAATTAACATTGCCCAAGCTCCATGCTCTCGCGGTATATACCATTTCATTTAAATCCCTTCTTTCTTACCTGATCTCTTATTATCATTTTAATCGATCTATAAATAAAATTATGTGATTCACATCACAAAGCGAAAATAAATTATATTAACACTGTAAAAATGGTTATTGTGATGTTTGACACAGCACTTCACAAATAATTTTGGTAAAGTATACATAACGGAAATGATGAAGGAGGATTTTTAATGCTTAATGCAACCATCACATATAAAGACAAAATACATTTTTATGAGACTATTGCCCCTCTTAATTGTAAATTTGACGGAACCAATTATTTTAAACAACTATCTAATCAATCTACACGGAAAATAACCATTTCGCATGATGAAGAAAGTCATAAAATTTTATTTAGCTTACCAAATGAAGTCTCTTTTGAAGAATGTCAAAAAGCAAATACAATCATTCGTTTTATTGCTGATAACGTTCAAGGAGAGATTGACGATGAACGAGCTCAGTTAGGTTACGATGAAGAAGGTAAACCTGTATATATATATCATCGTTTTGAACATTGGGTTGAATTTATCGACGAAGCAAAGCATCGCTCACTCGAAGGGCAAAAAGTTGCTGTCTTACATGGAAAAGAGATTCTCGGTGAAGGATTACTATTAACTTTTAAGAAAGAACAACCTATTGATGACTCATCACAACCGGTTATTTCCTGCACATTGCTAACTACTGACGGTGAAGAATCTTTTTATGGTGAATTAAAAGTAGAACCAATTACACAGTGGTAACAAAAGCGCAAGGTACTAATGACAAATACACACAGCCCCTGCCTCTGTGAATGTTGAAGTCACCATCCGTTTTCGTACTCGTGTTATAAACGCTTGTTTCTGTTAGTAGATAACGATCGGGAGATTGAACACTTATAAAAAAACAAAGGGCTTGAACAGCCCTTTGTTTTAAATCGTACAAATTTCTACCGGACAATCACCACAATGTAAAAAGTCTCTAAAATACTGTATATCATGAATCGTAATGTACCCATTATCGACCGATACGGTTCCATCTTTTTTTAGTCCATTAATCATACGGTTAATACTTTCTCTTGTTGTCCCTATATAATTTGCAATGTCCTGGTTAGTTAATTGAACATTTATTAAAATATCTTTTCCTTTTTGTACACCATATGAATTACTAAATCGAATTAATGTTGAATAAAATGCTCCAGTTTTCCCACATAATATTAAGTCACGGAATTTTGCTTGTGTCGATTGTGTATGTCGCGCGAACCATTTCATAAAAGCAACAGCAATTTCACCATTTTCACGGAATAAAGCTTCTAACGTCTGCCGGTCAAACCGTATGAGTGTTGCTGGTTCGATTACTTCTGCTGTTACACTAATTGCCATCTCATTGAAGAGTCCAACTTCTCCGACAAGTTCATCTTTTTGCTTTAAATGAACGGAAAATTCTTTTCCATCGGCTGTCATTTTACTCAAGCGTACCTTTCCTGAACGTACTAAGTAGACATGTTCAGGGAAATCTCCTTCGTAAAAAAGAAAGGTCCCTCTTCTTTCATGAATTTCAAGGCCATATGAGAGCAATAGGTTTTGATTTTCTTCAGATAACTCATTAAAAAACCTTTTCATTTGTAATTGTTTTTTTTCCATTATAAAAACCTACTTTCTTCGTCCTTCTTAAATTGCATATCATGACGAGAGCGTTCCTTCTCTGTTCCTTTTATTTCTATTTTTATATTATCACTATTTAAATAGTTATAAAGGCGATGAATTTGAAGATTTTATGACGGTTTCATTCAATATTTTGTCACAGCACATTCTATTGTAAAGCTTTGTTAAAATTTGTTGCTTTATCATAGTAAACAAAGTTGCAATAGAAACACATAGCGCTCGTTCCCCTTCCCTCTACAAGTCAGGTGCATCTATTGAAAGTACTTATGATTGGTCAACATTAAACAATGACAGAGCTCTAAAAAAGAGACTAACGTATGCTAATCAATCGTTAAGGGAAAAATTTAAAAAAATCACTCTTTTTTGTTGAGAGATCATATACGAGGTATTTATGAGAAATAATCAAATGCGCGCCCTAGTCATTTACAACCCAACTTCCGGAAAAAAGAGATATCATAAAAAGTTCCCTATAATCAAAAAAAAGCTCAAAGAACTTGGTTATACGTTAACAACTCTTTATTTAACTAACTTCACTGGTCATGAACCTTTAATAAATAAAGCTTGTAGTGAAAATTGGGATGCAATCTTCATTGCTGGAGGAGACGGAACGATCAATTATACAATACAAATCATTGCAGAGGAAAAAAACTGTCCTCCTATTGGTATCTTTCCTTTTGGGACGAGTAATGAGTTTGCAACATATATTGGAATGACAACGGATATAGATCATACGATTTCAATGATTGCAAAAAGATATTTTAGGTGGATAGACATCGGCAAATTCGGTAATAAATATTTTGCAAATATCGCATCAGCAGGTTGGCTATCAGACATAACATACCGAACTTCACCATTTTTAAAATCATACATTGGTGAGTGGGCTTATATTTTGTCCTTTTTGAAATACTTTTTTACAACGAAGCCAACAGGACAAATATGTGTTGAGTTTGATGATACAAACAAAATAAACGATTTATCTTTATTTTTAGTAATGAATGGCAACGGGGTTGGACCTTTCGAACGCTTAATACTAAATAGTGATTGTAAAGAGGGGTACTTCCATCTTTTTATATGTCATCAATCAAACCGTTTTGCCCTTTTTTGTGAACTACTCCGTATCATGCTACATTGCCCTAAAAAGCGTGACCCATTTATTAGACATACGAACATCCAGACAGCAACCTTTACAATTCCTGATAAGGTTTCGCTAAACCTTGATGGCGATAAAGCAACGACAAATCAATTTAAGTTTCAAGCCTTGCCTAAACATATAAAAGTGTTTAGTGCCACTTAAACTTACAAAAGAGTTGAACACAGTGTTCAACTCTTTTTTGCCTCTTGAATGACTTCTTCCTCCGTTAACATAAGGATCGTTTCAACAATATGGTTAGCCGCATCAGGTCGTTTTAATTTATTGGCATTAAGCATGATTTTTTCTGTAAATGACGGTTTGTAGAGTACGTCTTTCACTATATGTGAGAGCTCATCCTCAGAATCAACTTTTATTGCTGCTCCTACCCGGTCTAAATATTGCGCGTTATGCTCTTCATGGCCTGGAACAGGGTTAAAAATCACGATCGGCGTTTCACAAGCAAGAGCTTCTGCTAATGTTAATCCTCCTGCTTTAGAAATGATAACATCACTTGCTTTTAAATAAAGTAGAAACTGATCGGTAAACTCAATAACCTTTATATGATGTTTACTAGGCTGATTATAAATATATCTTTTCACTTTCCTGTTATGTCCGACCATACAAACAACTTGTATTTGTTCTCGAAGGTGTTCAAGCTTTTGAATAATCTTCACGTAATTTGTTAGGCCAATTCCTCCACCAGCGATTAATACAATTTTCTTTCGGTAAGGTAGTCCGAGTTCATTTCTAGCATTCAATTGAGACATATTAAAACATGTGTTTTCACAAATCGGAATACCTGTTGAATGAAAGCGATGTGAATGTACATTATAATCTTTTGTAAAAGAATCAATTTCAGATGAAGCAGTAAAATACCCATCAATCTCATCTCTAATGTAAGCAGGATGCAATACAAAATCTGTAATCACTGTATAGAAAGGAATGTCTATTTTTTTCACATGCTTCATTCGAGATAAAAAAGCGGTCACAAATGGGTGTGTAGAAATAATAAAAGGACATCCTTGTTTCTCAATCATTGCATACAATTGATTTACAAATAATGTCCCGAAACGGTCTAACAATAGAAATAGTGGCTTTTCTTCCGCCCGAAAATACAGTCTTCTCCATAACGAAGGATGTATTTTTAGTAATTGAATATAACTTTTTAACATAAAGGCATGTAATAATGGATGAATATCGTAAAATGTGTCTATTATTTTTGGTTTATATCCGTATTTTTCGAATTCAGCTTTGATTGCTTTAGCCGCTTGATTATGTCCATGTCCAATCGAAGCTGAAAATATGATTGGCCGACCTTTCATGTCATTTCCTCTCTTTCTTGACAATCTGTCGTATCACCCTCAATTCTTAACAATATCTTTCCAAATCATTTTCAATTGATACATTCTTGCTTAGATTCATTAAATAGGTATTGTTTCAATCAATCATAATCTGTTCTTCATCGCCGTTTACATATTTTGGTCCACCACTTCTCATACTAAAAACACATAACACCTACTCAATTAGACGGCAAAAATATACTAACAAGTGAGGTGAATATTTTTGAAAGTCGACTTTGAAAAACTAAGATCTTTTTTCACTGAATCTGTTTATTCTTTTTTCCTGTTTGAGTATGAACACCTTTTTGAATATGATCCTGTAATGCTTTATGAAACGAACCATCCATTAACCGAAAAATAGTAAAGAAAAAAAGATGCTCTCACACAACACGAAGAGCATCTTTTTCTATACGGAGACTAATTGGACTTTCCATCATAGGTTCTCCATCACTATGTATAAATATTGGTTTTTCACTTGTTATGTGTACTTCCCTACCCTTTAATATCGTAACATTCTCCTTTGTTATATGCTTTCCTTTGTATGCTTTCGGAAACAAGTTCAATAGTTCCCACTTCGACATCCTTTGTACAATGCAAAGGTCAAGGAGACCATCATTAAATGAAGCTTCAGGACATATCGCAATTCCACCAGCATAATTTGGTGCATTGGCTACTGCAACTAACCAAACATCAGTAAATTTCTGAGTCTCACCGTCTATCGTCAACTCGATATCCGTTGGTTGATAACTTTTTAAAGTTTCCAGTAAGCAAAAGGCGTATGATAACCCACCTAATTTAAAATGATTTAAGTAACGTTTATAAGAAGAACGATTTACATTTTTAGCAACCATCCCATCTAGTCCAATCCCCGTAACGGTTAAACAGTATTGCTTACCAGTGTGTAATAAGTCAACTTGCCTCGTTTCATTAATTAATATTCTCTTTAAAGCTTTCATCCAATCCATTGGAATACCTAAAGACCTAGCAAAGTCATTTCCAGAGCCTGCTGGAATTACCCCAAGAGAAACATCTTGATAAGCAAGCTCATTTGCCACGTGATGAATCGTCCCATCACCACCAACAGCGATGATCGTTGTTACTTTTTTCTCAACAAAATCTTTTACTGTTGCTTTCACATCTCCTTCAGATTCGGTAAAGCAAGCAATAAAGCGATAATCGTTATCCATCATATATCGTTCTACACGCTTCCATACCCGCCCTCCCTTACCGTTACCAGAACGACTATTTATAATAAAACCAATCATTGTACTTCCTCCAATACATTATAATCTCTAAATAAATAACCCTTATGTATAATTTTAGTAATTTTTGAAGATATTATTCCTAAAGATGGAAATTGACTCACCATTTCCCAAACTCTAAATTGGAGGGAATTTTTGATGAACTCTTTTACAATTACAGGTGAATCCCCAAGTCAACACACAAAATGGCTACTTGAAGGCATTCGAGAAACATTTACAAACGAGGGATATACATACTTCGATACTCCTATTAATGACATAAACCTTGTGTTTCATGTTATTGACCCGGAGTCCCCTCGACCATTTCGTCGTAAAGCCCAAGGAACATTTGTTGTTTCAGTCGTCGAAACAGATGAAACACCGCAAGATATTCATAAGGAAGCCTATCCATATTTAATTAGAAGTTTAGCCAATCACTTAATGTATATTGTTAAAGAGAAGCATGAAACAGAAATTTATTTTTTAACTCCTGAACAAGGACGTTATAGCATAAACTTTTATCATGATGAAAAAAATGATGGACTGTTTCAGCAAATTTATAAACGTCTAAAGCCACTAGCTGCCTCAAAGCTCGTCATTGATAATGATTTTTCTGAAGATCTACCTGAACCTCTTTGGACAGGTGATGAAGTTACTGAAACATTGCGTGCATCTGGAAAAAAATTAGATCGGATGAACCTTCTTCCTGCTCCATTTCCGTTGGAAGAAGTACTGTCAGAAAGAGACATTCGCCATCTAAAGAAACTTTATGGAATCGGAGGTTTAAGCTACGGAAATTTAAGTGCGAGAAAAGATGAAAACAGCTTTTGGATGAGTGCAAGCGGAATTGATAAATCAAATATGAGTGAGGTCGGAAAAGACTTTCTTTACATCTGTGGCTATGATGATGAAAATAACAGAATGAAAGTCAGTATCCCTCCAAACGTTACACCAAAGCGTGCATCCGTCGACGCGATTGAACATTGGATGATCTATAAGGAGCACCCCGGAGTCGGTGCGATTGTCCATATTCACGCTTGGATGGATGGCATTGAAGCAACTGAATTTAATTACCCTTGTGGTACAGTCGATCTTGCTAAATCCGTCGCAAAATTAGTCAGTGAATCAGAAGACCCTACTCGAGCTGTCATTGGGTTAAAAAATCACGGCCTCACGATTACAGGGCATGACCTTAAAGATATTTTTGAAAGAATTGAAGGGAAAATCATTCCTCAAGTCCCAATGCAATAAGAAAATTTCAAGGCGCCCGCCTATCGGCGATAAGCACTGCCTCTTCCTCTGCTTTGTAGTTTATCCGTCCACCGCGTTATACGCCACGTCCTGTGGCATGCGCGGCATTAGGACGTCCTGTCCGTCCACCGCGTTATACGCCACGTCCTGTGGCATGCGCGGGGGAAAGCGTCCGTCTTAAGTGAAGTTCACACTCATCATTCGGAATTTAGCATCATATTTTGAGTTATGAAATTGATTCATCTTTAAAAATAATTTATGGAATGAATACGAAAGAAGGTGGTTCAATGAAAGCCATCCAGTTTGACCTAAATATACCAAAATATGCTTTAAGTAAAGCGATGGGAAAAGTAAACCCATCCCTTTACGTAAACTCTCCTCTATCTTGTTTACAACTTAAAGAAGTAGACGTACCGAAGCTGCCTGATGAAGAATGGGTTGAAGTAAAAGTCAAATACGGTGGGATTTGTGGGAGCGACTTAAATTTAATTTCCTTAAAAGATAGTCCTGCTACCTCACCCTTTATCTCATTTCCATTTACGATGGGGCATGAAATCGTTGGAACAGTTTCAAATAAAGGCGCTAGCGTTGAGCACCTCTCAGTAGGAGAAAGAGTCGTAATCGATCCGATTTTAGGATGTAAGGCTAGAGGTGTCACACCATTGTGTAGTGAGTGTGAAAAAGGGAACGATAACTTATGTAAACATATGAATAATGGTTCGATTTCTCCTGGGCTTTTAACTGGAACTTGTAAAGATACGGGTGGTAGCTGGAGTAGCCATGTCGTTGCTCATGAAAGCCAAATTATAAAACTTCCATCAAGTGTCGATGATGCAAACGGTGTACTTATTGAGCCATTTAGCTGTGCGCTTCATACAGTATTACAAAATCCACCTGAAGAAAATGATACTGTATTTGTTATTGGGTCTGGTGTAATTGGTATTTGCGTCATTGCTGCTTTACGTGCATTAGATTATAAATGTAGAGTTGTAGCGCTCGTAAAGTACAAATTTCAAGGAGAAATGGCTTCTCGATTCGGAGCTGATGAAGTCATCTATGTAACAAAAGGGAAAGAATATATTTCTCAAGCAGCCAACTCATTTGCAGCAGATGTCCTTTATCCAGTGTTTGGTGAACCAATTGTTCATGGCGGTGCAGACATTATTTATGAATGTGTTGGTAACAAGAAAAGTTTACATGACGCCATACGTTTTGCACGAAAAGGTGGAAAAATTGTCTTACTAGGTTTAGCGAGCTACGTGGAAAATCTTGATATGACAATGATTTGGCTCAACGAATTGGAGATTAAGGGTAGCTTTGCCTATAGTACGGAACAGTTTCGTGGTGAAAAAAAACGTACCCTACAAATTGCAGTTGATTTAATAGCAGAAAAGAAAGTTGATTTGTCACCGCTTATTACTCATACTTTTTCACTTGAAGAATATCGGGAAGCCATCGCCACAGCAACAAATAAGAAGAAGGAACAAACAATGAAGGTCGTTTTTGAACCGTAGATTGTTGTATTTAGGAAAATTTGTTTATGGTTAGATCACCAAAATCTTTTTGGTGATCTTTTTAGTTTTCTTTCTTTACAATTTATCAGTTCAAAAAATGCACTGAATTTATTAATTCAGCGGGCTTTATTATCTCCAGCCATCGTCTAATTTTCACAATTACACCAAACTTCGTATGCAACTGCACAATAGAAAAAGAGCATCACAAATTGGATGCTCTACTGTTCTAATAACCTATGAAATTCTTTTTGCTTCTTTAGCTGCTTCTGCTTGATCAACAGACGATAATTCATATTCTTCACTATGAGAGCCTTTCGGTTCTTCAAGGAACAAGAAACAAAATACGAAACTAAAGAAAGCTCCCCCCGCTAAAATAAAGAAGAATGTTTGTGGTGTAACCATTGTATATACAGTTAAGTATACAACTGCTCCAACATTCCCGTATGCTCCAGCCATACCTGAAATTTGTCCTGTCAATCGTTTTTTAATAAGAGGAATGACTGCAAATGTTGCACCTTCTGCCCCTTGGATAAAGAATGAAGTCATGACTGTAACAGCAATAGCTAGATATAATGGCCATTCACTATTCATTAGCCCCATAGTAAATAAACCGATACTAATTCCAAACATATAGAGAAGCATGACTTCTTTACGGCTCGACAACTTATCAGACAACAACCCACCTAGTGGTCTTGCAACTAAGTTAACAAAGGCAAACGATGCTGCGATCATTCCTGCAGCTGTTGCTGATAGCGAAAAGGTCGATTGAAAGAAAAATGGTAGCATTGAGACAATCGCGAGTTCTGCACCAAAATTGGCAAAGTACGTTGTATTAAGAGCTGCAACATTTCGGAATTTATACCGATCATCTTCTGGTACACCCGCTCTTAAAATAGGTAAATTCACTCTTAAAATTTGATAAATTTGATAACCAGAAACAACAACTAATATGGTACAAATAATATATAACGCTTCAACTGATAAAAAATCTAGGTCATACAATCTCCAAGATAATAGGCCTAAAGCACCTGCAAGTGGTACCGTCCAAATAATGAGCCAAATCATGTCTTTATAACTGCTTACTTCCATTGCTGCAATTTTACGAGGTTTTTGATAAACTTTCCCGTCAGGCGTATCTTTTACAGAGAACCAATAGATGACACCGTACACGATACAAATGACACCTGTAAATGCGATCGCATATCTCCAGCCATCATCACCGCCAAACAAAGTGATTGCAAACCACGGTAACACCATTGCAGCGAACGCTGAACCGAAATTTCCCCAGCCTGCATAGAAGCCTTCAGCAAATCCAACACTCTTCGGTGGGAACCATTCAGAAACCATTCGTATGCCGACTACGAAACTAGCACCGATGCTACTCAAAATTAACCTAGAAATAAATAGTTGCATCCAACTTGATCCAAAAGCAAAAAAGAAAGTAGGAATCGCCATTGTTATTAATAGGATCGAAAATACTCTACGAGGTCCATATTTATCAAGGAGCATTCCGACGATAATCCGCGCTGGAATCGTTAACGCAACATTTAAGATTGCTAGAGCAGCGATATGGTCCATTGTCAGCCACCCTACTGACTGGACCATCGTCCCTGCTAAAGGTGCCATGTTAAACCAAGCAAAGAAGGAGACAAAGAAAGCAATCCATGTAAGGTGTAACATTTTTGTTCTTTCATTTTTAAATTGAAACAATTCTTTCGCTTTCATACGACGCCCATCTCCTTTATTTTTTTGCCGTTAACATTTCACTTCTGCATTCTTTCTAGAATAGAAGTACCAGTTGACCACTAAACTGATGAGATAATAAACGATGAATAAGATTAACGCTAAGTTCGCTGTTCCTGTTGATTCAATCGACCAGCCGAACACAGAAGGAATAATAAATGCTCCATAAGCACCAATCGCTGATGTAAAACCTAATACTGCTGCCGCTTCTTTTTGGTTAAAGATGAATGGAATCATTCTAAATGTCGACCCGTTCGCAATACCTGTTGAAATAAAGACAATAATAAACATAATTAAAAATCCAGTAAAGTTACCCGCATTATAGAAGTACATAACACCTAATGTTGAAACGATCATTAAGACAATATCCCAAAATGTGATAAAGGCACCACCAAATTTATCTGATAACCAACCTCCTACCGGACGGATCAATGCACCAAGTAATGGACCGATAAACGCAAATTGGAAAGCATTTACTTCAGGAAATTCAGTTCTCGTAAGTAATGGGAACGCTGCTGCATAACCGATAAATGAACCGAAACACATTGTATATAACCATGTCATAATCCATGTATGTTTGTTTTTGAAAATAACTGCTTGCTCTTTAAATGACGCACTAACACCAGGAAGATTATCCATCCAGAAAAATGCGGCAATTGTTGTAATAATGATTGGAATGACCCAAATAAATGCTGCGTTTTGCATGTATACTGCCGTTCCGTCTCCTAAATATTGAGGAGCTCCTGCAAATGTACTGAACATCGCTACTGTAATAACTAATGGTGATAATAATTGAACAGCACTAACACCTAAGTTACCGATTCCTGCGTTAATACCAAGTGCAGTACCTTTCGCTTTCTTTGGATAGAAGAAGCTGATATTAGACATACTTGATGCGAAGTTACCGCCACCAAAACCACAAAGTGCCGCTAAGATCGCCATTGTTAAAAAGCTCGTTTCCGGATTTTGTACAGCAATACCAATTCCGACTGCTGGAATTAATAGAGAGGCTGTACTAATAACTGTCCAGTTTCTCCCTCCGAATATTGGAACAAGAAATGTATAGAACACTCGTAACGTTGCACCTGTTAATCCTGGAAGTGCAGCTAATAAGAATAGCTCACCTTCAGTAAAGTTAAAGCCTACTTCGTTTAAATTTACGGCTACAACCGACCAAATTTGCCATACAGCAAAGGCTAAAAATAATGCCGGTACCGATACCCATAAATTTCGTCTTGCGTGCCTTTTTCCTTCTTTTCCCCAAAATTGTTCATCTTCAGGGTTCCATGTCTTTATTCTAGCCATGTAAATCCCTCCCCCTTCATGTTCAACATTTCACAAAATGTTCAAATTTAATGGTAAACTAATTTTTTTAAGGGGGGAGTATTTGACTTTCCTCCCCCTATTCACATTTTAGCTAAGATTTATATTCGATCTTTCTCCATTGCAAGTATGCCATCAGAGCTACAAATGACATCACAATTGCTACTCCTGAAAAAATCATAATTTTTTCATACTCTCTGCCTAAAAATGAATCGATTGTCCATTGCAACATAACAACATTGACTGCCAGTGTTATAAAAAGTATCACTAGATATCCTTTTTTACCCATGGCGATACTGCCTCCCTACCGCATACACAACTCCGTTATCAACTTCAATTTCAATCAGTGGTAATTCACGTTGTGGCGGACCTTTAATTGGGTGCCCATTTTGAACATCAAAGTAACCAGAATGACATGGGCATAGGAGAACATCTTGCTCTTTTTCATAAAATACAGGACACATTAGATGTGTACAAGCTGAGTTATATGCTACAAGTTCTCCATTGACTGTATGAACTAAAAGCGCCTGGTCATCTTCTGTCGGGTAATTAAATTTGACAGACTCACCTTTTGGTATATCTTCTAGACGAGCAATTTCTACACGATCGTAATCTGGTTCTGAAATACCAATCATTGCTCTAACACTAAATGGTACAGTAGATAAACCTAAAGCCATTGAAGCACCAACTGCTGTTTTTATAAATGCACGGCGATTATATGTCATATCGTCCTTTTGTTCTACATTGTCAATGAGGTTGACCATATCGTCCTTTGAACGCTTCATGTTTCTTGCTTTTTTACATTCTTTTGACATTTGTTGTCACCTCTTTCTTCTTTCTTTAATCTGAGTACACTCCGAAAAATTCCGGTACATATTGCCATTTATCATTTTCAGAAGGCTTCTTTCCTTCAATTAAATTCATTCTCGTACGTTTTCTACGAAGCTCCATCATTTCATCGTAATCAATGAAGCGGATCGCATCACTTGGACAAACGGAAGCACACATTGGTGCAATGTCATGTTTACTTCTGTCATAACACATGTCACATTTGTACATTTTGTTTTCTTCAAAGTCGAATTTCGGAATACCAAATGGACAGCCAAATGTACAGTTACGACAACCGATACACTTTTCTTCCATCGCTGATAATACGACACCCTCTTCAGTAATTTGGATCGCATTTGCCGGACATACTTTCGCACATGCAGGATCTTTACATTGCATACACATCATTGGGAATGTTTGACGACTTTCAAAGAAATCAAGATATTCTACGTAGTTTCGTTCCTTGCCATCGTGCCCGCCACACTCAATACAGGCAGCTTGGCAGGATCGACAACCGATACAGCGCTCAAATTCTAAATACATTACTTTTTTCATGTTCGTTTCCTCCTCCAGCTTTTTCTTTATGCCTTTTTGAGTTTGACGGCACACACTTTAAATTCTGGCATTCTTGATGTTGGGTCTAACGCAGGGTTTGTAAGCTTATTAACTGAAAGCTCTTTCCCCCAGTGATAAGGAACAAAGATATGATCTTCACGAATCGCCTTCGTAAGTCTCGTTTTTAAAGTCATGGATCCTCGTTTCGTTTCTAAAACAATGTCTTCTCCGTCTTGTAGGTTATATTGTGATGCAAGAGCTGGGTGCATTTCCGCATATGGTTCAGGACATTTCTCCATTAAGAATTTCGTTCTTCTTGTCTGTGTACCTGATAAATAGTGGAACACGACACGTCCTGTTGTTAATGTGTGCGGATACTCGTTGTCTGGGTTTTCATCTGGCTCTTGCCAATCGACAGCAGGTAAGTTTGCTTTGCCATCTGGTGTTCCAAATGAATCTTTAAACATCGTTGGTGTTCCAGGGTGCCCTTCTTCAGGACATGGCCAAAAGATACCATCTTCTTTTTCAATTCGATCGTAAGTCATTCCATAGTAGTCTGCTTTTCCACCACTAGATGCTAACTTGAATTCTTCGAAAATCTCAGGAACACTTTCATAATTAAAATATTTCTTTTTACCCATACGTTCTGCAATTAAGTTCATGATCTGCCAATCTGTCTTCGACTCACCAACAGGATCTTTAACCTTACGGATTCGGATAACGCGTCCTTCAAGGTTTGTTGTCGTTCCTTCATCTTCTGCCCATGTCGTAGTTGGAAGAACAACATCTGCAAATTCAGCTGTTTCTGATAAGAAGAAGTCACTGACAACCATAAAGTCTAATTTTTTGAAGCTATCCCAAATGTAATTGTTATTTGGTGCAGATACTGCAGGATTACTACAAATGACATGCATTGCGCGTATGTTTCCTTTTTGAATTTCACCGAACATTTCGTATGCTGAAACTCCTGCTTTTGGCATTTCTGATGGATCAATGCCCCATACACTTGAAACGTACTCGACATGCTCTGGGTTATCAATTTTTCGGTAACCTGGTAAGGCATCTGCTTTTTGTCCATGCTCACGTCCGCCTTGACCGTTTCCTTGTCCTGTAAACGTCGCAACACCTGAGGCGAATTTACCAATTTGGCCTCGTAGTAATGCCATTGACGTATATAATGTAACGTTGTCGACCCCTTTACTTTGCTGTTCAACACCACGAGCAAACATAACGACTGAACGAGGTGACTGACCATAAATGTGAGCGGCTTTTATCAGTTTTTCTACCACAATACCAGTAATCTCGGAAGTATATTCTGGTGTGAATTTTTCTACTGAAGCTTTCAATTCTTCATAGTTATTACATCTTTCATCTACATACTGCTGGTCTACATACCCTTCTTTTATGAGTAAGTGCAGCATACCGTTTGCAAGTGCCGAGTCTGTTCCAGCCTTTAAATCTAAATGAACATCAGCGATTCGAGCTGTTGGTGTTTCACGGGGGTCAGCAACGATCATTTTGGCCCCTTTATCACGTGCTTTCCATAACCATTGAATGGAAGTTGGGTGACATTCTGCCGTGTTTGAACCTGCCATAAAAAAGCAATCTGTATGCTCAAGCTCTGGCCATGGTAATGTAGATCCTCGGTCAATACCTAATGTTTTCATAAATCCACCTGCTGCAGATGACATACAGAATCGTCCGTTATAATCGACAAACCTTGTTCCTAGTCCAACTCGTGCGTATTTCCCAACAAGGTAACACTTCTCATTAGTCATCGATACACCACCAAATACACTCAGTGCATCGTTGCCATGTTTTTCTTGCAAGCCTTTGAAGTTCTTTTCGATTAAGTCAAGAGCCTCTGTCCAGCTACTTTCAACAAACTTTCCATTTTTCTTGATTAAAGGTTTTGTAATACGCTCTTCATGATCAACCGTTTGATAAGCAGTAACCCCTTTCGGGCACATTTTTCCGAGTGTTACCGGCCAGTCATACCTAGGCTCAACACCGACAACTTCTTTCGTTTTCTCATTTAGTCTTATATGCATCCCACACTGCATACCACAGTAGCAACAGTGTGTTGTAATTAATTTTTCACCTTTATGATGTAGGTTTTTCACACCTGGTTTCGTTACAAATTCAGTCATTTTTATTTTTCCTCCTTTACGGCTTCCTCGTAAAATTCATCTGATCGCTTTCGCCCAAACCCTGGCATGTGAATACCGTTGTTCGTTTGAATTGGTTCTGGTTCATGTTTACCGAATGAAGATTTCATATTTAACTGACTCATGACACGAATCTTTCTTCGGCATGCTGGGCAGTAATCGCTTAACTGCTTCCCTTCTTCTGTTTCAAAGTCAAATGCTTGCTTTCCTAAAATTCCTTGAACATCTGTAATTTGGTCATCATTTGAGTAAAGTTCGTTACAACCGTAGCAACTTTTCGTATCAACTTCAGGCGTTTCTTGGTAGTTCATCGGAACAGATGCTGCCATCGGACGAATCGGTAAGTGGAACAGCTTTCCGAATGGGAAGTAAACGAGAAATACAACGACTGTAAATTGGTGAACTAAAGCCATATAACTGTGCATCCAGCCACCTAAAAATTTATAGGATAATGTAAGTAGTAACCCTGTTACTGTAACTGCAAGTAGTACGTACAGTGGAAACAAGTCAAATTCTGCTCTTTCTGTCACTTTCGTATCGTGGTTATTAATCCGTCGTGCAATCGCCATAATTAAACCAATTAGTAGCATAATGGATGTGATATTTAACCCGTTATAAACGATTTGTGCAAACCAACCATTCGCTTGTAATGTGATTGTTGGAATGTTAAAGACAACGATTTGATACGTTGTAGGATCAACAAGTTTAAAGTATACCCATCCGAAAACAAGGCCGAATGTAATTCCTAGTGATCCTATACAACCCCAAGCAATTAACCAGTGTTGAATTCCTCGGTAAATTCCTCTTTTAAAAATGAACTTTTGTAAAAAGATGTTTTCAATTGCTGTAATTACCATTGACTTGATATTTCGTTTTTGTCGATCTTTTGATTTCATGTTTTGAATCGTTCGTTTCATAACTTCAGCTGTTGCTGGTCTCATGAGCCAAGCGGTTAACCTTACCGTGATTCCGATAAAGAAAATAAATGACGCTACAATGTATACGAACATTAAATCTACTTTAACGAAACTACCCGACCCAATTAACATGAGGAAAAATAATGCAAGTACGACAAGAAATGAATACATGCTTGCTTTTGAATAAAAGGATTTTTCTAAATTCCCCATCCTTTATGACCTCCTTAAAATCATCCTGAAAAACTGCTTTTCATTCATGAATGTTTATTTTATTAAGTTCATTGTAAAAAAGTGCAGAAACACCAACTGTGTGATTGCTCACACCAAAAGTGTGATTTTCGTCACACCGAGTCCTTATTTTGTGACAGCTATGTGACGCTAATTTTAAAAACGTTGATATATCAATGTTTTGTTCTATTTTTTCAGTTCACAAAACTGTCATGATTGGCTTTATAAACTTTATGGCGATATTGTTAACTCTGAAAAAAGTAAAGGAACAAGCTAAATACGATCATCAATTGAAGCGACGTGGCGCAAGAGTATACAGCTTTTCTCCAAAGCGCATAAAGAAAACTCGCCGATTGGCGAGTTTTGGACGAAGACAGAGGCGTTAGTTGAACTTATACTTAATTCTTTAAAATTTTCTCTACGTCGAGCTACTTCTCAGCTAAAATTTTATTAATTCTTAATGTGTAAAAAAAGACCTGAGCTCATCACTCAGATCCTTTTATTAGTAGATGAATTTATTTCGTATTATCATCGTGTTTGTATTCAATTTCTTCAGTATCTTCATTATAATTTACAGAAAAGTCTTTTCCATCAAAATACCATTCATCTTTTTTTTCAACGTAATAATTTACTCCATATTTTTCAAATGAGGCAGCTGGTTCTTCCGGTGCTTTTTCCGTTACTCCTAAAGAAAAACCCGTTTGGAAATTACCACATCCGCCGTAACGCACAAAAAATTGAACGTCGTCTCCTGATGATAATTGCAATTCTTCTTTGAACCACTCTGCTGCTTTATCTGATACGGTTATCTTCAATGAAAACCCTCCAACTAATGATTATCTTTGTTGTAGTTTTTACCTATATTGAAGGAATTAAAACTAACATAAGACCATGTATGCATTGTATCAAACTAGCTAGCTGAAGAGAAATATTAAACCTTATGAAAATAAGTATGAGAAGGGTTATAAATTACTTATAGATTGGATCTTTTGATCAGACATTAAAATGAAAAACTTTCTCCAAGTTTCATCGACTAGCATTTTTATTTCCTCTTTTGTCGCGTGATCTATATGAATGCCACCTGTAATCATAGTCGTTCGTTTAAATGTTTCACACCAAACTTTTGCCAGTTCAATAAAAAGTTCTTCTTCTTTATGGTGAGGTAAACCATGACTAACGACCTTTACATAATGGTCCTCCCATGTTGCAATAACCACAGCACCGATATGATGTCGTGTTCCTCCGACAACAAGAATTGAATCATCTTCACCAACTTTCGTTACTTCACATTCAATCATTTCTTCCCCTCCCAGATAGATACCCTACCTACTCTGTTCTAACCTATTCGTAGGATCTTACGTATACATTAGCAAAAATCACTTCGTAATAATGTTAAATACATCACATACTTTGATAATATAAATAATTACTTTGATACCCCGCTACTAATTCATAAGCACCCGAGAAGGTTCGCTATTGGTGAAAGTTTCGTCTTTTAACCAAAGAAAACCAATATCAAACTTTATCAGACCGAATGTATAAAGAGTGATTTAGCTCATCTTGTTCAGACTTTTCATTTGTTAAAATAAAAGTGAGCAACATTTTTAACTTCTTTATGATGAAATGAGGGGTTGGAATGGAATATTATTTAATAACTTTAACAGGTTGGGTAGCATTTCTTTTTGTTACTATAAATTTCAGTATGCTTTTTCTTTTCATATGGATTAAACATACAAAAAATCGAATATTACGTAAGAGACTAGGGTTAACAGGTAGAAAGTTAATGAAACTTCATAGACCTTTTGCAATCGTTAGTTTTATTCTAGTAGTGAGTCATTTATACTTTGCCCTATCAATAAGAGCAGAATGGAATAGTTCTTATATAAGTGGAATGTTAACTACAATCGCGTTTATAGTATTACTAACATCAGGCTGGATTCGACATAAAAAAGCAACGGGCAAAAGAAGACGATCTCATCAATACACTGCTATTAGTTTTATCATTTTACTAATTATTCATATCATTATGTAATACCAAAAAAACTCAGGTGAATAGCACCTGAGTTTTTTTGGTTTTCGCACCAATACTTTGTTCATGTATGATTGGGGGCATCATGAACAAAATTCCATGATTCTTCATGGCTGGGTTCTTTTTCTAAGGAAAAAAAGCTATGAACCGCGAAAGATAAATATTATTCCCTTTCGCTTCGTTCTAAGTTCATTCTACTTCATTCAAAACATCAATTCTGTGAAATTGGTCACAAATACCCCGCTCTATGACTAAATATCTTGAACATTTTGTGACATATAATGATTGGTAAACAACTTAATTTAATAATAAAGTACAAAAAAGTGACGACTACGAATCTAAGTAGTTCCGTTTAAAGGGAGAAACTGAAAATAACAACTCATTTTTGGAGGTAATTCGCGCCTGAATTATCTCCTTTATTTTTGTTGAGACGCAGTTGAAATACACTTCGCATTCCGCGGGCACGGCTTCAGCTAACTTTGGAAAGAAAACTCATTTCTTTCCAAAGTGGATCTTCTGCTCGCGCTGTTCCCGCCGGAGTCTACGTGTATTTCTACTGCTTCGAGCATCTAATCTTGTTCATTTGAACCTAAAGAAAACATCTTTTATAACAGTTTTCATTTTAAAGCTACTACATCCGTATTCCATTGCTAGTTTAACCGGCTGCTTGCCAATTTTATACAGTTAAAAACATTCGGCGTTGATCACAGGACGTGATCGAAATTAGCCGAAGTTCATTATAAAGACTTGCACTAAAGCTTAAGAGCTTCTAAGTAAGCACACTTCGCTTGCTCCTGCGGTTACTCGTCGCAGACTACGTGCCTCTTCCTCTTCAAGCACTTCTTGGAAGATGATGCGTCGAGACAGCTCGAAGAATATTCGGAGAAGCAAATGCTCGTTGCTCCTGCGGTTACTCGTCGCAGACTACGTGCCTCTTCCTCTTCAAGCACTTCTTGGAAGATGATGCGTCGAGGCAGCTCGAAGAATATTCGGAGAAGCAAATGCTCGTTGCTCCTGCGGTTACTCGTCGCAGACTACGTGCCTCTTCCTCTTCAAGCACTTCTTGGAAGATGATGCGTCGAGGCAGCTCGAAGAATATTCGGAGAAGCAAATGCTCGTTGCTCCTGCGGTTACTCGTCGCAGACTACGTGCCTCTTCCTCTTCAAGCACTTCTTGGAAGATGATGCGTCGAGGCAGCTCGAAGAATATTCGGAGAAGCAAATGCTCGTTGCTCCTGCGGTTACTCGTCGCAGACTACGTGCCTCTTCCTCTTCAAGCACTTCTTGGAAGATGATGCGTCGAGGCAGCTCGAAGAATATTCGGAGAAGCAAATGCTCGTTGCTCCTGCGGTTACTCGTCGCAGACTACGTGCCTCTTCCTCTTCAAGCACTTCTTGGAAGATGATGCGTCGAGGCAGCTCGAAGAATATTCGGAGAAGCAAATGCTCGTTGCTCCTGCGGTTACTCGTCGCAGGTGAAGAGTACTAAGAATCTCTTTAACGAAAAGCCAAGTTTTGTTTAGAAGTGAACGTAACAAAAGACGGCGACTCCCGGAGGATCAGCGCAGTCTGAAGATCCACTTAGGCGAAAAGTTGTTGAGCCTAAGTTAGCTGAAGACAAGCCCTCGGGAAAGCGTCCGTCTGAAGTGAAGTTCACACTCATCATTCGGAATTTCGCATCATATTTTGAGTTATAAAATTGATTCCATTTTATAAAGAAAAAATTTATGATGAAACAAAACTGTATTCGTATTGAATATATTATTCGAAGAAGTGAAGCTTGAATGGATGTCGCACTTGCGTCTAGAGGTGAAAGCGTGTGCCTGTAATCGAAATCGAGTGCTTATCTTAATAAAAACTAAAATAAAAAGGCAACATGTAAAACTTAATGTTAAACGTGTTACCTTTTCTATTGTTTTTATTGTTTTTCACCTCGAAAACGGAACTACTTAATACGCAGTCATTATATTAACCCCCACTTACAGGAGGAATAAATGCAACAACGTCGCCATCTTTAACCGTTGTCTCATTATCTGCAAATTCTTCATTCACTGCTGCCATTGCGTGTTTGATTCCATTTAACCCTTCATTATTTTCTAATAAATGATTACGAATGTCAGCTATTTTCATCTCACTTTTCTCAATCGTTATTTCACGTTGACCAACAATTTCTTCTAATTCAGCAAACAATAAAATGCGAATCATTTTAGATCCTCCTCACTTGGACTACCTTCTGGATATGACTTTTTCTCAAGCTGGTCGCCAATCCATTCTTCACCGTCTTCCCAATGTTCTTTTTTCCAAATTGGGACAATTTCTTTAATACGTTCAATTGCATAACGACTAGCTGCAAAAGAGTCTGCTCTATGTGGTGTCGACACAGCAATAACAACTGCAATATCGGAAATATTTAACTCACCGATCCGATGAGAAATCGCCACTTTTGCATCAGGGTAGTCCCTTTGAATTTCATCCCCTATTTGTGCAAGCTTTTTTTCTGCCATCGGAACGTAAGCATCATACTTCAAATACATTGTACGCTTATCTTTTGTCATCTCTCTAACTGTCCCTATAAACGTATTAATTGCTCCCGCATTTCGGTCTACAACTTTATCAACGACTTCTTGAATGACAATTTCCTCATTAGTAATAAGAAAAAACTTTTCATTTCCCATTTCCATTCCCCCTAGCCAAGTAACAACTTTAAAATATATGTTAAGTAGCGACCTTTTTCCGATATGTGAAAAACCGGCAAAGAACTTCTCTTCTTAACACTAGACTTATGCACTTCTTCCCAGCATATAATCGCTTTAACATTCACACAATTATCCAGTAAATGTTCATCGTTTTTATCACGAAGTAATACAATCTTTTCATACTTCTCTCTCTTAAATCCTTCCACTAGTAAAATATCTAAAGAAACTTTATCGTAAAAAGCAATCAAATCATCAAGAGAATATGTTTGTCCTTGTATATGAAGTTGAAGCTCGTCTTCACTTGCGACAAGTGAAGCAGTTGCACCTGATTCGCGATGCTTTCCAGAATCAGTCGCTTCATCTAATGCTTTTAATTTCGAATCATGACCATGATGTTTAATTGTCGCAACTGTGAGACTGTATTCACGTACTTTCATAATTAAATTTTTCATTAATGTCGTTTTTCCACTGTTAGAAAAACCTACGATTTGAAAAATTGGAATTGATTTTGTCATTCGTTTAAATTCCTTCTTTTCTTCTCATCCATAAAAGGTTTATCACTACCTTCAGATGTTAATAAAAGAATATCAACCTCATCACCAGCATGGTACCCTCGTGTTCCACCTGGTACTGCGACTAAACAATCAGAGTGTGCTAATGATGTCACGACTTGCGATTTATCCATTCCAACAGGTGTCGCAAAGACCTTCCCTTCAGCAAATGACAGTTTGCTCCGGATAAACCGAGTGAACGGATTTGGTTTTGGAAAATCTTTATTTAATTCACCCTTCACTGTTTCCACATGAGGCTTGGCAGAACATAGGTAGTACTTAATCCAGGGTCTTGTATATAGTTCGAAACCGACAAAACATGCCGATGGATTACCTGATAGGCCAAAGAGAAGTTTTCCATCTTTTTCAGCAACAGTCGTTACACTTCCTGGGCGCATTTGAATTTTATTAAAAAGTACGTTTGCTCCTAGTTTTTGATAAATCTCAGGTAGATAATCAAAATCCCCAACAGAGACACCGCCGGTAGTAATCAAAATATCTACCTCCTCAAGTGACTCTTTTACTGCTTTATAACATTCATCAAAGTCATCGATTAATTTACCGAAGTATCGTGCATCTCCTCCAGCCTGCCTCACTTGAGAAGAGATCATATATGAATTACTATTACGGATTTTCCCAGGTTGTAGAGGTTCATCAACATCTAGTAATTCTGTTCCAGTTGCATAAATACCAACAACTGGCTTTTTGACAACGGGTACTCGTTTATAACCAAAGGTTGATAAGACTGCAATCGTTCCAGCATGAATTTTTGTTCCTGGCTTTATTAGATCCTCACCTTTTTTCGTCTCTTCTCCCTCAAAAGACACGAAATCCCCTGATTGAAACGGACGTTTGATATCGATGTATGTTTTATCGTTTTCCATCACTTCGTGTGCAAGTTCAAACATAACGATTGCATCACACCCTTCAGGCATAATCGTTCCTGTCATCACTCTCACAGCTTGACCTTCTTTAGCAGGTTCAGTCGCAACCCCACCAGCACCAACCGTTTCAATTACTTCTAAACGAACTGGGTGCTCTTTGCTAGCGCCTTGTGTATCTTGACTTCTTACAGCGAATCCGTCTAAAGGAGACCGATCAAATGGAGGAATATTATGGTCTGCTTTTATTGGTTCTGCCAGGTACCGTCCATCGCAGTTTTCAATGTCAACGTATTCAATATCCCCATGTTTTTTATATTTCATTACTTCATTAATGGCATCATTTACGTAAATCGCTGTTCGCTCTTCAAACATGACGTTCACACCTCTCTAATCTATATATAACGATAGTTTAACAAACTATTTCTCTTATATTAAATGCTAAGCCTTCTCTTATGTAATATTTTACTGTACTTAATGCCATTCACACTGTGACAATTATCACTCTAAAAAACGCTCCCATTCAAATTATTAGACAGGAAATACATATATGAATTAATTTCATGACTCAAAATATGATGCCAAATTCCGAATGATGAGCGTGAACTTCACTTCAAAATAAAACGTATATTTAATGATAAATTTATAATATCATTCGTTTCATTGCGCAAAAAACGGAATTATGAAATTGATTCATATAAAATGACATGAAAAGAAACGCTGATTCAGAGATGAACCAGCGTTTATAGATCTTATTATTCGTTTGATAGTAAGAATTCTAAGTCTTTACTAATAGCGTCTAAGTCAAAGCGACTTTCTCCGCTGTAAAAACGGACAATTTCCCCTTCTGGATTTATTAAATAGAAACGAGTAGGGTGTCCGATATCATTATCCCCAGGTACAACGGGAACTCTAAAGGATTCTAGGGAGAACTCTTTAATATGTTCTTGAGAATAGCCAGTGACAAAGTCCCAATTATCAAAACTTGCACCGTAAGATTCTCCGTAATCTTCTAGTCGTTCTGGTGTATCAAATTCAGGGTCCACTGTAAATGAAACGATACGAATATCTAAATCCCTTTCAAGAATTTCTCCTTGTAAATCAACCATATTTGGCGTCATCGTCATACAAACGGTCGGGCATCGTGTGAAAATTGTTTTTGCTAGCCACCATTCTCCTAGCATATCTTTTTTACTAATTTCTACCCCAGATTGATTGACTGCTTCAAAATCAGCAATGTGAAATTCTTCATCTGATTGTGTTACATCGATAATCGCATCAGATTCAGGAGGTTGAGGGGCCTGGTATAGAAAACTACATCCAGATACAACAACCATAGCCAGTAAAACAAATGATAACTTCAAAAAGTTCATAAAAAGTTTCTCCCCTATCATTCTCTATCTTTATTGTGAATTAGGTTGTACCATTTCATATGATTTAAATTCTACTTCTGTACGCGATGACTTATCTCGATTCATCCATGCTTTAAATACATATCCAATTGCGACACCGTATACAAGCTCTTGAATAACCTTCATTAAAGCACCACCGAGCTGTTGATCATGGAGAGGACTTAATGGAGTCAATGCTTGCTCCCCTGAGAACATTTCAAATGGAATATCAGCTCCGGCAGGTAAACAATAACTAATGGCCACTGCCCATGTACTTGGGTCTGTATATGTTGCATATAAAGGTGAACCTGCAAAAATGATTAATGCACAAGCTGGCGTAATTAACACACCATTAGCAAACATATAACCTATTTTTTTTAATTCAGAGAGTTCATAGCGCGTTTCCAAGCGGGGAGTTAAATGCCACCACATCAAGATTGCTGCAAATAACATTCCTAGCTGATAAAGGTTATGCCATCCTTCATTTGTTAGTAAAGTGTCAAATGTATTTGGCATATGATAAAAAGAAAACATTGCATTAAATAATACAAGCCCTAAAATTGGATAACCAACAACAAGGAAAATTCCTCGGATCACTTTAAACTTAGTAAAAATTTTAAAGAACCAAGATGGAATACCTAATAGCAACAGTGGTGGTGCAATTAAGTAAACGATGGCCATCGATAACATATGCATACTTAACATGAGATGACCTAACACATAGAGTGGTCCACCAAAGCCGAAGTAAACGGCAATTAGACCAAGATGAAAGTACACTTTCCTTCTTGTTGAAACTCGTTCTGCATCCGGGAACTTATGTCTAAGAGGTCCAATTATGATAAAGTATAAAGCACTCAAAAACATTAGTACGACAATTAATTCAGGTGTCCATATCGTCCATGCAGAGAACGTGGAAAAAAATTGCTCCATCGTCCTTCCTCCTTCATGTATATTTCATAATTATTTTTCTTTCATTTATACGATAACTGTAAAAAATTCATGGGATTTTAACAACCTCGTAGCTAATTATAGTATATTTATAACATGATTGCATTGGAAACCATACTCTTTTGCTTAGAAAAAATTAGTAACGAATGGATAACATCATTAGAAAATTGATTTACTACAAAAATATAGGAGGTTATCAAATGCAGCCACATATCATTGCCGTTGATTTAGACGGAACACTACTAACAGACGACAAAAACATTTCACTCAAAAACAGAGCCGCTTTAGCTAAATTGAGAGAACTTGGCCATAAAGTTGTCATTGCGACTGGAAGGCCATTTCGTGCAAGCAAAGCTTACTATGAAGAACTATTTCTAGATTCTCCAATGGTAAATTTCAATGGCGCTTTTATTCATCACCCTAAAAATGAAAAAGCCTTTCGACCTATTCACTCGCCACTTGATAAAAAGATTGCTAAAACAGTTATAGAAACGTGCGAATCCTTCCAAGTCAAAAATATTATGGTCGAAATTATGGATGATTATTACTTGCGTTATTTAAATAAAGGCTTTGCAGATGCCTTTACACTCGGTCAATCTCCTGTTGATTATGGCAATTTACAGCAGCTTCTTACAGAAGATCCAACTTCCATTCTCATACACCCAGATGAAAATCATGAACAACAGCTTAGAGCATTATTAAAGGATGCTCATGCTGAAGTCATAGACCAACGTTCATGGGGGGCACCATGGCATGTCATTGAAATCGTAAAGTCTGGATTAAGTAAAGCAGTCGGTCTTAAAGAAATCTCTGATTACTACCAAATTCCCCAAGAGCGAATTATTGCCTTCGGTGATGAAGATAATGATCTAGAGATGATCGATTATGCTGGATGTGGCGTTGCCATGGGGAATGCGATTAACGAATTAAAATCCATAGCAAATGAAGTAACTGTTACTAATGAAGAGGATGGGATTGCTCACTTTTTACAACATCGTTTCAACCTTCAATTATAACATTACATCTACCAACTAATTAGTATACTTCAAATCTGTAGGGAACTACTCAGTAAAAGTGAAAATTTAATGACAAAAAGGATGACTCATAAGTGCCAGGCACTAATGAGTCATCCTTTTTTTGTCAGATTAGAATTTATTACATTTCCCTCGATATTATCTAGACTACAAGCGTGCACGTTGCCCCTTTCTTATGTGATCATAAATTGACCAATTTTTGTTCATTTTTTCTACTTATTTCGAGCAACCTATAGTTGAACAACGATGAGAGGAGGTTTTCCATTGACGAAACGTTCACGTGGAAAGCGATTTATTAAACAAAGTGGGGATGCTGATGATGTACCTAACCATGAGCGGTGGGACGACGTACACTCATTAGCCGAAACAAAAAATAATAAGAAAGGGAAGCGATCATAATGGGAAATCAAATTTTTCAGAGAGCATATCAAGCAGTAGAAGAAGCGAATGAAGCGATGAAAGCTGCTCATACTCCTCAAGCGCAGGCTGAAGCAACGGAGAAAGTTAGACGTGCGAAGCAAGCATTATCACAAGCTTTCGCAGATTCCTCCAACGCTGAACGAGCACAATTGATGGAATTGCAGGACACGTTTTACGAAACCTCTGAAGAGTTCATGACTGAAGATTTTTAGGATGACTTCATTTTATATAAAAATCTACAATAAAAAAGAGCCCTTATTTAAGCAAAATATATACGACCGACCAAAAGCTTTTTATAGCTTTTGGTCTTTTTTTACTTCTTTTATTATAAGACATTTAATATAGAGGCATTTTTCATTTTTTTATCGAACTTCTTCATTAACCATGTTAAAATTCATATTGCTAACACTCGTGAATGAATGATTTGCATTGATATAAATGTACTTTTTTAAAGGAGGATTGTAATGCACATTTATAAAGTAGAAAAAAACGCATCACCAGAAATGAGAACAAATATTACTTCACTCATGATGGAACAGATGGATGCGTTAAGTAGTGGTATGACAGAGGAAGATATATTAAAGACGATTGACCTTGCTTTAACTGAGCATTCCGGTGCTGAAATTTTTATTGCGGAGAAAAATGATGAAGTTATCGGCTGTGCTTTTTTAAACACAGGCATAGGTTTAGACAAAGGAGGTCCTTACATATGGCTTAATGATTTATATGTAAAAAAAGATTATCGCAGGCAAGGAATAGCCAGGAAGCTACTTTTAAAAGTTCTTTACTGGGCAGAGCAGAAAAACTTCAAAGGTATTGAGCTTGAAACAGGAATAAACAATGCTGCGACTAAGAAATTATATAATTCATTAGGTTTTTATGACATCGTTTCGAAACGTTATGGACGCCAACTTTAAACAAAACTTGGATGATAATATTTCAAAGCCGAATTTGCAATTATAAAGAAGCACTGATATGTATCATACTATTAATAAATTCTAATTCTATAAAGAAAACTCGCCGATTGGCGAGCCTTTAAGGCGTAGACAAAGGCGTAGTTGTAACGTACAGGACGTGCTAACACCGGCGTTCCGACAGGATGTAGGGTATTTAGCCGGTGAACATAACTATACACATAAAAATTTTCACTACGCCGAAATTGCTTCTTAGTTAAAATTTTATACATTCTTATAGTGTAAAACGAAAAGGCTGTCTTTAAAAGTACATTTACTTTATTAAGACAGCCTTCATTATTAAAATAAATACGTTACTACTGCTAATCCCCCAATTGCCCCACCAACAACTAGAATTAACGGTGCTCCTACATATGCAAGGATTATAGCCATTAATGCACCTGTCATTGCAAACCAAATGTTTTCGTGAAATGTTAATATCCCTGGGAAGATTAAAGCACCTAATACGGCATAAGGAACACGTGACAGCATCCTTTTAGACCAAGTCGGCCACGATTCAGTTTGAAGCATTACTAAGGGCATCATCCTTGGGATATACGTCACAATCCCCATCCCAATAATCATTAAAACTATCGTCATATTCATTCTTGTTTGACCCCTTTCATGAACAAGCGCTCGATCACTTCATAAGAAACAACAGCTACGATCGTAGCAAACATAATTGCCCAACCAGTTGACATCCACAGGTGAAAAATGGAGTGAAATATCCCACCTAAAATGGCTAGTGAGATTACTACTTTTCCTTCTTTTTTAATTGCTGGTACGAGTAGTGCAACAAAAAGAGCATATAAAGCAATCGCCATACTCTCTTGTAAAATATGTGGCAAAAATCCCCCAGCAAAATAGCCGATAGCCGTAAAAGAGACCCAGCTCGAATATGCAACTGCAGCAGTTCCTAATATGTATGTCGAACGTACAGGCGGATCATTCGTAGAAGCAACCGCGAACACTTCGTCCGTTAGTCCAAACGCGTATAAAGCTCTCATTTTTTTTGAAGACTTTTCTGCTCTTTCATGAATAGAAGCACTCATCAATAAGTGACGGAAATTTACAATAAAGGTTGCTAATACAATCTCTATAGCACCTGACCCTAATGCTATCATTGAAAGAGCCATATATTGAGCTGCCCCTGCAAAAACCACCATACTCATTAATACGGATTCAAATACTGTTAAACCAGTCGCACCTGAAATTAAACCGAACGTCAGGGCAACCGGCATATAACCAACAGCAATAGGCAAACCATCATATATGCCCTTTCTTAAAGGCGATTCGCGTACGCCTTCATATGTATTAGTAACAGTTCCCATTCTAAAGACCCCAATCTGTAGGAATTTGAAAATTTTATATTATTTTACTCCTCTACCCCTGCTATATGTCAAGACTTAACTATTTTAAACGATTAAAGTGTAAAATAGAAGTTCTAATCAGCTATTTAAATATGTTTTCATATTAACTGTCTTCTTGTTTGAAATGGCGGTCAAAGCTCATTATCATGTACACAAGACTTGCGACGCTCAGTTGCCTTATCATCGAACCTTGATTCCATTCAAAGTGCCTACATTTTAGAATAAAACAAAAATGGGACCCCCCTTATAGGACAGTCCCAGCTAAAATATAAAGCAATTAAGCTAATTCTAATTCATCATATTTTTTTAGTAGTGCTTCTTTTTCTTCTGCAGACATCATCGTTTCTGCCATTGGAAATAGAATCTCTTCCTCTTTCATAAAGTGATCAGTCAAAGTATGAAAGACGACAGCAACGTGGTGGGTCAGCTCACGAATATTATTTACATTTGATAAATCTGCTTTTGGATATTTATTAAAGAATTGTGCAATATTTTCTTTTGCTAAGTCATGCTCTTGCTCCATCACAGCAATTGGTCCGCCTTGCCTACCAATATGTTTGACCATCATTTCAAATAAATGTTCCTCTTCTTTTTGTGAGTGTGGTTCAATATTGTTATGAAACGTAGTCATTTGTTCATGTAATACTTGCATCTTTTGCTCAACCTCTTCTTGTTCTGGATCATATGCAATTTCAGATGCTGTGTCATAAAACTGTTTCATTTGCTCCCGTAACGGCGGGTGTTCATCTAAAAGTTGCTGAATCGCCTCACAGTACGATTCAGGCTTCGAGAAACCATGTCCCATACATCCTGCAAACTGTGTCATACTCGTACTCCCCCTCTCAATCTTTACCTATATCATATAAAAAGAGTACCAAGTAATGCGGTGATTTTCATCACATTATCGAACAGTTCACAACATTGTCACGATCACAATAACGCCAAACACGTATCACCATTTATTCCCAGGCTCCTGTCACATGGGAATAAATACCATTAGCGGCATAAAAAAACGAAGAGCATAAAAGCTCTTCGTTCTCTTTAGTTATAAACTTTGTTAAATGCTTCTTCGATTTTTGGTAATAGCGAATCCCAATCTGCATCCATTTCTTTATTTACTGTTACAAAGTCTTGGAAACCGAAGATGTTATCAACACCTTCAAGTGCTAATAATTCTTTTGCTAAAGCGTGATCTGTTTCTTCACCTTTTTTAAATGATGCACTGCCTGATCCTTCAAATAATACTTGATTTGCTGTGAATTTCATTGCGTTTGGGTTTGGAGTCGGTTCTCCTCTAACTTCAATTGCCATGTCACATTCCTCCTTTATGTAGATGTTCTTATCATAACATGCATGAAATCAGAAAATAAACAAACATGATACTTTCGCAAACGTTTTTTATTATCTTCCTCTTATATATGGTGTATACACATGTCGTTTCTGCTCTTTCCTCGACTCAATAAAACTTTTCGATTGTATTTACCATGTTTTAAGTTATTATGCCCCACCTTGCTAATCGGACATACAAACATAACAATTTACACGAAATATTACCTGAATCTGTGATGAAATAAATCATTTCTAACGATTTCTAATGACTCTGGAATTTTTGCTTCGTAAAGATAATTACTCGAATTCTTTACTTGTGGACGCTTTCACCCCGAGGGACAAGTGCGATCATACGTTCCACAGGCAGAGCCTTGGGATTAAAAGACTATAATAAGAAGGATGCCACATTAAGCTTTAGCTTTTCGTGGCATCCTCATTATTTACGATCCATATCTCTTTTTTAACCTTTCTCTTTCATAACATAGTTCTTGTAATTTTTCTTTAATTTTCTCCGCCGCTTCATTGTCCTTTTCATTTAATGCATCAGCCAGTTCCATTAAACTATAATCAATCTCAAGCTTGATCATGCTAGCTTTCACGTCAGGATCAATTTCATTAATCGCCATGTTCTTCTTTTTAATGGTTCGATATGAGGCCATATCAGCTTTTTCACCTCCACCAATTTTCATAACAGAAACTATTTTTCCATTATCAAAACAACTGACATAAATCCACCCGTCTGTCGCCGTTTTTACAATCGCTCTTCCTTTTGTTTCGGTGATAAGCTCTTCTAAAATAATCGCCAGGTCTTCCATCCAAATATTCAACTCTTTCAATTGAATGACGGTCACTTGATCACTTGGCCTTTTAATCGGAATCATCACTTGCCCTTCTTGTGAACGAACAATTAACTCTACATTCTCATTATCATGACGCCACGTAATTCGAAAATGGGCCTGGAGCAATTTATGAATAAAGGACTTCAGTACTGGTCTAGGAAGCTCTATAAACAAATCTTGAAACTCAGCCTGAAAACAACTTTCCTTCATAACCACGCTCCTTCCAATTGTTTTTATATTTATCGTATGATAATAAAGCAAAAAAAGAAGAGATTTTTCTATATATTCTGATTTTTTCTCCCGGTTGTCCATTTCCTTCGTTACAATTAAAATAGTCATAGAACATTACGATTGAAGGTGAGCTTCGTGAATGACCATTCTCCATTAAAACTTAGAAAAAGATTACAAGAGACATTCCATCATGCTTGGTCTGAACTAGCTCAAGCCCTATCTTTTCAAACAAGTGGCCTATACACATTTCAATCTTGGTGTGAAAGCAAATCATGGGGAAAACAAATCGGGCTAGATGATAACGAGTCATCGATTCTTTTTTCAATTTTTCTTCTCCATAGTTTTACTCAAGTACGCCAACAAATGATTAACATGGGAACCTACTCGTTTAAAAAAAAGAAGCTCGAGAATTACATCCGTGAACAAATGAATGTAAGTGAACTACCTTTTGAACATATATATTCAGAATGGTTAGCATTATATACCGAAGACAAACGATTTGTTGAGCAATTTTCTCCTTACATTTTTCACCAAAATCTTAAAAGTTTTCAGCAACTTCAAACAAAAGATCAATTGGACCACTGGCTTTATACTTGGATTTCACGCCCACATTTGAAGAAATACGTCGACTTATATGAAAGCATGAATAACGAGGAGCTTATCAACGACTTAAGGTCTCAAGCACTACAATTACTAAAAACAAGACAATTGCACGATGATGCATCTCAACGTGTTTACATGCAGCTTCTTTGTTACCATAAAGAAGTAGACAAAGGTGTACACTTTTTCTTATTAAGAGTGAAAGATCCTTTAAAAATCGGGATAGAAGGTGAGCAATTATTACAAATGCTCAAAACTGAAAGTGCGCCAAGTGCAAAGAAAGTGATGATTCAATTTATCGAACGACTCATAGAGAAAAAAACAAAAAATCATTATGAAAAAGCTTCTACCTTTCTAACCGAACTGCAAAATTTATGCAAAGAGAAAAATGAACTGAAGGATTTTTATACGATCGTTCAAATATTAAAGAAGCGTTATTCAAGATATACTTCTTTGCAACAGGAGTTGAAACGATTTGATTCATGAGACATGTATAACTATTAATTGCTCCTTCATGTTATCAGACAAAAAAAGAGGGCTCTTGTTAACTATTGAAACAAACAAATATAACATACACTATGACCTAACTATGACAATGATCAAGCAATGGTTGTTTCAAGATGACCAAAGTTCCTACTTCGGCCTAGAATATGACCTTATTGAATGTCATTTAGACAACGAACTAAATCTTGGAATTTTCATCCCGTATGAAAAGGTTTATCAATTTTTGAATGTTGTTTCCAATTTACCATTGCCGTTTGAAAAGTCACATCAGTTCAAGGGTATTTTTCAAATACTAAGTAAAAAATTGGATGAAGTAAAAAATGGTCATATCACTCCAACAGCTTATGGTAATTGGCGGTGGGAACGAGATTCAAGTGTATCCCAATTAAAAGAATATGCGATTATCCTTCATGAAGGAAATAAATACACCGAAGTACCTATAACAAAAGAAGAGCTCCCGACTGTTATTAATCAATTCTTTAACGAATGGTTGCAATACTTAATTATACAATCACCATTTAATGAAAAGCTTTTACAACCATATACCACTCTGCTAAAAAATAAAACGTCAGATGAGCATGTACTTGCCTGGCTGAAAGCTTTGCATAATCCAAGCAAGAAATATGTACTGCCAAAACATCGTTATCCTCATTGCTTAATGGCTTGGCATGCAAGGTATGAAGAACATTTTCAATTTACTTTACTCATCTTTGAACCTTCTGCTCAAGAAGAGTGGCGAATCTCATTATATTTAAAAGAGTGGGAAACATCTCATGTCTGTTCCATAAAAGATATCAAAAATGGAAAACATCCTTTTAAGCAAAACCCGATCCATTACATCCAAAATCATCAGCATAAACTGAAAACTTCACCTGTCACTGAACCTTTATGTATGCAAGAGCCAGAAATCACTGTTACTAATGAAACAATTAGTACGTTCCTTTTAAATGATACAGAAAACTTAGAGATGGCAGGAATATCCGTGCTTGTCCCTCAAAAATTCCAACAAGCACCATTAACTCCAAAATTACAAGGTGAAATCGGTGACAATATATTGGTAGAAAACCATTCCCCTTCACCTTGGAGAGGTCATTCAATTACATGGACTTATTTTATACAAGATGTCCCAGTAAATGAAGAAACATTTCGACAATGGGTTGAAGACAAACGACAAATGATCTATGTACAAGATCATTGGGTATTATGGGATCTAAAACAAGCTGAAAAACTTCTTAAATATCAGGAGGCATATAATAGTAACCATTCTTCATCATTTTTTGATGCATATAGACAATACATCGAACAAAAAGAAGGACTCCACGTAGAAGATCATTCAAATGAAGATTCACATATCGAATGGAGGATCCATCCTTCGAATGATTTGTCTCATTCAAATCATTCATCCGATTCATTGAATTCATATTGGCAACAAAAATTACGCGATTACCAAATTGAAGGTGTTTTATGGCTTATAAATATGCGTAAAAGAAAGTTTGGAGCTTGTTTAGCTGATGACATGGGATTAGGTAAAACCATTCAAACGATCGCCTATTGCGACACTGTTACAGAAGAGGATCAAGGTGACTTCGCTCCCCATCTTATCATTTGTCCAACAAGTGTTTTAACAAATTGGGCTAACGAATTTCAAAAGTTTGCTCCTTGGCTTCACGTTTATGTACATGAAGGGAAATTCTCAACTCGTAGAGATTCATTTTATAACGAAAAACGAGCTGACGTCATCCTGACATCATACCCTCTTGCTGTGAATGATAAAGAATTATTACAAAATGTCACATGGTCAACCCTAATTTTAGACGAAGCGCAAAAATTAAAAAATATACAGACAAAGTTACGTAGTACAATCGGTGACTTTTCTGCCATTCATACAGTTGCCTTAACAGGGACTCCAGTTGAAAATGACCCAAAAGAATTGTGGAGTTTAATGGACATTTTAAATCGAGGTTATTTAAAAACAGAGGATTGGTTTACAACACGATTTTTATCGAACAAACAAACAGAAGAGGAAGAAGAACGATTTTCCGACCTCCGAAAATTAGCTGGACCGTTTATTTTACGAAGAACGAAAGAAGATTTCCAAGAACAACTTTCATTACCTGACAAAAAAAATAAACAATATATCGTTGGACTTACCGACGAACAAAGAAGCTTATATGAGGTGATTGTTGAAGACTTACTTGAGGATTATCATGGGCTTTCTCAAATAGAGAAAAGAGCTAAACTATTCAAGTCACTAACAAAACTCAAACAAATCTGTAATCATCCTGCTCAATTCTTAAAAGAACAAACATTTTCTAGTTTGATGAGGCGATCAGGTAAATGGGATAAATGTATCAGATTGTTAAATAACCTTGTTCGTCAGAAAAAGAAGGTACTTATATTCACTCAATATCGACAAATGGGGATATTATTAAAGGAAGGTATTCATAAAGAATTTGGCATTCATACGCCTTTTTTCCACGGTGCATTAACAACGGAGAAGCGGCAGAGCCTTGTAGAGGACTTTCAAACGAATGACCATAAGCCCTTTATGATTATTTCATTACGTGCTGGTGGTGTCGGCTTAAACTTAACAAGTGCAACCGAAGTCATTCATTACGATCGCTGGTGGAACCCTGCAGTCGAAAATCAAGCAACCGATAGAGTTTATCGCATTGGACAAACAAATCCTGTCACAGTCCACACCTTTATAACTGAAGGTACGTTAGAAGAGAAAATCGAACTTCTACTATCTGAAAAAGAAGCAATGACACGTAACCTTCTTGAACAAGATTCAGCGCCACTATGGAAACTTTCTAAAGAAGAACTAGCGTCTCTACTTACCTTACGGACTTAAATTCTATGATCGTTTTAATCAAATTAAAGGCTGGTGCGAATTTGCACCAGCCCATTTGTAACTTCATTTACTTTTGAACCTTTATCGTTTTTTCAAATGGTATGTCATTTAAATCTTCACCATTAATTGCATATGTCAAAATTTTAGCATACACCTCAATACTTTTAAGCTCAGATAATTGTTCAGACTGCCAATGATCCTGAAACGATAGCGTTTCTCCAGATTCTAAGCTCTCAGTTATGAATGCTTGTGTAAACATCATTCCTTCAGAATACTTATATAGCTCTTCCCCGTTTCCATCACGAATAATGACTTCAAATTGTTGTCCAGATGAAAAATCGATTGTTTTCGTTTCATCACTCTCATTTTCTAATGTCATGTTGACTTCGATGACGTTATCGTTCACTGAAGCATCTAGCTCGTATAATAAACCTTCATAATCCACTTCAGTTTCCTCCTTGTCTTCCTCGCCGTCTTCAATAACAGGATCAGACCCAGACGGACTTTCACCTGTACCACAAGCAACCGATATAAATATCATGGTAATAAATACACTTATTAATGATAGGAGTCGTGAGCGTTTCATCTAATTTTCCTCCCTATTACCTGTCTTATTATATTAGACGATATCATAGCATTTATGTTTCAAATCTAGAAAAACATTGTAAGTGTACTTTATTATTCTTACTCGCATGGTGGCCCTTAATCATCTTTTCTAAACATCCCATAAATCCCAGTCGTTTGTACGATATTTGTAAATGCTTGAGGGTCAACTTCATCTATAATTTGTTGCAATAAATAAAGTTCATATCTCGTAATGACAATCATTAATACTTCTTTGTCTTCTCTAGTATAGCCGCCTTTGGCAGGGATTCTCGTTACACCTCGAGTGACTTTACGATAAAATGCAGACTGCAATTCATCTGCTTTGTTCGTAACAACCATTGCAGTCAGTTTCACATGACGAGTATGTATTGCATCAATAATTCGTGAAGTGACATATAAAGTAAGTAATGTATAAAGTGCCTCTTCCATACCGAACATAAGTCCTGCTGCAACAACGATCATTGCATTCATGATGAAAAAGTATACACCTAGAGGACGATCACTTTTACGCGCTAATATTAAAGCTAAAATATCAACACCACCTGATGATGCACCCCACTTTAAAATGAGACCAGCTCCAGCTCCTCCGATTACGCCTCCAAAAACAGAGTTTAAAATAATATCTTCGGAAAGTGGTGCAATAGGAATAACAGTTAAGAAAAATGTTGTAAAAGCTACATTGACAAAACTATAAAATGTAAAGCTCTTCCCTACTTTTTTCCACCCTAAAATGGCAACCGGAATATTTAATAATAATAGTAAGAAGCCAGTTGGTAAACCGGTAAGCTCTGCGAAGATTTGTGCAACCCCAGTAAAACCGCTCGCAAATACGTTTGCTGGAATTAAAAAGATATTTAAACTAATTGCTAATAAAAGTCCACTTGCAAAAGCGATGATGACCTTTTTCCCCTCTTCAATGCCATCAATATTTTTTAACATATCGCCTCCTCCTTTCTTATGTCCGTATAAACTCGGAGCGAATTGATTATAATGTCATTTCGTCGTATTGTAAACAAAATTATTTGTTTACGTAGAAAAGTTCAAAAAGAGAAACCATCACGTAAAAATGATGGTTTAATGAGTGACCTACTGCTGTATATGTTCGTTGTAATATTTCACCGAATAAACAGCCCCTTCATCAACCATCGCATTATCTTCGATGTCATGAGGATCTGAATGACCAACTTTTTCTTTAAAATAAGGGGCTTGGTCCTCTTTCGTTTCATTTTTCAATTTCGCTTTTAGACGTTCAACGTTATGCATGACCTTTTCTCGGTTTTCTTCTTTACCAAAAAAATATGTGCCTCCCGCGACTGCTGTGGCAACGATTGTTGAAGTCAACACTTTCTTTGAGTTCATTTACGCATCCCCCTTTAACATGTTATTAATATACACATACCCAGAACAAAATGTCGCTAAACCAATACATATTTCCGACCTAAAATAACACATATTAAACGTAAGTTCACAAATAATCAGGGATTTTCCCTGCTATTTTTGTTTAAGGAGGATGAAAGGTGGATCCAACAAAAGATAATAATAAGAAAAAGCGTGATAACCAAGCAATGAATGAGCAAAAAAATAAAAAAGAAAAGCAGAACCGTCAACATCAAACGCATCATTCATATAGTAAAAAACCAGATCATCTATAAGAAAAGCGCAAGGCGCCAAATTACGCCTAAAACCAGCTCGCATCCTACGGGCAACGGCGTAATGTCGACACCCTGTCTCCGCGACAGCGCTGGAGTCTCGGTATGAAGAAGTCGACTAGACTTCAAATGCCGAGCGAAGCGACCTCGAGCCGATGGCGCATGGAGTCTAGACAACTATCCAGGACAAAAATTTTATACTTTCTTATCTCTTAAAAAAAGAACAAACAAAGAGAGGCATTTTAAGCCTCTCTTTTTATATTCAATCCAGTCGTGTTAAGGTCTTCTTCCAGCTATTAAGTTGATTACAGCTACGATTAATGCTACCACTAATAGTAAGTGGATAAGTCCTCCGCCTATTTCAAAGCTAAATCCTAAGAGCCACATTAAAATAATGATCCCTACGATTGTCCAAATCATCCATATACCTCCTATTTATTGCTTAATTATAAATGTTGTTCCTCTCCTTGATGTTGGAGGTACTATATCCGAATTATATAAATAGCAAACATAAAAAAGTTGGGTCTTCTTTAACTCATAGCGAAAGGCTTAGAAAATGCATTGACTACGTTCTACAGGAGGTAACAAAATTAGTTCAAATGACACCGTATTTTCAACTATAGATCAAGAGAAGAAAAAATAACGCAGATCCTACGAGTAAAGTACCTCAAATCATCCACCTATCCTCCTCGACAATATGTCATCACTACACAGCCCGGATAAATCGCCATGTTCTGTAGCAGACTCAATATCAGGACGTTTTGTCCGTTGAGACCAAGGGCACTACATCTGAGAAGAAACGATCGTATATGGAGCTAGATGTAATAACTACATAAAAGTTATCGAAAAAAACTTTTTCTATCATTGCGTAGAAAAAAAGAGCTCGGAATGACCCAAGCTCATCAATTTATTATTATAATTTTTTCAACTCATCTGCAGTTGCAATCGATACTTCTTCACCTTCTGCAATCTCACCATCCCAAGAAAGCATACCACCATCAAAGTTTATTACTTTATCAATACCATGTTCCTTTAAAAACATCGATACATTTTGTGACCTGTTCCCACTACGACAAATAAAAACATATTCCTTATCTTTGTTGAATCCTTCAATCAAACTTGGGACGGTGTGCATCGGCATAAGAGGCACACCTGGAATGTGTCCCGATTCATATTCATCAGGTTCACGTACATCGATGACAACTGTATTTTCATTCTTCTCTTCTAATACTTTTTTCAATTCATCTTGATTAATTTGTGTAATTCCTCGAAATTCGGTACTCACGAAAACCACCTCTAAGTTGTTTATTTAAACTATCTTATATTTTTCTACTCTTTGATTCAAGCTTTTGAACGTTCCTTACGTTAATTATTTCCATTTAATTCTTCGTCAATTTTTTTTCGCAACTTTAATAAACGGTACATGTGACTAATAATAACCTTTAATACAGCATAAGTCGGTACAGCTAAGATCAGTCCTAAGAACCCCGCAAACCTACCTGCAACAAGAATAAGTAATATGATTGTTAACGGATGGATCGAAAGCTTTCTACCCATCACTTGTGGTGAAATGAAGTTACTTTCAATTTGCTGTACAATAACAATTGCAAGAAGCACCCATAAAACCATTATTGGTGAATCAATAATCGCAACAATGACAGCAGGAATCGTACCAATCCAAGGTCCAATAAATGGAATTACGTTTGTAAACATTGCAATAAACGCTAAGATTAACGAATATTCAATACCAATAATAAGAAAACTGATATACATCAATAAACCCACGCAAAAGCTTACAATAACCATTCCTTGAATGTAGGAACTTAACGCTTCATCCATATCTTTTAAAATACGCTTCCCCTCTAATTGTTGCTTTTCAGGGAAAAATCGTAGCACTTGATTTGGCGCTTCCGGTCCATCTTTTAATAAATAAAATAATACAAATGGAACAAGAATCATCATTAAGACAATATTTGTAATCATCCCGATAAAACTAGCTAAATTAGCGGTGAAGATATCAAATCCTTCTCGTAAATAGCCCATCATGTTTTGAGTAATTTCCTCTACAGAAAAATTATCCGTCTCTTGGAAACGCGCAAACCATTCGTTTTGTTGTACTTCAATGACAATTTTTCCAAGCTCATTTACTAGGACCGGAAAGTTATCAACTAAATTCATAAACTGTCTTTGAAGAACAGGCCCTACTAAAAATACAAGCCCTGTAACAACTCCAATTAATGCTAAGTAAATTAGGAAGATCGATAGGGCTTTTGGTACTTTCTTTCTATGTAAAAAAAGAACAATCGGTCTTAATAAATAATAAAGAACGCCGGCAATTAGAAAAGGAATAAATAACGTTTGGAAAAATACAACGAGCGGTCTAAAAATAAACGGCACCAGAGACCCTAGAAAAATAATTAACAAAATGAGTGCAGTAGCAATTAAAAATCGAAAAAAACGACTATTAGGCAATTTGTCTCACCAACTCTCTTAGTATTACACGATTATAGGCTCCATTATAGCATATGAAGAAATAATCAATAACTAAAACAGCTTAATGTAGTAAAAGTTTTAATGGGGATGGTCCGGAATGACTTCGAGCCAGCTACTTCGTTTTAATTTTATTGATTCTTAACGTAAACAAAACTTGGTTTTTTCCCCAAGTCCTAATGGCGAAAGCCTTAGTTGCGGTTATAATATCAACCGAAATTATAAATTCTGGTAGTATAAAATAAAAAAGAGCTGTATCTATAAGAACAGCTCTTTTAACTCATGGTTTAGACACCTGGTTCATTAACTTTTGACATGTTTGTCGTTTTATCATTTTATGTGGAATAATGACTTTTTTCGTTTCTGACTCTGGGTGTAAAATCTTTTCTATTAAACAATTTGCCGCTTCATAGCCTAATCCATAGATATTAATATCGACAGTTGTCATTGGTGGTGAAGAAAGTTCTGAAATCATCACATTATTAAAGCTTATAATGGAGATATCGTCTGGTACACTGACTTCCATTTCACTTAACATTCGCATCACGCCAAAGGTCATAATATCATCAGCAACAATCATTGCAGTTGGTCGATTCTTTAAAGACATTAGATCAATCACTGCCTCTTGACCACCTTCTTGTAATTCTTCACGAAAAACAATGTAATCATCTGACTGTTCAATCCCTGCATTTTTAAGCGCTTGTTTATACCCTTCCATATGGTCGACAGTAACAACAAAGTCAAGATTTCCTCCGACAAAAGCGATATTACGATGTCCAAGAAGTAACAAGTATTCTGTCACTGTTTTTGCTGCTTTATAGTTGTCATTGTTTACAAATGTAATATCCTTCATTTTAGGATCATACGGTCTCCCGATAACAGTAAATGGAAATTTCTGTTCATACAAATATGACATGACTTTGTCATTCACTCGAGAATATAACAAAATAATCCCGTCAACTCGTCCACCTTGAACCATATCTTGAACTTCTTCATAGATTTCTTCTTCCGTTTGACCTGTTGAAAGATAAAGTCCGTATTCGAGTTGATATGCTTTTGTACTTATGCCTCTTATAACTTCAGGGAAAAAGGGGTTTTGGAACGTCTTATTTGCAGAATTAGGCATAATAATTCCTAATGTTTTCGTACTTTTATTGGCTAAGCTGCGCGCATTAAAATTAGGGTGATACCCTAATTCTTTCATTGCTTCCCTAACCTTTTCTTTTGTCCGCTCGCTTATCCTCGGACTATTTGCAATGACTCGGGAAACAGTGGAAGGGGCGACATTTGCTTTTTTTGCCACATCTTTAATTGTAATTGCCATGGCTTTTGCATCCCTTCTTCATGTTATATTACAATGAATACATTTCATCATAGCTTATTAGGCATTAGGACGCCCAGTTTAGTCAATGGATCACATCTCACCGCATTGCAACTATAAGACGTCCTATCCGCCAAGGGATGTTGTAATTTATAAAGTATTTCCATCCCTTGAGTTGGCCTAACTTTTGTATCTGTATAATAATCACGGATTATTCACATCTATGATTTTAACACCAATTATATTTTAAGTGGTATGATTATATTTCCAGCTTTTTCTTCAGCAATAGATGTAATATCTTCACCATCAAGCAGTACCTTCTCTAGTTGGTCTTTACCATGAATAACGAGTGTAAATGCTTTCCAATCAGGAGTATATCTCCCTTTTCGGTTAGTTGTTACTTCAAGAAAGTTATCGTTATACGTAAACGTTAATTCGTTTTCATAAACATTTCCAGTTTCATATTCAAACGTTTTACCATCATCTTCATAAACATTGTATGTCGCTTTTCCTTTACTAGCTTTATAAAGATGGATTTGATAATTTTCTTCTTGTTGGTCTGTTGATGTTTTTATAGCTCCATGAGCAACTGCTGAATTTTCCTTAATAAAGATCGGTAATGTTTCTATGTCTGCATGAACTAGATGGTGCTCGCCACCTGTTAATCGTTCTTCTGTCCAATAATCAATCCAATTCCCTTCAGGTAAATAAACGACACGATGCTCTGTATCTGGAGTCATGATAGGTGCAACAATGACGTTTTCACCAATCATAAATTGATCACATAAATTAAACGTCTTTTTATCTTCTGGATATTCTAAGACGAGTGGTCGCATAACTGGAACTCCAGTTTCATGTGCTTCCTTAAATAAACGATACAATTGAGGCATCCAAACGTAACGTAGTTGGATATAATTTTTGACAATTTCCTCAATGTCTTCTCCAAAAGACCAAGGCTCTTGTCTAGCAGTACCAATAGCACTATGGTTTCTAAAATAAGGTGTAAACGTTCCAAATTGTGTCCACCTAGCTAATAGTTGCCCATTTGAGTCATGTGCAAATCCTCCAACATCCGGTCCGCAAAAAGCAACACCTGATAGTCCTAAGTTCATACACATTGGTAACGCTAAGTGTAAATGTTCCCAGAAGCTTCGATTATCCCCTGTCCATACGGACCCATAACGTTGAACGCCTGCATAACCAGCTCGAGTTAGTAAAAAGGTTCTTTTACCGTCTAGCTGTTTTTTCATTCCTTCATATGTTGCTTCACCCATCATTAAGCCATATAAGTTATGCAATTCACGATGTGTTTTCGGATCCCCTTCATTATCATGCATGACTTTTGTATCCATCGTTTTTGTCTCATTAAAAACAGCCGGTTCATTCATGTCATTCCAAATGCCTTCGATTCCAAGGTCTGAATAAAAACGGTGTTTTTCTCCCCACCAATTACGAACATATTCGTTTGTAAAATCAGGAAACGCACTGTTTCCAGGCCAAACATCACCAAAATATATGTTTCCTTCGATGTATTTACAGAAGAAATCATTTTTAACTCCTTCTTTATAAATATCGTATTCAGGATCTTCTTTTACACCAGGATCAACAATTGGAACAACACGTATTCCTTGATCACGCAAATCTTGGATTAGCTTTTTCGGGTTTGGATATCGGTCATTATCGAACGTAAACACACGATACCCGTCCATATAATGAATATCTAAGTAAATCGCATCGACTGGTATTTCTTTTTCCAAAAAGTTATGCACGAGCTCTCTTACTTCTTCTTCTGTTTCATAGCTATATCGTGATTGATGATAACCTAATGCCCATTTTGGAGGAAGTGGCATTTTTCCAGTTAATGACGTATATTGCTTTAATACTTCTTTCATTGTCGGACCAGCAAAAATATAATAATCTAATTGTCCTGATTCTCCACGAAACTCATAAGTACCCTCTTGATCTCTCATATCAAAAAACGTTTTGCCGGTATTATCAAAAAACGTACCAAAAGCGAACTCGTCCCTTAATGTCATGAAAAACGGGATGGACTGGTAAAGAGGGTCGGTTTCTGGATTATGAGGTGCGTATACATCTGAATTCCACATCGTTAATTTATCGCCTTTTTTATCTAAAAATCCCGTCTTTTCACCAAACCCATAAAAGTGATCGTTTTTATCCATATCTTTAAAACAAACAACTTCACCTGTTGCACTAGAACCTAAACCTTTAATTGTTTCATTTACTAATGTTTTTCCATTATTATTAGAGACCTTTATACGAAAGGGGTGTTTCTCTATTTGTAAAGTTAGTTCATCCGATTGAACTGTTAAACCTTCGTTTGTTTCATTAACACGATATGATACACTATCTCGTTCTTTTACAACTGCAGGGCTTGTTTTCATTTTCGGGCGAGTTTTAGGATTCATAACGATTCGAACAATTGATGAAGTATTAAACTCGACATTTACAAAACCATGCTCACATTTGAACATTAATCGTTCATTTTCAGTAGCAAGTGAAATAAAGTTGCCTACATCTTGGTAATTTGTACCTTCTATTTCATTCTTTTTTCCTGGGTGTATCGCAAAACTTGTATCTTCCATTGCTTCTCCTCCTTGGCTTTGAAAGTTGACAATGATTCTAATTCATATTAAAAAAATTTGAGTTATTGCTAAAGAGGCTCTTAGTAAGCGAAGTTTGCTTACATAGAGCCCTTATGCTTTATTGTCAAGTCCTAATTAGGAACTTCGGCTAAAATCGATCACGTCCTGTGATCAACGCCGAAGTCACCACATCCTGTGGAAGTAAGCCTTAGTTGAAGCTACACCAACAACCATAGGTATTATAAGTTTTGTTAGTAAAAAAATACGAGTGAAAAGGGCGCCCCTTTTCACCGCACTTTCTTTCGTTGAACTTTTCTTTTATCCTTTCGTAGCCCCTGATGTTAAACCAGAAATGAGGTAACGTTGTAAGAATAAATAGACAAGTGAAATTGGAACAGCAATTAATATCGCACCTGCAGCAAACCGAGTAAAGTTGTTTGCAAATTGGTCATTTACGAAGTTGAATAAGCCTAGTGCCAACGTAAAGTTCTCCGGATTTCTCAAGACAATACGTGGTAAAATAAAGTCCATAAATGGTGCCATAAAGTTAAATAATGCAACTACTGCTAAAATAGGCTTTGCTAACGGAAGCATGATTGTAAAGAAAATACGGAAATGCCCGGCTCCATCAATTTTTGCTGACTCGTCAAGTTCTCTCGGGATTGTATCAAAGTACCCTTTGACTAAGAAAGCGTTCATCGGAATTGCTCCACCTACATAAATGATAATTAAACCGACTAAGCTGTCTAAAAGACCAACTGTGTTTAATAAAATATAAAGGGCTACCATCGCCATTAATACTGGGAACATTTGCAAAAGTAGAAATGCGTATAAGCCATTTTTACGCCCTTTAAAACGATATCTTGAAAATGCATATGCTGTTAATGCAACCATAAATGTTGCAAAAAATGCAGTCGATAAAGCTACGATTAAAGAGTTTTTATACCAAATTAAATAGTTACTACGCGGGTCAAAGAATAACCATTTATAATGTTCAAGTGACCAGTTTTCTGGAATCATTTGTGCCCCGAACAACCCACGTCCAGGATTTAACGATAATCCAAACGCCCATAATAGGGGATACAAGATGATTACAAACATGATTGCAATCACTGTATATATACCGAATAGTTCGATAAAGTTTCTTTGTTTTTTCGTTAAACGATTTGGTTTGTTTACTTGTTGTGATGCACTCATTAAAATGTCCCCTCCTCTTTAAAGGAACGCGAACGTCTGAACTGGAAGAAAGCAAAGCCTGCAACCATCAGTCCTAAAATAATTGAGATCGCCGCGGCCATATTATATTGCTGATTTTCGAACGTTAAACCGTAAATCCAAGAAATTAAAATATCCGAGCCACCAGCGGTTTGCCCTCGTACAGCAGGTCCACCTTGGTTAAAGAGATAAATAATATTAAAGTTATTAAAGTTAAACGAATATTGCATAATTAGTAATGGTGCAGTTGCGAACATAACATGTGGAAAAGTAATGTTCTTAAACTTTTGCCATTTGTTCGCTCCATCAATATCAGCAGCTTCATACCAATCCGACGAAATACTTTGCAGGACTCCTGTAAATAATGCATAGACAAACGGGAAACCTAACCAAACTTGTATTAGAATTAACGCTACTCTCGTCCAAGTTGGGTCTTGTAACCACGGGATTGTCGTTCCAAATAACGGCTCAATAATTTGTAAGTTAATCGCTCCGAAGTTGTCATTAAATAATGCAGAGAAAATGATAATTGTAACAAAGGCTGGAACCGCCCACGGTAAAATAAATACAGTTCGGATTAACCTTTTAAAGCGAACACGTGGGTCGTTAACAATGACAGCTAAGAATAGTGCTAATGCGATTTGTAGTGTCGTAGCTACGAACGTCCAAATTAATGTCCATGATAGAACGTTAATAAATGTCGTTCTCCATTCTTGGATCGTAAATAAGTTAATGAAGTTTTGGAAACCAATCCATTCAAGCAAATGTCTAGGTGGAGCGTTGTATAAGTTGTAGTTTGTAAATGCCAATGCCACCATAAATAGTAATGGGAACACTACTACGAACAAGAGTAAAAACAATCCTGGAGAAACAAGGACATAAGGAAAACTTGTATCCCAAGCATTTTTCCAACCATCACGAATGTTTGGAACAGTCCAACCTAATTGTATTCTCTTTGCGTCTTTACGGGCATCTTGAATATTTAATACATAAAATGTAATAAAAAACGTTAAGAAAAATAGTGATATAATACCTTCACTTAGGAACACACGAGAATCATCTTCACGTGGAACCTCCCCCAATGTCACCAACCCTTGTAAACCGGAGCTGATGAAGTCATACATTACGACTACGAAAGCAGCAAAGAGAATGAATAAGGTCGCACCTTTAATAAAGCGCTTATTATACATTTGACCGAGCCCCGGAATGATTGAAAGCATAGCAGCTACATTCGGATTGTGATTTGGGTTGACTAATTTCCCTTGATGTTCGTTTTTATCATTTGTAGCCATTTGTACTTCCTCCTGGTTTAAAGAATGGGGATTGAGAAGAACATCTTCTCAATCCCGCTTTTATTCCTTCATTAGTTCATAATCGCGATTTGATCACGAATTTGTTCAACTGCCTCATCTAAAACTTCTTGAGCATCTTCACCTTGAGAGATGAACTGTAATGCATCACCAATAGGTTCCCAAACTTGAGACATTTCTGGTACGTTTGGCATTGGTGTTGCAACTTGAGTCTGTTCGAAAATAGGAGACATAAACTCATCATCAATTTCTACAGCCGTGTGAGCAGGAAGCTCTCCAGCCACTTCGAAATATGTTTCAGAGTTTTCTGCATTTGTAATGAATAACGCTAATTCTGTCGCCCAATATTCATGATCAGTGTAGTAGTTCACTAACCAACCTTTGTTACCAGAGAATGAGTTTAGTGGTTCTCCATCCCAACTTGGAAGTGGAGCTACAGCAAGGCTGTCACCTAAGCTCTCACGGTAATCAGGAATTGACCATGGTCCAGTTACAACCATACCTGCTTGACCATCTGTGAATAATCCGTTCATGATATCTCCATCAACACCTGTAGGCATTAAACCTTCTTCAAACCAAGATGCAATTGTTTCTGCACCTTCTACAGCTCCTTCAGAGTTCAAACCGATGTCGCTAGTATCATATACACCATCAGCGCCTTGATCGAACACATACCCACCAGGTCCTGTTAGGAATGGGTACGTAAAGTAGAAGTTTGTTGCTTCCATTAAGAAACCGTAAGTTGACCCATCAGTTAGGTCATGAGCGATATCCATTAATTCATCCATTGTTTCTGGAGCTTCAGGAACAAGATCCGTGTTATAGAAAAGACCGTATGTTTCTACAACAGCTGGGATCCCGTATTGAATACCATCATAACTGAAAGATGTTACTGCTTCCTCATTGTACTCAGCTAAACGCGCTTGCTGATCTTCTGTTAGTTCTAATTCAGCAGCTAACCCTTGAAGGTGAATGTCTCCCATACGGTCATGCGGTTGGAAGAAAAGGTCTGGTCCTTGTCCAGCTGGACCGTCAAGTGACATACCTTCTGTTTGTTCTAACATTGAGTAAGGAATAATATCAACTTCAATGCCATATTCATCAGTAAAACGTTGGGCAATTTCCTCGTATGCATCTAATTGTGATTCTTCGTCATTAACCCACATCGCTAACTCTTCAGGCTTCTCAGGTACACCATCATCTGAAGATTCTTCTGTTGTCTCTTCTCCAGCGCCATCATCAGTTCCTACTTCATCAGCTGGAGCATCATCGTCAGCCCCACCACAAGCAGCAAGTGCTACAGATAATGCAATGGTCATTAATAAAGTCTTGCTTTTAAACATGTGTCTTCCCCCTTAAATAATTTTAATAATCATTTTGTGCAACTCGTTTGCCTTGTTCCTTACCTTAAAATATATAAGATATGTCTACGTACAGGTTAATTAGCTCCGAGTGAAATTTAACCGCTTACATCTCGTTCAATACAATAATTTATACAATCGCTCGAATGCCAAAAGTTATTATGTGTCTCATTGTTACACCTATACGTTTCAAGGTAAGTTCTTGCAATAAGGACAACCGTTTGCGCAGTTGTGTTAAAAACAATTCCACGTATACAAGAGACGTGAAACCGTTTGCACCAACTTATAACTCTATTATACTAGTCAGTCTAAAAAAAACAACCTTTTTACCAAAATTTTTTATTTGGGAATTTGTCAAATTCATGAACGAATATAGAAAATGATATTGATACAAAAAAGCCCCCAGTCAACATAAACAGTCAACTAGGGGTTCATATATCCTATTTTGAACCTTTCCTTAGAGTTTTTGCTGTTTCATTTAAAGAAGAAACTTCCCCTGTCATCTCGTGTTGTAGCTTTGTTTGATTTTCAATTGTTCTCATCACAAACCGTGATTTCTCTTGCAGTTCTCCTGCTCCTTCTACAAGATCAGTGACTGAGGTTACGACTTCTTCAATTGCTTGATTAATTTGAGCAACTGATTCATTGATCTCACTATTTTCTTTAGTTAATTCTTGATTCCTCATTGATACACCCGAAAAAAGCTCTCTTGCTTGACCCATTTTTAATGAGGATTCTTCACTTTTTTCTTTGAAAATAGAAAATAAATGATAGACTTCCTTTGTGTCATTTTCTATTTCAGATAATGTTTCTTTTGTCTGTTCAGAGAACTTATTTGTTTCTGTTGATAATTTACGTATTTCATCAGCTACTACAGCAAATCCTCTTCCTTCTTGACCTGCTTTCGCTGCTTCAATTGATGCATTTATTGCTAATAAATTTGTTTGGCCTGCTATATCATCAATCCCTTTTAGGAAAGTCGTCATGATTTCCATTCGCTCTTTCATTGTATTAACTCTCGTTGCAGCAACATCTGTTCTTTTGTTTAATTCATCCATCATTCCATTTAGTTCCGTAACAATCTCTTTACCATTAACAGAATCACCTTCTGTGCTTTTCATTTTTTCATTTATGTATTCAATAGATGAATGAATTTCTTCAGAGCTAGCTGAAACTTCTTCGGTCGTTGCAGAGATTGCATTTGTAAATTCACTCTGGTGATCGATTTTTTGACTGAACTTCTTCATCGTTGAGTCAATCTCTTCAATTCCGTTTAATAATTCATTTGATTTATTCGTAGTGCTTTTTAAGACTTGAACAACTCTTTCACCAGCAAGTTCACTTTTATTGACCAATTCTTGTATAGATAATCCCATTTCCCTTAATGCTTCATCAATTTCATAAAATTCATCACGCCGTTTCGTTGTTTGATCAAAGTCAAGGTCTCCAGATTGATAACGTTGAATACGTTTTTTTACTAACCTTACACCGTGCTTTAAATTCCGCCCAAACAGTATTAAAAAAGAAACAGGGACAACGATGACAAGTAAAGCAGCAACTCCCGTTATAAAAGTGGTGAATTGGATTGCATCATGTAATGATTGTGTGGTATTTGTTCTCTCTTCTTCAAGAAAACTTTGAATCCTATCATCGATTTGTTGAATATTCTCTTCTATTCTAGTAATTTGAGGCGTTACTCGATTTCTAATTTGAGCGACTTCGTCACCGACGTAAATCGTATGGAAATAAGTTTCTGTTATCGTTTTATATGTAGAGAGTGCATCTTCAAAATGAGCGAAATAATGTTCAAGGGTTTCGTTTCCTTCTACCCTCAGATGCATGCTTTTCAACAATTCATCAGTTTCAAGGATCGTTTCCTCTAATAATTGAATACGGTCTTCATTATACCCCGTTGTCGTTAATTGAAATTGGATAAGTCCTATTTCCTTTACTCCCCCTAGTAAATTCGTATATTCATGTTGAAAAGAAGCAGTTTCTTCTAACATTATACTTTCATTAGCTATCTGTTGGTTTGCATAATAAATTACACCACCTGACAATAGACTTATTAGGAAAATGAATACGATTAGCATTTTTAATTTAAATAATAAACTTTTTAACATTCTCTTTTCTTTAAGCTTTTTCATATAAATCCCTCTTTCCAACAGTTATCCTTCTAAATAATGTTTTTCAAAGCCCCCTCCCACCTTCTCGACCATAGCGAAACCGTTTGCACAACTTTGTATATAGGAATATTATAACACCTAAATCAAGGAAATCCATGCATAAATGCGCTTACAATGTACTCAATATCCTATATACTCATAGTTGATTACGTCTAATTCTCCTATATTCACCAGGAGTAATCCCTTCTTTTTGTTTGAAAATTCTCGAGAAATAACTAACATCTTTAAAGCCCGCCTCTGAGCTAATCGTTTTTAAGTCGAGATTTTCATTAACTAATTTTTGTTTAGCAACCGTTAGCCTATAGTAATGTAAGTATTGGATCGGTGTAACGCCTGTTACTTTTTTCATTGATCTTGTAATATAATCCGGGTGATATAACAAAGACTTTGCCATTCCTTTTACGGTGAATTCTTTGTTATCATAATTATTTTTAATATAGTAAAGCACTTGATCAACAACAGTTTGTGATGTTGAAGGGATATGCATCGCTTCTTCTTGTAATAGCAAGATGAATTCTGAGAAAATCATCTGCTGCTTTAATTTCATAGCAGGGTCACCGGATTCATTTATCGTAATAAGACGTTCTAACGTTTCATTACAGCTTCCGGACTGTCTAATCTCACCGTATCGAGGTAAATGAAGGTTAAAAATAGAGGGACTAGTATATGTACTTTCTTTTAAGAATACCTCTGACCAATCCACCTCTTTCTTTCCTATTAAATTAAACTGATTCGTGAATGAGAAATGAATCCAAAAAAAATCCGTATCTTCACTACAAGGGTGTTCCCCAACATGTTCAAATCCTGGTGCTAAAATAATAAATTGACCACATCTTATTTCATAACTACTATCATTTTCCTTCATATATAATGTTCCTTTTGTTACATATAAAAGATCAAATAGATGAAACGTTCTTTTAAAATGTTTCATCCCTTTAATAAATGTGGCTTCCCCCCCTTTTATAAATGTCGGCATTGGCGGAACGATACTAGTTAACATATTCATCTTGATCACCTACAGGTCGGTTTTGTTCAATTCTTATCGGTTTTTATGACTAGAAACTCATATCAACCTTTACTATGCTATATATACTCTGTCTGTATGTTGACGATTCTATCAATACTCTTATAAAGATATAACATATCAAATTCAATTTCATCAATTGTATATCTTCGCAAGTAAATCTACAATTAAATGAGGGAAAACATAATGAAAGATACAACAAAGAAGAATGTAGGCAACATGACATTGTTTGCCCTAACGTGGCCAATTTTTATAGAAATTTTACTCCATATGTTAATGGGAAATGCTGATACATTAATGTTGAGTCAATATGATGATGACTCTGTTGCAGCAGTCGGTGTAGCCAACCAAATCATGAGTGTCATTATTGTTATGTTTGGCTTTGTCGCAACAGGGACAACAATTTTAATAGCACAATATATCGGGGCAAAAAAAGAAGAAAAAGCAGGACATATCGCTGTTGTTTCAATTGTAGCTAACTTATTATTCGGACTCATTTTAAGCTTATTCCTTTTTGTTTTTGGAGAAATGATCTTATCAGCAATGAACCTCCCTGAAGAATTAATGAGTACGGCACTCATTTATTTACAAATTGTCGGTGGATTTGCATTTGTTCAGTCTTTAATTATGACTTTATCTGCAATTGTTAAAAGTCATGGTTTTACGAAGGATGCTATGTTCGTCACTCTAGGAATGAACGCACTAAATGTATTTGGTAATTATGTGTTTATTTTCGGTGCATTCGGTGCTCCATCTCTAGGTGCAACAGGTGTTGCTATTAGTACTTCAGCAAGTAGAACGCTCGGTCTAATCGTTTTATTTATTTTCCTTTATAAACGAGTGCAAGGTCATTTACCATGGGGATATTTAACAGCTAAATTCCCGAAAGAAGAATTACGTCAATTACTAAAGATTGGGATTCCTTCTGCGGGAGAACATTTATCTTATAATGCTTCACAAATGGTCATTACTTATTTTATTGCCATGATGGGAACAACAGCACTTACAACAAGAGTATATGCGTTAAATATTATTATGTTTGCCTTGCTGTTCGCTATAGCAATAGGCCAAGGTACTCAAATCTTAGTCGGACATTTAATTGGAGAAAAGCGTAAACAAGAAGCTTACCAGCGCTGTTTAAGAAGTTTATGGATCGCTATGACTATCTCAACGTTCGCAGCAACGACTTTTGCGATTTTACGAGATGAAATATTATCAATTTTTACAAACAACCCTGACATCATTCAACTCGGAGGTACTTTACTTCTTTTAACAATTATTCTTGAACCAGGTCGCGCCTTTAACCTTGTTGTTATTAATAGTTTAAGAGCTGCAGGAGATGTAAAATATCCCGTTTACATTGGAATTGCTGTCATGTGGGGGGTCGCAGTAACCGTCTCATATACTGCTGGGATCATTTTTGGACTTGGTCTAATTGGTGTATGGATCGCAATGATTCTTGATGAATGGATTCGAGGATTGCTCATGCTTAAACGATGGCGTTCGAAAAAGTGGGAACAAATGTCTTTTATAGACCATAAAGACGATACAGAAGTCGGTTAGTTAGTTTCTACATTTATTCTATTTTTCATATAATCATGTCGAAAATCACTCCTTCACACAATATTTTCTGAAGAGGTTTTTCGACTTTTTTTGTATAAACTTCTCATATTTATTCTACCCTAATTTATTCCATTATTTTCAGTTTTGAATTTTTAAAGTGTTTTAAAGTAGAGGAACCAAAAATCCTAAGTACAACAATGGTTTGAAGTGGAAAGGTTCTGCATAGTTTAAAGTGGAATTAGTAATCTTTTGACATTCAAAAAAAATTCTGCTTAAATAAAATAGGATACCAGCAATTTTTATGCGATTGTTGGTATGCTCTATGAAAAAAATATCTTAAGGGGGAATGAAATTTGAAGAAGAAGTTTTATTCCATGTTCGGTCTTCTTCTTGCTGGAAGTGTCGTACTTGCGGCTTGTGGTGAAGACGATGGAGCAGACAATGGCGAAGCTGGCGGAGATGCTGGTGCAGACACAGAAGTCAATATCGGTAATCTTCAGATCGGAACTGGCGGTACTGGCGGTACTTACTTTCCGTTAGGACAAGAGATGGCCAACGTTATTAATGCAAACATTGAAGAATATGAAGGGTTCGACCTTAGTGCCGTATCTACCGGGGCATCTGTTGATAACCTTTCACAAATCTACCAAGGTGAACTTGACCTAGGTATGACTGTACACATCCCAGCTTTAAATGCTTTAACTGGTGATGGAGACTTTGAAGGAGTTGAGATTGATAACTTCGGGTTCATGGGTCACATTTACCCAGAAGTGATGCAAATTGTAACTCCTGCTGATTCTGGTATCGAAACGATTGCTGACTTAGAAGGCAAGAACGTTGCAATTGGACCACCAGGATCTGGAACACAAGCTCTTGCTCGCTTAATACTTGAAGCTTATGGACTAGAAGATGGTGACTATACAGCATTTGAAGAAAACTTCGGAGATGCTGCTGACCGTATGCGTGACGGTAACTTAGATGCTTCATTTGGTTTATTAGGTTTACCAGCCGGAAGCCTTGAAGAGTTAGCTATTTCACGTGACATTGATATGATCGAAATCACACCAGAAGGCTTACAATACATTGAAGATAATAGTGGTTACGCTGGTATGACAATTCCTGCTGACTCTTACGACTTCTTGGAAAGTGACGTACAAGCGATTACTGCTTATGCAGTACTTGTAGGTTCAACTGATACAATCGATGAAGATCTTGGCTATGCAATTACAAAAGCCTTGTATGAAAACAGTGGAGACATTTCTCATGACCAAGGTCAGCATTTAACAAAAGAAAATGCCCTTAATGGTTCTGAAGGTCTTCCAATGCACCCTGGTGCTGAAAAATACTTTGAAGAAGCTGGTCTTTTAGACTAAAGCAAATATGTATGATCTCAAGGCCGGACCCTTGTAGTGTCCGGCCTTTTTTACACCAATTTATAAATATTAATTAAAAAGTAGAATAAGATTAATAAATAACTACCATTATTAATAGCATGAATTTCATTATTAATAATGATCTTTTTTTGTCTAGAACACCATTATCTAAAAAACACAGTTATAAGAAAAACCAGATGTATCCATTGTTAATTCATTTAAACTATGGTACAAAATAGTTACTTCTACTGTTCCTTTTGCGCTCCGCCAAGGAACAAAATAAATGGCGGAACATCGACGAAAACGCAGGAATACAATTCTCCTACTTTTTCGTCGATTCATGTTTATATAGAACGATCCGAGGGTGGTGACCATATGAAAGAAAAAGAAACTTTAACAGAAGAACAGCAAAAAGAAATGTTAGCAAAGTATGACAAAGAATCAGCATATCGTACTGACCCTAAGAAATGGGCATTTATTATCGCCTTTATTTCAATTTCTTTAACAATATTCCATTTATGGCGAGCTTATCCAGCACACGGACCTCTGGTTTATTTACTTCAAGGGGCTGTCCACTTAGGAACAGCATTAGGCCTTATCTTTCTTTTGTACCCGGCAACCAAAAAAGGATTAAGAAAACCTGGTGTACCTTGGTATGATGTTGTCTTAGCCTTCTTAGCAATGGGATGTATGTATTATATTTTATTCCGCTATGATTGGATCACAGGGGCAGCAAGAATCTTGGGCTTTACAACCTTAGATATTACTGTTGCTACGATTGGGATCATTTTATTACTAGAAGCAACAAGACGTGCAGTAGGTTTACCAATCGTAGTGATCGCTTCCTTAGCCATTCTTTATGGCATGTATGGGACAAACATTCCATACTTCGGACACGGAGGTTTTGACTGGTCTGGTCTATCACGACGATTATTTTATTCATCTGATGCTATTTTTGGTACGCCGATCCAAATTTCATCAACTTATATCTACTTGTTCTTGTTCTTTGGAGTCATGCTGACAAAGACTGGAGTCGGTCAATACTTTAATGATCTAGCTTTTGCTCTGACAGGAAGGTTTACTGGTGGAACTGCAAAAGCAGCTGTTGCTGCTTCTGCCATGCAAGGAACAGTTACAGGAAGCTCGGTAGCGAACACTGTTTCATCTGGGTCATTTACCATCCCAATGATGAAACGAGCGAAATTTAGACCTGAATTTGCTGCTGCTGCAGAAGCATCCGCATCTACTGGTGGACAGATTATGCCACCGATCATGGGTGCTGCCGCATTTATCATGGCTGAGTATGTATCTGGCGTATCCTATAGTGACATCATTATTATCGGTATTATTCCAGCCATGCTATATTTTACTGGTGTATTTATGGGTACACACTATGAAGCAAAGAAACACGGCATTCGAGGTCTTTCTAAAGAGGAACTACCCTCATTAAAGGGAATTTTAAAACGACTTGATTTATTATTACCATTAGTCGCGATTATTACGTTACTTGTACAAGGGTTTACACCTACTACTGCTGCTTTATGGGGAATCGGTGCTGCTTTTGCTGTTAGTTTCCTTCGTAAAGATACACGAATGGGACCAAGAGATATTATTGATGCACTGATACAAGGTGCGCGTGTCGCATTACCTGTTATTGCAGCCTGTGCGACAGCAGGTATCATCGTAGGGGTCGTTGTCTTTACTGGTCTTGGTGGAAAAATTGCAGGCGGACTCTTAAACCTTGCTGGTGACAACTTATTCTTACTATTATTCTTTACGATGATTGCATGTATATTACTAGGAATGGGACTTCCTACAACAGCAAACTATGTCGTCACAGCGTCAATGGCAGCACCTGCATTAATCGCTTACGGTGTACCTGATATTGCTGCCCATTTCTTTGTTTTCTATTTTGGAATTGTTGCAGACATTACACCACCTGTATGTCTAGCTGCTTATGCCGGTTCGGGGATAGCCAGGGCAAACCCGATGAAGGCTGGGGTGACCGCCTTCAAGTTAGCCATTGCGGCATTTATCATCCCTTACGTGTTTGTATTTAACCCTGTCTTACTATTAGAGGATGCGACCTTCTGGACGCTTCTTCCTGTACTTATTACAGCTATCTTAGGAATGGCCGCAGTAAGTGCGACAATGATGGGGTACTTCGTTTACAAACCGTTTTGGTATGAAAGAATCTTATTACTTGCCGCAGGTTTAATGCTTATATATCCAGAGAACTTACCGATTGAATTATCTGGTTTAGCGTTATTCATTCTCATTGGTTTTGTACAGTATTTACGTAAAAAAAGAGACAATGATAACAATAGTGAACCAGCAACAGTATAATTGAAAGGGTCAGGCCAATTTGGCCCGACCCTTTTTGATTTTAATCATTAGTCATAAAACACATCAAATGTATCCCATAATCCTTCAAGCTCTTTTAAACGTTTTTCAACATTTTTATGCTCTGATCGAGTTAAAGCCGTAATTAGTGCACTCGCAATGCTCATCGGGGCTGAAAAAGAATCAATAAATGAGTTAATTTCAGTAGAAGAAATAAGGTTTAAATCACCATAAGGAACGAGTGGACTCATTAAATGGTCAGTTATAACAATTGTTTTAGCGTCTCTTTGTTTCACATATTTTAATACTTCAACTGTTCGTTTTGTATAACGAGAAAACCCTAGTCCAATTACGACATCTTTATCAGATATATCGAGTAAATGTTCTGATACACCGTCTGCTTGACGGATGAGCTCTGCGTTTTGAAGGACTAAATCCAAATAAAATTCTAAAAATTGGCCAATGCTTGTTGCACTTCGGTAAGCAATAATATATATTCGTTCTGCATGAACAAGTTCATTAACTGCACTTTCAAATATATTTGGGTCAACTTGATTTAACGTCATTTTTAAATTTTGAATATCATCTGATAAAACTTCTTTTACGACATGCTCAGTCTGTTCATTCTCATCAGTTGTCCTCGCTAAAACTTCTGCAGAGGTCATCTTTCTTTGCAGCGCCTCTTGCAGGTGACGCTGCAAGTCTGGATAACCTTTATAATTTAGGAAGAACGCAAAGCGAATAACAGTTGCTTCTCCTACTTGCACATTTTTTGCAAGCTTTGAAGCAGTGAGAAAAGGAGCTGTTTCATGATTTTCAATCAGATAATTTGCAATTTTTTTATGAGATTTACTCATTTTTTCACGTTGTTGTATCATCCGCTGATATACTTCATTGTCTAACATGTTTCCTCCCCCTTTAATTACGACATACCTCGCCTCCTCATACGTTGTTTTAACACCTTCTCATACGCATCAACCGTTTTATCTATCTCTTTTTGACCATGTGCCGTTGATACGCTATATCTATTTAAAGGTTTCGTATAAATCCCTTCTTGTAACAGTTCGAAATCTATTTCTTTCCTTAAATTCAGGTCTGTTCGTTGAAGGTCACGATAATGTCGAATTTTACTCTCTTGTGTACATACTACACTAAAAATCGAGCCTACTCCAACAGCTTTCAACGGTACTCCTGTCTTTTCACCAATTTCCTCTATTTTATCCTTCAATATCTCTGTATTCGTGATGACTCTATGAAAATCCTTTTCTAGATGTTTTATTGTCGCCAATCCTGCAGCTAAAATAGTTGGATGACCATTATACGTTCCACTATGAAAGAGAATATCTTTTGCTGTTGATGTTTTACTTTGCCCAGCATCAAATACATCCCCTGTAGTTTTTGGTCGGCTAATGTTTAATATATCGTCTTTCCCACCAACAACACCAATTGGAAAGCCTCCACCAACTACTTTCCCTAACGTCGTTATATCCGGAGTCACTTCGTATCGTTCTTGACCGCCACCTAACGCAACTCGAAAACCTGTTTTCACTTCATCAAAAATTAGTAATATCCCATACCTTTCAGTAATTTCTCTTAGCTTTTTTATAAATGAATGTTCAGCTGGTATAAAACCACCTTGAACTGGTTCAATCATAACTGCGGCTAACTCTGTGGCATGTTCTTTTATTAGTTTTTCTGTTGCTTCAATTTGGTTGAATGGGAGTATAAGAGGTGCGTCATCTCCAAAACTATTCAGTCCTGCTGACTCTGGGACTGGATTTGGCCTATCTTCTTGACCTGCTTCATTTATTGGAGGGTTTATACTATATAGAACTTCATTGTAGCCACCGTGATAATGGCCTTCAAACTTTGCTATTTTACTTTTTCCTGTATAAGCAGTTGCTAGCCGCACTGCAAGTAATGTAGCTTCAGTTCCAGAATTAGTGAAGCGCATTTTTTCCATAGAAGGATAATGTTCTTTAACCTTCTTTGCAAAGTCAACTTCCATCTGATGCGGTGTCCCAAATAAATTTGTTCCATCTTGATCTATTTGCTGAACGATTGCTTCTTTAACTAATGAAGAACCGTGTCCTAAAGCTAATGAACCGTACGCCATTAAATAATCAACATATTGATTGCCATCGACATCCTCAACCCATGCACCTTTCGCTTTCTTCATAACTATTGGATAAGGTGCAAAGTGTTTAATATTGGCAGTTACACCACCAGGTAAGTGTTCTCCAGCCTCTTTCATCGTTTTGTAGGACTGTTCTGTTTTCTTCCCATACTCAATAAAAGGATGATCAAATTTACGTATGGCCATTTTCTATAATACCCCTCTCCTTCTGCCCTTCGTTTTTTTTGAAGGATTTATTTCATTTTATGACAAAAAAGCTTGGATGTGAAGGCTAGATTTCATTAATTTTATTAATGAAATTTAAACTCCGAATTAATCACGAAGAATCGAGAGAAATTTGGAGGATTTATTTCATAAACACATCAAAATAGATGTTTTCCTCCGTTTTTGACCAAATATGGCTGATATGTTTAAATGAAAATAGTCTTAATTTCAGAATTTTTTATGGAGGGGATTATATGGCACAACCGAAGTACATTATGAACATTGATAAGATTGAACAAATTCCAGAAGAAGAACGAAAAAAATTGAAAGAAATTACTGAGAAGTTTGTTTTTCGTGTAAACGATTACTATTTAAACTTAATTGATTGGAACGACCCAAACGATCCTATTAAAAAATTAATTATCCCAAATGAAGGGGAATTAGATGAGTATGGACGCTGGGACGCTTCTGATGAAGATACAAACTATGCTGCACCAGGATGTCAGCATAAATATGATGCTACAGCTTTGCTTATCGTTTCTGAAGTTTGTGGAGCTTATTGCCGTTACTGCTTCCGTAAGCGCTTGTTCCGTAATGATATTAAGGAAGCAATGGCTGATGTACAGCCAGGGATTGAGTACATTAAAGAGCACCCTGAAATTAGCAACGTATTATTAACTGGTGGTGACTCATTGATCTTAGCAACGAAAAAACTTCGTAAAATCATTGAGCAGCTTCGTGAGATCCCACACGTGAAAATTATTCGTCTCGGATCAAAAATGCCAGTATTTAACCCTATGCGTATATACGAGGATCAAGAGTTACTTGATTTAATTCGTGAATATTCAACTCCTGAACAGCGTATTTATGTCATGGCGCACATTAACCACCCAAATGAAATTACTGAAGAAGCGAAAAAAGGTTTCGAAGCACTTCATGATGCAGGGGCAATTGTTGTAAACCAAACTCCAGTATTGAAAGGTATTAATGATGATCCAGACGTATTAGCTGATCTATTAGATCAACTATCGTGGGCAGGGGTTACACCTTATTACTTCTTCATTAACCGCCCAGTTGCCGGAAACAACGACTTCGTACTTACATTAGAAGAAGCGTATAATATTGTTGAAGAAGCAAAAGCAAAAACATCAGGCCTTGGAAAACGTGTCCGTTTATCGATGAGTCATACATCAGGAAAAATTGAAATACTAGCTATTGAAGATGGAAAAGCATACTTAAAGTACCACCAATCTCGTGACGGTAATTACGGTAAATTTATGGCCCTAGACTGTCCAAAAGACGCTGCTTGGTTCGATGACCTACCTGGAAACGAACAATACTGGGATAAACCAGAGAAAAAGACAGAAGCCGTCGTGTCTGCAAACGAAAAAATTAAAGAAAAAGAAACACAAAACGTTTAAGTTAACAAAACGAGTGATCCATGATGTTGGATCACTCGTTTTTACTTTAACTCGATTTTCATCTTCTCCCTCTCATATATGTATAATCGAAAACATGTGACTTTTCGTTATAAATCTAATATAAAGTTTCCCTCTTCATTCATTTCTTGTAAAATAACATTAACTGTATATAGATTGGAGAGAGTCACATTGCATATGGGGTTCAAATTTACCTTTATACTCATCGCCTTTATCCTAATGCACGCATGTTCTAATAGTCCTCCCTTTCAATCAGGTGAAAGTGGAGGGAACAAAAACCCCTTAATAAATCAATCAGTTGAAAAGAGACCATTTAAGCTAACATACTTACATTCCAAGTATCATGATGATGAGCTTAAGTTGCATTTCCTTATTTCACATATAGATGAATCTCCACTTTCAAGCTCAGACTATCAATTTCAATGGCCAAATTATGTTTTTGATGGAGACAATGTCCCTTATGAGTTAATTGACATCGTTGTTAATGAGGATACATTTGATAAAGAAGAATTAGGGGAACACGAAATTCTTTTAACAATCACTTTATCACCACCTCCTCTTAATAACAACAGCTTCGTAACGATACCATTTTATGTTATTCCTTCATTATTTGAAAAGGGATACTCCTTTCAAGTTACCGATAAGGAAGCTTCACAACTCACATTAGGGGATTTAGCCATTTCAGACTTTTCAATTGAAGGTAAAAATATTTCATTCACCCTAAACGATAACCACCCTGATCATCAGAGGAGAAATCTTTCATACACATTTCAAAAACATGATGGAGATCAGTCTATTTATCCACTTTTTATCCAGCTTAACTCGTCAAACAATGGATTAGGAGTTCAATTAGAGTTTGCTAATACTATTGATCCTCCTAGTAAATTTTTGATTCAGCGAACTACTGTCCAGCTTCCAGAATGGCGCTTCTCTTTAACGATACCAGTTGAAGAGAGATAAAAAACGATTGACGTCAAGTCAATCGTTTTTCTTAATTATTATTCGAAGTCGTCATCCTCTTCAATTGGTACAAAGCCTTCCATATGTGGAGGCATTGCATGTTGATCATGATGCTGCTGTGGATGCCCATGCTCTGGCATCATTGCATGTTGATCTTGCATCCAAGGTACTTGGTGTTGAGGCATTCCTGGCTGCTGATGCATCCACGCTGCTTCTTGTTGTGGCATATGCGGCTGCTGGTGCATCCACGCTGCTTCTTGTTGTGGCATATGTGGTTGCTGGTGCATCCACGCCGCTTCTTGTTGTGGCATATGCGGTTGCTGATGATGATGCATTTCTTGTTGCGGCATATGCGGTTGCTGATGATGATGCATTTCTTGCTGCGGTACATGCGGTTGCTGGTGCATCCACGCTACTTCTTGTTGTGGCATATGAGGTTGCTGATGATGATGCATTTCTTGCTGTGGCATCATTGGCTGTTCCCCTGGACCAAATTCTTGTTCAAAACTTGGCCCCATTCCTTGAGTAAACCCTTGACCAAATTCATTTCCTCCTGGCATATGATGTACCATTTCTGGTTGAGCATGCTCAGCCCCTGGCATCATTTGTTGCTGAGGAAAACCATGCATAACTTGGTGACCTGGATTAGCCATTGGCATACCATGTGGCATTTGTTGCCATGCTGGCCCATGCATCATCGGTTGGTGTGGCATCCCCATAGGTGGTCGGCATTTACAATTCATATGTGAACCCCTTTCATCTACTTACTATTGTTCTGAAATTACATTCAGTTCATTGTATGAAGAAGGGCAACGAATGTGACTTTAACCTATGAAAAAAGCCGTGTCGGGACATTACCTACATGTAAATACCTAAATCACTTAAACGTATTCCGAAGTGTGCCTAACCCTTCTATAGTAATTTCTACGACGTCCCCATTTCTTAAAAACTTCGGTGGATGAAACCCTTTACCAACTCCTTTCGGTGTTCCAGTTGCGATAATGTCACCAGGCTCTAACGTTATTCCTTGACTCAATGTTTCAATTAATTGTGGAATGGAAAAGATCATTTGATCGAACATTCCCAATTGTCTAGTTTCTCCATTTACAGACGTTATAATCTTTTTATTTTCATATGGCAAAAATTCATCCTTTGTCACAATCCATGGACCGACCGGACAAAACGTGTTTAAACTTTTTCCCAGTAAAAACTGCTGATGGTTCTTTTGTAGATCCCTCGCTGTCACATCATTTGCTATTGTAAAACCAAATATATGATCCATCGCTTGTTCTCTTTGAATGTGTGTCCCTTCCTTACCAATCACAACAGCAAGTTCTCCCTCGTAATCAACGCTTTCCGTTATCCCTTTGTGAAGACTCACTTCGCTTTCATAGCCAGTAACGGACGTTGCTGCTTTTGAAAAAATAACTGGATAATTAGGAGCGTCAGTACTTCCCATCTCCTTTGCATGATCTAAATAGTTCCTACCAACTGCAAATACATTTTTGCTTGGTCGAGGAATCGGAGCCTTCCATTCAAACGAAGAATCCGTCATTTTCACTCTAAACCCATTTGGTCGATCATTTAACCATTCTGCATAGAGATGCTTAGCTTCTTTTATCGCTAAATCATCTTGCAAAAATTCGAGCATTGACCTTGGAAAACGTCGATCCACCGATAAACTGACTAAAGACTCCGTTTGTTCATGAACAAAACCGTAATGCCACTGCCCTTCATATGTAAAACTAGCAAACTTCAATTGCTTCACCCCTCTTTTCTTTATAATCTATGATACAATGTTAAAAACTGTTTGACGAATAGAATGGAGGCATTTTTTATGAAAAAAGCTAGAATTGCTCTCATTCAACTAGATACAGCTTATGGTGACCCGAAACAAAACATCGATAGAATGAAAAAACATTTAGTAAACTTGCAAAATGAAAACATTGATCTGATCGTCTTCCCTGAACTTTGGACGACTGGATATGATTTAACCTCTATCCAAAAGAAAGAGTTTTCTCAAGATGAAGAGGATTGTTATGCTTTTATTACTAAATGGGCCAAAAAGTTAAAAAGCTATATTGTCGCAGGGTCTATGCCTGTTCTAAAAAATAATAAGCTTTACAATTCATCATTGGTTTTTGACCATACTGGCAATTTAGTCACTTCTTATGATAAAGCACATTTAATCCCGCTCCTCAATGAACACTTGACCTTTCATCCAGGGTCTACTCGAAAATCCTTCAATTTCTTAGAGGAAACAATTGGATTAAGTATTTGTTATGACATACGCTATCCTGAGTGGATTCGTCCCTATGCCGTTGATGGTGCATCTGCTTTAGTTACACCTGCACAATGGCCAGAAAAACGAATCGGTCATTGGAAAGCGCTTCTCATTGCAAGAGCTATCGAAAACCAACAATATATATTCGCATGTAACCGTTTCGGTACAGATGAAGCTGGTCATTTTGGAGGTACCTCACTCATCATCGATCCATGGGGAACAATTCTCGCCGAAGGTGGTAAAACAGAAGAAACCATCATTGCTGATGTAGATTTCGATGAAGTAAAGCGTGTGAGAAAGGAACTTCCCGCTTTATCTGGAAGACGCCCACATTTGTATGAATAAAGACTAGCACTCCCCCACCCTACACCTCATACGTTAACGTATATAAAAAAAGTGGAGGTATGAGGAGATGGGATTTGTAAAACCTAGTCCAAGATGGACAAAAGACGGTAACCGTTACACAATTCGTACAGCACAAGTTTCTGATGCAGAACAAATGCACAAACTTACTAAATCTGCATTAAAAGAAGGAACAGGGCTTGTCATGAGTTACGATGACTTTCATATGACCGTAAACGATCAAATGATGAAAAATGATTTTACACTCCGTAACCCACATACGCTCCAACTTATTGCTGTTAAAAAAAACATTGTTATTGGAATTTTAACTATAGATATTGATGGCTTAAAACATACAATGCACCGTGGTACATTAGGAGTAATTATTCACCCATCGTATCGCTCCAAAGGTGTCGGCAAAGCCTTAATGACAACTGCTCTTTTTTGGGCGCATCACTTCGCACCACTTGAAAAGCTTGAATTAGAAGTTCTTTCTAGCAACCAAAAAGCCATCAAATTATATGAAAGATTAGGTTTTTTTTATGAAGGGAGAATTCACCGTTTCATGAGGAAAACAAACGGTGAGTATGAAGATATCTTAACAATGGGCTGCTTCTTGCTAAAAACATAAAACATCCAAGGTCCTATTTTAGGACCTTGCTTTACTATGAAAAGCGATAAAACGAAGCGAGACTTTCATTTGTAGCCTGTGATCTCTAAATAATAAGCTATTATCCTCATACTTATATTCAATGTATAAAATATGATATGATTACCGTTGACAATACGAATATATTGGAGGATGACTATGAATATCGTTGTTACTTCGCTCAATGCGAAATATATACATACATGTCTAGCTTTGCGCCTACTAAAATCATATTCAGCACCGGAGTTCGATGTTGAAATGGCAGAATATACAATAAAAGACCCTGAAATGAATGTGGTATCAGACCTATATTCAAAAAAGCCTGATGTTATTGGGTTCAGTTGTTACATTTGGAATATCGAAAAAACGTTGCAAATCGTCAAGATGTTAAAAAAAGTCTTACCTGAAACGAGCATCGTTCTAGGCGGGCCAGAAGTTTCTTATGACACAAATGATTGGTTAGAACGTGTCCCTGAAATTGATTTTATCGTCAAAGGAGAAGGCGAGGAAACATTTAAACAACTTCTTTGTCAATTACAAACAGATCGCGATTTTCATAAAGTTAATGGCTTAGGTTTTCGTGAAGGTGAGAAGATTATTATCACACCATCACGACCAAACCTTGATATTTTATCGATTTCATCTCCATATCGTTTTGAGGAAGACCGTGCTGAGCTCGGACAAAGAATTGTATATTTTGAGACAAGCCGAGGCTGTCCTTTTCAATGTCAGTTCTGCCTTTCTTCGATTGAAGTTGGCGTACGTTATTTTGACATAGAAAAAGTAAAATCAGATCTTCTATACCTTATTCATAATGGAACAAAAATGGTCAAATTCATTGATCGAACATTTAATATTAAACGGGATTATGCAATGGAGATCTTTCAATTTTTAATCGACAACCATAACGGGTGCCAATTTCAGTTCGAAATTACCGCTGACATTATGCGTCCTGAGGTTCTCGAATTTTTAAATGAAAATGCCCCGGAAGGAATTTTCAGATTCGAAATTGGTGTTCAATCTACCAATGATGAAACGAACGACCTTGTTAAACGTCGACAAAACTTTAAAAAGCTTGCAAGAACCGTAACAATGGTAAAAGAAGGTGGAAAAATCGATCAACACCTCGATTTAATTGCCGGTCTTCCAGAAGAAGACTATACATCCTTCAAGAAGACGTTCAATGACGTGTTTGAACTAAGGCCCGAAGAGTTGCAATTAGGGTTTTTAAAGATGCTTCGCGGTACAGGTATGCGTGCAATGGCTGAGAAATTCCAATATACGTTTATGGACCACGCCCCATACGAAATTCTTTCAAATAATGTACTATCGTTTGGAGAATTAATTCGCATTAAACGAACAGAAGATATTTTAGAAAAATATTGGAACGATCACCGCCTCGATCATACTGTAGAATATTTAGTTGATCACACTTTTGATTCGCCTTTTGATTTTTTCCAACAGTTCGGCGATTATTGGGACGAAAATGGTTGGGGAAAAATTGGTCACCAGTTTGAAGATTTATTTATTCGCTTAAAAGCATTTTTAAATCATATTGATACCTCTAACATGCATATCATTGAAGGGCTTATGAAAGTAGATTATTTGCTTCACTTTAAGCAAAAGCCTCGCAAAAAATGGTGGGAAGATTCCATTGAAAAAAGTGAATTGAATGATTTATTAACGACACATATTGATAATTTTTCATCAATTGCGGGTACAGGTAATCAACGTACAATTTCCAAGCATTTAATTATTGAATCTCTCACTTTCGATGTGTCACAGTATTTAGCTAACAGAGAAATCATTGAAGGTGATTATTACTTCATTGTAAACTATGACCCTAAACATACTGGTGATAACAATATGAGTTTAAAGAAGTCGTAAACTTTGTAACGTACAAGTGAAAGGAAGATGATGATGGCTAAAGGAGCTTTTCTATTTATTATATTTGGGGCAGCACTATGGGGAATGATTGGGATCTTTGTTCAAGCACTATATGACTTAGGTTTTTCTCCTATTGAAGTTGTCACGCTCCGTGTAACAACAGCTGTCATCTTTCTACTTTTCATCGTCTTATATAAAGACAAAGCTGCCTTCAAAGTAAAGCTAAAGCACCTTCCATTCTTTGTAGGAACAGGTATAGGGAGCATTGTCTTTTTTAACTGGGCATATTTCACTGCTATCGCTGAAATGAACTTATCGATCGCAGCCGTCTTACTCTATACTGGTCCAGCTTTTGTAACAATTATGTCACGTATCTTTTTCAAGGAATTGTTCACACCCCAAAAAGTAATCGCATTAATTGTCACATTTATAGGATGTATACTTGTGATTGGACTTTTCCCCCTTAACAATGAACAGTTCTCTTTTTATGGATTAATCGTCGGCCTCGGTTCAGGTTTCGGTTATGCATTGTACAGTATATTTGGAAAGGCCGCTCTTTCCTCTTATTCGTCATTAACAACGACGACATATACATTTATTTTCGCAACGTTAGCTCTTCTACCAACGAGTGGATTACTTTTAAATATGTCTACTTGGGTGACTGTAGAAGCACTCTTAATTAGTATTGGCCTTGGTCTCTTTCCTACTGTGTTAGCGTATTTACTGTATACACAAGGCCTTCAAAAGATAGAGTCTAGCAAAGCTTCTATTGCTGCTACTATTGAGCCTGTCGTTGCAGCATTAATCGGTGTATTCATTTTTCAAGACGTGTTAACATTATGGCAATTTTTTGGTATGATATTTGTCATTTCTGCCGTACTTCTTATTCATATCAAAACAAAAGTAACAACTCCTATTAACTCTTTAGAAAAACAAAGCACGTAAATTGCTATAGGTACAAGGATGTTTGTACATTAAATGGATAGGGAATACGTTTTTCAACAACGTAAAAAGGAGGCTATAACGATGGCTGATCGAAATGTAGATGTTGAAAAACGTGAAGAAGAAGTTGAAAAAAAGCATGATAGCTCAAAAGTCGCGTCTACATTCATAAAGTATGCTGCCTATATTATCATTTTCTTCGGGGTTCTCTGGTTTCTAATTACGTATATCCTTCCAATGTTTCAATAACATGTAAACAAAACTTGGCTTGTCGTTAAAGAGATTCTTAGTACTCTTCACCTGCGACGAGTAAGCGCAGAAGCACCAAGCAATGGCTTCCTCGACATTACTCCGATCTGCGACGAGTAAACGCAGGAGCAATTAACTATCGACCATAATTATATAAATTCTGATAGTATAAAAATAAAATTGTTACAAGAAGGCTACCAATGACATTGGTAGCCTTCGTTTCTTCATATGAATATATATCAGTGTCCCTTGTACCTAAGACAATCCTTCCAGGTGGTATTCTACCTAGCACACTACCTTCGACTAAAGAAAACTGCCGCACAAGGTTAATTACTTGAACGACAGCCTCTCAATTGGTGGTTCTTTATTGTTTTTCCAGTAACGATAGTACTGTTTCTAGAATAACGTTTACACCTTTTTCACACTCTTCATAAGGTGTATACTCTTCTTCACAGTGACTCTTTCCGTTCACACTCGGAACGAAGATTAAAGACGCTGGCATGTATGTCGCAATAAACTGAGCATCGTGGCCCGCTCCACTTACCATTCGCTTATGTGTATAACCAAGTGATTCAGCCGCTGCTTCCGCTGTTTGCACAACTTCTTTATCAAACCAAACTGTATCTCTTCCCCAGAGCTTTGTTTTTTGGACAGTAACCCCTTCTACTGTTTCAGGAAGACCTTGAATAATCTCTTCTACTTGTTTAATAACCTCCTCTTCCTTATGTCTCGCCTCAACAGTGAAAACAACTTTATTCGGAATAACCGTGTGGATATTAGGGTGAACATTCATTCTTCCCATCGTGTATACTAAATCCTCATCTAACGTAGACAATTTACTTCTCAAGTCTGTGATGCAATCATTTGCAGCGAAGAGTGCATCTTTTCGCATTGACATCGGTGTCGTACCAGCATGGTCAGATTCACCAGTCAGTTCAATTTCATAACAACACATGCCGACAACACAATCACAAACCCCAATCGACCTCTCCTCTGATTCTAGTATTGGACCTTGTTCAATGTGTAATTCTAAGAAGGCTGCTGCCTTTGAAAGACGGTTCTCAACACTTCCTTTATAGCCACTTGATTCTAATGCCTCTTTAAAAGTGACACCCTCTGTGTCTGTTGATTTCAGTATAACCTCTTTATCAAATTTACCTGATAATACACCCGATGCCATCAGCGAAGGTTCAAAACGTGCCCCTTCTTCATTCGTAACATTCATTACCGTGATCGGTACTTTAGGTTTAATATTATGATCAACTAATGTACGAACAGCTTCTAGTCCTGCGATAACCCCTAATACACCGTCAAAACGTCCACCTTTTTTAACCGTATCTAAATGTGAGCCAATAACGATTGGGTCACCATCTTCTTCTCCTTCTAGCGTTGCATACATATTCCCCATGTCATCTAGCTTTACTTCCATACCTAGTTCTTTACAACACTCCGTAAAATACTCCCTAACCTTTAAATCCTGTTCTGACAAGGATAGACGAGTGACTCCATTATTAGATGTTCTCCCATAATCAGCAAACTTTTCTATCGTTTCTTTCAACCTCTCGCCCTTCACTAACACTTTTTCTCTTTGCACATAGATCACCCTTTTCATAGAATTAAAGTTCTACTCTTTTTACGGACATTTACTAATTATGATATTCATGTAGTTAAAATGACTAGATTGAAATCATCGCTATAAAAACCTTCACAACTTTAATTTTACTGAATATTTCATCTATTATCATTTTACATTTTGTAAAAAGATCAACTTCTTTTTAGGCGTTTTGTCTAAGAGGAGAGTGTCGAACTTGTACCCTGATGTGAAAGCGAAGTGTATTTCAACTGCGATCCGAATAAAATACAGATAGAATACTTAAACAAAACAAATTATGAAGCTGTCATCAATTTTAAAAAGATGTATTATGAAATTGATTCAATCTATGAACAAGTGCCTAAAAAAAGACCGAATTCTAATGTGAATTGGTCTTTCTGATTTTTATTCAGCTTTTTTCGCAATTTCAAGGCCTTCTTTATCCATAATATGAATGAGTGCTTGATTGTACTTAGGGAAAGATTTATTCGTCATTTTTATCCCGTGCTGTATAAATTTTTTTACGAGTTCAGATGAAAAACCTACAAAATACGTTTCAACACCTGTAACGGCGACCGTTTCGTTTATATTATAAAACTGGTCAATAATCGTATAATCATCGATTGCCGTTAAACTAGTCATATCAAAAATTAAATGATCAGTATCATTGTCTGCAGCTTCCCACAGCACTTTCTCTTTTAACATTTCAATTCTTCTTACATCATAGGTTCCTATTAATGGTACGAGTAACGTATTCTCAAGAATAGTCGGAAGAACCGGCGTCGATATTTCTTCGATAAGTTGTCGGTCTTTCTCACGCTTTTCATTTTCTTTTGTTACATCCCGCCAAAACAATAAATAGCCAACCTTTTCTCCTTGATAATTCCTCGCCTCATTTACTAATATATCTCCAACATATCCATCAAAAATATGAATATGTGCACTATGCGGTAGCTTTCCTGATTTCATAACATGACTAAACTTAGATTTTTCAGGATGAACATCTCTTAACGACGTTCCGATTAATTCATTAGGATCTTCGATGTTTAAATGATGTACAAATTTAAATATCAAACTTTTTGCTGCGTCATTCATCCACTGTAAGTTTAAATTTAAATCTGCAAGAAAAACATTATCTGATAGTGAATTTAAGACAGCGTATGTATCCGGGTGAAGTCGGTCCCAAGTATTCATATACATGACCACCTTTCAATAGCATTTTTTAATAGATTGCATATAAAAAGTTAATCTATCTATTTTACTACATCGAATCATGAGTTCATTATTTAACCCTTTGTATTTACAAATTCTACGACCTCTTTTAGCATCTTCGAACGTTCTTTATTCGTTGCTTCGATCACGTTGCCAAAATGTAAAATACCATCTAGCTCGAGGCCACAAAATTTGAAAATACTTTTATCGATGAGATTTACCATTTGATCATACAAACCTGATTGATGTAATTCTCCCTCAGGTGTTCCAGAAGTAAAGATCATCCGGACTTTTTTTCCAGTTAAAAGTGGGATTGGTTTTTCGTTGATTAAACGGTAGGCAAAGTCGTAAGAGAAAACACGGTCAACATAACCTTTTCCAATTGCAGGGAATCCTCCCCACCAAAGTGGAAAAAGAAATGTAATAATATCTGCATCAATAATGAACTTCTGTTCATCGACGACGTCTTTTTTGTTGATTCCTTGTAAAGACTCTTCATATTCAGATTTCAGCAACACTGGTGGAAATGATTGTTCAGTTAAGTTACGTACATTCACCTGTTTTCCTGCTTTTTGCAATGCTTTGGTATATTCAGAAAGAATCGCACCATTAAAACTGTCTCTCGATGGATGCATATAGATGACAAGGTGATTCATTTACATAACCTCCAGTTATTTTACTTCTTTTCATTATGAGCGAAGGCATAAATTGTTGTAAAGGAAAACAACCTCAATCATTTGAGGTTGCTTCAACTTACTTCTTAGTTATCTGCATTGTATCCTTTCATGAAATCCATCACCATTTCTCCTTCACCATTAATCAAGAATCGTTCTGTTTTTTCCTCATCTCCGATTTTCACCGTAACTTCAGCGTACCATTCCCCTTCCATTGCTAATGGAAGGTCTAGTTGATAATGCCCTTTTTCCGTTTCAACCATCGTTCCTTCCATTGGGTGATTCATTCGTTCCATGTTCATATATAAATATACGTCTTCTACTGAAATAGGTTCTTCTTCACCTGTAAGTAAAGCGACTTCATACGTATGAAATTCCCCTGTTCGATAAGTGCTTCCTTCATTGAAGAAGTTTATTTCTAAGTTATCTAACTCAGAATTCACATTACAACCAGATATAAGCAACATAACCACTATGGTAAATGTCACTAAATTGACGCTTTTATACACGATTCTCCCCCCTTATGTTCGATAAAATATTAGTAGAAAAATAAAACAATATACTCTATCATCAACTTGTTTTGGGGGAGAAGTCAATGAACAAAATAGGAATATTGTTAATCTCTTTTATTCTAATTGGAATGGGGTACACAGCCTTTTCATTTTTTTCCGGGGATGGCGAAGGTGACCTTAGTGTTATTCAACGTATTCACGCAGAAGAGCCTATCGAGCTCGACCAGTATATTGGTCAGAAAAAGACGATCCTACAATTTGTCGCAGTACCATGTGAATGTTGTAGCTACTCAATGCCATTTATTCAAGAATTTATTAGAAATCAAGATGAAATCGAAGTGATCACCGTAGTGTTTTTTGGAAGAGAAAGAGAAATAAAAGATAAATTTTTAAATGAGTATGAAGCAACCCACGAATGGGGTGTTGACCTTGATCGCCACCTTGCAAATCATTACGAAGTTAGTGTTTCACCTACTTACGTATTTTTCGATGAAGAAGGTAATAATTTAGGTACACACCCGTATATCATCGCAACGAGCGAAGAGTTACAAGAACGTTATGAAGATGCTTATGATAACTTCCACGGAGAAGAGGGGGAGTCATGAGTATATGGTTCGCTTTTACAGCTGGCTTCCTATCATTTGCATCAGCCTGCGTTTTACCACTCATTCCTAGTTATATTGCTGTGATAACTGGCTTATCAGTTACTGAGCTCGAAAGTAACCGTGTAGAGCGGTTTAAAATTATGCCTAGAACAATTGCTTTTATCATAGGATTAATTATACCGTTAATGTTAATTGGAATGGGAGCAACAGTGGTCGGTGACTTATTTACCCCTGCTACTGCGACGTTTTTATCACAATTTTTTGGGTTTATCGTTATTGTTTTTGGATTGCATTTGCTTGGCCTATTGAAATTTCAAGTGTTTCAAAAAGACATTCGTTTTCATCGACTCTTTCAGAAAAAAGGTGGAGTAATAAGCGTTGGGTTAATTGGAATGGCTTTTGGATTTGGTTGGACTCCTTGTATCGGCCCTATGCTAAGCACGATTTTAATATTAGCTGCTGATTCTAGCACTGTCTGGCAAGGTGCAGGTTTATTAGCAGTTTATGGGCTTGGATTAGGTATTCCGTTTCTACTCATCGCTCTTGTGAGCTCTTCTAGTCTTAAAGTGTTAAAGTTTCTTCAGCGTCATGTACGTGTTCTATCAATTATTAGCGGAATCTTACTCGTTCTCTTTGGTATTTTACTAGTTACCGGTAACATGGCTTATATTACGCCTTCATTG